>CAXXMR010000009.1:0-570134 GCA_963663805.2 Sedimentisphaerales bacterium
CTTTACTGCGAACAGGTGCCGGTAGCTGATATTATAAAAGAAGTCGCAAGTCCCGCGTATATTTACAGCGCGGGTACTTTTCGGCATCACTATCAGTCGTTGGCGAAAGCTTTTGCGGAACTGAATCCGCTGATTTGCTATTCGGTCAAGGGCTGCGGCAATATCAATATTCTGAAAATGCTGGCCGAGATGGGCAGTGGTTTTGATGTGGTCAGCGGCGGCGAACTTTTTCGTGTCGCTCAGGCCGGCGGTGATACAACGGCGGTGGTCTATGCCGGCGCCGGCAAAACCGATGCTGAGTTGCGGCAGGCCATTGGAGCCAACATTGCCTATTTCAATATAGAATCGGAAGCCGAGCTTGCCAATCTGATTCGGATTGCTTCGGAAATGGGGCAAACCGTCAAGGCTGCTTTGCGGGTTAATCCCGATGTGGACCCCAAAACGCATAAGCACACCACTACCGGCAAGAAGGAAACCAAGTTTGGCGTGGACCTCGACCGGGCAATGAATGTATTTGACGAGTTCGGCCATAACGAGCATGTCAAAGTATGTGCTATCCATCTGCATCTGGGCTCGCCGATTTACACGGTTGAACCTTATGTCGAGGGCATCACCAAGACGCTGGTTTTTATCGATGAACTTCGTCGTAAAGGTTATGCGGTTGAGGCCCTGGACATCGGCGGCGGGTTTGGTGCGGATTATACGCTGGGCCAGACGCCGGAGTTTAGCAAATACGCCGAGGCCATTGTGACTTTGCTCAAAGGCAAGGATCTCAAGCTCATAATCGAGCCCGGTCGGAGTATTTCCGGTAATGCCGGGATTATGGTAACTAAGGTTCTGTATACCAAGCAGGGCGGTGAGAAGCGTTTTGCGATTGTGGATGCGGGCATGAATGATTTGTTGCGTCCGCCGCTTTATGACGCGTTTCATTTTATCTGGCCGGTGAAGGTTGACCCCGCTTTTGTGGTGGAGTCTCGCCAGAATCCGGTGCCCAAGGATGGTCTTGTACGCGTGGATGTTGTCGGTCCTATTTGCGAAACCGGTGACTTTCTGGCCAAAGACCGCGAGCTGCCGCCGTTGAAGCGTGATGATTTATTGGCGGTTTTCACTGCTGGCGCCTATGGTTTTGCGATGAGCAGCCAGTACAATGCCCGACCGCGAGTTGCCGAGGTGCTGGTCGATGGTGATAGTTTCCGCGTGATTCGCAAACGGGAAACCTACGAAGACCTGATTGCCTTGGAAAAATAGCTTTACCAAATTGTTGATACAAAAAAAGGTCCGCCAGCTGGAGAGCTTGCGGACCTTTTTCTTTTGGCGATTTTGTGTTTCACGTCAACATATCAAGCAAATCATCAGCAGAATATTTTTCGAGAGAACCTATCACCTTTTTGAGTTCTGCCCCACGATTCCGGCCTAAAGCAGGATAAACCAGCGAATCATATTTCTCTTCCAGCTCAGCATCACTTAACGGATTGTCGTAATCGCCGCGAGCACTCATGGTCGGGCTTTTAAGGATGCGGCCATCTTTTAAGGCGATAATAACCCGGCTCAGGCATTGACTGGGAAAATTCTCCTGAATGTCCGGGGCGACCGATGTTTTAATTTTATGGCCCAAATCAATGATGTCCCTATTTGTTAAATTCGCCGGAGAGACTTGCTCTACGCCCAGTTTTTCGGTGACCAGCATTGCGGCCACCGCCCAGGCGATATTGTATTGAGCATCATCCGAATTCAGCGGGGGATATTTCTTCCGGCCCAGCGAGGCACCTTCGGCAAACATTGCCACTTCTACGGATTCAATATCGGTGTGGTTCAGGGTGTGTTTTTGTTGTAGATGCCGGACCCCCTCAACGGCTGGCTGAGCCCAGCGGCAGACAGGATATGGTTTGAAATACTGCTTCATTATGAGCCATTCATCAGCCAGCGATGACATTTGCTGTTGAGCGACAGGTTCGCTTGTGAAAATTGACGGTACTCCAGGCATCCCCACAGTAAACATTTCCAGGGCGGTCGCTGCGGCCCACGCTCCGGCGGCGGCACCATCCTTAACCGCGCCGGGATGGATAGTGCAACGCAGCATTGGGGACATCGGAGCGTAATATTCGGTAATTCCCAGAATCTCGTCAAATTTTTCCGCGGGTACATCCATAATGTACGCCGCCGCCGCTGCTGCGCCAAGTGCAGCCCAGGAACCTGATGAATGATAAGCCGGTTCATATAAAGCGTGGACAGCCAATCCCGCGCGGCAGGCAATTTCATAACCTATCAGCAATGCGGTAATGAGTTTTTCGCCGCTCACTTTTCGCCCGGCGCAGGCCCCGATTGCTGCCGGCACGACAGTAGCGCCCGCATGGCCTTTGCATGGTCTGAATCCGTCGTGAAAGTCCAGAGAGTCGATTGCCAGAGCATTGTAAAAAGCCGCTCCCACAGCGGAACTTTCCCAGTCTTTGAACCACAAAGGCACAACGCCCTTGCCGTACTGTCGCCTGACCAGGGCTTCACCCTGCGCAGAGGTTGGCAAAGACATCGCACCAGCCGCGGTCGCGATTATATCGCGCAGACAACGTTTGACCTGTTCTTTTACATCGTCAGGAATATCATCACATTTGAGACGATACAAATAATTCAGACAGTCCATAAAATGCTCAGGTTTTTATTTTTTATAGCCGGCCTTTTGCATTACCGCTTCATAACCATAATAGGCCATGAGGTTGTCGAGAATGACCATAGCGGTGTAATTTTCGGCGACCGGCCAGATACGCCCGACGATAGTGGGGTCGCGGCGAGTAATAGCAGCCAGATCGGTGTTCGTGAGCGTGTATTTGTCGATAGTGTTCTGCGGCTTGTCGATGGTGGGGGTGGGCTTCACTGCCAGTTTAACAACGATGGGCTGGCCCGTACTCAAGCCACCGGTAATACCGCCAGCCTGATTCGAGCCGAAAACTACCTTGCCGTCTTTATTGCTCATATTATCGTTAGACTGAATGCCGGTCATATCCTTAACCGCGAATCCGGCACCGATCTCCACGCCCTTAACAGCACCAATTCCGCACATGGCACCAAGTTCGCCATCGAGCTTATGGAAAACCGGTTCGCCCAGCCCCGCCGGAGCGCCCAACACGACAACTTCAACTATCCCGCCGGAAGAATCGCCGGTCTTGGTGATAGCGTTGCACGCGTCGACCATTTCCTGAGCAGCCTTGAGGTCGGGGCAGTTGAGAATGTGATGGATGCCGTATTTGTTTTGGATTTCGTTTGGTTTTATGGGTGGGGCTTTGGCACGAATCGCGTCGATTTCGGTCTCGATTTGTCCGAAGATACGGGTTTTTTCGAGGAACCTCATTTCGGGGTTGATACGTCCTTTGACGTAGATTTCCTGATAGAACGGGTCGTAGTCGTGTCTCATTTTTTTGTAGGCTTCGGTCGATTCGAAGGCTTTTTGATGGTCAATCTCGTCGCAGCGAATTCCGGCGGCCTCGCGGATATAAGAAAAAACCCGAATGCCGCATTCTTTGAGTATTTTCTTGGCGACATAACCGGCGCCAACGATGGTGGAAGTGTAGCGTCCACTGAAAAATCCTGCCCCGATAGCATCGTCGTCCGGTCCATATTTCATAAATGATGCGTATGAAGCGTGGCCGGGCCGGGGGGTGCGGTTAGTGTCCTGATATTGCTTTATATGGATGAAATGGCGGTCGAGGTTGGGAATCAGTATGGTCAGGGGCGTTCCGTTAGTGTGATTTTTGTTGTCAGCACCTTCGACGGTGTCGGCGGCATTGACTCCGGTATAGATAATGGGCAGGTCCGGTTCTTTTCGGGGGCTGGAAAGCTCGTCGGCACCGGGCTTGCGCAAAAGCAGGTCTCCATAGATTTCCTGTTCGGTCAGCATCAGGCCCGGGCGTACCCCTTGCAGTACCGCCGTGAGGCCGTCCTGATAAGAACCGCCGGCGACAGTAACCTGGAAATTACGTCCAAAGTGACAGCCAATCATTTACATATCTCCTTAATCTTTCGTGGTTTACGTTGCGCAGTGGCAACTGTCTAAAATAAACCGAATCTGTATGGTAGCATATAAAAGCTGTTGGTTCACGGAAAAAATTTTGGCTGTATACGCAGAGTGCATCAGGCGGGCAGGTGGTTGGGATTCTGCCGCTAGCGGCGGGGCCAAATGGTGTGTAAGTGCTTATTTTTCGTTGGCGGAATTGCGGTGGTGGTGGGCGCACCGAAACGCGGTGAAAAGTCCGCGCAAACAGGCCTGGAAGGTCGATTTTTGATGATTTTTTACGTTTTTTTACGGGAAAAAACGTGTTTTTTTATTTTTTATTACCTTTTATGGATTTTCAGGGCATTATTCAGACAGGGCTATGGCAGAGGCGATGGCCAGGTTTTGGGTATGGGTGATGCTGAGGCTGATTTTGGTGATTTTGAGCTTTTTGGCGAGTTGGGCGGTTTGGCCGGTTAATTTTACCGAAGGTTTGCCGGCCAGGTCGTTGACCGTTTCGATGTCGGTCCAGGCGATGCCGCCGCGCCAGCCGGTGCCCAAGATTTTCATGACCGCTTCTTTGACGGCGAATCTGCCGGCCAGTCGCACGATTTTATCCTTACCGCGCAGGCAGTCTTTTTGCTCGTGCGGAGTGAAAACCCGGTCGAGGAAATGCTTGTCGTGTTTGCTGAGCATTTGCTCTATGCGTTGGCACTCTACCAGGTCAATGCCGTGACTTACGATATTCATTAGTCCAACACTCTTTCCAGGCACCACCAGCCCAGCCCGGCCAGCGGCAGGGCAATTATTATTGCCAGCTTAACCATAATAATCAAACGTTGATATTTTTTGACCGCGCCGTCTTTGATCGAAAGTTCTCTCAGGAACTCAGCCCGCGAAGCGATGCTGGAATGTCGCCAGCTTCGAGCGGTCGGCGTCATTCCGTTGAGGAAGGCTATGCGGTGCAAGGCCTGCCCCATCATTAACGCCCCGTGTGGTCCGAGTCGGTTGTGGTCCAATTGCTGGTCGTTGGCGGCAGCGGCATTGAGGCATTGGGCGGCGTGGAGGTCTGCCTGTCGTTCAAAGCGGCGACTCACCCATCCGAACAGGGAAAATCCACCTGCCGCGGTTAAGGCGACAATCAGCCAGCCGGAAGCCTCCCCGCACCATTGGGGCAATGACCAGATTTCGCATAGATGGTTAATCGCTTTGAGTGAAATTTCCATGAGCAGGGCGGCGATGCTGCCCATACCCATAATCATCAGCACCATGAAAGCGATGTGATGGTTTTTGACATGGCCGGCTTCGTGGGCGAAAACCCCTTCGATGTGGTTGTCGGGCATGTTTTCGATAAGCGCGTCGCTGAGCAGTACAAATCGCACCTGGGGTATGACACCCATGACGGCGGCATTGGTCACTGCCGAATAGGTATCCCAGAGAAGTATATCGCGGTGTTTGAGTTTTATTTTGCGGCAGAATTCTTCCAGCTTTTCCCGCAGGGGTCCGATGGGCAGGGGTCGGGTTTTCCATATCGCCCGCAGCATGAGCGGTGCCATTACGAAAACCAGTACGGTTCCGATACCGGAAATAGCGTTGCCGATAAACATCGTTCGGTCATATTCACTGTCGGACATAAGTGAAAAGTCATACATCCTTTCCAGCATCAGGAAAACCAGGTCTTTGATGCCCATGATAATCAGCAGAGGGATGAGTATAATCAGCAGATGCCCTCTGAGGTTGAAAATCATATATTCTTGGAGCGACCAGACCGGTCGGGCCGAGAGCCCTTCGGTCAGGTAAGATGTGATTACCGATTCGCGGATGAAACGATTGACCGGATAGGAGGCCCGCAGCGAGATTGTCAGCATGATAACCAGAGGTAAAAGCAACATGACTTCGTCGGCGAGGACATAATCCTGGAGCTGCCACTGGATAATCACCATGCGGGTCCAGCCGGCGGCGGTGAGAAAAATCATGTAGGTGGCCAGTAATATCGTTTGATTTATAATGCTGGTCCGGGCGGACATACGATAGTCGATTCGCCCAAGTTTCTGCTGTATTTCGAGCCGCCTGAGCAGAAGCGATGTCGACAGGCAAGACAGGGACCAATACCCAATCAGTATTCCTGCCATCAGAACCAGGCTCCGGGGCGTATCCAGAGTTCCCAGCCATGATGGCAGTTGTTGTTCGAAGACCTCGCCGGCGCTTTCGGCGCTGAGCAGGGCCATGAATACCGCGATGATAATGACTAATTGCATGATTTACCGGTCTATACCGTTGGCTTTTCATCCTTATTGGTATAAATAAACCCACCGTTGTTTAAGCGATGGGTTTATGGTTTATTTAACGCTTATTGAATCGTATCGGTCTAATCCCGCAACTCAGAACTCAGCCGGTCAATTCTTTTGCGGGCATATTCAACATTGTCAGGAAACGCGGCTTCGGTTTCGATAACCTTTTCGTAAAGCTCAATTGCCCGAACTTTATCATGAAGATTATGGTCGTAAATTCGAGCCATGGCAGTCGCGACTGGCCAGGGAGTTTGGGGGTCCCATTGCCAGACGCGTTCAAAATATTTCAGTGACGTGGCATAATCTTTGATATAGCGGCTGTAGAGGTCTCCGATTTGGAAGGCGGCATCGTCAATTTTATCGCTGGTGGGATAGGTCTGGATGACCATATTGAACTGGTCTATGGCTTTGTAGACCATATCCTTGCGGACGGTAAGCTGGTCCAGCTCCCCCAGGCCGGCGAGCTCACCCTGCGCAGCTTTTTTCATAGCCTGGGCTTCTTCGTAGACCATGTCGGCATCGGGGATACTGTTTGCGGCCTGGAGGTTAGGCCCGGCGATTTCAGCCGCGGCGATATAGGTGCGTCGGGGACCAGCCAGGAAATGGTTGATTTCTTCTTCAGCCCATATGGTTTTGAGATGATTTCCCTGTTTGTCGTAGAAGTCACGCATCCGCATGAGCTGTTGGTAATAGTGGTCCCGATACAGGGCCATCTGCTCCACGAGCTGTACTTCCTGCCGGCGAGCGTTGTCGGCGACACGGATATTTTCGATGGGGTCGGGCAGGGGGGCCTTACGGTAATTTTGTTTGCAGCCGAGCAAAATTGCCGCCAGACATACCAGAGATAACGCCGCTTTTGGGTAAAAACTCATCGCTGTACTCCTATCTACAAGTAGTATAGAAAGTTATTTTGTTGCCTTTTGCTATATACCATTCTGTTATTCAACCTGCCGCAGTGATTTATGTCAAGGAAAACCACCAGCCATTGCGGTATTTTACCATTTCAGCACCGCGCCGGTGTCGGCTGACTGTGCCATAGCTGCGTATTTGCCCAGAGCCCCGTGTTTGATACGCGGCTCGCGTGGTTTCCATTCCTGCCGCCGCTGTTCGAGTTCGGCATCGGTCAACTTAACAGCCAGTTTGTTGTTTGGGATGTCAATTTCGATAATATCGCCGTCCTTGAGCAGTCCGATGGGTCCTCCCGCAGCCGCTTCCGGGCTGATATGCCCGATGCAGGCTCCGCGGGTTCCTCCGCTGAATCTGCCGTCGGTAATCAGTGCCACGCTCTGGCCCAGTCCGGCCCCCATGATATAGCTGGTGGGGCTGAGCATTTCCTGCATGCCCGGTCCGCCGCGTGGCCCTTCGTAGCGAATTACCACAACGTCACCTTTTTTGACCTTGTCGGCGAGAATTCCCTGGCAGGCTTCTTCCTGGCTGTCGAAAATTACCGCTGGGCCGCTGTGCGTCAGCATGGCCTTGGCTACGCCGGCGCTTTTGACGACCGAACCATTAGGGGCCAGATTGCCGCTCAGGATTGCCAGGCCGCCCTTAGTTGAATAGGCGTTGTCGAGGGTGCGGATACATTTGGTGTCCTTGATTTCGGCAGCAGCGATATTTTCGCCGATGGTCTTTCCGGTGACGGATTTGCATTTCAGATTAAGCAGTCCGTCAATCTGGGAAATTTCCTTGAGAATAGCACTTATACCGCCGGCATTGTCCACATCCTGCATGTGATAATCGCTGGAAGGTGATACTTTGCAGATATTGGGGCATTTTTGAGCGATTCCATTGATACGGTCCAGGCCGTAGGCTATTTCCGCTGCGTCGGCGACCGCCAGGCTATGCAATACTGTATTGGTGGAACCGCCCATCGCCACATCCAGTGCCAGAGCGTTATCGAGGGCCTCGATCGTAACAATGTCACGCGGCTTGAGGTCGGCTTCGATGAGTTTGAAAATCTGCTGAGCCGCCTTGGTGTAGAGTTCCTTGCGTCGGGGGTCAACCGCTGGAATCGAACCATTGCCGGGCAAGGCCAGGCCAATCGCTTCACAAAGGCAGTTCATGCTGTTTGCGGTGAACATGCCGGAACAACTTCCGCAGGTGGGACAGCCATTGTCTTCCAGTTCCTTGAGTTCGGATTCGTTTATGTGGCCTTTGTTATATTCGGCTACACCTTCAAATACACTGATAAGGTCAACGGTTTTTCCGGACGGTGTTTTGCCGGCCAGCATCGGGCCGCCGGACGCGAAGATGGTTGGGATGTTCAGCCTCAAAGCGGCCATCATCATACCGGGGATAATTTTATCGCAATTCGGTATGCAGATAAGCCCGTCGAAACAGTGGGCCCGCACCACACATTCGACTGAATCGGCGATTACCTCTCGGCTGGCGAGCGAGTATTTCATGCCGGTATGGCCCATGGCGATGCCGTCACAAATGCCAATGGTGTTGAACATGAACGGTACACCGCCGGCTGCACGTACCGCGTCCTTGATGAATTTGCCTACCTCATCCAGATGTGTATGGCCGGGGATAATATCAATATAGCTGTTGGCGATGGCTATAAAAGGCTTGCCCATATCCGCGTCGGTAACTCCGCAGGCCTTGAGTAAGCTACGGTGGGGGGCTCTTTCAAATCCTTTTTTTACTGCGTCTGACCTCATGTTAAACTCCTGATAATAAACAAGTTCTGTCGGTCAATATTAATCTTTGGCACCGGAATTATAACCCCGTTTGGAGCCCTGGTCACGGATAAAATTTACGTAAAACATTTGATGTACAAGAAGTAAACACCGGAATTGTTAATAATTGCACTGGGCAAATTATGGAGAAATTATTAAGCTGAATAATCGCTATAACAATGAGGCCTGGGTCGGATTTATTAAATTTTAATATAGAAATATATAATCTGAGATAGTATAATTTTAGTAAAATAAAGGTTTTGTGAGTGTTTGGTATTATAGCTAGGAAGTTTAGGTCGGCATAGTTCTGTTTTTGTGCGAATGAGTCATGGCGTTTTGTTCCGTTTTTTCTGAAAGGCTGTTAAATGTCAAAAATACTGCGGCAGATAGATTTGCAGAATGTTGAAATAGAAGACAAATTCTGGTCAGGCAGGCTGGAAACCAATATAAACGTTACTATTCCTTTTGAGTATAAGCAATGCAAGCGGACCGGGCGTCTTGACGCTTTGAAGCTGGACTGGAAAGAAGGGGGCAAGAATAAGCCTCATATTTACTGGGATTCGGACACCGCCAAATGGATAGAGGCCGCGGCTTATTCGCTGGTTGTAAAAAAGGACTGTTCGCTCGAGCGCAAAGTTGACGGCGTGATTGATTTGATTGCCTCGGCCCAGCAGTCAGATGGCTATCTCAATTCGTATTTCACGACGGTCGCACCTCAGAAGCGTTTTAAGAATCTCCGGGACGGTCATGAACTTTATTGTGCCGGTCATCTGATTGAGGCCGCGGTCGCTTATTATAATGCCACAGGCAAAGATAAATTTTTGAATGTTATGTGCCGCTATGCTGATTATCTCACCGAGGTTTTTGGTTCAGGCAGAGGTCAGATGAAAGGTTATCCGGGTCATCAGGTGATAGAGATGGCTTTGGTTAAGCTGTATAAGGTTACGGCCAATGGAAAATATTTACAGCTTGCCAAATTCTTTGTTGATCAGCGGGGCAATTCGCCGGTCTGGTTTGAGCAGGAGAGACTGGGGGGTAATTTTGAGAGGTTCAATTCTGACAAGCATTATGTCGAGGATTTCAGTTATAATCAGGCCCATAAGCCTGTTCGTCAGCAGGACAAAGCCGACGGGCACGCGGTTCGGGCCTGTTATATGTACTCCGGCATGGCTGATGTTGCTGCTGAAACAAACGACCGGGATTTAATACGCGTCTGCCGGAAAATATGGGACAGTATCACCATCGCTCGAATGTATGTGACCGGCGGGGTGGGGTCGGCGTATTATTCGGAACGGTTTTCATTTGATGGTGATTTGCCCAACGAAACCGCGTACAGCGAAACTTGTGCGTCTATTGCTTTGATTTTCTTTGCTCAGAGAATGTTCAATATAGACAAGGACAGCCGTTATATCGATGTGCTGGAAAAGGCACTTTATAATACCGTTTGCGGCAGTGTGAGTTTTGACGGTATGCATTTCTTTTACGCTAATCCTCTGGAGGAATACCCTCCGGCTCGTGAATACCGGGGCAAATATGAAAACGAGAATCATGTTCAGTCGGTGCGTCAGGAGTGGTACGATACCGCTTGCTGTCCGCCCAATATTGCTCGTTTGCTGGCGTCGCTGGGAAATTATGTTTACGCTCACAGCGGCAAAGATATTTATGTGAATTTGTATATTGGCTCAAAGGCTGATTTCGAGATTGGTTCAACGCATATCAGTTTGCATCAAAAGACAAACTATCCTTACGAAGGCAAAGTTGTATTCAATGCCAAAGTCTCAGAGCCTGTCAAATCCACCATTGCTTTTCGTCTGCCGGAATGGTGCCCGCGGGCGACTATGAAAATCAATGCCAAATCTGTAAACATCAAAGAATGTACGACTAAGGGTTATATTCGCGTCAGTCGCTTATGGCAGAATAATGACAAAGTTGAGCTTGTTTTTGATATGCCGGTTCGTAAAGTTTATGCCAATTCGATTGTGAGGCAGGATGCCGGTCGTTTTGCGATTCAGAGAGGTCCGCTGATTTACTGTATAGAGTCGGTTGATAACGGTAAATTTCTGAGCAATATCGCTGTGGACAAAAATACGAAATTCACAGTCGCTAATAAGCGTATTCTGGGCCAAGCTATTTCAGTGATAAATTTTAGCGGCAAACGCCGTATAGATTCCGGGAAAAAACTTTATGTTTATGACAGTATAAAGGAGAAAAAAGTTTGTTTGCGGGCAATTCCATTTTATCTGCGTGCTAATCGCGGTCTGGCAGAGATGATGGTTTGGCTGCGTGAATGCTAATCTGAGGCGTTGGAAATGCAATCTGATATTTTGGACATAGACATAAATATGGCCCTGGAGGTCCAGAAGGCTTCCCTATTCATCTCGCGCGGAGTGGGCAGGCATATTGACCGGGTCATAGATTTCTGGGAGCTGATTTTTGTTAAAAGCGGCGAGCTGAAAATCCGCGAAGGTGACCACGATTTTACGGTAAAGCCAAATCAATCCCTGATTCTTTGGCCCGGCCGGCGCCATTACGGAACCGCGACATATGGCAGGGATCTGGCTTTCTATTGGGTGCATTTTGTTTTTGAGCCGATAGAGGATATGCAAAATTTTATTTCCATTAATCAATATTCAACTCCGCAACGGCCTGATACGATAAAGGAATTGCTGCATAAGCTGATGGTGGATATGAAGGATAATCGAGCGGATTCTTTTTCTTTGAATCTGCTGATTAAGATGATTTTCTGGGAAGTCTCACGTCAGAGTGAAACACGGAATGCCCCGGACGACCCTGCCTTTGCTCTGGCCCGGAAAACCAGAACGTTTATACTCCGGCATTGTGACGAAAAAATCTCTGCTTCTTCGGTGGCAGATTCTTTGAGATACAATCCCGATTATCTGGGTCGGGTTTATAAAAAAGTATATGGCATGTCGGTAACAGAGGCGATTCTTACTGAGAAAATCCGCGAAGCCCGCGATCTGCTCGCCAACAGCAATCTAACCGTAGACGAAATTTCCAATCGATGTGGTTTCAGTGACGATTGCTATTTTCGGCGAGTTTTCAAGCAGCGTACAGGCTTTAGCCCGTTGAAATACCGGAAGCACCGCGATCAGAGGCAAATCGACTGGCGTTGCAGTTAAAGAAACCGGAGTGGATAAACGGCCACGTCGTGTAGGTGAAGGGTGATTAATTTTGGTGCTTGATGGTTGAACCCCGTCATTGGTTATCATATAATAAGCATATGAGCCAGATAGAATATAATAAGCAAATCGAAGTCAGATATGAGGTTGATGTTTTTGTGGCCGGGGGGGGCTCGGCTGGGGTTGCCGCGGCGGTGACTGCTGTTCGTCAGGGCAGGTCGGTTTTTTTGGCAGAAGGGCATAGCTGTCTGGGGGGTATGGGTACGGCTGGTCTGGTGCCGCTGTTTATGCAGTTCGGCGATGGTGAGCATTTTCTGGCTGATGGTTTGGGTCGGGAAGTTTTTGAGCGGGTACTCAAGGCGGGCGGCAGGCTTTATCGTGAAAAATATTTGGCGATTCCTTCGGAAAAGCTGAAAAGAATCTATGACGATATGGTTGTTTCAAACTCAGTTTGTCTGAGTTTGCAAACATTGCTGGTGGGTGTGGTGCAGGGTGATAAGGGGATAGAATACGCGGTATGTCGCGGTTCGGGTGGGTTGTTCGCGGTGCGGGCCAGGGCTTATGTGGATTGTACCGGAAACGGCGATTTAGCGGCGGAAGCCGGGGCGGAATTTGAGATTGGTGATAAGCAGGGGGCGGTTATGCCGTCCACGCTTTGCAGTATCTGGGCGAATATCGACTGGGAAAAAGCCGGCGACCCTACTTTGCAGGAAATTTTGATACTTCTGGATAAGGCGTTTCGGGACAAAGTTTTTACGGTTGAGGACCGTCATCATTCAGGTATGGCCCAGACAGGTGTCACTCTGGGCAGTGCGAATATAGGTCATATATTCGATTTTGACCCGCTGGATGAGATGTCGGTAACGAGCGCTTATGTGGCAGGGCGGAAGTATCTGCCGGAATATGAGCATTTCTATAAGCATTATGTGAAGGGTTTTGCAAAGGCGGAGCTGGTTTCCAGTGCTTCTCTTTTGGGGATAAGGGAGAGTCGTCGGGTAATCGGCGATTATGTTTTGAGTTCCGATGATTATTTTGCCCGTCGTCAGTTCGCGGACCAGGTGGGTGGGTATTGCTATGAAATTGATATTCATCCGGGCAGCAGTGACCAGAGTGAATTTGCTCGTTTCACCAGTGAAATTGGAGCATCGAAATACAAGCCGGGCGAGTATTACGGCATTCCTTATCGTTGTTTGACGGCGCGTGGTATTGATAATTTGTGGGTGGCTGGTCGCTGTCTATCGGCAGATAAGATTATGCAAAGTTCGCTTCGCGTTATGCCGGGCTGTTTTATAACGGGTCAGGCCGCGGGGATGGCAGCGTCACTTGCCGTCGCGCATGGTTGGGGTACTAAACAGGTAGACGTACCGGAGCTACAGCGTAAACTTGGCGAAGCCGGGGCATTTCTGGGTGTTTGAAACAATCAAGGCTGCTTTTTATTGCAGCCAGAATTCCGCTAATATACTCAGGTCATCAAGATTGACGGTGTTGTCGCCATTTACATCGCCGGGCGATTGGGGGTTGGTAGTCTGGAAGTTTTCGGAAAAAGCCGCGAAGTCGGCGAAATCGGCGGCATGGTCACCGTTGTAATCGAGGATTCCGGTGTGGGTCTGTCTCAGGAAATAGTCGTCGGCGATTCTGTTTCTGTACAGCGATTGATAAGGTTCTTGGAGCAGGCAATTATAGTCGGCATCGTGGATGTAGAACCAAACCTGGGCTTTAATCATGGGGTAATTGTGCTGGATGTCAAACCACTGGTTAATCCATTCCACGCCGTCTACGCCATCTTTGGGACGGAAGGCACCTTCGCTAATCATCATGGGCTTGTACGAATATGTACCGTAAAAATCAAATGCCCCGGTTCCGGCTGTGCCGGTCAGGATATTGTTGGGATAGGGCGTTGTACCTGGACATAGAGGCTCAGGCCGACCCAGTCGACATACTGGTCGCCGGGATAATATTTGTCGGGCATGTGTTCTGTGCCGTTATAGGTGTAGCCGTTGGGTGACCAGAGGAAGATGTGGTGGTCGGCTGCTCCGACCTGCTCGGCGACATTATACATTCTGCGCCAGGCCCGGCGGAAATTCAGCGGGTCGCCGCCCCAGGCCGCGGTATTGCCGGGGAAGGTCCAGCCTCCGTTCATTTCGCTCAAGGGGCGGAACCAGACGGGGTCGTCATTGCCTCCGCGATACGAATAGAAAATCGATTCAAGGAAAAAGGTCGTAAAATATGAATCGTAATAACCGCTGGCGACATTTTGGGCGGTGATATTTGCTTCGGGTTCCCAGCCGACCTGAAGATAGCGTGCCCCGGCATAATCCAGGTCGAGCGACAAGCCATATTGCGAAGTCCAGAGCGGGGCTAAATAGGAACTGAAATCGGAAGCTCCCATATTGGCGTACCACAGTGCCATGGAGGACTGCTTTTGTGAGATAGCTTCATAGTCACGGATTTGCAGATAGCAGTACGAACTGGACGGGTAGGCCCCTTGATAAGTTCCCCAGTCGGGTACTTCCTTCCAACTGTTGACGATGTCGCCGTAGACTTCAATTTCGCTAATGAACATGTGCGAATCGACCGGCCCGTCAAGTTCGTATTTTACAAAACGAGCCTGTTCTGTCAGGTTGTCATGTCCTATCCAAACCGGGTTATAGCTTTGCGAGTCGGTCCACGGTCCCAGTGAAGTCCCGCATTGCTGCCATGATTCACTTGTTGATTGTCGGGTATAAATGCGAATCTGGTCGGGCAGTTTAATGCCGTAGTCCAGACGTGAACAGAGCCGGATTCGTATTTCATCTATGTTGTATACCTTGCCCAAATCAAGGACGATTTCGAGTGTGTAGGCTTCATAGCCCAGCCAGTCTATCCATTGGTCCAGGGGCCAGGTTTGGCCGAGGTCTTCGTCGGTGAGTTTGGCGCCGCTGCACCACTGGTTGGGCCAGTGGTCAGGATATGATGTGTGGGGTGTCATGTTCCAGGTGTAGAATTTACCGACGCTGATGTTGCCGTGGGTGGTGGCTGGGCCGGTCAGTGCGTAAGAGGTTGAAGCTGAAATTAAAACGGTAATCAGCAGAGTTAAAGTCATGTTTCTCATTATAAATCCTCCTGGATTATTCCGGTTGGGTGTTAAGTATTTGGCCTAAAGACGGGGCCAGTTGGCCGGTGATTTTTTCAAAGCCGGTATCGAGCATGTGAATGCCATCAGCGGTGGGATGATTTTTGCCGGTCGGAATTATGGCTCCGGCATCGAACAGGTAGATATTTTTGTCACCGGCGGCCTTCATTTTTTCGTAGGTTTCAAACAGCGGTTTGTGCTGCTCGATATATTCCTGAGCCTGGGCAGGTTCGACTTCATACGCGAAGTGGATTTTGGTCATCAGGACAATAGGGGTTTCGGGCTTGTTTTTACGCAGGAGTCCGATGAGGTTTTCGTATCTTTCCTGCATTATTTTGGTATTCATGTTCGCGACAGAATCAATTACGTAAATCGAAGCGTCGATTTGTGACATTAATTCTGCCATAATTGGTTCGCCGCAGCCGCTGCCGGAAAAGCCGAGATTGACCACATCGCAATTAAGCTGGCGGCTTATTCGTGAGACAAAAGTATTCGCCCCACGACCTGCACACGCCCCCTGAGTGATTGAGGTGCCGTAAAAAACGATAGGTTTTTCATATTGGTAGGGGGTTGGTGTGGCCAGCGTTGCGTCGTCGTTAATTCCGATAGATAATTCGCTTAGTTCGGCGTAGGTGGGCAGGTAAAGCGTGAATTCGCGTGTTTTTTTTGCGAGGTTTTCAAAATATATGTGTTCGTATGCTTCGCTGCCGCTTTGGGGGTTGGTGGTCTTCCAGAAGGTCATGTTTTCGGGCGGGCCGATGTATAAGTCAATGCCGCTGACCGCTACGGAACTCATGTGCCACATAGCCAATCGGTCGGAATTTTCCATACCGTGGCAGATACGCAGCTTTAACGACGATGAGTCGGTTTTGAATCTGACGCGTGCTCCGCTGGGACATTTCGACATCCACCATGCGGCAGGAGTAATATTATCTTTTTCGACGAGCGGCAGGCGGATAAACTGCCTGTCGTTTTGCTGATACCAGGGCAGGCCGTTGACGGCAATTTGCTCTGAAGTTTTGACATCAATCCACTTTGTTTGCGAATAAGACATGTTACAGATTAATGCTATCAGTAATGTTATCAGCCCGGTTAGTTTCATAGCAGTATGACTCTCATTTAAAGGTCAGGGTTCGCGAAGGTACTCTGCCGATGCCTTTGACCTCTATGCGGTCGGGGTAAAATTCAAAAATCGCGTAAGCGTTGGTGTCAGGGGTAGCCATCATGCCGTTCATAATGAGGAAATGTTTGCCTTCGTAGAATAAATAGCCTCCGCTATGGTCATGTCCGCAGATGTAGGCGACGAAATTTTTATGATAGCGCAGGGCGCGAGCCATTTTTTCTCCATCCCAGGCGGTCAGGGCAGGTTCGGGAGAAATAAAGGGGTAATGGCCGAAAACGACAACTTTTTCGCCATTTTTCTCGGCATCACTGATGGTTTTCTCAATCCATAGATGCTGTTCTTTGGACATCATGCCGTTCCAGGGCAGGGCGTTGGAATGTTTGCCCTGTTTTAGTTCGTCGAGTTTGTCTTGGGCCAGTTTATGTTCGGCGCTGTCTTGCGGATGCGAAAAGACATTCAGCTCAACGGTATCTATCACAACAAAACGCCAGTTTTTGTATTTGAAATCGTAATACGGCTTCTTCAGCGATAATTTTTGCATAACCTGTTCGACGGGCGCGGTGTCCTGGAGTTCATGGTTGCCCATGACATGATATTTTGGAGCTTTGATTTTGGCCCAGATTTTCAGCATCGGGTCGAAACTTTCCATATCCTGGTCTACCAGGTCGCCGAGCTGAATGACAAAGTCCAAATTTTGCGAATTGAAATATTCAACGCAATCCTCGAACTTCCACAATGACGGCCGATAATAAGAATCATACTGAGGGACGGGGTCTTTGTCGGCGTATTGGACATCCGCGACCACTCCGATTGAAAACAGCGGTTTATCTGCCATCTTTGCTTTTCCTGATATGCCGCAGCCACTTATTGTCAGGGCCAATAATATCAATCCTGTACTTACTAAAAATGTTTTCATTGCGTTAATTATTCCTCTGATTCCGGATTGCGGTCATTGAGCCAGTTTTCCGAAATCGCTCCGAAATCGTGTAAGTCTATTCGGGCATCGCCCACGATATTATTTAGCGAGTCATCTTGCAGCCAGTCATTGCACATAATGGATAAATCGGTAATATCAACGATGCAGTCCTGATTAATATCGGCAATATCCCCCAGGCCCGACTTCCAGAGTTGGCCGCAGGTTGCCAGTACGTCCAGGCTGCCGTCGGGACTGTGGCAAATATCATCGATGTACAATTCCACATCTGCGTCAGGTCCGAAAATCTGGATACTGTCCAGCGTAAATGTTGAGCCGGTTAGCTCATCATCACCGTTATACCAGCCTTCCCATGCCGCAGCGTCCTCCAGATTCCACTGATAGCAATGCCAGTAGCCGTCGTTATTCACAGCCAAAGGCAGACCGCGTTCCATCTGACTGTCATTGTCCAGGCAGATTGATATACGAACATCCGGCGAGCTGGTTTTCAGCCATAAACCCACATAACCTTCTAAAGGCCGAGAGATATTCTGGGATGGACTGGCCGATGCGCCCGAAACCCAGCGGACAAACCAGCCGCCTTGAGGATTATCCGCCACGGCTGTCAGGGCGGGGTTGTCAGCAATTGTGATAAGCTCAGCCCAACTGCCGTTCCAGGCGTCGGTTTCAACAGCCGCAGCGGTAGAGTTCGCGGCGATAATGCCGGCGGTACTGCCGGAATAACCGGGCGCGTAGGCGAAAGTGCCTTCGTCTCCGCTTTCAAAGCTGTTGAAGATAATCTTTTCTACCGGCTGGGTATTTATCTGCGCAAATACCGCAAGGTTGTTGCCGGTACTGCGCATCGAGTAAGGTGTGCCGCCATTTATAGGTACATTTATTAAGCGGGCGGTTGGGTCAGCGAAAACCATGGTTGATGACCCGCCGCCGTCAAGATTGATTCCCTGAGTAACGTCGAATTCGAGAAGCAGGTCCGCTACTTCACTAACGTACATGCCTTCGCTGAAACCATTTTGTCGGCCATCCACGGTCAGCAGCACCAGAACGTTGTTGTCGGTGATGCCTGCGGCGCTGCGTGGGTGCAAAGCGGTATTGATATCCCAGTTGCTTACGTTTTTAACGCCGTTTCGGACAATCCATTCGCTGCCCGCTATCGCGTTATACACTTCGACACCCAGCGGGGCCACATACTGGCCTATCGGAAAACTGGGGACGGGGTAGATTATGTTTGCCTGATTAGTGCTGGAAATATTTAGTGAAACATAAGGTGTAGGCCAGCCGGACCATTGGGTGAAATATGAGTAAGTATCACCGTTAGAAGCGGCATAGCCCATCACGTCGCAGCCGCTGACATTGTTATCCCAGAAAAAGAATCCGCCGTTGATACCGATCTGAGCGTTTTCCTGTTCGACAAAAGCCTTTACGGTCTGCAAATTCGTTTCGCCGCCAGCCGAGCCGTTTGAGGGAGTTGCCTTAAAACTTATACCTTCGGCAGCGAGGTCAATCATGGCAATATTAATATTCAGCGGTCGGGGACTGCTCAGGGTGCGATGGATATGAGTCACGCCGATAAAAGGATTGGTCGTAACATCAACGGCCTGGAGCGGGCATGTCATAATCAGCATGACGACCGACAGCAGGATAATTTTGGCAGGGGTGATTCTCATGTATTACGTCCTCAGATAAATTTTCTTGCGGGTAAGCGTGCTTATGCCCAGCCCCACCAGGATTACTAATATTAACGCGGTCACAAAGCCGCCCCAGGGTGATTTTGCACAGATTTTGTTATAATAAACCATCAGGCCGGTAATATGCAGCAGCGGCAAAAGTATATTTGAGCTGGTCATATAGGCAAACATCGGGTTTTGGCCGACCAGCATGACGAAATTCAGACCCTTTTTCAATCTGAACCTGCTGGTCAAGATCGTTACGCCGATTATCGCGAATGTCGCCAGAGCCGAAGTAATAAAATAATAACTCATCGTACTGGGGTCTTTTTTGATACCGCCTTCGTACGGTTCAAAGATCAAACCTGCTATATACCAGGCCATGCCCCAGTTAAACAGATACCGCAGCATTTTTTCGTCCGTTTTTGGGGTTTGTTAAGAAGCATGAAACCCGCCAAGGCCATAACAACAGACAAGCCGACCAAAACGCTTACCCATCTTCCCTGTAAACAAATCAGAGTTGAGATAATCACCGAGACCATTAAAATGACGATAGCGAAGTTTCTGAGTTTGCCCCAGCCGAACTTGACGCAATCAGTTTTGTCGATGGTCCATTCACGGATTCTGTCGCCGACAATGGTTGCCGGGATAAAAATAAACAGATACTTCAAAAACTGCCATTGGAACAACCATCTGAAATTATATATCCAGCTAAAATGTTTATCAGACTCAGCCGGAATAACACTTTTGACAAAGTTTGACCAGACGGAGATTTCGGTTTGACTGCCCAACTGATACAGCCAGCCCGACTCAACCGAATAACCCAGTCTTATCGCCAGGAGCAGCAGCAAAAGCACAATTCTATACGTTATGTTATAGCGTGAGATTACCCAGATGATACTGCCGAAGACCAGCACTGTGGAGAGTACTTTCAGGATTATATCACTTCGGAACAGGCTAAATGCCGCCCCGTCTTTGTGCCCTGCGATTATGAATATTGACAAAGCAATTGCCAGGCCTGCCCATCGTAGGGCGAGCAGGATTTTCCCCGATAACTTCCAGGGAAATCTGCCCCATATCATGAACATAACCCCAAACAGCAGCGGTCCAATCCAGTCTGCCGCGCGTTCGGATACGTCCAGTGAATGAGGCCTGGCATGGGCGGCAAATATAGCGAAGGCTAAAAGCGTTAGGCCTCTCTGGATAATAGAAAAATTTGTTTTGATTATCGATAAGCCGCTGTCCAGTTTTCTCGACAGTGAGAATGGGACAGCCGCTCCCATCGAAAATATAAAGAATGGGAAAATTAAATCGACCCAAGTAATGCCGGGCCACTCAGGATTGAAGGTATGGCCGGGCGGGGGGCTTTGGGCGTGATACATCCAGGCGGGCAGACTGCCGAACGGCTCAAAGTTTGCCAGAATCATCGCCAGCATTGCCCAGCCTCTCAGCAGGTCAATACTATCCGCTCTTTTGTTACTGATTGATACCATCGCCTACGACACGATTCTATCGACGCTTTTACGGCTTCTTCGACCGTTGTGAATTTCCGCTGCCGGGGCGAAATTTTTAATCACCGCTTCTTTTTCCGTGCCGCTCATTTCCAGCCATTCACAGTATCTGTCATATAGATTGTGGGCCGATGGATAAATTGAGTTTGGGCTCAGGAAGTGCGAAAACTCGAAGGTGATAAGTTTGTCTGTGCCCGAAGCCGAGGCGTCCTGAATCTTTTTCAGCAGTTTAGGCCAGGGCAGGGGGGGGAACTTAATCAGCACATCCCGGTCGAAGGTCTCCACATTGGTCCAACTGGTCAGGCCGTACTTGGCTGCCAGTAAAGAATTAACCGTCAAGTAACTCTTTAGTTCACTGTAATCGACATTGCCGTCCTGAAATGCAACTATGTCCACACAATCCTGAATCTCGGCAAAAACCCGGTCCCATTGCTTTTCATGCTCTGACAGAGTAATAGGGTTTTCGGCAAACTGTTTTTTGCCGTGGATATAGGGCGAAATCAGCACGGGCAAATCTTTGAGTTTTTTTAGATGGCTGCCCAGCTCACGATAAACTTTCATTACTTGGGGATTATAGGCATCAATTTCGTGGCTGATATACCAGCCTTTGAGCGAGTTGTAATGACCGTATTTGTGCATCACTTCTTCAGCGAAGGCACGGTTGATGTCGACTTCGCGTTGATAGTCACCATTTATCCAATATTTGCCGCTGTCGTAAGTGCCGAAAAACAGATTCATTCCAAACTGTTCCGAGTAATCCAGGAACATATCCAGCAAATCAATGGGCACCGGCATGATATCTCCCTCGGTTTTTTTAATAGTTTCCGACTCGAAGGTGACCGAAGTTTTGTAGCCGTTACGAATCACAATAACCGTATCAATGCCGACACGACTCATCGCCTTGAAATCTTCGAACCACTGCTTCCTCCCCCAGTTTGACGAAGGAATATCGTGGCTGATTTCGTCTATAAATGTACCAGTTAGTTTCATCTACAATCCCTGTGAACCAATAAATACTATTTTCAGTCCCAACAGTCTCACACCAGTCCGAGAATATCTGGCAATCAGAGCCTTGATTGACATTTTTGCCAGTGATTCACACAGGCTGACTTTGACTTTTGCCGGTTTTTTAGTTTCCTTGTGACAATGTAACAAATACCGCGTATGACTTTGGTGCCAGTTCAATATCTATTGACTCGGCCGCGGCATACTGTTTACCGCTAACTATTTCTACTGTATCCGGTTTGCGTATAGGGGTTTTCCACTTATACTTGATTTGTTTCGGCTTGCCGCTGTGGTTCATAAAGACCACCAGCCGCTTCTGGCCCAGTTGATAGGCGAAAACCGCGTTGCTGTCGATTGCCGGAATGGACCGGACGACCAGTTCGCTTTCGCAATCTTCACCGTCGAGCAGATAATCTTCTATTTCCGCGGCAATCGCTGAAATATTCGAGACCGCGTAATAACCCGCCCCGTCCAGTACCTGCAAATACCACACCGCGAACCCGCCGCTGCCGTACATCAGGGAGTTCATCAGGCGATAGGAGAAGTTCTCCGGTTCGGGCATTGCTCTGTGTTTGTCCAGGAAATTCTCGATATACATTTCCGCCGGAATATGTGGTATCACACCCAGTGTTTCGGTGGTGGCTGTATAGTCGTCTGTGCTGCCGTAATATCCCGACGAGCCAAACTGAATCCCACCCTCTTTAGCCAAGAGTCCCCAGTCCGTTGCGTACATATTACGCGTAAAGCCCGCCAGATTGCCCACGTACTTATGGCCGCTATAGTAGCCGTATTCAACCGACGCGTCCAGCTCGAACAGCACATCACTCAGCAGGGCCGACATCTGGGCACTCTGCCAGCAGCGGAAATCAACCCATTTCTCAGAATATTTTTCGAGAATGATCTCAGGGGTCAGTTCTTCCGCCGCGTCGATATGAGCAAATTCCTTGAATGCCTGCATCGTGATTGGTGTGTAAATATCACCGCGAATATAAGTCTTGTCACGGGCGATAGCCGATTCTTCGTTATCATTGGTAACCGCCGTATATCTGTTCAGAACCTTGTCCTGGAAGAACTTCTTGAGAAGCGGTTTAACCTTTTCTTTGTTTTGCAAAATCCAGGTGTGACAGATATTGTTTTTCAGCAGGAAGTTTGGCTGGGTGATTCTATTGCCGTCTTTACCAATCGGATATACTTCCGGGAATTCCGCGGCGAGAACCGGCATGATATTATGCCAGAAAATAATCAGACTCGGTTTTACACCTTTATTTCGCAGCAATTGAGCAACCGTGTCATCCTGCTCATAAAGCCGCATATTGGTAAGAACATTAATACCGCTGCCCTGGACGGCCTGACAAATAGCTTCTTTGAAAGTCGGGTCGGTATAACCGGCATAATCAAAGGCCTCAACCCGCAAGCGTTCCGGACTCTTGTTCTGCAATTTGGGCAGTACGACGAATTTCATCGCATTGGTGGAAATCTGCTTGCCATCTACCGTCAAAACCGCATTGACATCATATTCGCCGGTTTCACTGCTGCCGGGATTAACCAGCAGCGCCGTCCGCAGCATTTTTTTTTCGCCTTCAGCGTATTTCAGATTATCACCAGATTCATTCGCCTTGGCAAAAACAATAGGCATTTTCACTACACAGCGGTCCTGTTTAGCTTCCCTGCTTACCGTTTTCGGCACCAGCAGCGGTTGAGGATGTACCGCGAACTCAGCCGACGTGCCATGACCTGCCAATTCAAAACCAGCGGGCATATCCAGAGTCAATTCAACCTTCGACTTACCATCAAACAACTCCGAAGATAATTCAACCCAGACCGGCATGGAATATTCCCGCACCAGATACGCCTGGTCATTGCGAGGCCAGAGTGTCACGCTCTGCTCTTCGGCAATAAGACTGCCGGTAATACCCAGCACCAAAATCGTCGCGATAATCTTAAATGTCTTCAATGCTTTACCCATAGTGTTAGTCATATGTTTCAATAAAACAGTTCAATACTAAATGCCGTCACTATCTTATTTCATCGTCAATTTGATAATCCAGTCTCTATCGACAGCTTTGACTGCTCTTTTATCAACCCACTCGAAATGGTCATAATATGCCTGCTGAATAATTCCCCGGCTGACCGCGTCTTCTCCCTTTTCGCTGGACGCTAGACGTTGAACAAATTCAACATGGTTATCGGCCATCAGGAAATTATTGCCATTGCCATGAACTTCGGTCGCACCATAAGTAAAGCGATAGTTTTCCACTTTGGTATTATTGTTGTCATCAGCACCGTCTTTATCGGGTGCGGAGACATAGTCGCCTAACCAACCTCGTTCGGTTACCGGTTTTTCATCCCAGAAGCAAAACAGAAATGGTTTGTTAGCGGTCCGGCTCATTCTGTCAAAGCTGGCATGAACGCTCAGTCCAAAATTCGAGTTAATATGATAACCGGTTCCAATATTGTTGTTGGTGTCATCCCGGATGGCTTTATCCATGTTTGCCGGACAGTAAAAGCCTTCATAAACTTCTTCTGTATTGGCACCATCTGCCCAACGAGTTTGGGTAGGCATATAACTGGGCACATTGCCGGAGCGTGGACTGAACCAAGCGTATACCCACGGATAAATCGCGGTATCGAGCCAGCCGGCATTATCTTCGGCATAAAATATCCAGGCAAAGCCCAACTGACGTTGACTGTTCATGCATACTACTCGCTTGGCGTTCTCTCTGGCTTGGCCCAGCGCAGGCAGCAAAATAGATACCAGCAATGCGATAATCGCAACGACAACGAGCAACTCAACAAGAGTAAAACCAGCCGACTTAACCTTTTTGTTATTCATTTCAAAATCCCTTCATCGTATGGGCTAACGAGACCCTTTGAGGCCCCGTTAGCCCCATAAACATTATTTACTTATTTCTTCCGGCGAATAAGCGCCAGGCTACCCAAAGCCAACAGGCTCATAGTTGCCGGTTCGGGCACTTCCGCTACCACAAAGTTATCAAACAGACCTAGCGGGTAATTCCACTTATACTTGCCGCCAAAGCCGGCGTTGCTGCCGGTAGTGATTGTCGTGGTGGTATTGAGCGTGGTACTCAGGCCCATACTGGCGAAAGTCGCTGAGACATCACTGCCGTTTACGGTCAGGTCGATATGCACAGGATTAACGCCTGCGCCATCGAAACCACCGAAACAGTAGTCACCCAATGCCGCGCCGGGTACTGTCGATAATTCTGGCGTAAGCATTAGTACCGTCTGTGACCACGCCTGCCCGCGACATACTGACTGTCAGAACTGCGTGCGGTTACATAATATTCCATCACATAGCCGCTCACGGCATAAATGTCCGCACTAACGGTGTAAGTCGTCCGCGTCAACATCGACATAGGATAACTTCATGACAGTATCGCCATAGTTGCCGTTGCTGAAATATGCCTGACCATTGTGCCATGACACGAATTTTACAATGCCGGTTTCCTACGCCCTGCCATACAGTGCTCTGGTCTGACAGATGACTGTTATCGTAAGCATAACTGTTAAAGTTATCTTCGAAAATAATCCCGGCGTTTGCACTGCATACCATCAGGCCTGCCACAACCAATCCAAATAACAAACTCTTCAACATCTTACCATCTCCTTAAATAGAAACCTTTATTCTTCGCATACAAAACGTATGTATGCTATTTCCAATAACTGTCGCACCCTGAATCGGCTGGATTAGTACACTTCATCCAGTCTATACTCAGAATCGCAAAATCCATCAAATCCACAACGTTGTCATCGTTGAGATTGCCCGCCAGTTTAGGCGCCGAACCGGTGACAACAAAATTGTCGAATTGCCCCCAGTGCATAACCCCATTGGTATTTGCCGCCGAAGCCCGCGTTTGTGCCTTCCAGAATAGTCGTGGTGGTTTCCAGCGTAATACTCAGGCCCTGAGTGCTGAAACTAGCCGTGACATTTTCGCCTTCGACTGTCAGGTCTATATGCATCGGGGCATCACCATTGGGGTCAAAAGCGCCAAACCAGTAATCACCAATCCCGCCGCCGGCACTATCCTTGATCCTGGCGTAAACATCGGTACCGTTAGTTAAAATGCCGGCCCCAACGTATTGAGTGTCAGTGCAGCGGGCGACCGCGAAGTATTCCATTTTATGGCCTGGCGACCGCGTAAGCATCGACACTGACCGTAATGTCACTCGCGCCGGTATTGATGTAGGCGGTCTTGAAAATATTCTCGGCCCAATAGCTGTTGCTGAAATAGGCCTTGTTGGGATGCCAGGTCACAAATTTTACCAGATTTGCTCCGATGCCCTGCCAGTCACTGCTCTGGTTCGCCAGGGTAACTATTGGAACAGTCTCTCCGTCACCGTATGTGTAACTCTCAAAATCGTCCTGCACCAGCACTTCGCATAACGCCTGACTGCTAAACAGAACCGCCAGAATCAAACATGTTTTTATCATTTTTTTGAACATATCATCTGCTCCTTATTAGAAGGTAATAATTTTTTATTTCCCGGATGTGCTATTCTGTCTCTATCAGCCAGTTCGCCGCCATGTCATTAAGGTCCGCAAGATTGACCTGGCAGTCCTGATTAATGTCACCGGTCAGGTATATCGTGCCGTCATCACCGCACGCCGCCGGTTCCAATGCATCCAGAGCGAATACTTCAAAGTTATCGTACAGAGCGTCCATATACTCCCCAACGCCATTCCGCTCCAAAACCGGGTTTTGCCCGACGTGATTGTTGTGTCATAGCGAAGGACAATCTTGCCGCCATTGTGTTCAGCAATACCGGTTACGTGATTATCTTCAACCGCCAGTGTCAGATACACGGGTTTGCCGCCATCCTCTTCAGCGAACGGGAATACCGCCATGCCGTCATTGGGGTCGTCACCCAAAAACAGACCGCTACCTTGGGTGTCAGCCATCAGGGCAACACTGGTGGTGTAACCGTCGTCGCCGACTTCAAGATAAATGTGGTCGGTTGAGTTGGCTCTGGCCAGGATGTAGAAATTCGCGTCATTACCGGCAACCTGAGTGCGTCTCGATGCGGTCACCCTTACAACATAGTCGGCGGTCTGCGAACCGTTGAATTCGGTCGCCGCGTCAGTGTCAGCGATTACCGGTTTGAGTTTGTATTGCCAGTCGTCGAGATAGCCGCCGTAATAACCGTCATACATCCACGCCTTGCCTGACTGACTGCCGACTTCGCATCTGCGAATATTATTTACAGCTTCTTCCCAGCCCGGAGTCATCCAGTCATCTGTAGTTCCGATATTCTGAGCAGCCGTATAACTCTCAAAATCATCGCCCCATATCTTTTGCACCGCTCTGGTTCTGAGAGTGCCGCCGATACGCAGTCCAATAATGTCATTGTCCATCCAGGGGGCGATAAACACTACGTTGCTCAGTGATGCAGCGGCATAACCGTCAGCGTCAATGCTGATACTCAGGTCGAAGGATAGCTCGTCCGAACTGTAATCTGCTTCGACAACCTCAGCCGCAACGCCTTTGCTTACCCCGGCACTGTCCGGACTGTAGGCCGGAGAATAATCCACCCATACATCACTTTGCGGGTCCGGTAAGTCCAGCAAAACTTCGACCTGCGTAGCCACGCAGTCATAATAGTAATTCGCATAACCAGTCCGAACGTTAGTGGTTGAATTCCACGTTGCGTCCGCACCGGTACTTTCCAGTCCAATATTCCATTGGACATCGGGACCGGCCCAGGCCGGCAGGGAACAGGCCAACAACAGCATCAGTGTCCCTAATAATTTCGATTCCTTCAACATACTTTGACCTCCTTAAAAAATTTGGAAAATTTGCATTTAAGGTTTGCTATAGACATACACTGTCCGTATAATTCAATCTGGGGATTGAACATCTTTGGCCCCTGGTCCCTATTTTGTCTACGCCGACTCAAATATCAGCTTCGGCGTCCATTAAAACAAAACCCTTTTGTTCGTTCAAATAACAACTTCTTCTTTCTTTGAATACCTTAATGTCTTATAAAAACCCGCTTCTCACGTCAGGCTTATACGCATTACAAAAAACGGGAAAATTTTAATTTTAGGCTCGCTGTAGGCATACAATGTCCCTGTAACTCAACGCATGGGTTGAATGCTCTTTGCCCCCTGTTCCCATTTTGTGTACGGCGGCCCGATTAAATTACAATGCCGACGTCCATTTCACAAAACCCTTCGACCGTTATTAACTTGCAACTTCTTCTTCAATTTGCCTTACCGGTTGAATCGCGGACCACCAGGTCATGATTCTTCCAGATCGCGGCAGCACGCCGGTTGGCTTCCATCCAGCTGATATTCTTGTCGATATATTCAAGCAGGACTTCCGCTGCGGCCTTGCCGCCTTCAAAAAGCGGCAAATCTATCGCTGTCAGAGAGGGTCTGAACCAGCGACACAAGGGGGTATCACAAGTGCTTATCACACTTACGTCTTTTGGGGAGCTGTATCCGGCATCCATAATCGCGTTAAGGAAACCGATGCACCACTGGTCGTGGCCGATAACAGCTGTGGCTCTTTCCAGGCCTGATTCTGCCCAATGCCGCCCATATGCGTATGCGTCCTGCATTATGTCGGCAGATGGCTTGAGGCATTCGAAAGAGCTTATCTTAATGCCGGATTCCGGATGTGCTTTCTGGAAATCGCCCGCAACCTCACTGAACAGTTCGCCCGCCTGATGGCACTCAATGCCGGCGACTTCGATGTGTTTATGCCCCAGCTCATTGAGATATTCAAATGCGGTCATCCAGTCCTGAGCTATATTTCTGGCTACCGCCAAAACACCCTCGACCGGAAAATCGGCGTTTTCGCCTACAAGTATAAAAGGCAGGCTGCTGTCAATGAACGTCTGTAAAACATCTTCTTCAATACGGCCGCTGATTACCAGGCCGTCAACGGTTTTCCGTCGAACCTTCGACGGCATCACAAATTCTTTGATAGAAGACAGGTCATAGCAGTTCACCACGCAATTGTAGCCTTTGCTGCCCGCCGCGGACTGAACACCCGACATTATCGATGAAAAATAAATATTGGAAAGACCAAGTGTGGTTTTGGAGGAAAGTAGAAAACCAATATTGTTGGTCTTTCCGGTTACCAATGCTCTTGCGGCGGCATTGGGGACATAATTAAGGTCTTTTACTGCCCGGTGAATTTTGCTCTTGGTTGTTTCGCTGACCTTGACAATCGTGTTTCGCGAGCGAAGAACATCCGAAACGGTTGACTTGGAAACTCCAACTCGGTCAGCAATCATTTGTAGTGTAACATTCTTAGCCAACTGTTTAATTCCTTATCTCGGCCAGTCGTACTTCTTTCATTGTTTATAGTTTAACGTAACGGTACGTGTAAGTCAACCCCAAAACTCGTTTTTTTGCCGATTAAGGCAATTTTTCTTGTTTTTTTTCGGACACGTACCGGTACGTTTGTACGGGTGGCAATTCCATGAAAATATCCTCTAAATACATAACGGTCGCCCCTGTAAGCACTTAATCAACCCTGCCGTCATCGACCTCGTCTAACGTACGGTTGGCCAGGCGGGAGAACATTTTCTTTATATCGTATGCTCCCCCGACCACAAACCATACGGTCGAGATCGCGCCCAGTACCAGCGAAACCACAATATACCACTTCCAGAACCCGAACCAGAACCCGTCACTCATCGGATTCATGATGTTCGCTGCCGTCAGGCCGATAAATACCGCCACCAGCCCCAGCGTCCAGAAAAGCATTACCAGATAAACCACCTTATCCCGAAAATTGAAATCCTTGTTGATGCCCACCAGCTTGCAAAATCTGGAGACTTCTTTGTCACTGACGGTGGTTTTATCGGACTCAATTTCGTACTCGCCGCGATGCAGCATTTTTTCCAGATTGAACGGCCCGCGGCAAGTCGCCAGAGACACCGAAACATAAGCGACAATTGCGGCGATCTGGGCCATAAAACTTTGATATGCCCCGTTCATTGTTGCGATATAAACTATCATTTTATTGCTGAAAGGATGGGACAGGTGAACCTGTTTTAATATTATCGCCAGTACCGCCAGCACTGCCCCGGTGGTCATTGCCGCCCAGGCTCCCTGAGTCGTTCCCCGCCGCCAATACAGACCGCCGATAATAATCGAACCTGCCCCGCCAAAAAAGATTGCTCCGGTTATCTGGAAGAACATTACAATGGCTTCGCTTTGCCGAAACACCAGGCTGAAGATGAAAATGAATATCGCCACGCCGAAAATTGAAATTTTTATCCAGCGGATATGCTCTTTTTGCGATAACGGATTTTTCCGAAACGGCAGTATCACATCCTGAACAAAAATACTTCCCCAGGAATGTAAATAGGTGTCATGCGTACTTATAAACGCACCCAGCATAACCGCGCAAAGCCCGCCAATCAGCCCGTGCGGTAGAAAATAACGAGCCGCCACCGTGGTCGAAACCTGGCTCCTGATAGTATCATCACCAATCGCCAGAAGGGCGTCTCGTGCTTCAGCGGCCCTCTCGGCAAACGAGGGATGATGCATGAATACATAAGCACAAATCGGAAAAACCACCACAAATAAATTCTGAGCGAACATACGCCAAATTGACAGGCTTTTACCCATTCGAGCTTCATGGGCATTCAAGGCTGCCGCATTGTAACCCTGATTGCCCTGCCACGCCAAAAAACCATATGTCGCTGTGAATGACAATATCAAATAAAACCAGATATTGAAATTTTCCGCCTGAGCGACCTTGAATGGATTCACCATGGAAACGCCCGCAGAGGCCCCGGAAAGAACCTCTACCACATCGCTCCACTTGAACATCACCATCAAGCCGATTACCAGTATGATAAACATCACATTGCAAAACGCCCCCTGAATGAAATCCGTTACCATCACCGCGATTTGACCGCCCATGAAAGTAAAAAATAAAGAAAAAGAAATCAGTATAAACATAAACAACATGAATACCCCCAGAGAATCACCCAGTCCCATTATCCCCATGAAAAACCGAGCCCCAACTGCGGGAAATATCCCAAAATTTATTATCCCAGAAACCCAGATGATTATCCCGCAAAAAACCCGGAATTTTTTGCTGTATCGTGCTTCAAAAAACTGAGCTACCGTAAGGGCCCGAGTCTGACGAAACCGATAAAGTACCCAGCCCGATAAACATAAAATAGTCGGGATAATCACCAGCCGAGCCATATCCCACCAAGCCACCGGGAAACCCGCCTCATAATACATTTCAAAAAGCATGACAATGGTAATCGCCCCCAGTCCTGCCATGCCGTCACTGATGCAGAGCAAATACCGACCGGCCGTGCGATTCGCCGCCAGAAAATCAGCCACGCTATGAGTATAACGACGCGTATAAACCGCCGCGACGGTTATGCTCAACAGTAAGGCTCCGATTATCATCCAATCAGCAAAATTCAGATACATCAAATTCTCCTTTACGCGAAAAGGTATATATTGCGCAGGTTTTTTCAACAACCTCATGATAACGTACCGTTACGTTGTATGCAATATGTTTCTCCCGTATTGTCGCGATTACAGCCTAAATAAAGTATACTTAAGCAATTATAGCAAAAGACGTATCGGTACGTTAGCTTTTTCGACTCGATCGGCTGTGCCGGACGTAAAAGCAGGGGGGCATTCATTTGCCTGAGACCTGAATCTGGGCATCTAGATTCCCGACAAAAGTCAGATGTATACAATATTCTTGCCTGACCGGGACAAACCCTATAATGTCTATTCTATTAATTGTTTTTGGGCTAAAAGTCGATGTTTTCCCCCCGGCAAGTTGGCACTGGAGGCTGGTATTACCATGAAGACACTAACAAAAGAGATATGGATGGATGTTCCCCAACGCCGAGCGGTTGTTTCAATACACAGCGAGGTTGAGAGACTGGTGCATGAGAGTGGGGTCAAGGAAGGACTTGTGCTGGTAAATGCCATGCACATTACCGCTTCGGTTTTTATCAATGACAATGAATCCGGGCTGCATCATGATTACGAGCTCTGGCTGGAGAAGCTCGCCCCCGAAAAGCCCCACAGTCAATACCAGCACAACGGTTTTGAGGATAACGCCGACGCCCACATGAAAAGGCAGATTATGGGACGCGAGGTGGTTGTAGCTGTCACCGACGGCCAATTGCATCTGGGGCCCTGGGAGCATATCTTCTATTATGAATTTGACGGCATGCGTCGAAAACGTCTGCTGGTGAAAATAATCGGCGAATAATCATTTTAGCTGCAAGACACGCTGTTGTTCGTATTTTTCTATTTCTTCCAGAAAACTGGCCAGATTTCTTTTTGGGTCATTTTTGTAGAGAATTAACCTCACGGATTGGTTGCCTTCGATACCCTTAACAAAATATTTTCCGGGCACCTGCACTTTGAAAAATGGCTTGGAAAAGTTTGGAAAATAATCAACCTGCCCCAGATTTTTCCAGAAATATATGAAATCGCGGTCGATAGGCTCGTCAAAAAGTGCCTCTTTCATAATAGAATCATCAAAGCAGTCTTCCAGCTCTTTGACCTTCACAACGCGCATATAAACCTGCTGTTCTGTTAGATGCAAACCGCCTGCATGATTTCGTTAAGAGCATTTTGACAGTGCTTTATTTCGTCTTCGGTATTGAAATAGGAGAAACTCAACCGCACGGAACCACCGGCTGGGCAGCCGAGACAACTGTGAATCAGCGGAGCGCAATGCAGACCCGCCCGACAGACTATCCCGAACGAGCTTTCCAGAATATAACCGCATTCTTCAGCGTCCGTATCGGCGATATTGAAACTTATCATGCCCTCGCCCGCATCGGGTGCGTAAACAGTGATTTCATTCCGGCCGCAAAGAAAATCCAGCATCATATCCCGCAAATATTTTTTATGGTCCCGGATAACTTCCAGATGAATATCTTCGATAAAATCAAGACCCGCTTCCAGAGCGGCAATGCCCGGAGTATTAGCAGTGCCCGCTTCGTAGTACATGGGACGCTGCGGCGGCTGATAGAGATAATCGCTGCGAATGCCTGTGCCGCCGACTTTCAGAGGTTGAACGGCCAGGTTCTCGCTTAGATACACCGCGCCCACCCCTGCGATTCCGTAAAGGTTTTTATGACCGGCACAGACCAGAGCATCGACACCCCATTTTTCTGCTTCGATAGGCACAGCACCAGCCGATTGTGAGGCATCGACGATAAACAGCACATCGTGAGCTTTAATCCTTCTGCCAGTTTCCGTCAAATCCTGCACGGTCCCTGTCACATTACTGCAATGGCTGACCACTACCGCCTGCGTCTCCTCTCTAATGGCACATTCGAGGTCTTTCGGGTTGATTCGCCCCTGGTTGTCGCAGTTTACAATCGAAAGTTTAAGCTTCTGGTCTCTTTCCAGGGTTTTTAAAGGTCGTAGAACAGAGTTATGTTCGATGGCGGTAGTTACCACATGTTCGCCGCCCTGGAGCAGACCTTTCAAGACAAGATTGAGGCCTTCAGTCGCTCCGCCGGTAAAGATAATATTATCCACGCACGAGACACCCAGAAGCCTAGCTAGTTTGGAACGGCATGATTCAATGGTGTCTTTTTCGAGTTGTTCGGTTCCGGCTCGGCCCGGATGGAACGGTATCGAATCCAGGGATGCGGTTACGGCTTTAGATACGCCTGGAGGTTTGGGATAAGTTGTCGCGGCATTGTTGAAATATATCATCAGCCTGACCTGTCGCTTATTTTCAAGCGCGGGTTATAACAAACTCACCGTAGGGGTCACCCACTTCAATGCCTTTGGTCTGTACGCATTTGAAAGCTCCCAGGCCGTTGGGGTAGTCTCCGCCATAGGCGATGTCCATAAAGGCCCGACTTACGCCTTTAATCATATAGGCACAAGGTTTTTTGACTTCCAGGGTGTCGGCAATTTCCGACTCATAATAATCGTAGGCCCGGATGACCATTTTCTGGTTCGGAATCAGTTCTACAACCTCTGAATTTGCCCAGCCCCAGGCGGTAAATACCGCATAAGCACCGTGAAGAACATCTTCCGGAACTTTTTCAATCATGGGACCCACGATCGCATTAAATTCTTCGGAGTTTACGATTCCGTATCCGGTATGATAACCGCATTCTGCCGCGGCCCGTTCCAGGCCCTTCTCGGCTTCATCTAAATAGTCGTCACCCGCGGCTTTGAGAATTTTTTCGGTAAAGGTATTCCAAAAATTAGCCGGCAAAAACTGCACCAATACTCCAAAAGCCGGTATCATGCCTTCTTCGTTGCCCTTAACCTTGATTTGTGATAAATCGTCAATTGCTTTGGTTCTGTCAACTGCCATCACATAACTCCTATTGTGGTTTGTATGTTATTACTGAACTTTTGCAAAACTCCATTTATTGCTTCAGTTTCGATTTGATTCAGGCCTTCTCTATGGTGAACTCACTATATGAGTCACCCTTGACGATACTTTTGGTTTCGGTAATTTCATACGAACCGATAGATTCGTCGTTAATGATGGCAAAGGCCGCCAAAATGTAGCCCTGCCCAATAAAATTAACCGGCTTTTTGTGCTCCTGCCATTTCTTTATCCAGCCTTCATCCACGTGAGAATGACGCATTTTCGCGCTTCCGCCTCCAGAACCGTAAACATTGAGTTCGAGCTGACCCAGGCCGCAAAGACCGCAGTACTGCTCCGCCACCGCGATCTTTTCATTGCGGTCATAAACATCCTTGCTTACAAAATATTTCTGTAATACGACATACATGGACTCCTCCGCCGCTTCACGCAGCAGGGTGGTTCCTCCAATTTTTTCCAGGTCAAACGCCAGCTTGGTAAATAGCGTTGCATAGTGATGACAGTGAAGAACAGACGTCTCCTTGTTGACATACTGCAACATTTTCTTGCCGTCAAACTCCTGCACAAAATCACATTCAATACTCATCTTTAGCTCCTGTATCATGTTCGGGACATGTTATATTTGTTACCAATACTCTTTTTTACCGAAAACTTTTCAACAGCCGTTTGGCTCTGACAGTTACGCGGCCAAGCCGATTAACTCCATCAATAATACGGAATTTTTCGCCGCAGGTGCGGGCGGTGTCACGTTCGACGTCGGCGCTGATTTTTGCCAGGTTCAAAATGGCATTTTGGATTTCCTGATTTGCTTTCGACTGTTCTTCCAGGCTGCGTTTGAGTTCCGAAGTTATCTCAACCAGATTACTTGTCGAGGTGTTGAATTCTTCGGTCGCGCTCGCCTGAGAGATAAGACTCTGGCTTATCTGCTGGGTAAAATCCTTCATTTTGGTAATGTTCTGCTGAATCCCGCCAAAGGCTTCGATTACCTGATTGGCGTTTTTAGCTGATTTAGCGATGCCAGCGGTTACTTCTTCAACCGAACCGGTGATACTAAGAACATTATCGGCGCTCTGGTTGGCCAATTGTTTGACTTCATCAGCGACAACCGCGAACCCTTTGCCAAGTTCGCCCGCCCGGGCTGCTTCGATCGTAGCGTTCAAAGCCAACAGCTTGGTTTGTTCAGAAATATCCGAAATTATCTCGACAGCCTGATTAATTCTTTCGGAAGAGGTAAGCACCGAATTAATCGACTCTACCGTTTCTGTTAGAATTTTTGAACCCGCCGCGGCGGAAGTAGTCAGTTCATCAGCGATTTTGTCAGTGCTTTGCGCTTTTTCGCTGGCCTCCGTAATGGACTCCGCCATTTCTCTCGTGCCTGTCGAAAAAACTTCAACAATCTGAGCCTGCTCATCCATACGCTGCGAGATGGACTCTATACTGGTAACCATTTCCGTTACCGCGGCGGAGCTGGTTTCCGAAGCATGTCGTTGTTCTTCCATGTTTGAGGAAATATTTTCCAGGGCATCAATAGTGTTGTCCGTCATTTTAATGAAATACTCGAACGCCTTGTTCAAAACTCGAATATTCATCTCCAATTCCTGAACTTCACCGCCCTTACGGCCCATCAGGCGAACACGCCCAAAACGACGCACCAGATACATGCCGCCCAGACCCAAAATTAAAAAGGCACCAGCCCGATAATAAATATTTTGAAAAAAACTCATCTGGGAAACCAACAAAAGTATCCCAGCATATACTACACCAAAACCATAATTTCGAAGTGATCTTAGCAACATAGCGTTACCTCTCCTCAGATAAATGAACGTTTACAACATCCGTTCGATGAATTATCCTATAATCCAGCAATCGTTCTTGACGGTACGACCGTATGTCTCACCATGCTTTCTGATTTCGGCATTCTGATAGAGCTTGTTGACCCAATAACGTGACCTTTCAAAAAAACATGGCTACGAATTGATAAAAAAACGCGAAATTTATATCGCCAGATGATTCAACAGGCCTGTTACGCAATTAATATCAATTTTTTTTATGTATGTATTTGCTACCAAGCGAAAATTATCGGACTTTTTCCTTTGGTTGTGCGGTTTGTCCTTGAATAACAATTGCCAAATGATGTAAATTCTAAATTGTTGATTTAACTGTTGTTGTGCAAGTTGTGCTTTTTGTGAGGCTTTTTCGATGAATTCGACTAAAAATTTCTTTACAGCAATAATCCTGTTCGCAAGTGTTCTAAACGCCGGGGAACTCCTTTATAACGGTATCGAGCTGCCTAATGTTTGGCCGCCCAACGATCTCGACCTCAAGTCCACAGAGCCTATGCCCGTGCCCTATCTCGACACCCCGCCCGCGGTCATAAAAATTGATATTGGCCGCCAGTTATTCGTCGATGATTTCCTGATAGAAACCACAAATCTGACCCGCAGATACCATTCCGCTGAGAAATACCAGGGCAACCCGGTTTTCGTCCCCGAAAGTGAGACTGAGCTGAAACTGCGAGGAGTCGTCTATCTCGGCCACGGCGGAGTTTTCTACGACCCCCAGGCTAAAGTATTTAAAATGTTTTACACCTCCGGCTGGCGCGGCCCTTTAGCCCTGGCTACCAGCACCGATATGATTCACTGGACCCGCCCGGAACTGACCAATGCCAAAGGAAATATTCTGACCGAGCAGGGCGTGGACGACACCTCAGTATGGCTGGACTTGAACGCGACCAACCCGGCTGAGCGTATCAAATTCATGGACTGCGACCGCAAGAAAACTCATTATCTCTGCATGTCCGCCGACGGAAGTGATATTTCCAGGCGTACTTATATGCCGGAAGTGGCCGGTGACTATTGTTCGTTCTTTTATAATCCCTTCCGAGAGGTCTGGGCCTTCAGCATCAAGAAAAACACTCGCGGTCGAAACCGCTACTATCTGGAATGTAAGAATTTCCTCGATGCTGCCCAGAAGTGGCAAGAAGCGGTCTATTGGACCAATGCCGACAAACTCGACCTGCCCGAACCTCAAGGTCGCTATCCCGGTGCCGGCGAGCCGACCCAACTCTACAGTCTAAATGCGGTAGCTTATGAAAGCATCATGGTGGGCATCCACTATATCCATCGCGGACCAAACAATAAGATTTGCGAAGAAGGAAAATTCCCCAAAATAACGGACCTGGAATTGGGTTTCAGCCGGGATGGTTTCCACTGGTCCCGCCCCCAGCAGCGTGAACCGTTTATCGCCGGTACCCGAAAAGAGGGCGACTGGGACCGGGCCTATCTGCACAGTACGACCGGCGTATTTGTCCTGTGTGATGACAAACTGGTTTTCCCCTATACCGCTTTTTCCGGTGAGGCGCCGGACGGCAGTCGCGGCATATATCACGGTGCCCGTATAGGCCTGGCTTACCTGCGGCGTGATGGTTTCGCTTCGATGGACGCCGACAACAAAACCGGGGAGCTGATTACCCGCCCGGTACAATTCACCGGCCAATGCCTTTTCGCCAACCTGAAAGCGACCGAAGGTACGCTTAAAGCCGAACTTCTTAATGAGCAGGGCCAACCTATAGAGCCGTTCACATTCGCCAACAGCATCCCGGCCACCGGCGATAAAACCCTGGCTAGATTGAAATGGCAGGGGGGTGATAGTCTTGAAAAACTTCAAGGCAAACCGGTTCGTTTCCGTTTCGTACTGACCGATGGTTTGCTGTACTCATTCTGGGTAAGTCGCGACAATACCGGCCGCAGTGATGGATACCTCGCCGCTGGGGCCCCTGGTTACGACAGTCTGATAGACAACAAGCAAACCGTAATAAAGCAGTAGTCACAATAGTTAGCCCCGCCACCGAGACATCTGACGATGTTTCGGCAATTGGTGAGGTTCGACCACCCACTACCAAATCAATCCAAACCCTCATTAGAAGCCGAGCCGCGTAAGCGGCCGGATTCGACCACCCTCAACCGTCCCTTTACCCCAAAATTATTATCGACCTCGTCGAAGACAGGCGTCATACCGTTGATGTAGCCTCAAGGTTTTTTCGTTTTGATATTATTTAGAATTTAGAATTTCCGGCATGTCCGGCCCTATTCCCATTCAATAGTAGCCGGCGGCTTACTGGAAATATCATAAACCACGCGATTGACTCCACGCACCTCATTGATAATACGGCTGGAGATTCGTGCCAGCACTTTATAGGGGATATGCACCCAGTCAGCGGTCATGAAATCGGTAGTTTCCACCGCCCGCACTGCCACCACGTTTTCGTAGCTGCGGTCGTCGCCCATTACACCCACGGAGCTGATGGGCAGCAGTACGGCCAGTGCCTGTCCGATGGAGCGGTAGAGTCCGGCGGCTCGGATTTCGTCAATAACAATTTCATCAGCTTCACGCAGCACTTCGAGTCGCGGCTTGGTAATATCGCCGATGATACGCACCGCCAGGCCCGGCCCGGGGAACGGATGTCGCCAGACAATCGGTTCCGGCAATCCCAGATGTTCACCCATAACGCGAACCTCATCTTTGAAAAGGTCGCGCAGAGGCTCGACTAATTCAAAGCCCAGTTCTTCCGGTAGTCCGCCAACGTTATGATGGAGTTTGATGTTTGCGGCGGGATTTCCGTTGCGATGTCCGGATTCGATGACGTCGGGGTAGAGTGTACCTTGGGCGAGGAAGTGAGCGTCGTCGATTTTGTCGGCCTCTGACTTAAACGCTTCGATAAACTCGTGTCCAATGATAATACGTTTCTTTTGAGGATCCGTAACACCGGCCAGCCTATCGAGGAATCGTGCTGACCAGTCCACCACGCGCAAATCAAGCTTGAAGTGATCACGAAATGTTGTTTCGACACTGTCACGTTCTCCCTTTCTGAGTAATCCGTTATCAACGAAGATGCAAACCAGCTGCTCGCCGATGGCCTTATGCAGCAGAGCCGCCAGTACCGACGAATCAACCCCGCCGCTCAGCCCGCAGATTACGGTCTTGTCGCCGACCTGCTGGCGAATTCTTTCGCATTCCTGTTCGATGAAATTGCCCATCTGCCAGTCACCTTTGCATTGACAAATGGTATATAGGAAATTCTGAAAAATCTGAGTACCGCAGGGCGTGTGCGTAACTTCCGGATGAAACTGCACACCGAAAAACGGCATCGTTTTATGGCGAACCGCGGCATAAGGGCAGGTCGGCGTCTCTGCCAGCGGGATAAATTCTTCCGGCAGTTCGTTCACCTGGTCACCGTGGCTCATCCAGACGACTTTCTCGCCGGTAATCTGGGCCAGCAGCCCTTCACTTTGTTTCAGAGTCAGCCGCGTCGAGCCGTACTCACGCGAATGAGCCACATCAACTTTTGCGCCCAAAAGATTACAGGCTATCTGCATACCGTAGCAGATACCCATCACCGGCAAACCCAGCTCAAGCATTTTCGGGTCACACTTCGGCGCCCCGTCGGCATAAACACTCGCCGGCCCGCCGGAAAGGATAATGCCTTTAAGATTATATTTTTTCAGCTCATCAACGCTTATGTCATGCGGACAGATAATACTGAATACATTATGTTCACGAACCCGGCGGGCGATAAGCTGCACATACTGACTGCCGAAGTCGATAATAGCAATAGTTTCAGACTGATTCATTAAGCTAAATTCTCTTAAAAGTAACATTACACAAAAAACAACTCATCAGGGCTGCCCACATAAGTAAGCGATGCCGTTGACGTTATTGCCGTTTTAAATTTGTTTCGATTTTTGCCATTTGAGATTTGGATTTATTTAGAATTTAGGATTTAGTGTTTAGGATTTTCTGTCTGCCGTTGTTTAATATTCTTCCTTAGAGGCAACATTTGACGGTTCCGGCTGAAAATCAAACACCGCCGGCTGAACCGACTGACTGTCACGACTGCTCTGGCTTTTCCAGGGAGGATGGGCGACAGCCGAGACCGGCAGTAAAACTGTATCAATGATAAATTCCGCCGGAGCGGTCACCGCCGCCCATAAATCGTCCGAGCCAGCCTGGAAATATCCATCCTGTTCATCCGCCGCTTCATAAGGGTTCGCCAGGTAAAGCTGAGTATGTTCGGTCCCCATGTTCCTATACTCAAGCGTCATTTCAGGCCAGGGCCGCGGCGTTATCTCCAGTTCACCCTGAACCGAATTTTGCCCCTGAGCTTCAGCCTGCATTACCGGAGCGGGCTTAGCATTGTCCTTGCCGCAGCCGATTAGCATGGTTAGTGTTAGCATAGTAACCGTTAACTTGATTGCTGATTTAGTCTTCATAGAGTATGTCGTTCCGTATCTGGTTTTCGGTTAGAAGTCGGATGTGTCTGCCCGCGACTGATAGTTCGGTGCCTCGTGGGTAATAGCGATGTCATGCGGGTGACTTTCCATCATGCCCGCAGAGGTGATGCGGATGAACTTGCTTTCTTTACGCAACGCTTCGATATTCGGCGTGCCGCAATATCCCATCCCTGCCCGGATACCGCCTACCAGTTGATACACATATTCCGAAAGCGGACCGCGATAAGGCACGCGTCCTTCCACACCTTCCGGTACGAGTTTGTGAGCTTCTTTGGTAAGTTGGCCATAGCGGGTACCCCCGCCGGTGACCATCGCACCCAGCGAGCCCATACCGCGATATTGTTTGAAACGCCTGCCTTTGTAGATTACCAGTTCGCCGGGTGATTCGTCCAGCCCGGCAAAAAGCGAGCCCAACATAACAGATGAAGCACCCGCCGCTATCGCCTTCACGATGTCGCCCGAATGCCGGATGCCGCCGTCCGCGATAACCGGCACGCCTGCTTCGTCACCTGCCGAGGCACAATCCATAACAGCCGTTACCTGCGGCACGCCCACACCCGAAACCACGCGAGTAGTGCAGATAGCTCCCGGCCCGATTCCCACCCGGATAGCATCGGCACCCGCGGCAATCAGGTCACGGGCAGCCTGAGCCGTGGCGACATTGCCGGCGATTATGTCAATATGGTGTTTCTTGCGAATTTCCCGAACGGTATCGAGTACATTTTTCGAATGACCGTGCGCTGAATCCACGATGATAAGGTCAACATCCTTGGCGATGAGCTTTTCGACACGTTCGTAATCGTGAACATTCACCGAAGCTCCCACTCGCAGACGACCGCGGGAATCCTTCGAAGCGTTGGGGAACTGGTGCATACGCTCGATGTCCCGCATCGTAATCAAGCCCACGAGTTTGCCATTGCCGTCGGTGAGCAGGAGTTTTTCGACCTTATGCTTATTCAGAATCGCTTCTGCCTGGTCGAGGGTGGTATCAGCCGGCCCGGTGAAAAGTTTGTCGCTGGTCATGACCGATTCGATTTTCTGGCCGTAGTCTTCCAGAAACTTCAGGTCGCGGCGAGTCAAAATGCCGACCAGTTTCTTGTCGTTGATGACAATTGGTACGCCGGAAATATTGAACTTAGCCATCAGCTCACGCGCCGTGCTGACCGTGTCGTTGGGCGAAAGGGTTACCGGGTCAAGAATCACCCCGTTTTCACTACGCTTGACTTTATCAACCTCGCGGACCTGGTCCTCGATGGTCAGGTTCTTATGAACAATCCCGATCCCGCCTTCCTGGGCCAGAGCGATAGCCAACGCCGATTCCGTAACCGTGTCCATAGGAGAACTTATCAGCGGAATGTTAATTTCGATATTGCGGGTGAGTTTTGTGCGGGTATCAGCGTCGCGCGGTAGAAAATTGGTCTGCTGGGGGATTAGCAGAACGTCGTCGAAAGTGATACCCTCTCCGATAATTCGGTCTGTCATAGTAATCGCTGCTCCGTCAGGGATGACTAAAGTTTATAACCTGCTGGAATATCTCAAGTGGGTTTACGATTTATCGCAGGCCGTTCAATATTTAATCGGTCAGTCTAGCAGGCCCCCGCGGATGCGTCAAGACTTAAAAACAGGCTCCTGGCGGTTAAACGTTCAACCTCTGGTACCGTTGCGGTTTTTAGGCTGGATTACCGGGAGGTTCCAGCCTTTTTGCAGGGCGGTCAGGCGTAAGGTGAAGACCGACGTGGCGGTCAGCAGGATGTTCAGGGGCTGAGGCAGGTTTACTTTGGCGAAGATAACGAAAAGGATTGCCCCGGCGATCGAGGTAGTGGCGTAAACATCGCGTCTGAGAATCAGCGGAACCTGACCAGCGAGGGTATCGCGAAAAATACCGCCAAAAACCCCGCTAATGCAGCCCATAATGACCGCGACAGGGCCGGAGTAGCCCAGACTAAGGGTCTTGCTGGCACCAATAACGGTGAAAATGGCCAGCCCGAAGGCGTCAAGAATCTTCAAAACGCGTACGGTACGGTATTTATCCTGCTGAACGATCGCCGGCAGGGCCATACCCAGGATGATAACGAAGATATAATTGCCGTCTCTGGTCCAGAAGACACCATCGGCACCGAGAATGACATCACGGACCGTGCCGCCGCCGACCGCGGTAATCGCCGCCAGCACCAGCATACCAAACAGGTCCATCCGCCGTCGTATCGCCACTAACGCTCCGGTCAGGGCGAAAACGAAGGTGCCCAGCAAGTCACAGTAGTAAAGGGTCATCGCTTCCATGCTTTGCGGGCAGTTTAACATGGATGCAACATTATTGCAATAACTGGTCAGACACCTTTGCGATATTCTTTGGGGGAAACGCCGAACCAGCGTTTGAAGGCATCAGAAAAAGCATAAGGCGTGCTGTAGCCGATTTTGGCGGAGATGGTGCTGAGATTGTAACTCGTGTTCTTGAGCAGGTTAGCGGCGGTCTCCATACGGATTCGAGTGACCATTTTGATGGGGGTAACGCCCATATTCTCGATGAAAACCTTCATAAAGTGGCTCTTGGAGAGGAATAGTCCGGACTGTTCGGAAAGCGATTCGACATCCCAAGGGGATTGAGGGTCGGCGTAGATTCTACCAACCAGGCTGTTAAGTTTTTCGAGAATCTCCTGCTGGTAAATGTTCATTTCGGTGCGGAGTTCCTCACGGAGATACTGGGAGAGCAGGTCGCAGAGGCTCTGGACGATGGTCTTCGAGCCGGAGGTGAGTTTAGCATTTTCCCGGAGAAGTTGATTAAATATCCAGAGTACCTCGTTGCCAAACTTGGCCGGGCCGATGATATTGTGCTTCTTGACGATGTCCCAGCCGTGATTCTCCGCTATCCAGAACCAGAGGAAGCTCCAGGATTTTCCTTTGGTTTTATAATGCTGGGCCCGACCGTAATGGGTCACAAAAAGCGTTCTTGGGGGTATGTCTATTTCCTGGTCATCTTCGAGCGACTGGCCCATCCCGTCAAAGGTGTAAATCATCTGATTATAATAAGGATTGGGCCTGAAGATTAAATAATCAGCATTTACGTTACTCTGACCGCCGAAAAGAATGCCAATCTGAGAGAGAAAATCAATGTCGGGCAGGATTAATTCTTTGCAGCCGGGGCCAATAATAATCGTTTCGCGTATGTTTTTAAAACTTCTACCCATTTTAACCGCCTGTTATAAATACTATAATGACCTCACAGTAGTAAATAAAACAAAAGAGATAGTCAAGTGTCAAGAGATATTGATAAAACAACTAATCATTTTAACCCTAAATCTTTATTGCATATAAAGATATGTCTTATTGGCAACGAGAAATGCCCGGACCGGTTCATTATGGGGCCTTGCCGACAAAAAGGATATGGCAGGCCATAAACCGTAAAGGCGAGAAAAGATTTTTTCCTTTGGATATGAGATTTAAATTTGAGATGATGGAATAGAACTTCGTATGTTTGAAGTTTGGCTTTTAATACTTTTTCAATGGAGGTCTGTGATGGACAAGAGAGTATTGATGGGATTGTTAATGCTGTTAGCAATGGTATCGGTCAGTTTTGGTGAGCCCAATGAGGTTGTTTTCGAGCTGGACGCAACCCAGCCGGGCAGCTCTTTCTGGAAACAGTGGGAGCCAACAGTCGGAGCAGGGCTGGGAACCCTGGTCGGGGTAGGGCCTAAAGCGGCTGAATACATCCCCATGCTGATGAGCGAGGATGATGGTGCGGGTAACTATGCCTGGTACTACCATTTCGACGCGATTATCGAGACCGAAGGACTCTCCGGCGGTTACGCCAGAGGCTATGCGTTTGAGACTTATGGCGATATGAAGCTGGACCCGCGCCAGAGCTATACCTTTGAAGCCTGGATTCGCCGCAAAGGTACAGCGGCAATGAGCTGGGCGGAACATATTCTGGGTAACTATAATCGCAATGAAGCGAACGGCTGGGGATTCTGGATGTACGGCACGGGGACGGGGCATACCTTCGCACGCCCTTATGCGAGAATGCGTGATAATGCCGGGACGGACAAGGCTGACCAGAAAATCAGAGGTAACAGCTATAATTTCGGGACCGATCCAACACTGTGGCATCATGTCGTGGTTACCTGGAACGGGATTGACCCTGATGGTATCACCGTAGGAAAAGCGGCAACTTATTTTGACGGCGTGAATAATTTTGTTGACCTCGATGGTACGGCAGCGATTCCTTCTTCTTACTGGGAGTCGGATAATATCGACATCTATGGCGGCGATGAAGTTCGGGTAGGCTCTGCCTACAATAATGCCATGGTGGATGACCAGCTCTGGTTCCGCGGTGATATCGCGGTACTGAGAGTTTATAATGGAGCATTGTCGCAAGGCACGGTTGAAGATTTATACACAGCCGGTATGCCGACAATGACCGAGGCTTCACCGACGGTTATTTGCACCGGCAATATAGAAGGTGACCTGAGCGGCGACTGCCAGGTTGACCTGGAAGATTTCGCCATGTTTGCAGCGGATTGGATGCTGTGTAATCTGGACCCGGTAACAGCTTGCTTTAATTAATCGAAGTTGATTTGCAATGTAGGGCCTCTGGAAAATATGTACGGGTTTCCGGAGGCCCATATCAGAGGTCAGAGTTTTTTTACAGCGTGGTATGGATTATATGAAGCGTATTTGTGTTTTATTCTTATTGACTGTCATGTCCGGCTGGTGTTTCGCTCAGGCGCCTTTCAAGGTGCTTTACAGCAATGACACAACGCATATTTGCGGCTGTATCAGTCCTTATCATCAAGCCGGCGAAGCATTCACCGCCGATATGCTGCGGGCCAGCGTGGATGAGACAGCGGGCACGGGAGTCGAGGTACACATGCTTCAGCCGGGGCTGGGATGGGTGCCGTGGTGGCAGAGTACGGTTTACCCTGATGCCTATCAATGGTTCCAGCAGACATATCAGGTCACACCTGACAGCTACGGCCAGTACATGCTCAGCGGCGGGGATATGGTGGCGGTTTTTGTACAGCGGTGTCGGCAGCAGGGTTTGAGCCCGTTCATATCGTATCGGTTGAACGACGCTCACGGCAAAGAATATGTCGATGACGCGCCAGGGACTGTACCAGGCTGGGCTGGTCATGCCCTCAGCCGTTTTTATGAGGAGCATCCGGAATATCGTATCGGCAGTGATATTAACGACTGGTACGAGAGAGTGCAGGACTGGTCGATTGCGGCGGTGCGTGAGCATAAATACGATTTCATTGAGGAAATATGCGTTAATTACGATATTGACGGGCTGGAACTGGATTTTATGCGGATGTGTAGTCTGTTCAACGTTGATAATACCACCAGTACGCAGCGTAAAAATATTATAACGGCTTTTATAGGACAGATTCGTCAACTGCTTGACAATACCAGTGCGACCGGTCAGCACCGGTGGTTGTGCGTCAGAGTGCCTTGTTATATCGAGGCGTTTGATAATCTGGGTATCAATCTACCGGAGATGGTGACGGCGGGGGTGGATATGGTGAATATTTCATCTTACTTTTTCACGGACCAGCAGGCTGATATAGCCGCTATTGTCCAGTCGATTCCCACAACACCGGTGTATCTGGAAATGACCGGATGTATTTTGACCGTTGACCAGTTGCCCAACAGCGGCGGCTATGATGATTTCACGTTTAAAAGGACCACAGAAGAACAGTTTTACACTACAGCCCACCTGGCCTATTCCAGCGGCGCTCAGGGCGTGAGCTTGTTTAATTTCCCCTATTACCGTGAACACGGCACACCGGGCCGTGGACCGTTCAGCGAGCCGCCCTTCCATATTATAGAACATCTGGATGACGCAGCATTTCTGGCAGGTCAAAATCAGCATTATATTCTGGCGGGGATATGGGATAGTCCGCGACTGAACGACAGGCAGTTGCCCAAGACGTTCAATGCGGGGCAGACAAAAACATTCACAATGGCCATGGCTGCCCCGGCAGGCGGATGGCAGTTGCAGGCCAAACTGCGAATAGAGGGTCGCGAATCAATTAGCGGCAATACCTGGCAGGTGAAATTTAACGGGAATTTGTTGAACGAAAACTCGGATGTCTCCGAACCGTATTACAATTATTATCCTTCGGCACTGGGTGAACCGGAACAATATCGGGCCTGGTCGATACCGAAGGAATATTTAGTTACCGGCGACAATACAATCGAAGTCAAGATGCTGTCGGGTAGTTCTGCCGAAATCATCTTCATTGATGTTGCGGCTGAGGTGGTGGAGGAAAAACTGGCGTTTGAGCTTAACGCGACTGCGCCGGGCGAAGAACCGCTGGAGCAATGGCAGCCGGTGGTCGGAACGGGCCAAGGTACGCTTATCGCAATCGGACCAGAAGGTCAGAAACCCAAACCAATGTCTGAGCAAGTCGGCGAAGACGAACATATCTGGTATTATCATTTCACTAACGAAACGGACGGGACCAACGAAGGTACCTCAGCTGGCTACGCAGCGGGTTATGCGTTTGAACATGACGGCGATATGAAACTGGACCCGCGTAAAAATTATACGTTTGAAGCATGGATTCGTCGGGATTTACCTTATGCTCAGGGCAACTGGGGCGAGAACATCATCGGTAATTACGGCATGTACACCGGCTGCGGCTGGGGGTTCCAGACTTACGGCTTGGCAGGTGCCTGGGCCCGTACCGCCGTGCGGATGAGGGATAACGCCGGCTCGGTGGTTTATCATCAGCGAGGCCGTAGCAACAGTTTCGAATGGGTGGATGAAAGTGCGTGGCATCATATCGTTTTCGTCTGGGACGGCGAAGATACTTCGGGGCTGACGACGGCAAAAACATTTCTTGATGGTGTGAATAATTTTGCGGATTGTGAATCGACTACCGCCATCACGGCGGATTACTGGCTGGGTAATGAGGAGATTTTCGGACAAAATGAAGTGCGGGTCGGGGCGGCGTGGCATAGCTCATATGTAAAAGATAATATGTGGTTCTCCGGCGATATCGCCCAGATCAGAATTTACACTTACTGCCTGAACGAGGCCGACATTCTGGCAAACTATCAGGCGGGACCACCGGTCGCCGCGGAAATGTTCGCGACCTGCACCGAAGCCATTGATGCCGATTTTGACGATAACTGCCAGGTCGATATTGACGACCTGTATATCATGATAGAACATTGGCTGGAATGTAATCAGGAAAACTATTTCGATAATTAGAAAGGAATCGTGTTGATGAGAGTCAAAGGGATTTATAGGATTATTCTGACGGCGGCATTGGCAGGGACAGGCTGGGCCGGCGACAAGGCACCTTTCAAAGTGCTTTACAGCAATGACACCACACACATCGAAAGCTGTGTCGGCCCTTATCATGCCCAAGGTGAGGATTTCACGCCGGAAATGCTCGAAGCCAGTGTCGACGAGACGGCGGGGATTGGCGTTGATGTCCACATGCTTCAGCCGGGACTGGGCTGGGTACCGTGGTGGAAGAGCGAAGTCTATCCCGACGCTTACAAGTGGTACATGGACACCTTCAAGTCACCGATAGACGGGTTCGGCAAATACATGCTCGCCGGCGGAGATATGGTGGAAGTATTCGTCAAACGTTGTCGGGAAAAAGGCATTGTGCCATTTATTTCGTATCGACTCAACGACGGCCACGGCAAGGAATATATCCTTAAAGAGCCCGGCACCCTGCCCAAATGGGGCGGGCACGCTATCAGTAAGTTTTATTGCGAACATCCGGAATATCGTATCGGCGACGATATACACAGTTGGAAAAAACGCGTGCATAACTGGGCGATACCGGAGGCGCGGAATCACAAGCTGGCGTTGATCAAGGAGATTATCGAAAACTATGATATTGACGGGCTGGAGCTGGATTTTCAGCGGCTGTGCAGCTTTTTCGATGTCAACGCGACAACCAGCCAGCAGCGTAAAGATATTATGGCGGAATTTGTCGCCGAAGTACGCAATTCGCTCGACGAAAATCCCAAAGACGGTCGGCACAAGTGGCTTTGCGTAAGAATATCGACGCATATTGATACTTACGACGCACTGGGTATCGACCTGAAACGTTTTGTTGCGGCGGGAGTGGATATGGTAAACCTGTCGGGCTATTATTTCACCGAACAGCAGACAGACCTGGCCGAAGTGGTCAGGACTATTCCCGATACGCCGGTATATCTGGAGTTTACGCATTGCATTATGACTGGCAAGACGCTTATCAAAAACACTTATGATAATTTTACGTTCAGACGGTCCACCCCGAACCAGATTTATACCGCCGCCCATATCGCTTACAGCCATGGAGCCGTCGGCGTCAGTGCCTTTAATTTCATGTACTACCGCGAACATGGCACACCGGGGCGCGGACCTTTCACCGAACCGCCTTTCTATATATTCAACCACATCGGTGACAAAGATTGGGTCGCCAGACAAAGCCAGCATTACATCCTGTGCAAAATCTGGAACGACCCGCCTTCGGAAACGCGACAAATGCCGCAAACCTTCAAAAAGGACCAGAGTCACGAATTTGTGATGTATATGGCTGAGCCAGCCGGCGGTTGGTTGCGAGACGGTAAGCTGCGTATCGAAAGCGAGAAAGTACTCGCAAACAGCCAATGGAGTGTGAAATTCAACGGTATCACGCTAAAAAACACCGATGATGTATCCGAACCATACCCCAATCCATATCGCAATCTGCTGGGATTACCTCAGCAGTACCGGGCCTTTGTGCTGCCCTGCGAGATTGTAAAAAACGGTGATAATACCATTGAAATCACCATGACCGACAGCAGTGATGAACATGATATCAGCTTCATGGACATCGCATTGAAATAGGAGAACCATTTATGAAAAATAAAGCATTTACCTTAGTTGAACTATTGGTTGTGGTCGCGATTATCGCACTGCTGGTTTCAATATTGCTGCCGGCCCTGGGCGAAGCCCGTGAGCAGGCCAAGAAAGTTGTCTGCCTTTCCAATTCACATCAGTGGGCGATTGGTACGCAGGTTTATTGCAATGACAATAAAGACAATTTCCCCGCCCGCTTCAATGCTAGCGGAGAGCGTACCCATAACGGTTTGCTATACTATTATGTAAATGAATCACCAACAGCTAATAATGACCCTAAGCAGCCGCGAATGAATCTGCTGGATATTTTCGTGGAACCTTATCTGGTCGATTACAAAGTTACTTTCTGCCCAGCCAACACTACAGCTCCGCAAACCTGGGATGAACAGAAAGAATATTGGCTCAGCCAAAATAATCGGGAATATGTACTCGGTGATTACGGGCTCTTCGTTGGCTATGATGTCGTGCTGGATTACGTCGCCTGGGGACCAGGCCCGGACTTCACACCCAACCCGGCAGATTCAAAACGGGCCTTTGTGCCGCCCTTCAAGTCAAGTACCGCCCCAACTAGAATGGCCGTAGCGGGCTGCTATGTAAAAAATGACTGGGGAACAGGCGACGGGTGGTACTACTATCACAAATATAACAAAACCGGAACCATCGAGCCGGAAGGTGCCCCCGCGGCCCGCAACGACGGCAGTGCCTCATTTACGGCATTGGACGATATGGCAATATATCAGCGTTATATCAGCCATCCGCTGAAGATCCAGTTCTGGTGGCCGGACCCACGCAAGTGATTAATTAGATTTTTATAAGCATTCACAGTTTTTCCTTTAAAGACCCGAAGGGGTCGTAAGATCGCATAGTCGGGCGGCGTAAGCCCCCGGAACACTTGCCAAAGACAACCACAAGCCCCAAAGGGGCGAAAGAAAATTATCTGTGAATAGTTACTTTAAGTTGTTGCGAGAAGTTTAAAATCACCGCTTTTGATTGACAAAACCAGGAAGTATTTATGCCCAGAAGTGAGTATCCCAGACCGCAGTTTACCAGAGATGAATGGTTGTGTTTGAACGGACGGTGGAGTTATGAATTTGACTTCGCCCGGACGGGGCTGGAACGCCAACTGCCCCAAAGCAAGGGGTTCGATAAGGACATTATCGTGCCGTTCTGCCCGGAAAGTTTACTTTCCGGCGTGGAATACAAGGACTTCATCGAGGCGATGTGGTATCATCGCAAGATTAACATCCCGCACGAATGGCACGACCGGATGATTTTTCTCAATTTTGGCGCGGTCGATTTTCACGCCCAGGTATTTATCGATGGCCATTGCGTAGGCACGCATTGGGGCGGAGGCAGTTCGTTTGGTTTTGATATTAGCGATTATGTGCAAGCGGGCGGGCAGCATGACCTGGTGGTTTATGTAATCGACGAAACCCGTAACCCCGCTCAGCCCAGCGGCAAACAAAGTCCCCGCTATAACAGTTATGAATGTTTCTATTCGCGCGTTACCGGTATCTGGCAAAGCGTCTGGCTGGAACCGATGCACAAACACGCCCTGAAAAGATGCCGCGTTCTAACCGATATTGACAATAATCAGATTACTTTCCTGCCCGAATATTATCAGGTCAAAACCGGTTGTCATTTGCAGGTTACGCTTTTGGAAGACGACAAAAAAATTGCCGAGGGCCAAACGCTTACCGGTCCAGGAACTTCACTGACCCTGAAAATAGACAATCCCCGTTTATGGTCGCCCGACGACGCGTTTCTTTATGAGATTGAATATGAAGTTATCGACCGACTCGGTAGAGTTGTTGACAAGGTGACCAGTTACACCGGCCTGAGAAAAATCCATATCGAAGATGACCGCATCTACCTGAACAATAAACCGCTCTTCCAACGACTCGTACTCGACCAGGGCTACTATCCCGATGGTATCTGGACCGCGCCCAGTGACGATGCCTTAAAACACGATATTCAACTTTCACTTGATGCCGGCTTCAATGGTGCCAGGCTCCATCAGAAAGTATTCGAGGAACGTTTCCTTTACTGGGCCGATAGAATGGGCTATCTGGTCTGGGCTGAGTCCGCCAGTTGGGGCTGCGATACGAATATCCGGGAGTCGAGCTCGAATTTCCTGAGCGAATGGTCAGAAATAGTTATCAGAGACAGAAATCACCCTTCGATTATCACCTGGACACCTTTCAACGAAACCTGGGAACGCCGAAAAGATGATGGGGTGCTGCATGACAAAATTCTTATCGCCGCCTACGACCTCACCCACAAGCTGGACGGAACCCGCCCGGTCAACGACACCAGCGGCCATTTCCACGCTCGTACGGACCTGTGGACCGTTCACATTTACGACCAGCAGCCGGAGGAGTTACAAGCCAATCTGCTGGCCGAAGATGGACAGGTATTCTTAAAAAACCCCGAATGGGAAGCCAAAGCCTACAGAAATCAACCATACATCCTGGCCGAGTTTGGCGGAATCAAATGGTCGCCCACCGATGTAAAAAAAGATGAAAAACGAACCCATTCCTGGGGCTACGGCAATACCCCGGACGACATTGAAGAATTCTACAAACGGCTGGAAAGCCTCGTCGATGTCGCGTTGAGCTCGAACAAGCTGGCCGGATATTGCTATACGCAGCTAACCGACGTGGAACAGGAACAAAACGGTATATACCGCTATGACCGGACCGCTAAGTTCGACATGAAGCGAATCAAACGAATCTTCCAGAAATTACCCACCTGGCAGCAGAAAACCTCTGCTATCAACCCAGAAAAAGATAATATACCAAAGTCCAATAGAAACCTGGAATATCAGCCCAAATAGCAGTTTTCATACAGAAAATGTTAATCTGGGAAATCTTTTCCGGTTATTCCGGTAAAGGCTCAAAAAACTTTTACACAAAACCCGTTAAATATTCCTCAGAGTAGATTTTTAACGGGTTTTGTGGTATCATTACAGCTCGGTGAGGCCGAAATCTCAGCGGGTTGTCAACGCTGGGCGGCTTTTTGGAGTATAACCGGAGAAGAAGTATGTCTACGAAGCTGTTTTTGGGGGTGATGGTCTGTGCCTTGATTTTTGCGAGTTTTTCTTTTGGGCTGAGTATCCAGCAGGTTGACCCATCTGGTGTTAAGGTCAGCGGTTCGGGAACGTTATCAGATAGTTCCGGCACCGCCGGGCCGGTAAATCGCCTGGTAACTGACCCCAATGACGCCTATTTCTATGTCAACGGCTATCAAGACTTCCACACCCCCGGCTACATCACCAAATGTGACTTTGACAGTTCCATGCACTTCGGCGGCGGTGAAGCCTGGGACGACTCCAGTTCTTTCTTCGCGGATTTCATGGCTTCTACCGGTATTAGCTATGACAGCACAGACCTCAGCTCTCAAGGTCAGGTCTGGGCAGAAGCGGAAACCATAAATGACGGCATAACTCACGGCTGCTATATGCAAATTGTCCCCAGCCAGCCCGGCGAACAAATCGGCGACCTGGTTTATATTGAAATGGGATTGATAATCACCACTACGATTACCGCTGACAATGGCCAGGTTATCATATCGGGCAGTAACGGCATGGATCATCTGGCAATCACGCTGAATCAACCAACTCCCACCTGGCCGGGCAACCCAGACCCCATCCGCGAAATATGCACTGTACCTGCCCAGACCATCACAACAACTATTGAATTTGGCGAAATGGTCTATCCGGTTTCGGTTCAGGCCCATATCGGCGATGTGATCGGAGTGTACGGCTACCTCAAAAGCTCTCTGAATGAAACCGGAAACGGCTACTATCAGGCTTATGGCAGTATCAACCTTCACATTAACGGCAGACTCGATACCAACGACATGGACTTCAATAACGATGGTTATGTCGACCTGATTGACTTTGCCACCTTCGCCAATGAATGGATGTGGGTTCGCGGCGGCAGATTGTTCTAAAAATCACTATCAGCCCCGGAGCGGGTGAAATATAAACATTTTAGCGGCATTGGTAGAACTTTTACCAATGCCGCTTTTTTATCTAATTCTCACAGACAGAGCCGGTGGATTAACTGGAATTTAACCAAAATCCCTCAAAAACACGGATTCCCTTGGAAAATCAGACATTTCCATACAGAAACAAGGGATAATGATTTTGTTGACACCGGCCTGGGAATCCCGTAGCCTATCGATACATTCACAGCCCAGACGGCAAGAGATATTAGAGAGCCGGGCAAACAGTTCTAATAGAGGTGCTGTTTGTTCGTTTTTATATATCGAGTTTCATCCCCACTTTTAAGCTGAAGCTCAACTTTTGTAAAACTCCGGCTTAATATATTTATTTCGGTCCTCCGGCAAAAAGGAAGTATGCGATGTACCAGAGATTTGTTTTATTGTTAGTTTGCCTGATTACACTTCCAGCTGCGGGTTGGGGGCCGCCTCACCGCTACGCCTCGGAGGTAGCTATCGATTCTCTGCCGGAATGGCAAAGGGATATCATCGCCGCCGAACGTGAGGATTTTATAAATACCTACTGCATTATCCCCGACCTGGTACGGCAGCCTAACCTGAAACCAATATGGTCGCCTTATCTGCTGGATGATTTCTATCTGCATTACGCGATTTCGACCGAGCATAATTACCGGGCCTACGAACATTACTTCAATCTGGTAAACAAGAAGTTTAAAGCAGGTGAAGTGCGCCAAGCCATGCGACATGCCGGGGCCTTCTCGCATTTCCTGCAGGATTCGACCTGCCCGGCACATTTTAGATACGCAGCCCAGACCCGGTTCTACGATGAAAATTTCAAGACACCTTCCTTTATCGGCTTGAATCCCTTTCAAAGACCTGATGTTCGTACCGGAGAAATACCAATATATCAGCCTGCATAAAAGTGGTCGATAACGGCGGCTTTGAGCTGGAGCAATTGCGCCAAACCTATGGAACATACAAACCTCGCTTGCTGGGACGCACTATCGAGGAAGCCGTCTTCAATCTCGACCTGGAACACGAACGTTATATGACTGAATCGACCAAATGTATTGTCCCTATGCTGTCAGCGTATTTCGATGACGATTTGGAAGGCTACGGTCGGTACGGACTGCGGGCCGCGAACTTATCGACCAGACTTACCGCTGACTTCCTTTATACCGTTTTGTGCATATCGTCAAACAAGTTTGAAGAAAACGATCTGGCAAAATTACCAAAAGAGTTTTCCCTGACGGATGTCCCCATTGCCGCGGCCAATAAAGTTCTGCCTGGATATGCCGAACCGATACCGGTTAAATTAAAGACCGCGGACAATACCATCCGGGATTTCGACAATGGTTTTGTGGTGGGCAGCGATACCGAATACAGTTTTATTGTTCCCCCAGGCCTTTTCAAGACCCTGGAAGTCCGTGTCGGCCAGCAGCCCGAATGTGGAGCTGAGGGGAAATGCCGCTTTGAGATTCTGCTGGATGGCAAATCGGTGAGCAAGACCGAAGAAATCAGCGCTAAGGATGCTCCGCAGTTATTGAAAGTGCGGCTGGAACAGGCCCGAACCATTACCATCAAGACCGACGGCAGTAAGAAAGATGACAAAATCAACGCCGTCTGGGCCCAGCCGATTTTGAAAATGTAATTTGACCGATGCCAACCCTGTGCACTAATATTCCAGGAGTGCTACGCCTGCGACTCCGCCAAACGTTCCGTTCGTATCCCTGACTCGGTCAATACCATCATCAGCCCCAATCGCGTAGGTCTCGCCCGGCATCAGGGTACTGTAGATCTCGCCCTTAACCCGAACATCATAAATCCGGGCGGTGCCGATATGGTTCGAGGTCGCCGCATCGTCCCCGTTACCGTAATAATTACCGTTATCCCATATCCCCGCGATAAGGCTGGAATCAACCATATCCCCTTTAATAGTGACCTTTTCGATAATCACGTCGCCCCACTCATCATCATCTGCCGTGCGATAAATCAAATCATCGCCGATATCCACGCCTCCCATTATCTGACTGCGATTGACATCCTGGCCGACACTTATCTGTCCGATGCCGTTCAGTACCGAAATCAACGCCGAATCCAGGTCGCGTTTGATTTTAATCGTCTCGATACTGCGCCCACTCTCAGGGTAATATCCTGACAATCACTTGCCTGGAACAGTTCTAAGTCTGCGGTAATGCCAAACTTGGTATTATCAACATTCTCCCTGAAAATCATCTTGCCGCCCCGGTTCACGCGTATGGTCGAATCCATGACATCATTGTCAAATCTCGCGTCATCAAGTTCTCCGCCGACCTCAAGGGTGCTGCCACAGAAATTCCTGTCGATACGAAAATCCTCAATATTGCCGCCGACTTCCAGCAGACTGCTGCTTTGCACATAGCCATCAATATTCAAACTGCCCACGCTGCCTTCGATATTTAACATACTGTTCATAATAGACTTATCAATATCAATCGCCTTTACGCTGCCTCCCACCGCAATTATGGTTCCCGCCGTCAGCGACTGTTTGCAGGAAAAATCATCCAAATCACCAGCCACCGTGATACTCGAATTGCTAATGCCGCTGGCCGTATCACGCCGCGAACCAACCGACATCGAATCCAGGCTCCCACTTATGACAACAGTAAAATTCTCCAGCCTTCCCTCAACTTCCATATCCTGAATATCCCCGGAGATAGCTATCGAATTGGTATCAGTACTCACCTTGCCCAGCGACTCAACCTCCAGCGACCTTATTCGACCACAGGTAAGCCCACCTAGATTGCCTTCGATATTCACCCTCCCCAAATCGGCACCGCCGGTAGTAATCAAGCCAACATTGACCAGCCCATCACCGTTTGTCGAGGTAACTTCAATGGTGAGGTCACTCTGAATGGTCGTACCAGTCAGAATCATATTAGACAAATCCGCATTAAGAATAGTCCCCGGACCATCCAGAATTATCCGGTAATCATCCCAATCCGTATCAACTCCGGGTACCCCCTCCGACGAGAGCAGCACCCGCTTATCAAGAATCTCCAGAGTTAAGAAGCCGTCGTTGCACAATTCCTGATTTCTCAAGCACTTACAAGTCATGTTCATTCGTCAATCCCTCTGGGTTCACAGTTAATTATATCCTTAGTGCTATCGACAAACCCGTAAGGTTTTCTCCAAATGAGATCGCAGATAAAAAAAAGCTGGCAAATCTCCATACGATTATTATACTTGGTCACCGGAATGAGGAACCCGTGATTCAACGGCTTGAAAAACGGGTAACTCGGCCCCTGCGGGCGTAATTCAGTGGTAGAATGCCAGCTTCCCAAGCTGGACGTCGTCGGTTCGAATCCGATCGCCCGCTTTTCCGCTAACCTTTCAAAAACAGTAACTTAAATTTTGTTGCGTGACCGGGCGAGGGGGATTAAGATAATCATCTATCGGGCCGCTTTTTACGGCAAAACTGAACGAGAAATCTGTTTTCCGTACCAGGAAAACCATGTCGGGAGTTTGTACGATGAGCAAAATGTTACCTCTGAAATCACTATGGTTAGTTATCTGCTTATGCGGCCTGATTGGTCTGGCCGGCTGCAAGAAGGAAGAAGAACAAGCCGCTAATCCGCCGGCAATGTCCGAGCCCGAAGCGCCAGCGACTGCCGGGGATACCATTGAACTGTCCTACAGTATATTTTTCCCTCCCACTCACATTCAGTGCATTACCGCGATGGACTGGGCCAAGGAATAGAAAAACGTACCGACGGCAAGGTCAAAATCACCGTTTATCCAGCCGGAACGCTGACCAAAGCACCCCAGTGCTATGAGGGTGTGGTCAACGGTATTTCTGATATTGGGATGAGCTGTTTCGCTTATACCCGAGGGCGTTTTCCGCTACTGGAAGGTCTGGATTTGCCGGTAGGCTATCCTAATGGCATGACAGCCACAAAAATCGCTACGGAACTAGCCCAAAAATACAAACCGGAAGAAATGGCCGACACCCACCTGCTCTATATACACGCTCACGGACCCGGCATCCTGGCTTCCAAGAAGGCAGTGAAAAGCCTGGACGATATGGCAGGCCTGAAGGTGCGAGCTACAGGTCTATCCTCCAAGATTGTCGAAAAGCTGGGCGGTACGCCGGTAGCAATGAGCCAGCCCGAAACCTATGAAGCCCTGCAAAAAGGTGTGGTTGAAGCGACCTTCTGCCCCATCGAAACACTCAAAGGCTGGAAACAGGGTGAAGTAATTGATTTTGTTACCAATACCTCAAGTATCGGTTATACGACATCAATGTATGTGGTAATGAACAAAGCTTCGTGGGATAAATTACCCGCGGAGGTAAAAAAGGTTTTCGATGAGGTCTGTGCCGAATGGGTAGCCAGGCACGGTGCCGCCTGGGATAAAGCCGACGAGGAAGGGCGGGAATTCGTGAAATCGCTGAACAAGGAAACAACCACCCTTTCAGCCGAAGAGCTGGTCCGCTGGAAAGAGGCCGTCAAACCGATTCTGGACCAGTATGTGGCTGACACCAAAACCAAAAACCTGCCGGGCGAAGAATTTCTCGCTGATGTACTGAAAAGCCTGGAAGGTAAATAGTTTTAATTCTTGATTTAACAAGCTCATCCCCAAGCCTCGGCAACGGGATGGGCTGTTTTTTTATTTGCGTGAGGTTAATACTTGCTAAGTTTACTCCGAAGTATATCCCGCTTATTTACCAAAATACTGCGGGTACTGGTAAAGGTGATGACAGTGGTGGCGGCATTGGGGATAATGGCAATGCTGCTGGTTACCTGCATCGACGTCATTCTACGCGCATTCAATCGACCCCTCATCGGCGCTTTGGACATTGTCCGCATCGCCAGCGTAATAACCATTGCCGCAGCTATGCCGTATACCACCGCCTTGAAAGGCCATGTCGCGGTCGAATATTGCTTCCATAAACTCTCGCGGCGGGGACGGATTATCGTCGATACCATCTGGAGGATAATGGCCTGTACGCTGTTTGGCTGCCTCACCTGGCAGTGCCTGATTTACGCGGCATCCCTGAAAAAAAACGGGACAGTAACCCCAACATTACAAGTGCCGCTGTACTGGATACCATATGTACTGGCGTTTTCGTGCGGGCTGGTGGGCCTGGTAATCCTTCATAATATGCTGCATCCGGGCCAGGAGATGATTAAACCGTGAGTCCCATCGAAATCGGTATAATCGGCTGTGCTTGTATGCTCATTCTGCTGATGAGCAGTATGCCCGTCGCCTTCGTTATGGCGGTGGTGGGCTTTATCGGTTTCGCTCTGATAGTCTCGCCCGCCGCGGCGCTCAGCATGATTACCATTGATGTTTTCGACACGTTCAGTTCCTACAGCCTGACGGTCATACCCTTGTTTTGTACTTATGGGCCAGATTGCCTTTCATGCCGGAATAAGCCGCCGACTATTCGACGCCGCCTATCACTGGCTGGGACCGCTCTCCGGCGGACTGGCAATGTCAACGGTGGGCGCCTGTACCGCTTTTGGGGCAATCTGCGGCTCAGGACCAGCCACAGCGGCAACGATGGCAGCAGTAGCACTGCCGGAGATGAAACGCTACAAATACGATATGGAACTGGCCTGCGGGGCGGTCGCCGCCGGCGGCAGTCTGGGGATGCTTATTCCGCCCAGTGTGGTATTTATCGTTTACGCGATTATGACCGAACAATCTATCGGCAAACTTTTCATCGCGGGTATCGTACCGGGCATATTTATCGCCCTGCTCTTCTGCCTGACGATTTACATCAATTGCAAACGAAAGCCTCGGCTGGGACCAGCGGCACCATCGAGTTCGTGGAAAGAAAAATTCCTGTCCCTGACCGGTGTCAGCGAAACGATCATCCTTTTCGTACTGGTTATGGGCGGCATGTTCTTTGGCTTTTTCACGCCCACCGAAGCAGCCGCCATCGGTGCCGGTGGCTGTATTGCCATCGCCCTCATCAAAAGACAGCTCGACTGGAAAAGGTTCCAGCAATCGCTCCGCGAAACCATGCGAACCTCATGTATGGTAATCTTTATCGTCACCGGAGCGGTAATCTTCGGGCATTTCCTGGCCGTTACACGCATCCCCTTTGAGCTGGCCAGCTGGCTGGCGGGTCTTCACCTGCCGAGCTGGACCGTTATGGGGATGATAATCCTGTTCTATCTGTTGGCAGGCTGTTTTGTCGATGCCCTGGCTTTGATATTGTTGACAATACCCATTTTCACCCCGGTGGTCGCAGGGCTGGGTTATGACCCGATATGGTTCGGCGTAATAATCGTGGTAGTGACCCAGATGGGCGTAATCTCACCGCCGGTGGGCGTTAATGTGTACGTCGTCAGCGGCATAGCCCGTGATGTCCCGCTCCAAACGGTATTCAAAGGATCAATGCCGTTCCTGCTGGCCTTGATTATCGCCGCGGTGATTTTAGTGGCCTTCCCGCAGATAACCCTTTTCCTGCCCAACCTGATTAAATAATAAACGAGGCAAAAATGAGCGACTCAAATCTGCCCAAAGACTTATTCAAAAAAGTTCTCTTCTGTACAGATTTCTCCGAGAATGCGAATTTCGCTTTCAACTTCGCTATTGATGCCGCAACACGCCGACCTGGATGCGAGCTTTTTCTCCTGCATGTTATCCCCGAAAGCGAAGCTCAGTTCTGGAAAACCTATATCTACGAAGTTGACAACGTCGATGACAAAGCCAAACATGACATCGACGCTATTATCGCCGAACATTATCTGCCGCGCGTACCGACCAACCTGGAATTTCGTGTGAAAATCCGTGTTGGACGTGATACAACTCAAATTCTGGAATTCGCACGAGAACAGAATATAGACTTGATTGTAATGGGCCGACAGGGCCACTCCGCAATCGAGAAAGCCCTGTTCGGAAATGTCACCGAAAAAATCACGCGCAAAGCAGATTGTGCGGTGCTGGTAATCCCCCTGAGCTTTGAGCAAAAATTCAAGTCATAACTAAACTTTTCCAAAATGACCATTGGCCATACTATCTGCTCGACGAGGCTGACCCCGAAGGGGTCGTAATGTTGTTGTTTTGAATTTTGTGTTTAGAATTTAGAACTTAGAATTTCCAGTTTATCTGGCTTAGGGTCAACCGAATTTGCCATAAGGCCGCATCGCTCATTATTGTTTCACCCCAAAAAAACAGAGAAAAGCAGGCCGCGAAAACTAAAATGCTCTAGCTTAGCTCAAAAACTACTTTTATCTGGCGAGGGTCGGTTGAGGCGGCAAAGGCTTCCTCTGCCTGGTTGAGTTTGTAGCGGCCCGTAATCAGGCCGTTTACCACCACCTGGTCGGATGCCAGAGCGCTGAGGGCTTCGGGAAACGGGCCGCAGCGGGAACCTATAAGGGTGATTTCATTGATGACCAGGGGAGACAGGTCGATATTACAGTTATGGGCAACCCATGTGCTTTTCATAACCAGCCGCCCGCGGGGACGTACCAGACAGCAGGCATCGGTAAAGCCTTGAGGAGTTCCGGTGCAATCGACCACGACATCCCATTCTGGTTTAATGTGCAGGTCTTCACGCAGGATGCCCTGAATACCGCGTTTTTCTGCAAAATTTAGTTTTTCCTGATGTTTGCCGACCAGCACAACCCGGCCAGCCTTGGCGGCCAGAACCTGGACGGTCAGCAGACCTAGCCGACCGTCACCTAAAACCGCGATTTTGTGACGCTTTTCGATAGGAATCTGGCGGACAATCTGCAATGCCGCGGCGAGCGGTTCTACAAAAACCGCCTGCTCGTCCGTTACGGAATCAGGCACTAGGTGAATATTGCGGGCCGGCAAAGCGATGTAATCAGCAAAAACCCCGTCGTGCTGGTCAATTCCAAGGGTTTTTCGTTCGCGGCAATGATTGCTCAGACCGGATTGGCACATGTCGCATTTGCCGCAGACGCAACTGATTTCAGCGACGACACGCTTCCCGTTAAGTTCACGCGGTCCCTTGACGACCGTGCCGACGAATTCGTGGCCTGGAACGCCGGAAAAGTTCATATAGCCCTTGACGATTTCCTGGTCGGTGGCGCAGATGCCTGCCATCTTGACCTTGATGAGAACCTCGGAGGAGATGGGTTTGGGATCGGGGTATACCGGGTTGAATTTGATTTGCTGATTTTGAAAAACTATTGCCCGCATCTTCCGGGTTACTCCATCCTAAATGACAGTCTGGCCAGGGAATGTTTTTTTTTGTAAACGCTCACCAAAAAACAAGATTTTGGGGCTAAAAACGCGAAATTTTCCTGAAATTTCTCCAAAAACGTGAAATTTTTCGCAAAAAACGGCCCGTCTAGGCATTTTTGCGCTGAAAAATAGGGCTTTTTTGCCGCTGACTACCAGATTTTGTACCAGGGTTTGTCGGTGTTTTCTCTGGGGGCAATGACCTGGTCAGTGCCCTGTCGCCATTTCCGCCAGGCTTGACGGTCATATTCTAAGTCCTGGCCAGTCAGGGTGTTAAGTGATTCCCGACAGCGGAAAAGAACGGAAAAAATCCTGCTCATCCAGCGTCTCGATGAGGGCATCGACGACTTTGTCGTCCGGGAAAAAGCCCAATGTCTCAGCAGCCCGCCCACGAACCCGAACATCCTCATCATCACGCAAAATTTCGATAAGCAGATTTTGAGATTGCTCGTTATTCCTTTCCTTAAAAACGTTTATAGTTTCCAGTCTTACGTCTGGGGCGGGGTCAACGGCGGTTTTTTCGAGTACCTGGGGCAAATATTGCTCTTCGCTATCAATTTTCACCAGGGCCGACACCGCAGCAGCACGAACAAATGAGCTTTCATCGTCGGTAGCCATCAGAGCCACAAGCTCACCGGTCGATTCCCAGTTAAGTGCTTGCCCTTCCGTCAGTTGGAGTACAGCCTGCTGGCGATGGTGGGCACTGGGGGCTGCGTAGCATAGTCATAATCTGACGATTCTTCTCAGCCTGGGAGGGGACCCATGACTTTGCTGACCAGCCTGGTCAGAGTGGTCTCTTTACCAGCCTGGCAGCCAATCAAGCAAAAAAACAATGCCACAACAAAAACTATTTTCGATAACTTCAGCATTTAACGCTCCTTGTACGTAGTTCAGGGAAACGGTAATCTACGGCAAAAAAGTGAATCTGGCAAGGGCCTGTTGGTCGAATAATTTGGCCCAGGCGGATATTTCTGTACAAAGCATTCCGATATTTTCGATACGGCGACCCGAAAGAGGCTGCCGTGTCATCGACCTTAGCTCGTTTTCCGCAATGTTCAACCAACTGCCGTGTTTGGGCGTATAGTATGACCCAATATTAAATTTTCCGTTTCGTCATCTCATTTTTTTTAGCGTTCTGCGAACCGTTTCGTAGCTAATCGAGTCTGCGATTTCCAATTTCACGATCTGCTCAGCCAGCAATCGCAGACTCCAGTTGGCAAATCCAGACGGCGGATTGCCCAGCCGCAACGCGATAATTTCTGCTTCTTGTTTCCCATCGAGAATTTTGGGCCTTGGCCCGGTTTCGCGTTTTTTCCGGTTCAACACAGCATCGAAGCCTTCGGTAACGAGTCGGCGTCGAACATTCTCGACAGTTTGTGTTCGACAGGAAAAAGCCTCGGCTATTTTGGCGTCTGACCAGTTTAGTCCGCCAACATCCGCCTTGAGAAGGATGCTGGCACGCTGGACTTTTTGGGGCGTTCCTTTCAGTTTTTTTAACGATGTCACGTAACAGACTCCGTTCTTCCTCTGAAAGCCGAACAATGTATTTTTTGACCATGAGTAATCCTCCATGATTAGCAAACTCATAGAGAATTATCGGCAACGTACACCCAAATCTTTAATTATGACAAAACAGTAGTATTGCTCTCTTTTTCATAACATTTCCCTTCTTTAAGTGGTTAAATTGTTAGTACATAGACATCTCCCCACGATACGATCTCAACGGCACAACCCCTTTTGAATAAGTTTTTCTACGCAGGAAAAACACAGCATTGACCCAGATCACAAGAACCCAACCGCAATACTCAAGTCGGTATAAAAAAACTTGCCTGGTCTAACTGGCACAAAAAACGTAAAAAAGAAAGAACCGCAAAAACGCCCGCCAACCAAAGATATTGGCGGCACCAGAAGTTTATTACTTGTCAAACTCGACTCGGTAGGTATAACACATAATAGGCTATTTGTCCAATGTGAACATAATTTCTACCATCGGAAACAAAAATTTAACCGTTCAGAGCTACTCGCAAATATCCATCTACAACTGTTATGGGTACGATCCAGCCGCTGGCAGTACCTCTATAAACAAAACCAAAAACACCCCACAGATAAGTTTCCATCTTTTTATTTTTTCTGAAAAATTTGTTTAGGTTAACCCAATTTATAATCCCCGCCTTTTACGCATCCAGCCAACCAGGCCCATCCCTAATCCGCCCAGAAGAATCGCGCCGGGGGCGGGAACGATATATGGAGTATTGCTGGGAACTCTTACGAGCATGTCTTGTATGGCTTCTCCGGTATTCATATCCCAGAGGTTTACTACCGCGATTTTGCTATTGGTCCAGCCTTCCTGGGAGACTTTGTAATGTGCTTGCAGTACCAGATCCGCAGCACCTTCTGTTAAGCCATCGTTCATGATCACGGATTTATCAGCTAAAGATGGAGTTGCCACAATCTCGGCCTCCAGATACCAGATAGCTAACTGATAATCCCGAGCCAGATAGTCATCATCATTCCCGCTGCCGTCAATTCCATAATTATCAAGATAATCCAAATAGACCCAGGCTGTTTCATGACTGAGCGGGTCTTTGCCGTTTGTATGGCCGTAGATACCGCCTTCCTGAGCGAACACGCTCAGTTCGGCATCATATTCTCCGTTTAAATCGACCTGCTCGTCCGCTTCGATACAAAAAGTTATAAATTCGTCGTTTTCGCCGATGTCGAGTACGCCGTCGGCAAACCCATAGGCGGTGAAAAGCATTTCCCCGGCACGAGCACCCTGAGTAAAACCGATGTAGACTCTGTAATCCTGCATTCCGTTGAAAACGACCGTCGGAGTTGCCCATGCCGAAACCGCCATTAACAACGAAATAACTACTGCAAAGCTTATTCTAACCTTCATTTTGTTTCTCCTTGGCGTTTATAACTCAACTCAAAAAAATCCGCTAAGGGACTGGCACGAAATAAGCACGGCAATTTAACTCGAACTCATTTCCGTTTTTTGGACGGATAGATTGTGTAATTCCAATCACCATGGAATTTGTGTTTTTTCGTAACACTTTAGCCAAGTGAAGCAGAGAACTCCGCGAGTTTTGGCAATTTGCCGGTTTTGATGTATGTTCGCAGGGCTTTTTTGATGGTAGCAACCGGGTTTTAGGCCGCGTTGTTTCAGGGTAAAGAACACGCTCATCATGATGGCGTTTCAAACGCTTAATCAACCGCTGAGCTTCCTTGTTCGACCACTCATCGGTTACGATCGGCTCAACCGCCTTGCGACAGTTCGGACACCAGTCGCGATGAATAACATGCTTTACCGTCTCAACGCGAACATCTTCCGGAATGTCTTCGATGACTCATTCACGTGTGCCGGAACATTTTTTCAGTTCGCCGCCGCAGTCCGGACAACATGAAGCGCGATGTTCTTCGGTGCGGTCTATTTGGGTCGGCAGATTGCGGCGAGTACCTTGATGCCCTTTTTTACGGCCAAACTTTTTGCCGCGTTTTTTATCTGTTTTGTTCGGCTTGACAAAAATCGGCTTCTGACCTGAGGGACACGAAGGATCAGCCGGACTGCCGGCAACTAACGTACCTTGTGTTTTTTCCACTGCCAGTTTCGACAGTCTCAGCAAAACAAAAACCACCGCCTCTTCACCCTGAGCAAAAATAGCTTTGGCCTGTTCCGCAGTCAATTCCTGCTCTAAGGCCAGGTCGGCGATAGTCTGTTCAGCATTCGGCTTCATCATGCCGATACTATAAACCATTACACACAATAGCGCAAATTGCCTATCTTGACATTTTGAAGTTTTTTTGTCTTTTTTTTGCACAAGCCAACCCAAAAGCTATAGAATTTGCTTCACTTGGCTAAAATATTACTAATTGTTATGAATATAGAGGAGTCGTCATGGCCAAAAAGGAATTGACACTGAAAGACAGGTTATCACGGTTGACGTTTACACAGGCCTGTAAGCTTCTGGGGGATAACGGTAATAAGCTGATTATGCAGGGCGGCAAGTTTCCAATCGAGCCGCTTGAAGAGAATGTTTATCTGGGCGACGACCTGTTCCGCCTGTCGGTGGATGGGGCGGTGACGACGATTACGCTGATGGCCGAGGCCCGTAACCGGCTGCATTTTAACTGCACGGCCTGCCAAGGCGTCTGCGAACACATCGGGGCGGCTTTTTCGCTAATCCTGGAGGAAAAGACGGCATTGGGGTTGGCCAAGCCTCCGGTCGAGCGTGTTCCGGCGGAGAGTTTAAGCGAAGCGGAACTGGTCGCACGTGCATTGGAAGACAGAACCGAACGGGCCAAGACCGAGCGGATGAAAATCGAAAGCATCAATCCACGCATCCTGTGGACGGACTATATTGTCACCAACGCCTTGAGCGGCAAGAGCTACCGGATTGCGCTTCGTGGCTGGGAGCGGGGCCAGTCGTACTGCTCCTGTCCGGATTTTCGCAAGAACACACTGGGCACCTGCAAACATATCATGAAGGTTCAAAATAAAGTGCGACGACAGTTCACCGCCGCGACCCGCAAACGCCCCTACACGCAAAAGGACTTTGCTGTCCATCTGGCTTATGGTCGAGATTTGCAATTGCGGCTGCTGATTCCGAAAGGTGTCAACGGCAAAGCAGCCAAGATCGTCAAACCGATTCGTGATCGCGCCATTAAAGACATGCCCGGTCTGCTGCAATGTGTGCAAAAACTCGAAGCAATGGGCCACAGCGTAACGATCTATCCTGACGCGCAGGAGCACATTGAGTTTGTCCTGCATCAGGAGCGTTTAAGCCGGCTGGCCGGACAAATTCGTAAAAATCCCGCTTCGCATCCTCTGCGCAAAACCCTGCTCAAGGCGGAATTGCTGCCATACCAGCTTGACGGCATTGCCTTTGCCGTCGGTGCGGGGCGAGTAATTTTGGCCGATGATATGGGGCTGGGCAAAACGATCCAGGGCATCGGCGCTGCCGAACTGCTGGCGCGGGAATCGGGGATTTCCAAGGTGCTGATTGTCTGCCCAACATCGCTTAAATCACAGTGGCGCAGTGAAATCCATCGTTTTTGTGAGCGTCCGTGCCAGTTGGTGCTGGGCAGTGCGAAGGAACGTGTCGCACAATATGACAACGACCGCTTTTTTACGATCTGTAATTACGAACAGGTGATGCGGGACGCGACATCCATCGAGCAGATTCGCTGGGATTTGATTATTTTGGATGAAGGCCAGCGGATTAAAAACTGGGAGGCCAAGACCACGCAAATGATGAAATCGCTGCGGAGTCGCTTTGCGCTGGTGCTTTCGGGAACGCCATTGGAAAACCGGCTGGACGATCTGTTTTCGGTAGTGGAATTCGTTGATGACCGGCGGCTGGGGCCGTCATTCCGTTTTTTCAATACGCATCGCATTGTCGATGAGAAGGGCAAGCTGCTGGGGTACAAAAATCTGGATAAACTGCGTGAGAAACTATCCCCGATTCTGCTGCGCCGCACACGCGGCGAGGTGATGAAGCAATTGCCGCCGCGAACGGATGAGATCGTACGCATTCCGCCGACCGATGAGCAGTTTGCGATCAATCGCGCGCAAAAGATGATTATTCAATCGATTATCAACAAGCCGTACTTTTCTGAAATGGACTTGCTGCGTCTTCAAAAAGCGTTGCTGTTGTGTCGGATGGCCGCCGACAGCACATTCCTGGTGGACAAAGAGCCGCCGGGCTATTCGACCAAATTAGAACGATTGACGGAGCTGCTGGAGACGCTGAACGCCGAGAAGGGTCGAAAGATTGTCCTGTTTTCAGAATGGACGACGATGCTCGATTTGATCGAACCGATTTTAAAGAAGTTAAAAATGGACTATGTGCGGTTGGATGGTTCAGTGCCGCAGAAGAAACGTGCCCAGCTTGTACATCAATTCCAGGACGACCCGAACTGTAAATTATTTATCACCACTAATGCAGGTTCGACCGGATTGAACCTGCAAGCGGCCAATACCGTCATTAACGTCGATCTGCCGTGGAATCCGGCCGTGCTGGAGCAGAGGATCGCCCGTGCGCATCGGATGGGACAGAAAAATCCCGTGCAGGTCTATATTCTGGTGACCGAGCAGACGATTGAAGAAGGGATGCTCGGTACGCTGGCGGCCAAAAAAGAGGTCGCGCTGGCGGCGCTGGACATCAACAGCAAGGTTAAAAATGTCGATATGGCCGGCGGCGCCGAGGCGATGAAGCGCCGGCTGGAAATTCTGCTGGGCCGGCCGGAAGACGCCCCGCTCGATGTCAGTGAGCTGGAGCGGCAAAAGCAGGCGGCCGAGGCCACCGCCCGCAAAGAAAAAGTCGCCATCGCGGCGGGTGAACTGTTTACCTCAGCATTCAAATTGTTAGGTGAAATCATCCCCCAGCAGCCGAACGAAGCGGCCATGGAACAGAAAATAGGTTCCATCCGAGCGCATTTGCAGGAATGCCTTGAAACCAATGAACAGGGACAAATTGAACTGAAACTGAAATTGCCGAATGCATCGGCACTGGACAATATCGCCGCCGCATTGGCAAAACTGGTCGGATAGAGTAACCGACCGATTTCTGTTACTTTGTAAAGAGATGACGATGACCACAAAAAGCAGGCAAAAAGCAAATAAGACAAGTGTGATCGACGAAATCAGAGATATGATTGAAGGTGCCGTTGGCCTGGGACGATTTATTCGTCATTATGAAGAATCTGATTATATCGGCGGGTTAGAAGAGGTTCGGGAATACTTGAGAGGGATGTCCACTGATAAGCGTTTCCATTCCGCGGCCGCAGAGCTGTATGAATATTTTATCGCGTCTTGCTATGAAAAGATAGAGGAAGTCGAGACCGAAACCGAATTTCATTCCTTTGTCGAGTCTTTGTTTGCCGACTGGATACATGTTCGGCAACTCGCCGGCTGTAGTGCTGAGGAGACATTACAGTTATTATCAAATTGGGAGCAAGGTGACAGTTACTGTCTTTGCATTTCACCAGGCGAAGCGGCAAGAGCCATGGATCTCGCGAGCCGGAAAGTTTACAAAAAACACCTGCTCGAAAAGTTTGAACAGTCCTTTGTCAAAGAACCCCAAAAAGATTCTGTAGATTTTTCCCAGTTATCCTGGAATACCCGCAAAATCGCATCAGCCCTGAAAGATGTTTATTGCGTCACGAAAGACGCAAACGCTTATAGTAAGCTGTGTGATAAATTAGAGACCTCGCCGCGGGACTGCGAGAATATTGCGAACATTTTCAAAGAAAAACGAAACTATGACGCCGCTTTACAGTGGATCGAAAAGGGCATCACTCAGGGGCAACAACGCGACTGGCGCAACCAGTATTCATATGCATTAGAAGGAATGAAAATAGAAGTGCTGGCTAAAGTCGGACGGAAACAGGAATCCATGAGATTGATGTGGCAACGGTTTCAAGATAATCCCTGTGATATATACTATAACGAGCTGATGAAATACGTCCCAAGCGGTCAGAAATCGTATTGGCGAAATAAAGCAATCAAAGCAGCGTGTGGTTCCACACTGGATGACGGGATTCTTCGGCTGCTTTTGGATTTGAACGAGTTCGGAAAACTGGCACAGTTAATCGTTAAATCGGATGAAACAATTCTGGAGAATCTCTTTTACTATGACGCCGTAAACGTTGCTGAAAAGCTGGAGGAAAAACACAGGAAAGCCGCGGCCAAACTTTATCTGGCCTTAACCATGAATATTGTTAAAGCCGGTCGGAGCAAAGCATATCAATATGCGTTAAAGTATTGCGAAAAACTCAAAATTTTGTACGGGGAAACCAAACAGCAGAGGCATTGGGAGGAGTTGCTCGATTATTTACAGGGACAGCATGGCCGAAAATACAGCTTGATGGACGGCCTTGAAAAAGTGATTGAGGGCACCCATGGTCAAGAGCCAAACACGTTGCAAAAACGAGTCAACCAGAGGTTGAGCAAAATAAGGCAAAGGGAACCCCGCGGTAATAATAAAATCCCATGAAAGGTGATGCTCATGAAATTTGATTTTAGCGATCTGGAAAAACTGGCCGCGAAAAAGGAAGATGAAAACTGGCGATTACGCGGCTTCCTGAAATTCTATGATGACATGACGGATGAGGAAATTGATTTGCTTGTTTTTAAGACAGCCGATGAAGTTAGCTCTGCCATTGACTGCATTTACCCTTTCATGTTTTACAATAGATACGTTTGAGTTTCACCACAATCGTGTTTTAACAATTTGTTTAGTCCAACCTTTATTTTAGAAGGGAGGTTGCTATGAAGTGTGCAATCATCCAAAAGCATGTGCTTGGTCTAGTTTTTGTCGTCTTTTCCTGTATCTGTTACGGAGCCAGTCCGGATTTGATTATTACCGATCTGTGGCTTGACGGCGATACCATCCACTACCAGATCCAAAATGTGGGGACGCTGGGATGTTCAGCTTCACATATGACCGGGCTGAAAGTAAACGGCCAGGGACATGACGGTGACTACATTCAGCAGTCGCTGGCGCCGGGGCAGCGACTGAACCGTGCGTTCAGTAAAACGGTTCCCTGTATAGGGCTGGTACAGACTCTTGAAGTCATCACCGATGCGCAAAACGCCATCAGCGAGCTCAACGAGAGCAACAATAGCCATTCTGAAAAACGGGTTTGTGACCAGGTTGCCCCGGTGATTACCGAAGGCCCGCAGGTGAGCGAAATGTCGCCGGGCGATTACAAGCTGACCTGGAAGACAGATGAAGACGCCGACAGTGCCGTGCTGTATGCGTCGAGCACGGGGGTGTTTATCGCGGTTTCCGACGGGACGCAAACCAAGGATCACACGATTTGTCTCAACAACTTAGACGCTGCAGTGACGTACCGGTACAAGGTGCGCTCGACCGATCTGTCCGGCAACACCGTTGAAAGCGGCCTGTATTATTTTACCACCAGTCCCCCCGCGGATACGAACAAGCCCCAGGCCTCGGCGCCCCACATGCTGAAAACCGACCAGCCGCTTTTTCCGCTTCGGTTTGATATGGATGCTGACGATGATATTGGCCTGGATCGGGCAGAGTTTTCGTTTGACGGTATGCATTTTATGACCGACTATGATCCTCCGTTTACCTGTTATGTACTGCCGGAGGAACTGGGCATTACCTATGCCAGTTATTTTGGTCTGGACCATGCCGTTATGGCCAAAGTGTACGATCTCAGCGACAACATGACCGCCGTCACAACGGTCTGGGGCGAACTGCCGCGATGTCCGGAAATGGAGCTGGAAATCGAGCTGGGCACCTCCACCCGGATCTATACGCCCGATGCCAGTATTTCCAATTACGAAGACGATTTCGAGATCACCGCCCGCAAAAACGCCGGCGTGACGATCCGGCCGGGATATGGACCGTTCCCGGATGTCACGGGGACCAATTGGGATGCGGTCGATGATGTCCGCGTCTATTTTGATGATGTGTATTGGGGACACATCACACCCGATCCGGAGCAAACCGACCTGACGTTCCCGTTCTGGATTTATTCGCTGGCGGCGCCCAGCGAGCATGAGATTAAGGTTGAAATTCAGTCGGGCGCGTGCATTATGATCCGCCGGGCCACAATGCGTGTGATCCGGCAGATCACGGATGTACGTATCCAACGGTCGGTTAACCGTTCAGGAACGGGATTTGAAGTGGAGTTGACATTTTTCAACGACGGTAGCACTCCGGCGTATCTTGACTGGCTGTCGGAGGAAGCTGAAGGTTTCCAGATCACCTGCCCGATCAGCAGTCTGTATGAGGCGATCATCACATACAATCCCGCCTCGCGGCGGTCGGTCATCGAATACGACTTTACCTGCAGTGTCGCCGGTGGCAGTAGCCGCACGTTCCGATATACAGCCATCCCTATCCTTTCCGAAAGCACCTCGGATTACCGGCTGGGTGAAAACAATGTGCTGCGGTATCATGACGCTTTTGATCGTGATTATGCGGCTCCTACGTTTCCAGCAGTCAGCCGGGTTGACGGGGAATTTATCGAGGATGCGGTGAACTCGGCTTGCCTTGCCAGTGACTACTTGATTGTCACCAATCCGGCGCTGTTGTTCGGCATTTATGAGTCGGCGGCGGTCAATCACCTGCTGGCTAAGACCGCCGAACTGGCCGCCGTTCGCAACGGGGTGCTGGGCTATTTCCTCGGTGCCGGATCGACACACACGACCTATCGCAGCAGCGACAAGATTGCCTGCGGGAATATCTTTTCGGATTGGCGGGACGAAATAATCCTGACGGATGAAAGCAAAGACCTGATTCGCATCTACAGCCCAAATTACGAACGAACTATTAATGACGTTCTACCCATCCCACATGCCGGACTGCATGGTAACGATGTTCTACTGGTCGGCGATTTTTTCGATGAGACCGATCCGGTGAATCCGGAAGACGAGTTTGCTGTTGTTGACGGACACTCTTCCGGTAGCACCTTGGGCAATATCATTTTATATGATTTTCGGCCGAATGATGACGAGTTTGACCAGCATACCAATTCGACCACCTATAATCCATCTGAGGGCGACCAAATCATTGCCGGCGATATGATCCATCATACTATAGTACCCGAGCGGGACGAGATCATTCTATTCAAAGGTAGCACCGGTCAGGTCCAGGCCTATTACGCCACGGGACCGATCCACCGCCAATGGGCCAGCGTCTATCAGCCCGGCGACATCGTGACCGCCGGCGACCTGATCGCCTCTGTTGACGGCGATGAGATCGTCATCGGCGATGTGTCCGCCCAGCGCATCTACATTTACAGCGGAACCGGAACGATTCTGCATGACTATTCGCAAACTATCGAATCGGCTGACACGCTGCAAGTCAGCCCAGAGGGCCTGGCCCTGGCGGACGCTTCGGCCAATAAGGTAATTATCCGGGGTGTTGACGGCGGAGCGGATTGGTACAGGGGCGAATTTGACGTCAACGTTCACCGGGATGATACGTTTTTGTACGGGCATGTAATCGAGCACGGGTCGCCGCAGTACTTGTTCGCCCGCGGTCGCCGGGATGACCACTTCACCGCAGGCGATATCGAAATTTTCCCGTACTCGGTACTGGCCTCAGATGTTGAATCGGGCGACCGGCAGCACCTGGATGCACTGCTCAATCCCGGCGGGGCCTGGGCGGAGAAAATGGGCGACAACTTCATTGACAGCGGCTACCTGCTGCTCGTCGGCGAAACGGAAATCATCCCTGCGTTTTCCTGTTCCTATTACCTGACCGGAAAGGGTCATAAATATATCGAGTTTACCGACAACTTTTACGGCAACACGTCCGGCGAATTAAAAAAACCTGAAATCTCCGTCGGCCGGATTATCGGCAATACCATCGAACATATGATGGTGCCCATTCAGACTAGTCTGGATGTCGCCAACGGCGATACCCAACTGAACTTTGCCGAGGCATACTGTTTCAGCGGCGGCCCCGAAGAACGCCATGAGACTGGTCGGGGTGTTGTCGTCGATGCGCTGGAGGACAAGGGCTGGCATGTGGTGCGCCATGACGAACCCAGCGCGGACACCATTTTTTCCAATACCACGAATATTGATGCGTTATGCATGGTCGGTCACGGTAACTGGGATCATTGCTGGGATGCCAACAGCTGGAATGTGGAGAGCCGATTCGATCCGGGCCTGACGGCGCCGATTGTCTATGCCGCTTCCTGCCTGACAGGTCGATATCCGGTGAACAGGAACACGCTCGGTGAACATTTTCTTGAAAAAGGGGCGTCGACCTATATCGGGGCCACGGAGATTTCTTACAGTCCCTATAACCGCTATTTGTCGGAAGGTTTCTTCAGCCGGCTGAATTTTGACTCGCCCATCGGGGCGGCACTGAAAGGCTCCAAACGCACCCGCATGGGCGACGGGGGTTACGGCAAGTACCAGTCGGCGATCTATCACTTCTACGGCGACCCCAAGCTGGAAGCGCCTTCTCCGTCGGCGATGCTCGCCGAAAAAACGGAGACCGCCGCAGCCGATGCCCGGCAGGAGGCCAGCCTCCTGCAAGGGCCGGTCAGCAGCGTACTGGTTTCGATCCCTGCTTTTGAGGTTCTGTCGACCGCCGCTGGAGATGTCGTGTCCATTCCCGGGGGGACGGTCCTGGCCGAACCCGGACATCCGGAAGTGCCGGCCTGGCCGGTAAAGATTGATTTCCCGGCCGGCTTCCGGGTTCAGCATGTAACACTGACCTCGACTGAATACCAATCGGGAACGGGCCTGTCGCTGATCGAGGTCCAGCCCGAGGCGGACGGCATGATTTACTCCGGGCCGATGCTGAGGGATCCGGACGGCTGGCCCGACCGCGAATATGACTGGACCGTCGACGACAACCCCGATGGCAGCACCACCTTGACCGTGTGGGTCTATCCGCTGCGGAGCTGGCCGGCAAGCACCAATTATACGTACTTCAACACCTGCGCACTGCAGATCGACTATGTAACCAGTGAGGTGGTAATCAACCGCCTGCGGGCCGACGGCAAGACTGTTTCCATCGGTGAGTCGGTGAACATCGAGTTGTTCTTCTACAATAATTCCCAAGCCCCAGCCACGCTGATCGCCGAAACCGAACTGGTTCAGCAGGGTGCCGAGGATTCTACGATCGGCTTGCCGATCAAGCTGCTTCGAAACGCTCAGGGGCTTGCCTTATGCGGCTGGACCTGGGACACCGCCGCGGCGGCACCGGATACGTATGCGCTGAACGCCCGCCTGAAATCGACTACCGGACATGTGCTGGCCGAGGAGACGACTCTACTGCAGGTCGGCACGACGGACGGCGTGATGCAGGCAGTGACGACGAGCCCGGCCTGCTTTGGCATCGGTGAAGATATCAAGATACACACCGGTTTCAGCAATACCGGCCAGGCACCGGTTAATCCACACCTCATTGTCGAGATACAGACACAGGACGGTACGGTACTCGAACGGTTTGAAGACAGCGACACTGACTTGGCGGCCGGCAGCGAATACCTGACGCATTGGGAATGGACGCCGTCGGTGGCCCGCGGTCAGTGTCGGTTCAAGGCCTATACCTTGTACGACGGCAAGAGCACACCGGTGGTGTTCTACCCCCGGCTATCGCTCGTTGCCAATGGCGATTTCAACGAGGACGGGCACGTGAATCTGCAGGACTTTGCGGTGCTAGCTCAGGTCTGGCTGACCAATACGCCGTTGTGCGACATCGCCCCCGACGGCGGCGACTGTATTGTGGACCTGCTGGATCTCGATGTTATTGCCAATGGTTGGCTGAATGAATAGTGGATGTTTAAATGAAGACACGAATTATTGAATCATGGCAGAAGAAATCGTACAACTGTTCTACAACTGGAGCGGCCGTCAGCTCATAAAAACCCAAAAATGATATTCTGTAACATGAGTAATGGCTGGTGGTTAGAAGAATCACGGAAAGTTGTAACATTTTTAATAGCTGTTTGACACTGTCGGATTGATTGGCATATATAAAGTTCTGCTTGCTTGTACAACACAGAAGCGACGATTCATGATTTTTCTGGTCATGCCATGTTTTGCAGGTTAAGATCAGGAAAAGTAAAAAAACAGTGGGTCAGTCGTCACTTGATGGTGACTTGTTTTTCATTTGCTCAGCGACTTGTGAACCAGTTGTAAACCTTATTTCGGCTCAAAAAAACAGCCCGTAAGCCCTTTTTTTATAAGGCCTTATGTGCCACAGAATGTTCTCCGAGGCCGAAGGTTACTGGTTCGAATCCAGTCGGGACGTTTCCAGCCCCTTCTTGTGGCCCCAAGGAATCTTGTGTGAATATATCTCGGTCGTTTGTTTGTTGCATCCCGGCATTTTCCATGACAAATACGGGGTTGTCTGGCAGGGTGGATGGTTTTTTAGAAATTTAGGCATAGACTTTGCTCTTCTGTTTTGTTATATTGCTCCGTCTATGGGCTCGGCAGGGTCGAGCCTTTATTGTTGTGTCCGGCCGTAGTCGGGCCCGGGCAAGTCGGCCGTGTGAATCTGGTCAGGCCGGGAACGGAGCAGCCATAAGCGCTAAGCCGGTTGTGCTCGGTTACCCGGCTCCGGTCGGACATAACAATAAGGGCTTAATCTGTAATGCCGACATAACATTGTTTTTGACAGAGAGTTAGAGGATTAGTGAAGCAACGGGGAAATCGGGTTGAGATATGTCTTATACAGTTCTGGCACGTCGTTATAGATCAGAATCGTTCGACCAGGTCGTGGGCCAGGAAGCTATTGCTCAAACGCTGAAAAACGCTATTACCTCCGACCGTGTGGCCCATGCGTATATTTTCAGCGGTACTCGCGGAGTGGGCAAGACCACGATGGCGCGGGTGCTGAGCAAGGCCCTGAACTGCCTGGAATCTGATGGGCCAACCATTACCCCTTGTTGTAAGTGTGATAGTTGCGTGGCCATCAGTCAGGGCGAAGATATTGACGTAATCGAGATCGATGGTGCCAGCAATACGGGGGTGGAGCATATTCGCGAGCTGCGTCAGAACGCTATCTACCACCCGGCCCGGGCCCGGTTCAAGATATATATCATTGATGAAGTACACATGCTTTCGACGAGTGCTTTTAACGCGCTGCTGAAGACGCTGGAAGAGCCGCCGGGACATGTGAAGTTTATTTTCGCTACTACCGAGCCGAATAAGATTCCCGCGACGATTCATTCTCGTTGTCAGCGTTTCGATTTTCGTAATATCAGTATCGACGATATTGCAGGTCAGTTGAAAAATGTGCTTGAAGGCGAAGGTGTTGAGTCTGACGAAGCTGTGGTTCGTCGGGTGGCTCGGCTGGCTCGTGGTTCAATGCGGGACGGTTTGTCGCTGCTGGACCAGCTATTGAGCATGTCGGGCGGGAAGCTCAGCGCTGAGCTGATGACCGAATTGCTGGGGACACCCCGGCTGGAACGCATACTAAAAATCGCCGCGTCAATCGCTGATTCGAGTATCGCCGGGGCGCTGCAGGAAATTGATGCGGGGATTTCTGAAGGGTTGGCGCTAGAGCAAATCGCGGGGGCGTTGCAGGAACATTTTCGTGATTTGATGGTGATTCGCGCGTGCGGGGCTGATACCGAGCTGGTTGAACTGGATGACGGTGAGACGCGTCAGCAGGCGGCGGAGCAGGCTAAATGTTTTGATGAAGCCACGCTGGTTTATTTTATTACGGTATTGGAAGAATTGCGTCGTTCGCTCAAATCGACGGGTGCGGGTCGGCCTTTACTGGAGGCGGCGATTGTTCGTCTGACTGCCACGGAGCGTTTCAGCGATACCAAAGCGATAATCAAGCATCTGGAGAATATGCCGAAAGGGGGTGCCGCGTTACCGCAAACCCGCCCTACGCAGGGCCCCGTCGGTAATGCCTCGCCCCGGTCGATGCCTGCACCGCCTACGCAAGTTGCGGCGGCAGCTTCGGCGAGCGGTGCTTCACCTCTGACAGAACTTCCGGCAACTATTACGCTGGAATGGCTGAAGGATAACTGGCTGAGGATATTGAACAAGGTTCCGGGCCATCTGGCGGGTTATATCCGGCCTGCCCTGGTGCAGAACTGGGGTTCGGGCAGACTAACGCTCAAATTTCCACCGAGCGGTTCGGGTATGTTCAAGGCCCTGCAAAGTCGCGGTCTGAGCGATATTCAAAAGGCGTTTTGTGAGGTGCTTAATCAGCCGGTCGCTCTGGATGTCAGTGTTGAAGAGGCCGGCCATAATCAGGCTCATCCGGCTCCGCCGGGCGCGCGGCCCAGTCAGGCGGAAATCAACGACGCGGTAAACGACCCGAAGGTTCAGGAGATACAAAAAATTCTGGGCGGTAAGGTTTGTCAGGTTGAACGGGGCAAAAAAAAATCTGATTAGGGCGCTAAGGTCGTAACGGGCATTTTGCAAAAGTTAAGTCATAGGACAAATAAGGAAATGATATGGTAGGATTTGGTGATATTGCCGGTATGATGGGGCAGTTCAAGAATATTCAGGCGAATATGCAGCAGATGCAGGAAGAACTAGCTAACAAGAGCGTCGAGGCATCCAGCGGCGGCGGGATGGTTACGGCGAAGGTAAACGGCAAGGGTGAGCTGCTCGATATAAAGATTGATGCTCAGGTGGCTAACGGCGATGTGGAAATGTTGGAGGATTTGGTTGTCGCAGCAGTGAGCGCGGCGGTCTCCCGAAGTCGTGAGATTATGCAGCAGGAGATGTCGAAAGTTACCGGCGGATTGAATATTCCGGGGCTTGACCAGTTTCTCAAATAATTGTTATGGATGGCAGGTTATGGGTAATGTCCACACCGAAAGCATAAATAAACTCATGCAGCAGTTTCAGAAGCTGCCCGGTATCGGTTCGCGTACAGCAGAGCGGCTGGCTTATCATGTGCTGAAGCAAGCACCGGAAGAAGCGCTGGAATTGGCCCGAGCAATCGAGGCGGTAAAGACCAAAATCCGTAACTGCAAACAATGCTTCAATCTGAGCGAGCAGGATATGTGCGAAATCTGCCGGGACAGCAGGCGTGACCAGGGGGTTATTTGTGTGGTGGAGCAACCGAACGACCTGATAAGTCTGGAGGAGACCGGTCAATGCCATTGGGTTTACCATGTTTTGCTGGGCAGGCTGGCGCCGCTGGATGGTATTACGCCGGATGATTTGACCATTGACGCACTAGTCAAAAGAGTGAACGCTGGCGGAGTGCGGGAAATCGTAATGGCGACTAATCCGAACATGGACGGTGACGGCACGGCGTTGTATATCAGCTCGCTGCTGGCGGACAGCAAGGTCCGCATAACCCGGCTGGCACGGGGACTTCCTTCGGGCGGGAGTATCGAATATTCCAACAAGGGAATTCTGATTGACGCGATAAAAGGGCGTGTGGAGATGAAGAGTTGAGGTGTCGGTCCTATAATCAAGATGGCGATAGGTAAGTTTCGGTGTGAGCGAGAGTTTCGACAGAACTGGGCTTACCTTTTGGACGATAGATAAGACAAGAATGTAGTTTTGATAGCGTTTTTTACGAGGCATAAATGAGGCTGGATATTTCCCAAAATATGAAGATGGATCAGCGGATGGTCATGGCCCCGCGTATGATTCAGTCTATGGAAATACTTCAGCTGCCGCTTTTGGCATTGCAGGAGCGGATTGAACAGGAAATGTTGGAGAATCCGGTGCTGGAACTGCGGGAGCGTGAGCCTTCGGTAGAGACCAGCCAGGCCGAAGAACGTTACGAAAGCGAACATGCCTTAAAGGTTGGCGAGGATAAGAACAAGGCTGATGATTTTGAGCGGTTGAATAATGTGGATGAGGACTGGAATGATTATATGTCCCGTTCCTCTTATGTGCCGCGGAGCGGTGGGGGTGTTGACGCTGACGGGCGGGACCGGAAGCTGGATGCGATGGCTAATACCGCGGCACCGGCCCAGAATCTGAATGAGTACCTTCACGACCAGTGGGCTTTTGTCGAGGCGGATGAGGCGGTAAAAGCGGCGGGGACGGCGATAATTGACCATATTGAAGATACGGGCTATTTGCGGGTGGAACTGGCCAGCGTGCAGGAGCATGTGCGGCAGAAGGTGACGGCTGAACAGCTCGAGGAAGCGCTGCGACTGGTGCAGATTCTGGATCCGACCGGAGTAGGGGCACGGAATCTGGGCGAGTGCATGTTGATTCAGTTGGCGAATATGGATGGTGATTATACGCTGGCGATGGAGCTGATTCGGGACCATTTGAAGGATATTGAGATGAACCGTTTTCCGGCGATTGCCAAAAAAACGGGACATGAGATAGCGGAGATTCAGGATGCCCTGAAGGTTGTCGCGCGTCTTGATACCCGGCCGGGCTTGCAGATTGGTCGGCATGATGTTCAGTATGTTACGCCGGATGTTATTGTCGATTATGATGAGGAAAACGATATTTATGTAGCTCGGTTGGCGGATGGCAGTATGCCGGACTTGCGAATCAGTCGGACATATACGAAGATGATGAAAGATGGGGGCCTGTCGGGAGACGCGAAAGATTTTTTGCGTAATAATGTGCGCAGTGCCCGCTGGATAATCGAGTCTATCGAACAGCGCAAAACTACGCTTTTGCGAGTGGTTAATCATGTGCTGGCGAATCAGCGGGATTTTTTCGATAAGGGTGCGGCGTTTTTAAGGCCTCTGCCTATGGTTGATGTCGCCGAGACGCTGGGGATTCATGTCGGGACGGTCAGCCGGGCGGTTTCGGGCAAATATATGCAGACTCCGATAGGGATATTTCCGTTGCGGTATTTCTTCAGCGGAGGTACGGAAAATGCCGCTGGCGAGAGCGTGAGCTGGGATGCGATTAAGGCGAAGCTGCAAGAGATTGTGGATAATGAGGACAAGAACAACCCGTTCAATGATGATGATTTGGTGGATGAGCTGAAGAAAAAAGGTATCAAGCTGGCTCGTCGGACGGTGGCAAAGTATCGGGGGCTGATGAATATTCCGCCGGCGCGGAGACGCAAGCAGTTTGTTTGAAATTGGTTAGGGGGAAGGGGGGAGTTGAGGGGGCTTTTCTGATTTTGCTCTAAACTTTCAAGAATATCTACTGCAATTAAGTGGATTCTAGCGACAATGTTGTTATATGACGTTATTTGGCGATGACAGTCCGCAAAGTGGCGTTGGATTAACAGTGGATTTCTGCTATAGTTATGTGATATTGAGTTTGTTGGCTGGCTCATAATGATATTTAAGTTAGGTCGAAGAGGCTGAAAATGAGACGCGGATTATTGTGTTTGGCGGTGGTATTGCTGACGGCGGGGGGGCTTGGGGCGGAACCGTCAGGGAACAGGGCCGCAAAAGCTGAAAAGGCGGTTTATGCCCATCTGGTAACCTGGTTCAAGACTCGTGATTTTTCGGATAGGTGGGAGATGTGGGGTTCGGATTATCCGCAAATGCCCAGCGACCCTGATAAGATATATTTCAATGGCAAACGCGATATCGCTACTACCAGTTATCCGCTTACCGATGTTTATGATTCATCCGACCCTGCCGCGATTGAGTATCAGTTTCTGCTGATGAAGCTGGCGGGGATCGATGGGGTGATCGTCGATTGGGATGGGCGGCGTATCAATCGCTATCGGCATGATTGTCTGATGGAAATTGTCAAGTATCTCGACCGCTTCGATATGAAGCTGATAGTTTGTTTTGAGGAATGGTGCGGCTATTGGCCTTTGGAGACTTTTTCGACTCGGCAGGAAGAACTCGCCGCGGCTAAGGAAGAATTACAGTGGATGGTTGAAACCTTTCTCAATCAGCCCTTTTACGGTAAAGTACGCGGGGTCAAGCCGGTACTGGTTTTTCGTAAGATCAACGACAAACTATTCGATAAGCAGGAATGGCGGCAGCTCAGTTCGGTGGTGAAAGATGCCGGCGGTGCTTTGATTTTTGGCGAAGGGGACCATCATAATTTTGGGCCGGCGGTCAGCGGTGGTAAATATTTCTGGGTGGGTGGTTTTACGCCCGGTTCCAATAGCAGTACTCTGGATTATTGCCGGGAAGTCTATCAGCGATTTCTGGATAATTGCCGTGATGACTCTGCCTTGATTTTTGGCAGTGCTACGCCGGGATTTGATGATACGCCGGTCTGGGGCTGGGGCAATTCGCCGCGGGTTGCGCCGCGTTATGAAGGCAAACGTTATGAAATGACGTGGGAGCAGGCGATAGCGGCTGATGTTGACGCGATGCAGATCGTTACCTGGAACGACTGGAACGAGGGCTCGCAAATCGAACCGGACGATGAGAATGGCTATAAATATCTGGAGATGACCAAAACGCTGGTGGCTCGTTATAAAGGGATTGCCGATAATATACCGGACAAAGTTTTGCAGACGCCGCTGATGATTTATAAGCATCGTAAGCAGGGAAATCCGCAGGAACAGGCCCGGCTGGACGAAATTGTGAAGTTACTCCTGACCGGCCAATATAATCAGGCCCTGGCATTATCGGACACGATGGTAAATGAATAAGTTTTTGACGATTATTATTGCTTTGCTGATGGTGGGTCTGGCTGAGGCTTCGGATGTTACCGATACGCTCGATGACGCGGGTAACTGTTTCGAGACGCTTAACTCCGATGCTTCTGCCAATGGCGACAGTACGGTATCGCTGACCATGTTAGCTGCCGGCGAATCGGTTGTTGACTGGCACAGTAGTTCGTATATGCGTTTGCAGATTTGCGAACAGGTTGAAGTTGACCCGGTGTCATCCATTAACGGCGGTGAGTATTCGCTGTGGCTGGTTTTCTTTAACAGCGGTCGGCAATATCTGGGTGAGTATCAATGGTATTCCGGCAGTTCAACCGAAACCCGGATTTCGCCCAGTATGGTCGAGTTTATCGCCAATCATGGTTTGGATACCGCCAAATATTACTGGCTGAGAATCCGCCTGCACGGTGGGACGGGGCAGGGCTTCAAATTTGATGAAATTCGTGTTCGTACCGGGCTCGGCTACTGGAAGCCAACCGCCTTGACCCAGTCGGCTGCGCCTGCGGTGTTCGCTCACTTTATGGTTGGTTTCAAGACGACCGATTATTCCGGTCAGTGGGGCGGCTGGGACTATTCAAATGCCTGTGTAAGTCACAATCCCTCAACTTTCGACGCTCAGGGTAAACGTGACATCGCTTCGGTTTACTATCCATCGGTCGGTTGCTATGACATGAACGACCCTGATTTGGTCGAGTATCATTGCCAGCTTATGAAGATGGCTGAACTGGATGGCGCGATTTTTGATTTGACATTTTATGATATGAGCCCGGCAAATATAAGCATGATGAACGCTTATATGTCCGGCATGACTGAATATGGTTTGCAAAGTGTCGTGTGTTATGAAGATAAAGTCCATTGGCTTTGGGATAATCCTGCCACTCGTGCCATAGCGGTAAATCGAGCCTATGGTGATATGGACAACTGGCTAAACATGTTCATCAATAGTTCAACCCAGTATTATGTGTCCGGTTCGCGCCCTTTATGCCTGATGTTCAGTTATGAACAGTATGATGAGACTCTGGGGACAAGCTGTCTCTCGCCGACGGAGATTACCAGTTGGCTAAGCGGGTTTGCCGGTACGGACCAGCCGGTTATGCTGCGTCAATGGTTCAAAGACCCGGACCATGTTGGTGTTCTCAACGGCCAGTTTGACTGGGTCAAGATTTCCAGTCCCGCTCCGGCTGAGCAAGCTCCTTATGTCGCTTATACCGACTGGGATGATGCCCAGAACTATCTGCTCGCTAATCGTGCTTTTGGTCAATATCTGCTGGCGACGGATAAGGCCGATTTTCATATTCCGGTTGTCTACCCTGGTTTCGATGACCTTGAGATACAGGGTTGGGATTGTGTTAGCGGGCCGCGGCTGATACCTCGCTACGATGGTGCTCTCTACGATATGGTCTGGGACTGGGCGATTGAGGATGATTTGCCGGTGGTTCAGGTTTGCACCTGGAACGACTGGTATGAAGGCACGATTATCGAACCTGCCGTCGAGTTCGGCAATATGTATATGGAAAAAAACACGGGCCCGGATTGAGGAATTCAAGGGGGCGACCCCCTCAACAGTTAATTTCAATGTGCCGGTCTGGATTTACAAACTGCGTAATATTTGCCCCGATGATTACGTCCTGACGCAATTAGATGTTGCATCGGATTTGATTAAACAGGGCCAATACACCTCCGCCGAAGCGATCGTATCACCCTGGGCAGCCGCTTACGGCGTTGATGGAATAACTTACTGGAAAGGCCAGGCCTCCCGTACGAATTTGCAAACCGGCATACTGCAAGCTGATATTTCCGCGTATGATTTCGCCTCTCAACCTGTAGGTGCAACTCAAACAGTAAACATAACTTTGGAGAATACAGACGCTGTTGATTTAGTTTTCGTTGGTGAAGAACCGATAGAAATCATCGGTGATGACGGAGCGTTCTCGATTGTTGAGCCGGTTGATGTCTCAGATTTGGCAGGTAGTCAAAATCGTGTCATTCAGATTATCTGTCGTCCATTTTACGTCGGCACCGCGAACGCAATCTTGCGGCTGCGTAGCACGGACATTATCAATAGTCCACTGGAAATACCTCTAACCGTAAACGCTACTCAAACACCGGGCGATTATAACGGTGACCAGAAAGTCGATGCTCTGGATTTTGCGGTGCTGGCGGAATATTGGGGCGAACCTTACTGTTTGGTCGATTTGCTGGAAATAGCCAATTACTGGTTAAATTAAGCAATATGCGTGCATACTAACCGCCGTAAACAAGCTCTCGCTTCTTTATCAAAATATTCTGAAACCAGGCTAAAAGTTTCGAAATATGGCATAATTTTCCAATCCTGTTCGGCGCATTTATTGCTTTAGGCTTTTGGCCTCCTGTATTTTTTTAAAAAAACCCGAAATGTTAAGATAGGTAATTTGCGCTCGAGGGATATTTATGCTCTAATAGGAGGCATGAGTGCTAAGCGTAAAAAAATCCAGGAGCGGGACCTGCGTGGGTTCAAGTATTTCAAGTCCCTCTCGGCTCTGCTGAAAGGTCTTCACTCGGCGGGATGTGAGCGGGACCGGGCCGGCAATCGCACATTATTCATGGACCAGTATGTCAGTCTGCTGCTGTTATACATGTTCAATCCGATCTGCAGTTCCATCCGGTCTTTGCAGCAGGCCGGCGAGCTCAAAAAGGTACAGCGGCTGTTGGGTTGTTCGCGTGCTTCGCTGGGTTCGCTTTCGGAAGCATCCCGGGTTTTTGAGAGTTCTTTGTTAGAGCCGATAATCGCTCAACTCACTGAGCAGTTAGGGCCGATATCTCAGGACAAAAAACTGGAAGTCGGTCAGGTCATTACCCTGGTGGACGGCAGCAGTATTCAGGCTTTGCAAAAACTCACTCAGGCTGCCTGGGACACCGACAAACCCGGAATTAAAGCACACACTCAGTTTGATCTGGAAAAATATGTGCCTCTGAAAATAAATATCAGTGAAGACAAGTCTGATGAGCGAAAGGTTTTTTTAGAGAATCTTCAGCCCGGCCGGATTTATGTCAATGATCGCGGATATGCCTGTTTTAAGCTGTTTCAGGCCATTGTGGATAGTAAAAGCTCTTTTGTCTGTCGGTTGCGTGAGGATACGGTTTACGAAACTATTCAGGAAAAACCTTTAACTGAAGATGCTCGAAAAGCGGGGATAATTTTTGATCGTACGGTAATCGCCGGCAGCAGTGAAAAACTGCGGGAAGATTTCAAACAACCGTTACGCCTGATAGCGGTTGAATGTCAACCGCATTTGAAACGGGGCCAGGGACCACGTCAGAGTGAGATGATTTTGATTGCCACCGACCGGCTGGACCTGGACGCCGAAGTCATTGCCCTGCTCTATCAGAAACGCTGGGCCATCGAAATATTTTTCCGCTTTTTTAAGCATGTGCTGGGCTGCCGACATCTGCTAAGCCTCTGCGAAAACGGTATCGAACTACAGATGTACGCCGCGATTATCGCCTGTATGCTGATCAGCCTGTGGACGGGCAAAAAACCAACTTTAAGAACCTACGAAATGCTCTGCTGGCACCTCTGCGGCATGGCCGACGAGCAAGAAATGCAGAACCATATCAATAAACTCCAAAGCCAAAACTAAGGCCGATCCTCAAAAAAATCGCCGCTGCCGCTGATGCTGCGCCAAAATAACCAGTGCCGACAGTCCCACTGAGGGATAATCCCCGCTAAATCATATGAACTGCAAAGACCACAGAAAAACTGTATTTGAGCAATAAATGTGCCGAACAGGATTGAGCAATTCAAGCATCTTCGCGCTCAAATTTGCCTGTTAATTTTTAGCAAAATATTAAAAATAACTTGCATGGTCAGGAAGAACTTGTTTAAATAAGACAATGTTACCGGTATCATGGTGAGTTAGTTTTGGTTAGAGGGCGTTGGAGGTAAATGATGACAATCTCGGAAATCGCCCAAAAATGTCGGGTTTCTAATATGGATTATTATGGAGAATTGCCCATGCGAAATCTGAATATGGTTATACTGTTGGTTTTGTTAATAGCATTAGCATCTTACGCGCAGGAGAGGCCGCGGGCGGATTTTCAGGTATTGAACAGCAATGATTTTACGCATATCACCAGTTGCAAAAGCCCTTACAATCCGCAGGGGGGTGGTTTTCAGGAGTCTATGCTGGCAGAAAGTGTCAGGGAGTTTTTCGGTGTGGGGGTTGATGTTCATATGCTCCAGCCAGCCCACTCGTGGGTACCGTGGTGGCAGAGCAAAATTTACCCGATGGCGGAACACCTCAGGTGGTGGGAAAGCTATTTTGGGGTCAAGCCCGATAAAATGTCGGTGCATAACTATATTCTGGCTGGTGGTGACCCACTAAAAGTGTTTGTCGAACAATGCCGCAAGACCAATCAGCAGGCTTTTATTTCGTTTCGTATGAACGATATTCATCATCTTGCCAAAGTGGTGGAAAAAGGCAACTCTAAATGTCCGCACGCGATTTGCAGGTTTTACGCTGAGCATCCCGAATATCGGCTGGGCGAAGACAAGGACCATTGGATAAGCTGGTTCAAATGGCTGCAAAACTGGACGATTCCGGAAGTGCGTGATTATAAATTCAGGTTAATTGAGGAAATATGTCTGAACTATGACATTGACGGCTTTGAGTTGGATTTTATGCGGGCACCGGGGCTTTTCATTCAGTCGCAAACTACCTCGGAACAGCGTCAAAAGATAATAACGGATTTTGTACGGCAGGTTCGCGAAGCTCTTGATAAAGGTGCCCGGCCGGGCCAGTATCGCTGGCTAAGTGTGCGTATGCCTAACCATTCGGACAAATTTGACGCGATAGGCTTTGATTTGCCGGAGTTGCATAAGGCCGGTGTGGATATGTTTGTCTTGTCGGGTTCGTATTATATCCAGCAGCAAAACGGTCTGCGTGAAGTTGTCAAGATGGTGCCGCAGGCAGCGGTGTATAACGAAATCGATTATGTGACCAGAAATTATATTGTCTGGAAAAACGGTGTTCGCACGGATTATTACCGCTATGCCACCAAAGAACAACTCTGGACTACGGCATATCTGACCTACAAACAAGGAGGGGCGGGAGTTTACGCGTTTAATTTTGTATATTATCGTTTTCTCGGTGTAGAACCACCGTTCGAGATATTCAAAGAATTAAGTGATCCGGAGATTCTGGCCAACCTGCCGCAGCATTATGTTTATACCGATGGGTGGCAGCCCGGAGCTCAGATTCTACTACCCAAAACATTGGGAACACGGTCGCCTTTTAAGATTGATTTGTTTATGGCTCAGCCGCGTGGTGGATGGAAGTCGCCGGGCAAATTGCGAATTCAGACTCAAAGCGGTGATTTTGAACAAACCAAAGTCAAGGTGCTTATCAACGATATGGAGCTGGTTCCGACAGAAGATATTTCGGAATATTATCCCAACCCGTATGAAATTCAGGGGCCTCTGGCACATACGGCGGATAACACCTTTGCTTATATTGTGCCGACGGAGATATTGCTTGAGGGAGATAACAAGGTCGTATTTAAGATGCTAAGAGGCAAGGATGTGAAAATCGGGTATATTGATCTGGCGATTAAATAGTTTGATGATTCGGATACTGTGACAAAGAGGTAATTACGATGGTTTCAAGTAAAATTTGTTTAGCTTTGGCGGTGATGGTTGTTTTGATCGGCATGACAAATGCAGCCGACGACGCGGTTCGTGAGGTGCCTTTTAAGGTGCTGTATAATCATGACGGAACGTATATGCTCACTTGCACTCATCCCTGGCGTGGTGCGAATGAACCGTTCATTGAACAGATTTTGATTGACTCCGTAAAAGAATTGGCCGGTGTCGGCATTGATGCGGTGGCCTTCAATCCCGGCAATGGTTCGATCCCCTGGTGGCAGAGCGATGTCTATCCAGACCATTGGCAATGGTACACTCAGCGTACCGGCAGAAAACCCAGCTCCTGGGGGCAATATGTAATGGACGGCGGAGACATGGTAAAGGTTTTTGTCGATACCTGTCATCAGAATGAGATGCTTGCTTTCATTACCTTACGACTGAAAGATGAGCACGGTATCACCAAACTGGATAATGAATGGGTTTCAAAATTCTTTTACGAGCATCAGCGCTGGCGACTTGACCCCAGCCCGGAAGCACCTTTTGGAGTGCGGGGACTGAACTGGATTTTTCCGGAAGTGCCGCAGGAGCGTTTGCGGATAATTGAGGAATTGGCCGGCAAATATGATATTGACGGCTTTGAGCTGGATTTCATGCGTTTCCCGCCTTTTTTTCTGATTGATCAGACCGGTTATGCCCAGAGACGTGATGTAATGAACAGTTTTATTCGCCGAACACGGGAAATTCTGGACCAAACCAGTAAACCAGACCAACGCCGTTATTTGAGTATCCGTGTGCCCAACCGTTTTCAGGAATATAAAAATCTGGGAATCGACCTGGGCTATCTGGATAGTACCGGCTGGGTGGATATAATCAATATGTCGCCTTCTTATGTTTCTCAGGTGGAAAGCGATATCGATATGCTGCGGGCCTGGGCACCTCATACCGCGATTTTTTACGAAATGACCCATTGTTCCGCCCGCGGTAAAGATCCCACCTGGGGGCGTCCGGTGGGCCATGGTGATGGTTATCCCGCGCGATTCACCACGGTCCAGAAATATTATACGATGGCTAATCTGGCCTATCAGCGTGGGGCGGATGGAATGAGTCTGTTCAACTTTATCTACACCCGGCCGGGTAAAGATGGCGGACAGCTTCACGGGGGCAAATATACGCCGGGCGACCCACCGTTTGGTATGATTAAAAATTTACATAAAAAAGAATGGCTTGTTGAACAGGCCCAGAATTACTGGATTCCTCACTGGTGGGAAACCGGCTACAATGGCAGGCAGTTTCAATTGCCGCAAAGTTTTGTAGTTAATACCGAGCACGTCGTGAAGCTGGACTTGGCTTTACCAAAACAGGGAGTTGCTTCGGCCCGTCTGCGGCTGGAACATACCGATACCGCTCTGGGACTAAAGTGGAAAGCCTGGATTAACGGCGCTGAATTACTGCCCTGTGAGGAAGTCGCTGAGCCGTTTGAGGATGTTTATGGCGGTTTTCTGGGATTACCCGAACACTATGCTGCCTGGGATTGCCCGCCAGACATTCTGAAAAATGGCTATAATCAGATTAAGTTCAAACTGTGTGAAGGACCGGTCAGCGAAGAATTTTCTACGGAGATAATTTATGTTGACCTGGCAGTTTGGCCGCGATAACGTGCGAACGAGTAACGGACAAACAGTATCAGTATGCGGCCAAGTGTCATTGAGGATTATATGAATTCACGAGAAAGACTTCTGACGGCGTTAAATAACCAAAAACCAGACCGGCTGCCCTGTCAGGTGCATAGCTGGATGCCTTATTATCTGAAGAATTACCTGGACGGTATTGACCAGTGGGAGGCGTATGAGAGGTTCGGGTTTGATTTTGTAATATACAATGGTATAAGACATATTTTCGACCCGGCGGTCGAGGCGAACTGGCAGCAGGAGAAGGTGGCTGAACATGTTGATTCTTCCGGTGTGCAACATACGGAATATGTAATCAAAACTCCCGTTGGTAAACTTCAGCTCAGGCAGGGCGCAAATGAATATACTATATTTGATACGGAACATCTCATTAAGGGCAAGGATGATTTCGAGATTTTCGCTAAATACTGGCCTGTGCCAAGTGAGATAGATTATTCGAATATTATCGCTGATAAAGAGCGGCTGGGCGATAAGGGGATAATGCGAACTTACGGTATCAATTATTTCTATGGTCAGATCAGCCCGTGGCAGAGTTTGTGTTATCTGATGGGGACCGAGCAGGCGATTATGGCAGCGATGGATGATTCGGGCTGGCTTCATTATGCTTTGGAGGTGCTGTTGGATAAGGCCCTGAAGGTAATTACGATAAGTAAAGGCTGTCCGGTTGATTTAATCGAAATCGGTGGCGGAGCGGCATCAAATACGGTTATCAGCCCCGCGATGTTTGAGGAGTTCTGCCTGCCCTACGATAAAAAGCAGATAGAGGCCATACATGGTATCGGCGGCAAGGTTGTATACCATCTTTGCGGCGGATTGATGAAGATGGGTGATATGGTAATCGAAAGCGGCGCTGACGCTCTGGAGACCATGACACCAATATCGATGGGCGGTGATTGCGACTTGGCTTTGGCCTCGCAGAAGTGGGGTTCGAAATTGTGCTTCATTGGTGGGTTCGATCAGAACGTCGGATTCGAGAACGGCACACCCGACGACGCCCGCCGGATTGTACGGGAATGTTTCGAGGCGACAGAGGACCACGGCGGGTATATCATCTCACCCAGCGATCATTTTTTCCACGGCGACCCGGCAAATCTCCAGGCGTTTGTGAATGAAGCGAAGAATTGTGTGTATGGGTAATAAAGTAAACGGAGGAGGCGAGATTAACTCTGCGGCGTTTTTAGCGTCAAAACAGCTTCCTCCGAAACATCTTACTTTGGAATTGCGTAACATTTTAGCCAAGTGAAGCAAATTCTATAGCTTTTGGGTTGGCTTGTGCAAAAAAAAGACAAAAAAACTTCAAAATGTTAAGATGGGTAATTTGCGCTATTGCGTGTAATGGTTTATAGTTTCAGCATGATGAAGCCGAATGCTGAACAGGCTATCGCCGACCTGGCCTTAGAGCAGGAATTGACTGCGGAGCAGGCTGAGCTTATTTACGAGCAAGGCAGAGAGGCGGTGGTTTTTGTTTTGCTGAGACTGTCGAAACTGGCAGCGGAAAAAACACAAGGTACGTTAGTTGCCGGCAGTCCGGCTGATCCTTCGTGTCCCTCAGGTCAGAAGCCGGTTTTTGTCAAGCCGAACAAAACAGATAAAAAACGCGGCAAAAAGTTTGGCCGTAAAAAAGGGCATCAAGGTACTCGCCGCAATCTGCCGACCCAAATAGACCGTACCGAAGAACATCGCGCTTCATGTTGTCCGGACTGCGGCGGCGAACTGAAAAAATGTTCCGGCACACGTGAACGAATCATCGAAGACATCCCGGAAGATGTTCGCGTTGAGACGGTAAAGCATGTTATTCATCGCGACTGGTGTCCGAACTGTCGCAAGGCGGTTGAGCCGATCGTAACCGATGCTCTGCCAAAATCATCTATTGGCAATGGTATTGTGGTTTTGTGTGCCTGGCTCCACTTTGCGTTGGGCAATACGATAGCGCAGATCCTGGAGGTGTTTAATTTTCATCTCCGGTTTAAGATGTCGCCGGGCGGATTAGTCCAGATGTGGCATCGTTTAGCGGATATACTCCTGGCCTGGTACGAAGAAATAATCGAGGACATTCAAAAAGCCGGTGTCCTGCACGGCGATGAGACCGGCTGGCGGGTAAACGGTAAAACGCATTGGTTATGGTGCTTTACCAGCCATCAAGCCACGATTTTTACGGTCGAGCAGTCGCGGGCCGGGCCGGTGGTTTTGGAATTTATCAAAGAATGTTTCAACGGCGTGTTCGTAAGTGACTTCTGGTATGCTTACAATGTATTGTCATGCGCCAAACAAAAGTGCCTGGTTCACTTACTGCGTGATTTGGAGCGAGTCTGGAAAGCCAAAGACCACAGCGGCGATTGGCCGAGGTTCTCCAAAAAACTCAAACGATTAATTCGCGACGCGATACGCCTGCGTAAACGCATCGATGAACTGGATGCGACGGTTTACCAGCGGCGCTGCCAACGAATCGAAAAACGCTTGGATCTTATTATCGCGCATGAGTGGTCGAACAAGGAAGCTCAGCGGTTGATTAAGCGTTTGAAACGCCATCATGATGAGCTGTTCACTTTTCTGAGCAATCGCGAGGTGCCGTTCGATAATAATTTTGGCGAACGCAGCATTCGCGGCGCGGTGATCATGCGAAAGAACAGCTATAACAACCGCAGCGACCGTGGAGCCCGAACGCAATCGGTGCTGATGAGCGTGTTTTTTACCCTGAAACAACGCGGCCTAAACCCGGTTGCTACCATCAAAAAAGCCCTGCGAACATACATCAAAACCGGCAAATTGCCAAAACTCGCGGAGTTCTCTGCTTCACTTGGCTAAAGTGTTACGGAATTGCTAAAAAGATTGAGGCCATTGGCCGTCCTGTAAGTCCCGGAGGATTAGTTTTTGGGGGTCTATTGAGGCCCATTTGATGCGTAGTCGTTTCCAGGTGTAGCTGACCTGTACGATTCCGTTTTGGTCCTGGATGACGGCGGGGTAGGAATATTCGCCGGGCTCATCTTCGAGTATTAGGGCGGCTTGCCAGTTTACACCATCTTTACTGACGGCGACGTTGAGGGGTGATCGCGGGCCGGACCAGCGTCCTTCGGGGATGGTGGTGTGGTTGTAGACGAGCAGGAAGCGGCCGTCTTGCAGGGTGACGGCATCGAGGCCGGAGTTATTGTTGGGCATATTGGAAAACGCCAGCGGCGACCAGCTCTGACCGTGGTCGCGGGAGAATGACTGGGCGATTTTATTTTCGCGGGTGCGGAACAGGGCTTGCAGGGACTGGTCCGGGTGAGTTAGGATTGTGGGCTGGATAACAAAGAAGAGATTGTCCGGGTTGGGGATATTAACTGTTTGCCAGGTATCGCCGAGGTCGGGGGTTATCTCCATTTTCTCGCCGCCGGAAGGACAGATTAAGGAGCCGTCGGGCAATTCGAGTGGTTTGTTCTTGCTGGGGCCATGGAGTCCGGGGTGGTAGTATTTAACTTTGGACCAGGTTTGGCCGTCATCGTCGGAGGTGAGCAGACGGCATTCCATTTCTTCGAGCCAGCCTTCCTTGTAGAAGCAGAGCAGCTTGCCGGATGAGTGTTTGAATAGTACGGGGTTGAAAAGGGTGATGTGGGCGACCTGATTGTACTGGGGGGAACGGACCAGGGCGCGGGGCTGGGACCATTTTTGGCCGTCGAAGGTTGAGAAATATATGGCGACGTCGGTGTGGCCTTCGTGGGTACCGCCGAACCAGGCGGCGGCGAGTTTGTTGTTGCCGAGGGAGACAATCGATGAGGAATGGCATTCGGGGGTAGGCGGGGTTTGGTAGATAAATTCACTACGGAGCAGGCCGGGCTGGTTGAGCAGGTGTTCGCCGGTGGCTTTGACGGGTTCGGGGTCGCATTTGCCGGAGATGTTGAGCAGTTCAGGGCGGTTGGTGGAGATGGCTAGAGATTTGATCTGGCCGTCGAAGTATTGGCCGTAGTTTCCTTCAGCGCGATAGAGGCCGCCGATAGTTAGCGGGGCGTCGGAGTTGGTGAGGTTTGACACCTGTAGATTTCCGCCCCAGGCGATATAACCGTCGATATGTATCTGGCCGTTATAGTATTCGTAGCGGCTGTCCCAGGTGGCGGTGACTTTGTGCCATTTTCCGGGTTCGATGGTTTTGCGGGAAATAACTTTGCCGAGCTTGCCTTCACGGCTGCAAACGTAGAAGCCGATGCGGCCGCGTTTGTCCATGAAAAGCTGATAGCCCAGGTCTGATGAGCCTTCGGTTTTGCGGACGAGCTGGCATTGCTGGATAGTGTCAGTTTTGAATTCGATCTCGATGGTAAGTGATTTAAGGCCGTCGCCGTTGTTGTTGTGGCCGGTGAGGATGTTGTTGTCCGGGACAATGAGCATGTTATCTTTAAGAGTAAGGGAATCGGCAGTTTGTTCTTCCGGTGAGAGCAGACTTGTGGCAAGGCCGTTGGTCTTGTCGAGCCAGACGCCGGGCTTTGGGGCGGGTTCGGTAAAGTTCCAGCGGGCGAGGTCACGGGCGAAAAGCTGATTGGTAAAAGTAATCAAAACTGACGCAATGATGATTATTGTTCTGGGTGACATGGTATGGCCTTTCCAATGTAAAAAAAAGTGTAATACGCGGGGATATTCCGGGGAAGAAAATATTATCAGGTAAAAATAAGTGCCCCCTTCGCGAGTTATTACGAAGGGGGCACGGGTTTTCAATCGGGCAAATTAGAGGGGGAACCAGCCGTTTAGGAGCCACTGGTCTGACATTTCGGCGAAGTCGTCGAGGTCCACTACGCAATCGTTGGTGAGGTCGGCGGCGGGCTGAGTGATGCAGCGGGTGGGGTAGAGATTTACATTGTCGATGTAAATCGTACCGGTTCCGTTGGCGGCGGGGCTGTCGGGGTCGCCTACGCCGATGGTCATGGTGTCGATGCTGTCCATGTCGATGCCGGTGAATTCGGCGAGGTCGATGTTCCATACAGTCCAGTCTTCGATCTGGGTGATGTAGGGGATGTCGCAAACAACCGTGGCGGTGGCGGTGCCATCGCTGAGGGTTACATATACCGGTTCATCGGAGTTGGCGGTGCCGCCGTAAACCCACACGCTCATGGCTTCGCCGTTGGTGCAGGTGATTTGGCCGTCGTAGGGGAACGAGGCTGAAACAGCACTGCTGAGGTAGGGCGATGAGGTATTGTCATAGCTGAGGGCCATTGCGTAACCGCCGCGGGCCGGGTCGGTACTGACGGCGATTGAGCCGTTTTCGGCTGCGAACCATTCGGCTTCGAGAGCAGGCTGGTCGGTATATGAGAACCAGAAAACCTGTACATAATCACGAGTTGTGAAGCTCCAGGTGTCTCCGGTAATGGTTCCGCCGTTCAGCTCGTCAACTCTCCAGTAGTAGGTGGTTTCGAAGTCGAGGCTGGTAAAGCTGTATTCGGGGGTTGTCAGGCCGGCTTGGGCGAGAGCGAGGTTTTCGGGGTCGGTGCCCATATAGATGTCCCAGGTGTTGGCGGGATTGCCGGGAATCCAGCTTGCTTCGACTATAGTGTAGGTTGTAGCCGCGTCGGCGGGCGAGGGAGTGTTGGGTTTGGCGAGGGTGCTGTTGTTGGGTGAGAGTACCCAGGTCCAGGTGCCGTCATAGGTGACGAATGGAGTTGTGCTGCCGTTGTCGGTGATTATCATGCCTTCGGTAAAGAGCGGGTCGAGAAGGCTGGTTTCGACATCGCCTTTGACTTTGAGGGCGGCATCTTCGGTAATGTTGATAATGCCATTGGTTCCGGTAGTCATGGCCAGGCTGTTCAATTCCATTACGCCGTTGCCGGAAATGTTGATGCGGGCGACTTCGCCGAGGATCGTTGAGGAAGCGGGGAAGACAAAACCGGTTGAGGTGCCGGTGATGTACATTCGGGCATTGTCGGTGATGAAAATGTTAATCAGCGCATTGTTACGATAGGCAAGTTGAAGCGTGCCGGCCTGGAAATAGGCGTCGCCGGAAAGGTCCATTACGGCACCTTGATTAGGGTCGGCGGCGGTGGTGCTGAAATATCCGACTTGGAAGTAGCCCGAGCAGGTTACTGAGCCGCCGGTCATTTCCAGAGTTGTGGTGGTGTTGTCGAGGCCGCCGGGGACGGAAGTACCGTCGATCATGATGGCTCTATTGATGTAGATATCATCGCCGGAGACTACCTGAATGATTTCATGGTCTCCCTGGAGCTTGTGCTGTTCAGTGGTGTCGGGCTGGGAGCCGCTCCAGTTGTCGGGATTGGTCCAGAGGTCGTCACTGCCTGCTCCCGTCCAAAAGTTAGCGGCCAGTGCCGGGGCGGCCATTAACATAACAGCCATCAGAATCATCATCTTTTTCATAATTTTTCTCCTTAAAAAAAGTTCCATTGTTTATTGAGTAACTTAGCTAAATTACATGTATCAGGGCCATTGACCGGTTACTATCTGCTGCAGGACGAGTTGGTCGGGGTCGATGGTTACGTGTTTGATTCTTAGTCTGTGCCAGGTATATACGATATGTACTAATCCGTCGTCGGATTGGATTAGGGCGGGATAGGAATATTCGCCGGGTTCGTCCTCGAGGACTAGGGCAGCGTACCAGGTGGTTCCGTTGGTTGTCAGGGCGAGGTTGAGGGGTGTGCGAGGGCCGCCCCAGTTGCCGGAAGGGATTGAGCTGTGGTTGTATACGATCAGGTGACAGCCGTCATCTAATGTTGCCGCATCGATGCCAGAGTTGTTGCTGGGCAGGCTGGTCAGGTTCAGACTGGACCAGGAGTTGCCTTCGTCGAAGGAGAGGCTTTGGGCGAGGTTGTCTTCCTGAGTGCGGAAGATGGCCTGGAGCTTGCCGCCTGGGTATTGCAGCACGGTGGGTTGGATGACACCTTCGTAGGCGGCGTTATTGGGCACGGTGCGGGTTTGCCAGGTGGTGCCGAAGTCTGAGGTTATTTCCATTTGTCTGCTGGTTGAGGGGCAGAGGATGTCGCCGTTGGATAGTTCTATGGGTTTGTTTTTGCTGGGGCCCATGATTCCGGCGGGAAGATTGATGACTGCCCCGAAGGTTTGGCCGTTGTCTTCTGACACTCTCATACGTCCGGTGATGCCGTCAGTCAGGGTGCCGATTTTGTAGAAGAATAATACTTTACCGGATGAGTGTTTGAAGATGACGGGGTTTACGATGGTGTCTTTGTCGGGGAAATGCATGGGGCCGCGGGCGAGGATGACCGGTTCGGACCAGGCAGTGCCGTCGTAGCGGGAATACCAAGCGAAAAAGTCGATATGTCCTTCGCAGGTTCCGCCGTTCCAGACTGCGGCGAGTTGGCCGTTACCGAGGTCGGTTATGGACGAAGCGTGGCATTCGGGATGTTTGGGGATTTCGTAAATAAATTCGCTGCTGATATAACCGGGCTGATTTTCGAGATGAGAGCCGGTGGGGATGATGGTTTCGAGCGGGTCGCAGGCCCCGCGGATGTCGAGCAGGCGAGGCCTGTCGGTGGAGATTAGTATTTTGCGTATTTCGCCGGAGAAGAACTGCCCGAAGTTGGTCGCTGAGCGGTAGAGGCCGCCTATGGTCAATGGGTAGGTTGTGTCGGTCAGGGTGCCGATGGTGGTGGTGGCACGACTGACGATGCCGTCGAGGATGATCTGGGTATTATAGTTTTCGAAGCGGTTTTCCCAGGTCGCGATTATTTTATGCCATTTGCCGGTTTCGGCGATATTGCGGGAAACCACTCCGCCGTCGCCGAGGTCGCCGGCGAGTGAAAAACCTACTTTACCTTCTTCTGTCATATAAACCTGATAGCCCACGTTAGTGCTAGCTTCGGTTTTGCGGACGATCTGGGCTTGTTTGAGCAGGTAGGGCATGAACTCAATTTCGATGGTGAGTGAGCTGAAGCCGGCGTTGCCGTTATCGTGGCCGGTGAGTATGTCGCTGTCTTCGACCTTTAGCATTATGTTGGTTGAGTCGGCGTCGGAGAAGGCGTTGGGGATAATAATGGAGCCGCAGCAGGTGTTTTTGTTGACCTGGGCGGTGGGGTTTGAACCGCGGGTGATAACCTGGGCGGTCAGGCCGGCGATGCTGTCCTGGGCCTGGCTGATGGTGCCGAGAGGATAGTCAAGCCATTGCCACAAGGCCAGGTCTTCCGCGTGGGCGTTAATGCTCAATGCCGCAAGAAGTAAAACTAATACAACAAATTTCTTCAAAACCTTTTAGCTCCCTTGAGTGTTGATCTATTATTGTCTGTAGGGCAGATAGTATGAATAGTTGTTGTCACTTCTTCTGACGAGCATGTCCACGAGTTGCTCATCGTCGCCGGGGAAGGTTTGAGCGCTGGCATCGCCAAAGACGTAATTAGCTTTTTGTTTGGACAGATACTCGGGAAGTGTGGTGTCGGTGTAAGTCAGATGATAGAAGGATTCAACCCAGTTTGGAGAATTACTGGTAGTATATTCAAGCAGTTTATAGCTGTCTTTGCCTTTGTGGTTGGTTCGCAGCTCAGAAGCGGCCCGCCTTTTCCAAAGACAGTCGCCGAACAGTACGTTGAATCTTTTTCCCTCGTAGGTCCAGTAACGGAAGGACTGGGTGAACAACTGTGATTTGTTAGCGGTGTCAACCTGAAACCAGGTATTGCCTTTGGGGAGATTGGCCCAGTATCCTCCGCAGATAACGTAGTCGGAGTAGACATTGTAGCCGGTGCCGATGTCTTCCATGCTTCTTTTCCATTCGGGCAGGAAGGGGCATTTAAAGTAGTTAATGTCGAGATAGTCTTTGTACAGCGGCCTGACATCGGAATTGGGTGAGCTGGAGCCCCAGGTGACCTGTTTGGGCAGGGCAAAGGGGTTGTTTTCCCAGCAATGCAAGGGCAGTCTGTCGTTGTCGGATTCGTAGGCGAGTGCTCCGAGTGCGACCTGTCTGAGGTTTGACAGGCAGACGACCAGACGGGCTTGTTCGCGGGCTTGTCCCAATGCCGGCAGGAGAATCGAAACCAGCAGGGCGATGATAGCGACCACTACGAGTAATTCCACCAAGGTGAATCCTTTGGGTCGGTACATAATTATGCTCCTTTTGTGGATGGCTATTATGATGAATTTCTTATCCTTCACGTTTGAATTCTAACACACAGTTAATGCGTGAACAATCCGACAAACAAACTTTTTTTTAGCACAAAAAAGTACAATTGCTGGTTATTGTTGAATGTTGGCGTGTCTAGAGTATTATATTGCGGTACCGGGCGGGCAGGGCGACGGGCTTTTTTAGTCTCTTACAAATGAATTTTACGCAAAATGACAGCAATTTATCAGACCCTTTTCAAATCTGTTATCGGAGGGACAACCGAGAAGGCCCCAAAGTTACCCAGGTCCTCCTGTCGTATAGCCGGAAACACGGCGATCGGGTCGCCCGCCTGCGTTGGGCTATCCTTCGTGATTCCAAGGGGATAGCAACTTTTGCTTGGGCGGATTCCAGGAGAAAATGAACGACGAAACCCAGCTCCTGCCCGAAGCCTCCAAAGCGATAAACGCATCTTTCGAGAAGGCACAATGCAATATACTTAAACGTTTGCAAAAAGACATTTAGCTTGTATGTGAACTCCAAAATTCCTATAATATATGAATTAGCCGGTCTTTATGCCGATATAAAGCATAGAGACAAACAGTGTATTAACAGGATAAAGGAGACGGTGAATATGTCTATAAGCAATCGCGATCGCCATTGCAAGTCATTATTTAATAACAAGTTAAAACACGCCTGCATCACCCTGGCCTGGGCACTTACCCTGCTGCTGACCCAAACCGCATCAGCCCTCTCCGTCGCCAGCGTACTAGGCTCAGGCGGCGGAGACTTCGACCCCTGGAACACCACCCGATGGGCAGCCTGGTATTCCGGAAGCAAATTAGTCAAACAATTCGACATCGATTGCGATGTGACTCTAGTCGATCGAGGCGGCTCCGCCAACCCCTGGAAACCCGACGTCTCCGAACATGAAACTGGACGAATCTTTTATTTTGATAATGCCGGTCGGGGTAAAACATTCGATGGGAATGGGGTGTTTATTGATGTTAGACCTGACGATCCCTCGTTAACACAATTATACTCGTCGTGGCGGTGGTATGATCTTTGGGATGAACTCTTTGGGTTGAATAATTGTTTTCGTATTTCTCAGGGCTATAGTTCATCATACGGTCCGACTGTTATTCGTAATTTATGGATGAAGGGGTTCGTGCAGGCTATCCGTACCAGTTTCCGGAGCAGCGGCAGTTATCATCCTCTGGTTATTGATGATTGTGATTTTCGTCGCAATGAATGGGGGGTCTATCTGAGCGGCAGCGATGCCACTGTTCAGAATTGCGGCATAAAACAGCAGCTCAAGGGCGGCATGTACTGTGGAGCAGGTTCCGGCCGCAATTATATTATCAATAATGCCTTCCAGGATAACCATATCGAACAGGTCGGCAATTATGGTGATATTGCTATGGATACCGCATACGAAACTTTGATAGAAAATAATACGCATCAGCTTTCCGAAGGCGGCTCCTATCATTGCGGTGTGAAGTTTTATCACAATATGGGCGAGGAAGACACCTATCGAGAACATTCTCCTCATGATAATATTCTGCGCGGCAATACCTTCAACGGCTACTCCGTGGCTTATGATATCGGCGGGCGTATGGGGCGCAGCGATGGATACGATCTTACCGGCGAAGGACGTGATTATGTGAGCTATAATCTCTTTGAAAATAACACTATCACTAACACCGATATTGGTTTCAAAATCAACTGTCCCGGCAACACTTTCCGTTCGAATACCTTCAGTAATGTTGATTTACCCTTTGTTCTGCACTGTGTATTTTACAGCCTTACCGAAAATGTCATAAACGATCAGGCGGGCGACAATGTCTATTACTGGTTTGTCGCTTCAGATTACAGCAGCTATCCTCCAACTGGTTCACCTATCAGGATGATCTCAACGGCAATATCGCTGAGTCCGACAAGTTCATTCATGTTCGGTCTGATTATGGGGCCCCAGATTATCAGAGTTATAGCGGGCCTGCTACGGTGGTCACTGAGGATTCTATGCTGATTAGTTCTGTTAATCGGGTATCTGATATTTCGGGGGATCAGTTTATTGATCTTCAGGATATAAGTATTTTGTCGCAGCAATGGATGAGTTCCAATTGCGATATTGATAATGATTTCTGCAACAAAACCGACATTAACTATGACAGCGATGTCGATATTGACGACCTCAAGCAGGTCGCGGATGGCTGGCTTTTGCCTAATAATATGAAGGATGTCTATGCCACCGGTGCCACACCTATTGACATAGCGGTCGGGGATTACTGGGTTGATATTCCCGGTGATGAAATTGCGGTTATCTGGGATACTCCCGTCTCGCGACTGGGCAGTACGGATTACTATTCTATTATCATGTATGACAGCAATGGTATCGAGTTCAGTCGGTGCGGGCGGAGCACTACGAAATGGGAAGCAATTACAGCGGGGAATTTTGTCAATCTGGTCGGAACATACAGTGTTGTTGAGGCAGGCGATGAGATCGCGGCGGTTCATTCTTCCGCGGTGAGTGGATATTATCCGGTTTATGTATTTGGCCGGGGCAGGAAGGATGCCAGTGTTACCCTGCTGACCAGCAATACGACTAAAATTGTCGATTTGACCGCCGGTAATTTCCGCACCGCAACGGACTCTAACGATGAAATCGCGGTTATTTATACCGGTGGGTCGTCAACTATTAATTTCTGCAAGCCAACAGAAACTTCGTGGACACTTACGACTACCGGCGCTGCTAACCTGACCAAAATAGCGGCGGGCAATTTCGACGGCCAAAGCTCCAACGGTGATGAAATATCGGGCATCAACAGCAGTTCGTCGCTGATATATTTTTATCGCTTTGGCGCGTCAACTCATTACCTAACGGCGGGCACTTCCGGCCAGGCAGTCTGGAGTAATATCGCGGCGGGCAATTTCTACACTGCCAACAGTCATTACGAAGTTGCCGTGTCCAGCTCGGCGGCGTCTTTGGGAATCTACGAAATTTCCTACTACTCTGTCGGAGCGAGCAGCCCCTTCAAGCAATCGACTCATGATGTCCTTGGTGTTCCGGTTAAAGCACTTGCCGCGGGCAAGCCCATAATACATTCACTGCCCAGCCTATACGAAAGGGCCGATGGGTTCTACAGCACCGACTACGCCGTCGAGGTCAGCACCTGGGGAGATTTCCTGGCTGTCCTGCCGGCTGCGGCCCAGACCACCGGTACACCGATATTCTGGCTGGCAAACTACACCTATAACGATGCTCTGAATTATCTCAAGGTTACATCGATTATGAGATAGCCTCAACAGCAAGCCGGTTTGGTGCATTTTCAACCACTGTGTTTCCGGCTATACGGCAGGAAGCCCTGGGTAACTCTGGGGCCTTCTCGGTTGGCCTGCCGGCAGCCCATAAGCGCTAAACGCATTTTGCTTCCCCAGCTTTTGGGACAATACAAAAAAAATGGAGTTTGCCACTGCCTCGGGAAAACCAGCAGCAAACTCCGGAAAACAATGCGACTCTTTCACATTAAGCGTTCGGGGTATATTCGTTGCCGACCTTTCGGGCGCGTTCGGCTTTGTCGAGATTGACCTTCAGGGCCATGCCGACTTCCACCAGGATGTTCCAGCCGGCGGCGAGATAAACATAATTCTGAAGTGAACCGGCTTCGGGAATCAGAATGGTGGGGAATTGGGTTTGTTTGGTGCTTATGGCGATGACCTGGAGGCCCACGCCCTGTACGAGGGTTTCCTGAAGTTTGTCCTGTTCGGCTGGGAAGGGGTCAATGACGATAACGACGTCGGCGGGGTTCATAACTTCTTCGATACCATGAACGGCGTAGGTGCCTTCGAGGAAATCGCTTTTGCGGCGGGTGATTTCGTTGGTTTTGAGGGTTAGTTCCTCGGCGACACCGTCGTTGCGGCCTGCGAAATGGATGGTTCCGGCCTGGCTGATAGCCTTGATGATGTCGGCAGGGATTTCTGTGCCAAGGGCTGCTTCGACAGCATCGGCGGCGGTGCTGAGTTCAGAGGTGATGGTTTTGCCAGCGGTCTGGGCCAGCAGCTCCTGATAGAAAAGTCCCTGTTCGGCAACGCTCTTGGTGGCGGCAACGGCTTGTTCCCAGCCGCAACTGAGTACGAAGGTCTGTTGAGAACGTTCGGCGAGTTTGGTGTTTTCGCGGGCGGTCAGGGCATAAAGGTTCTGGTGGCCTTGTTTACGTAGGTTGTCGAACAGTTCGATGACCTCGCGGGTTGAGCCGCTGTTGGATGCGCCAAAGGCGACGTAATCGCTGAGCTTGAACTCGGCACCTTCGCGGGCACCGGAGCAGAACATTTCGATATTGCTGCCGCTTTTGCGGGAATTGTAGATAGCGTTTTTAGCGGGGAAGATTCGGCTGGAGCCTTCGCCGGTGAAGTAAACGCGTTTGGTTTGTTTGATGGCTTCGGTAACCTTCTGGCCATTATCGAGTTTGAAATTTCTGATAATGTCGGGGGTTTCCATCATTTCCCGTGTCAGTGAGAATTGAATGTAGCGTTCTTCTTTTTTCATTTTTGGTTCCCTTTTATTATTTATTGTTTTCCAGTTTAACGTATTCGGGCATTGGGCCAACGAGCGGTTTGAGATATTCGAGGAATTCATCGGTTATGAAATTTCCTTCGGCGTTGATGTATTCATCGGGCAGGGGGCGGGCCTTGATAGCGACTTCATTGAGTGGTATGGTGCCGGTGGTGCATTTGTATTCGGCCCCCGGTTCGCGTTGGAGAGTCACCATAACGCCGGTGGTATCGCTCAGGGCGAGTTCGACGGCTTTTTGGCCGCAGAGGAAGGCTTCGTCAGTATCAGACTGGACAGCACGGTCAGCAGCACACATCGGTAGCGATTCAGTAATCTGAAATTCGCCGCGGAAACCGAACTCGTCGGCAATCATACGATGCAGTACGATAGCGACGCTGGTGCCGCCCATGGCTCCAAATTCGACATTGCCGAACTTGTCCTGGGTTTGGGATGAGGAAACGCAGGTGCCGTCGGCGTAGCAGATGCCCTCGCCGCAGATAACGTAAGCAAAACCGTGCTTATCGTAGCAGTTTTTTACGTTCTTGAGGAATTTAGCTTTCTCGAAGGGCCTCTCCGGAAAACACATGATATGTGGTGCGTCATCGGCGGTTCGTTTGCCTGCGGCGGTTGCTCCGACGAGCCAGCCGGCTTCGCGGCCTATGCACTGGAAGACTGAGAACTGATCGACCTTACGCATGTCGCGGGCGAGGGTGCCGGCCTGAGCGACCGACAGGGCCATATAACGTGCGGCACTGCCGAAGCCAGGCGTATGGTCGGTGCCGAACAAGTCGTTGTCAACGGTTTTGGGGATGCCGATGCCGCGGAGGTCGTAGCCTTGTTTTTGGGCATAAGCTTCGACGCGGCAGATGGTGTCCATGGTATCGTTGCCGCCGATAAGGAATAAATAGTGGATTTCGTGTTGGGCGAGCATTTTCAGGACGGCTGGCAGGTCCTGGTCTTTGAGTTTGTAGCGGCAGGAGCCCAGGGCGCTGGAAGGGGTGGTTTTGAGGCCTTCTACGATGCCAGGATTTTGGCTGGAAAGGTCGATCATGTCGCCTTTCATGAATCCTTCGATTCCGAATCTCATACCCCAGAGTTTGTCGATGCCGCTGCCTTGGCGTACCCCGTCGATTACCCCGGCGAGGGAAGCGTTAATCACTGATGTCGGGCCGCCTGATTGGCCGATAATCGCGTTTTTCATATTTGTTTTTACTCTACTTGCTTTGGTTCTCAGTTTGTTTCTTTAGGCCAAAAATCACGTTAACCAGCCTAGCCGATTTAGCCCTTGACTAAAATGGATAGACAGGCCATAATGATGGATAAACGTAACATGGGGCGAGCGGGCCCGGAAGGTGGTTTTGGGTTATGGAAAAGGCGGCAAACGGCGAGAAATTGAGAGGTGAATATCCCGAATGCCTGGAAGGGAGTATTCAGCAGTCGCGGTATTTCTATTTCGACAGGGCCGATGAGGACCCGGAGCTGACGTTGGTTTTTGGCGGGCATGAGGTCTGCAACAGTGATTTTGAAATTTCGCGGGCTTCTTATCCTTATCATGTTTTGGAGTTTCCGCTCAAGGGCAACTGTGTTTTGACTATTGCGGGACAGAGGCATGTCCTGAAAAAGAATTATGTCGGCGGATTTACGCCGGGAGTCGCTCATCATTATCGCTGTGAGCAGCCGAAGTATCCGTTGGAGCATTTTTTTCTGGCGTTCAAGGGAGGGCAGGCTTCGCGGTTTTTTGAGCGGACGGAACTGTTTGAGAATTATGTGGTCGAGACGCAGGAGTATCCGCAACTGATACAACTGGCTCAGACAGTTTTCAATAAGGCGCTGGAGAAAAGTCCTAACTGCCATCAGATTTGCAATTATTACCTGAGAATTATTCTGCTGGAATTAGCCCGCAAAACGCATGTTTCCGGCTCGTCTTCGCTTTCGGTGCAGACCTGTCAAAACTGTAAAAAATATATCGATGATAACTATTCCACGATATTTTTGCCGCATGAGGTGGCAGAGGAATTTGATATTACGGTGCGTCATCTGTCGCGGCTTTTTCGGCAATATCTTAATACCAGTCCGCGTGAATACATCATGCGGCTGAAATGCGGCAAGGCGGCGGTTCTGCTTTTGACAACCGGCTTGACGGTCAAACGTATTTCCGTGCTGGTGGGGTTTGATGACCCTTATCATTTTTCGCGTAATTTCAAATTGTATTTCGGTTATTCGCCGCGTGATTATCGTAACGCTCACGCCTGATTTGCCGATGGTTGGTGATAGGCCAAAACAATGAGCCAGCCGGGCCGGGCCTCTGATACAGAGTAACCCTGCTCGACTGACTCATTTGGAAAGGTCAATCTATTCGTGTGTTCGTATCGGCCTTACGGCATCATCATAAACATGAACACGAAGGCGAAAATACCGACGGTTTCAGCAATACCCATGGCGATCATGGTATTGGTGAACGGTTTTCCATCTGCTTCGCTCATGGCCCGGATACCGGCGGCACCGATGGCACCTTGCATCCAGGCACTGAACAACTCACCCAGACCAGCGGCTAAACCGATGCTGAAAATCGCACCAGCGTTGGCAGCCATGAATTCAGGGCTGTAAACATTGGTCTTGAGAATGATAAGCATTACCAGGAACCCGTAGATGGTCTGCGACAGGGGCATACCCGTCAAAGCCACATACAAGAAGTTCATACCTTTGCCGGCTTTGGCTTCTTTGGCCCAGGCTCCGGCTGCGGCACGTCCCGCGGCACCAATGCCCAGGGCACTGCCGATAGCACCCAAACCCAGAGGTAAAGCGAATCCCAATTGTCCAAGCCAGGTCATGTCCATTTTTATTACTCCTAAGTTAGTAATTTATTCTTCATTGCTTGTATAACATTTATCGAGCGAACGAAGGCAGTGCTTTAAGCACTATTGAATTTACGTCTCCGAACAGATGTTCCGGAACGGACTGAACGGTACGCCGGACCACTGCACGCCGGCATTATTAGAAAATTCCAACATATTAAGTCGCACACCGTGTGCGAAAATCGCGATAAGACAAAGAATGATATTCAACGCGTGGGCAGCGACCAGAATGAGTATGGCAAAGATAATCCCGGCACCTGCCATCGAGCCGGCGACACCGCCTGCCAGGCCGTTAAACGCCGAAGCGATATAATAACTGGCCAAACCTACCGCCATCAGACGGATATAGCTCATCATGTCGCCAAACGCGTTGGATATACTCATCAGATTGCTCAGTACGCCGATCGCTATCCGTTTGACGGGATTTTTTACCGGGTGACAGAACAGGGCGATAATCACCCAGCCCGCTACGAGCAGTCCGACGGTGATATTTGTCGGGATAAGCGGTCCGAAGAACATCAGCCATACCAGTGTGAACATCGAGAAGATGAACATGCACCAGCCGATTTCCGCCAAGGCCAGCTGATTGGGCCAGAAGGCCACCAGACGCCGCAAATGAGCCAGCATAAGGTGAATACAGCCAATAATAAAACTCACCTGCATCACCAGGTTGCGACCTGTCTCGGCATCTTCACGCCAGAGCAGTCCCAGCGATTGCATTACGCCGGCTAGACCTTCTGATAAGCCGCGGACATCGGCAGGGCCGACACCAAAATAATTCGCGGTAATAACGCCCCAGATAAAGGTTGCCAGTCCAAAAATAATAATCAATTGCGGAGCGGGTGCGCCGGCAACTTTTTTTAATTTTTTATAGCTGAACAGGCCCGCCAGCATAAATATCAGACCATAACCGGCATCACCAACCAGCATAGCGGTGAAGATGGGCATAGCCAGCATAAAAAACGGGGTCAGGTCGTATTCCCGATAACCCGGAGTCGTGCCCAGCACCTGAAACAGAGCTTTGATAGGTTGGGCCCATTTGGGATAGACCACCAGCGTGGGCGGGTCTTCTTCTTCCAGCGGTTCAAAACACTGGACCGCGGCATTAAGACCGTCGGCATTGAGTTGCTCGGCCAGAGTCTCGCCCTGATGAGCAGGCACCCAACCCTGAACCGCGAACAAATCGCTGTTTTCCAGAGCACCGCGGCGAGCTTTGCTAAACGAAGCCTTCTGGCGGTAAATGAGTTCCTGTCCCCTGATTTTATCTTCGAGATGGGCCAGCTCGTGCAAACGCTGCCGGTCCTTTTTGATTTCAGCATCAATCTGGTGAGCTTCTTCACGGATGGAAGGGGCGTCACGGTCCGGCAGAGCAAGCACATGGGCTTCTTCCGGGAACTCGACCTCTCCGTCACGTTTGACAGCCATCACCAACTGTTGAACATCTTCTTCATCGACAATAACCTCAATGCAGTCAGCCTTAACCTTGGCAATATCCTCAGCGTTCAGCAAAGCTACCTTGACATCAAGCCCCGCTTCTTTAAGAGCGGCGAGCTGTTCCAGCCTGGTATCGCCCCAGACGTGAATCTGTTCGATTTGCCGATGCAGACTTGCCAGACGGCTTTCGTACTCAGCATGTTGACGCTGAATATAGAAAACTTCATTAGCGGCCTCAACCGGGTCGATATCCGGGGCAACTCCCTGGGGTTCGGTAGCTTCCAGAATCTGTAAGGCGCGATGGATATGTTCTAACTGTGACAGGATTTTTTCTTCGGCGACTGCCTGACTTGGGTCAATCGGCTTGAGATGCACGACGCCCAGGTTTCCCAGTTTGGTCAGCAGTTTGTCATGGTCACCATTGCGAACCGCGACATAAGTTTTGAGCATTTTCTCTATCATGACACCTGCGCCTCCGGTTTCAGTTCATCCTCAAAATCGCTGTAGGTGTTGGTTTCGGGAATCTTGCCCTTGGCAATCTTACCGCGACCAACCGCGGCGGTCATTTCATCGCCGAGCTTAATGCGGATGAGCCGGATAATTTCTTTGGCCTCAGGAATCTTGACCTTTTCAAACAGGTTTACCCGCTGAATAATCTTGGTCAGCTCCTGCTGCAGCAGTTCATATTGTTCTTTGACAATTTGCAGTTGGGCCTTGAGTTCATTGACATCCCGCAAATCGAGCAGGGCTCTATCGACCCAGGCCGGCGTACCAAACAAACTGTAATTCACCTCTGGAAATTCCACACTTTCATAAATGGGAATATTTACGCCTGCGATATTGAGCCGCGTGGAGTTGATTTTACTGCAAGCCGAAAGCTCTGCCAGATTGATACCCGCCAAATCAGAAGTAATCTTCTGATAAGCGTCAAACTTCTTCTGGGCCGCTTCGGTCTGCTTCTCAAGCTCGAGATATTTCTTTTGAATCTCGCGGATACGACTTTGCAGCATCTGCTGTTTCAGCTTGAGCATGGGTAGATAACGCTGAAATCGCGTTAAAACATCACGCTGCCGCTTGAGTTCCGGTCTGGTAAGTTTAATTTTTGCCATTGTCTATTGTAACTTTCGCACTTGTACGTATTATGCAAAGTATTAAGCCGGAGTGAGTTCCTTGGGCCAGTGAGCTTCGATAATCGAACGACGAATACCAGTTTCTGCCGGCTCGAAACACTCTGCCAGAATTTCCCAGCAGCGGTCGAGCGCCTCAAACAGCGGAATATTCACCGAAAGCGACATTACCCGTTCTTCGAACAGTTCACCGTATTTCAGCAGCGAACCATCCCAACGCGACATCTCAAAACCCATATCACGTTTCTCGCGGCTTTCACGGCACTGAGCGTACAACTGAATACAGCCGTCCATAATCGCCCGATGGTCGTCGCGGCTCTTGCCGTTGACCTGCTGTTTCAGACGTGAAAGTGAACCAAACGGTTCAATACGTCCGTTACGTAGATAGAACTGACCTTCGGTAATGTAACCGGTATTATCCGGAACCGGGTGAGTTACGTCATCACCGGGCATGGTAACACAAGCCAGCAAGGTCATCGAGCCGGCCCCGTCAAAGTCGACCGCCTTTTCATAACGACGGGCCAACTGCGTATACAAATCGCCCGGATAACCACGGTTTGACGGAATCTGTTCCATAACAATCGCGATTTCCTTCATAGCGTCGGAGAACGCGGTCATATCGGTCAGCAGTACGAGGACCTTCTTGCCCTGCAAAGCAAACTGTTCGCCCACCGCCAGGCACTGGTCCGGCACGAGCAGACATTCCACCACCGGGTCAGCGGCTGTATGAATGTACATAATCGTACGACCCAGCACGCCGCCGTCTTCAAACGTCTGGCGAAATTTCAGGTAATCGTCATGCCGCAAACCCATACCGCCCAGAATAATGACATCGGCCTGTGCCTGAAGTCCCACACGCGCCAGCAACTCATTGTAAGGTTCACCCGCCACCGAGAAAATCGGCAGCTTCTGTGACTCTACCAGCGAGTTGAAAATATCAATCATCGGAATACCGGTTTCGACCATCTGGTCGGGCATACGACGTTGGGTCGGGTTGACAGCCGGAGAACCAATTTCCACCGGGTCTGCCTGTACCTCCGGGCGACCATCGCGGGGTTTACCGGAACCGTTGAAAATCCGGCCCAGCAAATCATCGCAGAAGGGAACCTGCATCGGACGACCCAGGAAACGAATCCGGTCGTTCGTCGATACACCCTGAGTACCAGCGAAAATCTGCAAACTCACCTGGTCACCTTCCAGATTAACTACCTGGGCCAGCGACTCACCGCGACCGGTGCTGATTACTGCCAGCTCATCGTAGCCTACGCCCGATGCCGTGACAGTTACTACGTTACCGGCGATTTTGGTAATTTTGTCAAAGTACTTTCTCATGCCTGACGCCCTTTCCTGGCGATGAAATCATCTATCTGTCCCAGAATTTTGTTATATTCGTCACTGTCCAGAGCCGCAAAGTTCCAGTTACGGAACAGGTCGGAAACGCCGACCATAATCTGACGGCCCTGGTCTTTGGTATCAAATTCAATTTCCAGGTCAACCACTTCCAGAATCTTATCAAATACGAATCTCTGGCGTTCTGCCGGAGTCGCTGAGTCAACTTCATCAAAAGCGTTCTGCTGCAAATAGCAGTTATCGAAAAACTCTGCCTTCAAGGCGGTCATGAAATCTTCCTTGGAAGTCCCTTCCTCGCCGACAACCGTCATCATCTGGGTTACTTCATGGCCTTTACGCAGCAGAGCCCGCACAATAGCCATTTTTTTCGGCTCAATTACACCCGGATATTTACTCCAGGAATCCAGCGGGTCAATCGCCGGATAACGACGAGCGTCAGAACGGGCCCGCGAAAGACCGTGGAAAGCACCCACAACCTTTAGGGTACCCTGAGTTACCGGCTCTTCAAAGTTACCACCTGCCGGAGATACCGTCCCGCCGATTGTCAGTGAACCTGTCTCGCCGTTTTCAAATTCCAACATGCCCGCCCGCTCATAGAAGCTGGCGATACGGCTTTCCAGATAAGCCGGAAACGCTTCTTCGCCGGGAATTTCTTCCAGTCGGCCCGACAACTCACGCATTGCCTGAGCCCAGCGAGAGGTCGAGTCCGCCAACAGCAGAACATTAAGCCCCATCTGACGGTAATACTCACCCAGAGTAACGCCCGTATATACTGATGCTTCACGAGCCGCAACCGGCATCGCCGATGTATTACAAATAATTATCGTACGTTCCATTAGACTCTTGCCCGTACGCGGGTCGGTCAGTTCCGGGAACTCACGCAGAGTTTCAACTACCTCACCGGCACGTTCGCCGCAAGCCGTGATGATAATGATGTCAACCTGAGCGTAACGAGAGGTGATTTGCTGCAAAACCGTCTTGCCCGCACCAAAAGGACCCGGAATACAATACGTGCCGCCCCGAACCACCGGGAACATCGAATCCACGATACGCACCTGCGTTATTAGAGGGTCTTCCGGCAGCAGACGACGCTTGGAGCAGTTCAACGCCAGCTTCACCGGCCAGTTCTGAACCATTTTGATAACCCGTTTCTCGCCGCTTTCATCTGTTACCGTGGCCATCTCGTCACTGATATTGTACGAGCCCGCCGAAACGATACTTTCAATCTTGAAGCTGCCCCGCCACGCGAAGGGAACCATTATCTTATGCGTAAACATGGATTCCGGCACCGTACCAATCGTGTCGCCCGGCTTGACGGTATCGCCTGCCTTGGCCGTAGGAGTGAAATCCCACTGGCTGTCAGCCCGCAGACCATCAATATACTGGCCCGGTACGAGGAAGTAACCAACCTTTTCCGCCAGCTCATGCAGAGGGTTCTGCAACCCATCATAAACCTGACCTAACAGGCCCGGGCCGAGCATGACCGAAAGCATGTCTTCGTGGAACTCAACCCGGTCGCCCACTTTCAGGCCGCGAGTTTCCTCGAACACCTGCAAGTCAGCCAGACGACCGCGAATACGAATTACTTCACTCAATAACTGAGCGCCGTCGGAGCGGTGACAATAGCCCACCGCGTTCTGCATCACCTGACCATGGGCCTCGGCGATTACCAGATTGCCGGATACTGAAACAATTTTACCTTCCACAGGGTTGCCCTCGCAACTGGGTGTGTCATTTTTTGTCTACGTTCAGACCTGATTCTGAGCGGTATTCATCCGCTGCCGGCGTTGTACCAGCATGAGTTTGGCCGCATAAGCTGCCAGCTCATCATTGTCAAAACTGAACCACGCGTCATTATCTATTAACCAGTTCCACCGAGCTTTATCCAGCACCTGCATTCCCGCAAGAGGGTCCGCCGCCGCTGACCATTCGCCCAGCACACTGTTAAAATCAACATCACATTCGCCTAAAGCCTCTGCCACCCGATACCCTTCAGCCGAAAGCTTCAACGCCTTGGCACGAGCTTCCACCAGAGCGTTACGCAGAGAAACTTCAAATCCCACCCAGCGTTCCAGAAAATTACTGCCCGTAGCCGAAGCCACCGACCGTACATAACCATAATATTCCTGCCAGAGCAAATCTGTCCCTGCCCGACCGGTATCCTTAATCGCCTCTTCCAGCAGATATTCCGGCAGTGGTTCTTCATTGCGAATCTGGGATTCACTCAGCACATTGCCGCTCACCTTTTCAATCTCGCCGGCCAATACCGCTTCACGCTGCAATATATCGTCGCTCAGCAGAATTGCTCGAACCTGCTCCCACGCCGCGGTATTATCACGCAGCGATTCCAGCAGTTCCACACCGGTCATCGTTGCATCAGCATCAATGCCGGAAAGGTCTTCCAGGGCGGTTATCAGATAGTAATTGTCTGAGTTCATATTTATAACCGTTAAATGTTAAGCTTTGCCCGTGCCCTTATCGAAAACTTCCCGAAGTTTCGGGCTGACCAGTTCACGCAGGGTCGATACTACCGATTCCTGCGTAACTTCGATCGTCGCGCCGGACACATTAAACTCAAAGCCCGCCTGACGCAGCGTTGCCTTGAAATCCAGACAGGATTTCGAAGACTGCGACAACTCGCGAAGCTCCTTGATGGCCCAGTTGGCCAGAGCCTTGTGAATTTCCGGGTTGACCTTGATTTTTACATCGCCCTTGGCTTCGATGTCGGCCTTGACATATTCCATGGCGATACTGTGCATTATTTCCTTCAGAAAACTGGTATCGCTCAAGGTTTCTTCAACCGGACCGGCCAAAACATTGCCCAGGTTCCCTTCCAGAGTCTCACGCAGACGCATTACCGTATCGCGGGAGGCCAGCTCCAGCTCGGTTTTGCCACGTTCGATTATCTGGGACGCTTCAGCTTTGGCACCGGAGATTATCTTCTCCGCCTCAGCTTGGGCGTCCTGGACGGTCTTCTGGGCCGCTTTTTCGGCTTCCTGACGAATTTGTTCAGCAGCCTGCTGACCTGCCTCTACACCTTCGTTTTGCAGTTTGGCGACAAAAGATTCAATCGTTTCGGCCATCGTTGCTCTCCAGCCGGGATTATTCCCGCTTAATTTCGGCACAGCCCATCAGCCATGCCCCAAACCTTGTTATTCATTTCACATCGTTACGGCATGAGCAATTACGCTATATGCCAGCACTATATAAATCGACCACTTAATCTAACTTGTTGAATTATCGCAAGATTAAAAAACCTTATTTTCCAACCTGCTATTCTATATTCCACAATCCCGCAGGCCCTTACTGAACTTTATTGCACAAAAAGCCTAACTTCGCTAAATAAAAGACCTTATATTTCCTGAAACGTGACGCAATGAACAAACAGTATGCCTGTTAAGTTTGTCAAAATTCTCCCAGACCAGACACCACCTACATTCATTATCAGGCTGACAGGGGGCCAATAACTAACCCCAAAAATCATCCCAGCGCCACATCCAGCACCATCATTACCGTAAAACCGATCATAACTCCGCCCGTAGCAAGGTCCACATTCCCCTCACGCTGGGCTTCTGGTATGACCTCCTCGGCCACCACGAATATCATTGCCCCAGCAGCGAATGCCAAAGCGTAAGGTAAGATACTGCCCGCGAAAACAACCGCCGCCGCACCAACAACCGCCGCTATCGGCTCGCAAACCCCCGACAGTTGGCCGTACCAAAATGCCCGCTTACGAGACAGGCCCTCACGCAAAAGCGGCATGGACACAGCCATACCTTCAGGGAAATTCTGAATACCAATACCCAGAGCCAATGCTATAGCACCTGCCATATTCGCCGATTCCAAACCAGCACCCACTGCACCAAACGCGAAACCTACCGCCAAACCTTCAGGGATATTATGCAGAGTAATCGCCAGAACCAGCAGCGTACTGCGATGCCACGAGGTCTTGATACCCTCAGCTTCAGATTTTGGATAGCCCAAATGTAAATGCGGCAGAACCTTATCAATACCCCGCAGAAACACCCCGCCCATGATGAAACCAACCGCCGCCGGCACCCATTTCGGTATATTCAGACCCTCCGACATCTCCAGCGCCGGTGCCAACAATGACCAGAAACTTGCCGCGACCATCACACCCGCGGCGAAACCCAGCATCAAATCCAGAAACTTCCGATTAAACCTCTTTGTAAAAAAAACCGTCCCTGCCCCCAATGCCGTCAAACCCCAAGTGAAACACCCCGCCAGCAATGCCGCTATTACCGGATTAAGACCTTCCAGGTATTCAATCATATTGCCTCCATGCAATTTAACTTGCCAACCAAACTTTTGCAAAATGACAGTTTGGCATACCTGATTTAATGCAATTTGATTTTTGACACGAATTTGAAATTAAATCAAATTGCATTAAATTCTTAAACGTAAAAACTTACGACAAAAAACGCAAAACCAGAAAAAACAGCGCAGCGTCTTTTTTCTGATCAAAAGTATGCCAAATTGTTATTTTGCAAGACTCCAATTTGCCAAATACTAACGATGTTGAATAAGATGTTCCAGCAAAATCTTTATCCCAATACCGATAAGAACGACCCCGGCGACAATTTCAGCCTTGTTCTCAAACAAATGCCCGATCTTACTGCCGATTGCCACACCCACACAGGAAACCCCAAAAGTAATCGCTCCGATAACTATAGACGCCGTCAAAATTGACCCGCCCAGCAGTGAAAGCGTGACACCCACTGCCAAAGCGTCGATACTGGTCGCCATCGCCAGCAAAATAACCATCCTGAAATTTTCAACATTGGACTTCTTCTCGATTTCCTCCAGTTTGAACGCTTCGTATATCATCTTGCCCCCAATACCCCCCAGCAAACCAAAAGCTATCCAGTGGTCATAAGCCTGAATATATTCACGCAGCCCCATCCCCGTCAGCCAGCCCAGCACCGGCATAAACCCCTGAAAAAGCCCAAACATAAAAGCCATCCGCAGACTATGGCGAATCTGCATGTTCTTACAAGCCGTACCCTCAGCGATAGATACCGCCAGACAATCCATCGCCAGACCAAAGCCCAGCAATATTATAACCATAATACTCATAGCCGTTAATCTTCCTCTTATGTCTTATCTCTCACCCCCGCCCACTTTTTTACTGCATTTACGACCATATCAGCTATGATAGTTCAGCGGAAAACGCTGTAATATACAAGTTGTGAATGAATAAACAAGGATAGAACCGAAAATGCCCTCAAAAATCGACCTCACCCCGTCAGAAATAGTCGCTGAACTGGATAAATACATCATCGGACAGGCCGACGCCAAGCGCGCCGTGGCCATCGCCATGCGCAACCGCTACCGGAGACAGCAGTTAGCGGATGATATTCGAGAGGAAGTCGCCCCCAAAAATATTATTATGTCTGGGCCTACCGGTGTCGGCAAAACCGAAATCGCCCGTCGGCTGGCCGGTCTGGTCGGCGCTCCTTTTGTCAAGGTCGAAGCCACCAAGTTCACCGAGGTCGGCTATGTCGGAAGAGATGTCGAAAGCATGGTCCGCGACCTCGTCGAGCGGGCCATCCAGATGGAACGCGAAGAACAGTCCGTCCTCTGGTCCGCTCAGGCCGCCGGGCACGCCGAAGAACGCCTGCTCGATTGCCTACTGCCTGTCCCCGTGGCCCAGGACCCGGTCACGCAGGACCGACATAAACGAACCCGCGAAAAATTGCGTGAACAGCTACTCGCCGGAAATCTGGAAGACCGGGAAGTCGAAGTCTCTGTCCAGGAAAAATCCATGCCCGTAGGTATTCTTTCCAATGTCGGACTCGACCAGATGGGCCCCGAAATGGAAAATATGTTCGAAAAACTCATGCCCTCGCGTTCAGCCGCCCGGCGGGTGAATGTCACGCAGGCCCGACAAATCCTCCACGAACAGGAACTCGACAAACTTATCGACCAGCAGAAGATGATTGATGCCGCCTTGAAACGAACCGAGCAGTCCGGCATGGTTTTTATCGACGAAATTGACAAGGTCTGTGGTGCCGCCGCCGCGATGGGAGCCGAAGTCTCCCGCGAGGGTGTCCAGCGGGATTTGCTGCCCCTGGTCGAGGGCACAACCGTAAACACTCGGCACGGCCAGGTCAAAACCGACCATATTTTATTCGTCGCCGCCGGAGCTTTCAGCCGCAACAAGCCCGCCGACCTCATGCCCGAACTGCAAGGCCGCTTCCCTATCCGCGTTAAGCTCAAAGACCTTACCGAAGATGATTTCCGCCGTATCCTCACCGAACCCAACAACGCCCTGACCGTTCAGCAGGTCGCTCTATTAAAGACCGAGGGGGTCGAAATAGAATTCGCCGACGATGCCGTCGCCGAGATGGCCGCCAAGGCTTTTGAGCTTAACCGTAGCTTGCAGAACATCGGAGCCCGCCGCCTTTATGCCGTAATGGAAAAGGTGTTCGAACAAATCAGTTTCGACGCACCCGACAAATCACAGGCCAAATATATCATCGACGCCGCCTATGTCCGCGAACATTTAAGAAAGGTAACCCAGGACGAGGACCTCAACATCTTCGGTTTCGCCGCCGGAACTTCCCAGAAAAAAAATTAAGAACGGTGTCAGGTACAATCATTCATCCCAGAGCCGCGCACGTAAGTAAGCGGTTGCCGTTTCCCTCCTGCCTCATCCCCGCCGTTAAATAAATACCCCTGCCGAAGGCAGGCACCTCGCCGTTCACTCATCCCTCTTGCCTTCTTCCTAATTCGTCAAACTGCGAATCGGCGCCGGAATATGCCCGCCGCTGTTAATAAAGCGGGCACTGGCGTTATTGTTACGCACTTCCATCACACTGCCGCTGCCGAACAAGCCGCCGAACGATACCTCATCGCCAGCTTTCTTGCCCGGCACAGGAATGAGTCGTACCGCGGTGGTCTTATTATTGATTACCCCGATAGCCATTTCGTCCGCGATAATCCCGCTAATCGTTTCCGCCGCGGTGTCACCGGGAATAATAACCATATCCAGCCCGACCGAACATACGCTGGTCATGGCCTCGAGTTTTTCCAAAGTTAAATGTCCCTTCCGGGCCGCTTCTGCCAGATTCGAATCTTCCATTACCGGAATAAAAGCACCGCTCAAACCGCCCACCGAACTACTGGCAAACAAACCACCTTTTTTCACCGCGTCGTTTATCATCGCCAGCGCCGCCGTACTGCCCGGCGCGCCCACCACGTCCAGCCCCAGCACATTGAATATCTCACCGATACTATCGCCCACCTGCGGCGTAGGGGCCAGAGATAAATCCACAATCCCAAACCGCACCCCCAGCTCTTTGGCAACTTCGCGACCTATCAATTCACCCACTCGCGTCACTCGAAAAGCCGTCAGTTTAATCTGCTCTGCCAGCTCATTTATCGACGGCTGTCCCGCCGCCCGAACCCGTTCCAAAGCACTCTTAACCACGCCCGGCCCGCTTACGCCGATATTGATAACATTATCACCCTGACCAGAACCCAGATAAGCACCCGCCATGAACGGGTTGTCAGACGGAATATTCGCGAAGATAACCAGTTTCGCACAGCCGAACCCGTCCTGCTCCTTGGTCGCCGCCGCGATGTCCTTGACAATCCTGCCCATAACGGCCACAGCATCCATATTTATGCCCGCTTTACTGCCCGCCAGATTTACCGACGAGCAGACCCGTTTGGTTTTAGCCAACACTTCCGGCAGCGATTCAATCAGCAGCTTTTGACCCGCAGTCATTCCACGCTCGACCAGAGCCGTAAAACCACCCGCCAAATCAACGTTCACTTTCTGAGTGCTTTCGTCAATCGTACGGGCAATCTCCAACGCCGCCTGCGCAGTGTGACCTTCCAGGAGATTACTTACCGGCGACAAAGCCAGCCGCTTATTAACTACCGGAATCTTATACTTGCCCCCGATACTGTCGCAAACCTCAACCAGACGAGCCGCCCGCGTGGTTATTTTATGAGAGACTTTCTTACAGACCAGCTTTATATCAGGCCCGCAGCATTCGTTCAGGTCAATCCCCATCGTCACTGCCCGAACATCCAGATGTTCGCTTTGCAGCATCCTGATCGTTCCTAGTATGTCATCGGTACGCAGCATTTATTTTTACCTTAATTGAATTTTTAGAGGTGTTCTTAAATAGCAAAGCCCAGCCGCAAATCATTCGTTGCGACAAAAATATTCTCATGCTGCATATGGGCAGCAAAACCCTTACCCTCGCCCAAAGATTCCAACTCGGCCTGAAGCATGTAAACATCGCTTTCGTTCGGCACGCTAACCTGACAGATTACCACAAAATTACCATCTCTAACACAGCAATAGAGGTCGTCAATATTGACGCTTTTGCCCGCCAGAAAATTCACCAGCGAACTGAGAATCCCCGGTCGGTCCGGCCCTTCGCACGTCACGATAAATGACTGGAACTCCGGCCCCGCCTGCTCCACCGGACGGTAGGGAGTTACATAAACATGCAAATCAGAACCGGCATGATTATGAATACGCTCTGCCAGCTCATCGGTATTTATCTCACCCGCGAAATCCGCCAGGACCATCATCGCGAAATAACCCTGATGAACAGTCTGGCTGGCAGCCTGGATATTACCATCCAGATCCAGCAACGCCTGACTGACCCCGGCAATAATACCCGACCGGTCAGTTGTCGTTATAGACATTATATACTTCGCCATACCGTTCAGCCTTTCACAAGTATCAGTAATTCACAAAGCAGCAGAATATCGTTACTCCGGCAAACAATAAAGAACTAATTTCCGCAAGAATACCAACCGTGTGTGATGTGTGATAATTTCCCCGGGCCACCCTTTTGCCTCTTCTACCAACCCCCACAGAAGCCGAGCCGCGTAAGCGGCCGGATAAGACCACCAACATCCCTCACCAACCAAAACCGTGAGGTGATGGGTCCGGTCCATAAAAATACCCCTGCCGAAGGCAGGCACCACGCCGTTCACTCCTGCCTCCTGCCTCCTGCCTCCTGCCTCCTGCCTCCTGCCTCCTGCCTCATGCCTCCTGCCTCCTGCCTCATGCCTTCTTATACTATATGACACTTTCCAGACCAAAATTATTAAAAAAAGGTGATATAGTATAGGTTCATGTTGCCAAAACCCCAAAAAAACGTAAAAAAACGCGAAAAAATCGTTAAAAACACGTTTTTTACCGTCCAAAAAATCCAAAAAATACCCAAAAAAACACCCCCTTCCATTTTCTTGAAAAAATAAGGACTTCAGGAATTATCTTGCCAAAGCTGGTGTTTGCCTTGACAATATCCAGTATTATTTTTGCCCTGTAATACTGTAAATGGTTGTGTAGAAGGAAATAATATGCGTATCGACCTGACCGGCCTCTGGGACATCCAGCCGCTCTACGATGATTCTGCCCAAAACTGGGACCCGCAAAAAATCGAACCCAAAGCATATATCAGCGACGTCTATCGTGTCCCCAGCCCATTTTCCATAAACAAAGCTAATTCAATAACTTACATTCACGAAATCTTCTCCGCTTTCGAATATCCCCTCGATTGGAACCTTACCAGCGATGCCTGGCTGAGAAAGAAATTCAATCTGGAATCGAAGAGCCAAAATGAACGTATCTTCTTACATTTCGGACACTTAACGGGCCGTGCCCATATTTATCTGAATGATGAGCTGATTAAGGAAGCCGACGACAATTATCAACCGTTAGATATTGATATTACTGAAGTTATAACTACGGAAGCCAAAAATACCCTGCTGATTCGCCTGGGTGATAGTAAAGGTCAATCGGGAATTTGTCAGGCCGGTTGGATTTACTCCCGGCCTAATATTAGGATAAGTGATTTCAAATACGAGACTTACGTCGAAGAGCAGAAAGTCGCTTATAAAGTTTTGCTGGTCAATCAAAGTAGTCAGGATAAATCCTTGTCGCTGGAGCTGATTGTGCGTGACATTAAAGGTACGCCGCTAAGTTCCTGCTCTAAAAAGGTTAATGTCGGGCAGGGCGATAAACTTGTCGTAGATATGGATGATTCCACCAACGCATTTGAGCTCTGGTCCGCGGAGAATCCGGTTTTATATCAGGCCGGTTTCCAGCTGCTGGACGAGAATGGAAAAAAAATCGATGAATACACCCAGCCCGTCTGTTTTCGGAAAATCGTCGATAATGGTGCAGAAATACGGGTAAACGGCAAAAAAACTCACCTTTACGGTGAAACCGCCGAGCATATACATTGTTACGCTCAGCGGCCTGAGTACCTGCGCTGCTGGTTTCGCATGCTCAAGAGTTTGGGGATGAACTGTTTGTATCTGGCGGCGGGCCCTTGTGATTCAATAGTTTATGAAATCGCTGATGAGCTGGGTATTTATTGTCGGCGGACTGAGGGGGATTTGGTATTAGAAAAGTGGGGTTGCGCTAATCCGCAGAATACTTCAAGTCTTGCGGGTAATCTATGCTATCGTACCTTGTGGGATATGCACCGGGCGGCGGGGCGGCAGGCGGCTCTGCTCATCGAGCGGGCGCGGATAAACGATATTTCGTCGGTGTGCCTGAAGAATATTTCGGTTTTGGATAATCCGGCGGTTCCTGAGGTTGAAATTCCGCTGGCTTTGGGCCGTTTGGGTGATAATCATCCGATTCCGGCAGTAGTGCCGCCTTTCAGCAGTGAATTTACCTGGTGGCATGAGGGGCAGGTGTCATGGCAGAAGGGCAGTTCTTTTGATTTAATTAAAGAGGCTTTGGCTCCTGAGACCGCTTTTGTCTGGCAGAAACAGAATCAATATTTCACCGATGCTCCCATCGAACGGACGGTTACGATTATCAATGATACCGAGCAGGAGCATGAATATGAATTGTTCCTTTCGGTGACGAGTGTTTCGGCGAAGATGGTAACGGAGCATCAGCGTAAGATTACGGTTGGGCCGGGTGGTCGGGAGAACATCCACTTCAAATTTACGGCTAAGCCGTTTCCCTGCCGGAATAGCTTTCGCGTATTGCTGGAGCGGGACGGGATTACGCTGGTTGATAAAATTCAGCAGTTTAATGTGAGTGAGCCTTTGGACCAGATGACCGAGCCTCTGCAAATAAATAATCTCAAGACTCTGGGCAGCGGAGCTTTAGATAAATGGCTCGAGAGACGCGGGCTCAAAGCAGAGACTGTCGAGGATCTGGGTTCGCTGGGGGCGGAAGATGTTTTGATTGTCCAGAAAGGGGCTCCGGAGGCTGTTCAAGATGATATTTCGACTTTAATAGATTTTATTAAATCAGGTGGGCGGGCTTTGGTGCTGGAGCCGGAGAGCGCCTGGGAGGGCCTGAAGTTTGTCGATGTCAAGGCGACTCACGGGCATGGTCAGGTGATTCGGTTGGAGGAAATCAGTTACGCATGGTGGGGCGAACAGTCGTATGTCGGGGATGAGGGTAAGGATTTTGCGGCGGTTAAGGCTTGTGTTAAGCCGTCGGGGAATGGCTATCGCAGTTGGGTAGATGTCGGTTCGGATGAGGGCGAGTTGACAGGGTTGTCGATGTCGGCTTTGCTGGAGCGTCAGTGGGGGGGCGGCTGTCTGATGATTAGTACGCTGGAGATAACCAAATGTCTGGAGACCGTACCGGCGGCGGAGGAGACTCTGGAGGCGGTATTAGAATATTTGCGTGACTATAAATCGCTGGTCGGCAGGAAAGTTTATCTGCCGCAGGGTTGGTGCGATAATGAGGAACTGGCGGGGATTTTTGAGGCTTCGGATGATCGTGAGGGTGCGGATATTATTTTTGTGGATGCTTCGGCGAGCGCTGCGGAAGAACTGGGTAAATATCGGGACCGGGCCCAAAACGGCAGTACAATTATTTTGTATAATCTGACGCCGGAAAATCAGGCTGCCTCAGAATCTTTGACAGGAGCTCTTTCGCTGGTCCATATTGGCAACGAGGCTCAGGGGCTAATTCATCAGCGTCATGAGCTTACCGAAGGCATGTCCAATGAGGAGTTGTTCTGGATGAAATCTGGCCAGGATGAAAAGACGCCGATAAGCAATGGTTACGCGTTTGGTTCCACGACGTTCAAACCGCTGGTCACGGTTACGCCGGATCGGGCATTCCATATGCTGCGGAATGAATATGATAACGCGGCGATTATGCGGAGCAGGATGTTCGCGATGTACGGCCATGACAGTCGGGCGGCACAGCTGATGGGGGTAACCCCGCTGGGCAAGGGGCAGATAATCATCTGTCAGGTTAATCCGCCGTCGGTTGGGGAGATACGCTCCGGGCGTTTCTGGCGGATTTTGGCGGCAAATCTTTTGGCGTTGCGTTGATAAAGTTCATTGGCAATATTGGTTCGGTGACGCTATAATCACGTGTTTTGTAGAATGGTAAGTAGTAGATATATAAGGTATTTAGATGTCTTTCAGCAGTATTCCCGAAGTTATAAAAGACCTCCAGGACGGCAAGATGATTGTTCTGGTGGATGATGAGGACCGTGAGAACGAGGGGGATTTGGTTTGCGCGGCGGAGAAGACTACGCCTGAGATAGTGAATTTTATGGCTCGTTTTGGACGGGGGATGATTTGTCTGCCGCTGACCGAGGAACGCTGCGATTATTTGCATTTGCATCCGCAGACCACGTCGAACACCTCAGCTTTGGGTACGGCTTTTACGGTTACGATTGATGCTCGGAGCGGGACGACCACGGGGATTTCGGCAGGTGATAGAGCCCGGACTATTTTACAGGCGGTTGACCCTGCCTGCAAGCCGATGGACCTGGCTCGGCCGGGCCATATTTTTCCGTTGCGGGCCAAGGAGGGCGGGGTGCTGGTTCGGCCCGGTCAGACGGAAGGTTCGGTTGATTTGGCGAAAATGGCGGGGCTTAATCCGTCAGCGGTGATTTGTGAAATAATGAAAGATGACGGCACGATGATGCGGGTGCCGGACCTGAAGTTGTTTTGTAAAGAGCATGATTTGAAGATGGCCAGTATCGCGGCTTTGATTGAGTATCGGATGCAGCGGGAGTCTTTGGTCAGGCGGGTTCAGTCGGTGCAGCTGCCGACCGATTGCGGTATGTTCCAGCTTTACGGCTATGAGACAGCGATGGATAATCATTTGCATTTGGCGTTGTGCAAGGGGGACATTGGCGAGCTGGACGATGAAGGCAGGCCGATATTGCATTCCGAGCCGGTGCTGGTGCGGGTACACAGTGAGTGTATGACGGGCGATATTTTTCATTCGCAGCGCTGCGATTGCGGCGGCCAGTTGGATGAGGCGATGAAAATGATTGATAAGGAGGGCAAAGGAGCCATTATCTATCTGCGTCAGGAAGGGCGGGGCATTGGCCTGACGGCTAAGCTGCACGCGTATAAACTTCAGGAAGAAGGTTTGGATACGGTGGAAGCGAATGAGCGGCTGGGTTTCGCCGCGGATAAACGTGATTATGGTTTGGGGGCGCAGATATGCCGTGATCTGGGGATTCGCAAGATTCGGAATCTGACGAACAATCCTATCAAGACGGACCGTTTGCGGGTTTATGGGATTGAGGTGGTTGAGCAACTGCCTTTGCAGGTCCCTTATAGTGAGCATTGTCGCAAGTATATGACGACCAAACGGGACCGTATGGGGCATATTCTGCCGGAGGATATTGGTTGATATGGCGAGACGGTTCTGGATTATCCCGATATTGCTTCTGTTTGTCGGATGCCGATTTTTGGGCGGCGATGCCGGCGGCAAAAAAGCGGATTGCTGTCCGCGCGGTTTCAGTGTGGCGGGGATAAAGCTGGAGTCGGCATTTACGCGGGTGACAGATGGTCGAGTAGAGGCGTTTGTTACTCTGCTGGACGAGTTTGGCGAACCGTTGAAGTCACTGGGGCAGTTTCGGTTTGAATTTTTTCAATATAAAAAGTCGGCGGCGGAACTGCGGGGGGTGCGGTATGAAGGCGACGGCTTGCAGAATGTTGATTTGAGTGAACTGGCGGAAAATCAGGGTCATTATGATTGTGTGACGCGCAGTTACATGGTTGATCTGAAGTTGCCGGAGCAGGCGGATGGTGAAGTGATACTTGAAGCTACGTTTACTTTGCCGGGCGGTTTGCGGTTTTCGGATTTTATGGTTTTGAAAACGAAGTGACGGCTTCAGCCTTTGGCTGAAGATGTCAGAGGTCAGATTTCAGCAATCAGACAGAACAACGGCTAAGAATTTTTGACAGGCTAACAGGATTTGAATTTAGAGATAAGAGATAAGTTGCAAGAAATAAGTTGACGGCAACGGCGGATTTACGGGATTTATTTTTTAGTTAGCGGATTGTCGCGGATTTTTAATGGCGAGGCAGGTTATAGACATGAAAAAGGCTGATAAGAGCTGGCAGAGTCGGATGTCTGAGGGACAGGATGCGTTGGCGGTTGATTTTGTGGAGTCGATTAGCTATGACTGGCGGCTCTATGAGTATGATATCGCGGGCAGTTTGGCACATGGTCAGATGCTTTGTGAGCAGGGGCTGCTAAGCGAAGATGAGCTGGCGGCGATTCGCAAAGGTTTGGAAGATATACGTCAGGAAATCGCGGCGGGGAAGTTTACTTTTGATAAGCAATATGAAGATATTCATATGGTGGTCGAGGCGGCGTTGACGGCTAAGATTGGTGAACCGGCCAAGAAACTGCATACGGGGCGGAGTCGGAATGACCAGGTTGCTTTAGATATGCGGCTTTGGATGCGGGATGAGATTGATAAGCTGGAGGTTGAGATAAAAGGGGTGCAGGGGGCTTTGGTGGGGCTGGCGGAAAAGGACGGCGAGATTGTGATGCCGGGCTATACGCATTTGCAGCGGGCTCAGCCGGTCTTGGCGGGGATTTATGTTTTGGCGTTTGTGGAGATGCTGGAACGGGACCGGGAGCGGCTGGTGGATTTGGGGCGGCGGGTTAATCAGTCGCCTTTGGGGGCCGGGGCATTGTCGGGCAGTTCTTTACCTTTGAATCGGCGGCGGGTGGCGGATCTGTTGAAGTTTGAAGGGATAACGCGGAACTGTATTGACAGTGTGAGCGATAGAGATTTTTGTGCGGAGTTCGCGTTTGTTTGCAGTATGGCGGGGATGCATCTGTCGCGGCTGGCGGAGGACTGGATTATTTATACGACGCAGGAGTTCGGTTTTATTCGGACGGACGACGCTTATTGTACGGGCAGCAGTATGATGCCGCAGAAACGTAACCCGGATATGTTAGAATTGATTCGCGGCAAGAGCGGCGGGTTTTATGGTAATCTAATGTCGCTGCTGACTATGCTGAAGGGGCAGCCGCTATCTTATAACCGGGACATGCAGGAAGACAAGAAGTATATTTTTGCCTCGGCGGATAGTCTGGCAGCGTGCTTGCGGATGGCGGGGGCGATTGTGAGTCATACTCGCTTTGTGAGCGAGAATATAGGGCGGGATATAGAGAAGGGTTTTTTGGATGCTACGTCGCTGGCGGAATATCTGGTGCGCAAGGCGGTACCGTTTCGGCAGGCTCATCAGATTGTGGGGCGGCTGGTGGGTAAGTGTGAGGATGTCGGTAAGCAATTGGCGGAGTTGACGCTGGCGGAGCTTAAAGAGGCATCCGCGGCGATAGAAGAAGATGTTTATGATTGTCTGACGGCGGCGAATGTGGCGGGGCGTTACGCGGTGGAAGGTTCGGCGGGCAGTAAGCAGCTGGCGGAGCAGTTGAAGTTCTGGCGGGAGAAACTTTATATTTAACGCATTAGGCGTGAGGCAAGAGGCATGAGTGAACGGCGAGGTGCCGACCTATGGTCGGAATTTATTTTAATTTTAACGGCAACTGATTAACGGATTTTATGGCTGAATCTAAGTCTGAATTTGGTTTGATAGGGTGGATTGCTGAGCATTGCATGGTTAGCAGAGAGTCGGTAACTACGGGGATCGGCGATGATATGGCGGTTATCGACTGGGGCGGGCGGGAGCTGCTGATTACGACGGATATGCTTTTGGAAGGGGTGCATTTTGATTTAGCTAAGGCCTCTCTGGAAGAGGTTGGCTATAAGGTGATGGCTTGCAGTTTGAGTGATTGTGCGGCTATGGCGGCGGAGCCTTTCGCGGCGGTGGCGGCGGTGGCGTTGCCGAAAAACATGGCGTTGGCTGACGCCAAACGGCTGGTGGAAGGTATGCAGCAGGCGGCGGTGCGTTATAACTGTCCCTTGATTGGTGGGGATACGACCAGTTGGGATAAGCCTTTGGCGATTGATGTGACGATGTTGGCGTGTATGGCTGATGGTCATCGACCTGTGCTGCGGAGCGGGGCGAAGGTGGGTGACGCGATAATGGTAACGGGTCAGCTGGGCGGTTCGCTGGCGGGGCGGCATTTGAGTTTTGAGCCGCGGGTGGCGGAGGCGAGGCTTTTGGCGGAGCGGGTGGATTTGCACGCCATGATTGATATCAGCGATGGTCTGGCGGCGGATTTGGGGCATATTTGTGAGCGCAGCGGGGTTGGTGCGGTTCTGGAAGCGATAAATATTCCGATTAGTCCGGCGGCGGCGGGCGATAATCCGCTGGCGGCGGCGCTGGGGGATGGCGAAGATTTTGAACTGCTGTTTTGTGTGAGCGAGGCGGACGCGAAGAAGCTGCTGAAATTTTGGTCTGGTGAGTCGCCGGTGCCGCTGACGCGGATAGGGGAAATTACAGCAGGCGAACCGGGGGTGAAGATACGGAATTGTCAAGGCGCGGTTAAGGACGTGGAAATTAAAGGCTGGGAGCATTTTCGTGAGTGAGAATATGGTCGAGATAATCAGTTCGAGCGTGGCGGAGACTCTGGCGTTGGGTGAGCGGATCGGTGCGGCTTTGAGGGGTGGTGAGGTTATCGCTTTGATTGGCGAGTTGGGGACGGGCAAGACGCATCTGGTTAAGGGGCTTGGTAAGGGGCTGGGTGTTTGTGAGGATGATATGGTTACCAGTCCAACGTTTACTCTGGTAAATGAATATGAGGGACGGCGGACGCTGGTGCATATTGACGCGTATCGGCTCGATGACGCGAGGCAGCTGGAGGCGTTGGGGTTCGACGAGATGTGCTATCCGGGTAATGTGGTGGTGGTGGAATGGGCGGACAGGGTTTGGCCTTTGCTGGCGGAGTATGAGCCGCTGACGGTTAAGTTGCGGCATGAAGGGGAAAATGAACGGGCGTTGCAGTTTGAGAATGTTAGCGATGAACTGAAAGAAATTATATCGGGAGGCGGCCAATGAATCTGATTGTCAGGCGTAATTTGGTATTGTGGTTTCTGGTAATTCTGCTGGGCGGAGCGGGGGCAGGATGGGGACAGAGTCTTGTTAAGGTGCATAAACCTTTCGTGGCGATAAGCACGCCGGATGAGGATGGTAATATTTCTATATCGGGTGCGCCTGGTGCGATAGAGACAACCAGTGCGGCGCGTCTGACGGTGCAGAATCTTACCGCAGATGAAGTTCAAGCTGTCGAGTTGGGCCCGGATGGTTCATTTAAGGCGATTCTGGCGGCGGTGACGGGTGACAAGATACGGATAACCGCAACGAATCAGGAACGCAAGCGGAGTTACGGCACATTTGAGGTGGCTGGTGCCGCTCCGGTCGGCAGGGAGCCGGTGGGACAGATAATTACTGAAGATGACGAAAGGGAAAACTCGGCGAATCTGGCGGTGCTGGTGATGATAGTTGATTTGGATAAGGGTGAGATTGTCTCGACGCGGCGGATAGCGGGGGTGATTGGCGCCGATTCGGGCACGAGTTTTTCGATGGGGCTGCTGGTGCGGAATGTTATGTCGAAATGTTTGCTGGCGATAAAAGATGAATTGCAGCGGGCGAAGGTGGCGGTGATTGAGCCGCTGGAAGAACCGGCAGCCCCGGCTGACGAGGAAGCAGCAGGCACCGATGACCAGTGAGTGTTTTGAGGTGATAGTTATAGGCGGGGGACATGCCGGGGCCGAAGCGGCGCACGCGGCGGCGCAGCTGGGCTCGCGGACGGCACTTTTAACAATGAGTGCTGAGACGATCGCGCAGATGAGCTGCAATCCGGCGATAGGCGGTTTAGCCAAGGGTCAGATTGTTCGTGAGGTCGATGCGCTGGGCGGGATAATGGGTTTGGCGGCAGACGCAGCGGGGATACAGTTTCGGATGTTGAATCGCTCGAAAGGGCCGGCGGTTTGGGCGCCGCGGGCTCAGGCGGATAGATGGCTTTATTCGCGGGTGGTGCGAGAGACGCTGGAAAATTGCCCGAACCTGGAAATTGTCGAGGATACCGCTGATGAGTTGATGGTTGAGGGCGGACAGGTCAAAGAGGTGCTAACCGGTAAGGGACGCCGGTTGGGTGCGGGGGCAGTGATTCTGACGGCGGGTACTTTTTTGCGGGGGCTGATGCACTTAGGTGAGCAGCAGTGGGGCGGGGGACGTATCAATGAACCGTCCGCGGACAAGCTGTCGGGCAGTTTGATTGAGGCGGGGCTGAAACTGGAGAGGCTCAAAACCGGTACCGCCGCCTCGTCTGGATTCGGCGAGTATTAATTATGATGTGCTGGAGCGGCAGCCGGGCGATGCCGAGCCGATGCCGTTTAGTTTTATGAATGACGCGATTACGCAGGAGCAGGTGGACTGCTGGGTGACTTATACCAATGAGCGGACGCATCGGATTATTACGGACAATCTGGACCGGGCCCCGCTTTATACGGGACAGATAAACAGTACCGGGCCGCGTTATTGTCCGAGTATCGAAACGAAGGTTATCCGATTCGCGGATAAGGGGCGTCATCAGGTTTTTCTGGAGCCGGAAGGACGGGAGACTAACTGGGTTTATTGTAATGGCATTAGTACCTCGCTGCCGCGTGATTTGCAGGAGCAGATGGTTCATAGTATCACGGGGCTGGAAGAAGCTGAGTTTTTGCAGTATGCCTACGCGATCGAATATGATTATGTGCCGCCCATGCAGACGCGATTGTCTCTGGAGAGCAAGCAGGTAAGCGGGTTATACCTGGCTGGGCAGGTCAACGGCACGAGCGGTTACGAAGAAGCGGCCGGTCAGGGTTTGCTGGCGGGGGTAAACGCGCATCGGAAGCTGCGGGGTTTGGAGCCGGTGGTGCTGGGGCGGGATGAGGCTTATATCGGGGTGATGATCGATGACCTGGTGACCAAAGGGGTGGATGAGCCGTATCGGATGTTTACCTCGCGGGCGGAGTATCGGTTGTTGCTGCGGAGTGACAACGCCGACCAGCGGCTTACTCCGAAAGGGCGTGAGTGGGGGCTGGTCGATGATGAGCGGATGGCACGTTTTGAGGCGGGTCAGGGGCAGGTTCGGGAGATTGGGGATTATCTCAATCATACGCATCATGAGGGTAAGAGCTGGGCTCAGCTTTTGCGTCAGCAGGACCATGATTATAAATGGCTGCTGGAAAATGACGCGGAGTTGGCGGCTTTGGGATATAAACGTGAGGCGTTATTTCAGGCGACCAATGATTTGCGTTATGAAGGGTATATTCGCAAGCAGCGGCAGCTGGTGGACCGATTCCGTAAGGCGGAGCGGGTGACCCTGCCGCGTGATTTTGATTATCACAAAATCAAACAGTTGCGTTATGAGGCTCAAGAAAAACTGAACGCCGTCCAGCCGCTGACATTGGGCCAGGCTTCCCGGGTCAGCGGGATTAATCCGGCGGACGTTACTGTGCTGATGATTTACCTGGCCCGGAAACAGTCGTAAGGTTGCCGACCGCTGAGCAGTTGTTCGGTGTTTCTGAAAAGCATCTTCTGTCGCCCATTAAATAACGCTCTGTAAGACAATAACTTACAGGAGGTAGCACAACGCGTCCTGTTTGAGCGTGTTGGAATAGAGTATGGGCGGGGTGGATTCGGGGTCGATTACTTTTAGAACATGGCTCCATTTTTCGGCGTCGGGCAGGTATTTTTCAAGCTGGTTGGGGGCGTCGTTGAAGAAGGTGTGGTTGATGTAATTTTCCTTTTGGGTGGGGAACAGGGCCATATAGAGGATGTCCATTTCGACCAGGTCGCTGAAAAGGTGCGTGCCGAGTGAGACGTCGGGGATAAGGTTTTCGTGCATTTCGACCATTTCGCAGATGACCGAGGCGGTGTCGATTTCGGAGAAGCTGACAGGGACACCCAGTTCGGGCGATGAGGTACCCCAACGTCCGGGGCCGATTAGCATGATTTTCTTTTCGAGGGCAAATTTGGGTTGGTGGAGCAGTTGGCCGAGCAGGCGGGCGATGGAGTAGCGGTCACGCATGTTCAGCTTGCTGTAAGCGGCGGGGATGATATATACGAAATGGTGGATTTCCATGGCTCGGCTGGGACCGATGACGGCCCCGTGAGTTTTGAGGATGGTTTGTTCGGGGGAGAGGTTTTCGGGCGGACTGGGCAGCAGGGCTTCTTCCATTTTTATCTGGAGAGGGCGGCATTGGAGCAGATTGATTTTGTAGCTGTCCCGGCCAAAAATGTTGCAGGTGAATTCAATGTCTACCGGGTAATCGTAGGCTTTATGGAGCGTCTGAAGCAGTTTACGCATAGTTGGTACAAAATCGGTGTTGGTCAGGAGGTTGTCGAAAGTCAGCATCCAGGCGAGGTTGGAATTTTTGGCCGCCGCTGAGGTTATCGTGCGGTCGCGGGTGGCGAGCATGTCCAGGGGAAGATTTTTCACTTCGTCCAGCAGTTCGTAGAAGTCAAAGGTGGATAGCTGATTGGCTTCGAAATCGAGGACATCAACCTTTTTCTGGGAATACTGGCGCACTTCGCCGATACTGACTTCGGGGCGTTTTTCGGGAGCGCTTAGTGAAATTACGCGGGTATAATCATCGTCGCGTCGGTCGACGGCACGCGTACCCAGGCCGAAGACCAGCCGCAATACGCCCGCTGCCGGGTCGATATGTTCGTTCCAGACATAAGGATTAAGCGAGAATCCGACACCGGCGGCGTGGGGCATGAGCATGGTTTTATAATATGAGCCGGAGACCCGCTGGATGAGCAGGGCCATCTGTTCGTCCTGGTCGAGCAGACCACGCTGGGCCCGGTATTTGAGCGCTTTTTCACTCATGGCACTGGCGTAGATGGTCTTGATAGCGGTCTTGAGGTCTTCATAGCGTTTAACACGCGGCCCCTGGTTGACGCAGAAGATACTTTCGTATTTCCCGGCGAAGGCGTTGCCATAGTTGTCCTCCAGCAGTGAGCTGGAACGGACAATGAAAGGTGATTGACCGAAATAGTCGAGCAGGTCACTGAGCTGGTTTTCGATGTACTGCGGGAAGGTACCCAGCAGGACACGATGGCGGGCCCGGACAGAGCCTTCGAGAAATTCTTCTTTGTCTTTCTGGCGTTGACGTTCCCACCAGATGCCGTTTTCGACCAGGAAGGTATAGAAAACATCCGAACCGATATAGAACGAGTCGTGGGGTTCAAGGGTGTTTTTCCACTGGGGGTCGGTTTTTTCGAGGATGGCCCGGGCCAGTAACATCCCGACGGCTTTGCCGCCGATAAGGCCGGTGCCCACGATTCTTTTGCCGATGTTTAGGATGTCGGAGAGGCGGAGATATTTTTTGAGCAGGGCAGCCATGCGGCTGTCGCGACTGAGCGCCATTTTAATGAGTACTTCGAGCAGTTCTTTTTCCGTTTCGGAATTGACGCCGAGGTGGCCTTTGAGAATTTCCTCGGCGGTGATAAGGTTCTGGTTCCAGACGCCCAGTTCGTAGTTGGGCGCGGAAATCTGGGAGCGGGGCACACTATTAAGCACCTGAGAAATGGTCGCGCTGTTTTCGACAATGGGAAATTCCTGATCTTTCCAGACATGGAGCATGTACATGGTAGGGGAGTAGCGGTGCTGGACCTTGAGCGGCTGGACGTAGTTCTGGTTATCGTAACTGTAGGCTTCAATGAATATTTGCGTGGTGTTGAAGATGGGCATGGTGGCGTGGAAGGAATGCCGGTTGCGATATAGACCGAAATAGGCAATTGACTCTACGTCGAAAAGATAGGGACAGGTCAGCATGAAGAAGTTGCCCAGCATCTGGTCGCTGTACCAGTGGTCAACCAGTTCCGAGAGGCAGTCGAATACATAATAGCCGCCCCGACCGTTACGGGCGATTATCTGGTGTACGTCTTCGATGAAGACTTCAAATCCCTTGGAAGGGTCGAGCTGGAAGACGTGGGCGGGATATTCATCAGGGATTAGAGGTTCATGGTCGGCAAAGCGAATGTAGTAGAGTTCATGGCCGGCGGTGTGGGCGTGTTCACAGAATGATGAGGCGAAGTGTCTGTATTCTTCAATAGATTCTATCTGGAAGACGATGTTGTCGCCGGCGAGAATACCGCGCAGGATGTAATCAAGGCCGTTGATGCCGGTGCTGTATTTGCTGTCGAAATGCTGGGCCATTTTTCGCCTTTCTGGTCAGGTGCGATTATCTTCTGAAAATTAGTAATATGGATAATCAGTCGAAACGGAGAGGGCGGGATTCGAACCCGCGGTAGGGAGTAAACCGCACACTGGTTTTCGAAACCAGCTCCTTCAGCCGCTCGGACACCTCTCCTGATGCGGGAATAAAGTAAATATCGGATATGTGGCTGGATAGCAAGAAAAAATGATTGATTAGACGTAAACGACCACGCAAAAATACAAATTTTGGGGATAAAAACACGATTATTTTGAAATTTTTCAAAAAAAACGCAATCCTGTTCGGCACATTTATTGCTTTAGGCTTTTGGCCTCCTGTATTTTTTTAAAAAAAACCCGAAATGTTAAGATAGGCAATTTGCGCTCGAGGGATATTTATGCTCTAATAGGAGGCATGAGTGCTAAGCGTCAGAAAATCAAGGAGCGGGACCTGCGTGGGTTCAAGTATTTCAAGTCCCTCTCGGCTCTGCTGAAAGGTCTTCACTCGGCGGGATGTGAGCGGGACCGGGCCGGCAATCGCACATTATTCATGGACCAGTATGTCAGTCTGCTGCTGTTATACATGTTCAATCCGATCTGCAGTTCCATCCGGTCTTTGCAGCAGGCCGGCGAGCTCAAAAAGGTACAGCGGCTGTTGGGTTGTTCGCGTGCTTCGCTGGGTTCGCTTTCGGAAGCATCCCGGGTTTTTGAGAGTTCTTTGTTAGAGCCGATAATCGCTCAACTCACTGAGCAGTTAGGGCCGATATCTCAGGACAAAAAACTGGAAGTCGGTCAGGTCATTACCCTGGTGGACGGCAGCAGTATTCAGGCTTTGCAAAAACTCACTCAGGCTGCCTGGGACACCGACAAACCCGGAATTAAAGCACACACTCAGTTTGATCTGGAAAAATATGTGCCTCTGAAAATAAATATCAGTGAAGACAAGTCTGATGAGCGAAAGGTTTTTTTAGAGAATCTTCAGCCCGGCCGGATTTATGTCAATGATCGTGGATATGCCTGTTTTAAGCTGTTTCAGGCCATTGTGGATAGTAAAAGCTCTTTTGTCTGTCGGCTGCGTGAGGATACGGTTTACGAAACTATTCAGGAAAAACCTTTAACTGAAGATGCTCGAAAAGCGGGGATAATTTTTGATCGTACGGTAATCGCCGGCAGCAGTGAAAAACTGCGGGAAGATTTCAAACAACCGTTACGCCTGATAGCGGTTGAATGTCAACCGCATTTGAAACGGGGCCAGGGACCACGTCAGAGTGAGATGATTTTGATTGCCACCGACCGGCTGGACCTGGACGCCGAAGTCATTGCCCTGCTCTATCAGAAACGCTGGGCCATCGAAATATTTTTCCGCTTTTTTAAGCATGTGCTGGGCTGCCGACATCTGCTAAGCCTCTGCGAAAACGGTATCGAACTACAGATGTACGCCGCGATTATCGCCTGTATGCTGATCAGCCTGTGGACGGGCAAAAAACCAACTTTAAGAACCTACGAAATGCTCTGCTGGCACCTCTGCGGCATGGCCGACGAGCAAGAAATGCAGAACCATATCAATAAACTCCAAAGCCAAAACTAAGGCCGATCCTCAAAAAAATCGCCGCCGCCGTTGATGCTGCGCCCAAATAACCAGTGCCGACAGTCCCACTGAGGGATAATCCCCGCTAAATCATATGAACTGCAAAGACCACAGAAAAACTGTATTTGAGCAATAAATGTGCCGAACAGGATTGAAAAAAACGCGGATTTTTTTACCAAAAACTGCATCTTGCGGCAAATTTGCGCTGAAAATAAGTTGGAATTGACCTGCGGTTGTCGGGGCGATAGAATCTCTGGTTTGGCAACCTCAGTTCGTATCAAAGGCCGTAAGTAGTGGTAACAGCTTTAGGTTATGACGATGTATTCTTGCAGCACCGGACAGGCAAGCACCCGGAGCGACCCGCACGATTAACCAGTATCATGGAGACCCTGCGGGCCGATGAAATATGGCCAGAACTAGTCCCAGTGAATGGCCGGGTTCAGCCGGAAGAATGGATAAGAGCTGTACACAGCGAGGATTACATCGGTCGATTGGACGAGTCGTGTCTGGGGGAATTGCCCTTTATTGATACTCAGGATTCAGCGATATGCCCGGATTCCAGCAAGGTTGCTCGTGACGCTATCGCTATGTCTCTGTCAGCTTGTGATTTAGTCGCCGCCGGCGAAGTAGATAATGCTTTTCTGGCGTTGCGACCGCCGGGCCATCATGCCGAAGCTGATGAATCCATGGGTTTCTGTCTGTTTAATAACGCGGCGGTAGCTGCTCGTTATCTCCAGAAAAGACATGGAGTTAGGCGAGTTATGATATTTGATTTTGACGTTCATCACGGCAACGGAACGCAGCATATATTTGAGCGGGACCATACGGTTTACTATTGCAGTACGCATCAGCATCCGGCGACTTGTTTTCCAGGGACTGGTTGGCCCACAGAGATGGGTGAAGGGGCGGGTCGAAACTGTACTTTGAATCTGGTGATGGAACCCGGAGCGGGCGATGATGAGTGTCTGGACCTGTTTTTTACGAATTTTTTGCCGGCGGCGCGGGATTTTCGGCCTGAATTCGTGTTATTATCGGCTGGTTTTGACGCTCATCGAAAAGATCCGCTGGCTCAACTGAACTGGTCCGAGCGGGCGTACGAAGTAATAACAGAAGAAGTTAAAAAGCTGGCGGCGGAACATTGCCGAGGCAAGATAATCTCCTTTTTGGAAGGAGGTTATCAGCTTGGTTCGCTGAGCAGCTGCGTATTAACGCACGTGAAGGGTTTGGCCCGATAGTATGAATTTACATGCGGCCAGCAAGCCCGTATGATATAATGTGATATTGTAAACAAAATAATTTTAGGAGACAGATATGAAAAAAATCAGGTCATTATCCATCGCATTGGTGTTGATTGGTTCGCTGATACTGGCAGGCTGTAATGGGCCAAAGTCTGAGCCGACGGGTTCGGAAAAATTACAAAAGCCGGCGGCGCAGAAGGTTGCAAAGGCACCGGTCAAAAAAGCCGAGCCGAAAAGTCCTGCTCCGAAGTTAGATGAACGGCGTGAAGATGCCGGTCGTTTGGAAGTTGATACTCTGGTCTATGACTTTGGCGAGGTTGAGCCGGGTTCTTCGGTTGAAGGCAAGTTTGTGTTGACGAATACGGGTAAGGAAGTTATCGAGCTGAACCCTCCAGGCAAGAGTTGCGGTTGTACTTTGACTAAGCTGAAAACGAATGTCCTCCAGCCGGGCGAAAGTACGGATTTGGGCATTACGTTTAAGGCCGGGGACCATCCGGGCAAAACCAGCAAGAAGCTGTGGGTGACTACGAAAGCCCCTTCGCTGCCGGAACGTATTACGATGAGTCTGACGGCTGACATTAAGCAGCACATCAAGAATTATCCGGAAAATTATAAGTTCGAGCTGCGCGATAATGCTCAGGCTGAACCCTTGGTGCTGGAATCGACCGACGGCCAGGAATTTAAGGTGACCGGTGCGACGGTTATGAATGACGCGGTGGAGTTGCTGGTTGACCGTGAGGCATCCAGTACGCGGCATGAGATACCGCTGAAGTTGAATGTCGATGTGCTGCGTGAAAAGCCGGCGGGTGTTATAACGGTCAATGTTGACCATCCGAAGGTTAAGACCTGTCGGGTAAGCTATTCTTCCTTGCTGCCGTTTACAGCGAGCCCGCAGACGAAATCTTTTCTGCGGATGGTGCCGGGTCAGGAACAGGGCGGGGCGGTAAAGATTGTCTCGAACTTTGGTGAGGATTTTGAACTGGGTACGGTTGCCAGCGAAAAAGGGCTGGTGAAAGTTGTGAGTACCGCCAAGGTTGAAGACGGCTATCAGATTAACATTACTATGCAGGCGCCGAGCGAAGAAGATGGCCGGAAGATTATTTCTGATTATCTAATCGTTGAGATTAAGGACCGGCCTGCCGATACGATTAAGGTTCGCTGCTATGGGCGGACGATGCTGCCGCGGAAGTAAGAAAAAGTACCGGACACTTCAGGGAGAGTGGATATGTTGCGATATGCCTGGGTAGGTGTGTTGGTAATGCTTCTGGGGTGGGCAGGTGTGGTTTTGACGGCGGCGGAGAAGCTGAGCAAGGCTCCGGCGCCGACACCTAAGATTGATGCCCCTGAAGGGTTTGTGCTGCTGCTGACAGGCAACTGGGCCGGTCAGCTTGAGCCTTGCGGTTGTACCGAGAAGCAGTTGGGCGGGATTGACCGGCGGACGCACATACTGGATAAATTTCCGGTAGAGCGTACGCTTCTGGTTGATAACGGGCCGCTGGTGGAGGAGGTTGACCGGCAGGGGCAGTTGAAGTTTGGGGTGTTTCTGCGAAGTCTGAAGAAGTTGAAATATGAGGGGATTAGTCTTAGTCCGGGTGAGATTGCCCGGCTTGGTAATATTGATGTAAGTGCAGCAGAGCGGCCAACATTGATTTGCACGAATATGCCAGCGGAAAAACGTGAGGCTTATTCGGCGGTGGGTATGCTGGAAAAAACCCTGAAGGTTGGCAAGAAGGAATTGCCGGTGGTGGTACTGGGGGTTTCGGTGGCGCATGGTGCGGACGCGAAATCGGCTGAGAATCTGGGTTTGACGGATGCCGCTGAGGCGGTCGAGGAAGTGGTAGCGGGGATTTCCGATGATAAAATTGTGGTGGTTCTGGTTTCTTGTGTGAGTGAGGACACGGCCCAGAAGGTCGCTGAGCAGCTGCATGAGGTGACGGCGGTTGATTTGGTGATACTGCCGGGTTTGGCGGATGAGCCGGAAGTTTGCAATGGTAAGGACGCTCGGCCTATACGGGTATCTACGGGCAAGCTGGGCAAATATGTTGTGCGGATGGAGCTGCCGCCGGAGACGGCGGGTGAGGTCGAAAAATATGATTTTTCGATGATAGAAATTGACAGCCAATTTAAGCGGGATGAGTCGATTGTCGCGATTATTGATGAGTATCAGTTTCAGATGCAGATGGAAGACCTTGTTGGTGACGAAACGGCAATAGCGCGGGAGAGTCTGGGCGGGGGGCTTTCGTTTATGGGGACACCATCCTGTGGTGAAGGTGATGATTGTCACGCTGATATTGTGGCGAAGTGGCAGGAGTTTGGCCATGCCCAGGCGATGGTGACACTGATGGACCCCGATGTAAACCGGCAGTTTGACCCTTATTGTGTGGGTTGTCATACGGTGGGGATGTATTATGAAGGTGGTTTTCGTTCGATGGAAGGGACACCGGATTTCGCGGGCGTAGGCTGCGAGATGTGTCATGGGCCGGGCTCGGCACATGCCGAAGACCCTTATTTGAGCTATCAGGAAATATTCACGCAATGTGAACAGTGCCATGACCATGAGCACAGCCCACCTTTTGACAAGGAACGTGAGGAATATTTCGAGAAGATTAAGCACTGGGATGGCGAACGTAAATATTGGGATTGATTACATCAGAAGTCCGTGTCGCCTTCGGTTAAGGTTTTAATAATCAGCGTGGGTATGGTCCATCCCGTCGGCGGGGACGTGTAATTTGATTTGAGTTTTGTTGAGAATGCCGGGAAGGTGATTATGGCTCATTGTGATGAGGCTTTGGAGCGGATATGGCAGGAGATTAAGAAATATCGCAAGGCCCATAACAATCGCAATCCGGGGGCGTTGATGGATTTGATTGAGTGTTCAGAACTGAACGGCTGGGATTTTGTTTGTCCGGTGGGGACAACGCCGATAGGTGATTGTTCTTATGTTTATCGCGGGGTGGATTTGTATAAGGGTGTGCCGGAGGAGATGATTGTGGCTTATGACCGGGAAGCGAATCATAAGGGTCGTCGTAATGTGCTTTATGCCAAAGGGACGGTGGTGCGGCCTAAAGAGGAGGTTTTTGAACAGCAGATATCGAAGGATAACGAACATCGCAAAGAGCTGGGGCTGGCGGAGAAAGCATTGGGTAAATAAAGGGTGGTTATGTCGAAAAAGTGGATTTTTGAACATCTGGAGTATTTGCGGTCTGAGGGGGTGTATCGGCAAATGAAGGTGGTTGAGGGCGGCGGGGGGCGTATGGTTCAGGTTGAGGGGCGGGAGGTTCTGGTTTTTTGCTCAAATAATTATCTGGGGCTGGCGAATCATCCGGCGGTGGTTGAGGCGGTGCGAGAAGGGGTTCAGAAGTGGGGCTGGGGCAGTACCGGTTCGCGGCTGATTTGTGGTAATACTAGTGCGGGGGAGGAGTTAGAGCGGTCACTGGCAGATTGGCTGGGGGTGGAGAGTACGCTGGTCACGCCCAGCGGGTACGCGGCAAACGGGGCGGTTTTGACAGCGTTAGCGGGTGAGGGGGATCTCGTATTGCTGGACAAGCTGGTTCATGCTTCGATAATCGATGGGGCCAAAGCAAGCGGGGCTGCGGTGCGGATCTGGCCCCACCGACAGACGGACAAGCTGGTGCGGCTTTTGGAGAAAGGCGGGTATCGGCGGGCGTTTATGGTGACGGATTCTTTGTTCAGCATGGATGGGGACGCGGCGAATTTGGAGGAGCTGGCGGCGATTAAAGAGCGGTTTGGAGCGATGCTGATAGTTGATGAGGCTCATGCGGTGGGGTGCTACGGAGTGGATGGTTCGGGTTTGATCAGTGAGCAGGGCTTGAAGGCCGGGGCGGTTGACGTGGTGGTTATGACGCTATCGAAGGCACTGGGGGGCAGCGGCGGGGTGATTGGCTGTACACGGGAAGTGAAGGATTATCTGGTTAATACGGCACGGTCGTTTATTTTTACGACGGGGATACCGGCGGTTAGCTGTTTAGCGGCGCAGGCGGCGGTTGAGGTGATAAAAAGTGAACCACAGCGGCGGGGGCGATTGTTGGAGAACGGTGATTATTTTCGGTGCCGATGCCGGGAGCTGAGTTTAGATACGGGTGATTCAAGTAGTTATATTGTGCCGATAGTTATTGGTGAGGCGGAGCGAACTTGTGATGTTGCAGCGAAGTTGTTTGAACGAGGGTATTGGGCGGCAGCGGTGAGGCCTCCGACGGTGGCGAAGGGTAGTTCGCGGCTGAGAGTATCCTTGACGAGTGAGCATAGCAGGGCGGATATAGACGGGCTTTGCGGACAATTAGAGGATTTGATATGCTGAATACTGAGCCGGAAATTGAAGTGCTGATTTCTGAAAATGAGATTGGTCGGCATGTGGGCGAAATTGCGGCGCGAGTGGACGCAGCCTATGCGGGCAGTGCGGATGTGGTGGGGCTGGTGCTGCTGGAAGGGGCCCGGCCTTTCGCTCATGATTTGGCGGCAGCGATGCAGGTTCCGCTGGAATTGCAGATGTTGAAAGTTAGCAGTTACGAAGGGACCAGCTCGACAGGGTGCGTGGAGATTCTGGGGGAGATTAGCGATTCGATTCGGGGGCGGGATGTGTTGGTTATCGATGATATTTATGATACGGGGCGGACGCTGGCCAAGCTGCTGGAAGCGGTGGGTGAGTTTGGGCCGCGTTCGGTGCGGACTTGTGTGCTGCTGGAGAAGCGGCATGAGCATCAGGTGCCGGTTACGCTGGATTTTGTGGGGCCGCTGGTGCCGAATGTTTTTGTGGTGGGGTATGGGCTGGATTATGAGCAGGATTATCGGGAATTGCCGTATGTGGGGAAGTTGAATGTTATCTAAGGTTGACTGAAGTTGTGGTCGATGATAAAGTTAGAACTATGCAGACACCATTAAACATAAAGATTCGGGCGGGGTTGGCGCTGGCGGCGGCTGGCGTGGTATTTGGTACTATTGGTTGGTCCCAGGCTCGGCCGGAGATGCCTAACGGCGTGCTTATGCTGGTTTCGCATAGTCACGCGATAACGCTGGTGCTGACGTTAATTGTTTTAGGGGCGTTAGTTACGGCGGCAGGGGCGCTGCTGGGCGGTCGTTATGGTCGGGAGATTTCCTGGATATCGTTGCCGGCGGGACTGGCTTTGTGGTCGCTGCACAGTACGAATATGACGAGTTTATTGCAGCAGTACAGTGATTCGGCGGAGCGGGCGGCGATGTTTCGGGGGCTGCTGTTTGATGCTCTGGCGTGGTCGGCTATTCTGGCAGTAGTGGGGCTGGCGATAATAAAATTTAAAAAGACGGATATTTCTCCTGCTGGTGAAGCTGAGGCAAAGCATAAAAATCAGATGCTGCTGCCGATAGCGGCGACTTCGGTGCTGGCTTATATCCTGCTGCGGATACTTATGAAGGCGGGCCCCACGCGGATGTTTGACGATGTCGGTGGGCTGGTCAATGTAACTTCGCCGGTGGCTTCGGGTCAGGCGATTTTTGGTACGGCGGTGGCTTTTGGGGTAGCGACCTATCTGGTGCATCAGATTTTCAAGTCTACGGCGGTATGGTATCACCTGTTGTCGCTGCCGATAGTCGCTTGTGCGATTTATCTGCCGGCGGCTCGAGTGTCTGTTCATTCGGGTCTTGATAAGTTTCATGTTCCGCTGGTGCCCGAAGGTCTGGCGGTGGCGACAGTGTTACCCATTCAGCTTATCGGGATGGGGTCGCTGGCAGTCCTGGCAGGCTACTGGTACAGTATGCGGGCACACCGTGAACGTCGTGAGCAATTCGCGGCGTTGATAGCCGAAGCTGAATAAGCGGGAGAACCTCCCGACAGGTCAGCGGGCGGATTGGGGTGGTCAGTCCATTTTTTTGTCAGTTTTTTTCCTGGTTGGGGTGACTTTTCTTGAATATGTGTTATAATTAACACATACGGCTTATCGGACCTTCGTAATCAGGGAGACATGGATGTTATCCAGAGAAATGGTCCTTAATCGTGCGATTGCAATGGGGATCGAAACCGGTGAGATGCCGGAGGTCAAGTTTATCTGGTCAGTTCAGGAGTCCGAGCGAATGAAGCCCTGTTTTGGCCGGGAAGAGCAGTGTGATGATACTGGTTGCCGCTGGCGTGTACACTGTCGAGCATTGCAGATGTTCGGTTCGACCAGAATGACCAGAACAGTTTGACAAGCCACCGTTGACTCGACCAATGACCCGGCAGGGCTGATCGAGCGAATCTATAACGCAGGTCCTTCTGATCCAATGGGCTTGGACGAGTACAACGTTCGCTCTTATCTGCCGGAAGGCGATTAAAGCAGTCCGGCAGACTTTTTATGCGCGGCAGATTCCAATGAGGTAACTCATTTTGCTCAGGCGTTGGTAGTGTCCGGCTGGGCTACCCAATCGTAAGCGATGTACTGGTGGTCGAAAGTGCCGTCGGTGTAGAGGTCGAAGACCCCGTAGCCTTCGTCGCATTCCATGTGGTTGCCTTTCCACCAGGCGCCACAGACGGCTCCGTCGCAGATGTAGGTTGTGCCGCAGTATTCGTTGCGGTCAACGAGGTGGAGATGGCCGCTGACGCAGAGTTTGACCTTGCCGTGGGCCAGGAACATGTCTTTGAGTTTGCGGGCGTCCAGGTGCATCCATTCTTTGGGCAGGGACCAGTTGCCCTTCTTTTCGTTTTCGCCGTCGAGATAGGCTGCAACCGAAAGGATGGGAATGTGGGAAACGATGGCGATGAATTTATCTTTGTTAGTATTCAGTTCGTTTTCGAGCCAGGCCATTTGTTCATCGTCCAGTTTAGCCTGATAGTTGCTCGATGCTTCGTGGGTGCTGTCCAGGATGATAATACGCCAGGGTTTGACGTCGAAAGCGTAATAGCGGCCAGGCATTTTGAACTCGGTGACAGGGCGGTTTTTGCCCCAGTTTGGTTCGCTGCCGGTGGTTTTACTGTGTTCTTTGTTCCAGCCCCAGGCATCGTGGTTGCCGATGCAGTATTTAACGGGGATTTTACAGTTCTGGGCAATGGTTTCCTTGACGAGATTAAATTGTATGGAGGTCCAGTTGTCATCTGCGGCGAAGGAGTCCATCACGTGGTCGCCGCCGGTGATGAGCAGCTCAGGTTTATCGGGCAGGGCCTGCATGTGGTTAAGGGCCTGGGCGAATCCCTGGGGGGCTGAGCGTTTGGGTTCGAGGTGAAGGTCGGTGAAGTGGGCGAAACGCAGGGTACGCTTTGCGGGTTTGGAGGATTTGCTTGGTTTGAGTGAGGCGTTAGAATCGGAAGTAACCATCGCGCCGGCTGCGGCAGCCGAAGCCAACAGAAAATCTCTGCGTTTCATAATATCACCGTTCAATAGGGGGTTATGTTAGCAAATACCACGTTTCAGAATAAGCTAACAGGCCCCGCGAATGCTGTCAACGGGATTCTGTGTAGATGTTTTCAAAATTGATGTGGCCCCACGGACCGGCGGCATTGTCAACTACTTTTATTTTGAGTAGTTTACCGCGGAGTTCTTTGGTGTCTAGAAGTATGGTTTGGAACTGGTTGGAGTTTGAACCGGTAAATCTCTGATATTCAACACCGGTTTCGGTATCCGTTATGGCGACATAGGCTTTATCGAGCTTTTCGCCGCCGGAGATACGCAGCAGGGCCCGGTCGGTATCGAAGGTGAAGGCGGGACTTTCGATAGTGCCGGTGAGTTCGTCGTCGAATTCCTTGATGCCGGTTTCAGCGGTGGCGATGAAATATTCGGTCTGAGCGTTTGAAGGCGGTACGTACCGAGTTAATGAAGGTGTGGGCGAGGTCGCCGGTTTTTTGCCATTGGTCGCGGTGGGCAGGGTTGGTTATGTCGAAGACGGGGGTGTTGAAGTTTTTGAAGTCGAGGCGGGCAACTCTTACGCCGTCGAGGTTGGGGTTCAGGGCGACCATGTAATACTGGCTACCTTCTTTGACGATTTCGGGGGCACAGAGGTTCATTTTGGTGATGTAATACTGGTCATTGTCGATGCCGAAATTGAAGGGGTTTTCGGAGCAGTAAACAGAGGTTTGGGCCCCGGGTCCGTAAAACTGGGTGCGGAAAAGTACGTAGAGGCCGGGGAAGGGTTCCACGACGTGGGGACATTCGCAGGAGTAGGGGTTGTTGCCGGCTTTGCCGCCATAAGCGACGATGAAGGAGTCGGACCAGTTCAGCAGGTCGTTTGAGGTGCGGCAGTATAAATAACCCTTGCCGCCGGGAAAGGCGGTGTAGTAATTCAGCCATTGGCCTTTGGTGTTGAGCATCATGGCGTCGCGGGTGTTGACCAGCGGACCTTCGGTGAACAGGTATTGGGAGTTATTGTGCCAGCGGTAGCGGGTGAAATTTTTACCGTCTGGGCTGGTGGCCATGGAGATGTAGTCCCAGTCGCCATAGGCCATCCAGTATTTGTCTTGGTATTTGACAACGTGGGGGGCCTGCAGGCCGTGCAGCGGTTCGTGGTGCTCGGCTGATGAGGTCATGGTGATACCAAGGGGTTGCCAGTCGGTGTCGGTGATGGATTTACCTTCCCAGCCGTGAAAGAGGCGGGTATGACCCTGGGCATTAATAAAACGGATGCAGGACCAGAGCTGCCACGTGCCGTCTTGAGCTTGCCAGATGCCGAAATCGACCGGCTGCTGTTTAGGGCTGTTGTATTCGCCCAGGTCAGGATTGCCAGCGACCTGCCAGAATCCGCCGTCGATGATGGGCACGACAAAATTCGCGGCGTTGATAAAGTCGCTGGTTAGGAAAAAAACTATTAAGGTCGGTAAGATGATTTTTGTGAATTTCATTTTTTGTCCTTTTGAGGGCATATTTTATTTGGGGAATTTGTAGAATTGGCCGTTGGGGTTTTGGGTGTGTTTGTAGAGCTGAGCGAGGAACCGGCAGAGGTTTGGGAAGGTGCACATCGGCTGGAGCGAGTGGTCGAGGTTGGGGAAGTAGCGACCACGCTTTAGTAAGGCTGGAACTTTAGCCGATATTTCCGGTTCGATGAGATGTTCATTGTTTTCGTTGATGGTTTCTTTCTCGAGGCCGCCGATGAAGATAAAATCAGGATATTTTTGAGCGAGGTTTACGAAGTCAAGGTTGGCTTTTGCTTCAACGGGGTAGAGTGCGTTGGCACCATGTTTGATGAGCAGCGGGATGAGCTGGTCGATATCGCCGTCGGTATCAACTATGAACATTTCGGTATTGCATTGGTCGGCCAGGTCGGCGATTTCGTCGTAGGCCGGGCAGCAGAATTCTTCAAAATGCCTGGGGCTTATCAACATGCCGTGGTTGTAGCAGCAATCTTCGTTTATCTGGATAATTTCGGGCTTGAGGCGGCGAATCAGGGGGAAAAGATATTTCCTGCGCAGGTCAGATTGCCAGTTGATAATCTCCGCGGCGAGTTCGGGGACGTCGTAGAGCAGGGTGGAGGCCAGTTCAGTGCCGGCAATGTCGCGCAGGAGCCCCCAGGTCGACAGTACGCCAATAAAAAGGGGATACTCACGCTGGTCATAGGGTTCACAGGCCCGGTCGATTTGCTCAGTGGTCCAGGGCTCGCCGGGCGTGTTGAGTTTTTTGTATTTAAGCCATGATTCGCGGTCGCGGACGTGATAGGCCAGAAATTCAGGCATGGAATAGGCGTTTTCGTTGTCGAGTACCTGACGGGTTTTAGCGCCTGTTTCGTATTCGACGATTTCGTACTGGTCCTGACGAGTGGTTTTTTGCTGGATGCCGCAGGCGGCCTCAGCTGGAAAAAAGTCGATGGTCAGAGGCGTGAGGGTGCCCCAAAACTCATTCCATGACCGCCCAGCCTGGGCCGCCCAGCCGGTTTCGTAGTCCCAGCCTTTTACATGAGCGGGCATGCCTGTAGCGACCAGCCGTTGATAAATCTGCCCCCACGCCCCGCCAAACGACAGACCTGACGCACCGGGCAGACCGATGGTGGGCACGTAGTCAACGGGCTGATTGCGGCAAACTGCTTTGAAACGTTCGAGATGATTCATTTTTGCTTTACGCTATTCGCTGAGCGTTTCCATCAAGCCCACTTCCATCGCCTGTATAGCCGCGCCGTTTTCATTTTGGCCTATGACATAAACTTCAATCATGCCGTTCTGAGGCTTGACGTTTTTAATGATTTTATCCACGGCGAGATAGGTTCCGCCGGCGGCCTGAGCGATGTTCATATCGCTGACGACTTCTTCTTCGTTGATTTTTATATCGACGGTGTGGGTTATCGGTTTGCCGTCTTTATCACGTTCAAGGAACGGATGAAGCGGGGTGTCAGCGAATTTCATCTTGACGTAGTAAGTGCCGGCCCCGACGGTGATATTAGCCCAGAGTTCAGGTGCGTGTACGCCGTAGCGGTAGATTTCCTCGTCGGGCGTATTGCCGATATACATACTGCGGCGATTGGTCCACCACGCTTCCTTAACAACGTCGCGACCGTAGCCGGAACGGGTTACCCATTCGGTGGCGGGCCGCCAGGCGTTACCGTTGCTGTCGATGTAATCTTCGCGAAGAGGATATCCGAAAATCATCCGCTGGGTATCGGTCGGAGCTGACCCTTCATCGAAAAATGCGGCAAGCTTCGGCAGCAGAGAACTGGACGGAGTCGATATAAATTTCTTTGCCTTTGGTGGTGGGGTTGCCCTGCCCGCGAGCTACGATTTTGAGGGTATGTTCGGCCTGTTTCAGACCGCTGTGGTAGTAGAGCAACTGCTGGGCCCGTTCAACCGGGTTCCAGCATTCGAGGGTCGTGAGCTGTTTTTCGCCATCGAGGTAAACATCAGCCTGCCCACCGCTGGGACCAGCAAGACCTAGCACGCGTACTTGATTACCGGTGAAGGTGAACGTGAACGAGTCGCCTTTTTGGGCGGTATGATGCTGGGTCTGATTGAAGGCCTCGGCAGGTGAGGTCTGTTGCCATTTACCATTAAATTCAAGTTGAGTGTCGTCGATTTGTTGTTGCGGGTCGGTGGTGCCGGCGATGGTAATCTCCGTCAGGTTGTCATGACGGATAGTAAGAGTATAATCGCCGTCGGTTAGTTCTTTGAGCAGATAGCCGTTGACCTTCAGATTGTCGCGGCGGGGAAGTTTTTGGCCGTTGGCGGTGATTTCCGTGGGCTCAAACGCCAGTCGGATAACTTCCTGGGCGGGGGACGGGGCATCAAAGGTAGTATAGGTTATACGGTTGGCCTGATAGACGACGGATTTGACGACAGAAGTGGAACGCAGGATGTGATTTTCGCGTTTGGGCCCGAAAAGCTCAGGGGTCCAGGCCAGTGCTTCCATCACCTGACATAAGGGCCAGGGGTGAGCGAGATTGGACCATTCGCCGGTAGCAACCGCATCGCCGTAAAGACCGTCCTTAACGACACCGTTTTCAGCCGAGTCATAGGTCGCCATTATCATCATGCGTCGACCGATTTCACGGATGCGATGGTCGTCGGCAAGATATCCGAAACGCAGCAGGGTCGGTGCCGCGGTATATTGGTTGTAAGAAAGCGACGTACCGCAGCAGGTGGCGGATTCTGGAAAGGCCCAGGCCCCGCTAAAGGCATTGCCCGCGGAGTTCTGGTCGGCTCCGTTGCGGTTCAGGATGAGAGTCAATATATTACGCAGGTCGGTTTCCCAGCCGGGGAAGGCCTGGGGGTTTTTCATGATATAATCGCCGCACATGGATACGATACCGCAAATGATGGGGTTGTCCCAGTCCCAGTAATTGCGGGCCCAGGTATCGTTTTCGAGCCATTCATTTTCGATGAGTTGCCGGACATAGCGCCTGCCTGCGTCGCGGGCCTTGATAAGGGCACGGTCGTCGCCGGTATAGCCCAGGTTGATAAGATCGTCGAGAAATTCCAGTATCAGCGTCGTTGAACCGGTCAGTTCGTCGGACCAGCCCACCACAGACGGGTCGGTATAGCGGTTCCACGGGGGCAGGTCGGGCGACAGGTTGCATTTTTCAGCGAAGACATCACCCCAATGAGCGGCGGCTGCGAAATATTCTTCGTTGCCGGTGAGTTTGTAGGCTCGGAGTATTTCAGTGCCGACAATCGCACAAAGGTCAAGCTGGTTACGACCTGCCGGGTCACATTTGCCATAGGCCTTCCCGCGCGTGGGTGTCGCGATAGGAAAGTTGGGCCAGGGATTGTCAGGACCCGTTTGGCCGTACTGGAGGATATAGTCAGCGGTCAGGGGAATATACAGGAAGGCTATTGGGTCGCCGCTATAAGCGTAGTAGGCGGTCAGGCCTTTGATGATGGACCAAGCCCGCTGGCTGAGATCGCCGCACATCCAGTCGTTGGTGGGGGGGATGAGGATCGTCCCGTCATCTTTGATAGACCAGTGTGAATTATAGACAAAGTCGGGGGCTGCCATGACCGCTTTTTGGGTATCGACCCAGGGATAGCGTTTCATAACTTCAACTGCGATACGCAGGCGGGTGTCCAGCGGACCATTTTGGCCGGGGTGCCAGGGGGCTATCACGCCGTACGGGTCTTCGACTGTCCGGTGGGCGTAGTATCGCTCAAGACTGACCGCCGCTGCTGACCGGCTGGTATAAAAAGGCAGGCAAAAAATTATGGTGAAGATGGTAAGGATGGCTTTTTTGAAATGTTTTTTCATTTGTCTGTCCTTCTATAATGGCATGTCGTAAACCTGTTTCCGCCGGCCACCTGCCTGGCAACATGCTGACTCCCGAACAGGCAGGGATACAGCGCGGGGCTAAGCAACCCTGTCTCAATATAAATGTTTTTACAGTATTCCCCTGCTTTTGTGAAGTACTAAAAAGCTAAGGACGAAGTCGGCTTATTTTAGTATACTAAACCTTCGCTGTCGAAGTCCCACAGCGGATGCGGGCGACGCAGCGAAACATTGAAACCGGCAACGGGATTGTCCAGGTCGTAGACTTCTTCCTTGGGCAGGTATCCGGCATGGCCATCAAAATACGCAATGTTACAGCCCTCGTTATGTCGATAGGATACCTGGGAACCATTGTTTACGGAAGAACTCTTTTCGCTGGCCCATCTGTCACCGAAGACATCCCAGTAGACCAGATAGTTGGCTCTTTCGTAGCGAGTAAGGTAGTTGTTGCTTTCGATGAACATGGCAACATCGGCACCTCTTTTTACCTGGCCCTGGAGAATGCCGCGGTATTTTTTGTCGTTAGGCCACCAGCCAGCCGAACGCCATTTTTCGGTGTTCATCGCGTAGCTCATCATTACACGCCAGCCCAGGGTGCTGGCTGAGAACGCCATATAGCCTTCTTCACTTTTGATGTCGTGAGAAGGGCAGCGAAGCTCTCTGGGAAAAATGAACGGGTCTTCCCAGTTGCTGTTTTTAATTTCCGCTCTTTCAGCCAGAGAAAGAATTTCGCGGAATTCCATGTTTTCCGGCCAACGCTCATCCCAGTAAGGATTACCGCCCAGCCGTTCGGCATCGCTGCTGCCTTCCTGAGAATACGGAACAAATCTGCCGTTGTTGGCAGACGCGTAGGTCATGTTGGAAAGTCCAAACGACTTCAGCAGTGTCAGGCAGACCACTTTCTTGGCTGATTCACGCGCCTGGCCGAGCGCGGGCAGCAATATGCTGACCAGCAATGCGATGATGGCAACTACTACTAATAGTTCAACCAGGGTAAAAGCTTTTCTGTTCTTCACAGCCTGTACTCCTTTATTCAAGCGGTCTGTATATCTTCCAAAATCGGGCCCGGGCCGCGGGATTCGTGCCCCGCGACCACAGGCACTTAAACGTCCACTAAATTTACAGCAAAAAGATTCAGCTAAATCTTATTTGCGTTTTCTCAGGAACAAACCGCCCAGCCCCAGCAGGCTAAGGCTCAGAGGTTCCGGTACGGTCGGAGCTGTCGCAGGGGGTGTAAGTTCCATCGTAGATACCCGCTACAGCCGCGGCATCAAGGTAGCAGTCGCCCCAGATAGCCACATCGTCCATAGCACCACGGAACCAGTCCTTGTTAGGCCAGGTCTGGCAGGCAAGTTTGAATACGGCGTCTTCCCAGCGTCGGACCAGATGTCGTTGATACCCTGATTGGGAATGTTCTTGACGCTGTTCGGTACGAGCGTGCCGTTTAGGTATTTCTTCAGGTCAGTGCCGTCATAGGTCACAGTCATCAGATACCATTGGCCCGTACTGCCGCCGGCACCAATGTAGGACGTGCCGATGTCGGTCTGGAATGCACCAGTGCCGTAGGGCCAGAAATAATCATATTCCCAGCCCGAAACGCCCAGTTCAACTTCATAGTTGGGGCACGAAATAACACGTGCGTATCCGCTGCCGCCGCCCGGAGTGCCCGCTCTGCTGTCCTGTCTCAGCCACATTGACATGCTCCAGCTACCTCCCAGGTTTCTGATTGAATCGCTTTTGGCTACCCAGACACTGTTGTAATTGTCCGTGCCGCTGCAAAACTGCAAAGCGCCGCCATTGACACCAGCAATCCAGTCCGGTTTGGTTGAACCCGGCAGAGGGTCGCTGTCGTTGCCTGATACCGTGTCGGCAACGAGCAGGCCCGTATTGCCATAGGCACTGGAATCGTAGGCATAGTCGCCCGAACCTTCTTCAAATGCCCACCAGGCCTTCAGGTCCGCGTAGGCGTTGACGCTCAATGCGGCAACCAGTAAAACTACCATCATCTTTTTCATTTCCATACTCCTTCAGTAAAACAACATATTTCCCATTTTACTCACCGTGAGTAACAATCATCACGAGGCCGGCCACGCACCGGCTCTTTGCACACACACAAACTTACTCCTACAGACCAACCTGCGTTAGCCAGGTGTCAGCGAAAAGACGCAGGTCAGTAATATCCACCTTGCAGTCATCATTCAGGTCGGCTTCGCTGCCCAGACCGTAATTGATTACACTGTCATAGCAATTGTACGGGCCGATTACCGGTGGCGCAGTCTTGCTTAGGGTTACCTGCTCAATGGTGGTATAGGGTGCTTCACCGTAGATGCTGATGTAGAAGCTCTTGCCTGCTATTGAGGGACCAGCCGTGAATGAAGCCTGAGGCATCTGCCAGTGACCGCCCATTGCACCCAGTGAACCGTCGCTGGTAGCAGACGCGGTGGCTATCAGCCCGTGGTTGCCGGAAAGGTCGGTCGCACCAGGCTCTACCCAGTACAGCTCCGCGACTATCTGAGGAGCCGGATCGGGCCAGGTCCATTCGCCGCTGTTGAAGTTGGCGGCACTGATTGCGCCAATCATATCGAGATAGTAAGTCTGACCGTTCTGGATGCTTTCCGTTGTCACTTTCTGTTCCAGACGAGGACCGCTGGTTACCGTGCTGTTACCAAACCATACGCTGACTCTGCCCTGGGCCGGCTGAGGGGACGGAGCCCACAACATACACTGGAAACCGGCGTATTCGTTTGTTCCCATAGACGCAAACTTCCAGCCCACGGGATAATCAGAACTGCTGACGAAAGAGGTATAACCGTCATCGGTATGAAGGTTCAGATAGTCTTCCAGAGCCAGAGAACTAATATCCTCAAAGTCGCCGTTGCTGAGCAGATTATCACGAGGCCAGTCGGCAGGCTCAACCGTGGTTAATGACGCGTGACCAATTAGACCAAGCCCGCTGTCGCCGGAAAATTCAGTTGTCCCGAATGTACAATTCACGCGGAGGTATTGGCCTGCCGCCGAAGCGTCAGCGGTGTACTCAGTAGTCAGACGACGCCAGATGGTGTTTTTCGGAATGACAAACTGCTGGCTCGAAATTTCAACTACAGAGGTCGGATTCACCGGGGTATTTACTCTCTCCAGTGTTACCGTAACAATGTTTAGATACGCTTCGGCAGTGCCCGCGACCATCGCCGAAAGATAATAAGTCTGGCCGCTGACAACCGCACCAGAAGAAACCGTCTGAGTTAGTACGTCGTTGGGTTCGAGAAATACCGCTACCGAGCCGCCCGCTGGTTGCGTACCGTAAGTATGGGCTTTTCCAGATTCGCTCAGGTTCCATATCCCCGCCGTGCCGCCCGTGCTGATATATTGCCAGCCGGTAGGAGCGGAATTGTCTGAATCATTGTAGTTGGGAACCAGGTCTATGTCCGCGTAAAAATCAGGGTTCGTTAGCAATTGACCTGACGCCGACATCGGCTCAGGTGAATTCGACATCCCCCAGTCCTGACCCACAGTCTGATAGTCCGGTAGGTTGACGATACAGTCTTGGTTGAAGTCGTTGGTCAGGCCGGAGTAGCCGTCATTGTAGTCTTTCCAGGCGTCGCAGTCCGCGAAACTTTCAGCGTTGATGCGAGCGAAATCGAAGTAAGCGAACGCCGTCCCACGACCATTGCCGATGTTCTGCTCAACGTAGCATACCAGCTTGAAGCTTTGGCCGTCATGAGCGGCAGAAGGGGTATAAGACCATTCCAGGTCGTTCCAGGTTTCATTTGCCGTGATAGTGGTATTGAGATCCTGGAGAAGAGTCAGGTTTTCTGATTCATCGACAGCATAATATTTAACACCGATAATATTGCCAATGGCATCGACACCGCCCACACGGGCGACAAATCTATAGCCGATACCCTCATTGATTGTACGTCTGATGACGGTTTGGGTAATCTGGTCACCTACAGTACAAAAGCCGGCGTATTCGATAGAGGTATTGTCACCATCCCACAGGCCGGCGTTTACAATACCGTGCCAGTCTCCATTATCAAGCGTGCCTTCCATATCCCAGTTCCACAGCCCGGCATATTCGGTTCGGTTTCGCCAAAATCCAGGGGAAATGACCCTTTGGTGCCAATGAAGGACGGATCATAGACAAAATCGATGGGATTGTCATCTTCATAGGTCATGACAACCTCTTTCCAGGGCCCCGAAAAATCACCGGTCATGATCGTGGCTATCTGAGTGCTGTCCAGTGTTTCGTTGAAGATGGCAACGTCGTCAAGGGCACCAATGAAGTAATCTTTTTCGTAATCGGTCTGTCTCCCAAAACGCAGATATTCCCAGGTATCAAAAGTGTCGGGTAATAATTCACTGGCGACCGGAACCGAGGACTGTAGGGAACCGTTGACGTATTTCTTCAGGGTCGCACCGTCATAAGTTATGGCCATGTGATACCACGAGCCGACCGCCTGAGTGGCGCCTATGGCTTGGCAGAATGCGCCTGTAGCTCCACCGGTATAGTGGGGCCAAAAGTAGTCGTACATCCAACTGGGGACACCAAGCTCAACTTCGTAGGCCGGACAGGAGATAACTCGCTGATAACCGCCGCCACCGCCAATGTTGATGGACGGATCGTTGACGTATTGTTTAATCCATACCGCGATGGTCCAGTTTAGGCCCAGATTCGCCAGAGTCTCGGTCTGGGCGACGTAAACATAATTCCAGTTAGTGTTTTGGGCATCGGGCAATGAGCCGTCAGGCATGGACGAGAACTCAAGGGCGTAGCTGCCGTTTTTCCCGGTAATCCAGCGGGGGTTACTGCTGGGGGTGGTAACCCCGGCGACTTTGCCGTCGGGTGCTGCCCATAATCCGCCGTCGTGGGCAAAGCCTGAACTGTCTGAAGCAACATCGCCGCTGCCTTCTTCAAACTGCCACAGGCCGACGATATCTGCCGGCACCTGAGCGACACCAAGGAAAAGCAGGGCCATGGCCGCGGCTAAAATGAAAGTGATACGTTTGTTACTCATCGTGTCCTCCAAATCTGTGAAATTTTTCAAAAAAATTCAAAAAAACGACTCTTTTCATCCAAAAAAACTCAAATTTTCGTCAAAAATCGTACCTCTCAGCCATCAACGCGCACATTTCAGAGCCTAAATGCTCTCCGGCAAAGTCTCAATACCTGCCTTTTTCGCCCTAGTTACAGGACGTTTAATAGTTAAAACTCTCAAGATATTGTTTTTCTCTAAGTGCCGTGTGAACTGTCATATACAACTCCACTTACTCCATTCTATTCATTTATCGACTAGATGGAATGGTTGATACTCTCAAAATAATGTGGAAAACTCGTGTTTTTGCGGTTTTTTTAAAAAAACATAGCTAAAAGTCTCGATTCTTAAAAAATATTTTTAGCGAAAAATAGGCTTGTTTTTGATATATTATGCGTTAATATGCTGTTATGTTGATTATTTAATTTGTTTGCGACCACTATTGAATTTCAAAAACATGGGAAAAAGTCTTAAATATCTCGCAGACAACCTTATTATGTCGCCCGAGTTCGACAGACGCCAGCTCCACCTCTCCGCCACCGACGCCGCCCCCCTCCGCGAACGAGGCGTAATTCTTTGCGCAACTTGTGAAATACACGATGTTTGCGAAGTGGACCGGCGGGATCCGAGTGTGCATGTACTGATATTTTCACTGGCCGGCCAGTCACGGCTCCAGACCGGTGAAACTCCACGCAAAGGTACTCTGATAGCTCCGGGTGATGTGGTGATTCTGCCGGCCCACCATTCCCACTATTACAAAATGGAAGGCAGTATCTGGAAGGCTATCTGGTTTTACCTGGAAGATTCTGAGCAGTGGAGCCCCTTGCGGGAGCATGAGCCCAAGATTCGTAAGTCTATTACCAGCGAGGAATTGAGTGCGGCATTTGACGGTTACTGGTCCGAATCGTTGCGTAATGAGGCGCGGGCTCGGTTGGCGGGTAAGCATTATGCTGAGATAATCGGACTGAATATCGAGCGTGAGCTGGATATGGAAGAAAGTGTCCATAACAAACAGATGCGCCAGCGTTTATACAAGCTGTGGGATACGGTGGGGGCTAATCTGGGTCGCAACTGGACGGTAGCTGATTTGGCTGAGGAAATCGGAGTTTCGTCGCAGCATTTATTCCGGGTGAGCGTGCGTTTTTCCGGGCATAAACCCATGGAAATGGTCACCCGCCTGCGTATGCAGCAGGCTCAGGAACTGCTTATGAATACTGACCATATGGTGAAATCTATCGCTCGTCTTTTGGGTTATTCTGATTCGTTTTGCTTTTCGGCGGCATTCAAACGCTACTACGGATGCAGCCCGCGTGATTATCGTAACCGGCGAATGGAGCCGATAGGCGGCCCGCAATCGCCAAACAGGTAAGACTACTTTTACAGGAGATTTTTAATGAAAAATTTTCGAGTATTTTCGTTGTTGGCCGTTCTGTCAATTTTTTTACTGGTAGTACCGGCAATCGGTGCGGCAGAGTACAGCTATGTTGACATTGTAAATATGTTGACTGATACGGAACGCTTGGCGGTTTTGCCTGCTGATGGTGAAATTTGCGCTCAATGGTCCAGTTATGACCGGCGGAGTCGTTATGATGCTGAAAAAGATAAATATATTCACTGGGATGCCAATGGTGACGGGGACGGCTATGGCGGGGTAAGCGACAAGAGGACCAAAGACGGCAGATTGATAATGGCTGAGATTGATGGGCCGGGTGTTATCTGGCGAATCTGGTCGGCGACGACAAAGAAGGGGAATGTTAGCATTTATCTGGATGGTTCTGATGTGCCGGCGGTGGATTTGCCGTTTGAGGGGTATTTCAATCACGAAAACGAACCTTTCACGCGCAAGACGCTGGTGCATATCGCTGCGCAGGGTAAGAATTGCTATGTGCCGATCTCTTTTGGCAAGTCCTGTAAGGTGGTTGGCGACAGGGGATTACGGCCAATACTACGAGTTTGTTTATTCAAAGTTTCCGGCAGGTACCAAGGTTGAAACTTTCTCGCGTGATTTGACGGATGAGCAGAGTGCGGCACTGGATATGGCTGATATGCTTTTGTCTAACTGTGATGCGGGCATGTTCGCTAAAGGTAAAAAATATTCTGTTACAGAAATACTAACCGCTGGTGAAAGTACGGAGCTTTTGAGCTTGTCGGGTTCCGGTGCTATTAATTCATTGCAGGTTAAGATTGATGTGCCGGCTGATTTACAGGCCCAGCGTGATATGCTGCGGGAACTGGTATTGGAGATTAGGTGGGACTGGCAAAACGAAGCGGCGGTTTGGGTTCCTCTGGGTGATTTTTTTGGTACGGCACCGGGTGTGAATTTGTATAAGTCGCTGCCGTTGGGTATGACCGTGGATGGATTCTATTGTAACTGGTTCATGCCGTATAGTGATGGTGCGACAATTTCGGTAATCAACGACGGGGCGGTTGATAGAGAAATTTTCCTGGAAGTTTCGGCGAGTGCGTTAGATCGGCCAGCAAGTGATTACGGCAGATTTCACGCCAAATGGCACCGGGACGCATTTCTGCCGCAGGAACCGGAAAGGTGGATTGACTGGACGATTCTGAAGACCAAGGGGCAGGGTCGTTTTTGCGGGGTGGAGTTGAACATCTGGAACCCGCGGGGCGGCTGGTGGGGTGAAGGTGACGAGAAATTCCACGTTGACGGTGAGAAGTTCCCCTCGACTTTCGGGACTGGTTCGGAAGACTATTTCGGCTATGCCTGGTGTGACTGGAATTTATTTACTAACTGCTACCATAATCAGACTATCAGCAACTATAACAAAGGCCATATTTCGGTTAATCGCTGGCATATAGTTGATAATATTCCTTTCCAGAAGTCGTTTGACGGCTATATCGAGAAATATTACGGCAATGACCGTCCGACTCAATATTCGGCGACCGCGTACTGGTATTTGGATTCGCGGGGTGAAGATGCTTATGGGCCGGTGAGTCTGTCTGAACGTCGCGATTATTATACGCCGCTGACTTTTCCACTGAATTTAGCAGGTATTGTCGTGCTGGAAAGTCCGGACGGTGCTGTTGAAGCTCAAGGTATGGGTTCGTTCAAGCAGAGTAAATGGCGTGATGGTGAACAGCTCTGGTGGACAGCGGAGAGGCCGGGACGGGAACTGAAGATTCTGGTGGATATTAAGAGCACGGGGAACTATGAGCTGAAAACAAGACTGACAAAGGCAGTTGATTATGGTATTGTCTCGTTCGCGCTCGACGGCAAGGCCCTCGCAGGTGAATATGATTTGTACCATAAAGACGGTGTAACCTCTACCGATGAAATCGTAATCGCTTCTTCTAATCTTGAGGCCGGCCAGCATGTTTTGACGGTTAAGATGTTAGGCCAAAATCCGCAGGCTGTTGGTCCGTATATGTTCGGTATGGATTATCTGGATATAGTTAAGAAGTGAGTTAGTAATTGGCGAGGTTAATTATGTTTGACAGTAAAATCAACAGGCGTGGTTTTCTCAAGGCTGGTTCCGGTGTTGCGCTGGGGTTGGCTTTGGGTGATAATCTCTGGGCGGCAGGCAAGCCGCTGGAGCAGGTGCGGATAGGCATTGTGGGGGTGGGTGTACGCGGTACGGAGTTTGTTAATATTCTGCTGAATCTCAAAGGAAACGTCATTAAGGCGATCGGTGATATTTCCGAGGGTAACGCCAAGCGCGCCCAGAAGCTGGTTAAAGACGCTGGTTTTCCTGAGCCAGCTTTATATTGTCGTGGCGAAAAAGATTATGAGCGAATGTGCGAGAACGAAGATCTTGACCTGGTGATCGCGGCGGTGCCGGTGGACTGGCATGTTCCTGTTTGCGTTTCAGCGATGAAAAACGGCAAGCATTCGGCGACTGAGGTGCACGCGACTTATGATCTGGATGAATGCTGGGAGCTGGTTGAGGCGGCTGAGAAATATAACAAGCAGTGCGGTCTGCTGGAGAATTATTGTTATTTTTATAATGTGCTGATGATTCTCAAATGGCGCGGGCGGGTCTGCTGGGTGATTTGGTGCATTGTGAGGCGGGGTATCAGCATGATGTCCGTAACGTTCGTTTTGGCGGTGATGGTTCGCTTTTGTGGCGTGCCAAGGATATGCTGACGCATAACGGCAATCTTTATCCGACGCATGCGATAGGGCCGGTGGCTCAGTGGCTGAACATCAATCGGGGCGACAAATTTGATTATCTGGTCTCGATGAGCAGTCGCAGCAGCGGCATGAATGTTTACGCTTCGGAACATTGGGGCCAGGAGCATCCTTCGGCGAAGCAGGTTTATACGCAAGGTGACATGAGCTGTACGATGATTCGCACAGCCAATGGAGCGACAGTGACGCTTTATTTTGACGCACAGTTGCCGCGGCCTTTCGATATGATTTATCGGGTGCAGGGCACCAAGGGGATTTATATGGGTCGGACGGATGAAATTTACGTCGAAGGTCGCAGTCCGAATTATGAAGAGTGGGAACCGGCTCAGAATTACTATAAAGAGTATGAGCATCCGCTGTGGACCGTGTTGGGTGATAAGGCCCGCCGATGGGCACATGGCGGGGCGGATTACATAATGATGTATCGTCTGGTGGAGGCGTTCCGTAAAGGCGAGCAATTTGAAATGGATGTTTATGACGCGGCCACCTGGAGCGTTATAAGTCCATTGAGTGAACAATCGGTTGCGAATAGGAGTAAGGCGGTTGATTTCCCTGACTTTACTCGTGGCAAATGGAAATCAAACGTACCAGTGGGAATAATTGAAGCATGAAAAAGAGTATTTGTGTTATCGGTGCGGGCAACGGCGGTTCAGCCATTGCCGGTGATATGAGTCTGGCCGGCCATGAATGCCGCCTGTTTGAGTTTCCGGAATATCGCAAGAATATTGACCCGGTAATCTCCAGCGGCGGTATTGAAGTAACGGGTATCGCCCGAACGGGTTTTGCCAAAGTTGCTTTGGCGACGACGGAACTAGCCGCGGCGGTTCGTTCAGCTGATGTTGTGATGGTGACGACTCAGGCTTTGGCGCACGAACGTCTGGCCCGTGAACTGGCACCATGTTTGGAAGATGGTCAGGCGGTTATCCTGTGGCCGGGCAGCGGCGGTACTTTGGTTTTCAGGAAAGTCTGGGACGAAATTGGTTTCGGTAAAGATGTGGTTATCGCTGAAGGTGTGACTTTTCCCTATTGCTGCCGCTGTCTGAACGGACCGGGCACGGTAAATATTCATCGTGTTGACGGTCCTAACATGCTGTTGGCGGCTCTGCCGGCATCGGATACGCACAGGGCGGTGGTAGCTCTGGAGGGGACCTATGCTGACCAGATAAAGCCTGCGCGGAGTATCCTGGAGCCGGCCTTGTATAATGTGAATATTATTGTGCATCCGGTGGGGGCACTGCTGAATATGGGCCGTATCGAGTTTAGCAAGGGTGAGTTTTACATGTACAAGGAAGGCATTACTCCTTCGGTCAAGAAGGTTTGTCTGGCGATGGACGCGGAGCGTTCGGCTTTGTTCAGTAAGCTGGGTTATAAACCTTACACCTATGATGAGATATTTACAGATTGTTTCAATATGACTTTCCCTGAATTTGCCAAGACCTCCAGCAAGGGTCCGTTCAGTATGCAGGACCGCTATGTGACCGAGGATATTCCGATGGGTACTTCGCTGACGGTTTCACTGGCCCGCAAGGCCGGTATAGCTACGCCGACTTATGATACCATGATTCATCTGGCGTCGGTGGTAAACGATACAGATTTTTATCCGGGCGGCAGAACGCTGGAGAATCTTGGTTTGTCGCATCTGACTTTGGAAGAATTTGAGACTTATCTGCAGACCGGTCGCAAACCAGCAGCAGTGATGTAAATTGGCAGTACAATGATAAAACATCCGAAAACTTATACAAATATATTAGACGACTCCGACGTATCGCGGATACTTGACGTGGCGTTTGATGTTCTTTCATCGAAGGGTATCTGCATCCAGTCTCGGCGGGCCTGTGAGCTACTGGCTGAGGCCGGGGCGGAGGTTGATTTTCAGAAGTTGGCTGTCAAAGTGCCTGTGCCAATGGCGGAATTGTGTCTAAAAAAGGTACCGTCATCTTTTACGCTTTATGCCCGTAATGAAGCCCACAATGTAACGGTGGGCAATGAGCAGATGCTGATCGTGCCGGGTTACGGCAGTGCTTTTGTCGCTGAAGCCAACGGTAAGCGTCGTTTGGCGGGTATTGAGGATTTTGAGCGGCTGGCATCGTGGTCCGGCCAGAGTGATGTGATTGATATTACCGGCGGGCTGCTGGTCGAGCCGAACGACATTCGCCATGAATTACGGTCTTTGGAAGTTACGCATCGTTTGTTGAAATATTCGGACAAACCTTTCATGGGTTCGGTTTCGGGTGGCGTTGGGGCACGTGAGTCGATTAGCATAGCGCGTTTGGCCTTTACCGATTTGGAAAAACGTCCCGCGGTGGTGGGACTGATAAATATTAACAGTCCGTTGCGTCTGGATGTTTCCATGGCTGAAGCCCTGCTGGAATATGTTCAGGCTGGCCAGCCTGTTTTGCTGACGCCAGGAATTTTGATGGGTATTACCGCGCCGGTGACGGCGGCAGGGGCTTTGGCACAGGGTTTCGCTGAGCTTATCGGCACAGCGGTGCTGACGCAGGTGGTCCGGCCGGGCAGTCCTGTGATAATTGGTTTGGGTGGGTTCGGCAGTGACCTGCGCAGCGGCGGGACGGCCTTTGGCAGTCCGGAAAACTCGCTGGCAACTTATACCGGCGCTCAGATTTCTCGTAAACTTAATATTCCTTATCGCTGTTCCGCGGCGGTTACCAGCTCCATGCTGCCGGATTGCCGCAGCGGTTACGAACGTATGATGACGGCAATGGCGGCTTTTAATAGTGGTGTGCATTTCTGTTTGCAGGCGGCGGGCATTCTCGATTCAATTAACGCCATGAGCTTTGAACAGTACATGATAGACTTGGAAATCTGGGGTTATATCAAACGCCTTTCCGACGGCGTTAGGGTCGATGACGAAACTCTGGCGCTAGACCTGATTAAGGCCAATAACGGTGGCGACTATCTTTCGTTAAGTCACACCATCGAGCATATGCGCCGCGAGATATACGCTCCGACTCTTTTTGGGCCGGAAAGCTATGAAAGCTGGTGGGCTGGTGCCGGCAGAGATGTTCTGACTCGTGCCTCAGAGAATCTTCGCAAACTGCAAAGCCGTCCCTGTGACGCGGTAAACGGCAACGGCTTGTGTAAAGAGTTGGATAAATATGTCCAGTCGCGGCGGCAGGAAATTGAGGGTAAGCTCAAGTAGATGGCAAAGCAAACTGATATTACCAGGCTGATAGATTCACAGCGGCTGGCGGATAATCTCTGGCACATGGTTAATGTCGCCAGTCCCACCGGTAATGAATGCCGGATGGCTCTGGCATATGCCGATATGCTTCGGGCGGCGGGGCTTGAGGTTGAAGTTGACGATACGATTAAAGACAGTCCCAATGTCATTGCCCGTATGAAAGGGCAGCGGTCCGGTAGAGTTTTGCAGCTGGCGGGCCATCTGGACCATATCGACGTGCCTCATGCCGCTCCGCAGCGGGAGCAAACGCGCATTAGCGGTCGGGGCAGTGCTGATATGAAAAATGGTCTGGCAGGTATTTTGGAAATGATTCATGTACTTAATGCCCTCGACCGTGATTTTGCCGGTGAAATACTCGTTACCGCTTATGGCCTACATGAGGCGCCGGTGGGTGATTCACGCGGTTTGAATAATCTTATCGAACGCGGCATAAAAGGCGACGCGGCCATTGTTTTTGAAGGACCAGACGATTATGCGGCAGTAATGGCCAACGGCATGGCGATATGGAATTTGCGTTTGAAACATAACAATCCCGCCTGTCACGAACAATGTACTGAGATAGACAAGTTCGAATTGTTCCGGGCCGCAACTAAGACCGTCGAGAGGCTTGAACGGCTAAATGAAACAGGAGGTGAGAATAAATTTCCTTTGCTCAAACGAGCGTCGTGTTTTCTGGGACAGTTTCATTACGGTGATTTTTATAATCGTCTGCCGGATGTTTGCGAGCTTCAGGGTACGCGGCGTTGGCAGCCGAATATGGATTTTGGCCGGGTTAAGGATGAGTTCGCGGCGGTTCTGGCCGAGTGTCATTTTTCGGATAATATCACGCTGGAACATGACTGGATATTCGTGGGTGATTCTTACGCGATAGACCCGGACGCGGCGATTCTGAAATCATTGCGTCGCTCCTACGAGAAGGTTTACGGTCGCGAAATGCTCATTACCGGCCATAGCAGCGTAACGGATGTTTGTCGGCTGGTGCGGCAGGGGCAAATTCCGACTGTACTGTGCGGTTTCGGCACCGACCGGGGCCATGCGGATTTTGAATATGTAACTTACGAACAGTTGGAACGGTCGGCGAAGGTGGCCTTGCTGACGGTTATGGATTTTTTGTCCGAGTAAAAGCTTCTGGAGAAGTATATGAAAGCGGTAATCTGGCAGGGTGGTGACAATTTTGCTTACGGCGATTATCCCGAACCAAAAATTGGTTCGGAACAGGTGCTGGTGCAGGTGCAGGCCTCTTCGGTCTGTACAACAGATTTTCATTACGGTGACTTCGACTGTAAACCGCCTCTGGTGCCGGGCCATGAAGTCGCTGGCGAGGTTGTCGAGCTGGGCAGTGAAGTAACCAGCCTTAGAATTGGGGACAGGGTAACGCTCGACCCCGTGCAGCGCTGCTGGAAATGCCGCATGTGTCAGATGGGGCTGTCTCATTTGTGTCTGGATGTACGGCATCTAGGCGGCGAACGGGCCCCGGGCGGTTGGGCCGAATATGTGGCGGTCGATGCCCAAAACGCTTATCTGATACCAGATGGTGTGGATTATGAGTCCGCCAGTCTGTGTGAGCCGATAGCGGTTTGTCTGGAAAGCTTTAAGCGTGCGAATTTCCAGGCCGGCCAGCGGGTGCTGATTATGGGCGACGGGGTATTTGGATATATCCATGCCTGTATCGCTAAAATTCTCGGAGCCGAAACCATTGTCATGGCGGGCCATTATGACGAAAGATTAACGCGGGCTCAAAACAAGACTCAGGTCCTTATCTGCAATACCCATAATCAGAATTTAGCTGAAATGGTCGACAAGGAACTGGGCGATAAGCCTTTCGATTTCGCGATAGAAGCGACTGGGGCTGGCCCCGCGCCGAATATGGCATTGCCTCTGCTGAGGCCGCGGGGCAAGATGGTTCTGTTTAGCTGCGTATGGAAACCGGAACCGTTGGACATGGAAACGATTCACATGAACGAGCTGGATATTCTGGGTTCATGTCGTTCGCTGGATTGTTTCGATACGTGTTTGCAATGGATGGCCGACGGCAAAATCGTACCGCGGGAAATGATTGATATTCTGGTAAAGCTCGAAGATTTCGCCGAAGCGCGGGACCGGCTGGCAAAAGACAAAAGAAATGTTTTCAAGGCGGTGCTGCTGCCCTGACGGATAATTTTATGCGGGAAATACTCAATACAAATTTAGAGGCGGACCAGGTAGGTCTGTGGTTTCTGGGTCAGTCCGGCTTCATCGCGCGGGCCGGAGGCGTGACCCTGGCGATTGACCCTTACCTTTCCGATTCAGTAGCCGCGGTGTCGCCGGCTCTGACCCGGCAGTATCCGCCGCCGCTGTTGGCGGAGGACATGAAAGTCGATATTTATATCGTCACGCATGACCATCTCGACCATCTTGACCCGGAGACAATCAACGCTTATTGCCCTAAGGATACTACTAAGTTTGTCGGGCCGCGTTTTGCCTGTGCCAAACTTCGTCATTTGGGTGTGCCGCTGGAAAATATCGTGCTGATAGATTCCGGCCATTGTCAAGCTATCGCTGGCGTGGAGATTACCGGTATTTACGCGATACCCAATGACCCCGCCGTGATAGACGCTGTCGGTTATAAGGTGGTTTTTCCTAACGGACGGAGTTTTTATCACAGCGGCGACACCGGTTTTTCGGATTTACTGCTGGAATGTGTTCCCCAGGTTGAGACGGTTATGGTTTGCATTAACGGCCAATGGGGTAACCTGAACATCGAGCAGGCCGCGACCCTTGCTGGTCGGACAGGGGCACGTTATGCGATTCCCCATCATTATGACCTGATGGCCTTGAACTCGGAAAATCCCGAATCGTTCCGCTATCAGCTCAAACATACTAACCCGGAAATCGAAACGGTAATACTCAAGCCCATGCGGGCCTTAATCTGGCGATAATAACAGGGACATTTGCATGAATGAAATGATGGATACGTTTGAGCTGGAGTTTATCGATTACCTGGCATTTACGCTGTATTTCGTGGTGCTTTGCGGGATTGGCTTTTGGGCTGGTCGCAAGAAAAAGGAAGGTAGCGAGGACTATTTTCTGGCTGGTCGTACCCTGCCCTGGTACGTCGTGGGCACGTCTTTTATCGCCTCGAATATCAGCACCGAACATTTCATCGGCATGATTGGCGCTTCCTTTATTTACGGTATCTGTGTGGCGATGTACGAATGGGGCAACATTAATTCGTTTACGGTGCTTATCTGGCTGTTTATCCCGTTTCTGCTGGCTACGCGGGTGTTTACCATCCCGGAATTTTTGGAACGACGTTTCAATAACACGCTGCGTCAGGCCTTCGCGATTCTTACGGTCGTTTGCAATGTGCTGGCGTTTCTGGCGGCGGTGCTTTACGGCGGTGGGCTGGCGCTGCATACTTTGTTCGGTTGGCCTTTATGGTTCGCAATTGTCACCTTGGGGGTGGTTGCCGGAAGCTGGGCAATTTACGGCGGATTGCGCTCGGTGGCCTGGACCGATTTCTTTACGGTCATTATTATGATTGCCGGCGGGTTGATGGTGACGATTCTCGGCCTGTACATGCTTTCCGGGGATGAACATTCCCTTGCGGCGGGTTTCAAGACGATGATAGAAGCTAACCGCGCTAATGCCGGTATTTACGCTGAGGCTGTCGCTAAGAACGCTCAGGAATTGGTTGGTATGGACCATTATGACCGCATGTCGGTTATTCAGCCGATAAGTCACAAGGTCTTGCCTTGGCCCAGCCTGATTTACGGATTTCTCGCTACGGGTATCTGGTACAGCGTTTTGAACCAGTTTATGATTCAGCGGGTGCTCGGTGCCAAAAACATGTATCACGCCCGTATGGGCATTGTCCTGGCCGGGTACATGAAAATTCTTATGCCCGCTCTGGTGGTGCTGCCGGGTTTGATTTTGTTTGCCAAATTCCCGGAGGTCATGCTCAAACCGTGGGAGCAGGTTCAGCCCGAGGCGGACAAAGGTTACGTTACTATGCTACAAATGCTTGTGCCGATAGGGTTGCGGGGTTTGTTCCTGGCGGCCTTGTTCGGGGCGATTCAATCGACGATTAACTCGGTACTCAATTCCTCCGCGACGATTGTGACGCTGGATATTTACAAGCGCATGTTCAATCAGCAGGCCTCGGAGCGTTCGCTGGTGCGGGTGGGGGTCTGGTCGTCAGTAATCATCCTGGCCGCGTCAATTCTCATGGCGGGTTTCATTGGTCGGCTGGGCGCAAGTTTGTTTGTTTATATCCAGTCGCTGTACGCGTTTTTCGCCCCCCCGTTTTCTGCGATATTCCTGCTGGGGATATTGTTCAAGCGTATCAATGCCAAAGGAGCCACGGCAGCGGTTTTTACGGGGTTCGCCTTTGGAATCCTGCTGAAGGTCTACCTTAGTTATTTTCCCGACTTACTGGGCCAAGCCGCCTATAAAGCCATCAGCCCCTACAGCAATCAATCGTTTATTCACTGGTTTTTCTGCGTCCTGGTATGTCTGGCGGTCAGTTTGATGACCCCGCCGCCCGATGCCGACCGGATAACCGACCAGTTGACGATTAACTGGAGAAAGCTGAATATTTTCTCTGAGCTGGGCGAAAAATGGTACCAGAGCGTCATTCTTTGGTGGGGCATATTCGCGGCCATCGTGGTTGGTTTTATTATTGTTTTGTCAGGCCAAAATATTTGAAGTTTGCTAAACCGGTATTGCGGTGGGATTTAGGGGGTCCTTGCTGCAAGTAGTTGCAAATAGCCCTCAAAATGAGTCATAAATATGTTGACGATTAACCCGAATATGTTTAATATACTCATTATGAGATATTCGCCGAAATCGGTTAGTAACGGCGAGAAACAGGCCTTTGTTGGTGTAAAATGCTGTATTTTAAGGTGTTACACTCTTGGCGGTCTGTTGTTGGATTGACAAAAAGGAAAGGTCGTTTATGAAAAGCATGTTTTTGTTCACGCTTGCAACTATTTGCGGAATCCTGTTGTCCGCACCACTAAAGGCTGATGTGACGGCCGGTCCATTCAAGCATATTTATGACCCATCGGTGGGCGAGTCCGGCTCTTGGTACATTAATGACCATTGCTTTATCTACGGTGCTGATAAGCAGTGGCACCTATTCGGAATTACCCATGCTGACCCGCTGGACCCGATTGATGAGGATAATTTCGCCCATGCCGCCGCTGACTCACTTACTCAGATACCTTGGCGAAAACAGCCCTTTGCTCTTTCGGTCCGTGCCGACCTGGGCGAACATCACCTCTGGGCTCCCTACGTAATTTGCCACGAGGGTCTCTACTACATGTACTATTGTGCCGGCGGCAAGAGCAATGCCGAATATGAAATTCGCCTGGCAACTTCCACCGACCTCTACAACTGGCAGCGTCACCCGGAAAACCCGATGCTGATTGACGGCTATGACGCCCGCGACCCCTATATCTTAAAGGTTGACGACACCTGGATAATGTATTACACCGCGACCGATGAGCCGCGGGAAGGCCATCACACCGTAACCTCTGTGCGCAGCAGAGACCTGATTCACTGGACAGACAAAAAAATCGTATTCACCGACCCGGAAGTCGGCAAGTGGGGTGGCCCCACCGAATCGCCCACAGTCGTGCGGCGCGGCAAATATTATTATCTGTTTATCGGCCCGCGTGACGGCTATCGCGGCACTTGCGTATATCGCAGCGAAACCCCGTATTTGTGGACAATTGACAATCTGTGCGGCAGGATAAACTCCCATGCCGCCGAGGTTGTTCGTGACGGCGACGGCAAGTGGTACGTCAGTCATTGCGGCTGGGGGCAGGGCGGAGTCTACCTTGCTGAGCTGAACTGGAATGACGGTATCGACGATAACGATACTTCAATACCGGTTCCGTCCATAATGAAAATCGAACGTCAGGTTGAATATCGCCGCATCGCTATGAAGGATTATCGCGACAAGATGTACGGCGGCTGGCTCGGCCAGATGGTTGCGGTCGCCTGGGGTTTTCCGGTTGAGTTCAAATATAAGGGACAGATTATTCCTGAAGAGGATGTCCCGGTTTGGAAACCGGAGATGATTAACGACGCTTTTGGTCAGGACGACCTCTATGTCGAAATGACTTTCCTGCAAAGCATCCAGCGTTACGGTTTCGATGTCAGCTACGAGCAAGCCGGCATTGATTTCGGCAATACTCAGTATCCACTTTGGCACGCTAACGACGCCGGGCGTTCAAATATTCGCAAAGGCATATCGCCGCCGGATTCGGGCCATCCGCAGTTTAACAGTCACGCTGACGACATTGATTATCAAATCGAAGCGGACTTTTCCGGCCTGATTACCCCCGGTATGCCAAATTTTGCGGTAGAGCTGGGCAATAAATTCGGGCGTATAATGAATTATGGAGACGGGCTTTATGGCGGTCACTTTGTCGGGGCTATGTACAGTCTGGCGTTTTTTGAAACCGATGTAAACAAAATCGTGCGTCAGGCCCTGGACTATATCCCTGCTGGGAGCATGTACGCCGAAGCCATCCGCGACACCATTGCTCTGCATCAGAAATACCCCGACAACTGGCGCGATGCCTGGAACGAGCTTAACGAGAAATATCAAAAAAATCCCAAGTACCGTCAGACCTCCTGCGACAAAGGCGATTTCAATATCGACGCCAAGATAAATGGTGCGTTCATTGTCATGGGTATTCTCTATGGCCAGGGCGACATTGAAAAGACCATCAAAGTCTCCATGCGGTGTGGTCAGGACGCTGATTGTAATCCGTCCAATGCCGCAGGTATTCTTTTTACATCGCTGGGACACAATCGCCTGCCGCATAAATACCGTGCCGCTCACATGAGCACAAGATTCAGCAATACCGATTACGATATGTACCTGCTGCTGGATGTCTGTGAGACTCTGGCTCGTCGGGCGGTATATCGTCAGGGTGGTTTCACCGAACATGACGAGATGGGCAATGAGATTTTCGTAATTCCCTTTGAACAACCGCAACCCAACCAACTGGAATCAATGCTCAACCCCGGCCCAATTGCCAACACGACCTATACCGACTGGCAGATGAAGCAGATTAAGGTTGAACAAAAATAAAAAATGAGAAGTATCAGATGAGAGGCATATTGATGAAGAAGTTGTTAGTACTTTCATTGTTAGTAATGTGTTCGCTGGTTTCCGCAGCCGATTCCGTTTTTACGGATTTTGTCAAAACCTCCGGTGACAAACTGGTCGATGAAAATGGACCATTACGTTTTATTTCCTATAATATCCCTTGCCTGCACTATAACGAAGATGTCATGCAGTTCAATGAAACCAATGCCTGGTCGCTGCCCGATGAGTTTGAAATATCCGATGCTCTGGAAGCTGTTGCCCAGATGGGTGGGCAGGTCGTGCGTATTTATACGCTTTCGGTTCGCAGTGCCCAGGACTCTCCTGACGTTCCCCGCCACGTTCTGGCACCCGGCAAGTTCAACGAAGAAGCGTTTCAAACCCTCGATAAAGTGCTGCAAATCGCCAATCAGAAGGGCGTTCGTGTTATTATTCCGCTGGTGGACAACTGGAAATGGTGGGGTGGTGTAGCCGAATACGCGGCCTTTCGCGGTAAGAAAATGCAGGACTTCTGGACCGACGAGCAACTGCTGACCGATTTCAAAATGACCATCGATTATGTACTCAACCGGACCAACACTTATACCGGCGTGAAGTATAAAGACGACCCAGCCATCCTCGCCTGGGAATCCGGTAATGAGCTGGAAAGCCCCCATACCTGGACCGCCAAAATCGCCGCCTACCTGCAAAAGGCCGACACAAACCATCTGGTAATCGACGGTCGCCATACCCGCGTGCTGCACGAGGAATGTATCGCTGATGAAAACGTCGATATTGTCACCACGCATCATTACTCGCTGATTGCCGCGGAGACTATCAGCCAAATCAAGAAGAACGCTGCCATGACAAAAGGCCGCAAGCCCTACTTCGTAGGCGAATACGGCTTTCTGGATACCAGCGATATGCAAAAAATCACCGACACTATAATGAACAACGAAAATGTCGCCGGCGGTCTTATCTGGAGTCTGCGTTTCCGTAATCGCAACGGAGGTTTCTACTGGCACAGTGAACCACTGGGCGGCGATAAATACAAAGCCTATCACTGGCCCGGATTCGAGTCATCAAATGATTACGACGGCACCGCACTGATTCAGGCCATGACTCAGAAAGCCTACGCCATTCAGAGCAAAGACGTACCGCTCCTGAAAATTCCGGCTGCTCCGAAACTGCTGCCTATCGACAGTCCCGCTCATATTTCCTGGCAGGGCAGTGCGGGTGCACAGTCGTATATGATCGAACGAGCCGAATCCGCTCAGGGCCCCTGGCAGGTTATCGCTGACAATGTATCAGATGCTGCGGTTCAGTATATGCCCCTGTTCAATGATGAAAATGTGACCCGCGGCCAAAATCTCTATTATCGTGTTACCGCCCAAAATACTTCCGGCAAATCACTCCCATCCAATATCGTCGGCCCGGTAAAGGTCTACGCCAAGACCCTGGTTGACGACATGATGGACTTCAAACAGATTCACAAAAAAATAGGCGATTTGTCCCTGGAGATTAACCAGTCGCGTAAATACAAGGAAGACGGCCATCGTCTCCGCGGCTCCAAAAATGACTATATTGTCTATCAACTGCCCGATGTGATTAACAGTTGGCAGGTTTACGCTTTTTTCCCGGACCGGATTAACGACCTGGAATTTTATCTTTCCGCCGACGGCGATAAGTTTGAAAAGGCAGCCTGTGATTCGCAGCAGTTTTTCAGTGGTGCCGGTGATTACGGTTATGCCAAACCGGTTCTTTATAACGGTTACGCAATGGTTGCCAACGCTCGCTATCTCAAGATTGCTTATAATGTTCCGACCCATATCGGCCGGGTGGAAATCAATTACGCCGCCCATCCGCAAATTTCACACACTGATTCGACCGTCGGTTTCATCAAGGCCTTTTCGTGGGGCTGGACCGGCTGGCGAGGGCAGTATACCGGCGACAAACCCGTTGATTCGGTAAAGAAAATGGCCCAGACCGGTGCCGATTGGATGTGTCTGGCCTTTGGCACCGAGATGAAAACCTTCGACGATCCGCATCTCCCATTCGCCGAGAACAATCCGCGGATGGTAACTGATGGCGAAGTTCGCCGGGCCTGTCAGCTTGCACGCGACAACAATATGAAAATCGTATTCAAACCCGTCGTCAACGTACAGGATACAACCTGGCGGGCCTGGATCAAGTTCAATGACGAGGATGGCAATAAGAAGCTTGATGATTGGAAGCAGTGGTGGGGCGATTTCGAGGCGTTTCTGCTCTATTATGCCCGGATGGCTGAGGAGATGCACGCCGAGGTTTTTTGCCTGGGCTGCGAGATGGAATCCACCGAGGAATTTGAAACCCAATGGCGGACAGTCATCGCCAAAATCCGCATGATTTACTCCGGCGTACTGACCTACAACGGCAATCACGGACGAGAGGCTATGTTAGGATGGTGGGACGCCGTGGATGTTATAAGTATCAGCGCTTACTATCCGGTCGGTACCGATGAAGCTACGCAGGAGATTATGGACGACCTGCGCACTGTGCCCGCTGAAGATACCACTTTGGCGAAAATGAAGAAACGCTGGCTGCCGATTAAAGAAGATTTACGCGAGGTAAGCAAAAAGTTCAATAAGCCGGTATTCTTCATCGAGCTGGGTCTGTGCAGTGCCTACGGAGCATCTGCCGCCCCGTGGACCCATTATCAGCCCACTATGATTTACGACGGTGACGAGCAGGCCCGCTATTATCAAGCCGCTATCGAAACTTTCTGGAATGAACCCTGGTTTGTCGGGTTCGCCTGGTGGGACTGGCCGCCGCAGCTTTACCCCGTCGAAAAAGCACAAGGCCATACCGGTTTCAGCATCTACGGTAAACCCGCCGAGCAGGTTGTACGTCAATGGTACAGCAAACCACGATAAAATATTACGCAGTAAATTAAATCAGTAACCAAGGATACAGAAAGGAAACTAAAATGAGATTATATCGGCATATCTTGCTGATACTCTTTCTGTTTACCGCCGTTTCCACGGCTGATTTTTCCTCGTCAGATTTCAATCACGACGGCCGGGTTGACACGCAGGACTTGCTCCGGCTCAACAGTCTATGGCTCAACGACTGCTGTTTCCTGCCCTGTGATGAAACCGATATAAACCGGGACGGTTTGGTCAATATCGAGGATTTTGCGACCCTGGCTGATTACTGGCAGACAGAAGATTCCCCGGCTATGGAAATAGCCCACTGGTCGTTCGATGAGGGAACCGCCCTGACCGCTTATGACTCCACCAGCCCCGCCCACAATGCGGAAATGCGTAATATGAATGGGTATTCATGGTGTGCCGGCCAGCGTGGTTTTGCCTTGAATTTTGAGGGCGACGATTATCTTTCGATTACGGAAGCCGCCCAGGGGCTAGGCCAATATTTCGTGCGGGATTTCAGTATTTCGGTCTGGCTCAAACAGGGCATACAAAGCCATTGGCAGACGGTAATTGGCATCGAATCCACTTCACGCTATACGGATTATGGTTTTGAGGGGTTCACCATCGAACTGGAAGAAGGTGTCCCGCTGGTTTATATCGCCTATGCCGACGATACCCGTGAGGTGGTACGCACTTCGCGAGCTTTGCAGGCGGGCGCTTGGGAGCATTTCGCCGTTGTTCGACAGGGGCCGCTGGTCAGTATTTATCTCAACGGAAAACGGGACAGCACCCACACTATTACCAGTGCGAACATAAAATTCGATTCCGCCTGGCCCGGCTGCGATGTAATTGGCGCGACCAACGACAGCAGCTTTGGCCCGACAACATTTTATCGCGGCAAGCTGGATGATATCCATCTGTATAACTTCGCGATTTCCGAAGAACTGGTTACTAAACTGGCTCGGCAGAATCACGCCTGGCTGCCCAGCCCCGACGACGGTGAGGCTGATATAGCAATCGACACCGACCTCAGCTGGCAAAAAGGTTTCACAACCCAAACCTATGACTGCCACGATGTTTATCTTGGGCAGGTCTATAACGATGTCGCTCAGGCAAATCCCTCGACAGCCGGCACCTACAAAGGAAGACAAACCGCTATATGCTATGACCCGCCGACGGATTTATACCCGGACCAGACCTACTATTGGCGCATAGACAGCATTTGCGACGGCACAGCGCAAGCTGGCCCAGTATGGCAGTTTGACACCACCGCCGGCAGTTATACTACCTCATCCTCATCGAATCAGACCTACTATCGAGCTAACGGTGCTTATGGCCATGACCGGTTCTCATTTGACCAGCTTTATTGCTGGAAGGGGGCTTCCGGAGCGGGGGCGTGGTGGTGGCAAATTGCCTTCAATGAGCCGCGGCAGGTTGGCTCAATTCTGCATATTTTCGGTGACCACGACAGCCTGTTCCTTAATACGCCCGGCAGTTATGTTTGGAAGCATAGTTCTGACGGAGCGAATTGGCAAACCCTCAACGAAACATCCGTCGTCGGCAATACCCGTATGTATCGTATCAACCGTCTGGACGAGTCGGTGACTGCCCGGTTCTTCCGGCTGGAAATTACTTCGGCGACTGGCAGTTATCCGGTTCTGCGTGAAGTTGAATTTTATCCTGAGACCGATTCGGCAATCGAGTTTCCTGATTGGCTGGTAGCGGTAGACATTACCGAAAGTTCCGCTATGCCCGGCCCGGCTTTGGGTTTCATAACCCTGGCCCGCCAGTGTGACGGCTGGGAAGATGCCCCGGTTCAGGAAGTATGGCTGGGCTATTTCAATATGGATTACGTAAGTACCGAGCCCTACCCGACATGTGCGTTTCTGTCGGGAAGTTATCTGGAATGGTGCCAGCGCAGCCGCTGGCCGTTTGCGGGTTTGCAGGCGGTGGTCGAAAACGGCAATTTGCCGATTTGGGGTTCCTGCGGCGGTGCTCAGGCCCTGGGTATTCTGCTGGATACCGGTTATGAATCGCCCTGGGATTGCCCCCGTTGCCGCGACCAGTACAATCCTTATTGCCCGATTTACGGCCATATCGGCTATCTGGACCCGGAAAACCCCGGTCCCTGCGGCGATTACGCCTCGGCGATTCGTGAGGTGGGGCCAACCTACGTGATGCAGGTCACCTATGACACGGTCTTTGATGGATTGCCGACAAATTTCCTTGCCAACGAAAGCCACATGGGCCAGCTTGAATATCTGCCTGTCGGTTGGCATTTAATCGCTCAGAACGGACCCGGCGGATATACGCAGCATCAGTGTTTTCGGCAGGACGACCGTTATATATACGGAGCGCAGTTCCATATCGAGGATTATAATTCGCAGACGTGGTACAACTCGCAGATTATCATGACAAATTTCCTCAATCTGGCCCGACAGTGGGGCGGATATCAACCATAAGTATTTGTAAAGGAACCCTCAAGTGAAACTAAGTGACAGGCAGGAAAAGCTGCTCAAAAACACCTTTCTAGACTATCAGCAGACGCTGGAATTCATTCGCCAGCCGGTAATTATGGAAAAAGCCGAAGGGCTTTATTACTGGGATACCGAAGGAAAGCGTTATTTTGACGCGATAGGCGGCATTTTTGTGGCATCGTTGGGTCATCGCCATCCTCGGTTGGTTGAGGCGATGATAAAGCAGATGGAAAAGATTACCTTCGCACCGCCGCTTCATGGCGTGGCCCAGGTTACCCTGGATTTTGTGGAGAAACTGGCATCGGTAACGCCCGGAAGTCTTAATTATGTAAAGCCTTACAGCGGCGGGTCGGAATCTACCGAGTCGGCGATGAAATTTGTGCGTCAGTATTTTCGTCAGAGCGGCAAACCTGATAAATACAAGATAATCAGCCGTTATTTTGGTTATCACGGCAGTACATTCGGGGCAATGTCGGCCAGCGGGACCGGCAAACGCAAAAGCAAGTTTGAACCTCAGATGGGCGGGTTTCTTAAAGTCTTTCCGCCAAATTACTTGCGGGACAGATTTTCGAGCTGGGAAGAATGCAATCGGTTTTGTGCCCGGAGTGTTGAGGATGTAATTATCAACGAGGATCCGGAAACGGTGGCGGCATTTATGGTCGAGCCGGTAGGTAATACGGGGGGGATTATAACGCCGACGGATGAGTATTTTCAGATAATTCGGCAAATATGTGACAAATATAATGTTATGTTAATTTACGATGAAATCATCACCGGTTTCGGCAAGACGGGTAATATGTTCGCGGCAGAGACGTTTGGGGTTACGCCGGACCTGCTTTGCAGCGGTAAAGGCTTGTCCAGCGGGATGATACCGATGGGGGCGATGGTTGCACGAGAAGATATGGGGGAATGTTTTCTGGGTAGCGGCGGGGATAATGTTCAGTTTGCCCACGGTAATACTTTCGCGGGTCATCCGCTGGCTTGTGCGGTGGGTATTGAAGTTATTAAAGAGTTGCAGGAAAAGAAGTTAGCGGAGAAGGCGCGGGGGCTTGGCGAATATTTATTTGGGAAACTGGAGAGTTTGAAACAGTATGGCGTGGTGCGTGAGGTTCGGGGTAAGGGGATTTTGCTGGGTGTGGAGCTGGTGAAGGATACCAAGAGTAATTCGCCGTTCCCGGAATTAGGTCAAGCCCTTAAGCGGACGGCAGTTATGAACGGTTTGATTATGCGGGTGGACCCGGATTGGTTCGCGGTGGCGCCTGCTTTGATAGCTGAAAAGAGCGATATTGATGAGATGTTTGAGCTTATAGAGAAGAGTTTTAAGCAGGCTTTGGAGGAGGTTCGGAAGAAATAAGCCTCTTTTTTCAGCGCGTTTGAGCCTGAGACGACCGATTTTTGGTGATTTTTAGTGATTTTTGGACGAATTTAGCGAAAAAAACGCAAAAAAAAAACGATTTTGATTAGCTAAATCTGAAAAAAAACAGCGACAGTTGAGCATTTTATTTGTAATAAATCTATAGGTGTTTAGCTTTGGCGTGGCGAACATTTTTTAGGAAAAAAGTATGCACATAATAGACATTTCGATTATAGTAGGTTCATTAGTGTTGGTGCTAATAGCCGGCTGTTCTCTGGTAAAGCGAGCGGCCCAAAATATTGACTCCTACTTCCTGGGTGGCAATACGCTGCCCTGGTACATGCTCGGCATCTCTAACGCGTCGAGCATGTTTGATATATCCGGCACCATGTGGATGGTGACGCTGTTATTTGTGTACGGCCTGAAAAGTGTTTGGATACCCTGGCTTTGGCCGGTATTCAATCAGATATTCATGATGGTATATCTGGCTGTATGGTTGAGACGTTCGAACGTCCTGACCGGTGCCGAGTGGATAAAGACGCGGTTTGGTAACCGCCTGGGCGTGGAGCTATCGCATATATCGGTAGTATTTTTCGCCGTGGTAAGTATGGTCGGGTTCATGGCCTATGCCTTTCAGGGTATAGGCAAGTTCTCGGCGGTATTTTTGACGGGGGCTCTGCCGTGGGAGCTTACTCCTCATCATTACGCTTTAATAATCATGGGTATCACCGGTTTTTATGTAGTGGCCGGCGGTATGTACAGCGTGGTTGTCACCGATGTTATTCAGTTTGTGATTATGGCGGCGGTGTCTGTGGCGATAGCGGTTATCGCGATGAACCGCACAACGGCAGGTGATATTGCCGCGGCGGTGCCGGAGGGCTGGTCGAATATATTCTTTGGCTGGAATCTTGATATAGACTGGTCGGATAAATTCAGTCTGGTCAATGACAAAATCGCGAGTGATGGTTATTCTCTGTTTACAATATTTTTCATGATGATGCTGTTCAAAGGTGTGCTGGCGAGTTCGGCGGGGCCTGCTCCTAATTATGATATGCAGCGGGTATTGGCTACCAAGACACCGAAAGAAGCGTCTTTGATGAGCTGGTTTGTGAATGTGGCGTTGTTGTTTCCGCGTTATTTGATGATTGCGGGGATAACGATTCTAGGGCTGGTGTTTCTGGTGCCTCAGATGAAGGCCGGCGGCGGCAGTATTGACCTGGAGCGTATGCTGCCGGACGTAATAAATAATTTTATGCCGGTGGGTATGAAAGGGCTGATGATAGCGGGTCTGCTGGCGGCGTTTATGAGTACGGTATCCTCGACGGTTAATTCGGGGGCGGCTTATGTGAGTAATGACATCTACAAGCGTTATATCAACCGCAATGCTTCGCAAAAGAAATATGTGCGTATCAGTTATGTCAGTTCGGTGCTGCTGATTATCGTGGGGATTGCGTTTGGCTTTACGATTGATTCGATACATGTTATTCTGAGCTGGATTGTTTCGGGCCTTTACGGTGGTTATATCGCTCCGAATGTGCTGAAATGGCACTGGTGGCGTTTTAACGGTATTGGTTATTTTACGGGTATGGTTTCCGGTATTGTCGCGTGTATCATTTCTTATATTACGCAGGATTACTGGCAGCATCTTCTGCCGGATAATAATCCGCTGTATGCTTTTCCGGTGCTGCTGGTGATTAGTACTTTGGGCAGTGTTCTGGGCAGTTTGCTTTCTCGGCCGGAAGACGAGGAAGTCTTGAAGAGCTTCTATCGTACGGTTAGGCCGTGGGGGTTCTGGGGGCCGATACGCAAAGCGGTTTTGGCGGAAAAAGAGTTTATTGACGATATTAACTGCAAACGTGACCTGTTTAATGTGGTAGTAGGTATTATCTGGCAGACTTCGATTACAACCTGCCCGATATTCCTGGTGATTCGCAGTTATCGCAGTCTGGCGTGTAGTCTGGCGATTGTGGCGGTGACGTCGATTATTTTGAAGTTTAACTGGTATGATAAGATTGACGGAACGGAAGAAGGCATGAGGCATGAGGGATGAGGCAAGAGTGAACGGAAGAAGGCATGAGTGAACGGCTTGGTTTGACCTTTGGTTAGGGCATAATTAACGGTACCGCTTACTGACGTGCGCGGCTCTGATATGTGCGCGGCTTTGACAGGTTAGAAAATGAGTGATGATATTAGACTTTTAGAAATGCGGGGTATCGGCAAGAGTTTTTCCGGTACGGTGGTTTTGTCGCAGGTTGATTTTGACTTGCGGGCGGGTGAGGTGCATATACTGGCGGGTGAGAACGGGGCGGGTAAGAGTACGCTTATGAAGGTTCTGGGCGGGGTGCATAGCGAACATGAAGGCAGTATCGCGGTCAGGGGCGAGTCGGTTAGTTTTCGGAATGTTCAGGATTCGGCTCAGGCGGGGGTGGCGGTGATTCATCAGGAGTTGTCGCTGATAGGCTCTTTGAGTATTTATGAGAATATTTTTCTGGGTAAGGAAAAAAGCTCTTACGGCTGGCTCGCTAAGAAAGAGATGATTGAATATTCGCGTCAGGCTTTGGGGCGGCTGGGTCTGGCGATTGACCCGCGGCGTGCGGTTGAGGAATTTACCATCGGGATTCAGCAGATGATAGAGATTGCCAAGGCGTTAGCTTTTGACGCTCGGATTATCGTTATGGATGAGCCGACCAGTGCCCTGACCGAGCCGGAAGTAGTGAAGCTGTTTGCGATTATCTCCGGCCTGAAAGAGCAGGGGTGCGGGATAGTGTATATTTCGCATAAGATGGAAGAGATTTATCAGATAGCTGACCGTATAACTGTATTGCGGGACGGTCAGTATATCGGTACGGAAACGGCGTCGAATCTGCCGCAGGAAAAACTGATTAAATGGATGGTGGGTCGGGAGCTGGACCAGCGTTTTCCGCGGCATGAAGGTCAGCGGGGTGAGGTGCTGCTGCGGGCGAAGGATATTTATGTGCCGGGTACGGTTAAGAATCCGGCAGCGCGGGTGGATAAGGTTTCTTTTGAGGTTCATGCCGGTGAGATACTTGGTATTGCAGGTTTGCAGGGTTCGGGTAACTCTGAGCTGCTGAACGGGATTTTTGGTACATACGGCAGGGCGGTGCGTGGTAAGTATATGATTGACGGTTGCGAGTTCAGGCCTGACAGTCCGGCTGGGTCTATTGGCAGGGGGATGGCACTGTTGACGAATGACCGTAAGACTACCGGGCTGGTGATGGATATGAATATCGCTGAGAATGCTACTCTGGCGAGTCTGTCGCGTTTTTCGCCGGGTTATTGGATGAGGCCCGCGGCGGAACACGACGCGGTGCGGAATACGACGGCCCGGCTGAGGCTCAAGGCGGAGTCAATATTTCAGAACGTGCAAAGTTTGTCGGGCGGTAATCAGCAGAAGGTTGCTTTGGCGAAGTGGGTCGAGACTCGGCCCCGTGTTTTGCTGCTGGATGAGCCGACGCGCGGGGTTGATGTGGGGGCGAAGCAGGAGATTTATGAGCTGATGAATCAGTGGACCAGTGAGGGGCTGGCGATAGTTTTGATAACTTCGGAAATGCCGGAACTGCTGGCAATGAGTGACCGGATTTTGGTGATGCATCGTGGTAAGGCCACGGCGGAGTTTTCGCGTGAGCAGGCGACTCAGGAAAAGATACTCAGCGCGGCGTTGGGTGAAAGGCAATGTGCATGACAGGAAGTATGATGAAGGATAAAGCGTGGTTGAGTTCGCCCCTGGCACGGGCGTTGGCGGCATTGATTATCGTGTTTTTGATAGGCGTGATATTCAACGCTGACGGTGCGTTTTTGAAATGGGGTACGCATCGTGACATGCTTCGGGCGGTATCGGTTTATGGCTTGTTGGCCTGCGGGATGACTCTGGTGATAATTACCGGTGGGATTGATTTGTCGGTGGGCAGTATTTTGGGGCTGGTGGCGGTGGCGTTTTCGCTGTTCAGTATTCATTGGGGGTGGCCTTTGTACGCGGTTCTGGCGGTTTGTCTGCTGGTGGGTGCGGTTTGCGGGGCGGCTTCGGGCGCTCTAATCTCTCGGTTCAAGATTCAGCCTTTTATCGCGACTTTGGCGATGATGGTATTTGCCCGTGGTCTGGCTAAGTGGGTTTCGGGCGGCCAGAAGATTTCGACGGCGGTTCAGAAGCCTGATGGTAATTATGAATATGTGCCGGTGCCGGAAGTGTTCAATTTTATCAATTCGCGGGTGCTGGGTGATAATATTTCGGTGGTTACGATTATTTTTCTGGTTTGTATGGTGCTTTCGGCGATACTGCTGATTAAGCTGCGTCCGGGCCGGTATATCTATGCGATTGGTGGTAATGAGGAGGCTTCGCGGCTCAGTGGTGTTCCTGTTAATGCTGTTAAGATAATGACTTACGCTTTAAGCGGGCTATTTTGTGCGGTGGCGGGGATTTGTCAGGCTTGTCAGGAGTATCAGGGCGACCCGGAGGCTGGGCAGACCTATGAACTTTCTGCGATTGCGATGGTGGTAATTGGTGGTACCAGTTTACGTGGTGGCCGGGGCGGAATAGGGCTTACCTTGTTAGGGGTCTTGACAATCGGTTACTTAGAGAAGATACTTAGCATCAACGCTGTTGGGGAGGATAAGCGTCTTATGCTGACCGGTGCGATAATCGTTGCGGCGGTGCTGTTCCAGAAGACTAAGAACTGATAAGGCGAAATGTTATTGCTCAGAAAGGAGCTCTTGTGAAGAATTTAGTTAATGTTTTAGCGACGGCGGTTTTGGTTTGCGGTTTGTTTGTGGGCTGTGAGAAGAAGGCCTCTGAGGAAGGGGCTGTTCCGGACGCAACGAAAAAAAAGGTCATTGGGATGAGTCAGTGCAATCTGGGAGAGCCCTGGCGGGTGCAGATGAATGCTGATATTAAGAACGCGGTGGATGATTATGATGATATTGAAGTGATTTTTAAGGATGCTCAGAACGATACTCTGAAGCAGGTTGCTCAGATGGAAGAGTTTATCTCGGCTGGTGTTGATTTGATTATAATCTCGCCGAAGGAGGCGGCACCGCTGACGCCGATTGTTGGGCAGGCTTATAAGAAAGGTATTCCGGTTATTGTGCTGGACCGTCGGGTTACGGGTGATGATTATACGTGTTTTATTGGTGCGGATAACAAGAAGATCGGCAAGGCCGCGGGTGAATGGATAGTTAAGAAGCTGGGCGGGTCGGGCAAGGTTGTGGAATTGAAGGGGCTGATGACTTCAACGCCGGGTCAGGATCGTCACAGTGGTTTTCGGGCGGGGATTGAAGGTTCGGGGATAGAGATTATTTTTGAAGCCGATATGAAATGGCTGGAGCCGAACGCTCGCAAGGAAATGGAGTCGGCGTTGGCTCGTTATGAAACAATAGATTTGGTTTATGCTCACAACGATCCGGGGGCTCATGGTGCCTATTTGGCGGCCAAGGCGGTGGGGCGTGAGAAGGATATTGTTTTTGTGGGTATTGATGGTTTGGCTCAGGAAGGTCAGGCCTATGTTGCCCAGGGGATAATGTCGGCGAGCTTTGAATATCCGACCGGGGGCGGCAAGGCGATTGATACGGCTTTGGAGATTTTCGCCGGCAAAGAAGTTGCCAAAGAGATAACGCTGGGTTCGCGGGTTTTTACGCCGGAGAATCTGGCAGCGGGCGGGGAATTTGTTAAGTAGTTTGGGAAGTAGTAGTAAAAAAGGAAATGATATGGCTAAGAAGACGATAATTGGTGAACCTTTGGCGAATATTCCGTGGCAGGAGCGTCCGGCGGGCAACAGTGCGGTGGTCTGGCGTTATTCTGAGAATCCGGTGGTTCCGCGTGATATACTGGCCTGCTCCAACAGCGTGTTTAATTCGGCGGTGGTGCCGTTTAAGGGTGAGTTCGCGGGTGTGTTTCGGGTGGACAGTACGACGCGGAATATGCGTATTCACCGAGGTTTTAGTAAGGACGGGTTTAATTTTGAGCTGGCCCCGGAGCCTATCGCGTGGCAATGTGATGACCCGGAAATCGCGGAGTTTATCGAGTCGTATGACCCGCGGGTAGTGCCGCTGGAAGGTAAATATTACGTCAACTGGTGTAATAATTATCATGGTTATACGATCGGGATGGGTTGGACTGAGGATTTTGAGACGTTTCATCAGATTGAAAACGCGTTTGTGCCTTTTAATCGTAACGGGGTATTGTTTCCTCGTAAGGTTAATGGTAAATATCTGCTGCTGAGTCGGCCCAGCGATTCGGGACATACGCCTTTTGGTGATGTTTTTGTCAGTCAGAGCCCGGATATGATTCACTGGGGTTGTCATCGTCATGTGATGGGGCCGACGGCGGGCAGTAAGTGTACGTGGCAGTGTACGAAGGTCGGGGCTGGGCCGGTGCCGATAGAGACTTCGGAAGGGTGGCTGATGTTCTATCACGGAGTTATCACCAGCTGCAATGGTTTCGTTTACAGTATGGGGGCGGCGCTGCTGGATTTGGATGAGCCGTGGAAAGTGATTTATCGCAGTGAGCCTTATCTGCTCTCGCCACAGAAATTGTATGAGTGTGTGGGTGATGTGCCGAACGTGGTGTTTCCTTGTGCGGCGCTGACGGATGGGGCGACGGGTCGTATCGCGATTTATTACGGCTGTGCCGATACGGTAACTTCGCTGGCGTTCTGCTATGTTGATGAGATATTTGATTTTCTTAAGAAGAATTCGTTCTGAGAATTGGAGTTGTAGATGTTTGATTTGACGGGGAAAACCGCTCTGGTTACCGGTGCGAGTCGCGGTCTGGGCCAGTATTTTGGGCGGGCGTTGGCCGGTAGCGGTGCGGATTTGATAATTACGGCGCGGCAGCGTGAATCGTTAAATGATTTTGCGAAAGAGATAGAAGCTCTGGGGCGTAAGGTTTATGCGGTGGAGCTGGATGTTCGTGATTATGACAGTATTTCGCGGCTGGCGGCTGAAGTTGGTCAGGTTGATATTCTAGTGAATAATGCCGGGTGTAATGTTCGCAAGCCTTCGATTGAGGTTAGCTGGGATGAATGGAATCTGGTTTTGGATACGAATTTACGGGGGACGTTTTTTGTATGTCAGGCGATAGGGCGGGGGATGATTGAGCGGCAGTATGGGCGGATAATCAATGTTGGGTCGGTGACGTCGGTTTTTGGTTACGCGGGGCTGGGGCCATATTGTGCGAGCCGGGGCGGGGTTAAGCAGTTGACGATGAGTCTGGCGGATGAGTGGGGGGCGCATGGGGTTACGGTGAACTGTCTGGCGCCGGGGTGGTTCAAGACTGCTCAGAATCAGGTTTTGTATGAGAATGAGAAATGGGTTGATTATATCAGGGACAGGATACCTGTAAAGCGTCCGGGCGAGCCTCATGATTTGGATGCGGCGGTGGTTTTTCTGGCTTCTGAGGAAAGCCGATATGTGACGGGGCAGACGCTTTTGGTTGACGGGGGGATTTCGACGGGGGCGACCAAGGCGACGGTTTAGTGTGAGTTTTCGGCAAGCGTGAAAAAAAGAATTTATTCGGGGGTGTCGGAGTTTTGCAGCCTGTCTTTGTAGTTCCAGGGCATCCAGTTAGCTGGGGATGACGTGGCGGTATCGAGGTGCTTTTGCAGTTGGGTGAGGTAATCGAACGGGTTGACTTTATTCAGTTCGCAGGTATGGATAACGCTCATGAACAGGTCGCCCACCCGGGCACCGTTGAGAGTTTTGTAGAAGCAGGCGTTTTTCCGGTGCAGAATGGCCTTCTTCAAGGCCCGTTCGCAGATATTATTGTCCAGCGGTGCACCGGGCTGTCTCGGGAACAGCGTCAGTTTCTGCCAGTGTCGAAGCACCGCCCACCGCCCCACCGGTGCCCAAAACGGTGCTCTCCGGTGCCCAATTTGGTGCTGGATGGCAGGTCACCGGAGATTATGGCTGTCCACCACTGGCAAGACATGCCCACCACGCACCAGTCTACAACACACACAACTATCTACAAAATAAAAGCTTAGATAAACCAAGGCAGCCCCCGGCAAATAATGGCAAAAAGCGGGCGATGAGAATCGAACTTACATGGCCAGCTTGGAAGCATGAGGAGGCATTAACGTAAAACCTTGACAAATAAGCAGTTATGCGGAAACCATATTCAAGGGTGACCTAAACAGTGCCGGAGGAGTGGCAAGGATAGCATCCTTTTGTCAATCGATGACAATAGTCGAGGGTTTGAGGTTGACAAGAATTAAACACAAAAACCCCTTTCTCAACACAAAAATATATCATAAACTCAAGAAATATGCTTGAAATACGCAAAATACTGTTTACAATATGCAATAATGATTCAAAGAATATTACATAGTCAGATATTGCAGTCTTTACAGCACTTTCCTGCGGTTGGACTGATTGGTGCCCGACAGGTAGGTAAAACAACTTTGGCTCGAGTGATCGCCAAACAATGGCCGGAAAAAACGCTCTATCTTGACCTTGAACTACCTACTGACTATTCGACCTTGAGCGAGCCAGAACTTTTTCTTTCTCAGCATGCCGAAAAACTAATTATTATTGACGAAATTCAACTGCGAAGCGACTTGTTTCCCGTCCTGAGAAGTCTGATCGATATGGATCGCCATCCGGGACGTTTTTTGCTCTTGGGATCATCGAGCCCAGATCTTATTCGCCAATCCGGCGAATCCTTAGCAGGACGAATCGCATACCACGAGCTTTCACCATTCCTTCTAAGCGAATTATCACCAGAAAAAATAACCGAACTTTGGATGCGGGGAGGCTTTCCTGACAGCACCCTCTCACAATCAGATGATATCTCTGTACAATGGCGTGAAGATTTCATTATGACTTATCTGCAGCGGGATTTATCTTCTATGGGATATGACATCCGAATTCCCGCAATGAAACTCAGGCGTTTTTGGCAGATGCTGGCGCATACCCATGGCCATTTGACAAATTTCAGTCAATTAGCAATGAATATGGACCTATCCAGACAATCTATTCGAAAATATCTCGATATATTGCAGGAAACTTTTATGATCCGTCAGCTTCAGCCGTTTCATGCGAATTTAAAAAAAAGGCTGGTTAAGTCTCCAAAGATATTTATTCGCGACAGTGGCATACTGCATACACTCATGGCTATCAATACATTTCAAGAACTGATGGGGCATTCTGCACTAGGAATGAGTTGGGAAGGTTTCTGTATCGAGCAAATATTAAATCAGATTCCTCGTTCATGGGAGACTTTTTTCTATAGAACCCAAGTTGGGGCAGAAGTAGATTTGGTTTTGCAGCGGAGCTTTGGCGAAGCACCCATATTTATCGAATTTAAGTACTCACAATCTCCGAAACTGACAAAAGGCTTTTGGGAAGCAAAATCAGATTTACAACCCAAAGCCTGCTATGTAATATATCCGGGAACAAAATCCTATCCTTTGACAGACTCTGTTGAAGTCCTGCCTTTATCCCAAATCAGCAAAATCTGGTAGAATAAACGCACCATCTACCATATTGGCTAGGGCTTTGTAAAAATTAAATACACCTATTCGATCTGTCCGATAATGACTCCATAAGCCGATTTTTCATGGAGTCTGTTATGAATAAGAAGTACATTGTTCGTCTAAGCGACGAAGAACGCCGTGAATTGGTTGAGGTCATTAACAAGCTCAAGGGAACCTCGCAAAAAGTCAAGCGTGCGCAAATATTACTCAAGGCGGATGCCGACGGCCCTAACTGGCCTCACCATCAAATTGCCGAAGCGTTTCTATGTCGCGTCAAAACCGTGTCGAATGTTTGTAGGTCCCTGGTGGAACGAGGATTTGACATAACCTTGAATGGCAAAAAGCGTGATACGCCGCCTCGCGCTAAATCCAAGCTAATCCACCGGCTCTGCCGGTGAGAATTTATAAGGCTCTGCCGTTAAGTGCGTTACAATGGTCCTCCTTGAGGAAGGCTCCTGGGGTCAAGGAGGACACTATGAAAGACTGGCAGAGTCAGGCCCATGTAAAATGGGACTGTAAGTATCATGTTGTTATTGTACCCAAATATCGTCGCAAAGCAATATTTGGTAAGTTGCGAAAGGAAATAGGTGCGATATTGCGAGAATTGTGCCGCCAGTATGGGATAGAGCTTATAGAAGGTAACGCCATAGCAGACCATATTCATATGCTCCTGAGCGTTCCGCCCAAGTACAGCATCGCTATGACCATCGGTTATCTCAAAGGTAAAAGTGCCATCCGGATTTCTCGTGATCTGATGCGTACCAAAGGCACTCTCTTTGGCCGCAGTTTTTGGTCTCGCGGTTATTGTGTAAGTACCGTTGGTCTTGATGAAGCCCATATTCGTAAGTACATTCAAGATCAGGACAAGCATGAGCAAAATATTGAAAAAGGATTAGACTAACTGTAATGGCCCCTTTTAGGGGCCTTCCTCATACCACCGGCTCTGCCGGTGGTCATTGATTTGCTGGACGGCCAGCAGGAAGCCAAGATCATTGCACTGAGATTGAGCGAGCCGCCGGCAGGGTATAGCAACTGGTCACTGCGACTGCTCGCCGAGAAAGCAGTTGAATTAGAGATTGTGGATTCCATCAGTCATACGGCGGTTAGTACCACCTTAAAAAAAATGACATGACGAAACGGAAAATTCAGTATTGGGTGATTCCGCCGGATCAAAGCAGCGAATTTGTGGCCTGCATGGAAGATGTCCTGGATGTCTATGCGATGCCATATGATCCGGATTTTCCGGTTGTTTGTATGGATGAGCAACCGGTTCAGTTATACGCCCAAACACGGCAGTTGGCTCAATATTGCTGAAAACGAACTGAGTTCGATGACCCGGCAATGTTTGAAAGATCGAAAAATGACAGATATTGATATGCTGAAAAAAGAGACGAGTGCCTGGGCTACAAATTCCAATGAAAAACAGAGAGGTGTGGACTGGCAATTTAAGGTAGAAGAGGCCAGATGTAAACTTCGCTCACTCTACCCGAATATTTAAGGATTACAAGGCACTAGCCTCCGAAATACAAGTTTCTGTTGATACCGTTCGTCGCTGGACAACCACTCTCTGTAATCTGCATCTTGGTTTTCTGGTCAGGCCCTGGTTTAAAAACATTTCACGTTCACTCAGAAAAGAGCCCAAATGGTTCCTTCGAGACTGGTCAGCAATTGAAGATATTGGAGAAAAAGCAGAAACCTTTGTCGCTTGCCATCTCTTAAAAACCGTAGAAGGCTGGAACGATATGGGACTTGGCAATTTTCAGCTGGGATATTTAAAAGATAGAAATCAACGAGAAATAGACTTTATTGTCATCAAAGATGGAAAACCCTGGTTTCTTGCCGAGGTTAAATATGCCGACAAGACTACGAGCCCGTCCTTGCAATTTTTTCAGGAACAAACAAAGGCACCATTTGCGTTTCAAATTGTCATAAAAGCCGACTATGTTGATGCTGATTGTTTTTCTCCTCAAGATCGTCCCATGATTGTACCGGCGAAAACTTTTCTCTCACAATTACTATAATATCACGGTTGCTAACCTATCACATTAATTACAAGCTTCGATATTGCCTTCCAGCCGAGAGCATTGCTTCTAATTATGGTAACAATATAATTACCTTCCTTCGCAAATGAATGAATGCACAATCAATGGCGGCCTCACATGACACTTGATGGTTTAAGGCCAAATGTTATCTTCTATGACAATAAACCAGAAATACCTGGCAACGACGCGAAAGAAGTGCCACCCAATATTGAGCAACACTATTTCAGCCAAACCCGAACAATGGGCTATCGACTAAAACAGCCTGTTTGAATTTTGGTCAATCCAAGGCTTAACTGCGATATCGTTCTGCGCAGATTTTGTGTTTTGCCGACAAGCCTGCCAATAATCCGACGATTTACCATTCAGCATCCTTTGATAACGCTGAATCTGAACTCACATGGACTTTTCAAAGAGCAAAATTTTCAATTTTCAACCGCTCAAAAGCGGTATCACGCTTGCTTGACAAGTACATTGCTACTCGGTTCTGGTTAGAGGGTGGCGATGAATTCGTTGAGTTCGTTTAGTGTGGGCATGGAGGACTGGGCTCCCATTTTGGTGACGGAGAAGGCTGCTACTTTGTTGGCGAACAGGGCGGCGTCGCGTAGTGACTTGCCCTGATTGAGGGCGCAGGCGAGGCTGCCGGTGAAGGCATCGCCCGCGGCGGTTGAGTCTACAGCGTTTACTTTATGGCGGTCGATGAGTTCCTTGCCGTCGGCGTTGGCGATCATGAAGCCTTTGTCACCGAGCGTGATGATAACGTTTTTGACGCCTTTAGCGAGCAGGGCATCGGCGGCCTGTGCGGCGGATTTTTCGTTGGTAACCTTTATGCCGGTAATGGTTTGGGCTTCGGTTTCGTTGGGTTTGATAATGTCGGTCAGGGCGAGCAGTTCAGCGCTGAGCGGGGCGGCGGGGGCCGGGTCCAGAATGAACGGTACATTTTTGGATTTGGCGATCTTGGCGGCGGCCAGGACGGTTTCCATGGGAATCTCCAGTTGGGCGACTACCGCACTGGCCTGGGCGATGTCGTCAGCAGCTGCCTCAACGTCGGCGGGTGTTAGCTTGCTGTTTGCACCAGGTACTACGATGATGATATTCCTGCCGTTATCATCAATGGCGATCAGGGCGACGCCGGAAGGGACATCGGGGAGCTGTTTGATATGTTTGGCGTTGATCTTGACGGTATCGAAGTTTTCCAGTGACTTGGCGGCGTAAATATCCTGGCCGAGCCGGGCCACGAAAATGACATTTGCGCCGAGTTTGGCGGCGGCGACGGCTTGGTTGGCACCTTTGCCGCCGGGCACCATGAAGAAATCTGTCCCTAACAGGGTCTGGCCGATGACAGGAATCTGGGGCGATTTGCAGACGAGGTCCATGTTGCTGCTGCCGACTACTACGATGGGTTTGAATTCTGCCATTACTTGAGACTCCTTTTTCTCTTTATTTGATCGATATGTCCACAAAAGTTATAGTTACCGCCTCTGAGCTGTCGGTGGTAAATTTCAGAGTGTTAAAGCCGGGGCGAAGCCGACCCAGCGGGATGGACCAGGCCTTGAGGGTGCCGGCATTGCCGAGCAGTTGGGGGTAGGGGTTCGCAAACGGCTCAGAACTGTCACCATAGGGTTCGGCGTTGACATTATTGATGCAGAGGTTGACCTGTCTGTCGGCCCAGAGGACATCGGTTTGCAGGCGGATGACGGCGGTGCCGGAACAGTCCCGACCGAGGTCGGGATGGGCCATGTCCAAGGCCAGGATGCACGGGTTGTCGTCGCTGAGCGTGCGGGGGACCATTTTCTCTATGTTATCGGGCAATGTCATGTACTCAGTAATATAATAATGCCAGCCTTTATACAAGCAATAATTTTGCGGTTTTTGAGCGACGGTGTTGGGGTCGGCCAGCGTTCGTATAATGTGCAGGGGTGGTTCGTGAACGGGTGCATCTTTGATGTCTGGGAAGCGGTAGTATGGGAAGTTGAAAATGCTGACTCCCTGAGCTCCTCGTGCGTAGGCAAGTGCGGCCGCGGCGTAGAACTGCTCGTCGGTGGTTCTTCGGGATATGTATTGGGTTCCGGAACCGTTGACGTAGATGCTTTGCAGGGCGGAATTGAAGGTCATTTCGTGATAGACGGAGGAGTTTGGCAGCAGGCGGGTCACTTCGGCCATGTCGCTTTGCTGGCCGGAACGGTAGAAGTTGGACAGGTTAAACATGTCAACTCCAGCGTTGGCCATCTGCTGGAGGTCGAGGCCGCGGGGATCGTAAGCACAAGTGAATGCGGGGATTCTGACGCAGAGCCAGCGATGCTGGCCGGGCTGGGCGGTGTCATCGAGGAGCTGGCGGATGCGGCTGATGAAACTCAGTACGATCTGGAGGCGTTCGCCGCTGGTGGTCTGGTCCTGACGGAAGAGGGTATGATGGCGCATGAAATCGAGTTCCAGCCCGTCAATGTCATACTGGCAGACTTCAGCGATGAAATTATAGATGCGATCGCGGACGGCCTGGATGCCCCAGTTCATGGTGTATTCCTCGCGGAGCTGGCTGACCATACCGGGCTGCTGGATGACTGTTAGAGGATCGGTACTCAGGTCGGTGCGATCTTCCGGGTCGCTGAGGCAGTAATCGAGGTGTTCATAACGCCACTGGTCGATCATTAAGTCCGCCCAGGTGGTCGGCAGGGCGGTGCCTTGTGGCATGGCGATGAATTCCATCTCGTGATGGTCGTTGACGCGGTAGGAGATAAATGGGGAAATGCCGCGAGTGCGACACTGGTCGATGAAGACCGCAACCACGTCGCCGCCGTCGAGCATGTAATTGGTCAGAGGGTTGGGGGCTTGGGAGAAGGTGGCGTAGAACCACTGCATATGCTCGGCGAACGGGTAAATGTCGCTGTTCCAGAAAGGGACAAAACCATAGCCCGGCGCGAGCATGTGTACATCGAACCCGGCGTCAACGGTTTCGTCGACCGAGCCGCGAATCATCATTTCCATGGTCTGGCCGGAGGAGTTCCACGGACTTTTGCAGCCGTAAAGGTTCATCAGGTCATTGTTGTAGAGGGCCCGGAAGGGGGCTTTTTCGGCGTGCGACAGGCTGGGGGAAATGATTAAAAGTAAAAACGCGATAATAATAATTCCGGTGAATCTGATCATTTTATTATTCGTCCGTTAATAGGGCAGGGGGTCAAGGTAAGTTAGCCAGTTCTGGGCCAGGATGGCCAGGTCCACAAGGTCAACTCCGCAATCGAAATTTAAATCACCGGCAGGGAAGGGGTTTTCTTCATCACCGCAGATGCCGGTTTCGTAAGCGCCTTTATCGACCAGGGCGCTTAATATCCGGGATGCCCCGGTGATGTCCTGAGTGATGTCCGTGGGGATAAGCGAGTTCGAGCCGGTATTAATACAGGGTGAAACTTCGCAAATCCTTACATCGTCGTCGGCGGTACCGGGGATGTTGTCCGGGCCGTTGGGCAGGATGAGCATGGGGTTTTCGTCGCTGTTGTTATTGCCCGTGCCGGACCAGCCGGATTTGATGGTACTGTAATAAATCTCCACCAGACCGGAAGTGTCATAAACTTCACGGGTACCGTCCCAGAGGATGGAGTTGTAGACTCTGATGGTGTCGCCGGAATCCGCGAACAACGCGTCGCCGTAAGTGCCGGAGTTGTTGGAGAAGGTACAGTTGTAGATGGAGGGTATGTCATTGCGGCAATGGAATGCGCCGCCCTGCACGGAACTGTTGCCGGAGAATACCGTGTTGACGATTTCCGGATAGGAGTTGGTGGCCATGCCTCCACCGTATTCGGTTGTCGCGTTGCCCAGGAAGAAACAGTCCTGCACGCGGCAGTCGCTGGCGGCATTGTAGAAGCCGCCGCCGCGATACGCAGTGAAGGCCCCGCCGGTTTGGGTGCCGTTGTTCAGGAATGTGCAGCGGGCCAGGAGGAAGTCCGCGGCGTTGTAATTGTAAATTCCGCCGCCTTGCTCAGCGTTGTTATAGATGAAATGGCAGTCGGTGATGGAAACATCGGTTGAATGGGCGTAAATTCCGCCGCCGTAGTAGCCGGTGTTCTGATAGAACGTGCAATCGTCAATGGATGGATTTCCGCCCTGGTAGATGTGGATGGCACCACCGTGATTGTCGGAACGGTTATTGTAAAACTCACATCCGAAAACCCTTGTGTCGGCCTGACGGATAGTGATGGCGCCACCGCCGCCGATAGAGAAATTATTCTCGAATACACAGTCGATTATATAGCCGTGACCGTAGGGGCGAACATAGATAGCTCCGCCGCGAAAAGCTCCGTTATTATGCCGGAATACGCAGTTCTGGAAGGTTGGGTCGCTGCTGACAGAGTACCAGCAAGCTCCTCCTCCGCTGGAACCGTAGTTCAAGGTGAACAGGCAGTTTCGGATGGTTGGGTCTGAGTCGCTGGGTATGACAATTCCTCCTCCGACGTTATCAGGATAAACTTCGATGTTTGCCCATCCGCTTTTGATGGTAAATCCGTCGATAACAGCGAATTCGTTTACGTCGTTGGCGCTGAGGACATGACAACTGTTTTCTGAATAGTTGTTCCAGTTGGGCAGGTCATTATTGTTGAGGTCTGCGGAGAGGATAGTTTCGTTTGTCTGCCAGTTTCTCTGGTCGAGTTGTGTTTCAGTTCCGTTGAATCCGCCGTAGATTGATACGTTAGATTTGAGTGGGAAAGATGCGGTTCTGTCGCCGACGGTGATACCTGCGCCCTGGTCCGGTTTGTAAGTTCCTTGCGCGACCCAGATTTCATCGTAGTCCTGGGCGGCGTTTATAGCGTCCTGCAAACTGGTGTAGGCGTTGGTCCAGTTATTGCCGTTATTGGTTCCGGCTGCGTTCTGGTTGACGTAAATGGTATCGGCCTGTGTCTTGAGGTTCATAAATAAGCAGGCTGACACTGCGATCAGGGACAGATAAAGACGCGTCCTGAGCATTTTCTTTCTCCAAAAAAGATATTGTTTACGTGGTAAGATACTTATTTTAGGATCGCATCGACTAATGATTTCTCAAAGCCGTCGAGGTCTTTCCATTTTACAGCCCAGTTGATATTTTTGGCGTCGGGGTCGATGAGGCAGTAGCCTTTGTCGTCGATTTTTGTGCCGAGAGTCTCCATTTCGAGGTAGTCGAACGAGCGGGCTAAATGAATGGCCACAGTATCATAGAGGATGGTGCTGGTGTTATTGTAATCGAATCTTTTTTCGGGTTTGTGTCCCGGTCTTTCGAGCCAGGCTTTATAACTTTCCTGGATAGCCTGCATTTCAGGTGTGGTGCATTTCAGGAATCTCTGATAGTTTTCGCCATCAAGCATAACCAGACTGCAAGTGTCCAGCGGGGTGATGGTCATGGGCCAGGGAGAGTGGAAAACCTTCTGGGCCTCTTTGATGTAGGTTCTAATGTTCCATTCCGCGACGGGTTTGCCTTTGCCTTGGTGGCCTACATAAATACTGCCCTGCATGCCGATGACTTCGGACTTTGCGGCGATGCCGGGTTCCAGTTCCAGAGCGGCAGCGAGGTTGGGCAGGGGGCCGACGGCTATTACTTTGATGTTTTTATTCGAGGCCATGATGATATCGACCATTGCTTTGACGCCGTCTTCTATGATAGTGCCGGGATATTTTTTGTAGTCGTAACCTTCGAGCCAGGATTTCTGGTGATATTTGTGTACACCGCTTTCGGTTTTTTTGCCGATGCCGATGGGGATATCGGTGCGGTTGTATATCTCCAGAGTTTTGGCGACAAACTGAGCCCTTAAGGCGGTATCTCCGCTGGCGGTGGTGATGAGCTTGATGTCGAAATCCGGGCATTTGAGCAGATACGCCAGAGCCCACATGTCGTCTATGTCGTCAGCGATGTCGGTATCGAATATAACGGGGATTTTCACTTCCGGTTCCGGTGAAGCGGCAGGCACTGGAACGCAGATGATTGCCAAAAGAAATATTGTTAAGAGGTATTTGGGATTATTCATTACGCGATTTTGAGCAGAGGAGAACATGCCGGCTCCTTATGGTGTATTTTATGGCGTTATTTTTGGAAAAGCAGGCCGGGAACCCTTAAAGGAGAATCAGGGCTCCCGACCTGCTTGTTTACAACTCGTCCAACAATTATTCACACTCAGGCGCGGTGCAGGTCAGCCAGTTGGCCGAGATTACAGAGAAGTCTGTAAGGTCAACACGGCAATCGCCGTTGATGTCACCGTCCGGTATTGGGTGATTTGCGTCACCGCAACCGCCTACTTCGTAGATACCCATATCAACTATCCCATTGATGATACGTTTTCGACCGTCTTTGTCTTCGGTAACGCTTGCCGGGACATAGCTGTTGCCGCCAGCGTCGATACAGGGTGAGACATTCGGAGCGGTGTTCTGTAGATGATAATCATCGTCCGCGGTGCCCGGAATATCATCGGCACCGTCAGCATCGACGAAAAGCGGGTCCTGGTCGATATTGCCGGTTCCGGCACCAGTCCAGCCGTTTTCTATGTTGCAATAGCTGACTTCAAGGGCAGCGCTCTGGTCATCAATCGAGCTGGCACCGTTGAGAATTATTGAGTTGTAGATACCATCCAGAAGTGAGTTTGAAGCTACGGTAACTGCTGCCCCTGTGGGAGCGGTATTGTCAACAAACACACAGTTGTCGATTTCAATGATGCGGTCGTAGGCTTTTATGGCACCGCCTTCGGTGTTGGCGTTGTTGGCGGTGAAAACGCAGTTTGCCACGAGAGTAGAATCAGAATTGCCGCTGCCGTCCAGTGAAAGGGCCCCCGCTACTTCATTTGCATCGTTGGCGTAGAAGCAACAGTTGATAAAGTCGCCTGACATAGCACTGAAAAGGAATACCGCAGCTCCAGATTTGGTGCAGGTATTTTCGCTGAAGGTGCAGCCGTCGAAGGTGACGTTTCCGGCACTGGTCAAGCGTGTGGCACCTCCGTATGGGGCATTGTTGGCGGTAAAGGCGCAGTTGGTGACATTGGCACCAGAACTACTGTCGATGAGCAAGGCGCCGGCACGGGTGGAACTGCTGTTGTTTTCGAATGAGCAGTTGGTTATGGTTGCAAAAGCGGAGGAGGTTACAATTACCGCACCACCGCCGGCGGCACCGGATGAAGTGTTGGTGTTGTTGGTAAAGGTGCAGTCTTCGAGCGTGAAAGCACCGGTTTCGCGAATTCTAATACCGCCTGCGGTTGAGTAACCAATGTTGTTGTCGAAGGTACAGCCGGAAACTTTAGCCCCGGAGCTGTTGGAGTAGAAATAAACGGCACCGGCAAATCCGCCATAGCAGTTTTCGAATACACAGTTAGTGATTTGCGAGGGGCAGGTGTTGGCCCAGATTGCCGAACCGCCGGCAGTGGACCAGTGATTTGTGAATACACAGTTCTGGACTGTGGGGCTGCCGGGGCTTACACGCAGACCAGAACCACAGTTATCAGGAGATGCGCCATTGGAATAGCCGCCGGTGATTGTGAAGCCGTCCAGAATAGCGGTTGCGTCGGTGTTGTTGGCAGTAAGAATATGGTATGAGTTGTCGGTCATATTGCCAAAGTCGGCGCTGTCATTGCCGGCCAGGTCACCGGTAAGGATTGTGACATTATTTACATAATCACGCTGACTGAGCTGGGTCTCAGTGCCAGCGAAACCACCGTAAAGGGCCACGCCGGTAATCATGGTAAAAGAAACCTGGCGATCGTACTGAGTGTAGGCCGTGCCCAGGTCGGGCTGATAGCTTCCCGCGGCGACCCAGATTTCGTCATCGGCCACCGCTACGCCCAGTGCGTCCTGAAGATTTACAAACGCATTGGCCCAGCTTGTTCCATTGTTACTTCCGGCAGCGTCATCATTGACATAGATGGCCGCACCGGATACGCTCGCGGCGGTAATCAATGCCAGAGACATGATTGCTGCCCACATTCTCATTTTTAACATACTCACCATTTCAATTACCTCCAGTAAAAAGTTTACTCTTCTTCTCTGTAAAACGCTAATAACAGAGTTTTCTTTGTGCTACGCTGCACTTTTTATTACACGATTAATATTTGTTCATCCATGTCGGCCAGGTGGTCGGTTCTTTGGGGGTCCAGATGCGATTCCATTTCAATTTCCACAGGTTTCCAAATTCTATACTCTGTACCGACCAGTCCATCATCACCATATTAACTTCACCTTTGCCGTGACGATTAATCATGCAACGTCCCATTTCGCCATAAGGATTGGGTGAATTCCAGGTGTAAAAAGATTCAGTTGCCGGGGGAGCATCTGAGGGCTGCGGCATTATTTCATAGGTTCCGCAGTCCATTAGCACCGGGACGGAGTCGGCGTATCGTGGGTCTGTTTTTCCCCAGTAGTATTCTGCTTTGTATGCCGTTCCGGTTCCGCCTTCAGAATTACTTTCAGTGCCGCTGTTGTTATATATCCATTCGTTGATGCCATAGCTGCCGTAAATTCCATCTTTGTATTTGTCGGGGTCCGTAGATGTATAGGGCCCCCAGACACCATATATCGGGTCTTCAGTGAATTTCTTAGCCGGGTTGTTTGCTTTGGGGCAGCAGCAGAATTCATAGATGTCTTCGTAGTAGTCACTCATGGAAGTCATCCACAGTTCGAACGTATCTGCTTGGTTGGTATACCATCCAGATGGGAACTTCTCTCTATTGTCGTCGGTATATAGTTGGAAGATTAAGCCCCATTGACGTAGATTTGATTTGCACATTACGTTCTTGGCCTGATCACGGGCCTGTCCCAACGCTGGCAGTAAGATCGAAACCAACAACGCGATAATGGCGACTACTACCAGCAATTCGACCAAGGTGAACCCTTTTTGTTTTTGTATTATTTTCCTGTTCATATCATTATTCTCCAATTTAATGGTATTGTCTCTCTTCTTAGACTTGACACTTTCTATTATACAAATTTAACATTTCCATTGAACGCCATAACTGTTCATAAAACATGCCATTTTGCGCGGTTACAGTGTTTTTTGATGTTCTGCGGATTTGAAATCCTCCACGATTTTTTGTATGCCTGACTTCACGATTGACATATCGGTACTCAGGGCAATCAGGCTGAATCCCATTCCGATAATTTGCTCTAAAACGCTCTTATCTTTAATTAAAATGCCCGCTTTCTTGTTGTGCAATCGTGCAGTTTTGCAAATATCGGTCATTGCCTGATGCAACTGCGGGTGTGCCAGGTCACATGGGATGCCCAGGTCGCAGCTCAAATCGGAAGGACCCAGGAATAAAACATCCACTCCTTCCACGGCCGCGATTTCATCCATGTTTGCTAACGCTGTTCCGGTTTCAATCTGCACAACTAACAGCAGGTCATTGTTGGCTTTTTCGAGGTACTCTTTAATTTCAAAACCAAAACCACTGGCCCGGCAGGTGCGGGTCAAGCCGCGTATGCCGTCCGGTGGGTATTTCATATATCTGACGGCGAGTTCGGCTTCCTGAGCGGTATTGATTTGCGGGACCATTATCCCTTCGGCACCGTTATCGAGAGCGCGTTTGAAATGTTCGATTTCATTGTTGACGATACGTACGACAGGTGACGTGCCGCCCAGACGGGCTGACTGAATAGTTGAAACCATGGTGTTAAAATCGCCGGAACCATGCTCGGTGTCGATGAGTACCCAATCCAGTCCCGCTCTACCTGCTATCTCTGCTGAGGTTGCGATGCCGAGGTTCAGGAATAATCCCGATGCGAAATCAGCGTTCTGAAGTTTGTTTTTTATCCATTCCATATAGCGATGCAGCCTTTTACAGTTGTTTCAGTTCTTCGATGCCCTGGCGAAGGCGGTTATAGGTAAATTCTTTGAGCGATGATTTGTTGTCGTCATTAATGAGGAAGAAGTCTTTCTTTTTGTCGAAATAGTTCAGTTTGGTTCGGATGACCGATTTCCAGAGCATGTTGCGGACCAGGTACAAGGATGTGCGTGCTTTGAATTTATCCGAAATTTTGGTTACTTCCTCATAGCCCTCATATACCGGGCCGAGTACGTCGCCGTTATAGAAGCATTTCATTACGGAAATGTCGTCGGCGGGGTCGCCTATTATGACATCATCCCAGTCGATGATGGCGTTGACCTTGTTTTCGGTGCCTATCATATTCCAGAAAGCAATGTCTTTATGGACGACCGAACCCTGACCGATGTCGAGCAGGTGACCATGTTTTTCAATGAGAGATTCGATTTCGGCAACCTCAGCGGTTGCCAGGAAATCTGTGTCACGCAGGCACTTGATATGATTGTCGAGCTGTTTGCAGAAATAGTCTCGGTTTTTGTTGTCCAGGCCGACGATTTTATTTTTTGTGCGAAGAATATTAGTATTGAAAAATCCGAAGCCGTCCAGTTTGACCTGATGCATTTTAGCGAGCAGTCTGCCGACTTCCCGACCGATTTGGGTCCGGTCAAGGGTTTGACTTTGATAATAATTGTTCAGGCATTCGCCCCGGACCAGTTCCATCAGTTGGTAGCGGATGGGGTATTTATCGAGCGAGACATCCCAGTGATAGACTTCGGGGACTTTGACGCCGCGTTTGCGAACCAGCTCCATGGCGGCTCCTTCGGCATCCATGTAATCATCATCGAGTTTGCCGCCGTCGGCGCGGAAGAAGAACTCTCCGTCATTATTTTTGATGATATAAGTGTAATGATTGCCAGCCCCGTTACAAGCGGTCACGGTAAGATTATTTTTGCCGAAATAGTCCTGAGCAATGTCTCGAACGACTGGGCCGATGTCGGCGACTGCCTGTTTGTCATTGCAAATCAGCTTTTCCCTGTCGGGCAGGACATTATCGCATTTCCAGTAATAAATATCAGAGCGGCTGGTTTTGTTCCGGGGCTTTACGCGTCCCCAGATTGCCGCCAGAATAGAACCTGAAACATTCATCCAGGCGCCGAAGATTGCCGGGGCGAGAGTGGCTGGGGTACTGTTGAGTACATTGATGGCGATTCCGCTGGCCATGCCGCCATTCTGAAGGCCAACCTCGATAGCGATGGTCCGGCTGGAAGTTTCGTCCAGCTTCAACGCGCGGGCACCATAATAACCCAGGACATAACCGGTAGCGTTATGAATTACGGCTACCAGGAACAGCAGCGAACCAACGGTCAAGAGCATGTCGCGTGAGAGGGCCGTGATGATCGCGATACTGAAACACAGGCCTGCCATCGAGAATACCGGCAGTACCCGGTCGCGAATCTGGGAATATTTATGGAGCAGGCGATTGGCAATCAATCCCGCCACGATAGGCAAGATAATCATTTTCATGATGGAGAACATCATCGCCGCGAAATCAATCTGGGTGTATTGCTGGGCCAGGAGCTTCATAACCAAAGGTGTCAGCAGGGGGGAAAGCAGAGTGGAACATGATGTCATGGTTACCGAAAGAGCGACATTGCCGCGGGCCAGGTAAGTTATCACATTGGACGCGACTCCGCCGGGGCATGAGCCGACCAGAATAACGCCTACGGCTATCATGGCTTCCAGCCCGGCGCCGCGAGCCAGCAGAAAACCTACGATGGGCATTACGGAAAACTGCAATACCATACCTGCTATAATTGCGCGGGGCATCTGGGCTACTCTCTTGAAGTCGCCCAGGCAAAGAGTTGTACCCATGCCGAACATGATAAGCTGGATAACTGGTACGATGAGTTTTTTAAGTTCAAAGCCGCCCCAGCTAATGAACAGTTGTGGGTAATACATACTGGCAGAAGCCGCGGCCAGGACCCAGAGCGTGAACGCCAGTCCCTTCCATTGTTTGGTGAATCGCACGAAGAACGCCAGCCACGCAAACCCTGTGACAACGAAGGGGCCGGAATACTGGGCAGGGCCGAGCTTGTAAATTATCAAGGCGGTGATGAATGACAATACGCTTACAAATGGCAGAATATGGGGTAATTTAACTTTTGAGTTTGACATGTTTGCTGCTTTACTTCTGGGTTACTATGATCTGCCGTATTTGCGGCGATACTCGGTTGGGGTTAATCCGGTTTGCTTTTTGAAAAAACGGGCGATATGCGGAAGGTCGTTATATCCGAACTCCCAGGCTATCTGCTGCACAGACAGGTCCGTTTTGAGCAGTCTGTGTGAAATATTTTCCGTACGCACTCTTTTGATTTCATCGCTGATGGTTCGGCCTAATATGGAGCAGAATTTTTCCTGCAATCTTCTTCTTGACAGCGCGGCAGCTGCGACAACATCGTTAACCTGAATATAGTCTCTGCTGTGTTCGTGGATAAACCTGACGGCCTTGTTCACATTTTCATCGCGCACTGCCATTATATCAGTTGATTGACGTGTGCGAATTTCCAGAGGCCTGACGATTATTTTCTGAGCCGCGGTTTTCTCACCCGCCATGAGCATATCCAGCAGTTCGGCGGTTTCATATCCGGCTATTTTCCAGTCCAGCTTAATGCTCGACAATGGCGGTGAACAGAAATTGCACATGGCATAGTCATCGTCCACGCCCAAAACCGAAAGTTCTTCGGGGATTTCAATTTGTTCTATTCTGCTCAATTGTACCAGGTTGTGCCCCAGTTTGTCATTGCAGGTGAAAACGCCCGTTGCTCTGGGTAACTGTTTGAGCCATTGAGTCAGAGCGGTAAGCTCTTTTTTGCGAGCCGATAATTTCGATCTGTTTTCCAGCTCATAAAGCTTTATCTTATGGCCGGCGTTGTCTAAATACTGAGCGAAGCTGAGGCCGCGTTCGATAGACCAGTCCACGTCGGCATAACCGCAAAAAGCAAAATGACGGTAGCCGCGGTTGATAAAATATTCCGCAGCAGTTTTACCAATGCCCTTGTTATCCCAGACGATGCTCGAAAAATGTCCATTGTGTTTGGCCTGGGGAATTGAAGCCAGTATTGTGGGGATGCCCTGAGTAGTGTATTTTTTGGTCAGGCAGGGGATGCTGGTTATGATGCCGGACGGAGAAAAGTCAGGCAGCAGCGACAGAGAAAAATTTTTGTCACTTTGGTTGATGTCCGCTTCTGGGCATGTGTAGGCCTCGAAGTTGAAAAGCCACGGTCCGTTAGCGTCAGCGTATTCGGAAATTCCGTGCAGAAAATCCGTGCCGTTGCCGTGGAACGAATCCATTGCCAGCATAATATGAGGCGATGTGGGTAATAGACCGGTCATGAAAACTACTTCAACTCCTGCGTTTTTGAGAGAACACTTCTCGTTATGCTACGCATATAACCTATTGGGCCATCCGGGATACGATTATCAGGGTAAGTCCCACAACATAAAATACGAACATCAAGGCCAGCAGAGAGTTTGTACCCTTGGGCCCGCCTTTGAATTCTTTCCAGATGAACACGCCCCATAATGCCGCGACCATTGTCGCTCCCTGGCCCAGGCCGTAAGAAATCGCAAAGCCCGCCGCGCCCGAAGCGATAATGCTCAGCGACATGCCCATACACCAGATAATGCCGCCCAGAATACCCACGCTGTGGATACGAGCGTTGCCGTTTTTGAAATATTCCCCGTAAGTTGCTTTTTCGCCGGTGAACGGTTTTGCCATAACAATACTGTTCCAGAGGAAATTGGAAATCAGCACGCCCGTCGAAAACATGAATATCGCGGAGTAAGGAGTAAGTTTGCCCGGCTGTATCTCAATGAAATCTGTTGACATCGAAGCCGCCACAAAACGATAAAAGAACCCCATCAAAATGCCCGCGATTACGGAAAGCAGAATACCTTTAACCGGAGTTTTGCTGTCTTGATTGGACAGTTTCTTATAAGCCAGCGCGTCGATGATAATCGCCAGGGCAACGCAGCCCACGCCGCCAAACAGCAAAACGGAATTGCCTACCGGTGCCGCCAGATAGTTGGAGACAACCCCGATTACTAAGGCCAGGCCGACTCCAACCGGAAAAGCAACCGCCAGGCCCGCCACCGCGATAGCTCCGACCAGCAGGATGTTGGAAAGATTAAAAATCACCCCGCCCAGCAGGGCCATCAAAATATTATTACCGTCGGCTGCGGATAAGTTAGCGGCAAACCCCTGGCCGCTGGAACCGGTGCTGCCCATAGTCAATGCCAACACCAGAGACAGCAGAAAAACCCCTATGGCGTAATCCCAGTAGAATAACTGAAACTTCCATTCTCTGGTTGCCAGTTTCTGGGTATTCGCCCAGGAACCCCAGCACAACATGGTAATTACGCAAAGCAAAACCGCCGCAAAATAGGATTCCACAATAACCATGATCTTTCCTTTTTTTAAAGAGTAGCTATCCGAAATGTATCCAACTGCCCCGCCCCGACCTAATCCTGTTACTAAATCTTCCTTACCGACTTACGTATATTAAGACGAGTCGCTAATTTTACGCCCTGGGATTCGTAATCATTTTTCGACTCGATTTGATTCATAATCATTTTGACGGCCAACTCGCCCATGGCTTCGTTTTGCTGAGCCACTGCGGTCAGAGGGGTGGCCAAAAACGGAAAATAGGGCTGTTCGTCGAAAGAAATCAGGGAAATATCGTTGGGGATTGACAATCCTTCTTCGTCGATAGCGGAATAAGCACCAAAGGAAATCGAGCTGCCCAGAGCGTATATCGCGGTGGGGCGGTTGAGGCTCTTGAGCAGCAGTTTGGTTTCGATATAACCATTGCGATGAGTAAAGCTGTTGCCGACTACCACCTCGTTTATAGAAAGCCCATGGTCTTTGAGAGCGTCACGATAACCATTGGCACGGTCGCTGTTTAGCAGGCAATCAGAGAGCCCCTGAATGCACGCTATGTTCGTATGGCCGTTATCAATGAGATATTCAACGGCTTCATATGAGGCCTTGTAATTGTCAGATGTGACGTAGGGTAGTTTCATGCCTTCAAAATAACGGTCAACCACCACGATGGGTTTTCGCTTGTTATATAGCTCTTCGAAATGGCTGCCCACCTGACCGACCGGCGAGACGATAATCCCGTCAACGTTACGCGATTCCAAAAGCCGCAGGGCCTCAATTTCCTCAATTGTTGAAGAGTTACTGTCGCACAAAATGATCGAATAATCAGTCTTTTTGGCTTCCGATTCGATATGGCGGGCCAAGGTGCCGAAAAACGGGTTGGCAATGTCAGGGACGATCAGGCCGAGCGTATTGGTTTTTTGCAGACGCAGACTTTTGGCCACCTGATTGGGCGCATAGTCCACCCGTGCCGCTTCTGCCAGGACAACTTCTTCGGTTTGTTTGCTGATGCGGTATTTTCGGGCTTGGCCGCTGAGGACTCTTGATACTGTGGTGGCTGAAACGCCTATTGAGTGGGCCAGTGATTTTAAGGTTTTTTGTTTACTTATCTCTGTCATGATATACCTGTTGTTTTTCGCACAATCGTTAATGCTCATTTGCACAATCGTTAATTCTAATAATATCATTTTATTTTATTATGTCAATATTTATTTTTGGTGAGTTTTTTTAAGGCTTATTTTTGAGCGCAAAAATGGCTGAATGGACGTAAAAACGCCAATCCTGTTCGGCACATTTATTGCTTTAGGCTTTTGGCCTCCTGTATTTTTTTTAAAAAAAACCCGAAATGTTAAGATAGGTAATTTGCGCTCGAGGGATATTTATGCTCTAATAGGAGGCATGAGTGCTAAGCGTCAGAAAATCAAGGAGCGGGACCTGCGTGGGTTCAAGTATTTCAAGTCCCTCTCGGCTCTGCTGAAAGGTCTTCACTCGGCGGGATGTGAGCGGGACCGGGCCGGCAATCGCACATTATTCATGGACCAGTATGTCAGTCTGCTGCTGTTATACATGTTCAATCCGATCTGCAGTTCCATCCGGTCTTTGCAGCAGGCCGGCGAGCTCAAAAAGGTACAGCGGCTGTTGGGTTGTTCGCGTGCTTCGCTGGGTTCGCTTTCGGAAGCATCCCGGGTTTTTGAGAGTTCTTTGTTAGAGCCGATAATCGCTCAACTCACTGAGCAGTTAGGGCCGATATCTCAGGACAAAAAACTGGAAGTCGGTCAGGTCATTACCCTGGTGGACGGCAGCAGTATTCAGGCTTTGCAAAAACTCACTCAGGCTGCCTGGGACACCGACAAACCCGGAATTAAAGCACACACTCAGTTTGATCTGGAAAAATATGTGCCTCTGAAAATAAATATCAGTGAAGACAAGTCTGATGAGCGAAAGGTTTTTTTAGAGAATCTTCAGCCCGGCCGGATTTATGTCAATGATCGCGGATATGCCTGTTTTAAGCTGTTTCAGGCCATTGTGGATAGTAAAAGCTCTTTTGTCTGTCGGCTGCGTGAGGATACGGTTTACGAAACTATTCAGGAAAAACCTTTAACTGAAGATGCTCGAAAAGCGGGGATAATTTTTGATCGTACGGTAATCGCCGGCAGCAGTGAAAAACTGCGGGAAGATTTCAAACAACCGTTACGCCTGATAGCGGTTGAATGTCAACCGCATTTGAAACGGGGCCAGGGACCACGTCAGAGTGAGATGATTTTGATTGCCACCGACCGGCTGGACCTGGACGCCGAAGTCATTGCCCTGCTCTATCAGAAACGCTGGGCCATCGAAATATTTTTCCGCTTTTTTAAGCATGTGCTGGGCTGCCGACATCTGCTAAGCCTCTGCGAAAACGGTATCGAACTACAGATGTACGCCGCGATTATCGCCTGTATGCTGATCAGCCTGTGGACGGGCAAAAAACCAACTTTAAGAACCTACGAAATGCTCTGCTGGCACCTCTGCGGCATGGCCGACGAGCAAGAAATGCAGAACCATATCAATAAACTCCAAAGCCAAAACTAAGGCCGATCCTCAAAAAAATCGCCGCTGCCGCTGATGCTGCGCCAAAATAACCAGTGCCGACAGTCCCACTGAGGGATAATCCCCGCTAAATCATATGAACTGCAAAGACCACAGAAAAACTGTATTTGAGCAATAAATGTGCCGAACAGGATTGATTTTTGGACGAGAAATCAGGGGGATATGTGTGATTTTGGGGGGCGGGTTATTAACCCCAATTTCTCACTTAAGGGGTAAAAAGTGGATTTTTGGCTCCTTCAGGGCTGTTGGTCTGTCGCCAACAGTGGTGTTATTTTTTGAGCTGACCGCTGTATATTTTCGGTGGCTTTTGCGGCGGCATTTCCATCTTCAAATGGTATAGCAGCAATTTCTGATCGCCATCGGGCTCGGTATATCTCTGCATCAGCAGAGTCCTGCCGTCCTGGGTTTCAAAGGACACATCGAGCATCTGGATTCGTGACATTGTTTCCAAAACGGCCTGGCTGGTTATCCCGCAGGCACTGGCCCGCAGTCTGTGTCTCAAGGTCACTTGCAGACAATAGCTCATAAACGCTACAAACACGTGAGCATCGACCCGGTCTTCTTTATGGTGATAGACCGGCCGAACACCCAGATCGCTTTTGAGCTCCCGGAACGCTTGTTCTACATTACATTGCAGCATATACTCCTGCCAAAGCTCTATGCCATTCTTTCCGGTTTGATTGGTACGCAAAAAGTATGTGCCGTCACGATAAATCATTTCTCGGTATTTGTTCCTATCGAATTTATAATCAAACTCACCTTCCTCAATTCTTTCCTTTGGTTTTGGAATTGTAAGAGTAACGCATTTATACGAACTGCCAGCATGATGTTTGAGTTTGCCCAGCCTTTGCATAAAACGGGCGTAATCACGATATTTCTTCAGCTTCTCCAGACCTTCCAGATAGTCACGCAGCTTGCGCTTACGCATAGCCCGTTCTTTAGCCATCCGCTCTTTGCTGCGGGCTAGAACATAACATTCACCATCTTTTTCGATATGCTTTATGCGAACACTGTCATTTACATCATGCCAGTTTTTCACCGAGAGTTCTTTTGAGAATTCATCCAGTAATTTACGAGGAGTACCAACAAGGTAACCAATGTCATTATCACGCATGTGCTCAAGTACCGCTTCTGTGGGGATACCCCGGTCCATCAGCCAAACCCTGCCGACTTGGCCGTATTTTGACTCTATCTTGTTCAATAACGGCTTTAGCGTGGTTTTCTCCGAGGTATTACCCGCCCAGATTTCATAATTAATCGGAAAGCCATCGGGCGTAACTACCAAAGCTATCAGAATCTGCCGACAATCACTTCTGCGATCTTTGCTATGACCAAATTTGGCTTTAGGATTCTGTTTGCATAATCCCTCAAAATACGTACTGGTGATATCGTAAAGCAAAATATCGTATTCCAGATTGAACATCATCTGCCAGGTATCTTTCAGATAAGAGCAAAGCTCCTCTTTGTAGGGCAATATCCTGTCCAGGCAGCGGTAAAGCCGGTTCTTTTCGGCAACCTCAAAATCACAGTCCAGCAATACATCCATTGCGGTTTGAGTAAACCAGTGCTGATGAACATAAAACTCCGCGCCGGGTTTGATAAGACGATTTACCGTCAATAATTTAACGACTTTGGAATACTCCACCGAAGATCTTTCGGTGTCTATACGAGCGGACCAGAATTTATCCAGCCCAAGAGTATCCCATATCTCACAGCCCAGCCAACAGTCACCAAATGTTCGGGGGTTTTCCAGCCGCATCTTTGATAATTTCACGGCAATGGTATCGACATCATGGTGGGCATGATTATCCTGGTCATAAGCAAACAATGATTTGCGGACAGGCTGGTTATCCTCGTTGATTATCTCAATAGACTTTTCCCAGGACTTCTTTTGCGAATCGGAAATCTCCCCGAGATACAGAACCATCTTCTCCACATAACGACCGCGCGAGACTTTACGCTTCTCAGCTATGCTGTAGTAGGTGTTGTACTTGCCGTTCTTCTTTCGCTTGTGCTTCTTCAGGTACATGCACATATTATCGCGGCTGAAAAACACCTGGCAATAGGGCAGGTCTGTACCAGAGCCAATATCGAACTAAAATCGCCGCTTACAACTCAAAATCACAGAAAATATTTTTATTTTTGACGGTTTTGACCGCTAAGTGAGAAATTGGGGTTAAGTCCGGCGATTTTTATTTGAACTTCATTAGATTGAAATTGTTCTTGGCGAAGATGTACCAGGCACAGACGGAGATGAAACCTTTCTTGCAGTCTACCCAGTCGTAACCACCCAGGTTATTAAAGGTGTATGGTAAGGCTTTGGTTTTGACGCCGTTGATGGTGCGGTCGATAAGGAACGCGTCCATCTGGTCGGCGTAGAAAAAGCCTCGATGTTTGTCAGCACAGGTTACGAAGGCGCAGGCGATATGGCCTGAGCCGTCCAACCAGATATTATTCACATCGACCGGGCCGTGGAAGAATCCTACGGCTTTTTGGCCGTTGACTGTGAGAGTTTTGCGATAGCGGCTGTCTTGTTCGGGATAGTCCAGCAGGGCAGGGGGGGCCTGGCCTGCCATGGTTCGCCAGGTGTAAAGGTCCAGAGGTAAATCGGTTCGGCCCTGGAGTTCGATATTTATCCAGGTATTGATTTTGGCGGCGAGCTCATGTTCTCCGAGCATGGTAAAGAGGGCATAGCAGTCGATATTGCCCTCGTGATGGCCGTAGGGCATGTGCAGCTTACTGTCGCCTTTGCGCCAGCCGTGCTGGATATATCCGCCGCCGCGGGGGTCGTCGATGTACCAGGAGATGAGCAGGTCTTTGATGAGCTTCTGGATGTGATTATATTTGTCTGATTTATATTTGGTGCGGTAATATTCATAGGTGAAATCGAGCCAGACCATATCGCCCATCCATCGGTCAGATTTGTTGGTTTGATGATAGGCCTTGACGTTTGTAAGCTCGCCGTCCAGGGCTCCGGCGTCGTCGCTGGCTTTATAATCACGCAGGGCGACATACTGAAAGAACCCGCGAGCCTCGCCATTATAATAGAAATTTTGAAGGTTGGGGTCTTTATTGTCAATATCGGTAGCGTGGGCATAGAAATCAAGAATGCGTTCGGCCCGTTCGCGTTCATCCTCAATTATAAAAGCCGCGGCGACCAGGGCGTTATTGAAGGTCTGGGCCTGTAGACCCTCCATCGAGGGTAAGAGCTGCTTTTCGGGGGAGGAGCTGTCCTGTATCTGGATTAGATATTGCAGAACAAGCGGGTCTTCCGGGGCCATGGTTTCACTGCGGCGTTGGGCGAATCCGAAATTATCTGCCGCAAGCGAAACTGCCGTACCGGCTAGAACGAACATGATTGATATGAATAGTCTCATTGTTGAGGGTTCTCCTAACTCAGATAAACTGGAAATTCTAAACTACAAACAACGGAAATATTTAGCCGCGGATTACACGGTTTTTTAACGGCACCGCTTACTTACGTGCGCGGCTCTGATAAATTGTGGCCATTTTGCGCAAAAATTCATTTTTAAGAGACTATTGTCTCACGGCATCCATTCGGAGGCTATATTCGCGAAATCATCGAGGTAAAATGTGGTTAGCCACTGTTCGGCCAGGATAGCGAGGTCGTCCATATTGACCTGGCAATCACTGTTGAAATCGCTGGTCGAATCACAGCGATACAGGATGTTGACCGGCAGGGTTTGTTTGCTTAGGCTCGGCCCGCTGTAGCTTACGTTCAGGGCCTGGTCGCCGTCATATTCGAAATATTCCACCCGGAGGCTATATTTTCCCTTGGGCAGATAAGCACTGCCGGAAACTTCGGTTTGGGCATGGTTGCCGTCATTATCGACGATAAGGTAATTGTTAAGATAGAGCCGGCTGCCGTCGTCACTGTCCAGATAGAAAGTATAAGTTCCGCTGGCCTTTATTTCTATGAATCCGGTAAATCGGAAGGCGAAATGGTCTTCGTTGTTATTAATTCGGATGTCGCAATTATGAATGGTTCCCTGTTTTACTGGAGTTAGGCTGTCAAAGTCGGGCAGGGTGGTCCAGGTGCCTTCGTAGTATTGGTAGTTGAGGCCGGTATCGGTGCCAACCGCCCAGCCGAGGTTTTCCAGAGTGGGGACAATCTCCGGGTTGGCCATGAACATGTCCCAGCACAAACCGGTACGGTAATTTTCAATCATCACCGCGATGGGCCCCTGGTCGATAGCGAGGTATTCATGGGCACTCCAGCTTTGGCCGAGATGGAAGGAGTCATAAAATCCGAACGGTCCCCAGAGGAAATCTCCGTAAGTATGATACCAGTATTTCAGCGTCTCGATGGATTCATCCGGCGTGTAAGCGATAGAGCCAATCGCGGCGGTAGGGGCGATAGTGCCATTGTCAGCGCCGCCGGGAGCGTGAGCGTAATAGCTCCAGGGATTCATGCTCGCGGTCAGGCCCCAGACCACATCACTATAACCGGTCATGCCATTAGGATTGTCGATACAATAGGCCCGGTCGATAAGGGCGATATGACGGCTGTTAGCGAAATGATTGCAGTAGGCATCGCTGGTAATCCGCGGGTCGAGTCCCAGAAAAGGATAGTGCGTCCAGAACATGGGCGTTTCGAAAGGCTGGACCCATTGAAAATAACCGTAATGATTTTCGCTCACGAGATAATTTCCGACACCAGCGAAGCCATCATAATAACACGACGCGGGAATCGGGTACGTGGGTGAGGCGATCGCCAGAATATAAACAATCATGGTCTCGCCGCCGCCAAAAGAAAAACTGCTTTCCCAGCCGTTATCAGGCCGACCACAGCCACCAGAGGCGTTTGCCGTCTGTCTCATAAGGCCGGCGGAAAAAGTTCCATTCGACTTCCTCGTAAAGCTGAGTGGCGACAGAGCGAATAGCGTTTTCGGTGGAGTTGTCCGCGTCGAAAAATTGTCGGGCGGTTAGTATCCCCTGAATCATAAACGCTGTTTCGATAATATCGACGCTGTCAATCGGATTGCCCAACAAGTCCTGAGCGGCGGGCAGTAGTTCTCCGCTGCTGCCGTCGAACCAATGCGACCAGGCGCCGTGATAGCGTACGGTTCCGTCCCGCAAAAACATCATCATTTTCAAAATACGTTTGGCTGCTTCAGTGCGACTGACGAACCCCTGCTGTACCCCGCCGCAAATCGCCATAATGCCAAAACCTGACCCGCCGGTCGTGACATGGTCGCGTGACCAGGTATGCGAGCGTTCCCTTGCCAAACCGGAAACCGGATGGCCGAAGTCCCAGAAGTATCTAAAGGTTGCTTCCTGGACCGAAAGTACCAGTTCGTCGTCGGTCAGGGCATAGGTCGTGCCCGACACCACCGCCGAGGGTGCCGACTCACTGCCGCCGCATACCGCTGTTACGTAATAAGAACGCGTCAGGCCGTTACTGCCCAGAAAATCGGTGAAGACCGTATAGGTATGCAAGTCCGAGTTAATCTTAGTGAATGGTCCGCCGGTGACATCCTGCCGGTAAATATTGTAACCTTCCAGATTAGACAAATCTACCGCTCGCCAGCGCAGGTCAATTCGACTGTCATAGCCTGTCGCGACTACTTCGTCGGGCACATTGCTTATCAGGCGGATATAGTCAATATACATGGTTCCGTTGTCGCTGCCGTAATTCTCGATTACCAGCGAGGAAATATGGTCCAGCGTACCGGCGGCGAAACTGCTTACATCCATCTCGACGGTGAACCATTTGTCGTGTGCGGTCGGGACCAGATTACCGCCGGCCCAATGGCCGCTCAGCCAGTTGTCGCTCCAGAACCCGATAACCCCGTTAGTTTCAAAAAGCGAGGCTCCATCAGGAATCAGGACATCGATTTTGATTTTATTGAACCCGTCCAGATTATAATTCAGCCCGCCCTGATAAACTTCCACTTTATGGTCCGTCTGACCGGTCCAATCAATCTTCAGGACATAATCCCCCTCAGTCGCGAATGGTACGCTGCCTATGCCGCCAGCTAATTTGGTAATTGTCTGTACCTCAGATGAGGATACCACCAGCGCAGTTTCGTCTGATTCGTAGCTGGCGACGGTATATTCACCGGCCCGGACCAGTCCTGTCCACGCGAAAACAAATGCAAGGGCAAATATAAATTGTTTCATCCAACAAATCCTATTCCAGACCGACCAGCCAATTATAGGAAATATCGCTGAAATTTTCCATATCATAAGGCACCAGCCAATATTCCGCCAATTGCTGCAAATCTTCCATGTTGACATTACAATTTCCGGTCAGGTCGCCGGTGAGGTTGCATCTCAGCAGCAGGTTATTTGGTATCGATTGGCGGGGCATATCGATTGTCTCATATTCAACCGTTAAGGAATGGCTGCCCGTCCGGTCGAAATACGTCACCGTGATGGGATGCAGGCCGGCCTCCAAAGCGATACAGCCCCACAAAGGCGGGTCGGCTGAATGCTGCCCGTCATGGTCCACCACGAGCTTGTCACCAATATAAAGCCGACTGCCGTCATCGGAGGCGAGGTAGAAATAATACGTATCTTCTTCAAGGATATTGATGTACCCACTAAACCGCATGGCAAAATAGTCATCACGATTACGAGGTATAAGCGAAAAATTACTAATCAAACCAGTTTCGACAGGTGTCAGGGTATCAAAGTCCGGCAGTGAATACCAGCCGCCTTCATAGTACTCATAAAGCAGTCCATTGGCGGTTTCCGGGACATTCATGGGGGCTTTACTGCCGCGTTGGAAGCCGACCGCGTCCATCATGTTGGTGATTTCCGGGTTGGCCATAAACATATTCCAGCACAGCCCGGTAAGATGATTCTCTATCATGGGGGCGATAGTGCCCTGGTCGATGGCGATATAACCATTGGCATACCAGTTTTCGCTGGGATTGAACGCATCCACAAAACCAAAGTGTCCCCACAGATTCTCGCCGTAAGTGTTGTATATGTGACGCATCGCCGCGGTTGATTCCACTGGTGTATAGGGCAGGGCACTGGCGCAGGCTGTCGGCGTAATCGTTCCGCCGTATTCCCAGTCGATAGTAGGGGAGTTGGCTCGATAGCCCCAGGGGGTCGCACTTGCGGTCAGCCCCCAGACCAGATTACTGTAATCGGTGTGGCCGTGGGGGTTCGCTTCACAATAGGCCCGGTGAGTCAAAGTTGTGTTGCGGCAATTATCGAACATGTTGCAGATGCCGTCGTTTTTGTTGCGGGGGTCGAACGCCAATAAAGAATAATGTGTAAAGAACAGCGGTTGTCCGCCCTTGCCGACCCACTGACGATAGCCGTAATAGGTATCGAAATTGCGATAGTAATCCGCCCGTGCCCAGCCGTTGCGGTAAGCACTTGCCGGCATGGGATGCGTCGGCGAAGCGATCGCCAGCAGATAAGCCATCATTGTTTCATCAAATCCGGTAATCGAATGGTTTATCAACCAGCCGTAATTAGGCGACCAGTGCCACCATAGCGTATCACTGCCGGGGTCACGCCGATACCAGTCCCACTCAACGCCCTCCCAAAGCGAAGTAGCCGTACTGCGAATCGCCTGTTCGACCGGATTATCGCCGTCGAAATACTGCCGGGCAATCAACATTCCCTCACATAGAAAGGCCGTCTCCACCAAATCCCCGCCGTCGTCCACTTCGCCAAAAGGTATAGTCTCGCCAGTCGTGCCGTTTATCATGTGTGACCAGGCACCGTGGTAGCGAGTGGTTTTTTCGTCGAGGAAGGTCAACATTTTCAAGACCCGTTTGGCAGCGTCCAGTCGGTCAATAAACCCCTTCTCCGCCGCCACCACAATATTAGCGAAGCCGAAACCCGAGCCGCTCATGGTGCATAAATCCGACCAGGCCCAGGTAGCGTCCAGCGTCAGGCCACTGACCGGATGGCCGAAATCCCAGTGAAAGCGAAATGTTACCGACTGAACCGATTCCAGGAACTCTGCATCGGTCATGGCGTAGGTCGAAGCACTCACAACCGGCGACAACGCCGAGACGCCCCAGTCAAACTGGGTTTCAATCCGGTAATAATAAGTCAAACCGTTACTGCTGATATAATCACTGTAAAACGTGTACGGATGTGTCCCTGAATGAATTTTTGTGAAAGGCCCTGTCGCTGAATCTGACCGGTAAACATTGTATCCCAGAACATTCCAGCTGGAGACCGGTTCCCAGTCAATGTCAATGCGTTGGTCCTGACCGGAAGCGACCGGGACGGGAATATCATTCGCCAGCCGAATATTATCGATATAAATCGTGCCGCTGTCCGCGCCGTAATCCTGGAAAACCAGCGCGGATATATGATTCAGATTGCCGGCGTTGAAAGACGACACCTGCATCTCTACCGTGAACCATTGGCCCGTTGCGGTTGGCACAATATTTCCGCCCGACCAGTTGTCCGGCAGCCAGTTACTGCTCCATATTCCAATTAGCCCGCTCGATTGAAATAAAGCACCGCCGTTGGGGATATAAACATCAATCAATATCCGTTCATATTCACCCAGGTCATAGTTTAGTCCGCCGTGATAACATTCGACCTTGCGGTCAGATTGCCCCGTCCAGCTGAGCTTCAGGACATAAAGACCTTCGGCAGCAAAAGGCGCGTCCCCGGTTCCGCCCAGAACTTTCTGGATAGTACTGATTTCGCCTGATGTTACCGTCAAAGACGTTTCCGACGGTTCATAACCAGCGACCAGATAGTCAGCGGCATGAACCGATTGAATACCCCAAATCGCTAAAGCTGAAATAAGCAGATATTGTTTAATACTGAAATTCAAAATAGATTCTCACCCAGGTTTATAAAGCCCGACCGTCCCTCCGTTTTCGGAAGGACGGCCGTGCGTATTGTCAAAACATCCAATCCCAACTAGTCCTGGCAATTGCTGTCAACAGCGTTATTGCACTTGAGCCAGTCAGATGTGAGCAGTGCGAAATCTTCCAGATTTACATAGCAGTCGCCGTCGAGGTCGCCTGTCATGATTGTCTGGCAGCTCGAACCGCCATTGGCGAAGAAGCTGTCGGCGATTTCCGTAGCGGTCAGAGCCACTTCATAAATCTGCACGTCGTCAATCAGCCCGTCAAACTCACGTGAGCCGGGGAACTGGTCGTTAGAACCGATGCGGACATCATAATCGCAAGTAGCGATAGCGACTTCTTCACCGTCCGGCCCCTGGCTGTCAACCAGCAGGCCGTCGATGTAAAGCTGAACTGTTACGCCGTCATAGACACCCACGGCCTGATGCCAGCGACCGTCATCGAGATTACTGCCGCCTGTCGCGTCGCCGATGCCGCTGCAAGTGAAGTTAATTGCGCCGGTTTCGTTCTGGCTGTGAATCCGCCATGAGCTGTCACCCTTGGTCACAATAGACTGCCAGGCTTTATTGAAGCCATCGGCCTTGAACCACGCCGAAACGGTAATCCAGTCGGTAATGTCAGCCCAGGTGTCCGGGTCGCCTTCGCTCTTGCCGCCGCCGCAGTCGATGTGCGACAGGCCGTCAAGTTCGACCGCGTCATTAATCTGGCCAGTCGTCCATGCCACCGAACCGGAGGCAGTGCCGTTATGGCCGTTGCCGGAACTGTCGGTCGCGTCACCGTCCAACTGCCAATGAGCCACCAGGCCGGTGTAACCACTGGGCTGAACAATAACCATTACCGTATCGCTCGCTGATAGCAAACCCTCGTCGGTCGCGATAACTTCCAGAATATATTCGCCAACCGTATCGAAAGTTGCAATTGGGTCTGCCAGTTCATCATCGTCGAAAGATACAACCGCACCCAAAGGCTGGCTCTGCACCTGCCACAGATAGCTGATAGTGCCGAAATCATCAACCGTGGAATCCAGTTGATACGATGCGGTCGTGCCGTCAATCGCGCACCAGCCCTTCGGGCCGGCGTCAACTATCGGGGCCTGATTAACCGTGCTGAAATACCAAACCTGAGAAGGTGTGGTATTGCCGGCATCGATGCTGTCAACCCGCCAGTAGTAGGTTTTTTCTGCGGTGAGAGTGGGCATTGCAACTTGCTCAACCGTTTGGCCGAAAACCAACTGCGTCGCCCCGGACATATTTTCATTTTCACCGAAGAACACATTGCAAGTAACGATATTGCCGGGGAGATTTGGTTCCGGCAATGTCCATTCCAGATACGCCGGCGGATTCGCTGCGTCGATTGCGGCACCTATTTGCGGCGAAGGATTCTGGGCGTCGTTAGATGTTACCGAAGCATCATCAAAACAAGCCGCACCCGCGGTCGGATAGCCTTCGGGGTCCATTGCGTCGTTGGTTAGATATACCACGAATCTGCCGTATACCGCACCTGCAACGGCTGTTTTCGAACCGCTGATGGTAACCCAGGTATCGCTTCCGTCGCCGGGGTCGGTGTCGCTTTTGGCGCCCTCGAAGCGGCCAATCTCATCACTGCCGACAGCGGCATAGGTTTCGTCCAGCCATTCAACCGTCAATTTCAAATCCCAGCCCCGCAATGCGTCACCAGCAGGGGTGATGGCATCAAGGCTAAGAGTGTATTTAACACCGACGACAACATCGAAATCCTGAAATATGCCGGCGTCGCTGTACCAGACTTTTACGCCTTTGGTTTCTCTGGTATAGCCGCTCAGCTGATGATGTTCACCACTGGGGCCCCATGAGGTCCAGCCAATGATATTTGATAGTGCACCCGGGTCACCCTGTTCATAGCCGGGATTGTTCAGCACATTACCATACACTGAGGTATTGACCAGAATCAGCAGGGCAAATACCGCGGAAATCATCCTTATCGTTTTCTTCATATCTATCTCCTGTGTTAGAACTCTATTCCAAATCATATCTCTCTGTTTCTGTGAACAATGGTGGGGCACCATTACCATGGCTAACGGTGCCCACCCTATATAATAAGCGTTTTAGCGTTTGCGGCGAATCAGGGCCATACTGCCCAGGCCCAGCAAAGCAATCGTCATCGGTTCAGGCACAACCGAGGCGTCATCAAAATAGACGCCGCCGCCGGTATATCCCCAGTCGCCGGCCTGTTCCAGATACATCACAATTCTGCCGTGAATCGCGCCATCTGTCGCTGTACTTGTCCCGCTCAGGGTGACCCAGGTATCAGTTCCGTCGCCGGGGTTGGTTTCGCTTTTGGCGCCCACGAACCGGTCGATAACTTCGCCGCCCAGAACGGCCCAGTTCGCGTCAAGCCATTCGGCTTTAACGATAAGGTCCCAGCCTTTGAGCATATCAGCCGACGGAGATATTGCCGCCAGACTGAATGTGTATTCCACACCGGCTGTCGCGTCAAAATCCTGGTACATTCCCGTGCTGTCCCACCAGTATTTCATGCCTTTGTCACCGTTTTTGTAACCGGCATCGTCATGATGCCAGCCACTGTTACCCCACTTGGTCCAGTTGTCGATGGTCACAGAGTCGATATTACCTAAATCACCACCTTCAAATCCGCCGTTGAGGATCAGATTCGCCTGAGCGCCGGCACACATCAGCAAGCTCACAATTAGTGTTACCAGTACTTTTTTCATTTCCGTTCTCCTTATCAAAAAATGCACACAATCACACAACCCCGCCTACGTCGGCTAAGGGCATTGTCATTAAATTAACCTCACCAATAATGAGCGGGCCAATCCGAACTTGGACGAAATTTAAGCGTCATGTCATCATAATCTACCCATACTACACTACCGTCACAGTTTAGTATATTTCCGCCTATCGCTTCGCGGCCCTTAACATGATTCGAGAAAAAATTATATTTAATACCGCCGATGGTGCTGCTCACGTTAGTAAAGTCTTTTGAAGTAACTATGTCTAAATCACGAGTCCAGGTTATGTCGGTAACTAGAGGTGAGTCGCTGGCCATTCTTGCATCGATGGTTGTGTGAAATATCTTGCGGTGGCCATATCGACTGCCCAAAGAGTATCTTGCGTCTTTTCTTAGAGTGGTATTCAGCTCTAATAACCAGAAATAATCAGATAGTACATGCCCGCTGGTAGCATCGTCCGGGTTTGTCACTTTGCCGCCGGATTCATCTCGCATATAAGTGAGATAGTATTCAACCAATTCCCGGTCGCTTTTCTTCTTTAAATTATTGGATGGGCAAAACAGCGTTTCCAGTTGGTACTCACGACGAATGGTGTCAGCAATATTGTGAGGTACATCAAACAGCCAGCCCGAACCGGCCGTTGTAGTAGGCAGCTTGGAATTGTTCTCGTTAGCGTAAATATGCAGAACCAGCCCCATGCTGTGCAGGTGAGCGGAGCAGGTGACTTTCCGGGCCTGTTCTCTGGCATGGCCCAGTGCCGGTAGAAGAATCGATACCAGCAGGGCGATAATCGCTACCACCACCAGCAGTTCCACGAGTGTGAAAGCGTCATTTTTCTTTTGGATTTTTTTAGCCATCAATATGCCTCCTTCGTCTATAATCGACTCAGCGTAACGAAGTGTTTCTTTTGAATTTCTTAAGCCGGCAATTTGTAAAAGCGTTTTCATGATGAATCAACAACCTTACTTATAAAAGTATATTATCAAATTCCCCAAACGACGTCAAGCGTTTTTTGCTATAAAATCCGTATTTTTCAGCATTTTAGCTATTTTTGACAAAAAATAGTTTTCTCATTATTCCCTAACCCTGCCTTTTGCAATACCTTACAATAATCGCACATTATTCAAAAAAAGTAAAAACGCTCTTACAAATTTATCGACCGAATAAAACCCGCTTAAAATACCTTAAATCACGCTTTGTTAAATACTTATCGGACATTTGCTTTATTTCGCCTCATTTTGGCCTGTCCGACGAGCATCCAACAGCGATTTGATTTCATAAGCCCGCTGTTCGGTAAGAGGGTATTTCAGCAGTAAACCCACGCTAACCAGGCACAGCACCGAGGGAATTGTGATTTCCCAGAATCGCAGCCACCAAAGCGTATCTTCCGCCTGCATCGCCAAATTCGCATCAAAACCAGTGGATTTCAGCAGAAAACCCTGCACGAATATCCCCGCCGCGATTCCCAGTTTCCACCACCATCCGTACATGGCTTGATAGCTGCCTTCCCGCCGCTTGCCCGTATTAAGCTCATCCTCGTCACAAATATCCGCCAGCATGGCGTAAACCAGCGAAAACAGCACCAGCAAACCAAACGCCAGCGCCGCTGTCGGTATCAAAGCCAGCCACGGATGTTCGCGGCTATAGCAAACGCACTTGAGCGCATTACCCGCGGCCATTATCAGCAGAAATATCATCACGGTTTTCGATTTGCCTATCCGTGTGGCGATCCACGTCATCGGAAAAACGCCTATCAGCGATAAAACGCCCCACAGTGTCCCGCACCAGCCCATCAGAATCGACGCTGCTTTCTGGTCGCCCGAATAAACATAAAAAATCATAATGTAATTAGCGAACCCCATGACAAAATAAAGCCCGATAGTAACCACAAAAACTATCGCCAGCAGATGCAAAAATGTACGGTTCTTGCAAGTCGTGGTCACGCTTTCCCAAAAACCCACTCGCTGTTGAACTTGTGCCTGCTCATATTTAGGTTCTTTGCATACCAACGCACAGGCGACCGCCGAAACTATCAGAATTCCGCCAATAACCATTCCCACATATTTCATCCCTTCAACTTCGTCGACAAAGTAATCAAGGTTAGCGACGAAATAAAGCCAGGGCAGACACAAACTGCCTGCGTTTATCAGAAAACTGCAATAAGCAAAAATTCGCGTGCGTTCATGATAATCGCTGGTCAGCTCATAACCCAAAGCGCCGCGCGGCACTTCGATAATCGTATAAGCGATATAAAACAAACAGGACATTATCAGAAAATATGCCAGAGTTGCCTTGTCTCCCCAGTGGGGGGGCACCATCCACAAAAGGGCGAAAATTATCCCCATCAAAATCCCGCCCACCATGATATAAGGCCTGCGCCGCCCGAACCGACTCCGGCTGTTATCCGACATGTTCCCGATAAGCGGGTCGGTAATCGCGTCGATAACCCGCGGAATGCCCTGGGCGATACCCAGCATCTCCGGCGAAACGCCCAGCCCGATATTATAAATCAGATTACCCATGTTCGACAGCGAATTGACCGCCAGATTCGTAGACATAGCCCCCATCCCATAGCCAACCTTCTGACCTACCGAAACCTTGTCCTTCTGTTCAGTCTGATGATGATGCTCAATCTCAGTCATATCGCCTCACATTCATTAAACGGTTATCTCAATTACATTCCGCTCACGCCCCCAAAGCAGCCTCCAGCCGAACATTATCAATCATTGCTCCACCTGTGCGATAAGGATTAGCCTCACGTTCAAACTCAACTTTCTTGCCGTTAATTTTTATCGAACGGACATTTTTTCCGGAGATATTATATTTCAACTGTACATCCTGCCCCCGTAGCCTCATATCGACCTTCAGCCCGCTATACCCTGCCGTCAGCATCGGGTCAAAAACCGTCTGGCCGAAAGCCTGCCGAACCCCCAGCAGATATTCAATCACAAACCGTACAAACATGCCCGGCCCACTGGAATAAATCCGCCACCCGCCTTTGAGCTCAATCTTGCCCGCCTTCAAATCATCGTAATGCTCGTTCACCTCATAGCGATTATCAAACCCGCCGTCCGAGCTGCTGTAATAGCAGTTCGCCTGCCGCAAATTCGCCTGAGAAACCACCTCGCGCAGACCCACCGGCACAACCTGACGCAAAGCCCGCACAAACTTCGACCGTTCGCCCAGCTTCGCCATTGCCTCAGCGTAACGCAGATGAGCGTGCGTATACATCAAACCAATTTCCCGCCCGAAAAACGGGCAGCTTTCCGCCCGCTTGAAATACTGCTGCAATCCGCCGTGATATTTGGGCGGGCAATCCATCAAACGCGCCCCGTCGGGCCCTTTCAGGTGCTTTTCGATAAGCTCGGCATGTTTCCACGCCTGCTCCGCTGTAAAAATCCCGCTGATAATTCCGCGAATCATCGGCAGCAAACGATAGCTGATACCCGTAGTCTTATCCGATGGATGCAGCAGTAAATCAAAGGAGTTCTTGCCATTGACCAGCCCAAATCCCGCCACGACTTTATCGCGAATCAGATGCTGCTCGAAATCCCGCTGAATTTCCGCACAATAGCTTTCCAGTTTTTCAGCCATCGTCTTATGCCCCGCAACCCGGCATATCTCCGACAGCTCCTTGAACGCCTGATAATTCAAACCCACCGTCCAACAGCTTATCAACCGCTTTTTCAATTTAAGATTCGCCGGCTGCATCGAGTCGTTCCAGTCCCCATCGGAGTAATCCGCCAGCATCGTCCCCTTCGCAAACCGATGCCTGGTTACATAAATAACCGCCTGCACCAGATGCCCCAAAACTGTACCATATTCCGCTGCCTCAGCCTGATCCTGACAGTAGTAGGGCAGTTCCGCGTCCAGAAAATCAAAATCGCCCGATGCCTTTACATATTCGCTTACCGCCAGTATCGGCCAGAAAATCACATCCCCGTGCGACTCATCGCTGCGAATCCAGCTGTACCGGTCAAACATCCACCATTGCGGCCAGTTGCCGTCATCCTCCTGATTACTCAGCACCCGCGCCAGCACCGCCCGTGCCGCCTCATAATGTCCCAGTCCCAGCAGCATCTCGACCGGCCCCTGACAAATATCACGCGTTCCCCAGGCTGCGCCGCCGTATTGCTCCAATCCATGCGGCGTAAGATAATGAATCCCCGCGTTCTGTGCGAACCAGGGCAGCGATTCGGCGATCGCTGCCAAATCACCGCCGCACTCACTAAAACGCAATTCATTACTGACCCGCTTCCACGTTAGATTTGCCTTGTGTGTATCCTTCTCGTAACTCCCCGAAAGCTCAACCGGTGTTTCCACTTCACCATTATTCACCAGTTCACCGCGCAGCGACATGCCAAACGTACGTGTCGGCAAGAGTTCTGTCACCACAAAATTCAGCCCCCGGCTCTTATGGTCCGCGAACAGCAGTTCATCGCCGCCCATGTTCTTTATCAGTCCCGCGTCCTTCAGAAGCATAGTAAACGACCCATCCGGGTATAGCCGATTAAGCTCACTGTCAATACCGGGCCAAAATCTCAGCATAGTACTATTAGCCGACGGGTCTGTCTGTTCGATACTCCATTGATGTTCCGTCGTAAGCTCATGAGAAATCAGCCACGCCCGCTCCGAACCCTCCAGCACATCCAGCCGCATCATGATTTCCGGCCCATCCGCCGCCCCCCAGCAGCATACCTGATAAAGTTCACCCCGAAACTTATAAATCCACCGACACCCATTCAGCGAAATCTCAAACGCCGAGGGCACCGCCAGTTGATAATATTCATCGTTAATTCCCACGAAAACCCGCTGGCCCGTATAACGCTGCATATTCAGCGGATTGCTATTAACCGTCAACAGCCGATTGAAATTAACATTTCCCTGCGTTACATGCGACCAGAACACCCCAAACATATAACTAGTACAGCTCAACGTCTCTTCATCTGGCAGCAGCCCGCTTCCGCTCTTGTAAATATGCCCGTGAGGCCGTTCAACCATCAGCTCCTTCGCCCGCAAAACCACATGCTGGTTATCACCCCGGAAAAACGATAGCGGTTTTCCCTCTGCGAATTCCTCAAACCGCCGCTCCCCGCCAAACAAAGCCCGCAATTCCGCCTCGTCCAAATCCTCAGACTCCAGCATCGCGGCATCCGAAAAAATACTCCCTGCCGCTGATTCACCCAAACAATTAGAAGATGTTGACTCATTCGCCTGAACGCGTAATTTTTCGATAACCGGTTCGAGCCTCGCCAAATCATTCACGGATGTCGGTTCACTATGATTCTCGTTGAATATCCCAAAGAATCCACGTTTAACCGATTGCCCCGCCTGCAGCTCAACCGGTTCTTCCTGCAACGCCACCACCGCCAGTTCCTGCTGAGTCAATCCCGCCAAATTTTCAGCCGTCAAACCTGCCGGTATTCCACTTTGTCGATACCCCGCCCCGAAAAATTGCATTCCGTCAGTAGAAAAACTGGAAACCCTGCCAATCGAACCCAAAGCCAGCCACGGCACCTTGCTCGCCCCATGCTCATTCTGCCGACAGCATATAATATCACCATGCTCAGAATGCCGTAATGCGGTATAATCAATATACTGGCTCACATAATAACTGTTCTGCTCGCCCGGCCCCGCCGATGACATACCTACGTCCTGAACATAAATCAAATCGACCTTAACATTTTCGGTAGGGTGGTTATTGCTCAGCTTCACATCCCACAGCCACGCCGCTTCGTCCTCTGCCAACAACAGCCGCAAAGTATAACCAATACCTTCAAATTCCCCTTGAACATTAACACCATCATCGCCCACCCGCCACTCGCCCAGTATCGGCCGGGCCTTAATCTCCTTGCCGTAAACCCGCAAATAAACGTTACTGCAATTTATCGACAGAGCACTGCCTGAGATAAGATTTATACGAGTACGTCCCTGCTCGATTCTATCTATTGACCCGTTTTCATAAACTGAAAACGTAAGACCCACCGAATTCCTGATTCGACAAATCCCCTGTTCGCTAATCATGTCGCCATCAACTTCCATAAAAAACTTTCAATCTATATCAATGCAACCGTTTTGATAAAATGGCAAAATAAAAAAACTATCCCATCGGCCTGCCCTTGCCTTTTTCTACTAATTTCTTATATTTTCAAAGAGAATCCTGCCCGCTTCAGTCCCATCCGCACAAATTTGTTTCTGAGCATTAAATTCCAAATCAGTTCGCTGCGACCATTTTCAATCAAAAGCAGCATAGGCCCCTGAGCGATACCAATCACATGATTCGAAACCCACTGCCGCTCCAGATTGAACCCGTCCCAGAACCCATAGCCGCCGTCCTCGACCTCCTGCCAGACTGGCTGTCCCTTGATTATCAGCCCCTTCATCTCTCGCAGCGCCGCAATCGAATCGCCCGGCACAAACGGTACCGCCATCCCCGCCCCATAAGGATGCAGCGTGCCATGCTCACCCTGATGGTCCCGGTCAGTCCCGCGCGGCGGATGCCCCAGCACCACATATTTATCATCCGGTGCCGAGCCGGCGTTCACGCCCCAGCGATTCAGGCCGTAAGTTTTATATTTCTCAGCGTTATCCCGACACCAGTCGCGATTAGCTTTGACCGCCCGAACTGTATTTTCAAACCAGTTTACCCCTTGTGCGTCTGGCCCTGTCGCCCGAAAATCATAAAAGCAATGAGCGAACATATAAGTGAACAAAGGCCCCGGATGGGTATAGATGAACTCTTCACCGTCTTTGTATTTTCCCACAGGCCGCTGCCAGTTATACATACTTTCACGCCCCAGCCGATATGCCGGATTAGGCGAACCTTGCCCCAAAAGTGCAATCAGCAGCGTTTCGTCGGTGTACCAGTCCCACGTCTGTTTTTCAAATTTTCCTGTCCCGTTCATGTTGTTCGGGTCGTCCGCCGCCCAGGCCATATATACCTGACCGTTCTCGCGATTGACAAAACTCTGCCAGTCAACCCGCCCATAAATCTCCTCCGCCAGGGCCTTAACCGGCCCTTTGAAATATTCGCCTGCCGCGATCGCACCCGCCACCAGCAATGCTGTGTCAATCGAAGACGCGATACTTTCATAGCCATGTCTGGTGGTATTACCCGTATGCAAATCAATAAAATGGCAATACATTCCTTTGTGCTGAGCGTTTGACTTGAGAATAGTTTCTAACGCCCGCCCCGCCCGCTCGTTCGCCTCCTCACGTGTTACATACCCTCGCTCCACACCCACCGGCAACGCCGCCAGACCAAACCCCAAAGAAGCCACGCTGCAACTGGCCGCCGCTGAGGTGTCCCGCACCAGCCCCGATTCAGCATCCGCCTCATTCCAGAAAAACATAAATGAAGCCCGCGTAACCTCCTCCAGCAGTGCCTCATCATCAGCCGAAATCTCTTGAAGCAGCCCATCAGCCCAACAGCCGCAACCGGCCAGTAAGAAAAATGATATAAAAAATATTTTTTTTTTGAACATATACCAACAGCCAATAAAAATTAGTTTTTTGATTTTGAGTATCGAATGTACGTCGTGGTTAATATTCTTCGCCGTTGCCGTTTAAAATCCGGGTAATTTGCGGCTAAATATTTCTGTTGTCATTATTGAGGATTTAATGTTTAGAATTTCCAGTTTACCTGGCTAAGGTCGTCCCACGCACCCGCAAGACTCCCGCACAATCAATCGTGCCTTCAGAATTACCTTCGCCGGCTCCATCTCGGCATCCGACATCCGGTTCATTATCATCCGTACCGCGCTGCGACCGATTTCCTCCATCGGTATCCGCATCGACGAAAGTTTCAGCCGCCGCCGTATCGCGATATAAGAATCATCAAACCCGATAACCCCAACCTGGCCCGGCACATTGATTCCCATATCAACCAACGCATCAATCACCCCGCAGGCAATGTCATCATTACCCGCCACAATCCCGCACTGTTCACCCGGTTCAATCAAATGAGCAATCTTATCTTTGACCAGACTGTATCCCGCGTCATAGCTGTAGTCGCCATAGAATTGCCGGTTCCGGCTGTTCATCCCCGCCACTTTAAGGGCTTCAGCGAACCCCTGAGCCCGGTCGGTACTATCCACGTTATTCTCCGAGCCGCCCACATAGAACAAACTCCGTGCCCCATGCACATCAATAAAATGCCGTGTCGCCTCAAATGCCCCCATGCGGTTATCAACCAGAATATTATCGAGCCGACGATAATGAACATCCTGGTCCAGAATCACCAGCGGACCACTACCATGGTCGATCGCTTCAAACACATTATCACGCAGCTCATCCAGCATGAGAATCAGCCCATCCGTACGCCCGCCCGAACGAAGCCGTCGAATAGCCTCGATTTTCGCCTTGGCACCTTTGGCCTTCAATACCATCAGATGTACGCCATTGCTCTCGGCCTCCTGATGAGCGCCTTCCATCAGCATCGAAAAATACTGACCCTGAAAATCTGGCACCACCAGTCCAATCGTATCAGTACGCTTCTTGCTCAATGCCTGAGCTCGACTGTTTGGTTGAAAGTTCAGGTCACGAATAGCTATTTCAACCCGGCGGCGCGTATCAGGCGCCACCCGACCCAGCCGGTTCACTACCCGCGACACCGTGGAAATCGAAACCCCCGCAGCCTTGGCAACATTATGGATGGTAATATTACTGTCGCTATTCATCTAAAACACCTCAGATTCATCGAAACATCCTATGGCAGACAATATATCGTTCATACTCCATAAAAAACGCTTTTACCTGTTTTCATTGCAAATGTCAAGCTAATTTTCACAAACTAAACCGTTTTTCTTTATCTTACCAAAGTTATATACCAATAAAAAATTCAAAAATAACAGAGATTGAACCTGTTGTTTTGTGTAAACTGCTATTGATAAAATAGTTATATACAAATCGCTCTACCGGCGTTTTTTTGCTCTTGACTTGAATCCTGATTTTCGACATAGTAGCCATCTGTGAAAACGCTTTTATTTTTGCTTGTGAAACTTGGAGCAGTCTCAAATGAAAATTTCAAATTATTTTCTTTTAATACTTGCGGCATTAACCTCAAACGCCTTGTCTCTCACCATCACCGCCAGTTCCGGCCAGGGCACCTACAACGCGTCCTACGCCCTTGATGCCAAGATGGACACCCGCTGGGCCAGTGAGTCTTCGGACGACCAATGGCTCCAGATTATCTTCGGCCAGCCCCGCGAGATTGTCGGACTAAACATCCATTGGGAAACCGCCTATGGCCGCGATTACGATATTCAACTGCTCACCCCCGACGGCAAATGGACAAATGTCAACAAAACCCGCAACTCAGACGGCGGCATCGACGCCATATATTTCGGCCTGCGAAATGCCGCCGGTCTGAAACTCATCGGACTCAAAAGAGGAACCGGCTGGGGCTACTCAATATGGGATATCGACCTGCTCGGCAAAGAAGCTCAACGCACCGCTCAGGCATCCTCCCAAACCCCCGAAAACCCCGCCAATCTGGTAATGGACGGTCTGAAAGAAACCTTCTGGAAATCAAACCCGACCCCGAACCAGCAAACTTCACTGGAACTGACCTCGCCCCAACCCATCGACATCGGCGGACTAAGCATACAATGGGCCCAGCAGCACTCCGCCCCCTGCCAAATCCAATCTTTCGATAGCGATAGTGAAAAATGGCTAACCATCACCAACAAAAAAGCCGGCGTCTCCAACGCTGAGGACATTTTCTTCAAAACCACCAATACCAGCCGCATCCGCCTCGCTCTTCCCTCAGAACCTCAAAGATCCTGTCGCCATCGCCGAAGTACAGTTCAAACAGCCTTCAGAATCATGGACACCAACCCGCCATTTTGAAATGCTCGCCCAGCGCCTGCCCGATGGAACCCTGCCCGGCTGGCTCAAAAGAGTACAGACCTTCTGGACCGTTACCGGACTGCCCGGCAGCTTCAACGAATCACTCCTAGACGAATACGGCAAAATAGAATCAGGTCTGCGCAACTTCTCCGCTACGGCGACCCTGATAGTAAACGGCCAAACCTTAACTGCCCAAAACTTCACTCAAACCCAGTCTCTCATGCAAAATTGGGCGCCCATCCCCTCCGTAAAATTGACCCGCGAAAATCTCACTCTGACCATAACCGCTAATACAATAGAACCAGATACCACCATCGTTCTTTACGAACTAACCAGCACCACCGACCAGAAACAGGACATCTCCCTATTGCTTTCCGTCAGACCATTGCCCATAAATCCACCCTGGCAGCACGGCGGATACGTTCAGATAAATTCCGCCCAGTGGTTCCCCGATAGCAACACCATGCAATGGAACGGAAATAACGTACTGACCGTAACGCCCGCCCCCGATTTCGCCGCTGTTCACCTCCAGCAGCCCCTTACCGAACCCGTAGACATCAGCGAAATCCTCACCGCTCGTACAGCCCTGCCCAACAATCAGGAAACCACCGACAGCATTATCACCGCCGGCCTGCGCTACGATTACCAGCTCAAACCAAACGAAACCAAAACCATCCTCGCTATTTACCCCAACCAGCCCAACACCGACATTCCTGTCCCCAATAATCCCGCCGATTTTTTCAATCGGCAAAAACAAAAATCCTTCGCCCAATGGCAAAAATGGATAGGCAACTGGAACATCGAACTGCCCGAAGATACTTTCGTCAACCTCATCCGTTCCAACCTCGCCTACCTGCTCATCAACGCCGACGGACCCGCTACCCAGCCCGGCTCACGAAACTACAACAGTTCCTGGATTCGCGATGGTGCCATCAGTGCCACCGCTCTGATTCGTTTTGGTGTCAACGACCAGGTCACTCAATACATTAACTGGTTTACTGACCTTATCAAAGATGATGGTTTCGTACCGTTCCTTGTCCATACCAAAACCGGCGAAATGGAATGGTTCGCCCAGCCCTGGCACGAACACGACTCATTTGGCGAATACATTTTTCTGCTTCGTCAAATCGTGGAAATCACCGATGACCTCGACCTCGCCCGCCGCTGCTGGCCCAAAGCCCGCGCCGCCCTCAAATACATGGAAAATCTCATCGACACTCGCCGCACCGACCAGTACAGAGATACCGAATTCTACGGAATCCTGCCCGAATCCAACAGTCACGAAGGCTATTTTCCCGGCCGACACAGCTACTGGGACGATTTCTTCGCCCTGAAAGGCCTCCAGGATGCCCAGGCCCTTGCCCTTAAAATCGACGAAAAACAAGATGCCCAATGGCTCAAAGATTTTGAAATCCGTTTCCGCACCGACCTTCTGGCCTCCATCCAAAAGGTGCGCCAAAAACACAATATCGCATACCTACCCGGCTGTGCCGAACTTGGCGACCTGGACCCCACCTCAACTTCCATCGGCATAATGATTGCCGACGAGCGCGACACCTTGCCCGCCGACGCCGTAAAAGCAACCTACGATACCTACATGGCCTCCTCGCGCGACCGGGCCGCTCGTCCCTTCGGCACCCGTTCAACCTATACACCTTACGAAGTCCGAAACATCTCCGCCCTCATCCGCCTCGGTCGCATTGACGATGCTATCATGCTCGCCGATTATTTTGCCGAAGATGCTGTCCGCCCGCTCGGCTGGAACCACATGGCCGAAGTTGTCCACGGCGACCCCCGCACCCCCAGCTATATCGGCGATATGCCCCACACCTGGGTCGGGGCCGGCCTGATTAACGCTCTGCGTGACATGATCGTCTACGAAGAACGAGGTCAACTCGTACTCGCCGCCGCCATCTCCGACCGCTGGCTCGACCAGGGCATCAAAGTTGAAAATCTCCAAACCTGGTACGGCCCCATTTCCTACCAACTCAAACGACAGGCAGCAGGCGAGGTAGTTCTCGACCTTAAATATGCCAAAATGCCACCTAACGGCTTCAGGGTACCCGAAGGAATAACCCTCAAAGCCTCCCAAAGATAGTTTACGCGAACATAAACGCAGGCATCATCACATTCACCTGCAAAAATATTGCTAAAAAATATTTTACCCTTTAATCTCCGCGAAATCCGATTATCATAGCTTCCGGTCACGCGAAAACCGCGTCTTTGGCAAGAGAATCGTATTTTCGGAGTATATTATGATGAAGCATCGTTTTTCAATCATCGCGTTTATATTACTGATTAAGCTGCTGTCCCCCATAGCCTTCGCCGCCGAAGAATCATCCGGCAAGTGGTCAACCGAAAAAGCCTGGCAATGGTACAAAGACCTGCCCTGGCTCGTCGGCTGCAACTTCATACCCTCAAATGCGATAAACCAGTTGGAAATGTGGCAGGCTGACACCTTCGACCCCGCCACTATCGACCGCGAATTATCCTGGGCCCACGATATTGGTATGAACTTTGTTCGCGTCTATCTCCACGATCTTTTATGGCAGCAGGACTCTAAAGGGTTCATTGAGCGTATCGACAAATATCTCGAAATTGCCGACAAGCATCAAATTAAGACTATGTTTGTTTTCTTCGATAGTTGCTGGGATCCCTATCCCAAACTCGGCAAACAGCACGAACCAACCCCTCACGTACACAATTCCGGCTGGGTCCAGTCTCCATCGATTGACATACTGAAGGATCTCTCCCGCCACGACGAGCTGAAAGATTACATCGTCGGCATTTTAACTCATTATAAGGATGACTCGCGTATCCTGCTTTGGGATTTATATAACGAACCCAGCAACACCAATGGAGCTTCTTACAGCAAGCTCGAGCCCAAAAACAAAGACGAACTCTCGCTGGCCCTGCTGCAAAAAGTATTCCAGTGGGCTCGCCAGGTCAATCCTTCTCAGCCGCTCACAACTTGCGCCTGGCGTTGGAACTGGCAGAAGGGCAAAGCGACTGCACCGACTATAAAATTCATTCTCGAAAACTCCGATATCATGACCTTCCACAGCTATTTACCCCCGGAAAAAGTCCAGACTCAGGCCCTGCATCTTCTGGAATATGGCCGACCGGTCATCTGCTCCGAATACATGGCCAGAAACCGCAATCTGACTTTCCTGACCATGCTGCCTTTTTTCAAAGAACACGGCATCGGTGCCTGCAACTGGGGTTTCGTGTCTGGCAAAACTCAGACCATTTACCCCTGGGACTCCTGGGAAAAGAAATATACCAAAGAGCCCGACCCCTGGTTCCACGATTTGCTCCGTGAAGACGGCACCTATTACCGTTCTGAGGAAATCAACCTGTTAATAAAAATGCGTCGGGAAATAGAATCCGAAAAAGTAGCTCAGCCAGAAAAAGTAAACGAATAAAACCCCAAAACAAAAGTCCGAAACGCCAACGCAGGGACTGCCCGTAATTTTTATATTAGCGAAAGGATTTTATAATGATTATTAATGTCAGCAAACTCACATTCACATCACTTCTGATTGCTTTACTGACCACAGTTTCACTGGCAGGTCAGTTGACTATCACCCAGCAGCCCTGGGGCCAACTCGAAGACGGCCAGCAGGTGGTTATTTACACCCTCACAAACGCTAACGGTGTCAAAGCCCGTATTACCAATTTTGGCGCTCATCTGGTCTCGATGGAAGTCCCCGACCGCGACGGCAAGATTCAGGACGTGACCCTCGGCTTTGATGATGTTGAAGGCTATGTAAATTGCGATTCCTACCTCGGTGCCACCGTAGGCCGCTACGGCAACCGTATCGCCAAGGGCCAGTTTGCCCTTTATGGTACCAAATACACCCTCGCTGCCAACAATGGTGTCAATCACCTCCACGGCGGCATCAAAGGTTTCAATAAAGTCCTCTGGGCCAGTAAATCTTTCCTGAAGTCCGATTCTGTCGGAGTTGTCCTGACCTGCCTTAGCCCAGACATGGAAGAAGGCTACCCCGGCGACCTCACCAGTGTCGTCACCTATTCGCTCGATAACGACAACGCCCTCAAGATCGAATATGAAGCCTATACCGACAAACCAACTCCCATCAACCTTACCCACCACAGCTACTTCAATCTGACCGGTGACGCTCGCAACACCATTCTCGACCACGAGCTGATGTTAGCCGCCGACCACTATACCCCGGTCGATGAAACCCTCATCCCCACCGGCGAAATACCGGTTGTCGAAGGCACACCGATGGACTTCCGCGCCCCCGAAAAGATCGGGGCCCGCATCAATGACGATTTTCAGCAACTCAAGTTCGGCCTCGGCTACGACCATAACTGGGTCTTACGCAACCAGAGCGGCAGTTTAATGCTCGCCGCCACCGTTTACGACCCCCAATCAGGCCGACTCATGGAAATCATGACTACCGAGCCCGGTATCCAGTTTTACGCTGGCAATTTCCTCGACGGCAGCATAATCGGCAAAAACAACCAGCCCTACAACTACCGCTGCGGCTTCTGCCTCGAAACCCAGCACTACCCCGACTCACCCAACCGCAAGGATTTCCCCTCGGTAATACTCCACCCCGCCCAAAAGTACACCCACACATGTATATACCGTTTCTCAGTTAAATAACTCAACTTTTGCAAAAAGCACTTACAACTCATCAAATCTTAATCTTATTTAATCTTTCGTCTCTCAGGCCCGTCCGTTATAATTCCCCTCGACAATATTAATGCTGTTAGCTTCACTGAAGGAATTACTGCCTGTGCCGCCCGAAAATCCGAGCGAACAAAAAATCCAGGGTCGACTCGACAAAGTCAGTCTCGACCTTAAAAGCGTAAAAAAAACTACCGAACTGCTTACCAGTCCCATGGATTTGCAGCAGGTTTTGGAAATGGTCACCCAGACCATCGCCGAGGCCGTCGGTGCAGACGCCGCCGGTCTACGCCTGCTCGATAATGAGACCGGAGCTTTGGTACTTGCTGCTACGTATGGACTTAGCGACGAATACAAGAGCAAGGGGCCGGTAAGCGCCAAGGAAAGCGCCCTCAATCAGCGTATTCTGAACGGCGAGGATATTGTCGTTGACAACATGCAGACCGACCCCAATTTCTCACGCTATCGCGATGAAATCAAACGCGAGGGGCTTGTCAGTAATATGAGCATCGGCATGATTTATCACGATAAAGGGATTGGTATCTTACGGATTTACAGTCGTCAGGTCCGTCACTTCTCCACCGCGGATGTTTCCTTGGCCCATACCGTTGCTTCTCAGTCGGCCTCGGCTATTGTCAACGCCCGGCTGTACAAGCAGGCGCTGGAAGGCGACCGTAAAGCCCGCCAGTTGCGATTAGCTGGTGCCGTTCAGCGTCAGCTCATCCCCCGGCAGGCCCCGGAAGTCTCCGGTATCGAACTCGCCGGAATATATGTTCCCTGCTACGATGTGGGCGGTGACTTCTATGATTATATCGAACTTCCCGACGGCAGACTGCTGGTAACTATTTGTGATGTAATGGGTAAGGATGTGCCTGCCTCGCTGCGGATGGCCTCTTTGCGGGCCTCGCTGCGGGCCTATTCCGAGAGTTTCGAGACCCTTGACAAGCTTGTGGTTTCTCTAAATCAGGCATTTTGTCGGGACAACAATACCGGCGATTTCGCGACTCTCTTTGCCAGTGTTTACGACCCTCGCAATAGCAGCCTGACTTATTGCAATGCCGGCCATAATCCGCCCATCCTGGTCAGGGATGGCCAAAATTGTTATTTGCCCGAAGGCGGCATGATTCTCGGCGTAATGCCCGAAAATGAATATAACGCCTATGAAATCCCCCTCAATACCGGAGATTTACTGCTGCTCTATACCGATGGGCTGGCTGAAGCGGTGAATTTTGAACGGGAATCTTTCGGCACGGACCGGCTTGTTCAGGCCTGTATCAGTTCGGCATCCATGAACGCCAAAGATGCCGCCCGCAATATTCTCTGGTCGATGAGGAAATTTACTGGGCTGACCATGCGCTTTGATGATACTGCCCTGGTCGTTATTAAAAAAATCTAAAAGCTCTGCTTAACCGCACTTTTTCTCCGATAATGCGTAGTGATAAATAGTTACGGCGACATTGCCTTGAGATTGCCCCCCGGTTATTTGCTTGACGATACCCCGCAAATGACCATACAATACAGTGCTACGGGTATGGCCGCATAACGCAGCGTGGGCAGATCAATGTTATATTGGTCACAATTGAGGGGTAGCCTGCCGACTGCCGATGAAATAAAGCAACCTGATATTTAGGTTTCGGGACCACCCTTTTAAGAGGCGTTTACGGGTTTATTGTACTCGCATTTAGCCTTAACTGGTTGATTTTAAACAAGTTACTTTGTGAACAATTGGATCGGGAGCCTTAAATGGCAAGAAATCGTAAGAATCTCGGCGATATTCTGGTCGCCTGGGGAGCCATCGACGCCGAGAGTCTGGCCAAGGCCCAGGACAGTGCCGACGCCACCAATCGACGACTCGGCGACTGCCTCGTGGAAATGGGACTGGTCGATCAGGAGCAGGTCACCAAAGCGATGGCCACCCAGTTCGATATGGAGTATGTGGACCTCGACCAGGGAGTGGTTGACCGTACCGTGCTGGACCTTATCCCCGAAGATCTCATCCGCCGGGAGTTGGTCCTGCCGATGGCCAAAGAGAACGGTCGCTTAAAGGTCATCATCCACGACCCTTTGAATCTCGACACGCTGGATATGTTGAGATTCCGTCTCAATACCGAGATTGACACGGTTCTAGCCAGCAAAGATAAAATCAAACGCTACATCGACACTTTCATGGACAAGCTGGGCTCCTCCATTGATGCCACGGTTGATGAGCTTCATAGTTCGATAGACGCTTCGGTTGACCTTGATTCGCTGGATATTTCTCAGCTGGATGATGAATCAGCCCCGATTATCAAGCTGATAAACCGTATAATTGACGAAGCGTGCAAATTGCGAGCGTCTGATATTCATATCGAACCCATGGCTGACCGCGTCCGGGTTCGCTATCGTATTGACGGTGCTTGCATCGAGCGTGACAAGATTCCTAAGCAACTGCAACCTGTTGTAACTACTCGTTTTAAGATTATGTCTGGTATGGACATCGCTGAGCGGCGCATCCCTCAGGACGGTCGTATCAAAAAGAACGTCGGGGGCACGGACATTGATTTTCGTGTCAGTGCCTTGCCGGGCTATCATGGTGAAAGTATCGTTTTACGTATTTTGCGGCCTGACGCGGTGCGTATTGGTATTCAGGCGCTGGGTTTTGCTCGGGACGATTTCGAGCGGTTCGAGAAAATCATCAAGCGTCCTAACGGTATTTTCCTGGTCACCGGCCCGACCGGTTCTGGTAAAACCACTTCACTTTACGCCGCTCTTCAGGACCTGAACAGACCCGATAAAAAGATTATCACCGCTGAAGACCCGGTCGAGTACAACTTTGCCGGAATGAACCAGTGCCAGGTGCGTGCCGATATCGGCTTGACATTTTCGGCGATTCTCCGTTCTATGCTGCGTCAGGCACCTAACATTATCCTTGTCGGTGAAATTCGTGACGTTGAGGTAGCCGACATCGCGATTCAGGCGGCACTTACCGGACACCTGGTATTTAGTACACTTCACACCAATGACGCACCCAGTGCTATGACCCGTCTGGTGGATATGGGCGTTAAGCCGTTTTTGGTCGCCAGTGCCGTACAGGCCGTCATGGCCCAGCGTCTCGTACGTCTTATCTGTCCGGAATGCCGAGAAGTGGACCCCTATCCCGACGAGCAGGCTCTGCGTCTGCTTGGCTTCAAGAAGAGTGACCTGGCCAGCAAGCCCGTTTATAAAGGTGCTGGCTGTTCACGCTGTCACGGCTCCGGCGCCCGCGGACGTAAAGGTCTCTTTGAGATGATGATTATGAACAACGAAATCCGCGAGCTGGTCTTTAACGGGGCGCCCACCAACAGGATTCGCAAAGCAGCGATCGCCGGAGGCATGAGAACGCTTCTGGAAGACGGCAAGTTAAAGGTTCTCGAAGGTATCACTACTATTCAGGAAGTAGCCAAGCACGCTCAGGAAGAAATTGTGGAGTTCGGGGCTTAACAGGAATTATTTGCTATTTTGTAATCTACGAAGGTATTGATATATGGCAACCGTACATATTGACAGGGTTTTGGAAACTTGTATTAAGCAAGGTGCGTCTGACATTCATTTGGTAACCGGTCGTCCGCCGGTGCTGCGTCTGCATGGCGGATTGCGGAGTCTGGAAACCAAGGTGCTGGACCCGGATGATACCGTCGCTCTGATGAAGGCCATCACCCCGGACCGTAACCAGCATGAATTGCAGGAGGCCGGCTCCACGGACTTTGGTTTTGCTTTTGGCGACAAAGGTCGTTTCCGTGTTTCGGTTTTTCGTCAGCGTGGCCATCTCAGCCTCGTATTGCGGCTGATTCCCAACGAGTTGCTCAGTTTCGCTCAGATTGGTTTGCCCAAGAATATCGCCGGCCTGTGCCGTCGTCCTCAGGGGCTTTTTCTGGTAACCGGCCCGACCGGTTCTGGTAAAACCACCACGCTGGCAAGTATGATTAACTTTGTGAACGAAAATCTCGACCGGCATATCATCACGGTCGAAGATCCTATCGAATATTACCAGTATCACAAGAAATCTATTATCAATCAGCGGGAGGTCGGCACCGACGTGGCCAGTTTCGCCGAAGCCGTCAGGCGTGCTTTGCGGCAGGACCCGGACGTCATTCTCGTCGGTGAGCTTCGAGACCTCGAAACCATCGAAACTGCCGTACGTGCCGCTGAAACCGGTCACCTGGTATTCAGTACCCTGCACACCACCGGTTGCCAGGGTACCGTAACCCGTCTTATTGACGCCTTTCCGGTTAATCAGCAGGAGCAGATTCGTGTTCAGCTTTCGACCAACCTTATCGCGGTACTCAGTCAGACTCTTTGTCGGAAGATGGGCGGTAAGGGTCGCGTTGCCGCTTATGAATTCATGATGATTACCCCGGCTATCTCCAACCTTATCCGGGAAAACAAGACCTACCGTATCGACTCGGCTATCCAGACCGGTGCTAAATTTGGTATGCAGCTTATGGACGACCACCTTTGGCGGCTGTTCTCGCAGAAACTTATCGATTCCGAGGAATTGATTGACAAGGCCCGGCGTCCCAACGATATGGAAGAAAAACTCAAGCAGTTCCAGAGTGGCCTGATGAGCCAGCCCAAACCGGGCCAAAGGGGAGATAAACCCGCATAATGGAACAGCCTTTGCCCAGACTGGGCGACTGCCGACTGGACACGTATAATCTGTTGAGCTTTTTGAGGAAGTAAGTTATGGCAGCAATGCCCCCTGTAAAACAGCTAAAAGGAAGACCGCTGGGACGAGTACTCATCAAGATGGGTAAGCTCACCCGCGAGAAGGTCCATCAGGCCCTGAAGGTCCAGAAAGAGTCCGCCAAGGCTGTGCCCATTGGTCAGGTACTCATCAACCTGGGATATATTACCGAGCCGGAGCTGAATCTCGCTCTGGCGTTCCAGTTGGGCATGGAATATATTGACCTCGACAACTATGATGTCAACGACAACGTTATTTCCCAAATCACCGCCCAGATGGCCATGACCTATCGGGTTCTGCCGGTTGAATATGACGCCCAGACGAACCTGCTCAAAATCGCTATTGACTCTGCTGATAATTTCCGGGCTACCGACGACCTGCGTACTCTGCTTGGCTTCAAAGTCGAAGCACTTATCGCCGACAGCGAGGCTCTCGAAAAAGCACTGCAACGTTACTACAGCGGTTCCGAAGAAAGCATTAATGAGCTTATCGGCGAACTTACCGATGACGATTTTCTGGCTGAGTTCCAGGGACGCGGCGAGAGTATCGACCTGAGCGAGCTGCGCGAGATGGCCGATTCCAACCCGGTCAAAAAGCTGCTCAATCTGGTACTCTTGCAAGCTATTCGCGACAAAGCCTCCGATATCCACTTTGAACCGTTCGAGAACGAATTCAAAATGCGCTACCGTATCGATGGTGTGCTTTACGAAATGGTGCCGCCTCCGGCCCATATCGCGGTCGCTCTTAGTTCGCGTATCAAGGTTATGGCCAACCTCGACATCGCCGAACGCCGACTGCCTCAGGATGGTCGTATTCCGCTGGTCGTACAAGGCCGCCAGGTTGACTTGCGGGTATCTGTACTGCCTACCCTTTTTGGAGAAAGCGTCGTGCTTCGTGTTCTCGACCGCAGTCAGGTCGAACTCGACCTCGACCGCCTGGGGATGGCCCCCAAAGACCAGGAAACTTTCCGCTGGCTTATCAATAAACCAAATGGCATTGTACTCGTTACCGGACCGACCGGTTCCGGTAAAACCACTACGCTCTATTCCGCACTCAGTGAACTAAATACCATTGATCGCAAGATTATCACCACCGAAGACCCGGTCGAATATGATATTGACGGCCTTATCCAGTGCCAGATTCGCTCCGAAATCGGACTTACCTTTGCCCGCTGCCTGCGTTCTATTTTGCGTCAGGACCCCGACATCGTACTCGTCGGTGAAATTCGTGACATCGAAACCGCCAGCATCGCCGTAGAAGCGTCACTGACCGGTCACCTGGTGTTCAGTACCATTCACACCAACGACGCCCCCGGTTCCGTCGCTCGTTTGCTCGATTTGGGTATGGAGCCGTTTTTAATTACTGCGACCCTGGAAGGTGTGGTCGGCCAGCGGCTGGTCAGACGTATCTGCAACAACTGCAAAACGCCTTTCGACCCTACCGAAGAAATGCTCATGGAGCTGGCCCTGAGACCCGAAGACATCGCCGGCAAGCAGCTTTATTATGGCCGCGGCTGCGACTACTGCAACAATACCGGCTATAAAGGCCGAATGGGTATCTACGAAATGATGACACTCGACGATGAAATGCGCGAGCTTATCATGAATCGTGAGTCTACCGCCGTACTCCGCGAAAACGCCCTCAAAAAGGGCATGAAAACACTACGCGATACCGGCATCGCCTCACTCTACGAAGGATTGACAACCATCGAAGAACTCGTAAGAGAAACCGTGACCGAGGATTAAAACTGACATAACCATGAAGCGCAAGCGACATGATAAACATTGGAACATTATTCCGAAAATTTGTAACGGAGTATAGTCATGCCAACATTTCAATTTGAAGCCATGAACGCCCAGGGCCAGGAGATTCGCGAGGAAATCGACGCCCTTAGTTCCGAAGAAGCCATCGCCAAGATAAGGCAGATGGGCTACTTCCCCACCAAAATCAAGGAACGCGGCGCCCGCAAAGGCAAAGAAGCCAAAACCCCCGGCGCCGCCAAACGCCAACGCGGTTCGGGCGGTAAGGTCGGGGTTAAGATTTTGACCCAGTTTACTCGTCAGCTCAGTACGCTTCAGGACGCGGGGTTGCCGATTTTACGTTCGCTGCGTATCCTCGAAGAACAGCAGAAGCCCGGCACCCTCAAAAAGGTCTGCCACGGTGTCGGTGACGATGTTGAGGCCGGTGCCACACTTTCCGAAGCTATGCGTAAATTCCCCCGCTGTTTCAATGACCTTTATTGCAACATGGTCGCTGCCGGTGAAGCCGGTGGTGTACTCGACGTAATTCTCAATCGTCTCGCCGAGTTCATGGAAAAAGCCGCCAAGCTCAAAGCTAAAATCAAAGGCGCTATGGTGTACCCTATCGCGGTACTTACCTTCGCCATTGGTATTGTTATGGGTATTATGATTGTCGTTATTCCCAAGTTCCGTACCATTTTTGACGATTTCGGCACTGAGCTTCCCGGCGTTACCGTCGCCCTGCTGAACTTATCCAACTGGCTGTCTCAGCAGTACGGCTGGGCCTATATCCTCGGCTCGCCCATTGTCGTCATGCTCACTTTGCGATTGATAAAAATCAGCGAGACTGGCCGATTTGTCGTCGATACCGGTGTTTTGAAAATACCCATGGTCGGTAAGTTGGTAAGTCAAACTTCCATCGCTCGATTCACTCGAACGCTGGGCACGCTTATCGCCGCGGGTGTGCCGATTCTGGAGGCACTCAATATTACCCGCGAGACCTCCGGCAACGAAGTCTTCCGCCGGGCTCTCGGCAGTGTTCATGATAATATCCGCAAGGGCGAAACCTTCGCCGAGCCTCTCCGCAAGGCCCGTGTTTGTGACCATCTTGTTGTTAATATGATTGACGTCGGTGAGGAAACCGGCGAACTTGATAAAATGCTTATCAAAATCGCTGACAACTACGACGATGAAGTCGATACCGTCGTCGCCGCCCTCATCTCCATGATGGAGCCGGTACTCGTTATCGTACTGGGCGGTATCGTAGGTTTTATCGTTATAGCACTGTTCATGCCCCTGGTGCAGCTTATGTCCAGCTTCTAACGGAGAAAATAAATATGAATTACCCTAATGCCTTTACCAAAAAAGCCTTTACTCTCGTCGAGTTGCTCGTGGTGGTAGCAATTATTGCCCTGCTGGTAAGCCTCCTCCTGCCCGCCGTGGGCAGAATCAGACAGGCCGCCAAGGAAACCAAGCTAAAGGCCACCTTCCACGCCATCGACATGGGACTCGAACAGTTCCTTTCCGACCACGGTTCGTATCCAAGTTCAGAAGTCCCGGCTTCGTCATATCAGCATATGGTTAAGAGAATCGATGGTTCTAATCCCAACGATTTTTACGATGCTTCCGGGGATTATCTCGACATGGGAGCGCATCTACTGGCCGAATCAATGTTCGGTCTGGACCAGTTGGGATATTCTGACACCAGAGGCACCTCGGCGTTTACGGATGTTCGTATATATAACGTCGATTCAGCAACCGGCGACCCGGTTAATGAAGATATGTCTGCTCTGGTCAAACGCTACGGTCCTTATGTAGCCACGGAAAATCTCGAAATCGCCAGGATGTCTGATATTACCGAGAAACCTGTCAACTATGACCCAGGCAATCATTTTCCCGCCTGGGATAACCCAAATCCGGTAATTATGGACGGCCTGACAAATAATGTCGCCAAACAAAGGCCAATCCTCTATTTCCGGGCCCGCAAATCGGAAAGACTGCTTCAAAATATTTTCAGCTATGCCGACAACTGGATGATTATCGAGCCGTTTGGAGTCGTGGGAATATACCGGGGTTATGCTGCAAACTACCCCGTTCCCGGTGCCACCGAACCCATGAAGGAGTTCCAATATTTTATCTGGGACCAGAATACCGGAATTGGCAACACTCTCCTTGACCGCCAGAGCAGTGCAACCGCCCGGCCATATCGCGCCGATTCCTATATCCTCTGGAGTGCCGGCAGTGACGGCGAATTCGGCACTGCCGACGACATAACCAACTTCACCCGGAGAGAGCAGTAATGTCTTACGCTTCAACCGTAAAAAATAAACGTGCCTTCACCCTCATCGAAATGCTGGTCGTGGTGGCCGTCATCGTCATCCTCCTCAGCATCGTCGCCGGTGTCGGTCGGAACGTCTATACCAAAGCCCAGATTCGCAATACCGAAGCAACCATAACAACCCTATCAACAATCCTTCAGGAATACCAGAATCAAAATAAAAACCGTGATTTCCCCACACCTACCACCGTGGCTCCTGCCCCTGTAAATGACTTATCTGATTTTGATTTACTTAGAAAACGTTTTGGTTACTTCTATCATGGCAACGAAAACTACATTGCTGTGGTTGATTGTAAGGCGGGCGATCACGACGTTTTTACCTGGGATGATGAGTCTGACTTTACCGATGACATCAAGCCTGTTGCTGACCATAGAGCCGACCGCCTCTACGCTCGTGCCTCCATCGAGTTCATGTATCAGTTCCTCGATGAAGTAACCGCCTGCCGCGAGAAGTTAGCCAAGCTCCCTGAATCGGTGGTTGTCAACTCCGATAAAGACAGCATCTACCTTTTCGACCGCACCAAGCCCCTGCTGGAGATTGTTGACGCCTGGGACCATCCTCTGATGTACGAAGCGACCTCCGGCAATTTCCCCACCATAACCTCCGCCGGCCCCGACGGCATGTTCGACACCGCCGACGATATTATTTCCTCGGAGTTTTGACCTACCCAAAGCCCGCCCGGACAAATACAATATAGTATGAACGATAAACAAAAACATATCAGAGCCGCGCACGTGAGTAAGCGGTTGCCGTTAAATCAATCACCAGCCCCCCAGGCCAACCCGCACCGTCCCCCTCATGCCTTACGCCTCATGCCTCATGCCTTCTCTCTAGTCGAACTGCTGGTGGTGGTGGCCATCATCGCCCTGATGGCGACCCTGGTCCTGCCCGCCATCTCCAACATCATGCGTTCCAACAAAATGGGCGCCACCGAAAACATCATCAGAGGTATGATCGCCACCGCCCGCGCCTACGCTGCCGAAAACCAAAAATACGCCGGTATCAGATTCCAAAAAGCCGCCAACAACAGACAATACCTCGTACTTATCGAAAAAGTAAGCGCCGCCGACCCTCGCCAATATCAAGCCGTCCCCAATCGTAAACCAGTTGCTCTCCCTATCGGAATCAGTCTACTTTCCGGCGATGTTTCTGTGGATACTGACATTGATGATGATGATACTGACAGCTTCAATCTTGTATTAGAAGGCCAACAAACGTTTTCAATAATTTTCTCACCTACCGGCCAATTAGTTATTAAACAGGTCGAAGTCCATGCTCGCGACAATGAAGATGAAGTTTTCGGTGGTGAAGCCGAAACTCTGCCGCCCGCACCGCCGGCATTGCTCTCATATGATAATGAATATAGATATGATCATACTGCTGGTACTGTGACTGCTGGTCCGTCACCTTCTGCTTGGTGTGATGGTTGGGAAACCAGCACCACGAGTTTTTACATTTACGAAGATGAAGCCCTCAAAGAGCTAAACCCCGCCACCCGCTACACCGATTTCGTCAATCTGGAACAAACTCTCGACCAGATTCGTTTTGTCCTCCTGAACCAGTACACCGGCCAGGCCATCAAGGACTAGGGAGAGCAGACATGAAAAGAAATCATAAAAAAGCATTCTCACTAATGGAAGTCCTGCTCTCAGTGACAATCCTCGCTCTGGGCATGATCTTCGTAGCAACCCAGTTCCCCATGGGACTGGCAAACGCCCGAGAAGTCGCCGAAAAAACCCAGACCATCATCAACGAACATAACACCACCGTACAAACAGAACTGAATATTCGAACATTTGACCCTTGTTATATTGGCAACGGCGATTTGATTATTGATACCAGTACCCCAACTCTTCCTACCCCCTCTACTTTGCCATTACCGTTGTTAACCAGAGTCCGTTTCCTTTGCCAGCCCAATATCCGCATTGATTCAGATGATTTTGTAATGGACGACCCCACGGACAATGCCTTTGATATTTTGCCAACAATAGATTTTAACTATGACAAACCTGCGACCGGGACAGGTGTAAAAAACGAAGTGCCGAATAATATTTTTCTTTACGATTCCAGCAATACCACCGATACCCTCTCCGCGGAAAACTATGGCACTGTAGTTTATCCGCCCGTAACCCGCGACGACCCCGCAGTTCAGGCCTATCTTGATTTACCCAATGTTGCCGACATTACTACCATTACCGAACAGGAATGGGCCGGAGCTATCTACGATACCGCCCTGGAACGCAACTACGCCACCGCTACCCTTTATCGTTCGATGGGGAATCGCACCCTGCGTCTTTACAATTTCACCCTGCGTATATCAAACAAAAACCTCCGCTATCCTGTACAGGATATATCAACCGCAAATCCCTACGAGTTCCCCGAACCATACGCTGATACAGAAGACCGCAAATTTCCCATTCCCTGGCGGGTGGATTTGGACCCATCGAACCCTATTGTTTATGACAATTTAATCTTAAACAGCGACCCGCTCGACCGGTTCGTCCTGAACGATTACACCCAAAACGATAATTTCGCGGACAACATCGAAACCTTTCTCCGTGAAGGCTCCGTTCTGGTCGAGTCCTCCAACGGCCAACTGTTTTACATAGAAGAAATCTACCTTACAGAAGATAGCGACTGGATGGTGAAGATTACGCCGGACATCAAGGCTAATATTTACGGTTTCTGGATATTCCCCCCCGCGTTCGACTCCGACGGCCTGTTCACCGACCAGCAGCCCGTCATCAGCGTTGCCCAGCAGATAGTACAATGGTAGGAGCATCGATGATTTTACCCCCTTCATACAATCCTAAATCTCGCGGCGTTACCCTTGTCGAACTGCTCGTCGCCGTGGTGATTATGATCATGGTCTTGCTCATGACCTCCATGATTTTCAAAAGCTCGACCGAGGCATCAGGCCGGGCCACCGCCCACGCCGACATTATGCGCCAGCTCCGGGCCCTCACCGAACAAATCGACAAAGATTTCGCCCATCTCCGCCCCGATATGCCTATGGCGGTATGCTTCGAAGGCGACTGGGAGGATTACGACAACGACGGCTTCAATGATGGATTCATTCGCCACGACCGTATAGTTTTCTTTACCCACGGCGACTTTCAGGATGTTTACGGTATCCGCGGCAACCTCGCCCGAATCTTCTACGGCCAATCCTCAGACACCCTCAATACCCCCGAAACCGAAACTATTTCACCTGAAAGACGAATCTTGGCTAGAAGAACAAAAATTCTGACTCCGGATTCAACTCTGGGACTGGTTTCGCACCCCGCCAGTACAGGTTGGGGGGCTTCGCCAGCTTATACTGCTATCTCTGCCAGTAACTATGATGAAATAACCTACGAAAACGCCACCGAATCAGAATGGAAGCAGGATGTTTTCCAGAGCTATGTCGACCACCATCTTCGCGTAAATACCGCAGCTCTGCCCGACAATCCCGCCGCTCGCCGTTCTATAATGCGTCGCCCCAATATTAGCCTGGCATCAAATGATCTTACTCAAAGCATGTATTTTCTGCCCGACACTACAAATTTTCAGATAGATGTTTGGTTTGGTGGTACTTCCGCAGCATTTGCCGGTATTAATAACTATTGGGTTAATCGTTGGCTGCCGGATATAATAGATATTGACTCAGGGGTTTTCATGATTAATGCCGGGTCTACAGATTTGGGCTTCTATTTTAACGCGCCCGGCCCGGTTGCTCCTTCTTATACGCCCAATACGCCTTTTCAGTTAGATGGATATATTGATTGGTATTCTGTGGATGCCTTATCAAATACAACTTATACCGGCCTTTCCAACCCCTGGCCTCGCGCCCTGCGTTTTACCTTCACCTTGTACGACCAGAATCGCCGTTATTACCCCGAAGGCCTGACATTCAGCTATTTAGTCAAACTTCCTCAGCCTTAACCACTGGTCGAACTGACTGGACACCCGTATAATCTTACAGAGGTTTAGTAGAAGATACGAGAATCCATAAAACGGTGAAAAAATGAATAAAAATCCCCAAAATCCTGTTATCAAGTCAAAAAGAAACCGCGGCTCAGCCCTTATCCTCGCCGTCATCACCGTAGTACTGCTCTTTATCATCGGCTCAACCTTCCTCATGACCACCCAAACCGAAAAAAGAACCGTTGCAACCATAGAAACCACAACCAACCTAAACGCTGCTGTAGATGCCGTAGTCGAACAAATCAACGAAGTTTTAGTAAAGGATTTGGTGGGCAGTGACGGAAATCTTCTCAATAACGATTCCGGCGCCTCCGACGAACCATACGACTACCCTGGCGAAGCGGACCCTTGGTTGGCATCACTCGAACCAACTTTTACTTACGATTCCAGCAGCAATGTCCGCTATATCTGGCCCCACATTACCGACCTTTGGGATGACTTTCCATATTTTGGACAGTGGAATTTCCCCGTTGCCGGTGACAGTGATATAGATCATTCCCTGTACTTCTTCGACCCGGACAATCGTTATGACACCGACCAATATGACACTTCCAAATGGACAGATTCGCAATTCTATTATGTTTCTGAGTTTAATCTGGAAGCTAAAATAATAGACCCGGAAGAGGAAATTCTTGCTCCGATTCCTGATAATGATACTTCCTGGGACAATGATACGGATTGGCCCAGCCCCCTGATTTACGCCCCGGTTAGCAATCATTATTCCGGTATGCGTGCCGATGCCGATGGTGACGGCGTGGCCGACTCCCGCTGGACCAGAATTCCCAACATGACCGCTGCTGACGGCTCAAGCCTCTACGCCGCCGTACGCATAATCGACAACTCCGCCATGATAAATGTCAATACCGCCTATCGCTACCCCGACCCCACCGTGGTTACCACCGGCAGCCCTGAATGGGATGGAACCAGACTTTCGCATGTCAATCTCGATGGTATACGTGCCTCCGGGGATAGTTTTGCTAACGTGGAATATTATTTGCAAAATTGGCGTTATGGCTCTGATATTGTCGCCAATAGCGGCAGACCCGATACTGACGATTACGCCAACGATACCCAGTACGACGACGATGTCGCCCGCAGACTGCGCAACCCAAACGTACTTAACATTTCCGGTACAGATTATTATTACACCCCTTACGACCTCAAAGATGAACTTGAACTTCGCAACAGGTTTTTCATTACGTCCCTGATGGGCACGCGCATGGGCGGAAGATTAGGCCCCAACCACGACCAGATTTATGGCCTTCAGGTCACTTTCGACCCGTTCCCCGAAACAGTAGGCAAGGAACTGCCTTATGACCTCTCCGATACGGTCAGCAATTGGTATGATAAGATAAAACCTGAAAGCGACGAACCCACAACGCTGGGAAACGGAGTAATCGGAGACTATAACCGAAGAATCTTAGCGACTACATATAACTATGACCGGCAAATTCTGCCGCGTCCTCAAGGTTTTACTGGCTGGCCGTTGACCGATGGTACCGAAACCATGGAGAATACGGTCCTGGCTCCGCAACTGGACGCTTGGACCAATTGGAATACTGGTGGTGCCAATCTTAATTATCGAAAAATATGTATTGAAGATGTTACCCCTACCGGTGCTGGTGGTACTCCTTCGCTTGGAGCTTTAGCCGCGGCAATTTGGATGGGGCTGCCCGATGGCACTACCCTTGCCAATGACCCCACGATAACTGCTTTGGCTACCAGTACAGATCCAATTTTGGTGTCAACTTTGGCAGCCGCAAATCTTCGTGAGCGCATTGCCTGCCAGCTGGCGGTTAATCTGTATGACTATATCGATAATGACCATCTGTCGCAGTATTTTACGGTAGGTACTAATACCTACTATGGTTATGAGTCTCAGGGACACCACGTTTACATATCAAGATTGGGCTATACCTATTGGAACGATGGGACAACTTTAGATGAGGACTACGCAATTGTACTTTATAATGCCGGACCTGGCACTGCTGATTTAGCTGGATGGACAATCAGTATAACAGGGCATTCGCCATATACTATTACAGGTCCTGCTACGCTAAACACCAATCAGATGTATGCGGTTTTTAATGGTACTACCCAGGGATTTAAGACCACCGATTTTGGTGCCTGTGAGGCCGGAGCCGGTATTGTTTTTGCCAATAACAATGTAATAACTCTATGGGATCCAACCGGTGTCCCCTCTGATAGTATAACCTGTACGGGCTTGACAAATTCTGGTTCTCTTACCGGAACCCTTGAAGCTTATGACACTCCCGACCGAACCAGAAGAGAGATTGATACTGTCGAAGCCTGGGGGCCTGTCGCTGCTTTTAATGGGTCTGAACCTACAGTTGGCGATACTGACCTCAACATCCTGCCCGCTGCCGCCGCGAATGCTTTAGTTGCCCCTGATTTTATTCAGAATGAATGTCTCGATCTCGCGGCTGGTCAATATCTTACTTCACTTGCCGAAATTCCCTATGCTTTGATGATAGGAACTGTTGATTGGGGTGGTGATATTCTGCCTTTGAGTTACCACTTTCATGAAGTTATGGTTACGCCATTTGTTCCTCCGATTAACGCTGCTACTACTCCCACTGCCCTTGCTTTGGGGCGGCTTGATATGGGTAATCCCGATTATCAAAATCTTCTTCAATATTTAACAATCAAACATTTTTCGCCCTGGAGTGATACCGTGGATAATGATGGTGACGGCACTCCAGATGATTTAGATGAAATTACCATCGCCGGCCGCATCAACATTAACACCGCCCCCTGGTTTGTTATTTCTCAACTGCCTTGGATGGTGGACCATGACGCCTCTGTATCTGCTTTGGAAAATGTCCGACTTGCCAATGCCATTACTGCTTACCGGGACATGACCAATACCCTGGCTTTTTGGACGCCTGCTTCTAATGTCGGTCCTGACTATTCGACCAACCGTACTGCAACTGGGATTGCCGGAGTGCGTACCGCCCCCGGCTTTGCTTCTGTTGCGGAATTACTTAATGTTACTAACACCGGTGGGTTTGACCCATATTTTGATATTCGCAGGTATATTGACGCAACTTATGACCCCGGTAATTTAGTGGGGGCTCCTGATTACACCGCTGATACCGTCGGCGACGACCTCGAAGAACGCGACATTCTGTTCCAGCGTATCAGCAACCTCGCCACTGTTCGCAGTGATGTCTTTACGGCCTATATCCTGGTGAGGGAGGGAGAGAGCGGGCCTCAGAAGCGGGTTATTGCTATCTTCGACCGCAGTAACGTTTATACCGCCAGCGACCGGCCCCGCCTGGTGGCGATGCAGGAAGTCCCCGACCCCCGCTAAAACGCCACCCGCAACCCACCTGTCAGAGCCGCGCACGTAAGTAAGCGGTGCCGTTAAATTAAAATACCCCTGCCGAAGGCAGGCACCACGCCGTTAATCATTCAACCCTCGACCGCAGGTCGAAACCGCGCCGTTCACTCATGCCTCATGCTCCGCCCGCCTTGCCCGTCAATCTGAACTCTGACAGAACCCAAAAAAAACGATTTTCGGCCTCAAAAACGCGATTTTATTGAAATTTTCTCGAAAAACGTGAAATTTTCCAATCCTGTTCGGCACATTTATTGCTTTAGGCTTTTGGCCTCCTGTATTTTTTTTAAAAAAAACCCGAAATGTTAAGATAGGTAATTTGCGCTCGAGGGATATTTATGCTCTAATAGGAGGCATGAGTGCTAAGCGTCAGAAAATCAAGGAGCGGGACCTGCGTGGGTTCAAGTATTTCAAGTCCCTCTCGGCTCTGCTGAAAGGTCTTCACTCGGCGGGATGTGAGCGGGACCGGGCCGGCAATCGCACATTATTCATGGACCAGTATGTCAGTCTGCTGCTGTTATACATGTTCAATCCGATCTGCAGTTCCATCCGGTCTTTGCAGCAGGCCGGCGAGCTCAAAAAAGTACAGCGGCTGTTGGGCTGCTCACGGGCTTCGCTGGGTTCGCTTTCGGAAGCATCCCGGGTTTTTGAGAGTTCTTTGTTAGAGCCGATAATCGCTCAACTCACTGAGCAGTTAGGGCCGATATCTCAGGACAAAAAACTGGAAGTCGGTCAGGTCATTACCCTGGTGGACGGCAGCAGTATTCAGGCTTTGCAAAAACTCACTCAGGCTGCCTGGGACACCGACAAACCCGGAATTAAAGCACACACTCAGTTTGATCTGGAAAAATATGTGCCTCTGAAAATAAATATCAGTGAAGACAAGTCTGATGAGCGAAAGGTTTTTTTAGAGAATCTTCAGCCCGGCCGGATTTATGTCAATGATCGCGGATATGCCTGTTTTAAGCTGTTTCAGGCCATTGTGGATAGTAAAAGCTCTTTTGTCTGTCGGCTGCGTGAGGATACGGTTTACGAAACTATTCAGGAAAAACCTTTAACTGAAGATGCTCGAAAAGCGGGGATAATTTTTGATCGTACGGTAATCGCCGGCAGCAGTGAAAAACTGCGGGAAGATTTCAAACAACCGTTACGCCTGATAGCGGTTGAATGTCAACCGCATTTGAAACGGGGCCAGGGACCACGTCAGAGTGAGATGATTTTGATTGCCACCGACCGGCTGGACCTGGACGCCGAAGTCATTGCCCTGCTCTATCAGAAACGCTGGGCCATCGAAATATTTTTCCGCTTTTTTAAGCATGTGCTGGGCTGCCGACATCTGCTAAGCCTCTGCGAAAACGGTATCGAACTACAGATGTACGCCGCGATTATCGCCTGTATGCTGATCAGCCTGTGGACGGGCAAAAAACCAACTTTAAGAACCTACGAAATGCTCTGCTGGCACCTCTGCGGCATGGCCGACGAGCAAGAAATGCAGAACCATATCAATAAACTCCAAAGCCAAAACTAAGGCCGATCCTCAAAAAAATCGCCGCTGCCGCTGATGCTGCGCCAAAATAACCAGTGCCGACAGTCCCACTGAGGGGTAATCCCCGCTAAATCATATGAACTGCAAAGACCACAGAAAAACTGTATTTGAGCAATAAATGTGCCGAACAGGATTGGAAATTTTCCGCAAAAAACGGTCGTCTCAGCCAGATTCGCGCCGAAAATACCCCCTTTTTACCTACCCATCAGGCCCGATTGCGGCGGTGAATTCTACCTCTCAGAAGGACCAGCGAACCCACCCCAAGTATCAAAACCACGCTCGGCTCCGGCAAAATAACCTTCAAAAACGCACTATCCAGATAAGCGTCATTAGTCACCGCCGTCGTCCTAACCCCTTGGAAATTATACTCTAACGAACGAGTCCCCACCGGAATCGCCGCCGTCCCTTCCCGCATAACCCAAGTATTATCCCCATAATACCAGTCCAGATAAACACTTGTAATACTCTGCCCATTATCGTCTTTGAAGATCAGGCCTATCCGCCCCCCGTCGCTCATATCAACCGCACCCGCCTGCCATCCACCATAATGCACCAGCAAAGTCTCGGAATTAAGCTCACTAATCGTAAACCCCGCATCCACAAGACTTACCGGCTGATAAAGCACCGTATTCGCCTGTGCTCCACTATAGTAAAATGACAACCCCTCGTAAGGCCCTGGGTTAGTATTTCGTATCCCACCCCAGTTACTTGTCCATCCATTTAGCCCATCTTCAAACCCCGAATTCACCAGCAAATTTGTATCAATGAGTGCCCCTTGGCTGTAACTAACAACTAACAATAGACTTAGCAAGCAAAAAAATCCCTGTTTTCTCAACATTTTCCACTCCGTTCTTTTAAGCACACATCCTTTTCCTGTTCCGATAACCATATAGTAACCTCATAAATCTCTCTATGCAAGTTATCGACCAATTTTTCCGGCTTCTCAACTGTTTTTCACTCCCTCAACCCCAACTGGACGATATAAAAGGTTACCATGACGCAAGATAAACAATTTAAATTTCATAATCTGCTCTTCTTCTTCCTGCTTTCATTGGCCGTTCACCTGACCTATCTCGCCTGGGCCTCATCGGGCTTTTATTTCCATAAACCCGGCCCTGAACTGACCTTAACCAAAGGTAAAATCTATAACGGCTACGGCCTCGCCGCCGGCCACGGCTATTGCGAATACTACAACGACGCCCAGAACCACATCATCAACCTCGGCCATAAAATCGACAGCGGTGAAATCGAAAAAGTCGGCCCAGATTCCGCCAAACCATTGCCATCCCATACCCACTACCCCAATTTCCGCCATCCTCCCGGCACCAGCCTCCTGGCCTGGGCATTCCATCGTACATTCTCCGGCCCCGCTGACAACTACATCAGGGCCTTCAATATCCTCCTTAACTCATTTGCCGCGGTACTGTTAGCGAAGATTTGTACCATCCTCAACCGTAAAATCGCGACCCTCACCACCTTGCTCTACATTTTCTGCCTGCCCGTTCTCTACCATACCGCCTACATGGCCAGCTCCACGGGCAGTTTGCCGTTTTTTCTTATCGCCTCTGTCGCCGCCGTTTTTAAAGGTTTGCAAGCCAATACATTGCGCAGCTTCTTCTGGTTTGCCCTGGCAGGATTTTCTCTCGGCCTAAGCGGCTATTTTCGCTCCGATTACATTGTGGTGCCGATTTTTATGCTGCCTGGTCTGATTTTGGTGAAGCGTAATGTGTTATTTGCCATCTCCCGCACCGCTCTGATGGCAGTCGTTATCGCACTGACACTTTTACCCTGGGCCTACCGCAATCACGAACTTTGCGGTCGGTGGATTTTTACTTCCGCTATCGGCCCGGCGGCTTTTTACGCGGGTTTAGGTACTTCGCCTAACCCGTGGAACCTTGTTACCAGCGACCAGAACCTTCACGCCGAAGCACGAAAAGCAGGCTTCACCCACGCCTGGTCCCCTCTGGCCAGCAACTATTTCAAACAGCGTTTCCGCCAATGCATCAGCGAGCATCCTTCAGCGTGGCTTAAATCCATTGTTAGCAAGATTCCCTATGCTCTGGCAACGCCATATTACTGGGGTTTCAACTGGCCTGAGCGTAAGGAAACCTATATGGATTTCAACGCTGAAAATTTGGACCGATTCGCTCGCTTTCGCAAGCATCCGCTGGATATGCTCATGAAATTCGCTGACCGGGCGGTTGCGGCGATTCTGGTTTTCGTCAGTTTTACCGGGGTAATACTGATTTTTATCCAGAAACCCATTTCCCGTGGTTTACTACTGATTTTTCTGGCCCCGCATATTTGCACTATCGTCATGCACGTCCTGATTCACTGGGAAAGCCGCTACACGGTCCCCAGCCTGTTTTGCTGGAATTTGGGGTTGGCCTGGCTAATATACCTGATTTCTGCTCGCAAACGCAAAATCGCTGGAATCACATGATTCTGATAGTTTTGCAAGTTCTCACGCTCGAATACCGATTTACCACATATGAACGATAACACAGAATTCAGCGTTGACCAATACCAGCTTGCTTATCCGGACGGTATTGAGAAAAACTGGTGGCATCAAGCCCGCAACGCCATAGTTTTGAGCGAGCTGAAAAAAATTGTAACGCCCCGTTCGACAATCCTTGACGTAGGCTGTGGTCGTGGTATCGCAGTCAAAGCCCTCTGCCAAAACGGTCTTAATTGCCGCGGAGTCGAACTGGCCCAGACCAGCCCCCTGTCCGGCATAGAGTCGGACATCAGGTTCGGCACCAGTGCTTCCGATTTGCCCATGTATTACCGTCGCCAGATAGATATTATTCTGTTGCTGGATGTAATAGAGCATATCCCCGATTCGACAAATTTTCTACGCAGTCTGGTAGATGATTTTCCCCGCCTCCAGCACCTGATTATCACTGTGCCTTCCCGCAGCGAACTCTGGTCCAACTACGACGAGTTTTACGGCCATGTCGAAAGATACGATAGCGAAATGATGCAGGATATGGCAGAGCAAATTCAGTGGAGAATATCTCGTCAGAGTTATTTATTTCGGCCTTTATACGTGCCCCTGCGTATGCTCAGTACTTTGAAGATAAAACGCAATACCAAACTGAAAGCTTCTTCGCCCTTAACGGCCTTCGCCAACCCGTTGATTGCCGCCCTGATGCGGATGGATTATCGTTTCCTGCCCAATTGGCTGCCCGGTTCGAGCCTGCTGGCGCAATTGACCCCTACGCCTGAATATCTCCGCCTCCGTCGCCTGAACGTCAAGCCAGTTTTGGTTTCTACTGAATTACAGAACGCCGTTCCCGAAGAAGTATCCGCCTGACCATAGCGGTAGGGGGGCTAGGCGTTTTGAAGGACAGTTTCTTCCTGATTGTTAGTGTTCGCCGATGCGCTACCCACATTTTCCATCCATTGTTCCACTAGTTTCGGCATTTGCTTTTCTTTCTCCAGCACCATAACCGTGTTCCAGCAGAAGCGGCTGAACCAGGGGACGTACTTCATGATTTTTTCGTCCAGTCGTGCCAGCCGGGTGTATTTTGATTCCAGCCGCTTAGCGTCTTTAATCACTTTTTTCCAGTAGCGTTCCTTACGCGGGCTCACATGCTCGACCAGGAAAAAACGCAGGAACAGCCACTGGCTTGTCAGCCAGAACTCACGATGGCTTACTTTGGAAAAAATCTTTCGCAGCATTCCGAAATCGCCAAACTTAAACGGTTGTTCGTTTTTCGTCCGCACCGTATTGGCAATCACTCTATAAAACGAAATTACGGGATTATAGCATAGCGGCTCGATAAATACCGCTTTGCCGCCCGGCTTCAGCACCCGATGAATTTCCTGATAGGCATGTCGCCGATTAAGGTGATGCAAAACCCCGTTACCGAAAATATAATCGAAATGATTGTCCGGCAAGTCCATGTCTTCCACAATCATCGTGCGTGCGTCAATTTCCACACCGTTTCGCTGAGCCAGTCGTTTAGCGACTTCTATCATCTCTTTGGAAATGTCCAGCGACGTGACCTGCGCACCCAGCTTTGCAAAATAAACCGAAGTCTCACCCGCGCCGCAGCCGATGTCCAGCACACGCTGTCCCTTGATGTCGCCCATCACTTCCAGAGCGTACCGATTCTCCGGCGCCGTCACCGCCTCGAAATTCTCTTCAATCATCAATTCCGAAATATCAATCCCCGACGCCCAGCTGTCATGGAATTCAGATTCATTCTGCTGCCAGCTCTGGTCCTTGGCGATCTGATGTTTCAGTCGAAACAGGCTTGTCAGGTTCCGCCAGACATCCCGCCCCCCGAAGCTCTGAGTTGGATTATGCATCGGATAATATTTCACTACCGGAATTTCCGCGATTTTCAGGCCATGCGCCCACGCTTTGGTCACCAGTTCCGTATGAATGAGAGTGTTATCACCTTCGAAATAACTTATATCACTGAGCTTGTTCCGTCGAAAAGCCTTCCACGGACAGTTTATGTCGCTGATGTGCAGCTTGAACAGTCCCCGGGTCAGTTTGTGCCAGCCCCACCGATAAGCCGCCATACGCAGATGATGGTCATGTCGCAGCCGACTGCCCAGTACCATATCATACTGGCCCAGCCCCTCCAGCAGATGCATTGCCGAACTTGCCGGCGGAATTTCCGGGGTACTCATCAGGAAAATGTTGTCATAGGCCGCCCGTTTCAAACAATCCCGCACCGCACCCGGCACAAAACTGCTTACCGTACGCTGAATATTAAAAAACCGGGTATGGGCGTATTCATCCTGTCCCTGTGTCCCTTCGCAATCGCCATAAACCAGAATCTCATATTGCAGAGACATCTTCTCCGCCAGCTTCTGAAATACCCCGATAACTTCCCGCACCGGTCCCCTGATAGTCATTACAGATTACAAATGATACCGATTTCATAATTACCGGGGCCTTTCCCAAAAACCAGGTTTATCCACTGTAATTATGATCGGCAGAACCCCCCGTCCCTTTGCAATAATTGACCTGTAACCGGATGAAATGATGAAATTTACCGTACAATATACAAATCGAACCCGCTGGATTTATGATATTCGGGCTTATCAGCAGTGCCCCCAATCATAAACGCCTCCACGGAGTCCATGCTTTCGACCAGTTTGAGCCCATCCTCGGCTGTCATTACCGAAAGTGCCGTCGCTAGCGCATCGGCATCCTGTGTGTTCGTCGCTATTACCGTCACGCTTGGCATGGCGTCGGTAGGGCGGCCCGTTCGCGGGTCGATGATATGGCTGAAATGCCGCCCCGCGATTTCCACAAACTGCCGGTAATTCCCGCTGGTCGCTACCGAACCTTCGCTTATGGCCAGCTTCCACGCTACCGAGGTATTAAGCTCCTCATCAGAAACCGCGAAGGGGTTCTGAATCCCCAGTTTCCAAATATCCCGTTTTTCCGGCTGACCAAACACCGCGATTTCCCCGCCGATGTCCACCAGGCCGCCCGCGGCTCCGACCTGTCGCACTGCCGCCAATGCCTCATCAACCGCATAGCCCTTGGCGATAGCGTCAACCTTGATTTCCATCCCCTCAACCGCGAACCGCACCTTAAAGCCGTTTTCGCTGTTCAGAATAAGCTTATCCGACCCTACCTTTATCAGTGTTTCCTTTACCTTTTTCTCGCTCGGTAATTCATTTTTCTGGCCCGTTTCCTTCCACAAATGCACCAGCGGCCCGACCGTTATATCGAACGCTCCTTCCGTCATTTCGTAAAATTCCACCGCTCGCTCCAGCAGCTTGTAGGTCTCCTCCGAAACCGCCACCTCCTCTACCGCCGCCTTGCGATTAACCGTCGCCAGCTCCGAATCCTCGATATACGTACTAAGCCGCTGATTGACCTCATTCAGTGCCGAAAAGGCCGCCTCAACCGCTCGCTCAGCCGTCGCCTCGTCCGTCGCCACCGCCTTGACGCGGGCATAAGTACCCATCATCAGGACCATGCCGCTGTCAACACTAACCAACCCTGTCTCCTCATTATTGCCGGAATGCCGCAGGTACCGCATGATTCCGAATGTCACGCAAAAAATTATCATTACAGCTATAAGCTTCTTCATTATAAAGCCTTACATAATTATCTCTGTTTCGTTTCTTCGTCTGTTCTTATCACAAATAACCGGAAATTTTGCAGATTACAATCCAATTTGTATTTTGCAATTTCCGTTTTTTGCTCTGGATACGAACCCGAAACTCAAAAAAATCCCTTGCTAAGAACCCCAATTCCGTTATATACTTAAAAGTCTTATAGTGACGTACGCTTAAGTCCTTTATTTGCAAAGGGTAACCGAGGTAAATCACAATCTGAGTCAAACGAGAAGTATCTGGAGAATTACATGGCAAACTACAAAATTGAGGATATTCGCAACATCGTTCTGCTCGGCCACGCCGGTGCCGGCAAAACCACCCTCGCTGAGGCAATGCTGCACACCAGTGGTGCGACCAATCGCCTGGGAAGTGTAGATGATAAAAGTAGTATTTTTGATTCCGATGACGAGGAACACGAAAGAGGCCACAGCATTGATTCCGGCGTAGGCCATGTCAAACATAAAGGTAAGATTATAAACGTTATCGACACGCCCGGTTACCCTGATTTCACCGGTGCCGCCCTGGCTGCCCTGATGGGTGCCGAAACCGCGGTTGTGGTCATCTCCGCCGCCGCTGGTATCCAGATGAACACGCGTAAGATGCTCCAGGTTACCCGCGACCGCGGCATGGCCCTGGCAATTGTCGTAAATAAAATTGACAGCAGCATGGACGAAGTGCCCGCCCTCATGGAAGCTATTCAGGAATCATTCGGTATGGAATGCCGCTGTGTCAATCTTGCTGGTGCTGACGGCAAGTCCGTTATCGACTGTCTCAATCAGGACAGCGGCGATGGTGCTTATACCGATGTCGCCGAAGCCCACACCAATCTGCTCGAAACGGTTATCGAAGCTGACGAAGAACTTATGGAAGCCTATCTCGGTGGTGAAGAAGTGTCGCCTGAAAAAGTAGCTTCTACTTTCGGCAAAGCTCTCATTGCTCAAACCGTAATCCCTGTATTCTTCACCAGTGCCCGCAACGAGCTGGGGGTCAGGGAACTGCTCGACATAATCGCCGATACCTGCCCCAGCCCCGTTACTGGTGTCAAAGCTATGCTTGTTAGCGGCGAAGGTGAAGAGCAGGCCGAAGAAGAAATTAAACCCGATGCCTCCGGTCCTGTTCTCGGTCTGGTAATTCGTGTTTCTGCCGACCCCAAGAGTCATATCAAATACAGTACTGTACGTCTTTTCAGCGGCACGATAAAGAGCGACACCACCGTCAACGTTGCCGATGCAAAAAAGGGCATGCGTTGCGGCCATGTCAACAAACTTCAGGGTGACCAGCTCGAACAGATTGACGATGGCGTAGCCGGCGATATCGTCACGCTCGCCAAGCTCGACGACCTACGCATCCTCAACACCGTTTATGCCGGCAATGATCCCGGCAAGGTCAAGACCGTGCCGGTACCGGTGCCCATGTTCAGCCTCGCTGTCGAAGCCAAGAGCCGCGGCGACGAAACCAAAATTTCCGCGGCGCTCCACGAGTTCTGCGATTCCGACCCGACCTTCACGGTCGTTCAGGACCGCCAGACCCACGAAATGGTGATGAGCGGTATCGGCGAACTGCACACCCGCGTTATTCTCGCTCGTATGCAGGGCCGACGTGGTATCGAAGTGACGACCAAGCCGCCCACAATTCCTTATCGCGAAACCATTATTGGTTCTGCCAAAATGGTTGAATATACGCACAAGAAACAGTCTGGCGGTGCAGGTCAGTTCGGTCGCGTATTTATCGACCTGGAGCCCAATGAATCTGGCGCCGGGTATGAATTTGTCGACAAAATTTTCGGCGGTTCGATCGACCAGCCCTTCCGGCCCAGTGTTGACAAAGGCTGCCAGGCCGCCATGCACGAAGGCGTATTGGCTGGCTTCCCCGTCGTGGACGTTAAGGTTTCACTGGTCGATGGCAAGACTCACCCGGTGGACAGTAAGGATATCGCCTTCCAAATCGCCGGACGTGAAGCTTTCCGCAAAGCGTTCATGCAGTGCAAACCCGTATTGCTCGAGCCCATCGTCAATCTCGAAGTCACCGTGCCTTCCGAGAATGTAGGTGATATTACCGGCGACCTGGCTGGTCGTCGCGGCCGAGTACAGGGCCAGGATGTTCTGCCCGGCGGCATGACCGTTATCAAGGCCCAGGTGCCGCTCAGTGAAATCCAGCAGTATAACTCCCAGCTCAAGAGCGTAACCGGTGGACAGGGCAGCTACTCTATGGAATACAGCCATTACGAACCAGCTCCCCCGAACGTTATCCAGGCCGTCGTCGCCAAGGTTAAGGCCGCCAAAGAGGAAGATAACTAACCTCTTTTGGCTTCAGAACTTTTGTATTATTAATAAAAAAAACCGGCTGCTTTTCGGGGCAGTCGGTTTTTTTGTTATCTCAATTCCAGAGTGGTTTTGCGTACTTGCCAAGACGAAGAAGGGGAACGGCAGGCAGAAGGCGGAAGTGAACGGCCCGGTGCTGCCTTTGGCAGATTCATTTATGGACTGGCCTTGTTACCTCACGGTTTTGGTCACCCCAATAATCCGTTTAAACAATAAACAAAAGGTTCATTTCAACCCTGATGCTCCATTTTTTGTTAGTATTATGACGATGATTTAGGTTTGTCTTTCAAGGTCCAGACCGTAAGACCTGCCAAGTTCTTTTTGTTTTTGGTGGGGAATAAAGAAGTCAGCGAGTAACCCAGGATGAACATAATTGAATCACCGAAAATAAGCGTATAATAAATATCGAAGGGCAGTACCAGAGAGGCGGGCAGGATTCCCTTGTCGCCAAGGACTACCCATAAGGTAAACAGGATGGTGCAAACGATACCCGCAATTACAGATTTGGCGTTGCCTTTGGTGGTGAAAAAACCGAGTACGTAAATGCCCAGCAGGCCGGCGCCGAAGACGGACATTATGATAACCATCATTTCCCGCACGGTTTTGGTAGTAGTATAAATCAGGATAAGTGCTCCGATAATCATTACCACAGAGGCCAGAGTTGCCAACACCTGAGCGACTCTTAGATAATGTTTGTCGTCACGATTTTTGGAGATGTGTCTGCGGTAGATGTCTACCACGCCGAGCGTACATATCGCGTTGATGGAGGAATCCAGCGAACTCATGGCTGCCGCTAAGGCTGAAGCTACCACCAGACCGCGGAAGCCTATGGGCATATAATTGACAATAAAGAAGGGGAGAACCTGTTCGGCTTTTTTGGTTCCTTCGAGCATTTGGGTGGTGGCTTCGGTGGGGTTGGCTTTGAAGAAAACGTACAGGGCGGTGCCCAGAAACATGTAGAAAGCCCAAATTGGCAAACTGGACAGAACCGTTACGACAACGGCCCAGCGTGCGTCCTTGTCACTTTTGGCAGTACAGTAACGCTGGATGGTGCACTGGTCAGCGCTGAATCCTTTGAGCCAGCCGAGCAGGCCCACTATGAACAGCATAGTGAAAGTTTTTTCGGTGAGGCTGAAGCCCCAGGCGGTATCGACTAACTGGCCGCCTTGAAGATGTGCGAAACTTAGTTTGTTGTCGGCGGTGGCGACAGTGATGATTTCGTTAAGTCCGCCGGGCAGTTTTGTTATTATGATTATAAGGCAAAATATGCCGCCCAAAAATAACAGAATAGTTTGGACAACATCGGTCCAGATTACCGCGTCAATGCCGCCGAAGATGGTGTATGTTCCCACAAAAATTCCAGCGACGATTACGCACAGGTTCAGATTGAATCCGGTCAACTCATGTATTAGCAAAGCTACCAGATAGAGTACTATGCTGAGCCTCATTAGCTGAGTGATAATGTATACTATTGAGGCGTAGGTGCGAATGCCGCCGCCGAAACGGTGCTCCAGATACTCGTAGGCGGAGGTGACTTTTGCTTTGCGGAAAAAAGGAATAAACAACACCAGGGCCGCGACCGCCGCTATGGGCAGCCCGAAATTAGGAATATATCTGAGCCAGGCGGTTTTGAAGGCGTCGCCGGGATAAGCTATGAATGTTACTGAACTTATGGAGGTCGCTACGAGTGACAGGCCAATGACCCAGCCGCTGAATGACCTTCCGCCAAGGAAATATTCTTCCGTGGAAGTGTTTTTCTTGGCGAAATAAAAGCCCATCCAGATGACGCCTGCCAGATAAAGCAAAATAACCGTGGTATCGATCCAGTGCATGTTGAAAGTGGATGTCATTTGTCTTCCTTATGGGTAGGGGGCAGGTATTCTAAGAGCTGGGAAATTTTCTAACGTACGACGCGGCCCGAGGCGTTTCCGGACATTAGCCTGAGGACTTCCGAACGATTTGCGAAATTGAAGTCTCCCTCAAGGCTATGGGCCAGGCATGAGGCCGCAGCGGCAAAGCGAACAATCAGGTCGTTATCCTGATTTAATTCATTGTCCAGCATAGCGTAAATCAGACCCGCGGAAAAGGAGTCTCCACCGCCTACCCGGTCAACGATATTTTTGATTTCATAGGGTGTATAATCACCTTGCGAATTGGCGGGGCCGAAACAGGCTTTTTTTGAGGTGGTATCATAAAGCATACCTCCCCAATTGTTGTGACTGGCGGAAATACTTTCCCGCAGAGTAAAGGCGATTTTGGAGATATTTGGGAAGCGCTGAGCAATCGCAGCCGCTGTCGCTATATATCCACTGATGTCGAGTTTGCCGGTATTGATTTGGCTATTACCTGCCTTTATGTCTAAAACATCATAAGCATCTTCTTCGTTGCCGATTACCACATCGGCAAAGGGCAGCATCTGTTCGATGGATTTTTTTGCAAGTTGTCGTTCAGTAAGACTTTTGTCCCATTTCCAGAGTTTGCCGCGGAAATTTAAATCTATCGATACTTGAAGATGGTGTTTTTTGGCTTGCTTGACAGCTTCCAGTGACAGCAGGAACGCTTCTTGCGATAAGGCCGGAGTGACTCCGGTAATATGAAACCAGTCAGTGTTATTGAACATGTCGGGGAAATCAAACATAGAAATATCGGCCCGGCTGATACTGCTTCCCATACGGTCGTAAATTACATTACTGGGGCGTTGATTCGCTCCGGTTTCCAGATAGAAAGTGCCCAGTCTGCCTTCGTCGGACTTGACTGTATAGTCGGTCTTGACGCCGATTTGTCTCAAATTGTTCAGGCAGGCCTGGCTGATGTAATTATCAGGTAGAGCCGTTACGAAACAGGAATTCAGCCCCAGAAGGGCCAGGGATGCCGCGACATTGGCTTCAGCACCGGCAAAGGTACAGTCCATTGGGCCGGGCAGGGCCTGGAGAAACCGTTTATGGCCCGGCGTAGTTAATCGCATCATTATTTCACCGAAGGTGACTACTTTTGACATGAGCAAACAAATCCTGAAAAGATGATTTAATAATTGGGCACAGTATTATTTTGCGGCTTGTGTGAAATTGAGGGTAGTTCCGCGATTCCGGAAGGATTTGGGTTTTTCCTTACGTTGATTTTATCAGCAAAATTAATACACTTACGGGCTTTTTCGGTAATTGTTTCCCAGTTATGTTCTTTGACGAGATTCGGACTTAGCATCCAGGAGCCGCCTATGGCCAGGATATTGCTATCGGCGAGATATTCGCCGAAATTATTTTCATTTAAGCCTCCCAACGGGATGTATTTCAGACCCAAATGTTCGTATGGAGCGGCCATACTTTTGAGATACTTCAATGAGCCGATGGGTTCAGCGGGGAAGAATTTTAGAATCTTACAATCAAATTCCAAGGCTGTTTCTATATCCGAAGGTGTCGCGATACCTGGTGCAAAAGCCAAGCCGCACTCCTTGGCCGTTGCCAGAACCTGGCGATTAGTTCCCGGTGAGACCCCAAAACGTACTTTTGCTTGGGCAAGTTTGCGGACCTGTTCCGGTTTGATAACCGTTCCTGCACCGATAGTCAGTTCGGGGAGATTCTCGCGGATAGCCAGCAATGCTTCAAATGAAATATCTGTGCGCCAGGCCAACTCAATCAATCTGATGCCGCCTCGAGCGAGGGCTCGAGCTGCCGGTACAGCGTCCTTGATATTGTCAATGACCATCACGGCCATTATTTTATTTTTCTGAAATATTTTTTGTAATTCGATGTCGAACATTGTTAAAACCAGTCTTAATATTTGTATTTTTCAATATCATCCACACTGAAAGAGACCATATACACTTCGCCTTCCTGATAGCGGTTACTGTCATGGATACAGTAAATTCTGCCCTGGAACTCGACTGCGTCTGGGTAGCTGACATTATGCCCCTGAGCAATTTGCAGGGGGGCGGTCCAGGTTTTACCTTCATCCTCTGACAGATAAGCGCATATTTGGCTGCGATTATCTTTTTCGGCCGTATTAATCATCAACCATCTGCCCTCGGAAATACTGCCGATATAAAACCGTGTGCCGGGATTTACGATTCCGGTGCTGTATGCCTCGCTCCAGGTCTCTCCGCCGTTTGCGGAGATTGACTCCCAGATATGTCCCTCATTGGTTCTAATCCACATTACAATCTCGCCGGATAGTTTTTCGATGAACATGGATTCAATGGCCCAGTCCGGGGCGGCGACATCACCTGCGAAATGCCAGTTTTTGCCGTGGTCATCAGAAATAACCGCTCCCTGCAGCATAAACTGTTTAATCAGCCAGTCGCGGTCAGGGTTGCGGATACCGTCAATCAGCCAGCGTTCATGATTAGGGGTACGCAGCTTGAGAATTTCGGCGGGGTCTGACCAAAGTCGGCGGTTTTCCTCGATTTTGCAACCGAACCAGTAAACCGGATTGCGGTTCCAGCTTAGAGGAATTAACCAGCGGTCTTTTGAAGTGACCAGCGGTTTGTTCAGCCGGAAGGAATAAGGCAGTCCGAAGTCAAATTTTCGGGGTTTGCTCCATTGCAACACTTCGGCATCGGGGTCGTTACATTCTATTATCTCGAACGAATTGTAATTTTCTATCGGGTCGGAGACGTTATATGTCAGCCACAATTTACCTTCCGGCGTAAGCCATAAACAGGGGTCGTACACCCTTTTCATTCCTGGAAAATCCACCAGGATTTCCGGTTTTGTGAAATTTTGGCCGTCGCGACTGGTTTGGATGAAAATACAGTTTGTAGAATACGGTTCACATGGACCGCCGGCGAACCAGGCGGCAATAAAACGTCCCCGTGGCGTGATTTCGATAGTTGGTGCTGCCAGCCAGGTTTGTCCCGCCTGAAATTTGTCGGCTATTTTTACTTTTTCCAGCATGATGATCCTGTTAATTGTTAACCGCTTATAATCTCAATAATTAAATTGTAAAGAATAAGCGAGGAAGGACCACTTCTTTTTGCGTAAAAAAAACATCATTTTGCAAACTAAGTCACAGGCGACTATTCTATATCAAATGATATCGGCTCCGGGATTGATGTCAACATTGCCATATTTGTCACGAAATGCCCGACAGGTCATACCTTTATTTTGTTTATAATAGCGGGCCAGGTTATTGGCACTATTGAATCCCAGATTGTGAGCTATCTGATGGATAGGGATGTTGGTACGCAAAAGCATCTGGGAGATTTTTTCGACCCGGGCCTGTTTGATTTCATCGTGAATAGTTTTGCCCATTAACAGCAGAAACCGTTTTTCAAGGGTTCGTCGAGATAAAGCCACTTTTGACGCGACATCTTCCACCTGAATAGGCTGATTGGCGTTTAATCTTATATATCGGATAGCTTGCAGGACTTCCGGGTCATCAATTGCCAGAGTGTCGGTGGAGCGACGGGTTTTGACGCCCATAGTTTGAACCACAATTTCTGTTTTTCGTGGTTTTTTGCCGTTTATCAGGTTCATAAGCAGTTCGGCTGCTTCATACCCTCCCTTAACAGCGTTTAATGACACACTTGACAGGGGTGGGTCGGACAAGTCGCAGACATATGGGTCATTGTCCACGCCCAGGATAGCAACTTCATCAGGAACTTTCAGTCCAGCGCGTTTACAGGCTTCGCTTACATGACGGGAGCGTTCGTCGATACAGGCGAAAATCGCGACAGGCTTAGGTAGTGATTTCAGCCAGGCGCAAAGCCGGACTTGTTCTTTTTCCCAGGAGCGTTTGATATTAGCCTGGGTTTTTTCGTAAACCGATACCTCAAAACCGTGCTCGGCTACCTTTGCGGCAAAGGCTTCGTATCTTTGTTTGGAATATCTTACATCCTCAAATCCGCAATAGCCAAAGTGCTTATATTTTCTGTCTAAAAGGTGGTTTGCGGCCATTTCTCCGATCTCAGTATTATTGGCGGTAATGAGGTATTTGTAGCTTGATGGTTCGGTGCGGCTGACGTAAACCACCATGGGTAGATTTGAAGCGAGCGTCTTCTTGTCAAGTTTTTCATCGCGGGCAATGATTCCGTCGATTTTCCAGTCTTTTAGTTCGGCGAAGGAAATTTTATTTCGTCCGCTGGTCTCAGAATAAAAAGCAAGTGGTCCGCAAATGTGGGAATAACGAGCGATTCCTTTGAGGATATTGCGTCCGTAAAGTCGTGAGGTTTCGATTAATAAAGCTATTCTTTTCAAGGGGTATCGCTCCATGCGGTGAAGGTGCCGATTGATTGTGGGCAAAATAAAATCTTCATTATGCGTAATAAGTATATCGTCGGTATGGAATTTGCACAAGTGGAAAAAGTTTTTTTCGTATTTTTCTAAGGGTATCAGGTGTTTGTTTATGCAGGTCCGCTTTGCAAAATGAGGTTTTTTTTGCGCAAAAAGAGGTAGCTTGAAGGAGTGATTTTTACGATAAATGAGACATGGCACTGAGAGAAAATATGTTGAATATTGCTATCGTATCCGAAAAGGATTTCCTGTTTCAGGAATACAAACAGTTGTTTTTTGCACAGAAGGAGATGTAGAATGAAGAATTTAATGTTGATTATGATTGTTGCCGCTAGCCTTGCAGGTACCTCTTTGGCAGCTACGGCATTGTGGGATCCAAATGTGGCCTTAGGTGATTTCGATATGCTTAATGCCGATAACTGGAGCAGGGATCTAGCCAGTGCCACGGCTCATGGCTTGTGCGGCGGATTTGAGTCTACGGCAATTCTGGATGGCGATTGGACCTATAATAAAAGCATGCATATTGGCACAACCGGTTTGGGTGTTGTGAAGATGGTCGGTGGTTTACTGGATGTCAGCAGCCTAAGGATTGGTGACGATTACTGGACGCAGAAAGACGGGGAAGACAATGTTCTTCATTATGGCGATAATGGTATTTTGATAGTCGAAAACGGTACCGTAGACGCTTCAAATACTACTGTGGGCCATGGCAATTTAGGCATTCTCACGATTAACGGCGGAACTGTCAATGCCGGTTCTTTTGTGACCGTCGGTACGGAAAGCGGTGACCTGATGGGCATAAGTACAGACGGGACAACTATCGCTTACTATGTGCCTTTTGCCGGAACCGGTTATCTGAATATGACCGGTGGAGTACTAAACTGTGAGCATATCAATGTCGGCAGAGACCCTCGTTGTCTGGCTGAGGTTGATCTCAGCGGTGATGCTTTGCTGGAAGTTTATGACGACAACGCGGCTGAGCCCAGTGACTCATATTTTCGTATCGGCGACCCCGAAGCGATTACTCGTCTGACTATCGCGGGTGCCGCCAGATTGCGGGCGGGTTCGATTAGTCTTCTTACTCCCACGATTATCAAATTTGTTCTTGATGAGAGCTCTTTGAGCGATTCTCGAATTGACGTTTATGATTATGACCCGGAAGACACTTTCATTATAACTTATGAAGATGTGACAATAGGCGGCGAAATCTATCTTGAATTTGCCGGTGACCCGATTGCCAACATTCCTTTTGATATTATTTCGTCCGTCACCGATTTGAATCAGATAGAGTCGGGTTCTGAGCCGGTAGTTGATAAATTGTCCGCAGAATCAGCGGCAGCAGGCTGGTCACTAGCGATAGTTTTGGATGGTAATGGCGGCAGTATTCTTCAGGCGACCTACTCACCTGACTTTGCGACTTGCGAAGAAGTTATTGCGACTGGCTTTGGTCTGGAAGCTGATTTTGATAAAGATTGTGATGTTGACCTGAATGATTTTGCCGTAATGTCCGCCGGTTGGCTTGGCAATAACAATCCCGAAGATATTAATCACACACCTAACTGGTAAGAGGCAACTATAAATTGGATCGGCAGGGGTCTGCAAATGCTCCTGCCGATATTCCTTACTCTATCAAAAATAGCAGGGCAGGTAAATTAAATGAATAAAAAGAAAAAAGCATTTACCCTGGTTGAGTTGCTCGTGGTCGTAGCGATAATCGCTTTGCTGGTTTCGATACTTCTGCCGGCGTTAGGCCAGGCCCGTCAGGCAGCCCAAAAGGTTGTTTGCATGTCATTTGTTCGACAGATGGTTCTGGCCAGCATCGGCTATATGTCGGAAAATAGAGATGCTTTTCCGGAGCAACATGCTTTTCGGCCGACGAGCTTTGTCAATCCCGACCTTCAGGTTAATCAGGGCGATGTTGGGCATGGCCTAACCGACCCAGACCCGACTTACTACTGCTGGGCCTATCGGATTGACCCGTACATCAGCTGGGAAAATCAGCCGGAGTCGAAATGCTGTCCGAGTCTGCGTAATGATTATCACCAGGATATGGAAGGTACCGGCAATGTGGGATTAAGCTATTTCGCCAATAGTGTTTTGACAACTTTCGGGGGCCACAATGCCCGTCGCCTGAATAATCTTATCGCGATTACCGAATTATTTGAGTCGGCTTATACCGTGCGGACATTCCCGCGTTTACGCCGGAAAAGCGGCGTTAGTAATGCCTGGGACACTCTCAGCGAATCTCAAGTGCAGGGCTATAACTGGATGACCAAATTAGATGGCAGCCTCTGGGCACATCTTCCCCACAAAGATAAGCGTCCCGAAGAAGGCGGCAGGAATTATGGTTTTCTGGACGGCCATGCAGAATTCCTGGAATGGCAGGATGTTACTTGCGGCATGTTTGGTTTGGCCATTGACGGTGACCGGAATGCTCAGGAGCCCATTGGGGTTGGTGGTTCGAGTACCGCTGTCCGGCTGGGTGATGTTGTTTATTAAAATTGCCATCGTGGTGTTATAATATTGGTTTCTACCTTCCTTTTTTGGGGTTTGCTGCATGAGAAAATTATCTGTAATCATGACTTTACTTATCAATTTATGCGCTTTTGCCGGTGATATTGATACCTGGCATGTTCAGCCTATTGCCACGGAGCAGGTATTTTACACTGCCGCTGACCCTGAAAACGTATTTGTTGCCACTCCCGGCATTGTGGTTTGTCCCACGGGCAGGATTGTCGCTATTATGCAGGTTAGCGGCAAAGGGATTGATAGTATCCCGGAAGTCAAAAAAGGCGGCAGAACCTTTGTTTATACTTCTGATGACCATAGCGAAACCTGGACGCATCAGGCGAATCTCGATATGATGCACGCCCGACCTTTTGTCGCCGGCAATAAAGTTTATATAATTGGCCAGATGCACGATGTGAGAATCTCCCGTTCGGATGACTGGGGCAAAACCTGGTCGGAAGCCGTGGAATTGACCGAAGGCGAAAGCTGGCACGCTTCTGCCAATACGGTACTGCATGACGGCGGGTATGTGTATCTTACTTTGGAAAAACGTGTGTGTAACGATTCGTCGGCCTGGCCGGTTGCTGAATTGGCACCGATACTTTTCCGAGGTAAAGTAAGTCAAGACCTGACCAAAAAAGAAAACTGGGACCTCTGGTCCGCCCCCGTATTTAAAGATGTTATCAACGACAAGGAACTGGAAACTTATTTTGGCATACCTTTTCAGCCGGCTTTTTACCCAGATAGGTACTATTTACCAGATGCGGGCAAACGCAGTGCCAGCCCGATAGGTTGGCTGGAAACTAATGTAGTAAAAATTTATGATCCACATCATTATTTTTACGACCCGCAAGGTCAAGCTATCCATTTACTTATGCGGGCCAATACCGGCCTGACCAATATCGCCTGTATCGCGAAATGTGTTGTCAAGCCCGATGGTTCGCTGGTAACCGAGCTGGAGCAGGCACCTTCGGGCAAAGACCTGCTTTTTGTCCCCTTGCCCGGCGGACACATGCGCTTCCATGTAATATATGATAAACCCAGCGGCTTATACTGGCTTTTAAGTACTCAATCAACCGACAGCATGACAAAGGCGCAGTATCTCCCGGCGGACAGATTCGGCGGGCCGGATAACGAAAGAAGAAGACTGCAACTGCATTTTTCCAAAAATCTTTTTGATTGGTGTTTTGCCGGTCTGGTTGCCGTGGGGCCATCAGAAAAAGAGGCCCGCCATTACGCCTCGATGGATGTGGACGGCGATGACCTGGTAATACTGTCTCGTTCGGGCGACAAAAACGCCCAAAGTTCCCATAACGGCAATGTAATCACATTCCATAAAATTACCAATTTCCGCAGACTAATTTATTGAGGTTAAAATGGTTGAATTTGTATTCAGGATAGCCATGAGTCTGTTAATAATGATTAGTTCGGCTCAGGCATTAACTGCTGTATGGACCGGGCAGGTCAGTCAGGATTTTTCCGATACGCAAAACTGGGGAAATAGTATCCCGTTTGTTAATTCGGTGATGATTTCTGATATTGGTAGCCAGTCCCCGATTATCTATGCTGGTACGAATATCACCTTTGGCAGCGGAAAAGATTGTTTTCTCGGTGCGGATGACCCCGGACTGCTGACTATGCAGGGCGGCAATGTTTCGCTGGACGATTTCGAGGTCGGCGGTGACTACTGGAGTACCGGCGGCGATACTGGGACATTCATTATGCAGGCAGGTACGTTTACTGCCACTGATACCTGGATTGGTGCCGGCCATAACGGAGATGTTATTGTTAATGGCGGAATATTCAACGCCGGTGACAATCTCATAATCGGTGGTATAGGCCCTCACAAAGGATATGTTGGGCCGGGCAGCCTGGTTGTAAACAGCGGCATAGTCAATGCCGGCAGTATTGATATGGCCGCGGGCAGTACTGCCCAGATAACCTTCGCTGGCAACGGCCTTGTCGAAGCTTCAGCGATAAACATGCGCACAAATGCCCAGTTGAATTTTGTGGTAAATGAGGACACCAACAAGCCATTGGTTCTGACCAGTACGAATTTGGCTGATTATACTATCGCGGGAACCATTGATACTTCGTTTGCGGGCGAAGCACTCGAAGGAGTCTATGAGATAGCGTCTTTCGCGGCGGATTTAACTTCGGTTGACTTTGCCGGAATGATTTCCGGCACTGCCCAGACACAGGGCTGGTCACTTAAAATAATTTCTGACGGTAATGACGGCAGCATACTCCAGGCGATTTACGGCGTCGATTGTGAAGCCCTGACTCTGCAAGGTTACCGGGTTGTGGGTGATACCAACGGTGATTGCGTGGTTGATATGGTTGACTTTGCAGCCCTGGCGAATAACTGGCAGATAACCGACAATCCCGCCGTTGAACATATCGGCACTTCGGGAGCTGCTGGCCGTACAATTGCCACCATAGCATCAGAGAGTATCCTCTATACGGTTCCCGATACCGCTATTTATACTTCTACTCCCGGTATTGCTGTCTGTCCCGGCGGAAGACTGGTGGCGACTTTTCAGGTTAGCGGAGATGACACTGTTTACAACCAAATACCGGAAGTAGCCGCCGGTGGGCGAACTTTTGTTTATACTTCCGACGACCACGGCCGCTCCTGGCAGCATCGTGCCAATGTTGATATTCTTCATGCCCGTTCTTTTGTCGCCGGTGAAAAGCTCTACATCTTGGGCCAACGGGGAGACCTGAGAATCAGCCGCTCCGATGACTGGGGACTAACCTGGAGCAGCCATGTCCTTCTGACCAGCGGTGAATCATGGAACGGTTCAGCCGCCGGGATATGGTACAAAGGTGATTATGTTTACCTGGCCATGGAAAGATACCAGTACGATGAATCTGAGGCTTGGGCGGTGGCGGAGTTTGCTCCCATTCTTCTGCGTGGCGATATAACTCAGAATCTTCTTGTCGCCTCCAACTGGACATTATCAACTGCGGGTGCGTATGTAGATTATTTTGACGACCAAACAATAGATACTCTTTTCGGCTTGCCGTTCTATCCCGCGTTTTACCCTGACCGCTATTATTTCCCCAATGCCGGCACGCGTAGTTTCAGTCCTATGGGATGGCTGGAAACCAATGTTGTGCAAATCGTTGACCCGTATCATAATCTCTACGACCCCGAAGAAAAGACCATGCATCTTATTATGCGGGCTAATACCGGCTTGACTAACCTGGCGTGTATGCTGAAAGTTGTGGAATATGCCGACGGTTCCATGCGTACGCGTATTCAGGCGGCGCCATCCGGCAAGAATCTGGTTTATCTGGCCCTGCCCGGCGGCCAGATGCGGTTTCACATTCTCTATGATGATGTTACCCAGCTTTATTGGCTCTTGAGTACCCAATCTACCGACAGCATGACTCAGGCCCAGTATTTACCCGCTGATAGATTTGGCGGCCCTGAGAACGAAAGAAGAAGGCTGCAACTGCATTTCTCCAAAAATCTTTTCGACTGGTGCTTTGCCGGCCTGGTTGCTGTCGGCCCTACGGAAATACAATCCCGTCATTATGCTTCGATGGCCATAGATGGGGACGATCTGGTTATATTATCTCGTTCGGGCAACGAAAACGCTGATAGTGCCCATAATACCAATATGGTAACATTCCACATTATTGAAGGTTTCCGTGAACTGGTATATTAAGGACATCCCCCGGCAATTCAATTTTAGCTGAGAACCAAGATTTTTCGCCAGGCCCACGCCCAAACAACAGTGGATTCCTGCAAATATACATAATCTTCCGTCATCTTATTCGTAAAATGGTTCTATTTAGTCACAAAGTGAGGTGTTTTTCCTCTGTCCGGCCTGCTAAGCTAGATGTTATGGTAGATTTGACACATTTTAGCTACGCATACAGGAATAAGCAGAATTGGACAGGCCGACAATACCTATAATCGTTGATACTGATATTGGGGGCGATATTGATGATGCCTGGGCTTTGGCGTTATTATTGCAGAGTCCGGAATTTGATATCAAGCTGATTACCACATCCGTGGGGGATACCCTTTCGCGGGCAAAGATTACCGCCAAACTGCTGCAAGCGGCAGGTCGGTGTGATATTCCGATAGGGATAGGTTTGTCGGACGTGAAAATGAATTGCTATTGCGATTCCTGGGCAAAAGATTATGACCTCGCAAAATATCCGGGCAAAATCTATACTCGCCGGCAAGTCGCTAGTGTTATTGCTGATACAATAATGCGAAGCGATAGAGAAGTAACGCTTTTGACTCTGGCGCCATTGACAAATATTGCGGCTGCTTTGGATGTGGACAGAAGAATCACTTCTCGCTCGCGTATAGCAGGTATGCTGGGCAGTGTTTATGTGGGCTATAACGGAACCACGATGCCTGCAAAGGAATGTAATGTTGTCAATGATATTGCCTCGGCTCAGAAAATATTTGCCTCAGACTGGGATATTACTATAACTCCGCTGGATACTTGCGGCATGGTTAAATTGAAGGGGGAAAATTATCAGAGAGTTTATAACTGCAAACTGCCCTTAATGAGGGCCTTGATGGAAAATTATGAAGTCTGGATTGAGAGACCAGGCTATGACGTACATCCTTATGCTGTCATCTCCGAACTTCCGGTAATAAGCTCAACGCTGTTTGATACCGTGGCGGTTTATATGGCGTTGAGTACAGATTTCCTGGAGATGCAGAGAACGACGCTAACAGTCTCCGATGAGGGTCGCACTGTAGTTGATGAGGGGGGCAGGGAAGTGAATTGTGCGTTGAAATGGAAGAATCTAGCTGCTTTTGAAAATTTTATAACCGAGCGTCTTGTAAATGGGGTTTTGAGCCCAAATAGACATTTTGAAGAAGCGGCGGCGAGCAATAGAAGAGCTGTTAAAATGGCTCGAAAAGTCTAACTCCAGGTTCAGTTACCACTTCTGCTTAGTCGGCGGATTGTTTTCGTCCGCAGAAAAAGAAGGATTAGCGGGCACTGAAATTCAGATAATCTTTGGTGTTGCTCAACCATTCCGGCCAGGTGTGTTCGGGCAGATTATACTCGTTCCATTTCCGATGCCATTTCAGGTCCCAAAGCTCACGCAGGCCGACCTTCTGTACCGACAAATCCATGAAAACCCAGTTGACCGACATGTTGTGGCGGTCCATGCAGAAACGGGCCATGTTATTGCCGGTAGTTTCGTCCCAGGCGTGTTTGCCGGGGACAATCGAACCCGGTCTGTCATTATAATAAGGATTGTTTGCGAAAGGATAGCTCGCGTCGCCCAGTATGGGGATCATGTAGGCGTTACTGAAAACACTCTGCTTCCAGAGTTTGGCTTCGTCGGCCGGGGCCATACTGGTTTGAAAGTCGTTCCAATGGCTTAGAATCCAGTCATTTTGCCCATAACTAAAATGCGGGTATGTCTCATTCCATTGCGGAATAAAACCGCCCCAGGCAGCGTGCGGATGTTTGCCGCTTTGATCTTCGGGTATGACGGCTTCGGGGCAAAGGTAAAGCTCCTGCTGAGCGCCGATGTAGGTGTCCAGCAGTTCCGGCCAGGCATGTTTCAGGCGAATATTGAACTGGCTGGGGAATAACTGCTTGTTGTCTTCCAGATACATCGCGTAGCCCAGCCCCCATTGACGCAGATTGGACATACAGACAACGTTCTTGGCTTCTTTGCGGGCCGAGCCCAATGCGGGTAAAAGAATTGATACCAGCAAGGCAATGATTGCCACAACTACCAGCAGTTCAACCAGGGTGAAACCTTTACGTTTTTCCATTGTTCATAATCCTTTTGGGGGCCTGCTTACGTTGTTTATGCAAAAGTGTAAGTTAAAAAATGCGACGGTGCCGTGTTTAGCGACACCGCCGCCTGGAGGTTTACGTTTTACGGCCAGATGCCGTTTGCCATCCATTCACTGGCCAGCAGGGCGAAATCTGACAAATCAACCGCACAGTCGTCATTCAGGTCGTATGTCGGCGGGGTGAGGCATTGAGCTAAACGGAGCCGCAAGTTATCGACATAAATCGTACCTGAGCCGCTGGCCTGGGGACTATTCTTGTCGCCGATACCGATGGTCATGGTGTCGATGCTGGTCATGTCCAGAGTTGGGTTGGCGTCGGTGAAATCACTCAGGGCGATACGCCAGATGTTCCAGCTTGGGTCTTGAGTGACTATGGCGTCGTTCTGAACCAGGGCGGTGTTGGTACCGTCACTCATTTCGACGTACATTTTCTCGCCGGAATTTGCCGTAGCGCCATAGTACCATACTTGCATTTGTACCACGCTGTAACTGTTGAAATCTTCCCGCAGACCCGTGGCGGTCGTTTCGGAATAGAAAGGCGCGACCGAGTTGTTGTACGCCACCTGCATGGCCTGGCCGCCTTGAGCAGGGCTGCCGGTCAGGGATACATCCACACCGGCACCTTCGGCCCAGACCAGCTCCAGGTTCGGGTCGCCAACGTAGGTTTCAAATTCTTCTACCGGCAGAGAGCCGCGGGTGCTAAATGACCAGACATCACCGGTATAGGTTTCCGGGGTATCCAGGTCGATTTCATCGACCCGCCAGTAATAGGTTGCGGCAAAGTCTACTTCGCCCAGTTCGTAAGAGGTGGTTTCGATATCATCGGCCACCAGGGCAAGACTACAGGGGTCGGTGCCGAAATACACATCGTGTTTGTCAGCGGTAGCTCCGGGCTCCCAGGTCAGGGTGACGTAGGGTTCAGGAATAAGTGTACCTATTCCCGGTGAGGGTCCCCAGGCATTGAAGAGGTATTCATTATTGTTGGGAGAAATGAGGACGGTATCGGTGCCGTCATAAATTACTGTGGGGTCCAGAGTGTCGTCTTCAGCGGTTATCATCTCGGCATCGATCCACGTTTGAATCTGCGTTCTCTGGTCACCGGCGATTTCCAGTCTGCCATTGCCGCCTATGTCAATAACACCACCCGCGTACATCATAAGATAACCAGTTGTGATTACACCGCCGTCGAGATTGACATAACTTTCGCTGGCTTCGCTGTCCTGAAAAGGGACAAAAAAACCAGTATTGCTGCCAGTTGTATTGTTGTCACCGTAGATTTCCAGTTTGCCGGCGGTCATGTTCAGAATACCGATACCGCCGTTATCGCCCAATACCAGGTCACGGGTATAAATGTAAGAGGTCGGGCCGGTAATATTGATTATGCCGGTGCCCATGGAAACGGTAGCGACATTCCAGTAGCTGGTGTTTTGCATTTCGCCGCCGGTGAATGTCATCGTTGTGGTAACGGGCGTGTTGTATGTTGGTCCGATGATCTTTCGGGGGTTCACATAGTCGCCTTCTTCAATCAGGATCGTTCCGCCGGCTTCTTCCAGCAGAACCCGTTCGCCTGCATCAGGCAGAGTGTCAGCGTCCCAGTTTTCCGCGGTCAGCCAGCGGTCGTCGGCTCCGCCTCCGTCCCAGGTTTGGTCAGCGACGGTGTAGGTACTAACCATGGTAACCGCCAGCAAAACAATCAGGTTTTTCATCATTTCTTGTTCTCCTTCAAAAAAAGTTTTCTCTGTTCTGCGTTAAACAAGCAGCTTGTCAGCTTGTACGATTATATTCTATTGATTATTATCGACTTGGGGCAATCCCACTTTGCGCCAAATTAGACCCACTTTACGAACAAGAGATGTTCCTCGACTAAATATTTTATGATTTTCGCGATATTCCCAGTGGCTGAATAATACCGATGTTTATTATGTAATACCTAACATACTGTTATATAAGTGGATATGCCAAATTGTTCTGGTGTTCATCGACTTGTTCGCAAAATGGTTGTATTTAGTCACGAAATGGTAAAGATTTTGGCGAAAAAAATGTTAGAATCAATTAACGACCGAAATAATAGTCTATTTTGTAAAGGAACCGTAAATGCCTTTAGTCAAACCTCTGGCGAAATTATTGATGGGTATTGTTTTGGCTTTTTCGACGGGTTGTATGTACATACTTGCTGATGATAAGCCGGCGGGGACAAATGTTTGTGAAAATCTAGTAGTTTATCATTCGCCGGAACAGTTTTGCGGCTGGCCCGCCAATGAGGGGTTGTGGCAGTGGGGTAATGAATTGCTGGTTGGGTTTGAGGTTGCCAGTTACGACAAAAATGACAGCGGCCACAGTATCGACCGCCAGAGCCCCAAGGCGATCTATTTCGCTCGCAGTATCGATGGTGGCCAATCGTGGCAGGTTGAAAAGCCCGCGGAAATCGCACCGCCTGCTTATCTGGAAGATCCCGACCGTTATAAAACCGGCGAGTTCGCCAGTAAGAAACTTGCAGGAGCAATAAACTTTGCCCACCCGGATTTCGCTATGAAGCTGCGGGCCCAAAGATTTTATGTTTCCTATAATCGCGGCGGGCAATGGCAGGGGCCTTACGATTTACCGGATTTTGGCTCGAAGCTTATTATGTGTCGAACTGATTATATCGTGCTGGACAAACATGACTGCCTGATATTCTCAACAGCATCTGATTACGGCGGTAATTACGGTCGGAGTTTTGCGGCCCGTACTCGTGACGGCGGACTAAGCTGGGAAATTGAAGGCTGGATGACAGCAGAAGATTTCCCGCCCGTTGAGTTTGAGCGTTTCGCGTTTTCGATTATGCCTTCTACGATTCGTCTGGACCAGAACACGCTGTTGACTGCTTTGCGTCAGCGGGTGGAAAAACGCAAATGGCTGGAATTGTACCGCAGTGGTGACCTGGGTAAAACCTGGAAGTCGGTATCTGAGATTGTCGATAACGTTAATAATCCACCTTCGCTGCTGCATCTTGAGGATGGCCGACTTGTGATGGTGTATTGTTTTCGTGGCGAGAAGCCGGGCCTAAGGGCCAAACTTAGTTCCGATAACGGCGAAACCTGGTCGGAAGAATACGTTCTTCGTGATGATGCCAAAAGCTGGGATATTGGTTATGTCCGCTCGGCCCAACTGCCGGACGGAAAGATTGTGAGTATATATTATTATCATACCGAGCAAATGCCCGAACAACACATTGCCGCAACGATATGGCAGCCTTGATTTTAAGGGAAATTTTTATGATTAGTATATCCAGAAAAACCATATTAATTTTGGCGGGTTGTTTTTCGTTCGTTTCTTTGTCATTTGCGGCGGATTATTACTGGGATGGCGGCGGTTCTGATGATAACTGGATAACAGTGCAAAACTGGACCGGGGATATTATTCCTCCACCTGCTGAAAGAGTCATTCTTGACGGTGCAGGCCAGACCATAATTATCGCTTCCGGTGTTAGTGTTGTCCCACGTAAAATTCTCGGCCCCTGCGAGAACACCGCGGGAACCGTTACGCTTACTGTTGCTGGCGAACTGACCAACACCAGCTATTGGTATATGGCCCGTGACACCGCCGGTGTCGGGATATTGAATATCGACGGCGGTACTGTCAATACGCGTGATTTGATTGTCGCCGCGGGGGATTCATATACCGGGATTGTCAATATCGACAGCGGACTGCTGAATATCAATGGAGATACCGAGGGTGTTGGTGCTTGTTTTGGCTATGACCCGACTGCCGGCACGACCAGCGGCTCCGCTCAGATTAATATAAATAGCGGCATACTTCAGGTTTCATTTTTGAATACGATGGGGTCTAATGCTCTTATCAATATTTCTCAGGGGCAAATGATCCTGCCCGGCGACCAGCAAACGCTGATAGAAAATTATATCAACGCCGGACAAATCATCGGCTATAGCGGTTCCGGTGTCGCGGCGGTCGATTATGATAATCTCAATCCCGGCAAAACGACTGTTTACGCTTTTGCTGATATTCAGACGGTAATCGCTTCGGTTGATGCCGGATCGACGGTTTATATTCCCGCTGGAACTTACGATGAGGGCAGTTTTAATATCGACAAATCTATTACCTTGATAGCTTCTGCCGGCCCGGAAAACACCGTTATAAATATCAGTGGTAATGGCTTGTGTGTTATTTCTGACGATATAAGCATCGATGGTTTCACTATTCGCAACCAGACTTTATCGCTAACCTACCTGCTGCGGGTAGGTAGATCTAATACCAATGCCGTTTCGCCGGTAACAAATTTTCGTATGGAAAATTGCATTCTCCAGACCGACAATCTCACCGACGGCATTACCGTTTATGGCGACAATGACAACGTTGATATCCTTTCCTGCACCATTCATGATTGTGTAAATGGGATAGTAATCTATGATAACGCTCTCAACGTTTCCATCATCAATAACGATATTTACGAAAATTCCTATGGCATCCGTGTGCTGGGTTCGCAGGACCAGCTTGCGATTTTGTCAAACGGTATTTACTGGAACACGAGCTATGCGATTGCCAACTCCGGCACGGTTGCGGTAGTTGCCGAGAATAATTACTGGGGCCACTATACCGGTCCTTATCATGCCCAGTTAAATCCTGCCGGGCAGGCCAATGCGGTTTCAGACCATGTTAATTTTGAACCATTTCTGGTGGGCTGTTCCGATGACCGCTGGAATTTGTGTCCCGCCGGTGATCTTAACAAAGACTGTATGACGAATCTTACCGACCTGGCGATCCTCGCTTCAGGATGGCTCCAAAACTAAAAGGCTGATTATATGAATTATTCGCGTAACTCAATCTTTGTGCTTTTCATTCTCTTGTTTTGCGTCCTGCCTTTGGCTGCTCAGAGTCAAGATGTGATTGTTTATTATAATCCCGAAAATTTCTGCGGCTGGCCCGCTAATGAGGGCATCTGGTCCTGGGGCAACGAAATAGTCGTTGGCTTCAATCTCGGCGATTATCTGTATAATCCCGATGGTCATAGCCATGACCCGTCCGTGCCGCTCCAGACCATCCAGGCTCGCAGTACCGACGGTGGAGAGACCTGGACCGTTGAATACCCCGAAGCTTTCGCGAACGACAAGCCCTATGAATCCGCCCACGGACACATCAATTTTACGCATCCCGATTTCGCTATGAAGCTTCGCTATCGCCGCCTGTGTTATTCCTACAACCGGGGACAGTCCTGGTTCGGCCCATTCGAATTACCCAAAATGGACCAGGTCGGCATACGTTCCCGCACGGATTATATGGTTAATTCCCAGTGTGAGGCTTTGTTTTTTGTTCCCGTTGACAAACCGGACGGCAAACCCGATCGCTGCATGGCTTTCAAGACCAGCAATGGCGGCGGCACTTTCGAATTCCTTTCCTATATGTCACCCTGTCCGCCGCTGGAAGTTGGCGACGGTGACTATACCACCATGCCCGCGACGGTTAAAGTTGCCGAGAGAACTTATATCAGTGCCCTGCGTCAGCGTCGCGCTTCGCAGAATAATGTCAAATGGATGGATATTTATCGTTCGGAAGACAATTGCAAGACCTGGCAGTTCCTCAGCAATCCCGTTCGGGGCCAATGGAATCCCGCCAGCCTCATAAAACTTGCCGATGGGCGAATCTGCCTGACCTACGGCTGGCGAGGCGTGCCGCAAGGTATAAGAGCCAAACTAAGCTCCGACAACTGTCAAACCTGGTCCGATGAAATTATCCTCCGCGACGACGGCAAGAGCTGGGATCTGGGCTATCCCCGTTCGGTGCAGCGGCCCGACGGCAAGGTCGTTACCGTTTACTATTTTACTACTGACGAGAAACCCGAACAGCACATCGCCGCGACGATATGGCAGCCTTGATGCAAAGTAGAGAAAACAGCATATAACTTGACCGGCGGAAACCGATACGCTATATACAAACATGTTTAATTATAATCGAGCTATCGCAAAATGATAAAAGGGCCTCGAAAAGTCGCTCTGATGATTGAAGGCTATCGCGGTCATGAACGCGGTTTGCTGCGCGGCATTGCCCGTTTCGCCCGCACTCAGGGTAACTGGCATTTCTATCTCGATAAGGAAGACCCATTCTTTCGCGACAGTCAGGTCGAAAAGCGAAGTTTTCAGGACAAGCTGCTCACCTGGGGTGTCAATGGGATTATCACACGCTCACCGGAGAAGGTTCAGGATTTTATTGCTGCGGGACTGCCTGTTGTAATCGTCAAACAGATTGCCGAAAATCCCCAGAACAACGTACTTGTTTTAGATAACACTGCTATTGGTACCATGGCTGCCCGCCATCTTATCGAACGCGGCTTTATGCACTTTGGCTATTGTGGTCTGGATGAAATGTTCTGGTCTCATACTCGCGGCCGGAGTTTTCGGGCTGAGATAAAAAAAATTCAGGCTGATGTGTCGATTTACCATCAGCCCAAGCCGCTGGCATCACTTTCCTGGGAAGAGGAGCAAGACGTAATGGTCGCCTGGCTCAAATCACTGCCCAAGCCTGTTGGCGTAATGGCCTGTAACGACGATCGGGCTGAGCACGTTATCGAAGCCTGTAAAATCGTCCAGATAAAAGTTCCCGAGGAAATTTCTGTCATAGGTGTTGACAATGATGAATTGATCTGTGAATTTTCCGACCCGCCTCTCTCCAGCGTAGGCATCAACAGCGAACGAGGCGGGTATGAAGCCGCCTGGCTGTTGGACAGTCTCATGAGGCAATACCGCTATGAAAACAATCAAATTATAATCAGGCCCACCGAAGTCGTAACCCGCCAGTCAACCGATACTCTTCCTGTTGAGGATCAGGACGTGGCCCGGGCCCTGAATTTTATTCGACAGCACGCCCGTATGGATATTCAGGTCGAGCACGTAGCCGAAGAGGTCGGCCTCAGCCTGCGCGTCCTCCAGAAGCGATTCAAAAAAGTCCTCAATCGTTCCCTGCGTGACGAAATCAAAAGCGTCTGTTCCAACCAAATTAAAAAAATGCTTCTGGAGACAAACCTCACTATTTCCCAGATTACCGATATTCTCGGCTATTCCAGCAGTCACGCCCTGGCCCGCTTCTTCCGCAAAGAAACGAAAATGAGCCCCGGCGAATTCCGCAAAAAATATGTACTTGTGAAGCGGCCTTAGCAAAAAAACGGCCTCTGGCCAGGCCGAAGTTTAACACGTTGAGGCCTTCAGCAAGTTTAACCACACCGATTTGCTTGCCGGGTCAGGCATAGTTTAGTTTGCGAGGCGGGGTGGTGGTTAGCTGCTGCATGTCAAGAAAGAGACGTATGAGGGTCTGGCGGTCTTTTTCCTCGAAGGGGTTGGTTTCCATACGGCAGGTGAGGCCCATTTTAACCCCTCTAAGTTTTAGGAAATATTTGGCGGCGCAAGGGTAAGTTTTGCAGAAAGATTGTTCGCCGGCGATAATAAAATCCATCTTGGCGGGATTATAGTTTTCTTTATCGAAATTCCGCCAGACGCTTTGGAGCAGTTCGGGGTAGAGATTGGCCGCGGTGCCGCAATAGCCGTGGCCGCCGGCTTTGTAGGAGTCTACCAAAGTATGGACGTTGGCGTTATAAAAGTTCAGGGTTGAATCTTTGACGGCGGTGAGTTTGTCTTTGATCTGGTTTATTTCGCAGCAGGTGTCCTTATGGAAAAACACACGGCCGGTCTGGCTGATATAACTCATTTCTTCGGGGGTGAGCAGACGTTTGAAGGGGAACGGGGATTCGTAGATACCCAAAGGAACGTCGGTCAGGTCGAGCAGCTTGAAAAAACTGTCACGCCATTGCTGAGGGGTAGAGTCCTGGGGACAAATCTGGTTGGTGGTTATTACTACGGCCTGGACACCAGTATCGGCGATCTCGCGGACGAAATCAGCTTGCTGCTGAATCGAGCCTTGAAAGACAGCGCCGCCGACAACACCGGCTCGCCCGTTGACGTGCTTGACGGTTTCGCGGCAGAGAGTGATGATCTCTTCTTTGGAAAGGAACATTACCTCACTGGAAGAACAGGCGGCGAACAGGCCGTCGCAACCGTGCTGGAGGTAAAAATCGGTCAGATGCTTCAGGCCGTCGAGGTCGATTGATTTGTCGTCATGGAAGGCGGTCAGCATTACTGACCAGATGCCTTGGGGTAAGTTATTCATTATAAATCCTGTGTACTACTTAGGGATACTGATAATCTGTGAATCGTCGTCGAACAGGGCGCGATTAAAACAGCGTACGTAACCTCTTTCGGTTCCAATAAAAATGTCCTGGCGGCCATCGCCGTCGTAATCCCATACCGCAGGTGAGCAGGAATGGGTGCCATAATACAGTTTTTCGCCGTCAGCCAGGGCCAGAGTCCGGGCTGGCTTGAACACTGGCTCGGCGTTTGTGCCGGCGTTGATAAGTATCGCAACGTAGGCGTAAGGCTCGACGGCAAGGTCGTAACGTTGGCCGGCGTTGGTCATGCCGCGTCGGGGCTGGCCAACGAGCAGGTCGGTTATGCCGTCGGTATTGTAATCGACAGCACAAAATTTGCTTCTGCCATTGTAGCCACTGGGGCCGTCAAGTTTAATATCACTACCGGTGGTGAATTTCAACCTTTTTCCGGGAGCAAGTGCGGCGGGGCCTTTGATTAAGTCTCTGGGGTAGAGGGTCAGGAAGCCTTCGGGGTCGCTGGTGACGAGTGCTGAGGGAGTTTTTAGGTTTTTGTCGGTGTACCACATCGCCGGACGGGTACGCCAGCGGTTTTTGAGGGGCCAGGTGTCAATATCAAGGTATTGGGGGTCGGCGAATTCATAATCGTTTTTTCGCGGAGCGATGTTTTTGAGCCAGTAATTGTAGCCGGTGATGTCGCTGAGTACTACATCCGTTTTGCCGTCGCCGTTGAAGTCGCAAGGGTTGGGGGCGAGATAGCCCCAGCGGGATTCGTTGGGCCCCTGAATTGAGCCGCTGTATCCGGCGGTAGGACGGAATATCTTACCGCCGACCTTGAGTTTTTCGCGGGTGGCGAAAATCGGGGAGGTCTTAGTACCGCTGTTAGCGAAATAATTGAGGAATCCAGATGCGTCGCCGGTAACGACATCCCAAAGACCGTCACCGTTGAGGTCCACGATGGTGGGCACGACCAGGGACTCGGACCAAAGGTTGGCACCGGCGAATTCGAGAATCTCGGTTTCGACGAGCAAACTGTTTTCGATTTCGCAAACAACGGTTATGCCGGGGTTGGAGCCGACGAGAATATCAGTTTTGCCGTCATGGTTGTAATCGCAAACCTCAAAACGCTGGTCGAAGTAGCTGTATTGAGATACTGTAGAGTCGCGATAGGCGCCGACCGGCAGGGCCAGCTCGATTCGGGTGGGGTCTTTGGAGGTATTATAATAAATCAGGCTCTGGTCCACACCGCAGCCGAGGAGCAAATCGAGAGTTCCGTCAACATTGATGTCGGCCAGAGCGACCGACATCTGCGTAGTAGGTATCTCTATAGGGCGACCATTAACGTTTAGTTTTTGGGCGGGGGCAAATTCTGGTTCGGTATCGGTGCCGTTATTTAGGACAAGGTAAACGGAACCGACAGGCGGATCGCCGTACCATTTGTTGTACTGGTCGTAACCGCGGCCATAGCCGATGTTGGGGTTGCCATGTCCCTTGTTCCATGGGTCTGAGCCGTCCCACCACCACGTACCGCTAAATGCACCGATGAGCAAATCGCGAGTTCCGTCGGCGTTGGCGTCAACGAGGGAAATGTCGAATACTTCATCTTCGGCGAGACCGGCCAGGGGGAATTTGGCCTGATGCTCGATGGTTTTGCCTTCGGGGGTATCGAGGCTTTTCCAAAGATTGACGATTTGGTTTTTGCAGGAATAAGCGTAGATGGTGCCGTCGCTTTGCTGGAACATGTCGACGGTTAGCAGTGATTTTCCGGCGAAGGCGATTTCGGGTGCTTTGTAAACAGGTTCTCGAACAGTGCCGATGTTTTCGTAGAAGAATATGCGACGGGGTATGACATAGGAGATGAGAAGGTCGTCGAGGCCGTCATTATTGTAGTCGAGGATGACGGGGTAACCGGCCAGACCCTGTCCGGCGGAGGTGAGATCGGTGTGGCCGACGCTTAATGGTTCGCCGGCACCTATCAAGGGGATAGGAGCCGCAGGCTTATCGAGAGAGACAGGCCCGTTGAAGCAGACGGCATAGTCGGCAGCAGTGGTTTCAGTACGCTGCCAGACGATGGTCATGGTTTTGGGGTAGAGGTCGTATTCGGTGCGGAATTCTACGGAGATGTTTGAAGGTTTTTTGTTTTTACTGTCCCATTTTACGATTTTAACATCCAGGGGGCTTAGGAATTGGCCTTCGGGCAGAAAGGCTTCAAGAAAACGCAAATCAAGGTTCAGGCGGGCCGGCGCATTGGGGAATTGGACCGGTTTGGCGGGCAGGGAAACCGGCAGATAGATACCGCTTTGAGTCTGGATAAGTTCAACGGCAGAGTTGGTGAGTTTAGAATAATCTTGCACAACTTCGCGGCTGGTCCAGGCGGCAGGGAAAACCTGAGCGTTTTTGATTAGGCCTTTTATGTCGCGAGCGGGGTTGTCGGTGCGGCATTCGGCTCCGATGCGGATGCGGTTGGCCTGGGGAGTGTTCGTTACGATGGAGCGGGTCGCTTCGGAACGACCGTTGATGTAAAGGCTCATGCTGTTGGTGGTTCTGACGGCACAAACATATAACACTTTGTTGAGGGGCAGGTCGGTTTTGGAGGTCAGACCGCGATATTGGAGTTTGCCGTTTTCAATTTCAGCGACGGTTACGAATTCAAGTTTAGTACCGCTCATTCTCAGGCCGAACAGCAACTCTTTAGGATTATCAGTGTTGAAGGCGGAGATGATGTAGTTGCCAATACCTTCGGAGTAAGCATTAACGCGAACCTGGGCACGAAGGGTTACGAGCTGGTCGGCGGTGCCGGGAAAATTATTTTCGGGGTAAGTTTCAGCGGCGGCAATGCCAACGAGGGCAACTATTAAGATTGTTATCGCAGTTCTAATCATAGAGGCCTTATTTGTCATTTAAGCAGGAATCAAGTAAATCATCAATTGTGGCAGTGGCGAGGCACTGGACCTGGTCGGCGCCACCGTAGTAGATTTTGACTGTACCGTCGGGTTCGGCGACAGCACCGTTGGTAAAAACCACGTTCATGCTCTGGCCCATCAGTTCGTAAGGCTTTTCAGGGGCGAGGATGGCTCTTTTGCTGCAAGCGATGAGCTTGGTGGGGTCTTTCAGGTCAAGCAGCATTACGCCGAGGCAGTAGACTTCGTCGGTGCATTGGCGACGTACGCCATGGATTATACAGAGCCAACCCTGAGGGGTTTTAATGGGTACGGCACCGGGACCAATTTTCTTTTCGCCCCAGGGTAAGAGGCTTTTGTCTAATACGCGGCGGGGGTTGCCCCAGTGGATAAGGTCGGGGCTGGAGCAGGCCCAGATGTCGAAGCCGCTGTTGTCGTTGGGGCGGTCGAGCCGGTAATATAGTCCATTGATCTTTTCGGGGAAGAGTACGCCGTTGCGATTATCGGGTTCGGAGATAAGGCCCATCCATTCGAGCTTCTCAAAGGCGTCATCGATCTTGAACAGACCAAGCTGGCAACTCGCTCCATTGGTAACGTCGGCGGCATGAACGATATAATACTGGCCTTCGATGCGGGTGACGCGGGGGTCCCAATAGGATTTTTCGGCGTCGACATACTCGCAGAACAGCGGGTCGTGGCTGGGCAAAGCCAGGGGCTCAGGCCGCAGGGTGAATTTGATGCCGTCGTCGCTGTCGGCTACCCACATGTAGCGGGAAAAGGAGGAATCCTCGCAGCGGCAGACCATGATGTATTTGTCCTGGTGTTTGACAACGCCGCTGTTGAAGACGCTGACAATGTCGCCGGGAAAATCGTCTTTGGTGAGGATGGGATTTTTAGCGTATCTCTGAACGATGTATTTTTTCTGGTACAGCAAAGTTTATTTACTCCGTAGTAAAAGTAAAGGGTGCCGCTGATTTGCCGGAGACATCCTATCAGGGCACCCCTTTTTTTACGACATCACTAAAATCGTTTAATAAATGTAACCTAATCTGCCGGGGCTGTTATATCCCATAACATCAGCTTCAAACTGGTCCTTCCCATCAATGAGAAGGCCAAAGCGACGACTGGAAATTTCATCCCAGCGTAAGTATTCCGCATGGCCATCCAAAAAGGTGTAATTCTTTCCACCTTGATTTCCACCGTCGCTGCTCATAGCGTCTATGCCGACATCATCGGTCCAGCGTGGGATCCTTCTCTTCATGTCGTGAGGACCATCGGAAATTAAATCACCATCGGCAAATCTCATCCAGCCGGAAAAACCAGCTTCAGATTCCGACGGAGAAGCCTCGGTGGATCTGTATGTCATACTGTGAGTATTAATAAAAGGACGCACAATTGAAGAGGTTTCCAGCCAGACATCGTCCATGAAAGTTACTACCTCAGCGGTACGCATAATATTCTGACCACTAAAGTGCGTTACAACTCCATTTGCAGTGTAACTAAGATAATAGCCATTCTGGTCTATGGCTTGGTTGCGGTCTTGCTTAAATAAGGATTCAATTTCCTGACAGATATAAGACTGCTTGGGCAGTTCGCCGTAATTAACGAGGCTGTATATCCAGTTTTCCTGCCAGGTGCCGCTGTCGCGATTCAGGGCATTTTGTACTCTGGAACCAAGTGAGGGCTTATTGCGGGCATCCTGAAAAGGAAATTTGCCACGGTTGTCTTCAACGTAGCAGGTGGCACAAAGCTGGAGTTGACGCAGTTTGGAACTGCACACAACCTTGCGGGCCTGAGCGCGGGCCTGGCCCAGCGCGGGCAGGAGAATCGAGACTAACAGGGCGATAATAGCGACGACCACCAGAAGTTCCACGAGGGTAAACGCTTTTTTTCTTGATGTTGCAGGCATTTTATTTTCTCGCTGAGCTGAGTTTTCTATCAGCCCACGGCGGGCTGACATTGACTGTGTCTTAATGACAAGAAACATCGTTGGGGTCGGTACAATCAAGCCATTCCTGACTGATAAGGGCAAAGTCGGCGATGTCAACATAACAGTCACCGTCAATGTCGGCTTCGTTTTTGACCATACCGGGATAGTTGCAGTCACCCTGGTCTAGCTCGGATAAATCCTGAACGGCGTGGGAGTAGATTCGGACCTGGTCAATGAGGCCGTCGAAACATCTAAAGTGTGAACCGGTCCGGCGGGCGGCACCAACGACCAGCCAGGGGGTGGTGTAGCCGGTGGTGATGGGTAGAAGCGTGCTGTCTTCGGTATAAAGCGAGTCGTTTATCCAAACTTTAGCGTTGGCACTGGGCAGAGTCGAATCGTAACTAAACACGATACGATACCAAACGCCGGGTTCGATTTTGGTGGGATGGATGTATCTATTATATGTCGGCGTGCCGGCATTATCGTAATAGAATCCGCAAATGATAGTTGAAGAACGCAGGTTTGAACTATCGGTGCGAATGAAGTAATTGTTACTGTTGATATTTTCTTTGTCGCCGGCCCAGACAATGTAGTAGGGGTCGTTGTCGGAAAAGCCTTCAGGCAGAGATGCGGTTTTTACCCAGGCGTCAATAGTGAAGGCAGTGCTGATGACAGGTGAAACATCGGCTTCAGCGATAGGAGTCAGGAAATCGCGGTCGTCCTCGCTGGTGCCTTTCTCGTTGATAAACTGCATGCAATATCCGCTCAGGCCGTCTTTGTACCATTCGGCGTTGGCCCAGGTGCTTTGGCTGGTGCCCCTCTGGAGGGTAAGTGAGCCGACTTCACTATAGGTGTTTTCGCCCTGTCCTTCGGAAAAATTCCACATACCAACTATGTCGGCGTGACAGATGCCGGCAGTAAGAAACATTAAAATCGCAATTGTGAATGATCTGATTTTCATATTATAAACTCCTGTCAAAGGTATTGTCATTTACTGAGCCAGCCAGTTTTGGGCCAGTACCGCAAGATCGTCTACATCGACATAAAAATCTTTGTTCAAGTCAGCGTCGAGATAGTTGGGGTTATACTCGTGGTAGTTGGCCGGCAGAAGCAGCTCCTCGGCAGTCAGGGCCTTATTGGTAATTCTGACCTCGTCGATCTTGCCCCAGAACCCGCGATTGACGTAGCTGCCGGTGTATCTGCCGCCTACGGTAACCTTGGGCAGAATCTGGTCGCGACGCGGCGCCCGACCGGTGGACCAGGTCGTGCCCACCCCATTGACGAACAGGGTCGCGTTATCGACAGCTTTGGTGCCGTCGAAAGCGAAAGCGATGTGGGTCCACTGTTTTTCAGGAATGTCGGTGCTGTTGTGCAGGATAGTGCGGACCGTGTTGGGATCGTACCATATTGCCTCAAATCTTCCTTCTTCGCCCGTACTGTTGGGCATAAAACGAAGGAGGCAGAACAGGGAGTTGTCGCCGGTAATAGTGGCAGAAGAACTCCATTCCCTAATATCAAAAATCGAGAACGGGTCATAAAAACCAAACTCCGCACCAGTGCCGGCGGCATTGAGCAGGGGAATGTATTCAGGATTTATCCAGGCCTCAATAGTGAAGGAATCCGTCATTATCGAAGGAACGATAACTTCACTGGCGGCGTCGGTGGTCAGATAGCCCAATTTTGCGTTGTCAATGTCGCTGTAGGTAAATACCCCACCGCCGATCTGTCCTTGCCCGAGCCAGTCGCAATCGTGCCAATCGCTGTCACTGGTCCCACGGCGTAAGTTCAAACCGCTCAAGCCTGGTTCACAATGGGCAATCTGGCCGACCTGTTCCTCAAAACGCCAGTAGGCCAAAGTGCGGCGTTGGGTGTCGGCGTTTATGAGCAGTTCGTTGGTTGTCAGGCGCGTATTGGAAACACGCACTTCGTCAATAATGCCATCGAAACATCTCTGCCTGGTCCACATGGCACCAACACAAAGACTTTCACCGGTCAGGGTAAGATCGGTGCGCGGCTGGAGGGCAGAACTGCTGACCTCTTCGACACCATTAACCCAGATACTGATATTGTCAGTAGAGATCGAAGCGTCATGGGCGAAAGCAACGTGATACCATTGACCGACCTGAAGCTCGGCGGAATGAATGACTGATTTACTGCTTTCGTCCGCGGCGTAATAGTAACCGTTGAGCAAACCTGTGCCGTTGTCCCGGCGGTTGATACGCAGGAAATAAGCATGTTTGTTTAGGTCTGCCCCATCCGTGCCGCCAAAGGAGAGTATGGTATAAGGATTATAGTAATCGTAGTCACTGATGGGAATCGAATCGAGTTTGATCCAGGCTTCGATAGTGAAAGATTCGGTGCTGAACTGACTGACATCGGTGTCGGACTCAGGGCGAAGAATGTCAATCGCGCCGTCGGGACCGTCAACGATGTTATGAAAGTGAAGACAACTCCCGCTGTAACCTTCGGCGGTCCAGACCGGATCCTGATAAGCTGTTCCGCTGGAACCAAGCCTGAGAGTTGCGGCCGAGGATGCTATGGGGGCGCAATATGCGTATTGACCGTCATTTTCCTCGAAAGTCCAGTAGCCTATGGTTCCGGCTTTTGCGGATGATACGACCGCCAATGTTAATAATAATGTTAAAAGCGTTCTTTTAATCATTTCTGCTCCTTTCAGTTTGATACTCGAAACTGATACATAATACGAATTAAGCTCTTTTCTTTTTGCCTCTTAACAACACACCAAGACCCGCGACAAGCAAAGTCAAAGTCGCTGGTTCGGGGACCATTTCAACGGAGTCATAGAACATGACTTCATCGATATAGCCATTGAAACTTCTGCTGCGGTTGTACATGGCGCCGACAACGAGGCTTTCGCCGTTGATAGTCAGGTCGGTGCGGGGATGATAGACCGAACTACTGACTTCCTCGACGCCGTCTACCCAGATGGCGACGTTATCAATGGTCGTTGAACCATCGTGGGAATAGCCGACATGATACCATTGGCCGACCTCCAGATGTGTCGAATGAATAATCGATTTGCTGTTGCCGTTCTCGTCGTAATAATAGCCGTTGAGAATGCCGGTGCCGTCGGTGGTTCGCTGGGTAACTCTGAGGAAGAACGCGTCTTTATTGGCGTTGGCGCTGTCTTTACCGCCAAAAGCGAAGATGGTGTAGGGGTTGTACCAGTCGAAGGTGTTTTCGGGGATGGCATCGAGCTTGATCCAGGCGTCGATGGTAAAGGTGTCGGTCTGGAACGAGCTCACGTCCGCGGCAGTGGTAGGCCGGAGGAAGTCGGTTTCTCCGTCGGGTCTGCCTGCGGCACCGAAAAAGTGGAAACAATTACCGCTGTAGCCGTCGGTGGACCATTCGGGATCCTGCCAAGCCGAATCGCTCGAACCACGTCTGAGGTCCGGCTGGCCGCTCACAGCATTATCGGTCCACTGACCGGTATTCTCCTCGAATGACCAGTCGCCGACAAGGGCCGCACTTGCACCTGATACCAATAATGCCGCTGCAAATACTGTCAATAACATTCTCTTTGCCATTTTCATTCCTTCCTTCCTGTTTTGAAAAAATATAACTAAACGCACACAAAAACTTTTAACTTATACTTAAATAAATTTACCGGACTGACTGCCGGAAATGAGCCGGGGTTCAACCACCACCCGCACACCTTCATAATTGCTGGCGGTAGGATTGTCGATTTTCCAAAGCAGTTCCTGGACCGCATGATAGCCCATTGCCTCGGCCCCCAGTTCGATAGTTGCCGGCTTGGGATTGAGTCCCATCAAGGCTGCTTCGTCGTTGTCACAACCGATAATATCGACATCCACGCCAGGCCTAATGCCTTTGTCAGCCATGATCTCATAGCAGATGGCCGCCTGAATATCCAAGGGGATAAAAATCCCCGTAGCCCGGTCTTTCTCGGCCAGCCACTGGTCAATCAAGACCGCTAATGTCTGGCGGATTTCACCAATGGAAGAAAACACCCTGTTGCTGTTTGTCTCCGTAAAAATATCGGCTTTCATGCCGAGCTTCTGAGCGAAAAACTCGAAGAACTCACTTCTGGTTTTCATGGCGAGGTGTTCAGAAAACGCGTTCAGGAAGGCAACCTGCTTATGGCCCCGTTCAGCGAGATATTCAGCAGCTACCCGTCCGACCGATTCGTTACCGCTAAGCGGCAAAACCACACCTTTTTCCCGGTGAGAGCCCAGCCAGACCTTGGGAATTTTTGAAATCATCTTCATAACCCGCGGGTCATCGCAGGAGCCCGATAATATCAGGCCGTCAATTGTCCCATTAGCAACCGCTGGCGGCAGACTAACCAAATCACCGACATAAGCATGAATCATATTCATGTGCATTTCAACGGCGGCGGAACTGACGGCGCGAGTGGTCTTGTTAAAGGTAGAGGAATAATCCTGAAGAACATCGCGACTGAGAACCAGAAAAGCAATGTTCTTCATTTTGGTAATGGGCGAATTCCTTCTTTTCTTATAGGCTTCCAGAGAATAGCCGGCACGCTCCATGGCATCTTCGATACGATGCTGAGCGTCACCAGAGACACGAGCGGTGTTATTAAGGGCCCTGGAGACCGTTGCCGGCGAGACCCCTGCCATATCTGCGATTTCGATTATTGATACCATAGTAGCAATGTACAACCGCCTATGAAAATTGTCAAGACTTTTTTCATGATTTTTTGCAAAATTTCCTTCTTTTGCCTTGACTTTGAGAGGCTAAATCTCGAAAATGATAGTGAAGTAGTACTGATTGAGAGGAAAAACCACTATTATTTGGCCAAAAACAGCATTGGGGGACGTAATAATAATAGCGAGGCCATCAAATCGGAGGAAAAATGAAATATTTACCCGCATTACTGCTGATACTCTTGCTAATTACCAGTCCGACACTGGGCCGCTCTGTATCTGAGGTAATGCCCAGCGGCGGGACGGGTTTTGACCCATGGAACCAGACTCGCTGGGCAGATTGGTATGACGGCAGCGGCAATCTGGTCGAGCCGTTCGAGATTGATGTTTCGCTGACTTTTGCGACGCGGACAACGTCGTGGTGGTTTGACTCTACGCAGGTAGCTAAAATCCTGGGTGGGCTGCCTTCGGTATTTCTGGTGACCGAAAACAGTGATATTATTATCGACGGCAATGGGATTGTCATTGATACCCGCCCCAGCGCCGACCTCAGCCGCAGCTTATACTATTACTATACGAACATGATTAACCTCGATAACTATTCAATGGAAAACTGCTTTTTGTTCTGTCAGAGCGACTACTCACCTGCCGACACGAACGTAAGCGAAATCCACAATATGACAATTAAAGGCTTCTCCCGTGGCATAGCTTTTCATCACGAACATCGCCGGAAAGTCGTGGCTGAAAATATCAATTTCATCCGCAACCACTGGGGAGTATTCCCCCGCGGCCAGAACGGCCATATCGTCAATTGCGTGTTCAAGGAAAATACCCTGGGCGGGTTCTACTGTGAATACAATTCATATGACTGGATAATCGAAGGCAATACGTTTAAGGATAATGACACACGCGGGGTCAAGTCTTATGGCGACATCGTGGTGGATGCCTGCCGTGATTTTCTTATTACCGGGAATGTATTTCAGACGGCAACCTATTTCACCAGACCATACCACACCGCTATTTCACTTTATCGTAATCGCGGCGAGAATCTGGACGTCAGAGAGCTGGCCGCTCGCGATAATATGATTATCGGCAACACGTTTCATGATTATAATATCGCAATAGATTTCGCCCCGCGGCAGGGTGTTGCCAGCAACAATGACAGCACCGAAGAAACCCGCTGCTATACGATGGATAATACCGTAAACGCCAATACATTCTACGATTGTAAAATCGCGGTTCTGTTGCGGAGCAATTATACGACTATCAAAAACAATATGTTCAATGACTGCAATATTGACATGGCCCTGCTGAATATGTTCTACGCCGTGCATCACAACACTATTGACGAACCTGGTGATGATTTATGGCTGTGGTCACTGGAAAGCGAATACAGCAGTTATGCAAGCTATCTGGGATATACCAACCAAACTGGCTGGGACATTCCGAGGAGTGAAAAGTTTTTTCATATTATCTGTCCCGGTGATTATCCGGTGGTTCACAATAACGGCGGAGCGGAATTTCTTTGTGCTGATTCGGTGGTTGTGCCTGACCACTGTGACATAAACAGCGATTTACTGGTTGACATAAACGACCTTTGCCACATCGCAGAGGACTGGCTGGACACAGGGACATCCATACCTTATACCAATCAGACTACCGAATTGGCTTCGGGTGTCAGTGCGGTCCTTATTGGCGACTGGTCATTCGAGGAGAATACCGGTCAGTGGACCGATAATGCTGTGAGCGGCCAGCCGGACCTCAGACGTGGTTCGAGCGATTCGGCTTGGCAGGATCCGGAATGGTCCAGCGCTGGTTACAGCGGCAACTGTTTCCATTTTATCAGCGCCGCTGGTCGGCCTGATGGCGAAACTGATTTTTTGCGTCCGACCAGTGCCGCTGATTTAAGCTCATTCCAGACCAGCACCTTTACTGTCGAGGCCTGGATCAAGCTGGATTCGATTCCCGAAAACACTTTCGACGGGTACAATCCCTACACGATCATTTCTTTTGGCGGCAAGGACAGCGCCAACGCCAATAAGGACGCGTTTTTCCTGAGAGTCACCCAGCGTTCCAGCGACGGCACGGGCATACTGAATGGTTACTATTATGATGAAAACGGCACAGGTAAATCAACTATTCATTCGGCTCATCTTGAGGTTGGCCAGTGGTATCATGTTGGTTATTCCCATGATGGTTCAGCCACGATTTATAATATCGCCATCTGGGTCGATGGTGTCAAAGAAGTAGGCAGTTCGGCGAATCATCCTCGTACCGACCTGACTATCAACGGCGAAAGTCTGGTTGTTGGCGCGATGTACAATCGCGCCCGCGGGTTCAATGGCTATATCGACGAAGTGAAGTTCTATACCTCCGTTTATGACAGCCATGTTAATCTTAATGACTATTCTGTCTGTGCCGAAAGATGGCAGCAGGAAAGCGACCGTCTGGATTTTTATTCGGTTGATTTTCAGCAGCCTTTGGATATAGCCGTGGGCGATATGGCGGTATTCGAACAAGGTGACGAACTCGCGATTATCTGGGATGAGCCGGTATCGAATATCTCCGGCACCGATTATTATACCATCGCGATTTTTGACCAGAGGGGTAACGAACTGGACCGCTGCGGCAGAAGCTCACGCCGCTGGAGCAAAATCGTCGCGGGTAATTTCCTGCCGGATGGCGGCTGGATTGCCGAAGATGAAAATTACGAAATAGCCGCCGTCAGCTCCGAGCCGGACGAAAATGGTTACTATCCAATCTATATATTCCACAAAGGTTTCATGAACGCCTCGGTGATTTTGCTGCCGGAAAACACTAATCCGGCGGTTGCTCTGACAGCGGGTAATTTTACGACCGACACAGATGACTTTGATGAAATAGCGGTCAAACTTAGCGGTACGTCGGAAATTATCTGTCTCAAACCCAGCGATACCGGCTGGAGCCAGACAATTACCGGGGTCGCAGCTAATGTTGCCGGGATTGCCGCCGGCGAGTTCAATGGTCGGGCATCACAGGATGAAATCGCCGCGATTACCGATGTGACCGGCCCGGTGCTTATTTACAAAATTAATACTGTCGGCCCATATAAAACCTGTGCCGACTGTAACAAGCAGTGGCAGAGTTTAGCTGTGGGTAGTTTTGATGGGCAGGCAATCAAAGATAACATTGTGCTGACCGAATCGCAAATCGACAACGGGATTTATACCCTGTACTTTTTCAATGATGTCAGCAACGTGCCGGTCCATCAATTGAGACTGCCTTTCCTGAACGCAAATCCCCAGGCGATTGACGCGGGAAAACTCTACACCGACACGGAAACCGAAATGTATCTTAAAACCAAGGGGATAAGCAAGAGCCAGTTGTATACCGATCATGCAAGCTGGGAAAATTCGCTGGCAATTATCACCTCCGGGCCGCGTGATTATTCAGCCGGAACCTATTGGATAGGAGTTAATCCGCTCAATAGTACGCAAAGCTGCTATCGACTGGTGCCGATTATACGGTAAATAAATCCGCTGTCTTGGCTGATGGTGGGGGGGATGGTATAATGGCCGGCGGCATTACCAGAGACCGGCAGGGCTGATGTGGGCGTTAGCATCTTTTTCGGCAGGTCAGGAATTATCAGAGGCCGGGAAATTCCCGCGGAATTGGTCGATGGATCGCATAGTTCAGCATAAAGCCAGTTCAACTTCTTATCTGTTGCGGCGGGAGCGGCTGCTGGTAGAAAAGGTCAAGTTGGGCGACCGGGCCGGGGCACGGGAGATTCTTAATCAGCTGCTGGGGGCGATTATGTTTGATAATCCCGGCGACCTGGCGGTGCTGAAAGTGCGGGTAATCGAGCTTTTGAGTGTGCTGTCGCGGGCCGCGGTGGAAGGCGGGGCTCAGGCAGATTTACTGCTGCGGCGGAATCAGGGCTATATTCGTACGGTGCTGGATTTCCAGAACGCTGAGGAGCTTTGCGCGTGGATTGCCGGGCCGCTGGAGGAATTTATTGAATACGTCTATTCAACCCGGACGCGGAACTCCGGCAGCCATGTCTGGCGGGTAATTCAATATATGGAAACACATTACGCCGAGCCGCTGACGGTGGAGAATATCGGTAGGGCGGTTGCGTTGTCGCCTTCGCATATCACTCATCTGTTTCGGCAGGAGGTGGAAACTTCGCCCAATGCCTATCTGAATAATCTGCGAATCGAGAAGGCAAAGGAAGTGTTACTCAATTCGCCGCAGGCAGTTAAGGAAATCGCTCAGGAATGCGGGTTCCGGTATATGCCGTATTTTACGCGTACGTTCAAGCGGATTACCGGCCTGACGCCGAGCCAGTTTCGCCGTCGACAAAAACAGGACTGAATTTTCTATTCGCCCCGGAACTCCCGAATCGCTTTATTCATGGCCAGGTAACCAGTTATGGGTACATAGCCGGGGATGGAATTGCCGGAACCATAGGCTACGCCGCCGTGGGTTGCGGTTTGCTCCAGGATATTGATGGTATATTTGCGGATTTCTTCGGGGGTGTTTTGGCAGAGAATATCCATATCGATGCCGCCGAAATTACCAATGCGATCGCCATATTCCGTCACCCAGCGGGAGAACGGGGCGATGGCGTCTTCGTTGGAGTGTTTGGCATCGATTTTCGCTTCGGTGATGATGTTATCCATGACATTGAAGATGTTGCCGCAACTGTGTAATAGAAAGGGTTTATGGGCGGCGTGGACAATTTCGATGATTTTTTTGTATTGCGGGATGATATGATTTTTGATGTCTTCGGCACTGAGCAGTGATGAACTTTTGAAGCCCAAATCGTCGCCGAAGCGACAGACGGCGTAGATGTCGGCGTAGTTTTCGAGGAAGCGTTTCCAGATTCGGCTGTTTACTTCGCCGACGGTTTCGAAGAGTAGTTGGTATAACTCATTGTCGTCAATAGAGATAAGGCAGAGGCTTTCGTAGCCGACGACTTCCTGGACACATTCAAAAATTCCGTTGCCGACTCCTCCGACGGCTTTCATGCCTGGGGGGAGGACTTCGCGGAGCATATCGAAATGCACGTAAGCTGTTTTTTCATAAAGAGTTTCGATTTTGTCCCAGGGATATTTATCGAAGTCGGAGCGGTTTTGGATTTCGCCGGGTTTATGACCTCCGAGCGAGCCTCTGCCGGGCATGACGTGGCCAATACAGTATTCCACGGGGACGCAGTCGTAGCCCATTTCCAGGCAGAAGGAGCAGATGGTTTCGTAATACTCTTTTATATCGGAACTTACGTTACTTTCTCTGAGTTGGGAGAGGTTGCGGTTGTAATATTTGCTGAGGAATGGTTCGTCGATTCCGTGGTCGTAAAGGGGGATGCGGTCGGGTGAAATGTTGGTAGCAGATTGGGTTAGATTGTTGAAATTGGGGGTAAATCTAGTCATTTTAGTTCCTTTTTTACCGGTTTTTGGCTCTTTTTACTCATTTTAACGCAAAAAAATTAAAAATCTTCCGTTTTTGAACCAAAAGAACTATACTATATTACCTTTTTTGGACGAAATATTGTAAGAAAGTACCATATAGTATAGTTGCTACAGATATGCAGATAAAATTTGAACAAGTTCCGATTCAGCGTGTTTCTTCCTTTTACGGCTATGTGAACGAGAAGAATTCCTATGATTTTGATATGCATTTTCACCCGGAATGCGAGCTGATTTATTTTGCGCGGGGCTATGGCAAAGCATATACGCTTAGTTCGGTAGTGAATTATTTTGGCGGCGACTGGTTTCTTTTCGCTGGTGATGTGCCGCATACTTTTGTTTCCCTGACGAAAGATAATCGGGCGGTGGTGGTTCAGTTTCGGGCGGATATGCTGGGGGAGGTTTTCTGGCAAAACCGGGATATGGCAGAGGCAGGGCAGATGCTGGCGCGGTCTTCGGTGGGGCTGCATTTTCAGGGGGCGGATATTGAGGGGGGCGATAAGAAGCTGAATAGTGATATATTGAAAGTTGTCAAGCTGGAGGGGGCGGAGCGGCTGGTGGTTTTGCTGGATATTTTGCGGCGGTTGGCGGGGGTGAAATGTGGCGAGGTTATGTCGGCGGATATTACGGTTAAGTCGGCTTCTAAATGTGATATGCTGATGGCGGCGTTGAATTATATTCATCGTCATTTGGCTGGGGAGATTTCTCTGGATGGTGTGGCGGAGTCGGTGGGGATGAGTAAATCGGGTTTGATGAAGATGTTCAAGCGGCGGACGGGCAGGACGGTTAATGATTATGTTGTCGAGCGGCGGATTTATATGGCTTGCGAAAAGCTGATATTGACCAAGGAGCGGATACTGGATATTTCTTTGGATTGCGGATTTGCGAATTTCGCGAATTTTCTGCGGCATTTCAAGCGGCTGAAGAAGGTTACGCCGGGCGAGCTTCGGCGCGCGTTTGCGAAGCTTCGAGATGAGGAGCGAAATAATTTTAACGGCGACGGCGACTAATATAATCCTGTTCAAAAATATTAGTCGTTAAAAATCCGCATAATCCGCGGCTGAATATTTTCGTTTTTGTTGTTTGTGTTATTTCAGATTTAGTGCTTAGAATTTCCAGTTTATCTGGGTTAGGATCTAATTACTAACGCGACCGCGACGACCAGTCTGGGCATCAAGCTCACCCTGCAACCCAACAATCTGTTGAGCCAGAGTTTCCAGCTCGGCGGCCACCTCACCCGCACAATCGTCACAAGCCTTACAATCCGACCATTCCCGCAAAAGCAACTCAAAAACCGGACTGCTAAGCTCCATCTCCATACGCCTGCTCCGACTCCGAGAAGGGTTCTCTCCCGATACAACCTGGTACTTCATAAAATGTCTCTCTCTCAAAAACTCAAGAACATCTCTCCTGCGACAATGTTATCGGAACTGCCTCTTTCGGTCAAGAAAAAAACAAAGCCTTTTTATCAGTACTGCTAACCGCCCTAAACCTATAATTTGCATTATCCAACGCCAAATACTATAATATAGTCAACCAGTTGAGAGAGAGAAAAACCTATGAACGCCAAATATATGATAATTGCCGCTGTGGCACTGGCCGCCATTGCCGCAAACTACGTCCAGGCACAGGTTTACGGAAATACCATTTCCAGAGGCCCCTCAGTCCCCAGTATCAGCGTGGGCGGAGGAGCATCCAGCTCATTCCGGGCCTATTCTGCCGGAATATCCGAACAAAGCTACGCCCGAACTTCGGCAAACCCCCTGTCAGCCTCAGGCAGCCGTCCTTCAGGCAGCGGACTGTCCTCACTGGCCGGCAAGGCCCGAATTAATGCCCGCCAAAATGCCCTGATAAACACCGGCAGAATTTCCAGTCGGGCTGGCATTAATATGTCTTCAGAATACGGCACCCCCAATTCCTTAAGGAAAATCTCCCAGGATTATTCTGTCAGCAAATTACCACCCTTGCTTTCCGGAACCTCCAGTGATTTTACTGTAAATCCAGAATCACTCGGCGAAGTGGAAAAAACATACTATTCCAGCTCTCTGGCACGTGGCCAGGGACTCACCGACTCCGGCGCCCTGCTCAGCGCCCAAAAATCATCGGAATTCGACAGTATCCTGAATACCAGACGCGGATTTTCCAACACCACCAGCCTGCTAACCCGCAGTAGACTAACATCCGGCCAAAAAAATTATTACAAATCCGCCCTGCCCAACACACGCCCCTGGTAATTTCAAAACACTCCCAACAGAAGCCGAGCCGCGTAAGCGGCCGGATAATAAAACACCCCCGCCCAAGGCAGGCACCACGCCGTTCACTTCTGCCTCTTGCCTGCCGTTAAACCTCCTCAAGCAGCATTTCCGGCTCAACACCAATAGAAGCAACCGCCACCTCACCGGTATATTCCTCTGCGCCGTCCACCAGAAAACCCTTTTTCATCGCAGCGAAGGTAACCGTCAAATCCGCCCGAACCGCTGCCCCCAAAGTCTCTCCGCTATCGCAATCCAGACCCGAAGGAATATCCAAAGCCAATACCTGCACACCCTCTTCTCGTTCATTCACCATCTCGATAGCCGTACGGAAAGGCTCACGAGCAGCCCCCGAAGTGCCCGTCCCCAGCATCGCGTCAACTATCAATCCCGCTCCAGTCAGGCGCTCAGCCAGAATCTTTCCCGCCCCATCATCAGAACCAGCCGCATAAGTAACCTCAAAACCCATATTTTCCAGAACAACAAGGTTACTCAGAGCGTCACCGCCGATTTTCTCCCGCGGCCCCAGCACCAGCACATCAACATCGACATTCTCATTAAGAAGCTGACGGGCCACCACAAAACCATCCCCGCCGTTATTACCCGTACCGCAGAGGATAACCACCCGACCAGCCAAATCATCATCCAGCATCGAAAAAGCGAACCAGCTGGCACGAACCCCCGCGTTCTCCATCAGCACCAGCCCCGAAATACCCAATCGCTCAATCGCGATTCTATCACAAGACCGCACCTGCTCACGCGTCAAAACTATGCCTTCATATTTTTTCATAAAGCCCATTCTAACTTCCCCGCCCAACCGGTCAAGAAAACTCACCAAAATAAAATCTGGCCTATCCCGTCCATCAAGCTATAATACCCTCATGGCAACCGAAATTGAAGCCAAGTTCAAAATAGACAACCTCGACACTTTTGCTAAGCGTCTCCGGGAACTCGGTGCCCAGCCGCGACCAACGGTTTTGCAGCGGGACACCTTCCTTGATCGCCCCGACGGTTTCCTGCTCAACAAAGATGCCGGCCTGCGCATTCGCCAAACCGACAACCAGACCATCCTCTGCACCAAAGGCCCCCGTCAGCCCGGCCCCTACAAAAAACGAACCGAAATAGAACTACCCGCCCCCTCATTCGACCAGGCCCTGGAAATGTTCCAAATCCTCGGCTACTCACCCTGCCTCTGCCTCGAAAAAAAACGAACCGAATACACACTCAACGATTGCCTCATATGCCTCGACCAGGTAGCCCTGCTCGGCAGCTTCATAGAAATCGAAGGGCCCGACGAACCCGCCATCAAAGCCATCATCGACCGGCTCAGCCTCACCAGCATCCCGACCATAACCGACTCCTACGCCGCCATGGTCGCCCAATATCTAAAGGGTAAAACCCCGCCCTTAGAAGCTCTCTTCCCCAAATCCTGAATAGCGCCATTTCTACCCAACTTTAGAAATTTAACTGGAGTTTTGCAAAATGACAATTTGGCATACTTTTGATCAGAAAAAAGACGCTACGCTGTTTTTTCTGGTTTTACGCTTTTTTTCGTAAGTTTTACGTTTGAGAATTTAATGCAATTTGATTTACTTTTAGATTCGAGATAAAAATCAAATTGCATTAAATCAGGTATGCCAAACTGTCATTTTGCAAAAGTTTAGATTTAATTTGATGGTTTTTATTTCGTAGGGGCGGAATGTTATTTTGTTGAGGTCGATGGGGGTTGGTTGTTTTTGTTCGTCCATTGAGGTTTCGTGGGCGGTGATGTTTTTGTTGTTGAGGGTCAGGGTTGTCTGGGTCGGTTGGCCAATTGTTTCGTAGAGACGGATGATGACGGCCTGGTCGTTCTGGGCGGGTTTCAGGGCGGAAAGGACTATGTTGGGCTGGTCGACGGTGAGGTTCAGCCGGTTGAAGTTGGCGGTTTTTTGGGCGCGGCTTATGATGGGCTGGTTGACGAAGGCGCGAGCGGTGCGGAGCCAGGTTTTATCATGGGGGATATGGGGGACAATCGCGAACTCGAAATGATGGGGTCCGTTATCAAAGCTGAGCGGTTCGGGCGGTGCGGGGAACAGGGGGCGTTCATGGGCAATAGCACTGCGGAGCAATGAAAATGAGATGCTGCCGTTCTGAGCGAGGCAGCCGGGGGTGCCGGTATGAACGATGGTGCATGCGAAGTCTTCGTCGGCGTAATCGCACCATGAAAGCGCGGGCCAGTTGCCCCGGCCGAATTTGTAAGTATCTTCATCGTAGGGTTGTCGGATTATGGAGCCGAAGGGGATTTCGTAGCGGCATTGAGCTTGTTTTGGGTTTAGGTTGAGCGGGAAGATTAATGATAGTTCGGTGGCCTGTCCCTGGTAGTCGTGGTCGAGGTCGAGGTGGGGTGGATAGCCGACCAGATGCCCGGCCTTATCGAGAACGGCAGTATCTACACTCACGGTGAGGCGTTTTATCTTTATGCTTTAGCGGTTGCGGGGCAGGTGGACAAATGTTTTGATGAGCTGACGCGGGTGCTGCCCTCAAATCTTGTTCAGGAGATTTCGACCGCGCCGCGTCAGCAGCAGTCTAATTTCACGGTCGGGCCGGACCATCAGGATTTTGGTCAGCAGTATTTCAGTAATTTTACCGGTTCGGTTCCCTGGTTTCGCAGGGTAATTGAGCATCTTCTGGGCCTCTATCCTGATTTTGACACGCTGGTCGTTAAGCCCAGCGTGCCCGCGGTTTGGCAGGATTATGAAATTTGCAAAAAGTGGCGTAATCATAAAATCCGATTTGTTTATCAAAACAACCCTGATAAACAGCCAGCCCTGACCATGAACGGTAGAACATATCAGGAACGGATTCCGCTCAGTGAATTGCTGCCGGGCCGGGTCAACGAGATTCGCTTTACAGAAAAAAACTGCTGAAACCCCGTTTTTTTTGCGAAAAACGCGAATATATCAATCCTGTTCGGCACATTTATTGCTTTAGGCTTTTGGCCTCCTGTATTTTTTTTAAAAAAAACCCGAAATGTTAAGATAGGTAATTTGCGCTCGAGGGATATTTATGCTCTAATAGGAGGCATGAGTGCTAAGCGTCAGAAAATCAAGGAGCGGGACCTGCGTGGGTTCAAGTATTTCAAGTCCCTCTCGGCTCTGCTGAAAGGTCTTCACTCGGCGGGATGTGAGCGGGACCGGGCCGGCAATCGCACATTATTCATGGACCAGTATGTCAGTCTGCTGCTGTTATACATGTTCAATCCGATCTGCAGTTCCATCCGGTCTTTGCAGCAGGCCGGCGAGCTCAAAAAGGTACAGCGGCTGTTGGGTTGTTCGCGTGCTTCGCTGGGTTCGCTTTCGGAAGCATCCCGGGTTTTTGAGAGTTCTTTGTTAGAGCCGATAATCGCTCAACTCACTGAGCAGTTAGGGCCGATATCTCAGGACAAAAAACTGGAAGTCGGTCAGGTCATTACCCTGGTGGACGGCAGCAGTATTCAGGCTTTGCAAAAACTCACTCAGGCTGCCTGGGACACCGACAAACCCGGAATTAAAGCACACACTCAGTTTGATCTGGAAAAATATGTGCCTCTGAAAATAAATATCAGTGAAGACAAGTCTGATGAGCGAAAGGTTTTTTTAGAGAATCTTCAGCCCGGCCGGATTTATGTCAATGATCGCGGATATGCCTGTTTTAAGCTGTTTCAGGCCATTGTGGATAGTAAAAGCTCTTTTGTCTGTCGGCTGCGTGAGGATACGGTTTACGAAACTATTCAGGAAAAACCTTTAACTGAAGATGCTCGAAAAGCGGGGATAATTTTTGATCGTACGGTAATCGCCGGCAGCAGTGAAAAACTGCGGGAAGATTTCAAACAACCGTTACGCCTGATAGCGGTTGAATGTCAACCGCATTTGAAACGGGGCCAGGGACCACGTCAGAGTGAGATGATTTTGATTGCCACCGACCGGCTGGACCTGGACGCCGAAGTCATTGCCCTGCTCTATCAGAAACGCTGGGCCATCGAAATATTTTTCCGCTTTTTTAAGCATGTGCTGGGCTGCCGACATCTGCTAAGCCTCTGCGAAAACGGTATCGAACTGCAGATGTACGCCGCGATTATCGCCTGTATGCTGATCAGCCTGTGGACGGGCAAAAAACCAACTTTAAGAACCTACGAAATGCTCTGCTGGCACCTCTGCGGCATGGCCGACGAGCAAGAAATGCAGAACCATATCAATAAACTCCAAAGCCAAAACTAAGGCCGATCCTCAAAAAAATCGCCGCTGCCGCTGATGCTGCGCCAAAATAACCAGTGCCGACAGTCCCACTGAGGGATAATCCCCGCTAAATCATATGAACTGCAAAGACCACAGAAAAACTGTATTTGAGCAATAAATGTGCCGAACAGGATTGCGAATATATTCAAATTTTTTCAAAAAAAATCCACTTTTTGATGATAATCAGGCAAGTTCTCGCTGAAAAAGGCGAGGAAAAACGGTAATTTTTGGGAAAAAGCTGCGACTACTCTTTTAAGGTGGCTGAGAAATCAGCTGAAAACTGGAAATGCCGGACTTTTTAAGGAGTAATCGAAATGGCTGGTAAGTGGTTGAAAAATCTAATAGTTGGAGCGGTCGTACTGCTGGTGGTAGGGGCGTTTGTCTTTGGCGGGGATATGGTAAGTTATCTGCGTAGTTCTTCGCGGTCCGTCCAGCAAGCCGTCAAGGACGCCGTCCCAGTGGAGTTTGAGCTGGGCCGGGCACGTGATTTACTGGAAGACATAATTCCGGAAATGCATGCTAATATTAGACTTATCGCTCAGGAAGAAGTTGAGGTCGCTGCCCTGACCGGGGATATTGAACAGAGTTCCAAGCGGCTGGCACTGGCCGAGGGTCAGATTAAATCCTTGCGTGACAAACTCGCCGTGGGAAATGACAGCTATACCTTGGGAGGGCGGAACTTCAGTCACGCCGAGCTGAAGGATGAACTGGCCCGGCGGTTTGACCAGTTTACAGAGGCTCAGGTGGTATTAGCCGGCAAAGAAAGATTGTTGCAGGCGCGTCAGAAGTCGCTGGCGGCGGCCCGTAAGCTGCTGGAACGCACCCGCAGTCAGAAAGAGGTTTTGGCCTCAAAGATTGAGACGCTGGAAAGTCAGTATCGGTTGGTCCAGGCTTCGTCGGTAGGGACGGCTATCACTATCGATAACAGCAAGATCGCCCAGACCGAAAAACTCATCAGCCAAATCAAGAAAAGGCTGGATGTGGCAGAGCGAGTATTGGCCCATGAAAGCCGCTTTGTCGAAACAATTGAAATGGATACGATTACCGACCAGGACCTGCTTAATCGCATTGATGATTATTTCCAGCAGCCCGTCGCCAAAAACGAATCCGCCCAGACTCCCTGACGGCGGAGGGGTGATTAACGATGTAACTGGTTAAATATACTAAGGTTGCAATGTCTGGCGAGTAGTGGTAAAATAGGTTCTGTTACATTTGTATTCACAGGATTTGGCCGGTGCTGATACTCAAGATTAAACAAGCTGAAAAAGCCCTCGCCGATGGACGGCTGGACGAAGCGTTTGAGTTGCTGACTTCATCGGTGGTAACGAGCCATCGTCAGGGTCAGGAACTTATTACCAAACTGGCAACCGCTCTAGCTGTGCGGGGGCGGGAACATCTCGACAAGAACCGGCCCGGCCAGGCGCGTGCTGATGCGGAAAAAGCCCAGAAGCTCGCCGGTAATCTACCGGAAGTGGCGGGACTGCTGGCGGATATTACCGCGATGTATAAGGATAACTGGCAGGCTGAACATGCCCGTCAGAAACAGCGGAATCTGGTCAAGGGGTTCGTCGATGAAGGCGAACTTACTTTGGCCGCCGGGGTGCTGGATGATGAGCCCAACTCTGGCACTTTGCGGGACGAAATTGAAAAGCAGCGTAAAATTCGCCAAAGCTGGGAAAGACGTCTGGAGATGGCCTTTGCCGAATCAGATTTAGACCGGGCCCTTGATGTTCTGGGGGCTTTTACGCCGGGCAGGTTTAACGGCACAGCCCGGAAGGTTGTGGAGCTGGCCGAAAAACAGGGACATGAGTATGCCCGCTCAGGTCGTCTCGACCGGTTGGAGGTTTTGCTGGTGAGGCTGGCGGAGTTGAAGCTGGATTCGACGAAAATACGTGATTTGACGCGGTTTCAGGGACTTTGCCATACGGCGAGTAAACAGTTAGGCGATGGTTTGTTGAGTGAAACACGGGCGACACTGAGTCTGGCTCGACAGCTTATGCCGCAAGCCGACTGGATAAACGATACCCTGAAAGCAGCCCGGCAGGCGGAAGAATCGCTAACCGCATTGCACGGGGGAGCCCTGGCCTTGCTTGACGGGGCAGCAACGGAAATAAGAGACGCGACAGAACCGAGGCATAAAAAAACAGATAAACCAATCATGCCGATAGACATGCCGGCAAATAATATGCTGCCGGAAAAATTCATTCTTCAGCTCGACGGCGTGGGTAGTTTTCTGGTTTATCGTTCTGCGGATGTTAGCGCAGGTCCGCTTAGCGGCTCATTCGGTGCGGATTTGGCGTTGGTGGCGGCACCTGATTTAACCCCGGTGCGGTTTGTTCGCAGCGAGGACGATTATTTTCTCAAAGCGACCGAGCCGGTAGAATTAAACGGTCGCAAGGTCGATGAAGCCTTGCTCAAGGATAATGACCGGGTGAGTCTTTCGTCGCGGTGTGTGTTGAAGTTCAAACGCGCCAACGCCGCCAGCGGTACAGCCGTTTTAGATTTGGGCAGTGTGCGGGTTACGCGGCCCGATGTTCGCCAGGTAATTTTGATGGACCGTGAGATTGTAATTGGCCCGGCTTCGACGGCTCATCTGCGCAGTCGTCTGCCGGAAAGCATCACGATATTCATACAGAATAACCGGCTGGGCGTTAAAACCGCCGGGAGTACAATTAAAGAAGTTGTTTTGAATCAACCATTGAATTTGTCCGGTACGACTCTGGTCGTGCGGGAGATTAAAGATTAACCATCCAAAGAGGATAGCTTGTGAACCAACAGCAGACACAACCCGAAGCCGCCGCTGGTTTCCAGTATCATTACGGCGACCGGCCTCTGGAGGGCTATACAATCGAACGGGCCGCGGGCCGCGGTGGTTTCGGTGAGGTTTACTACGCTGTAAGTGACAGCGGGCGACAGGTCGCTCTCAAAGCCATCCAGTCGCATGAGAACATCGAGCTGCGTGGTATCAGTCAGTGCATGAACCTCAAGAGTCCACATCTGGTGACGATTTTCGATATTCGGCATAATCCCCAGGGCAAGCCGTTTGTGATAATGGAATATGTGGCCGGGCCTTCGCTGCGCGAACTGCTCGATGAGATGCCGGCGGGATTGGGCACTCAGAAGGCAGCCTTTTTCCTGCGCGAGATTGCCAAGGGGCTTACGTTTCTGCATGATTGTGGTATTGTGCATCGTGATTTGAAGCCCAGCAATATTTTTTATGAGAATGGTTATGTCAAAATTGTGGACTATGGTTTGAGCAAAGCCATCGCCGTTACGCCCAACCAGAGCCAGACCATCACGGTGGGCACGGTGCATTATATGGCCCCGGAGATCGGCCATGGTAAATATGACCGCAGTATCGACATTTACGCTCTGGGGGTGATACTTTATGAAATGCTTACCGGTCAGGTGCCGTTTTTTGGAGCCAGTCCCGGCGAGATTTTGATGAAACATGTCGCTGAGAATGTTGACCTGAGCAATATCGAACAGCCTTTCGCACGGGTAATCAGCAAGGCCCTGGCCAAAGACCCTGCCCTGCGGTACCAGACCGTGCAGGAAATGGTTGAAGACCTTTTCGGAACTGAGACTATTCGCAACAGCGTTTCCCAGTTTTCGCCCAACGATTTGTCATTGATCGCCGGCAAGGTAGGTCGTCAGTTTTCAGCTAACAAAGCTCCAGAGCAGAATCGTCCGGCAAACGACTCATCCGGGTCTTTCGAGGATATTGGACGACAGTTAGGTAAATTTGGCGATGAGGTTTCGCGCCAGGTCAGCGGTGCCGTGAGGCAAGCCCTGGGCAAACAAGGCCGCAAGGTTACTTCCTCGGAGGTCAACGCTGCGAATGCTGCCGACCCCATGACGCGCCGGCAGCGGCGTACCTTGTCGTTCATTGCTCTAGGAGCGTTTGGCATCGGTATTTCAATTATCAGCGGATTTAGCGGCGACGATGCTTTTGCTTTTGGTCTCTGGTCCTTCTTTATGATTTTCGGCACGACCTATGCAATTACGATTGCCCGTTGGCGGCTGCTAATCAACATGGAGCCTTCGCCGGCGCGTAACTGGGCAACAGCTATTTTCGGTCTGCTGGGCGCGTTGATTGTCTCATTGTTCATGCTCACTGATGCCCCTGACATCTGGCATTCTCAGCTCAAGGGTACTCTTATTTCTCTATTGGCACTGGGCCTGGTTGACTGGTGGAAGCTAACCAATCCGCTGCGAGTCGCTCGTGTTAAGATTGGTCCGGCTTTAGGCCCGGCGCTACTGGGCGGAATCGCCGCCGCGGCGATTTTCAATGGTGTGCCGGTGTTGACCGTTGGGGTGATAGGCGGGGCGGTGCTGGCGGTGCAGATATTAAGCCCGTTCGTACCGGGCGGCTGGTCACGCGGTTATCCTCAGTCATTCGCTCAGGCCCCGGTCGCCGGTGGTCCTCAGACTACAGATAATAAAAAATACAATGATTCACCCAAACCTCCCACTCCCAAGCGTTGTGGACAGTTGGGGGTGGCAACCGCGGATTTGCCGCACCTTTCGCCTTATAAACGTCTTTGGGCGTTGTTACTTTCTTTCGGAATGTTTTTAGGTTTTTTTGGTTTGCAGCGGTTTTACGTAGGTAAAATAGGCACAGGCCTGCTCTACTTATGTACCGGCGGCTTACTGGGCGTCGGGCAGATTATCGATATTATCATGATTACGACAGGGGGTTTTGCGGACAAACATGGCCGGCATCTGCTCATCTGGGAAGATGACAGTTTTCTCGAACTAAAAAGCGAAAAAGTTGTGCGGGCCCAGTCGCCCGAACAGCCTTCATCATGGCAGCCGCCTGAGCCCTGGGATTTCATCGGCGGTTTTTTTGCGTTTCTGGGTTATCTGATTTTTCTGCCCGGCCTGCTGGTGGGTTTAGCGATGGCTTTAGATTTACCGGGTTTTATATGCATTGCCGATGCTGATTTCAATGCGGAAATGGCTGGCAAGCTGGACGACGCCAACTGGCCGGAATTTATTCTGCGTATCGGTTTTATCATAAGTATCCTGCTGACCATCATCGCCACCGCCTTAATCATCACCGCCCGTCGTAAAAATGGCCCCTGGCACATCATCCGGGCCGCACTGGGGATGTTCACCATCCAATTGACGATTTCCATGCTCGCCGGTTCTCTCTCTCGCTTCGGCAACAATTCCGACCTGGTCGAGATGTTCCAGAAGGAGCAGTTCAGCAGTGCGATTAATCTCTGGCTTAACCGTTCCGATTCGGAAACCGCGATTTTCGCCGCGATTATGTTTGTCGCCGCCCTGGTCATTCTCGCCTGGCCGGGCCGAGCCCGACAAGCCGTCCAGCCGAGCTTTCAGCCGCAGGGAGAGGAATTATTATGAATCTGGGATTCTTCGAAATAGTATTATTACCTCTGATATTGCTGATTGCCGCCGCGATATTCTGTAAAGGTCCATGGCGACGCTTCCTCCAGATTGTTCTGGTAGCATCTTTTCTGACAGTCTTGGTTCTGGTGGTACTAAGCTTGTTTTTCTCTGTTCGTCAAGTACCGGTTGTCGAGTCCATTCCGCAGAATTATTCAGAATCAGCCTGGCTGGACCTGGCCGAGCCGGAATTCCCCGCTGATGTATATCCCTCGGTCTCACTGGCATTGAAGGGACTTATTGGTTCGCTGGGTTCCTATGTTAATTCTCCGCGTGACATTAACATCTATATCGAAAAATCATCCGCTCTGGAGCCGACAATGCTTATCGAGGAAACTGTCGATTCGGCAGTGCGAGCTTGGGATAATGCCCGCCAGGTGCATACGTTTGAACGTCTGCCCAGTCCTGCCGATGACAGTTTGATGCTCGATGTCGCGGTGAGTGAATACGATGGTGAGGCAGGGACGCTTTGTTTGCATTTGCTGGGCGGCGGTACCGATGTGACCGTTTCTACCCGTTTTGTAAATAAACCCTGGCTGGAGGATTTCGGTCGCTATCAGGCCCGGCACCCGCAAATTCAGTATCTTATCGCTCAATCAACTCAGCCTGCCCTGAGCGAGTCAGAAGCGGTAGAACTTGCCTGGGAACATGCACTTATAATAGTCAATCACCGACTCAACCTGAAAACCACCGCGGATACCCAGCCGCTGACAATCGAGGATTTGCAAAGATGCAACATCCCCATCGACCAGTTCAGCCAGAGTTTTCAGCGTGATTACAGCAAAATCTATCGTCATCTTATTCTGCTGGAACTGAGTCCGGGCAAAATTCAGCAGTTTCGCGACCTTCACGCCCACCGAGCCGCCCTGGAAAGACAAAGCATTCTACGCCAGATTTTTTCGCTGGCGGGCATGGTACTGTTGATATTCCTGGTTTATTTGTTTCTCAATGCTGCCACGCGTGGTTATTATGTCTGGATGTTACGTATCGTAGCAGTACTTGCTGCGGCCGGTGGTGGTCTACTGCTGATATGGTATCTGAATTAGTTTTGGAGGCTTATGAATCGCGTTTCGCAAGCTGAAAAATTTCTGCTCGACGGCATAGCTCAGGGCCGACAGGACGCCTGGGAACAGTTAGTTGGTCGTTTTCAGGGACGACTGCTGGCCTTCGCTTCTGCACGCCTGCGAAACCGTGACGATGCCGAAGACGCGGTTCAGGAAACTTTCATCGCTTTATTAAAATCTCTCAGCGGTTTTCAAGGCCGTTCCAGCCTGGAGACCTATCTGTTCAGCATCCTTCAGCGGAAGATTATCGACCAGTATCGCCGAGCCGGTGCCGACAAACTTTGTCTGATTCAAGACCTGCAAGGCTCATCCAATAGTGACGAGCCGTCCTCGTCGGCATTCAACCGCATCGCTGCTGCCGAGCCGACCGCCAGTTGGTATGTCCGCCGCGACGAACGCCGCGAAGGATTCTACGATGCCTTGGCTGGTGCTCTGGAAGAACTGCTCAGCGACCTGAAAGAAAAGCTTAGCTTCGAAGACCTCAAAGCCGTTGAGCTGCTTTTTTACTGTCAATTGCCCAACAAACAAATCGCCGCTCTGCTGGACCGTACCGAAAATCATGTCGCGGTACTCAAGCATCGTTCCCTGGCCCGGGTGCGTGACCGGGTATCATCCAGGCATGGCGAGATTCAGCCCGGCGACCTCGAAAATCTGCTCACCGAAATCTGGGAGACCAACCGCCCCAGCTGCCCCAAACGCTCAACTATTGGCGCTTACGAACTGGGCACGCTCGAAACGCAATGGCAGAATTATGTCGATTTTCACCTCCATCAGATGGGCTGTCGTTTTTGTCGGGCCAACCTCGACGACCTGCGTACTCAAAATGCCCAGGCTGATTCAGCCCCGGCCTTCCATCAGAAAATCATGGAGTCAACCGTAGGATTCCTGACCCGCGCATAAAAAAAAGGTCGTGAACCCTTAGATTCACGACCCGAATGTCTTATCGGTTAGCGATTAATAACGGCCACGGCCACCGCCGCCACCACCATAACCACCACGACCGCCGCCACCACCGCCACCGCCTCTGGATTCACGAGGTTTGGCCTCGTTGACCTTCAGAGCGCGACCATCACAATCCTGACCATTCAGGTTGTCGATAGCGGCTTGGGCTTCGGCATCGCTGCTCATCTCGACAAAGGCAAAACCTTTGCTCCGTCCGGTGTCACGATCATTGATAATCTGGGCACTTTCGACGGTGCCGTGGGCACCAAACATGCCTTCCAGATCTGCCTGTGACGTTCCGTAACTCAAATTTCCGACATATAACTTCTTACCCATAACAATACTCTCCTGTTATTTCGGGCGTGCGACCCTGCTTATCTTTCCGGGCCACTGGGAAAGCGGCTGAACCTTCAGCCTCATAAAAAATTGGAAAGTGAAAGGAGAAATGCCGGTGCGGGCCAGAAAACTAACTGTCTCAAACCTTCTTAACTCGTTCAGCGAACCAAACTTTATTTTTTATATACGCGTATATAGTATCGGCAGGAAGGTCTTTTGTATACACTGATTTTGTCTTTACGAGAAAAAAACTTCGCCAAAAGTGAATTTATTCAACCTTTATGATGGCGAAAATAGATATAAATACTTGCTAATAAAATAGTTGTATCTGTGGTAATCCCGGCGTTTTTTTTTATCCCGAGTCGGTAAGTTCATGCCAGATGTCCAGCATTTTTTGGCAATCCTCACGGGATTTCGGGAAAATTTCCGGCATTAAGATACATCTTGCCCCGGTTTGCCGCACCAGACCGCCCAGTCGGCGGATATAGGTCTTCCAGTCTTCTTCACCTTCGCGGGCAACTCTGCCGTAACAGACAGTTCCGGTTTTAGCGTGCAGCTCGAATCGCCAACGGGTGTCATACATTTCCGGGTTGCCCAGGTCCAGGGCGCAAACCTCGCCCATTTCACAAATCTTTTCGTGTAAGTATTCATGCCTGCCGCAATAGTGGACAAACGCCTTGCCGAAAGGCTGGGCTGAGGCTTTGATTGCCGGCAGAATGAAATCGTCAATCATTGCTGGCGAAAGCAGCGTCGCGGTATCTTCGGAAATACGCACGCCCGCTTCCGGGAAAAACACCCCCTGACCGCCCGCATGGCCGTGCCACATCCAGTTTGATTCTTCGCCAATAAGCCCTTTGAGATACTTTGACGCATCTATATAAAAACGCAAACTGATTTCCATCAGCTCGTCAATCCATTCTCGCCTTGCCGGGTCGGGCATTTCATAAAAAATGTCATTGCCGTAGAGTAAATGGGCAATGTCGAACACGCCCTGAGTATCCGGCAGATACGCCTTGATATTGCCGCCGCTTCGTTCGGCATGTATCCGATAAAATTCCGCGGCGAGTCTGCCGGTTTCGCTGGCCGCTATATCAGCGTTTCGGTTGGCCCGGATAGCTTCTTCGCTCATATGTTCGCCGGGCCAGGGCATTTGTCCGTCGGAGAGCTTATACCCCTGTCCGACCATCGCTGGTACAAACACCGTGCCCAGATTAGGCCGGACGGTCCCCACGCCATCCGTAGGCCAGTCCTGATAGACCTGGGCCCGTTTTATTTCCGCTTCCCACATCTTCTCAGGGTTATGAAAACGCTCGACATAACCGTCAGTATCGTACTGCTCCAGTTTGTCAGCCCGAATCAGGATAAGACTCGGCCCTTTGCCTGCCCAAAATGCTTCAAATTGTCGTTTTTTTTCGTCAAAACTCACAAAAAATCTCCAAAAATCCGAAAAAACAGTTTCTTTTTCATAAATGTAATCGTTTGCAAAACGGAAAACAAGCCCTCTTTGCGAAAAAAAACCAATAAACCAAGAGTTTCAGGGCCGAATACACAGCTTACTGGGCGAATACGATTTTCTGTATTTCACCGACATCTATGTTACGGGGCTGGAGATTATTTTTGGCGGCCAAGGCGGCGGCGGTTCCAGCGGCGATTCCTGTGGCTAATGCGATTACCTGGACGCGGTATGAGGCCATTGCCTGGTGGGTTCCGCTGATGCATCTTCCGGCGGTTATCAGGCCATCGATCTTTTGGGGGACGAGGCAGCCGTAGGGGATGTCGTAGGGTTTGACTTTGGGGTCGGTGCCGAGTGCGGTGCCGTGGGCCTGGCCGATGCCGGAGGGATTGTGGATATCTACCGGAAATGACGCATCGCGTACTACAGCGTTGTCCCATTTGCGGCCTTTGAGAAGGTCTTCGACCTCAAGATGCTCGGTGCCGCGGATTCTTCTGGTTTCGCGTACTCCTATTACGGCGGGCATTGCCGAGACATAAGCATTCTGGAATCCGGGTGCGGTCTTTTTCAGGAAATCCATTACCGGCTGGACCTGGCGTCGGCATTCGAGTTCGGCTTTGGTGAGGTCTTTGGGGTTCAGTCCACTCAGGGCGTTGATTTGGGTGGCGTTGATGATTCGTTCGTCGTCACGGCGTGAGGTGTAGGTTCTGACAAAGCCGACGGTGGGGGGGAGTTGGCCTTTATCGTGGGCTTGTTGGGTTACCTCGTTCCAGGAGCGGCCGTCGGGGAAACGGTATTTTCTTCTGCCGCCGTTGGCTTCCATGGTTTCCGAATGGTTCACGCCCGCGACGCGGAACATGATGGTCATGGGCTGACAGAGACCGTCGGCTTCCCATGATGGCCCTGCGCCTCTGCCCTGATCGAATTCGGCACCGGCAGCAAAAGCTATATCACCGTCGCCGGTAGCATCAACGGTTACTTTTGCCTTGAGATCGACCAGTCCCTGTTTGGTAAGCAGTTTAACGCCGGTGACGCGATTGTTAGGGCAGATGGTCTGAGCGACCGGTGCATGCAGGAGGATGTTAGCGCCGGCATCTTCGAGCAGCTCGGCGTATCTAAGGTCTATAAACTCAAAGTCTACATGTCTGCCGCCCAGGTGTTTGAGGATTTTATCGACCTGGGAGCTTTTTACTTTGCCCATGAGTGGTCCGACAATCGCCTGCACGGCCATTCCGCCCAGTCGTCCGTATCGTTCGACCAGCAGGGTCTTCTGTCCTTGCCGGGCAGCCATCATTGCCGCGGCAATCCCTGCCGGGCCTCCGCCGCAGACCAGGACATCTACAGGTGTAAGTGCCTGTGGATCGCTGTGATTTACTATGGGGGCTTCTGTTGCCCAACTCTTACCACCCCCCAATCCAGCCGCTGAGGTCAGGGCCAGTGTTTTTAGAATGTCTCTGCGACTTAACTGGTTGTTTTTGAAAGACATACAATATCCTTGCCAAGATTTGCCGTTGCTAATTTCACTATCCGTGAATATTATCATATAAAGGATTTTAGCAAATTTCAAGAGATATTGCAAACGTTTACAGTGTTTCAGGGGTGAGTGTTCGTGGAGTGTGTGACAATATTTTTCTAGTAGTGATGGTATTCGTATCCGGCCGCTTATGCGGCTCAGCTTTTGTTGGTGGGGGGGCTTACTGATACCGGAAAAGAGATTTGCCCCCTTTTCGTTATCCTGAGATTTAGCTGTTGATATTCACTTTTTGGGGCGTACAATCATGTTTTTTGTGCTTTGATGAGTAAATTGATTATGGACAGCGTGCCGCGAATGACCAGGCCCGACCGACGCCGGAGTATTTCCTGCATCTTTATTCTCGCTATGCTGGGTGTGGTTGCGAACATCCTGCTCTCGCCGACGGTTATATCATTATTAGCGATTAAACTGGGGGCGGGCGAGGTGTATCTGGGGCTGATAAGCTTTGTGACGTTGATGCCGTTTATATTCAGTCTGCGGATGCTGCCGATTATGGAATTTCAGGGCAAGCGCCGGATTCTGCTGCGCTGGTCGATTATGTCCTGCCTGATGACGCTGCCTTGGCTGATAATTCCCGCGCTGGCGAAAAGCGGGGCGGTGACGCTTTGTCTGACGCTGATATTAATATCGATTTTCTTCCGCGCGACCAGTGAATCGTTCATGTTTTCGGCGTGGTTTCCGATTATTCAGGATATTGTGCCGCGCAGGTTAACGGGGCGTTTTTTTGGTAGTCTCAGGACATCATGGCAGGCGGTGGCGCTGGGGTTGCTGCTTTTTGTGGCGGGGTTTATGGGTAAAGATCCGCCCTGGTGGAAATTTAATCTTATTTTCGCGGTGGTTTCGGTCGCTTTGCTGATAAGAATCAGGTTTTTTATACCTTTGAGCGAAAATCCGCCCTTAAAGAGCTATCACGAGAGGTCGAAGCTGGGCGAGATTCTCAAAGAATTCTTCAAAAGCCCCAACGAGCTTAAAATTCTGGCTTATGTGCTCAGCTATGCCGCTGCTTTTGGGATGTCGGTTCCTTTTCAGGTGAAGCTGCTGAAAAACCTTGGCTATGGCGATGGGGTCATTCTGGCAGCTTCAGCGATGATAAACGCCGGGGCGATAATCTCGTTGAGGTTCTGGGGCAGGCTGGCGGACAGGGTGGGTAATCGGATTATTTTTTCGGTTTCGCATATCGGGATGATTGTGATAACCGCTCTGTGGATAGTAATTCAGCATGACACCTTTAGCAGTGTTCTGGTTTTCATCCTGTTTTTCGTCAACAGCATATTCAACAGCGGTAACGGTATTGCTCAGACCAGGTATCTCATGCACACTATTCCGGCAGATAGGCAAAATCACCTGGTAATTGTCAATACCGCAATGATCGCGATGTGGGGTTTTTCGCCGTTGCTGGCGGGTTTTTTCCTGAAGGCGACCAGCGGTCTGAATTTTGGTGTTTGCGGCCAAATATTTGACAACTATGACCTGTTGTTCGCGATTAACGCGGGGCTTTTTATAATACCGCATGTTCTGAGGCGTCATCTCAGAGCGGCCAAAGATATGCCTACTTTCCAGGCCCTGATATTGATATTCCGGTCACGGCAGTGAGCTTATTTGCGTCGATGGCAGATTGTTGCCAGGGTTATTGAAGCGTGGCCGAAAATTTCGAGGGTTTCTTCCAGGGGCATTTTCCAGGTTGGTTTGCCGATGAGGAATCCCCACCAGCCCTGGTCGAGTGACTGGGAGAGGAAGTAGAAAGTGAAGGCCAGGGCAATGAATGTCATGCTTGTCCGGCCAGAAAAGTCTGCCTGCCATTTATCCTGTTTCCAGCCGGCCAGGGCGATAAGGATGACTAATCCGACGTAAACACCGGCTGATGTGCCAGCGAAGTGCCATTCCCGGCAGAGAAAGACTGCGGCTAATCCCAGCATCCAGCCCCAGAACGGATTTCTGGTGATAATCAGACGAATCAGGGCAACTATAGTGCCGATGGGCAGTACGATATACTGGGCTGTGAATTCCAGAAAATCTTTTTTGGGCGGGGTGATTGCTTTGGCGTATAGCAGAGCGATTAAAACAGCGACGACGACAGGTATAATCAGGCTGGGAAGGTATATTGCTTTAAGAATAATATCAAAATTTATTAGTTTTTTATTACAATCGCGTGAGGCGGTTGGGCCTTTTGTGTCAGTCATGCTTTATCCCTTGTACTCAAAACACTTTATGTGAAATTGACGGAAACGATTACGCGTTTATAAATAGCCTTTTTGAGCTTGTACGGCAAATGAAATATTATGGATAGTTGAGGAGTAGCGAGATTTTGGGCGTGCCATAATTCTGAATACTTGACTTTTCTGGTCCTTTCGACCACACTGTGTCGTGAAATTTCCCGGAAAAAGGTATTTTCCGGCTCCCAAGCCCGGCGCGATTATTTATGGGACTTTCCGGCGTGGATAAATCGTTCCGCAGGCGTGATTGGGTATAATTCTATATGAAAAATATAAAAAAAAGGCCCCCGGCGGGAACCGACCCGCTGTTAAAGCGTCAAAATGAGGGTATGCAGGATATTGAAGACCCGCTGACGCCCACTGACAGTACGCTTATCAAGCAGTGTCGTCAGGGTAATACCGGTGCCTTTGCTCAATTGATAGGCCGGTATCAGGGTCGGCTCTTTAATGCTCTGCTGCGGATGGTCGGCAATTATGACGATGCTCAGGAACTTAGCCAGGAGACGTTTTTTCGGGCCTTGAGGAGCTTGAAAGGATTTAAAGAGAAGTCGTGTTTTTATACCTGGCTGTTTCGGATAGGGATGAACCTGGCGATAAACCATCACCGTCGGGGCAGTAAGGTTCATTTTACGTCGCTGCAGGCGAGCGAGGATGATTTTGGCCGGCAGGCTGACGGTTTGCGGGCCTTGCCGGACCATCGGAACGCGGCACCTGACGAGCAGGCTGAGCTTAACGAACAGTATTACAATGCCTGTAAGGCTTTGGTGGGCCTTGACCCGCAATCTCGTGCCGTGGTGGTGCTGCGTGATATAGAGCAACTTGATTATGCAACCATCGGCAGGGTGCTGGAAGTGCCGCCGGGCACGGTCAAGAGCCGGTTGTCGCGGGCGAGAATGGCTTTGCGAAAAGTTCTGGCGGAAAAGTAACAGATTTAGCGGAAAAGTTTGACATGGCGGAAAAAGAACCCAAACTGGTTCTCGTCGAGATGATAAGTGCTTATCTTGACGATGAGCTGACTTCAGGTCAGGTCCAGAAGCTGGAAAAGCGGCTGGCCGTGGACCCGTCTGCCCGCCGACTTCTGGCGGAGCTGCGTCAAAACGCTGAATTACTCCGGGCTATGCCCGTTGCCAAGCCGGGTGCGGACCTTACCGACAATGTTCTCAATGAAATCGAGCGGGATATTCTGCTGGATCCGGGGCAGGCCCTTGCCGAGCTGGCTGGCCGTAAACATCTGCGTCTGAGGCGTTTTGTGGCTGCTGCCGCGATTATTATGCTGACATTTCTGGTTGGCTCTGCCATTTATACTGTTTTGGACAGGCCTCAGTTGACCGATTTGGTGGCCAAGGATTCGGGCAGAAATGTCCCTCTGAAGAAACAAGCTGCCTCGGCGGGAGCTGCCGAGATGAAATCCGCCGATGTCGGTGTCGCGGCTGTTCGGGCGGAAAATCTTCGGGTGGGAAAGCCGCGTTCTCTGCCGGTTCCGGCTCCTTTGCCTTCTATCGAATCCGCTCAGCCGCGCCTTAGCAAAGTGAATATGATTATCAGGACAGATGAGCCTGACAGCGTTGTCGCGCGGGTTGCCCGGATATTCGCTGATGCTGACCAGCCGGTTATCCGCAAAAATATTGGCTGGTCGAGCTGCCAGTTCACCGTGGTTTTGCCTATGGCTCAGGCTCGCGTCCTTTTTGAAGATATTACTGACCGCTACGAAAAGCAAATTGAACTGGATGTGGCTGATTTTGGCGAATCGGCTGATAGTCGTCTGGTGGTTGATAATGCCAGTTTGGAGCAAATATCGCTTTTGGCTGAAGAAGTGTCACCCGCCCGGCAGTTGTTGTTGGCAGAGGCTTTTCCCACGGCCCGGCGGATAAACCCTGAACCTGTTGCTCAGGACGTAAAGGATGATTTTGAGCCGGATAACTACCCGAATTTTTCGACTTCGGCGTCGGACCTTTTTGAAACTTTTGCCTATGACATCAGTTCTCCGGCGGTTCCCGAAAAGGCTGAACGTTCCAGAATGTTTGCCGCTAATGGTTCGTCGGGTTTGTCGCGTCGGTCTTATGTCGGGTCCGGTACGTATAAGGAGCGGGCCAGCAGAGTTCTTAATGGCCAGGTTGACGTGCCGGAGGCTGATTCCGGGGAGCCTTTGGAACCGAAAACGCTGTCTGAGGATGTTGGGGCGTTTTCTGATTTTTCGGATGGTGACAGCCAGGAAGCGGAGTTGGAACGCGTAAGGGAAAGTAATTTGGGTCCAGCTCAGTTTGTGGCTATTATTTTGACGGTTAAGGATTCCAGGGTGGAATCAGACATTTTCTTTCCGGAAAACCCCGATTCTGCAACTTCAGTGGAGCCTCTGGTGATAATGCCGGAATTTTAGGGTGTCTGAGGGGGTCGCGGATGCGACTTTCGGAGCCGTTTTTCGGTGTTTTTTGGGGCATTGTAAGATTGTTTTTGAATGGTTCGCTGCGGGAGCTAAGGGATCGCCAGGAACAATTGTCGCACACTGGGGGCTTGGGGGGATTAATATTTTTATTGAACCTGTTGTTCAAAGTAGTTACATTTGGTTGTCAGCCTTCCGGGCTGGGTTTATCAGAGTTAATAAAGAGGTTTTCTGGTGATGGTATCGGATATAAATTACAAAGGTTCTGGCCGTAAGCGTACCTTGCTGAAATATCAGCAGGTCAAGGGCTATATTCTGGAAATGATAAAGACCGGTCGTTTGAGTCCGGGTGAACCTCTTCCCTCGGAAATTGTTATGTCTCAAGAGGTCGGTACGGCCCGGAATACCCTTCGTCAGGCGATATCAGAGCTGGTTGACGAGGGCGTATTGCAGAAAGTGCGTGGTCGGGGTGCCTATGTATCGATTCGCAGTGAATCGGGTCGAGCGTTAGTTACGGCTGACCAGTTTGCTTTGATTGTGCCTGAGGTCGAGCGGAGTATATATCCTAGCCTGATTAGGGGTTTTGTGCAGGGGGGCAAGGAGCATAATCATCGGGCCACGGTTTGTGATTCACATTATGACCTGGGTCGTCAGGCTGACATAATTCTTTCTCTGATGAATAGTCCCACAACAGGGGTAGCGATAGTACCGGTAATTCCTTCGGTAACTCCTTCGTATCATGTTGAGTGCCTTCAGAGTAAAGGTGTGGCGGTAGTTTGTTGTATTCGTCCGGTTAAGGGGGTTTCGGCTCCTTTGGTTGGTTGGGATGCGGCTGAGCACATGAGGCGTGCTTGTGAGCTGGTTTTTAAGGCTGGTCATAAAAGGCTGGGTTATTTTGCCAGTTACCGGTATATGCTTTCGGAGACTCATATTCAAACAATACGCGAATGTGTTATGCAGCAGGCAGGTGAGTTTCGTGATGATAATATCAATTTTGGCTCGCGTCTGGGCGATTTGGAAGAGGAGATGAAACTCGACGCGTTGAAGCAGATTTTGTTTTCTGAGAATCGACCTACCGCGATACTCTGCAATGATGTGACCGAAGCCGAGCTGGTTTATGTTCTGGCGGGTCAGTTGGGTTTTTCCGTGCCGGAAGACCTTACAGTGGTTGGTCTGGGCGGGGCTCATAACAGTGGTGTAATTCGTGAAAGAATCACTTCTATAGACGCCCAGGCCGCTAATATAGGTCAGGTGGCGTGTGAACTGCTGGATGATATGAACCGGGGGCGGTTACCCTTGAAGAATAACAAAGTTGTTATGCTGGATTTTGATTTGTATGAGGGGCAGACAGTTGGGTCACCTAAGGGGTGAGTGGTATAACGACGGTTTAATCGTGGATTAATTAGGGCATGCATAAGGCAATACGCCCTTACGCGGGGCGGTTCCTGTTGGTGGGGGTATCCGGCCGTTTACGCGGGGCGGCTTCTGCATTTTTTCGACCCCTTTGGGGTGGTTTTGTTGGGGGGGGGATTATTTGTAATGGGCTAACATTACTCTAACAATCTGTAAATATTTCCTTAATTATCCGGGGGTACTCTTCCGGCAAATGGAACTGCGTAGGGTACGCGGTTTAGGTATGGCAAACACAGGATAATTAAGGAGTGTAACGTGCAGAAGAAATGGATTTTGTTGTTGGCTGCTCTGGTGTTGACAGGATGGATTGGTACGGCTAGTGGTGATGACATGGGCGATTTGCAGGCTCAAATCAAACAGTTGCAGGCTCGTATTCAGCAGTTGGAAGCTCAGGGACAAAGCTCCCAGAAGTCTATCGACCAGGCAATCAAGGAGCTGGAAGCTCAATCGAAGGCGGGCCTGCCGGAGTCGCTGGCCTGGGCAGAAAAGATTTCCTTCAAAGGTGATTTTCGTTATCGCCATGAGACTATCGAGGCTGAAGATGACGGCAGAATGGACCGGCATCGTAATCGCGTACGGGCCCGCATCGGGATGAAGGCTAAAGTTAATGATGAATTCGATATCGCGATTCGCTTGGCCAGCGGCAGTGCTGACCCGGTTTCGGCAAATCAAACAATGGGCGATTCTTTTTCCAGCAAGGATATCTGGCTGGACCGCATGTATTTAACCTATCACCCCGAAGCGATTTCCGGTTTGGATGTTCTGGCTGGCAAGATGGCCAACCCTTTCTATGTGGTTGGAAAAAGTCAGCTTATCTGGGATGGCGACCTGAACCCCGAAGGTGTGGCCGCTTCTTACAGTTACCAACTCAATGACACTCTGAAAGCGTTCGCTAATGGCGGTGGTTTCTGGGTTGATGAGAACAGCGGTGCGGTTGATCCTTCGGTCTGGGGTGCCCAGGCTGGTCTGACCGCTGATATTGAGTCGGTTACTTTGACCGCTGGTGCCAGTTACTATAATTATGGTAATGTTGATGGCGGCGGCGCTCTTTGGGACGGTGATTTTTTCGGTAATAATACTGATGACCTTGACGGTGACGGCGACGGTGATGTTTTCGCGACGGATTTTGATATGGTTGAGTTGTTCGCTGAAGCTAAGACCCAAATTGGTTCAATGCCGGTAGCGGTTTTCGGGGATTACGTTGACAATACGGCTGCTTCGAGCGAAAATGCCGGTTACCTGGTCGGCATTACGCTGAACAAGACCAAGGCTCCGGGTTCCTGGCAGGCTGGCTATGATTATCGTGATTTGGAAAATGACGCGGTTGTTGGCACTCTGTGCGATTCTGATTTCGCCGGGGGCGGGACGGGCGGCAAAGGCCATAAGTTCGCTTTCGGTTATCAGATTTCCAAAAATGTCAAAGCTGCGGCAACTTATTTCCTCAACGAACGTAATGAGACTGAAGATGATTACCGTCGCTTGCAGCTCGATATTGAATTGAAATTCTAATGTCCACTAACCTTGCGGAAGCAGACGGGGGCGGTCAAGGCTGTCCCTGTCCGCACCGCAAATTAAAGATTACAAGACAGGGAAGAAAACTAAATTAAATTTACGGTGTAATTAGACAACACAAATTGAAAGGAAGATTATGAAAATCACAAAAGTTATGTTGGCGTTGGTAATGGCACTTCTGTTATCGCTGGGCAGCGTTGCCGGTGCCGAGGAATTGCAAATTGAAGGTTCCACGACGGTCGGCCCTATCGGTGATGCTTTTTCCGGTTATTTCCAGGAGGCTTATCCCGGTTTGCAGATTACCGTCAAGAAGACTGGTTCCGGCGATGGCGCCGCTGCTCTGGTTGACAGCCGCTGCGATATTGCCATGATGAGCCGTTTCATGAAGGAAAAGGAATTCAAGTCCGCTGTGGAAAAAGGTGTTTTTCCGGTCGCTCACGCTATCGCGATGGATGGTGTTTGTGTAGTGGTTCATCCTTCCAACCCGGTCAAGGCTTTGACGAGTGAGCAGGTTCGCAATATTTACATGGGCACAATCACGAACTGGAAAGAACTCGGTGGTGCCAATGCTCCTATCGTTCCTATCAGTCGTGATACTTCTTCGGGCACCTATGAGACGTTCCACGGTCTGGTAATGAACAAAGAGAAGATGGCTGGCAATGTTGAGTATGTCAACTCCAACCCGCAGGCCCATGCCCGTGTCAAGACCACTGCCGGTGCTATTGCCTATGTTGGTTTGGGTTTTGTCGATTCATCCGTGAAGGCTCTGGAAATTGATGGTATCCAGCCGACCCGTCGCACGATTTCTTCGGGCAGCTATCCGGTCAGCCGTCCCCTGTATCTGTTCACCAACGGTTATCCGAAACTCGGTTCGAAGGTTCATGCTTTCTGCACTTTTTACCTGAGTGAAAAGGGCCAGGAAATCATTGAAGGCAAAGGTTTCGTGCCGGTAACTGATTATTAATCAGCCTCACTATCGCGGTTTGTTCCCCTGAATCGCGAGACACTTTACTTCCGGCCGAGGATGTTTCAGGCATCCCCGGTCGGATTTTTTATGCCAATCAGGTATCCAGCAGGGTTCGGATACGGATTTTTGATTTTAGCTGCTTGAGCGTGATGGGGTTAGCGGATGGCAATTCGATTGTTACCGGCTGCTGAGGCTTAAGATGAATGAAATTGTCTGACAGTCGCACATCAAGTCCCGGAAATTCCAGCCAGGTCCACAGGGCGGGCTTGTTGGTTTTCAGTGTGATGGTATAAGACTGTTTTGAATCGGTGCGGATGTCGGCGGTGATTTTTGGTTTTTCAAGGTTGAGGTGTTTGAACTTATCGAGTGTGGCAAGGTTGCGGGAGAGTACCTTTGACCCGCGGTTGACTTCCATCCAGACTATCAGGTCGCGTTCGGAGTATTTTTTCACCAGGTCTTTCAGGTCCAGGGTATGAACCTTCTGGCTGGCGGGTTTTGTCAGTTTGATATTTTTTTGGCCGGTGAGTATTTCTTTGCCGGAGCAATCGGTAACGGTCCATGTCAGCTTTGCCGGGAACGATTCGTACAGGTCGCTGGTGAGATGAATGTCGATAGTGCTGTCAGTTCGGTTTTCGACAGCTGAAACGAGTACGGGGCTGAAGAAGCGTCCGGCTAGGTAGTGCAATGCTTTCCATTTGCCGAGGCTGTCGATTGAGGCCCAGCTAGCTACGGGCCAACAGTCGTTAAGCTGCCAATAGAGCGTACCCATTGTTTGGGGCATCTGCCGGCGGAAATGTTCGATTGCGTACTGCATGGCGTAAGCGTGTGTAATCTGGCTGAGCCACAGGGTCATTTCGAAATTGCTGGGCAGTAGGAACCAGTCGGCGGTTCCGGTGATAATCATCGAGTTTCCGATTCGGCTGCGTTGATGATGCTCCATGACGTAGCTGGTGACATTGCGGTCCTGCGGGGCGGTGTAGGTTTTAACGGTTTGCGGTTCGGGGAAGCTCTGGAAACCGAACTCACTTACGAATCGGTGCCGGGCTTGTTGATACCATTCAAAGGGTTCGCGTCCGTGCCAGACATTCCAGAGATGAGCGTCGCCGCATTCGGGGTTATTGAAATTCGCCCGGTCGCCGGTGGGACTGTGGGGGCTGCTGGGCCAGTAGTCACATTCGGGGTTCAATTTTTTGACGGTTTTTTTCAGTAGTTTGTCGAACAGTGGTTTGTAGTCTTGCCAGCTCATCTGGTGCTCGTTCCATTCCGGTCCGACGAGCCCCTGTTCCAGTTCGTTATTGCCGCACCAGAGGGCCATGCAGGGATGATGGCGCAGGCGGCGAACATTTTCTTCGGCTTCGATTTTGACGTTGGCCATGAAATTTTCATCGAAGGTCGGGAACGTCGAACAGGCAAACATGAAGTCCTGCCATACGCAGATGCCGAGCTCATCGCACAGATTGTAGAAGATTTCCTGTTCGTATATTCCGCCGCCCCAGACTCGAATCATGTTCATGTTCGCGGTGACGGTGTCGTTGAGAAGTTGGCGGTAGAAGTCGTCCGACACGCTGTTGATAAAGGTGTGGGCGGGAATCCAGTTGGCTCCTTTGGCGAAGAACGGGCGGTTGTTGGCGACGAACTCGAATGACCGTCCCCATTTATCCTTTTTCTGGTTCAGGCGCAGGGTGCGCAGGCCGATGCGTTTATCCTGTTTGTCGATAACATTGTCATTGGAATCCAGCAGCTCCACGTGAATATCATAGAGCGGCTGTTTGCCCATGCCCGCAGGCCACCAGAGTTGTGGGTCGGTTATTTTGATGGTATGGGTGGTTTTGCCGGCCTTGAGCGGGGTGGTGTTTTCCGCGACGACCTTGCGTTTGAGGCTGACGGTTACCCGTGCCCTCATTTTGGCACGACTGAGCCGCTCGCTTTTGGTGTTTATGTTCAGGGTCACTTTATTACGCTGATGCTGCTGCCGGATTTCGACCTCTCTTATCCGTCCGGTGTTTATGCCGATGATGCTAATGTTTCGCCATATTCCGCAGGTCACCAGTTTGGGCCCCCAGTCCCAGCCGAAGTTGCAGGGCATTTTTCGGATGAGGCTGCTGCCGGGGATACGCATCTGGCCGTCCCAGGAGGGCATTGGGCCAAGTTGGCGCAGGTTTTTTTCGATGTATTTCAGCGCTGAGCCGAAGCGGATTTCAATCTGGTTGGTTCCCACCTTCAGACTGTTTTTAATATCAAATTCCCAGGTGCGGTACATATTGTCGGTTTTCCCCGATGCTTTTTCCGTTGATACGAATATTAGCCAGGGTATCCAGGCCGGCACATTTAAGCAATAGCTGCTTATTTTTCAGAAATGCCGAGCTGATTTCAAACTTCCGTTTATATGTCCAGCCGGTTTGGCCTATCCACTGCAAAGAGTTTTCATTATCGCGATAGAATGGGTCGGGGATGAGCCTGGCCGCGAGCAGGTCCGAATGTACGCAGCTGGGCACCTGAGCGGGTATAAGTTCATTTTTGTCGTCCTGCTGAACCTGCCAGCTACCACTAAGTGAAATACACTGAATCATTCAAAACGCCTTTCCAATCCAAAAAACACCGTTATTAAACAATTCGGGCGAGATTACCATTACCCGACGGACCGGTCAAGCATAATTGTGGCATATTTTGCATGAAACAACGTGAAACAGGCGATTTTAGAGTGGTTCCAGGCTTTTTAGTTTGGGCTTAGAGCTTTGGCCAGCGGTGCAAAATCTTTTAGATCGACACGTCCGCTTTGGTCAATATCAGCCGCCAGACCACTATCGGTATTTAACCAGTAACAGGCCATTACCTCAAGGTCGTTCGTGTCTATCTTGCCATCTTCGTTAAGGTCTTGTTGGTCTGGGATACGAAACAAATCCAGATAGACAAGATTAACCGGTCCAGCGGACGTGAGCTTTACGGTGACGGTATTGTTGCCGTTGACAACGTCGTCCGAAGAGAGTGTAAAGGCCTTGTACATATTTGAGCTGTCCCACTGGGGGTCATAATCACCATCATAAGGTTCTGATACATCAGCATTGGTGCTTAGAAGTATTCCGTTAAATTTTGCTTCCCAGGTTGAACCGCTTATATCTGAATCAGCCATAATTCTCATCCGCCAGTTGCCGCTCCAGCCGCCGTCAGGTTCGGCCATAGGCAAATCGAAATCAACTGACTCATTCTGCGTATAAACATTCGGCAATTGATTTACCCAGCCCGTCGGATAATCATATACATCGGCAATGACATAGTGCTGATTTTCGTATTCGGCGCATTGCTCAGCATCCGCCAATATTGTAAAGACCTCGTAAGGCGGCTCATAACCTCCGGTGCCGTCCTCGGTCGGTGGTCGGTAATATTGGAAGTTAAACGCGCTTATACCGTTGATTCCCGCGGTATAAGCCAGATGTGCGGTAGTCACCAGCATTTGCTCGGTGCAAAGGCGGAAGTGACGCGGAGTCGTATCGACCGGCGGAATCCAGGAAATTGTATTGGTCACTTCGTAATAAGTTTTGATGTGGTCCGGCACACTGCCCAGCAAAGTTGACAGCTCATTTTGCTGTACGGTATGGAAGAAATTGGAGAAGTTAATGAAATCCACTCCGCCGTCAATCATATCCTCCAGATTAATTCCCAGTCTGTCGTAAGTGTCGTCAAATGCCGGCACGCGCACTCCCAAGTATCGGTGTTTGCCCGGCTGAGTTGTGCGGGTAAGCAGTTGGCGGACTCTCTTTATGAAGTCGGTCATAATGGCTTTACGCTGGTTAGAATCTGTGCTGTTCAAATCAAAATATGACGCGTGACGGAGCAAATCGAGCTGCAAACCTTCGAGGTCGTAATTTTCACAGATTTCTTCGACACGTTCAAATATAAAATCACGCACTTCCGGATACGCCCAGTTTTGCACCCTCTGGTCCACCCTGGTCAAATCCGGTCCCAACCGATAAGAAGGGTTATCATAGTAAAATTGGCAGATTGTACCGGAATCTCCGCCCGAAACCGGATTGTCATCCACAGCATCCAGGTTATGCTGGTCGTTCAGACGATAGGAAACAAATGCCCCCAGATTATTTTCCTTACTATGAGCGAGCATTTCTCCAAGTACATCCTGTCCCATGAAAACATAATCCGTAAACTGACCGCCCGCAATCACGCCATAATGATTGAGGAACCAGTCATAATGTTTTTCCAGCGGAAGTGTCCGGCTGGGCCAAAACGGTACCCGTCCCAGACCGGGGCAGGCCAAGTGTACATCTATGCCGGTATCAGCCAGTTCGTCAATGCTGCCCTGGACGACATAAGGAGTCAGGTAGTGACTGGGTTGACGATACCAGCTGTTACAGGTAAGCAGATTAGTTGTATCGTTATCAAAGATAACGTGCATATTGCTCCAGGCCGGCGCATCCACAACCGGCTGAGAGTCAACAGCCGTCATGCCGATATTACAATTCCAGGCAATCTCCGCGGAGCTTAATATTCCGTCATAGACCCGAACCAGCGAAATGTCGCCATGGAAAGGATAATCGCCATTCTGATACGACGAGCCGATACTGCCCCAACCGCTGGTAACAAAATCAAGGTCGGTATAATTATAATTCACACCGCCAGCGACACCGGTATCGCTTATAATGCTTCCATCCACATAGAAATCAATCGTCGGGGCCGCAAAAAGATTGCCCTCATAAACAACGCATACATGATGCCATTGACTGCCGCTGTAACTGTACCGCGAACTTCCCCAGCAATTGAACTGAGTTTTTTCCGTATCATCGGAGCCGTAATTATCGCGCATAATCATTTCGAGATACCATTTATTCTGTCCCGAATCATGGCGAACGCCAAAAACGATAGCCACTGCCGAAACTATCCTGGTTGCCAATGATTATTCCTCGGCCCGCGGCCCTCGGGCGAGGTCTGTGGCACGCGAATCCAGGCTTCGATACTGAAATCATCGTTATAATCATAATCTATGCCTGCTTTCAGATTAGCAACCTGGCCGCAATCCCCTTCGTCCAGCGGTTCAACCCTGTAATACCAGTTATAGTCACTCCCTGCCGCATCACCGGCCAATTCAGGATAATCGCCCTGGCCGATACTACTTAACTGCCCGCCCTGACAGGGACCAACGATTGGTGACCACGCGTAAGTACCATCCGCTCCCGGATAGGCCGCGTCCATACTGAGTTTCAAATTTTCCACCGCGGCAACTTCATTAGCCGGTCCGGTTTCCATCTGCACCATACCCAGCTCGTAATTCCGCCTTATATCATCATGGGAAAGCGTTCGGTTATAGACCCTTACCGCGGAAATATCTCCATCAAACGGATACCACAATGATGTATGCCTGCCTCCCACCGCGCCGTGTCCCTTCGGTAACAAAATCCAGGTCCGCGTAAGAATAATTTACTCCGCCGCTCGTACCGCTGTCACTTATACTGTTGGCATCCACATAAAAGTCAATCGTCGGAGCCGAATTCGTCGCCCCGTCATAAACCACACTTACATGATACCATTGACTGTTGCTGTAAACTATATCGCGGACTGCCCCAGCAGCTAAATTGCGTTTTTTTCCGTATCATCGGCCCCGGTATTATCGCGCATAATCATTTCGAGATACCATTTATTCTGGTCCGCATCATGGCGGCCCCCGAAGCGATAGCCGTCGCCGTTATTCTGGTCACTGAAAATTATCCCCCGCCCGGCACTTTCCGGTCCTTTTTGAGCGACGCGTACCCAGGCCTCAATGGTGAAATCATCATCGTAATCAAAATTAATATCTGTTCCGAACTCCTCAGCGTTTCCGGAATTCAAGTTACTCGCCGGCGAGAAATTATAAAAACACACGTAATTACTGCCGTTATCAGGATGAGCGTCACTGCCAATTACCGGGCATTCACCATTGCCGATAGTGTTGAATACCCCGCCGTTAAAATCGCCGCCCCAGAGAGCCTCCCAGTTGTCATGCCTCGTCGCACCGGGAAAGGCCGCGTCCAGATTGAGCACAAGTCCGTTAGTGACAATCGTCGAAAATGTCGGCGTGCCGAGCTTTTCCGTCAGTCCCCAGTTGTAATTACCCGATACTTCCCATGATGCCAGCATCCGGTTATATACCCGCACAACGCTTATGCCGCCTGCAAAAGGATACATCCCTTCGAGATATGTAGAACCAATCGCCCCGTGCCCGTTCTGCAAAAAATCAATATCATCGGTGTCATTATAGTCAAACCCCTCACCGCCGCTGGCGGTCCCAGCCCCGACATTGCCGCCATCCCGATACAAACTTATATAAGGCGCCAAACCGCTCGACCCATTATATACGACCGCCACCTGATGCCAGTTAGAGTCATACGCAATTGACGAAGAAGTCCGACGAAACGTCGTGATATTATCACCAATACTGTCCCCGCACGACCATTTCCAGATACCAGCGATCCGGGTCGGAATGACGTATATTGAAACGGTAGCCATTGCCGATAGAACCATCGCTGAGCAGAATCGCCCGGCCGGTATTATCTTCTGCCGGACACTTGGTCTCGACCTTCAGCCAGAGCTCAATGGTGAAATCATCATCATAATCAAAATCTATATCATGGCCCAAATCAAATATATGCCCGCACCTGCCGTAAGCGTCCGCCGCGAAATTATAATACCACAGATACCCGCTTTCGAAACTTTCGTAACGGAGTTCGGGCTTGTCCTGCCCGCTCAGTCCGGCCACAATCCCGCCGCCGACCGGCCCGGTAATCGGTTCCCAGTTGAATGCCGCACTATTGCCGCTGTTGCCCGCGTCCAGATGAAGTACCAGCCCGCTCGTTGCCAGAATCCCCCCGACAAACCTGTCCGCCCACAAGTATCACAAAAACCACACCCAGTACCCCCAATACACCGTTATCGCCACTGATAAATCGCTGGAGAACTTTTTGGATAGCTTGCATAATATTGTTTTCCTTTTAACCCAGATGAACTGGAAATTTCAAGCCCTAAACAAATTCTAAACTCAAAATAACAGTAACGACAATATTTAGCCGCGGATTACACGGATTTCGCGGATTTTTAAGGGCACCGCTTACTTTCGTACGCGGCTCTGGTAAATAGTTGGTATTTTGCGCAGAAATTCGCTTATAAGAGATTAAAGTACTATTGACAACAAAGAATCTGCAAAACTGAGTCTGAGCAGGAAATATAGAGAATGGGTTAAATAAGCGACTGGGAGACCCCATAGCCTCCCAGTCGCGAATTTACAAAACCAGCCGCTCGATTTATTGGCCGTCAACCATACCGTTGTTGAGCCAGGTCGAAGCCATCGAACTGAAATCAGAAAGATTTACCATGCAGTCGCCGGTGAGGTCATTCATAACCCCGCCGCACTGTGAAGCCACCGCGGTTTCGAGGCCGCGATTATAGTTGGCAAGTACATCTTCAGTCGTTAAGGCACGATTGTATACCCGAATCAAAGCGATGTCACCAGTGAACGGGTAGAGCGCTGCCGGTCCAACTTTGGCAGACATAGTCGAGGTGTCCAACGCAAAATCATCTACCGCCGTCATGCCGGTAGCGGTCTTGGTGGTATGGCTTCTGACGAGTACACCGTTAATCCACATCGAAAACTCTGTTTTCAAATTACCCGTAAAGGTGTCAACCTCAACGGTATGACGGGTACCCACCAACTGAATCCAGTTGTCCGCGTCATAATCCTGGTTATGCGTATCGCTCATGTAGAAACCGGACTTCAAAGGCGTTACCACCGTCTCATTGTCACGCACATTGAACTCAATGAAATACTTGCCAGCACCGCTGTTGTTTCTGACGCCAAACCGCCAGCCGGTATCCGCAGCATCGGCATTACCGATAATCACACCTCTGCCGGCACTGTCGCTCTGCATCGCTGGAACGCGAACCCAGGTTTCGACCGTATATTCTTCATCGGCACCGAATTTCAGTTCATTTATAGGGCAAATATTTTCCGCGACATTTCCGTCAAATTCATAATACCAGATATAACTGCCGGACTCAGAACCGTCAATTCTTTTCAAAGTCGGAGACGGGTCACCAAACTCCCCCGTCGCCAGTTCGCCAAATTCACCTGCCACTACTGGCATGAATTGTGACAAAGCGTTATTACCCGCGTAAGCGGCGTTAAGTTCCAAAACCAACCCGTCAGAAATAGAAACCCGACCGAAAGCTGCATCGCTCGGCACAAAAGTCGCGTCATCAGTCCAGCAAATCGCGTCTATTCTGCCCGAATTCTCATTCGATTCTCTTTCGTTGATTCGGAACACAATCTTGCCTTCGATATCCAGATTAAATTCCTTTTCCACGCCGTTGACAGCATCGGAACCACCCATCCAGGTCCATGCGCCAAATCCTGCTCCACCGTTGCCCGCGATGTCATTATTCAGAATATCATCCCCGTCATCCAGCCCGGCAAAAGCAGTCTCGTACCAGTCCGTACCGCTGCCGTCACCGCTGTCACCCTTGACAATAAGGAACGTTGCTTCTTCCGCACCGAGTTCCGGCTGATTTACCCGCACCCAGCAATACCAGTTGCCCGAAAGCGATACATTGGGGTCATTGATTGTCGCGGAGTCAATCGAATATTCCGACCACCATTGCTGCATATCGGTTTTATCCGAATCCTGAGCGAAATAAAGAGCGCTGCCCGATACATTATAAGCATCGCTGTCAACCACAAACTCCGCAGTCTTGGCATCATAATCTTCCGCCTCAATCCAGATGACGGTTCTGTCGGCTGAGGAATTATATTCCACATCGAACGTTGAACCAAACACCATACCGGCCAACGCCAGCACCAACACTAAAGCTCTACTACAACTTCTCATCGCGTGTCCTCCAAAAAAGTAAAAAAGTAATTTACAAACAGCTTTACCGCTACGATCATTTATATTTGGGCCAGTAAAAACAGGTTCCGTCCCGATACTGCATAAAAGGCCGCAAATCCGTAAATTCAACCCATCGCGCACTGCCGTCCACAAAAGACGCGTTCATGCCTTCCGGCTCGTCCGCCTTGCCTTCCATAAATTTATGATTACCACTGTAAAGATAAGATGACAGTACATTCAAACGGCACATATCACCCGAAATCGCCAGCCAGGGTTTGGAATTTCCCGTCTTGACAGGTGAAGGCGACATAGTTGATAAATCACGTACTTCCGCGATGTCCATCGGCGGTACCGCCACCGTCCCGCCGAATCGCACTCCGCCCGCAGTACATGTCAGCAAATCCTGGTCGGTCATATTGTAACCGGTAAACAGCGAATAATCACCGTCGAGATAGGCCTCATTGGGCGGTGCCGTTTCAACCAGGTCTCTAATGAAATCCCAGTCCTGATTGATTATGCTGACGCCGGCGATTGTGTGACGGCTTGCGTTCTCCGGCACCGAAGGGCAATAAAAAGACTTCGGAGTCGCCAGATAAGGCTTCAAAAACGACTTGATCAAATCACAATATACCAGCCCCGAACCAGCATTTACTTTGTAATACTGATAAGGCCAACTGTAATCGTATTTTCGACCGGGAATATTGCCCACCCGACCCGGATAACAATCATTGTTAGAGGCGGCGTAAGTACTCGCTGCGATAGTCCACTGCCGGCAATTGCTCAAACATACCGCGATTTTGGCCTGGTCACGCGCCTGCCCCAAGGCTGGCAGCAGGATCGATACCAGCAGCGCAATTATCGCTACTACCACCAATAGCTCCACCAAAGTAAAACCAGCCGTTTTTCTAAACCACATAATTTTCATCGTTCAATCCTCTTTGTGTCTGATATATGAAACTTTTTAATAAGGTCAGTTTCTATTTGGGAGGGCAGGTAGTCTTGCGTACTACTAATGATGTAGGCAGAACCACCTGTCGCGGATTAAATGAACCTTTTGAGTCTTGATACTTTTCTTCAACCAAGTCTAATAACAATTCGCTGGTTTTGATGCCGACTTCTTCGGCATGTAAGTCAACAGTTGTCAATGCCGGGTACAATGCCTGGATATAAACCTGCAAGTTGCCACAACCAACCACCGAAAAATCACGCGGTATCACAAAACCATACTTATGCGCCGCCATCAGAAAATATGACGCTGTAACATCATTATTAGCAAAAATCCCCGTGGCTTTGCTGTTTCTGAGAAAATCGGCAAACCATTGACTATGCCCATTTGGAAACAGTGCTTCCGATGGAATAACCACCATGGGTTTGGGCTCCAGACCATATTCACTCATCAGTCTGCTATAACCGGAATAACGATACTTGACTGAACTGAAAGGGGCATCCTCAGTGCGACATACGAAATATATGTCCTTATGGCCTAGCTCCAGTAAATGACGTGTTCCCTGCGTTGCCGCCATCACATTGTCAGGCCCTACATAACTGACACCTCGAACATTCACATCGCGATCGATAACCACTACCGGCATCCCATGTTTTTGGAGGTCAACCAGATACTCATAATCGCTTTTGGCACTGTTATGAAACAACATCGTGCCTTCGGCCCGGCGGTCAACCAATCCTTCCAGCAAGCGGTCGCCGCTCTTTAGATCCTCGCTCCAGTGTAAAAACAAGGTTTCATAACCACGCGGGCACAAATAACTCTGCACTCCCGAAAATACCGCACCTTCAAAATGCCGTACCGGGCTGCCGATGAAACCAATCAAGTGGGTTCTGCCGGTATTGAATGCGTCAGCTAATTTACTGCGGCGATAGTTCAACTCCTTAGCTACAGTCAAAATGCGATCTCTAACATCAATGGACACTTTATCTGCGTGTTTCTCGCTCAGGGCCCGCGAAACAGTCATTTTGGAAACCTGGCATTTTTCGGCGATTTCGGCGATTGTTATCATTGCTCTCCAAATTCCTCTAATTTAAAAACTTCTTCTTTGTGATAGCGGTAACAATATTTCTTGATACCGGTAACACGACGTTATTAGAACATATCGACCCTGGCCTTGCAAGCTTTTTTTAAATTTTTTCAAAAAAAGGCATTTTTCTCAAGGGTTCTCATCGGAAAAAGGTGGTGGGTGAAACGTTAAATACATCTTAAAGTCCTTTTTTGAAAGGAGTTATCGCATTGTGGGGGGCGGCATGTATCGGTTGCAAGTGGGGGGGGGCTGAAAGATATCGCCCCGCGCTGTATGCCCCCGCCGAGGCGTTCGGGTCGTGCCCGTGATGCCGCTGGTTCAGCCAGTCAACGTCGGAGCAACCCCAACATTCCCAAGCCCTAAAGATGAGGTATATACGACCATGGGGAAATTGTAAATTTCCTATTTTAACATTTTAACTTTTTTAAACCGTCTTTCATGCGATTGCCCTGGGCCACCGCTCGAAACCACTTGTAATTTTACAAAACGCAGTTACCATACGTTCTTGAGTTTGAGAGCAGAACAAACCGTTAGAGAGGTAAAACATGCTAAAAAAAACGATACTTTCTTTAGTCACAGTACTTGTTTCAATTTCAGGGTGCCAAAAGCCGGTTTTTGTACCAGAAAACGAGGTTGTATCGAATCCCTATATCGTAAATACCCCGATCGAGTCTCGCTCTATCAGTTTTGAGAATCCCACCGGCGCAAAAGGCAAGGGCGGGATGGCTGCCAGTAAGATCGGCGTTGGTCGCAAGGGGTCGGCTTTGCGAAGTATTAACCCCGGCCAGACCATTACTCTCTGTGACATTAAAGGCCCTGGTGTCATCAGGCATATGTGGGCGACTCTGCCCGCCCAGCCCGAAAATCTGCTCGGTTTTGTCATTCGCGGCTATTGGGATGGCCAGGAAACACCTTCGGTCGAAGTTCCCATCGGCAATTTCTTTGGTTGTGCCAACGGTTATGTCAGAGCATATCAGTCCGCGGTCCACTCAACAACCGACACTGCCGGCATGTCGATTTATCTGCCCATGCCTTTCACCAAGAGTGCCAGATTTACTATCACCCACGAAGGCACTGAAAAATTCGTACCCTTCTATTATCAGATTGATTACACCATCAATGAAACCATACCGGAAGATGCCGGCAGGCTTCATGTGGCCTGGCGGCGTGAAAATCCGACCACGCTGGGTGAGGATTTTACCATTTTGCCCAAACGCAACGGTATGGGTAGATTTATAGGCTGTGTGATAGGTGTTAATAATGTTGACAAGAAGTGGTGGGGCGAGGGTGAATTCAAGGCCTATATCGACGGTGACCAGGAATTTCCCACGATTTGTGGAACGGGAACGGAGGATTATATAGGCCAAGCCTGGGGGTTCCACGAAAACGCCTTCCTCTACGGCGGCGTTGCTTTGAAGAAAGACTGGCTCTGGACGCTCTATCGCTGGCATTTGCAGGATCCGATTTACTGGAAAAAAGACTTCCGCGTCACCCTCCAGCAAATCGGTGCAGGCGACGAAGGTGGCGGTGGATATTACAACAAACAGGAAGACGTCAACGCCACCGCTTTCTGGTACGAACCCATCCCCAGCGCCCCGCTCCAAAAACTCGCCGACTATAAAGAACGAATAGCCCCCGGATACCAAATCAAATAGTTTTTTCAGGCTCGGCCATACGCGGAAATCGGTATTATGATGATTATTTGCCTATTACGGGATCGAAGTAGCCGATGATTTTCTTGATTTATGGTCAGGGGGTAATTTTGATTCCATTATGGTTTGCTTGAGGTTGGCGGGCAATTGGGGGGTTGCTCCGGGACAGGAAGCGACGTAGGCACCGACCTGATTGGCGGCAATGGCGATGGTCTCCAGGGTGGCATTTTGAATATACAAATGGGCCATCGTAGCAGTGAAGGCATCGCCTGCGCCTATAGCGTCCTGCACCGAAACCGGAAATCCGGGATGTTCCACCAGTTCATCTCTGCTGCACAAAACACAACCATTACTTGCCCTGGTAACGCATAACAGCTTCAAATTAAACTTATCCATAATGCCGTGCAGACGGTCTTTGAAGTTTTTATACGGCAAGTTGGTTATCTCAGCGATAATAGGGAATTCCTCGTGGTTTAGCTTGAGAATGTCCGCGGCAAATAGTGAGTTGTGAATAGTTTCGTCGGTGTAATACTGCTGGCGGAGATTGATGTCGCACAACGCGACAGCATCCGCTGCCCGGTGGTCTAGCAAATCGAGAATGGTTTTACGTGAGACCGCCGAACGCTGGGCCAGCGAACCATAACAGATTACCCGTGCGTGGTTAAACAAATCAATGAGAGGCTGATTGAGTTCCAGAAAATCCCAGGCGGCGTGTTCATGGACTACGTAAGCAGGCTGGCCATTTTCGTCAACTTCTACGGTTACAGTGCCGGTTGGATGTTGCGAATCAATTTGCAGGAAATCATCGTCGAGCGAGATAGCCTTGAGGTTTGATCTTATTTCCCGTCCCAAAGAGTCAGCGCCTATTCGGGAGACTATGGCAGCGGGATTGCCGAACTGGTGGCTGTGGAAGGCGAAGTTAGCGGGTGCGCCGCCCAGCATTTTGGCGGCGGGAAGCACGTCCCACAGTATCTCGCCCAAACCAATAAAATATCCTTGTTGTTCAATCGTCATAAATCACCGAGCTTTCGCCTTGAATTTCCAACCGCGTTTTTTGAGCATATCTAACAGTACGGCGGCGAGAATTACCAGGCCGAGAACAACTTTCTGGGTGTAACTTTCCACGCCGGTCAGGTTCATGCCGTTCTGGATGACGGCGATAATAAAAGCCCCGATGAGTGTGCCGAGAATTTTACCTTCGCCGCCGGAGAGGCTGGTGCCGCCTACCACTACCGCGGCAATAACGTACAGCTCGTACATTAAACCGTAAGTTGGTGCACCGCTTTTGAGCTGCGAAACCTGTACGATACCGCCCAAGCCCGCCAGTGCCCCACAAACCGCATAGACGAATACTAAAATACTTTTAACCGGTACACCGGAAAGACGGGCGGCTTCCTGATTGCCGCCGACAGCGTAGATGTATCTGCCCAGGGCCATTCGGGTCATCAGGACATAAGCGGCGGCATAAATAATCAGCATCAGCACAATTGTGTTGGGGATGCCCAGGTCGCTGCCGCGTCCGAGCCAGATGAGCGAATTGGGCACCTGATAAATTGACTGTCCCTGGGCGAGTATAAATGCCAGTCCGCTGGCGACCATCATCATCGCCAGGGTTACAATAAAAGGCGGAATCAGAAAATGCGTGACCATCAGTCCGGAAAACACACCTATCAATCCGCAGGCGAGTATCGCGGCCAGGCAACACAGCACCATGCCAACGGAGGAAGCGTTTTCGGCTCCGGCAAATTCGCGGATAAGATAAGTCGAAACCACGGCTGATAAGGCGATAAGGCTGCCGACGGACAAATCTATGCCGCCGGTAATAATGACCATGGTCATGCCTACCGCGATGATTGCGATAACGATGATGCGGTCGGCGACGGCCATTAGGTTTGACTTTTTGAGGAAGTCGGGCCACATGTAATTTTGAGGGGATATCAGTTGAGTCTCGGCAAACTCGGCGTAACGGGAGTTAAGCTCTCTGACAAAAGGTAAACTGGCAATCTCCTGCGTTGCGACAGCGACATCCAACTGAACCTTATTTTCGGCAAGTTCGTCCAGGCCGGTGCGTAAATCACTGGGGGACCCGGCAAGGACATGCACATTTGGGTAACCAGCTTTGTCAAGGCGGGTCGATAGCGTCTCTTTAAATATAAACGCCTGGTCACCGGAACCAGCCAGAATTAGAATAGCGTTGTTTTTAGTGCAGTTGGTGGAAATTTTACGGAAAATCTCACGGGCGGCTTCCGGGCCGGAAGGGTGCTGTTTGTTCAGGGTGATGAAACTGAAGAATACGCAAAGGGCCGCGAGGATGAGCAGCATCCCATAATCAGAAAAAAATCTGGTCCAGCGTTTTTTTAACTTGGCAAAATCCAAACTCTAACCTTTCAAACTTATCAGGCAATCGCCAGCTTCATAATGTCTTGCTGGGTGGCTGAATCAACGTCGGTAATCTCGCCGGTAATCCGGCCTTCGTGCATGACCAGCACGCGGTCACTCATGCCGAGTACTTCGGGCAGCTCTGAGCTTATCATCAGAATAGCCTTGCCGCGGCTGGCTAGTTCGTTCATTAGAAGATATATCTCATATTTCGCTCCGACATCTATGCCGCGGGTAGGTTCATCAAAAATAATTATATCCGAATTTCGCTCCAGCCATTTGGCCAGCACAACCTTCTGCTGATTGCCGCCGGAGAGGTTCATGGCTAACTCGTCCTGGTCGGGAATTTTTATTCGCAAGGCATTTACATAATGGGTAAATCGCTGCTGCTCTTTTTGCGTCTTAACGAACCCCACTCCAGATAATTCCGGCAGATTGGGCAAGGCGAAATTGTGTTTAACCGAATGATTGAGCACCAACCCTTCGGCTTTGCGGTCTTCGGTTAATAAACAGATACCATTGCCGATGGCGTCGGCGGGCGATTTAATCTCTACGGCCCTGCCGTCCAGCTCGACCCAGCCGGAATCCATACGGTCAGCTCCAAATATCAAACGGGCAACTTCGGTTCGGCCTGAACCCACCAGGCCGGTCAGGGCCAGCACCTCTCCGCCGCGCAACTCAAAGGAGACATCCTTAACCGCCGCTGAGCGGTTAAGATTATGCACTTGCAGGCGTACGGGTCCAAGTTTACTTTTCTGCTTGGGGAACTCATTTTCGATTTTTCGGCCCACCATTAGCTCGATAAGTTCGTTGCGGGTTAGTTCGTTGGCGTTTCGCAGCGCGACCCGACTACCGTCCCGCATTACCATAATCCGGTCGGCAATTTCAAATATTTCGTCCAGGCGGTGACTGATGTAAATGACACCAATACCCTGACTTTTTAGCTCACGAATGATTTTAAAAAGTTTTTCGACTTCCTGGTCGGTTAGTGTTGCCGAAGGTTCATCCATTACGATGATCTCGGCATTTGTGGACAGAGCCTTGGCGATTTCGACAATCTGCTGCTGAGCTACGGTGAGCTCGCCACACAATGCTTCCGGGTCGATCTCGACGCCTACCCGCTCGAACAACTTAACAGCTTGTTGATATTCATCGCGTTTTTTTACGAATCCGCCGCTGGTGTTTTCACGGCCTAGAAAGATATTTTCCCGTGCCGTCAATGAAGGTATAAGATTGAATTCCTGATAAATCACCGCTACGCCAGCCTTTTGAGCTGCGACCGGTTCCGAGATGGACACAGATTTTTGGTGAATCTTTATTGTACCGGAATCGGGCAGATAGGCACCGCTGAGTACCTTAATGAGGGTGCTTTTGCCGGCGCCGTTTTCTCCGAGCAGGGCCAATACCTCGCCTGCCTGCAAGTCCAGAGCGACGTTTCGCAGAGCGTACACGCCGGGAAAAGATTTCTCAATCCCGCTCATCTCCAGCAATATGTTACTACTATCTAACTGATTCATTAAAACGTCTATTTTTCCTGAAACAGTGGGTCTTTTCGGGCGTCGGCCTGATAATACAGCGCGGTTGGTATCAGAACTTCGGGGGCGACCTTCTCGCCGTCAAAATACTTCATTATCGTTTGGACGGTTACCTGGCCGATTTTGTCGGGGAACTGGACGGGGTCGGCGTAAATCTTGCCTTCGAGGATGGCTTTTTTGCCTTCGGGCTGGCCGTCGAAACCTACGACTATCACTTCTTTGGTCTTTTTGGCGATTTCCAGGGCGGCATAGGCGCCCAATGCGGTCGGGTCGTTAATCGCAAAAACACCATCCAGTTCCTGATGGGCCTGGATAACATCCTGAGCTACTTTGAAACTTTCATCCTTGGAACCCTTGCCGGGCCAGGAGCCGACAATTTCTATTTTTGAGCCGGCTTCTTTCAGTTCATCGCGAAAGCCTTTTGTTCGCAGAATGACTGATTCAACTTCGGGATGGTCGATTATCGCGACTTTGCCCTTGTCGTCCAAAGCCTCCATCATAGCCTTGCCGGCCATGCGACCGCCGATATAATTATCGGTGGCGATATGACAGACGACCTGGGCACCTTCGGCGAGGCAGGCAATGTCGGCGGTAAAAACCGGTATGCCGGCCTGATTGGCTTCTTTGATGGCGGTGCCGACTGATTTGGAATCGCAGGGGGTGAGGACTATCGCATTTACTTTCTGGACGATGAATTCCTTGACCTGGTCACGTTGTTTAGCAGGGTTGTTTTCGCCGCTGAGAACAATAACGTCGTAGCCGTGTTTATCGGCTTCGTCGGTTATGTTGTCGGCGATTTCTTTGAAAAATGGGTTCGTCAGAGTCAAAAGCGAGACCCCGATAACACCTTTGGAGGCCTGCACGTCAGCATCACCGTTCTGGGGTTCTTCTTTGGCACATCCGCTAAATGACAGCAAGAGGCATACCGCCAGCAGAAAACTAAATATCCATTTAACATTTGATTTCATGACAACTCCTTCAACTTGACTTATTCCCAGATTGATTTTAGCTCATGCACGGCCAGTGAACCAACCTTGACACTGCCGCCGGCGGCTTGAACCGCGAGAGAGCGGTTTGTCTCTTCCGGGAAAGCACCGAAAGGCATATACAGCCAGCCGTCATTGGCATATATTTCTAATGAAGTCCGGTCCATAAGCATACGCAAAGTAATCGCACCGTTCACCACCGGCAGGGTCGCGGATTTACCCAGACAGCTCAGCGTGGCCTCAGCGACATTATATTTAACCTCGATACCGCGCAAATCGAACACTACTTCCGAGCAGTTTATATCGCTCAGATTGGCTTTAATATCAAATAAATCACCTTCAATACCGTTTGCCAGATTCGCGGAACTGTCAGAAATAACCTCATTAGTCCACAAATGCGACTGGGCGTATAAAGAGGCAATCTCCTCAATTGGATTAACATACAGACGCATGTTACCGTCAGATTCACGCAAAGTCAAATCTACCGGAAAAAGCATCATCTGATTAAAGGGCATACCGGTCATCACAATCGCCTTGCCCCAGGCAATCTGAATCCTGCGACCGTCGGCGGCGGGAATGCCATTGAAGGTCTGCGAAGCGTAGTAATTTTTACCGTAATGGAAACGAATTTCGTCGGTTTCGGGCGAAAAGGTGCTGCCGTCAAAGTCACCCACCATATAATTACCGTTGCCGCCGTAAAGCAACCATTTGGTATGGGCGGGGTTGCCGTTGAGCGACATTTCGAAGAACTCGGGGCATTCGTAAAATGACTCAATCTTGCTCTTATACTCCCAGTTTTTCAAATCCGGCGAGGTGAAAAATCCCATTTCATTGTTATCCAGATACAGCACCATTACCCATTTGCCGGTCGGTTCGTGCCAGAATACTTTCGGGTCACGATTATTACCGGTGACATGGCCCAGGACCGGATTATTTTCGTAAATTTCCCAAGTACGTCCACGATCATTGCTATAGGCCAGTGACTGTGTACGCAAGCCACCTTTCGACCAGATATTTCTATCGGCAGCAGAAGTATAAACAGCAACAATGGGCTTTTCACTGCCGGTCTGGAAACCGGTGGTGTTATTTTCATCCACCACGGCTGAGCCGGAATAAACCGTCCCCAGATGGTCGGGATGAATAGCATCTCCCAATTCCTCCCAGTGCATCAAGTCGGTACTTACGGCATGACCCCAGGTCATATTGCCCCAGCGCCAGCCATAAGGATTGTGCTGCCAGAAAACATGATACTCGCCGTCATAATAGACCGTACCGTTGACATCGTTGTTCCAGCCGCGTTTGGTAGTCAGATGAAACTGGGGACGAAGCTGTTCCTTATAAACCTCATTCTCGCCCGGAAAAGTATTGGCTTGAAATACCGCCGCAATAGCGTCACGAGCCTTGCCCGCTACACAACATCCTTCCCGCTCGACCGCGCCATCAGTCCACAACTGTAAATCCATCCCCTCGAATTCACTGACGTCCAGATAAACCCAGAAATCAGGATTGTCAGGCTCAAGCTCGATATCAAACTCCCGAATCTTTTTGCCCTCGGCGAAAATATTGATTACCTGCTTGGCGTTGTCGGTCTTGACGGGAAAGTTCAGATATTTCTTGTTAATATGGAACTGACGGCTTTTGCCAATCAGGTAATTGACATCGATATTCAGTGTCTCTGATTGCTGAATCATATCCATACCGCCGCGTTCGTTCACAGGTTTGACCAGACGCAGGGTAATATCCATGTCTTTCATGCAACTGACATCAATCGCAGTCCACGTATCAACGGCGGTATTGGCAAAATCCAGATTAACACTGTAAATCACGCCCTTTTCGCCCAGAAGCTGCATTTCAAGTTCAGTGCAACTGTTCTGCACCGGCAGCAGCAGATAATCATTACTAATCCGAATCGTCCGGGTCTGTTCATAAACCATAATAGCCTGCTCATCACTCTGGTAAATATGGTCAACATTAATATGCCCCCAACCGCTGGTATAATTATCGACAATCTGCAAAACAGCCTGATCGCCCACTAAATCACTCACATCCCAGTTCACCCAAACCAGGGCTTCATCGTCGATGCCGGTCATAGTGCGTACGACCGCGTCATTGACCAGCAGGTTCATGCAGGTCTGGCCGGGATGATTGCCTCCGCCTACCAGAAAGTTGATATAATCGCGTTGAATCGTAAAAGCAGGCGAAGTCAAAGTGCCGACAACCTTATCCCCGCTGTAATAGGTATTGACCAATCTTTCTCCCAAATAACCGCTTACGGTGCGTTGAGAACCGATAGTGCCCTGGGCGGGACCGGGACCAAAGGCTTCGCCGGTCACGACCCAATCACCGTAATCGGCACTCTCAAAATCCTCTATCAGAATATCCGCGGCACCTCTGGCAGATGAAATCATTCCCATTATCAAAACAACAACCGATAACAGTCTTGCAGTCATAAGAACTCCATTAAAATTTGAGTAAACTACATTTGGTACTTGTACTGTCTAGTGTTAAAATGTTTAATTTTAACCTATAAATTATACCAAAATCCCTTTCATTTGCCAAGCCTGGAGGTTACTGAGAACCGCATCTTCGCTTTGGGCTCGCAGAGAGATGGTTTGGCTGTCGCTGCGGCCGGGATATACTCTTATGGCGGCACACTGTTTATCGTTTACGAAAACCTCCACTACGGAGCGGTCCAGGAATACGCGCAGTTTTAAAGGTTCATTATCTGCCAGAGCAACAGGGGCGTTTTCCGGGGGGCGGCAGCTTACATGCGAGAGAGTCGAAGAACGTGAACTGTCTATCGAGATTATTCCGGGCTGTACCTTTCCTTTCTGCCGGGGGCTATAGCCGCGACGGGGATAAAATATGATGCGGGTGGTCTCTTCTCCGTTTGGGGAACGAAATACATTCAGCTCGACCGGTTCTGCTCCGCGCAGCTCGATTTCGGCCTGGATTTCCATGGAGCGGCCCTTGATTTTATCCAACAAAATTTCTTTGTTAGCGGGCAGGGTCATTGAGCCGACTTGCTGATGATTATAACGCAGAGATTCGATATTTCCTGCCGGTGTAATTGTCAACTCATCTTTATTTCTCAAGGTCAGTCGCCGGGGCAGGGTCATTAACTGCCGCCAAACACTTGATTTGCCATGGTTCATATTGAAAATTGCTATTACCCCGCCCTTGCCGTCTGGGCAGGCGGAGGGGGCGTGTACGCCACAGGGACTTGCCGCACCAAAATTAAAATCACCACCGGTGGTTACCACAAACTTGTCACGGTTGGTGTCATAATCGCCGAGCAGATATTTTCCGCCGCTCATATGGCTAAAATGCAGCAGAATATGCCTGTCGCCGATAGGCCAGAAATAAGGACAAGCCCCATCATCACCCACCAGCGAGTACATATCGTTTTCTACAAACGGATGCAAATATTCCCAGTTTATCAGGTCTCTCGAACGGAACAGGAAATTTCTGCGAACTCTCTGATTGCCCGGCCCTTCATAAGCGTATCTGCCGGACAGAGAATAATAAAATCCGCCCTTTTTCCAGATGCAAGGGTCGAAAACCAGATAGGGCAGCGGCGAGCCATCTTTACTTTCCATGGGAATAACCGCACCATCTGACAGTTTATCCCAGTTGAGCAGTAGCGGGTCATTCGCAACCGCGACCATATTACCCAACTTCGTGCCGTGATACATAGCGATAACGCGGTCCGGCTCGACCAGGGTTGCGCCGGAATAACATTTCTCCTCAGGATTTGGATAAATCGCGTAAGGCAAATCACGCCAGTGGATGAGGTCGTCACTGACGGCGTGGCCCCAATGCTGGCGGGTATCTTCCGGCGGATAGCCCTGATGGAACAAATGCCAGCGTCCCTGCCAGTAGCACAGGCCGTTCGGGTCGTTCAGTTTTCCTTCCGGGCTGGTAAAATGGTAGATCGGACGATACGGGTCCTTGGCATATTCTTTTCTCGACGCAGCAAAGCGTTTGAGCAACGGGTTGTCACGAAGCTGTTTTTCCTGTTCTTCCAGCTTGTCAGAAAAAGTGTATTTTGGTACCGCTGAGGTATAATCAATTTTATTTTCGGTGGCGCCATATCCCTTTCCGCCTGCCAGCAGATAAACCGCCCCTGCCAGAGAAGCCTGCTTAAGAAAATTGCGACGCGTCGAATTGCAATCCATATTCATAACCCTGACCTTTCTGAAATTCAAAACAAATTTTAGTATTAAGGGGTTTCTAAAAATTTAATGCTTCCATGATAGCATTTTGACAAGAGGACTACCAAACCTATTATCCACTGATATTATTCCCAGCCCACACGTCCCCAGATGGCCTTTACCAATCGTTCGATATCCTCATTTCCTTCTTGTCGTTCCCGCCAATAGCTGGCGTCATTCGGGTTATCCAGAGCGCTAGCGGCCCGGCCAAACTCGATAGTTCTGTCATCCACCCAGCGCCAAGACTCACAATGGCCGTCACCAAAAGACAAAGTGGTACCATCATCGTGATGAATCGGAACCACATCCCACCAGCGTGATTGAAAGTAGAAGATACTCCAGGTGGTATGGCCAATAATGCCTTCGTCGAGAAATACCATTCTTCGGTCAACGTTCTGTAACTGCTCAATTTTTACCACCACCATGTCCCGCGTAGCACCAGCGGTTGTAATTACACCCGAATCGGGGTTAAGATAAGAGTCGGGCATAGAATAGGTCCGGGCATAATCATTTACACAAGTGGGGCAAGCGAAAATATCCTCATTTTCGCCACAATATTCCCACATGGTCCCCCGTTTGACGGCCTTGAGCTGGTCCTCGCGGTCATCGTAAGTCAGGCCGCTATGGTTGACCCAACCGCTGGAACCGGAAGTTGCGCCCAAAGGCACTTCGCCGTTATGGTCTTCACTGTATACCATCCAGCATAAGGTCAGGCTACGCAGATTATTCAAACACACCACTTGCTTGGCAGACTCACGGGCCTGCCCCAAAGCTGGCAGTAATATGGAAACCAGCAACGCGATAACCGCCACCACAACCAATAACTCCACCAGTGTGAACGCGCTACGGTACCTACGCATAATTTTACCCTTTTTGTGTGTCCCCACGAGAATTGTTTTGTTATTGTAAAAACCACGTCCCAGGGTACCCCATCACAAAAGGGGGACCCCGGAACGCAAGTAAGTCGACTAATTACATGCCTCGCTGATATCCCATTCGCATCTGAGCCAGTTGGTGGCCATAATTGCGAAATCTTCAAGGCCGACACGACAATCACCACTTAGATCGCCATATTCCATACCCATCTGACAAACCGGAGTCACCGTAGTGAAATTCCACTCCGGACCGGTGCTGACAGCATCGCCGGCAGTAACAGAATCTACTCGCCAATAGTAAGTCTTGCCGTACTCCAGGCCGTCATAATGATAATTTATATCGCTTGCCAATTGGCTATTTGCCAAAACCATATTGCCGGGATCGTCAGCACCGATATAAATCTCAACGGTATCAAAAGTACCTGCCATCGTCCAGCTCAACACCTGAGCCTTCAGAATATCAACCGCACCGCTTACCGGAGTTGGATCTTGAGCGCCATTGCCGTTGGTCTCAAAGGTCCACAGGACACCTTCGGTCTTGCCGCTGGTGATTGGGTCATAAGTATCTACCTGCCAGTAGTAAGTCTGATCCGGTGCAAAATCATAACTCAGAGACGAAATAGCCTGATAATCCACAACCTTGACAAAACTCGCGGGGTTCACATTCGGATCCTCAGTGCCAATCCAGACATCACAGTAAACCGTCTCGCCCGGGAAAGGCAGTTCCCATTCCAGAGTATCCAGAGCAGGATTGACTTCAACTTCGCCAACCGTCGGCATAGGAGTATGAGCGGTATCGTCCGCCACAATGTAAGTATTGCCGCTGTCAATATAAGTCAGAACACGCCCCGAACCATCGTACGCCACAATATTATCAGAATCCACAAAAGCACCGATTTCAGTGATATAATCGCCATACATCCAGCAGAACAAACCGCCGCACATATTCAAAACACCCTCACCGCCATTGGTCTCAAATTTCATTATTTTGAGCTCGTCATAGTAATTCATGTTGATAACACCGCCGGAAAGATTAACCTCACCGTCGCCATAACGACCTACCAGAAATTCGCCGCAACGTATTTCACCACCGGTCATATTGACTACATCCGTCGTACCTGCCGAAGTACCATAACCAACCGCGACATAACCATCGGTCCTAAGCAGACCATCAAAGAGATTAAAAATACCGGTACCAACATTTTCACCAAAACGAAGTTTGTCGGCGGAATATATTTCCCCACCGGTCATATTAACAATAGCTGGCCCCCTCAGACCAGTAACAAATGAGCCGGTTTCAATATAACCACCACTCATATTGAAAGTAACCAGCCCATCTGAGGCCCCGTGCCCTATTGAAATATACGAAGCGCTGGTCATGATACCACCGGACATAGTCGCGGTTCCACCAATATGGTCAGGCATATCACCAAAGGTAATCCGATAGCCAGAATTTATTTCACCACCGGACAGATTGAACGAAAAAGGACCCGGATAACCCAGCAGAAGTTCTCTTGTGGATATTACACCACCGGATACATCCAAATAAGCATTATTGTCAAAAGCCAGCTTACTGGAACTTGACTCAAGAGTCAGCGAACCGGAAGTCATCGTCAAACCTACCAGATCGGGACCACTGACACCAAACCTGATGAACGTACAAATATCCGTAACCACCATGTTTATCAGGGGGTCATTGCCGGTTGCCTCTATATAGGCTTCTTCGGGCGAATCCGGAACCACATCCCAGTTGGCGGTGTTGGTCCACAGATTATCACCGCCAGTCCCTGTCCAGTTTATTGTCCCGGCGGCACTAGCCAGCGACGCCGACAACAGACAAATACTCAAAACCATAACCATTCTTTTCATCACAATTCTCCTTAAATCAGAACCGATTACTATTTTCCGACCAAAACCCAGCCGGAATTACACTCAGTCGACAAAATGAAACCTTCTCTTCAATTTCCAGAATAGCTTTTCCTTCCAGCCCATTCAATGTAATAATTACAAATAAGACCACCTTTTGCTTGCATATATGTAAATACTAATAATTACAATCCTCACAGATCCCACTCGTAACAAAACAGAAAATGCTTGTTTTTTAACTCAAATTATGGCATATATGTAAATAAAGATTTTTGTTATTGCCAAGGGAAACATATGAAGAAATACGATATTATCTACACAACTTTGGAAAGAGAGATAAAAACCGGCAAATACATGTTTGGTTTTCGGCTGCCTTCGGACCTGGAACTGGGCAAGCGGTTTTCCGCTTCCCGTCCCACCATTGCCCGTGCCCTGGGCGAGCTGGAATCTGTCGGGCTTGTCGAACGCAAGGTCGGCTCGGGTACCTTCGTGAATTTCCACGCCCCCACTACCCGCAAACGATACAAGCTCGGTCTGCTCGTGCCGGGTCTGGGTGAAACGGAGATATTCGACCAGATTTGCGGCCAGCTTTCACACTTGGCCCAGACCGAAAACTTCAAACTGCTCTGGTACGGCTCAATGGACAGCGGCCCAGAAGAACGCGCCGCCAAACTCGAACAACTTGCCAACAGCTATATTGAGGAAAAAATCGATGGAGTTTTTTTTGCCCCCCTGGAACTGACATCTGTTAAGGATACTATAAATCAGAAAATCTCTAATATTTTCCGCAAAAACAATATCGCTGTGGTGTTAATGGACCGGGACATACTACCCTTCCCCCAGAGAAGCCAATGTGACCTGGTGAGCATCGACCATTTTCGCGCGGCATTCATCGTCACTCGTCATTTCATCGAACTGGGCCGTAAGAATATCCATTTCCTGTCCCGACCCTTTTCCGCACCCAGCGTCGAAATGCGTATCGCTGGCTGTCGCGAAGCCGTCCGAATCGCAGGATTACCATTCGGTGATGACCATATTCATATTCTAGATTCATTCCACACTGAAGACGCCCAAAAGGTTAACCAATCTCAACCGGACGCTATTCTGTGCGCCAACGACAGCACCGCTGCGAAATTTATACAAGCTCTCAATAAAGCTAAAATTGACGTGCCCGAACAAATAATGGTGGCAGGAATTGATGATTTGCCTTATTCTAAATATCTCTCCCCCACTTTAACGACCTATCGCCAGCCCCAACAGGAACTAGCCCGCATCGCCCTGAAAACCATGGTAGACAGAATCGAAAACGAAGAACTCCCCCCGCGAACCATCCAACTGACAGGAAAGCTTATTGTCCGTCAATCGAGTCTTCTCGGCACGTCTGAAAAAAGTTAAATTTTGATAAGGTAATTATTTTCTGGATGGGCGTTTCTGTACTGTCCATGATTCTGGCGGCTTCACTGTGGAAGGTAAAGCCGGCAGATTAGAGCGAATATCGCAGGGAATAACCTGTTTTTACTCTTAGTGTGGTTATTGACAGTACGGGGGGGATTAGCCTGCATTTAGCCCCTCCCTAATCTCCCTCTGATTTCACCAGCACAACCAAATCAAGCTTATGCGGCACATCGTTCAGTGTAATCTGCCATAATTCTTCCACTACCCAGGCCTTGTCAGCCGGATAGAACAACCTTTCGCCGCCCAAAGCGGCCATAATACATTTCTGTCTGTCCAGAAATTCCGCCTGGCTGGTACACCTGCCCATTTCAGCCAGCACTCCCCGATAAAAATTGCTTACGTGTCCAAAGCCAGCCTTTTCAAGCACTGAACGTCCCAGCACACGTAAATATTCCGGTCCATAATAATTTGCCAGCGCCGGTGGCGGCAAATGACGCGTGTGAGCATGCTGGCCAGCCACATTTGGCCTGTCCGTAATGCCAGTATGTGTAAACTGACCCCAAAAACAATTAAACGACTCAATCAGAGCTCTAAACATCTCCAACGCCGCGGCATAAGGATAATCACCCGGCAGACTCAAGCTGATTTGGACATTCCAGCTGCAAGTATCCAGAAGCATACCTTCGGGCCAACGATGAACCGTCAGAATACCATCGCTCAAGAGAAAATCACGGCTTTGATTTTGCCTCTCAGAGAAAAGTCTGAAGAAATCATCATTTTTAACCGGAATGATAAATTGGCTGTTCCGGGTGGTAGTACCTTTTAGTTCCTGCCCGGAGCTTGCCAGAAAACCGGCACAGGCCCGATTGAAATTATCTGCCTCGAACAATTCCACATCCCGCGTCATCCCATGCAGAAAGTAATAGGGCCCACCTATATACTTCCGCCAGGGCTTACCTTTCCGGTTCGTAATTTCGTACAATTTCGCACTCATAATATTACCTTCAAACATTATAACACATCTTAGCGACTGACGTTAATATTTACATTAGCCTGCGCTTCGACAAATTCACTGATACGAGTTATGTTGATGTCATTCTGATACAGAATATCCATCGTCTGATTGGACATTTTGGTATAATCCTCCACGATAAGCCCCAGGTGCCTGCCCTGCATGGTTTCCAGCACCTGCCTTTGCCGGCTGACCTGTTCGACGATTCGGTTAGCGTGCGATGGTGAAATTTCCTTCCAGGCTTTGAGTTCATAAACCGCCCGCGAGCTCATAAAAGTATCAATTTCCGCGGTCACGGTGCATTTTCCAGCCCTGACCTTAGTAAGGAAATTCGTTGCCACCTTGTCATCGACCGCCAGTATAAATTTCCGAGTCAGCTCCTGCCCAGCCTCAGCCGCCGGTGTCAGCGTACGGAGCTTCCGCCGCGATTTACGTATTCGGATAGCCACTTCCGTGCCGTTAGTTAGAATTGTTCGTGCCCCGCGACCAGCCTTACCGGTCATCCTCGTTAGTTTAGTATAACCCGCTGGCATTCCCGGTATCGCCAACGCCACCACATCACAAACCAAATCCGCGTATCCATCTATTACCAGCGTTGGATTGTCGGTCACAATCCCCACGGTAATTTTCCCGGTGTCATAGATAACACTGGCAATATCCCAGACCGTTTCCAGCCCCAGCATCCGTCCATCGGGGTCAACATAAATAACCGGATTATTCCCTACATAGACATAAAGGTTCAGCCCGTCGATATAGCCCGCCGGGTCAGGCCCCAGCCAGCGTCCCAACTGCGAATCATAATACCGCCGCCGGTTATATTGCCTCAGCAGATTACCGCTGTCCAGAACATCCAGCCGCCGCCCCGTAAACATATAAGGATTACCAACCGCACTAACTTCGCAAGCATTGCCGAAAGCGTCGTAATGATAAAACTCCGATTCCGCACCTTCATGACTGCCTACCAGCCCCACAACACTGCCCAAGGCGTCTTTGAGATAATACCAGCGTTTTTCCTCACGGGCTGGCACATAGCTCCAGCCCTGACTAAGATAAACAAAATCCCTCAAATCAACAAAGTTGCTGTCGTCATAATCAAAATCACCGTCAAAATCAGCATCGTTCGCATCGCAAAGCCAGCTCTCGCCCAAACCGATAAGCAGCAGCAAATCAGATTCATCACCTTCTGCCGCGTTTCCCGGCTCATACATCGCCAGAGCTTCATCGATATTATTACCGTAAACAAAACACCGCGAGATTTCGAAATCATCCTCACTCGCCGCCTTTTCATATTCCGCAATAACCCGCTCCCGATTATCATAATAGTATAGACTTTCCTCCACCTCACCGCCCGGCATCCGCCGCAACCGTCGAACTCGCCGGCCCAACCCGTCATAGTCATAAGCAGCCACCATAGTCAAATCATCCGCACCGCGAATCTCGACCAGCCGACTCTCCTCATCGTAATAATAATGATAGTCATTCATATCACGCCGCAGATTTCCCGCCGGGTCATAATCGCAGGTATGATAAGAGTCATCAGAATGCGTGATTTGCGTGTATTGATTAAGGTTATTGATGGTGTAGGTGTCATTCAACGGACTTTCACCGCCCAGTTGATGATTTACGCGATTTGATAAATCATCATAACTGAACGATTCCACCAGCTCGCTCAAGGCCTCTGGTATTGGCACTGAAAGCAGATATATTTCCGATGATGAAGCTGAAAAAGTTTGCAGTTCAACCTCTGCCACCGGTACCTGCCAGGTTTTTTTGAGATTGCCCGCCCGGTCATACTCCTTATTTGTCTGGGCAGTCATTTGACCTTTCTGATTATATTTCAGATGCATATCGATATAACTGCCGTTACCAAAGTTTACCCGAAACAGGGTTTGTCGCCGCTTGTCATAGTAAAATACTTCGGCGTGAACAAACGATTCCGATTTTTGATTCTCCGAGGTGATTATCCAGGTAAGCAGCCGGCCTGTTTGCGTCTGAATGATAAACTCATGAATATTACCGAATTTGTCTATCAGTTTTTCACTGCGACTTTCCTTACGGTCAAAGTCGGCACCCAGCTCCAGTGCCCGTACCATGGGCCGATGGTCATGCAAAACATTTCGCAGCATCCGATTCCAGTTTTCATCCCGAAATTTAAGACGCAGAATTTCGTCGATACTGTGCTGCCCGTCTAGCTTCGAATATTCTTTTACACCGACATCTGCCAGAAATTCATTTATTAACCAGATTTCCGCCGCTGTTCCCGCCCATTCCAGCCCGTCCAGACCGCCAAACTCCCGCGGTAGGGGCCCTAGCCCTTTTACTTCCCGCATCACTAACGAATCACTTACCCCATACTGAGCCTTGCGCAGCCGTCCCAAGCGGTCATAACCAAACAAGTCATATTTCACCGGACTCAAATGAGTGTATTCAATCTCAATTCGATTGCCCGCCCGGTCATATTCATAATGATATTCCAGCGTCTCATCAGAATCAGCCGGCACATTAGCGATGCCGATGATTTGCTCCAGATTATTATAACTCAGTGTTTGGGTCAGTCCCGCGTTATCAAAATAAATCTCCTGCGTGTGAGGCCCCAGATAAGTATATGCCGCAATCGGGCAGGGGGGCTCAACTCCGTTGTCACGCGTTATAGTATTTATTCTGCCCAACGCTTCCCGACTATAATTTATAGATTCACCCCCGCCGCCTCCGCTTTGCCCGACCAGCAGCCCCGCCTGGTCATAATCGTATTGTGCAATCACCGCGGACTCGTCAAACAGCGCAGTTGTCTCACTGGTAATTAGCGAAAGCGAATTATAAGTAAACACCGAACTGCTTATATTCTTACCATCAGCGATCTTCGCAATATTCAGCAGATTCCCCAAAGCGTCATAACAAAATGTTTCTGTCGCGATAAGCTCATTCTGTCCATCATAAGACTTTCGCTGCGTCAACCGTCCCAGATTATCATATTCATATTCCGTCAACCACTCCCGCCGGTCTCGCCGTTCAATCGTTCGTCCCAGAACATCATAACTGTATCCACATTCACTATCGTTGGGATAGGTTACCAGCGTCAAGCGGTTAAGGTTATCATATTGATATGTCGTCGTCTGAACCCCCGTGGGGTTTGTTTCATCAGGCCACGCACTCACATAAATTTGCCGTCCCAGCCGGTCATAACCAAATTCCGTAGTTTGATTAATCCTGCCGCTGCCGTAATCCGCGATTTTCAAAACCTGCCTGCCCAGCCCGTCATAACCAAAAACCGTAATCGTACCATTCGGGTCCGTTATCCGCTCCAGATTATCCCGAACATCATATTCATAAACCGTCGCCAGATATTCCCCCGGCACCGTCGCCTCTGGTATTCGCCGAACCTCGCTTAATCTCCCCAACCCATCATGCAACCTTTCAGTCGTAACCGTCAAACTGTCTGTCCCGCTCGCGTAATTCTTCTCCACCAGCACCACTCGTCCCAGTGCGTCATAAGCATTAACCGTCTCATTCCCCGCCGGGTCAACACTCGCCGTCAACCTGCCCAGCCCGTCATATTCATACGAACTAACCGCCGTCAACAAATCCCCGCCGCCATAATACGTCGTTTTGGCACTCAGCCGCCCCAGTCCATCATAATCATAATCAGTCACATTGTCAACAGCACAGTCAATTGCGATGTTCAACTCCTGTCCCGCGTTGGCTATTATCGCCTTACGCAGAACTTTTTCCGAATTATCATAACTATATCGTATTTGCCGCGCCGCCACATCATCGCCATAATCTGCTGTTCCCTTGCCGTCATACGCCCATTCTACCAGGACTCTGCCCAGGCTGTCATAAGACTTGACCAGATAGTTGCCCGCCGCATCGAACACCACATCTTCCTGCCTCGCGTCGTCATAATAATTTTTCTGAGTTACCAGCAGTTCCACACTATTCGGCTCGGCATCGATATCCTTACTGATACTGAAAAGCTGTCCGCCCGCGTAATAATCATAAACCACCTTATTCCCCGCCGCGTCAACAGTCTCCCCCAGCCGATTCAAATCATCATATCGACTCTGCGTAACCACATCCCCGCCTTCAACCGCCTCCACATTCCCGCAGCCCGGCCCCTTTTTGATCGCCTCGGCCAAATTCCCAAAAATATCATAGCGATAAAGACTGACACTATCCTCTGTATCCTATTCATCCCCCGTATCCAGAAACTTCCGCACCCGAAATTCCCTGCCCCTTCTGTCATATTCCGTTTCCGTTCGACTTACCACATCCCCGCTGTCGCTGTCTGTATAGCTTTCACTGACAACATTCCCTGCCCCGTCCCGCACATAATCAATCACTCGATTACCACTCGTCAGCCGTATCAACTGTCCCAGATTATTATATTCCCGATATGTAACCGTCCCATCAGGCCCCGTCTGCTCAACAAGGTCCCCGTCGGCGTTATGCTCATAATTGGTCACCGCGGCTTCGACTCTCTCTGTTCCCTGCCCATACCCGCTTTTCTGACGAACCATAAAACCCCGCCCATCATATTCACATTCAAGCCAACTGCCCTGCGGATAAGTAGTCTTAATAACCTCGTTCTGACTATTATATTCATATTCCGTCCGCAAAGCCTCGCCCTCTGCGTCCTCGATAACCGCCGTCCGCCGCCCCAGAAAATTATATTCATATTCCGTAACAACCCACCCTGCCGGCTCACCAAAGTCAAACGGTTCATCATTGACAGCCTTTTCAAGCCTGATAACATCCCCGTCCCCGTTATAACTGTAACGCGTCTGCGTCACCAGCACCAGTTCATCATTCTCATCATCCATATCACTTACAGAGCTGATGACAAACGTAGATTCAACCTGCCCTGCCAGATTATAGCTGCTGCCCTCCATCTTTCCGCTCGGCCCCATCTTCCGCGTAACCTGCCGTGCCGAATTATAACGATAAGAAGTAACCTCACTGATATTCTCTGCCGGACAACTCAGCGTCTCAATTTCAACCGTTCCCCATTCCAAATCGCCCACCGCATCATTAAAGTCATAATCAATCTGCCGAATCAACCTGCCTTCTGTGCCGCCGCTGTCACAAAGCCGCAGCTCAAACCCTATCGTCCTGCCCACTCCGTCGATGTCGTAAATATTTTCAGCCGCGAAGTATTCGGATCAATTCCCAAATTATTCCCCGCCTCCAGTTCCGCGCAAAGATACCCCGCCGCCGAATAACTATACTCCGTCGTCCCGCCCAGCGGCCCCGTATGGCTTGCCGGATAAGAATTCTCGTAAGTATAAGCATTCGCCATACTGTTAGCGTCATGCACCGTATCATAAACATATTCCGCCCGCAACTGATGTCCACTATTATAAACCTTTATATTCTGCCGATTCCCCGAAGGATACGTAATCGTCTCAGTCACCCCGTCATAGTCAAAACCCGTAACATAACATTCATCGTTAGGGTCAGCGTTAAGCTCGGCGTATTCCGCCCGACCTGCCAGAGTCGTAAACGTCGGCCCGTCAAAAAAATTCTTCACCAGACGATAATGCTCATTGTCAACATAAACATATTCTGTCGCTGAATAATCATTGCCGTCGTAGCTAACCTGCCGTATCTCATAAACGGCCTCATCACCGCCCCCCGGATTATCCACCGCGAACTCCCGCACCAATAAAGGCCGCGTCAGATAAACATTATCTTCTGCCCCCGCTTCATCCGTTAGCCCCGCGATTTCTGTCGTATATTCATATTCGGCAATAATATCGCTCGCCGCGTTAAACCGCCGTTTGATTAACCCATCATAACGGTCATCACCCAGCCCCGCCGCGTCATAATATTCCAACGACTCAAACTCACCGCTGCCTGCCCCGCAGCCGCTGGCGCACCCCGCGTAATATTTCACCGCCTCACCCGCGTCATTAAATTCCACCTGCCACACCCGCTCCGGCCGCAGTATGTCCCGATTATAAAAACCCACCTCCAGAAACTCATTCTCACCCCCGCTGTAGTCATACTTATAATAAACATCACTGCCGCTCGGCGTGTATCCCCGACGATTTAATCCGCAAAACAAAAAACTGCCGAGATTTTTAAGAACTGCTAAACAGTGGCTAACAATCTAGTTGAACACCAAATGTCAATAAAAAACGCTGAAAAATGAACCAATAGCCTCAATAACGGTAAAATAAGAATCCATATGTCCCCTAATAACATACCTTTATATTCCGGGTGACAACATCTTGTCATCCCTAAAATAAAGGAAAGTTTTTGAGGTTCTTTTATTATTCTTTGAGGGCCAAAAAATTTTTCTTGTCAGGTGCGGGGAGGCGATTTAGAATGCCCGAATTATGATAAGATTCTTACTGGACATAATTTACGTGTTGCTGATGATTGCTTTGAGCCCTTTGGTGATTTACCGGATGGTAGCTCAGGGGCGTTATCGTCAAGGCTGGGCGGGGCGATTGGGTTGGCCGCCGGTCAGGAAAAACGGAGGATATTGCGTTTGGATTCATGCGGTGAGTATGGGTGAGGTCAATGCCGCCCGGACGCTGGTGGCTGAGCTGGCCCGGCAGGATGGGGTGGAAATTGTGATAAGTTCCACGACCGATACCGGGCTAGACCGGGCGCGGCAGGTTTATGGGGGTAATCATACGGTGTTCTGTTTTCCGTGGGATATAAGCTGGTTTGTGGCGCGGGCATTGCGGCGGGTTCGGCCCGATGTTTGCATAATGATGGAAGGTGAGGTCTGGCCTAACTTTACGGCTCAGGCCTATAAGATGAATATTCCCGTGGTTATCGCTAACGCACGGGTCGGGGGGAGCAAGGGTTGGCCTCGTTATCAGAAAATCGCCGCTTTGGTGCGGGGGATGTTTTCTCGGCTGGCGTTGGTATTGGCTCAGGATGAGGTTCACGCGGAGCGTTTTCGTTTTCTGGGTGTCAGGTCTGAATGTGTAAAAGTAAACGGCAGTTTGAAATATGATACGGCTCAGGTGGTGGATGAAGTTGCCGGGGCCGGCGAGCTTGCCGAGGCGCTGGCTTTGAAGGGTGAGCGAATCTGGGTGGCGGGCCAGACCGGGCCGGGTGAGGAAGCGATGGTTCTGGACTGCTATGCCGAGTTGCTTAAGTGTAATGAATTAAAAGATTTGCGCTTGGTGATGGTGCCGCGAAAGCCGGAGCGTTTTGATGAGGCGGCCCGGTTGATTTTGGAACGCGGGTATGAGTTGGTTCGTTATAGTGAGATTAAAGGGGCTGAGAAGTTTGTTGATAGTTTTGGTCAGCCGGTGATATTGGGGGATACTATGGGTGATTTGCGGAAGTTTTACAGTTTGGCTGAGGTGGTGTTTGTCGGCAGGTCGCTGGTGCCGATGGGGGGGTCTGATATGATGGAGGTGGCGGCGTTGGCAAAGCCTGTGGTGACAGGACCTTACACCGAGAATTTTGCAGAGACAGTTCGGTTATTAGTTGAGTCTGAGGGGGTTGAGGTTGTTGCTGATTCGGTTCAGCTAGGGGTGGTTGTTGGGGAATTACTTGAAGATACGGGGCGGGCGGCGAGGCTGGGGAAGAATGGTCGTGAGGTAATAATTGCTAATCAGGGTGCGACAAAACGTACGGTAGAAGCGGTTTTACAACTGTTGAGACAGGCGTAATCGCGGTGTTTTTTCGGCGCGGAATTGGCTCAGAAGACCGATTTTTACACATTTTTGAACGTTTTTTTGTTTTTTTCACGTTTTTTTACAATCCTGTTCGGCACATTTATTGCTCAAATACAGTTTTTCTGTGGTCTTTGCAGTTCATATGATTTAGCGGGGATTACCCCTCAGTGGGACTGTCGGCACTGGTTATTTTGGCGCAGCATCAGCGGCAGCGGCGATTTTTTTGAGGATCGGCCTTAGTTTTGGCTTTGGAGTTTATTGATATGGTTCTGCATTTCTTGCTCGTCGGCCATGCCGCAGAGGTGCCAGCAGAGCATTTCGTAGGTTCTTAAAGTTGGTTTTTTGCCCGTCCACAGGCTGATCAGCATACAGGCGATAATCGCGGCGTACATCTGTAGTTCGATACCGTTTTCGCAGAGGCTTAGCAGATGTCGGCAGCCCAGCACATGCTTAAAAAAGCGGAAAAATATTTCGATGGCCCAGCGTTTCTGATAGAGCAGGGCAATGACTTCGGCGTCCAGGTCCAGCCGGTCGGTGGCAATCAAAATCATCTCACTCTGACGTGGTCCCTGGCCCCGTTTCAAATGCGGTTGACATTCAACCGCTATCAGGCGTAACGGTTGTTTGAAATCTTCCCGCAGTTTTTCACTGCTGCCGGCGATTACCGTACGATCAAAAATTATCCCCGCTTTTCGAGCATCTTCAGTTAAAGGTTTTTCCTGAATAGTTTCGTAAACCGTATCCTCACGCAGCCGACAGACAAAAGAGCTTTTACTATCCACAATGGCCTGAAACAGCTTAAAACAGGCATATCCGCGATCATTGACATAAATCCGGCCGGGCTGAAGATTCTCTAAAAAAACCTTTCGCTCATCAGACTTGTCTTCACTGATATTTATTTTCAGAGGCACATATTTTTCCAGATCAAACTGAGTGTGTGCTTTAATTCCGGGTTTGTCGGTGTCCCAGGCAGCCTGAGTGAGTTTTTGCAAAGCCTGAATACTGCTGCCGTCCACCAGGGTAATGACCTGACCGACTTCCAGTTTTTTGTCCTGAGATATCGGCCCTAACTGCTCAGTGAGTTGAGCGATTATCGGCTCTAACAAAGAACTCTCAAAAACCCGGGATGCTTCCGAAAGCGAACCCAGCGAAGCACGCGAACAACCCAACAGCCGCTGTACCTTTTTGAGCTCGCCGGCCTGCTGCAAAGACCGGATGGAACTGCAGATCGGATTGAACATGTATAACAGCAGCAGACTGACATACTGGTCCATGAATAATGTGCGATTGCCGGCCCGGTCCCGCTCACATCCCGCCGAGTGAAGACCTTTCAGCAGAGCCGAGAGGGACTTGAAATACTTGAACCCACGCAGGTCCCGCTCCTGGATTTTTTTACGCTTAGCACTCATGCCTCCTATTAGAGCATAAATATCCCTCGAGCGCAAATTACCTATCTTAACATTTCGGGTTTTTTTTAAAAAAAATACAGGAGGCCAAAAGCCTAAAGCAATAAATGTGCCGAACAGGATTGGTTTTTTTACGATTATTTGGGGGTGTTTTCTGTTTTTTGGTCGGGTTTCTGTTCGTCCATTCGGCGGAGTGATTCGAAGTTGCAGATTCTGATGAGGGGCAGGTTGTCGGGGCCGGTGATGAGATTATTTTTGGCATCGAGCGAGAGCAGGATGTGGGTGCCGCGGAAATAGAGGTCTTCTATGCCGCGTGCTTTCAACTGCTCGTTTACGCGGCGCATGAGCTGGAAATATTGTTCCTTGTCGATGATGTGGTTTCGGTAGGCACCGAGGGCGTTGATGGCGGAATAATAGTTTCCGTCATAGCTAGCGAGCATTTCGTCGGAGCCGTTCCAGTAGCCGAGTATCATGATATATTCGTGCCCTTCCTGAAGGATGGGTCGGCCCTGATGGGGGCAGCACATGCCGGTGTGTGATTTGTATCGGGAGCGGTCGAGGAAGCGTTCGGAGATATTTGATTTGGTGCCGCTCATATAGATTGCTCGTGGGTATATAGTTGCCAAATCTTTGCGGTTGAGTTCCAGAGCGAGTGAGAATTCTTCGAAGGGGCTGTTATAGCCGAATTCAAATTTGGCATGTTCGTATTCATTGAAGGGGTCGGCGTCGGGCTGTTCGCCGACTTTGGATATTTTGAGGACGAGATGGATGTCGTCTTTGGAGACGGTATAGTAGAGGTCGTGATATAGTGACAGTTTGGTGCGTTTGGTATCAAGCCATTTTTCGGGCAGGAAATAGTCGAAAAGTCGTGCGTCGTTGCCGACGACCCAGAGCCGTCCTTTGGTTTCGGGCACGTCGCCATAGATATAGGGCACCTGGAAGATATTTACTCGTTTCATTTTGAATTCGCTGATGGGGTGATATTCCAGGCGTTTGGGCATCATGGCGAGATAGCCGCTGCGTCTTTTTTTGCGGACGATTTTTTCGAGTTTTTCGGTTCGCTGCATGAGTTCGTAGTCAACATAGCCATAGACCAGGCTGGAGTCGCCGGCCCGGAGCAGGTTGCTGCCGATGGGTTTTAGGATGACATGGATGGCTTTGTTGTCTCTGACATGGTATCCGCATGCCTGTATCTCTCTGTCGGCCCGGCGGGTTATGGCCAGGGCTTCATCTTCGCTGAGGTATCCAAGTTTCATGGCCTGGATCGCGTCGAGTCCGTCAATCCATCGGTAAATCATTATGTAGCTGCGGTCGATGTCGATTTTGATGTCGCCTTTGTGGCGGTTTACGACATGGTTCATGATGTAGTCTTTTCGGACATCGCGCAGGTAGTCTTTTTTTGCCGAGGGTATATAGATTGCCAGGGGCTCCTGAAGTTCGATGCTTTTGTGGAGGTAGCTGACGTTTTCGTAGAGTTCCTGTACGTGCTGGAATTCTTCGAACGGGCTGAGGAATGACGCACCGTTGAATTCGGGGTCGTCCGGTTCAATTCCAGGGATGTCCTGGCCCATACGGTTCCATTTGATGACGATTCTGGAGCTTTTGCCGCGGGCGGGCTTGGTGGTGACTTTGTAGACTATGCTGGTACCGTTAAGTTTTTCGCTGTGGGTATCGAACCATTTTTCGTCGAGCAGGAAATTATCGGGCAGGAGGTTTGGTCCGTGCTTGAGGCCGTAGCGGGTGACGAACAGTTCATCGTCATTATCAAGCAGGAAATATTTATAGTTTACATCGAGGATTTTTTTGTCGAGCGATTCATGTGTTTGCAGTAAATTATTTTCCATGGCAGGATTATAGCCGATTGCGGCTTAGGGTCAAATCACAATAGTTTTGAAGAAGGCAAGAGGCATTAGGGATGAGGCAAGAGTGAACGGCTCGGTTTCGGCCTTTGGCGAAGTTATTTTATTTTTCCGGCGTTGGCCAGGAAATATTGTTGCACATAGTGAAATTTAGAAAGGGAATCTTATGGCAGGTAAGAAGTTGTCATTTGCCGGTGCTGACAAAATTGGAAATCATTTACAGGTAGGGGGGATTGAGACTTCGGTGCTAGACGACGGGCCGGGTCGTGGGTTGCGGGTTGCGTGGATAAATACTGGTACGCCGCTGCGTTATAAGGTTGTTATTGACCGTGGTTTGGATATTGCCGAGGCTTTTTATGGTGAGCATAGTCTGGCTTGGCTGAGCCGGGGCGGGGTTTGCGGGTCGCGTTCGGCGGCTACTACGGGTCTGGAATGGCTTTATGGTTTTGGTGGTGGACTGCTGACGACCTGTGGTCTGCGTCATGTCGGCGGGCCGGAAGAAGATGCGGGTGAGAGTTTCGGGCTGCATGGCCGGTACAGTAATCTGGCGGGGCGGGTGGAGTCGATAATTCAGCCGGATCCGACGCTGGGTAAGATGGATATGTCGATAACGGGGATTGTGGAGGAGTCGCGGGTTTTTGGGCCGCATTTGCAGTTGCGGCGGACAATTTCGGGGCGGCTGGGCGAGCCGGTGATACGTATCAGGGATGAGGTGGTGAATCGGGCCAATACCCCTGTTGAACATATGATATTGTACCATATCAATTTTGGCTGGCCTCTGGTGGATGAGGGTGCGAAGCTTTTATGGGCGGGGGCGTGGCAGTCCTTTGGTCGGGAACAGGATAATTCGATATTCCGGGATGGTGTGGATGTTAAACGCTGTTCGGGCGTTTTGTCGGAGCATAGCGGCAGTGGTGAGGCCTGCTGTTATGTGGATATGAAGGCTGATAAGAAGGGGATTTGCCAGGCGGGGGTAGTTAATGATAAGCTGGGGCTGGGCAGTTTAATCACCTTCAAAAAGAAGCAATTACCGTGGTTGACGAACTGGCAGCACTGGGGTCAAAATGAGTATGTTACCGCCCTGGAGCCTTGCAGTTGCCCTCCCTTTGGCCGTGAGAAGGCGAGAAAAGAGAAGGCCCTGGTTTGCATCAGGCCGGGCGGCAAGAGGGTGTACGAGCTGGAAATCGCAGCGTTTAAGAAGGCATAAGGCATGAGGCAAGAGGGTAACGGCGCGGTGCCTGCCTTCGGCAGGGGTGCGTATCGCACTAATAAATCGCCGCGGTCGTTAGGCGTATTTGACGCTTCCGCTGGTTGCTTTCTCGGTTGGCAAGTAACTTAACGGCGTGATGTGTTTTATTTTCAAACAAGAAAAAAAAGAGATTTGACCCCTTTTTCCACTCTTACGCGGCTCGGTTTTTGGTTGGGGAATCGTCAAGTCTGATAATTAAAATGTCTTTAGCGGCCTTAATGGGGCTATTTTTTATTTGTTTATTAGCAGTAGTTTATGTCTATTGACTTAATATATTTATGGACACTTGGTAGTTAGTACAGGGTTTTTTTGCTGTTGATTTTCTGGTTTTAATGTGCGATAGTATTATTAGAGCGTTGGTTCCAGGAAAGGAGCGAAACCATGGCGAAGCTCAAATCTGAATCATTGGGGGAGTTGTTAAGGCAGGCCCATTATTCACCTGAGAATCAGCGGATAATCCAGATAGACGCCTGTGAGGCTTTGCTCCATTTGGTTCAGCCGGGTCGTAATTACCCATTTGAATTTGTGTGTTTTCACCTGACCGGTTATCGGCCCAAGCGGATGGATGACCCAGAACTTCTGAGCTACGATACTCTGGTTCATGATCTGCCGGCCTACGGGGAAAAGCTGAGTCTGTCGGTTCGAATTTCCTATATTGAGGCGGGTAAAGGTCGTAAGGTTTATACGGTTGAGTCTCTGGCTCGTCAGTACCGGATAAGTGACAAGACTATCAGTCGCTGGCGGTGTAAAGGTCTGGTTGGTCGATATATGATTTTTCCGGACGGGAGAAAGCGTCTGGGGTTTCTTTCGAGCAGTGTTGATTGGTTCGTGAAGCAGAATCGGGTTTTGGTGGACCGGTCGAAGAATTTCAGCCATATTTCAGCTCGTGAGAAGGCTGATATAGTGAAACGTTTGCAGCGGTGGAGTGAGCTGGCGGGGGGGTGTCGTCAGGAGGCGATACGGCGGACGGCCCGTTATTTTGAACGTTCGGCAGAGTCGATACGGACGATTCTGGTTGAACATGAGCATAAGACGGATATGGAGGGCAAGCGAGAGCTTTTTGGACGGCGGGCGTCAGAAGCGGATTTGGCAGGTCGTCTGGAGATTTTCAAGGATTTCGAGCAGGGTTTTTCAGTGCCGGATTTGATGAAGAAATATGGGCGGAGCCGTTCTAATATTTATCATTGTGTGAATGTGGTTTCGGGCTGAGCGGCTGATGGCATTGGATATTGAATATATTCGCAGTGCTGAATTTGAACGGGAGGGAGCAGAGGAAGAGTTATTGACTGACCGTTTGGGGGTTTTGGCTGAGGTGATGGCGGGTGGCGTTGAGAACAAAGGCAAGTCTTTGTCGGCGGTTAATTCGCTGGCGACTTATGTACGTGATATTTGCACTTCTCCGCTTTTGACGGCGCGGCAGGAGCGGGCGATGTTTGCTCGTTATAATTATCTGAAGTATCGGGCGTCGCAATGGCAGCGTGAGATAGATGTGGTCAGGCCTTCGGCTCGTTTGCTGGCGGATATCAAGCGTGCCTTGCATGAGGCTGAGCAGTTGAAGAATCAACTGATACGTTGTAATTTGCGGCTGGTGGTAAGTTCGGCGCGTAAGCATACTCGCTATGATAATCAGATGATGGAAATGATAAGCGAGGGGAATCTGGCTTTGTTGAACTCGGTGGAGAAGTTTGATTACAGTCGTGGGGTTCGGTTTAGTACTTACGCGACGTGGGCGATTGTGCGGCAGTTTGCGGGGTATTGGGGCAAGGTTCAGAATCAGGCGGCCATTAATATGTCCGATGAGATGCTGGAGATTGCCCGTGATTTGCGGATGGTTGACAGTCGGGTGCTGGAGGTTGAGTCGGCGCGGCGGAGTCTGGAAGAAGTTATGGCAGATACGCTGGAGCAGCGTGAGCATTATATTGTTACCGAGCATTACGGGCTGACGGACGAGCGGAGGGTTCCGGAACAACGTAAGGGGCGGAGTTTGAGCCAGATAGGCGAGATTCTGGGTATCAGCAAGGAGCGGGTGCGGCAGGTTGAATTGATAGCTTTGCAGAAACTGCGTAAGGCGATGACCGTGCCGCAGTTTGAGGCATTGGTGGGCGGTTGATTTTCAGGCTGGACAAACTGGAAGTTCTAAGCCCTAGGCCAGATAAACTGGAAATTCTAAGCACTAAATTCTAAATCCTAAACAAATTCTAAACTTAAAAATCAAAATAACACAAACAACGACAATATTTAACCGCGGATTACACGGATTTTAACGGCAACGGCACCGCTTACTTACGTACGCGGCTCTGATAAATGGTTGCCATTTTGCGCAAAATTTAATTTTTAATCTCTTTGGGTTCTTTAATTTTTGATGAGGCTGAGGATTTCGTTTCGGCTGCGGACGTCGGAACGGAATACGCCGAGCATGGCTGAAGTTACCATTGATGATCCGGGTTTTTTGACGCCGCGGATGGTCATGCAGGTGTGGGTTGCTTCGACGATTACGGCGGCGCCGCGTGCGTCGGTTTCCTGCATAATGAACTCGGCGATCTGGGTGGTGAGGCGTTCCTGAATCTGGGGTCGGCAGGCGAAGTCGTTGACGATTCGGGCGAGTTTGCTGAGCCCGATAACTTTTTCGCCGGGCAGGTAGCCGACGTGTGCCCGTCCGATGAAGGGCAGCAGATGGTGTTCGCAGACGCTGTGGAAAGGTATGTCTTTGAGCAGTACAACCTCGTCGTATTTTTCGGTGAAGCCGCTGATGAGATGGCGGCGAGGGTCGGCGTGCATACCGCTGAATAGTTCGGCGTACATGCGGGCGACGCGTTGGGGAGTTGATTTTAGCCCTTCGCGTTCGGGGTTTTCACCGACGGCCACGAGGATTTCGCGTACGGCTTTTTCGATGCGATTGAGGTCGATTTTTTTATTTGGTGAATCGGTCATATTATTGTCCATATAGTGTTTTTGAGTCAATTTAGTTTATTTGAGATTGCGAAGATGTTCCAGGACCATTTTGACGGGAATACCGGTGGCCCCGGCGGCACGGTAGGGTTTTTCTTTGGTGGTGTCGGCAGTGGCGGCGATGTCGATGTGTGCCCAGGGTATGTTTTCGACGAATGAGCCGAGGAATGCCGCGGCGATACATGAACCGCCTGCGCGTCCGGCGGCATTTACCAGGTCGGAGACTGTGCCTTTCATATCTTCGAGGTATTCGGGGCCGGAGGGCAGGTGCCAGACATTTTCTCCGCTGATTTGGGCGGCGGTCTGGATTTGCTCGATGAGTTGGTCATTATTGCTGAACAGGCCGGAGCGATGTCGACCGAGAGCTACCACGCAGGCACCGGTTAAAGTTGCCATGTCTATGATGGCGTCGGGTTTCATTTTGGCAGCGTAGCTGAGTGCGTCGCAAAGGATGAGTCGGCCTTCGGCGTCGGTGTTTTTTATTTCAACGGTTTGGCCGCTATAGGTTTTGATAATGTCGTCGGGTCGATAGCTTTGATGCGAAGGCATGTTTTCCACTGCGGGGATGAGTCCTATGAGTTTGAGTGGCAGTTTGAGTTCGGCTACGGCGGTGATGATGCCGAGTATGCTACATCCGCCGGCTTTGTCGAATTTCATGGTATCCATCAGGTTTGGTAGTTTGAGGTCCAGTCCGCCGGAATCGAAGGTAACGGCTTTGCCGACCAGGGCGACGTCGATATTTTTTTTCTTAGTACCGGCGTATTCGAGCATAATCAGGCAGGGGCGGTTGGCTGAGCCTGAGCCGACGGCGAGGATGGTGTTCATGCCCATTTTCTTGAGTTGTTTTTCGTTGAAGACCGTGCATTTGAGCTGGTATTTTCGGGCGAGCTTGCGGGCTTGTTCGGCCAGGACGGCAGGGTTGACTTCGTTGCCGGGACGGTTGGTAATTTCGCGGACTCGGTTTTGGGCGTTGGCGAGTATGGTTCCGAGTTTGCCCCCCTTTCTGAACGCGGCGGATAGTTTTTCCGTGGGAGGGATGATGGTAAGCTGAAAATTATCGGTCGTGCGTTTGTCCGGTTTGAGGAATTCGCGATAATTGTAGCGACCAGCCAGTGCACCTTCGGTAATTGACTGGGCGAGTTTTTCGGGGCTGATAGTTTTGGGTACTTCGGCGGTGAACACAGCCGCGGATTTCAGGGCGAGTTTATCGGCGTGTCTCAGGGCTGTTCCCAGTGTCTGCCGGTAAGTTTCAGGGGTAATTTTATCATGTTCGCCCATTCCGGCGAGCATCAGGCGGGAACAGGGGAGTTTTTCGTCCAGATAAATAACGCTCGTTTCGTTGGGCTGAGCCTGAAAATCACCGAGTCTGAGGACATTTGAGACTGTATTTTTCAAGGTCTTCTCAAGTGAGGCGGCGGGTTTACCATCTGCCGCGAGGGGTATTATAATCAGGTCCCCGCGATATTGCGTGAGAGGGCAGGATTTGATTTTAACGGTGGTTTTCGGTGGTTTCTGGGCCATAGCCATGTCCTTGTTACAAATATTACAGCGTATTTAACTAATCGCTATAATCCTAACGGGAATCTGATGATAGTCAACGTTGTTATCGGAACGTGTTTTTTGCGTATGATAATCTGGGGTAATTTCGGGGGATTGGGGTTTATTTGGTTTAAATTTTTGCCGATAGGTTCTTTGCGGAGACCGTCTTACGGGATGGTCCGGGAATGTTAAGGGCGGGTCGGAAATGGCCGGCCTGACAATTGGTTCGAACCTGGAAAGGACCTGAAAATGGATATTAATCTGGATTGCAATGCCGCAGTGGCAACCCCTCGTGACCCTCATGAAATCTGGCAGATATTGAAGAATGCCGAAGATTTGCCGACTTTGCCGGAAGTGGCCATTCGTCTTCAGGAAACTGTGGATGACCCGCACAGCTCGGCGCGGGATGTTGCCAGGATTATCGGTGATGACCCGGCGATCGCGACGAAGGTATTGAAGGTTGTTAATTCGGTATTTTACGCCCCGACTCAGGGTGAGCCGATTACGGAATTGCAGTTTGCTATTGCCCGTCTGGGTTTTGTGACGGTGGTTAATATCGCGTTGAGTACGAGCATATTCCAGGCGTTCAGCCGGACTCAGATGCCGATATTTGACCGTCGGGAGTTCTGGAAACATTCAATATGTGTTGGGATTGTGGCAACGGTTCTTTATGATTTTTGTGCCAATCATGTCAGTCAGCATCTGACACGCGACCAGATTCATCTGGCGGGTATCGTGCATGATATGGGCAAGATTTTGTTTGAGCGTTACGCCAATGAGGAATTTCACATGGCGTTGGATAATGCCCGCAAGGAAGATTTGCCAGCGATGAAGGAAGAAGCCCGGATGATAGGTTTGGGCCATGACGAGGCGGGGGGCTGGCTGGCCGAGAAGTGGAAGCTGGGCCCGGCGATCGAGGCGGCGGTGCGTTGGCACCATGAGCCTTTGAGTTGTCCGGATGAGAATTTACAGGGTCTGGTGGAGCTGATTCATATGGCTGATTATATCTGCCATAATCAGGAATTGGGCGACAGCGGTAATCCTTTTCCGATTTATGAGTCTGGTGTGCGGGAGAGGCTGGGCCTGACACCGGACAAGATTGGCGAACTGATGGGTATCGTCAGGATTGACGCGGCCAATTCGGATGTGCTGCTGTCGCTGAGCGAATAACTTTCAAAAAACATACAAATACGTACTTTAACGGCAGTTTCGTGATATTTCGCGGACTGCCGTTTATTTTTTGTCACAGGATGGTATAATATCTGAAAAGGATGAACTTTGCGAAAGGATAAGAATATGGTTCGGAAAAAAGTGTTTCTCTGGCTGTTGGTTACAGCGATGACGTCGGTGGTGTTCTGCGGCTGTGTGACCAATCCGGTTACGGGTCGTGAGGAGCTGATGCTGATATCGACCGAGCAGGAAATCGCTATGGGTGATGATGCTGCTCTGGAAGCCGAGAAGGAATATGGCGGGCTTTACGATAATTCCGAAGTTCAGTATTATGTCCAGCGGATAGGCAATAAGCTGGCGGGGGTATCCGACCGGAAGATGCCTTATAAGTTTGCGGTGCTGGACAGTAAGATTGCCAACGCTTTTGCGTTGCCGGGTGGTCGGATTTATATTACGACAACGCTTATGCGTGAAATGGGCAGTTCGGAAGAGTTGGCCGCGGTTCTGGGGCATGAGATAGGCCATGTCGCTGCTTTACATCATGGGCGGATGCTGACGCGGCAGTTGGGGGCGGCGGTACTGGTGGCGCTTGCGGCCGAAGCCGGCGGTGCTGATAATGGCGAAAACGCGGGCCGGGCGACCCAAATCGCTGCGGCGATGCTGAATTTGAAATATGGCCGGGATGAGGAATATCAGGCGGATACTTTGGGGATACGTTATCTTTCGCGAGCGGGCTATAATCCCTGGGCGATGGTTACGATGCTGGAAAAGTTGGATTCTCTTAACAAGAGTGAGCCGGGTTTCCTGGGCGATTTATTGAGTACGCATCCTCTGACCATCCGGCGGATTCAGGAAGCTCGCGATACAACTCGTTATAATTATGCGGGTTATCCGGAAACAACCCAGGATCCGGACGCGACGGAGTTTGGCAAGATTCTGAAAATTATTAAGAGCAAATAAGTTAGACGGAGCGAGTTTTTGGCGATATTGGTTGGGATAGATGAAGCGGGATATGGGCCTATCATGGGGCCTTTGGTGGTTTCGGCGGCGGCGATTTCTTTGCCGGATGAGCTGCTGGGCGGTGATTTGTGGGATTCGCTGAGGGGGGCGGTGGCACGGAATCGCAAAGGGGCGTCGGGGCGGCTGCTAATCAATGACAGTAAGAAACTTCATCAGGGGCTGGGTGATTATAAGCATTTGCAGCGAGGGGTGTTAGGTTTTTTGAAGGCGGCGGGTAAGCAACTGCCAGAGACTCTGGGTGATTTGCTGGGGATGCTCAAGGCGTTGGAAGTTGAGAGGCTGGGTGGATATCCGTGGTATGAGACGGGGACGGCGGAGCGGAAGCTGGGATATGACCGTCAGGACATAACTCTGGCGGGTGCGGGCCTTTCCAGTGAACTGGCAAAGCAGGGGGGGCGAGCTTTGGGGATTTCTTCTACGGTGCTTCTGGCAAAAGAATATAATCAGCTGGTAGCGGTTACGAATAACAAGGCTGCGGTGCTGTTTAATCTGGCGATAGGTTATATTGACAAGGCTTATCGTAAATATGGGAGGAATAATAATTTGCAGATAGTGGTGGATAAGCAGGGGGGACGCAGTCATTATCGTGAGCATTTGCAGAAGATGTTTCCGGGGTTGAAAATGAAGATACTGAAGGAGCGGGATGATGTAAGCAGTTATCAACTGGGTGATGAAGGTCGGGGATTTAAGATTCATTTTCTGGCGAAGGGGGACAGCAAGCAGATGCCGATAGCGTTGGCGTCGATGGCTAGTAAGTATCTGCGGGAACTGATGATGGAGTCTTTGAATGTTTTTTTTGCGGATGTTTGTCCAGGGATAAAACCCACGGCGGGTTATTATCAGGACGGCAAACGTTTTTTGGATGAGCTGACGGCGGCGGGGCTGTTGGCGCAGGAGTGGGAGGAGTTGCTGGTTCGGCAGCGATAATCAGGGCATACTTTAGATGAGAAAAAAGACGCTGCGTCGTTTTTTTCTAATTTTATATTTTTGTTGTAAGTTTTTTATGTTTAAGAATTTAATGCAATTTGATTTAATTTAAAATTCGTGTCAAAAATCAAATTGCATTAAATCAGGTATGCCAAATTGCCATTTTGCAAAAGTTTTAGTTATTATAATCTTCGCGATTGTTATTGTGCCATGCCTGATGCCGTGACGATAGATTTACGCAATCACCTGGGGTATTCATTGCAGAGGTAGTGGTTGGGCTTTTCGTCCTCCTGGATTTCGGAGAAACGGGCACTAGGGGTGAGAAAGACGTTATCGTTGATGTCGTCACAAACGGTGCCGATTTCGCCGGAAAGGGTCATGCCGGTTCCTTCCTCGCTCCAGAATTCGTGGATGATACCGGCGGGGATGAGTATGCTTTCTCCGGGTTTGAGGCGGATGGTCTGGTCAGGGCAGAATGGTGTCTTAATGCCGTTTACGCTCAGGGTGAAGGGCTCATCAGATTTTTGGCCTTGGGGGTTGGACTTTGAGACCTGGACGATAATGTTGCCGCCGCCGCGGTTGATGATGTCTTCGGTTTTTTTGTTGTGATAGTGTATGGGGGCGGCTTGATTTTCCTCTATGAAGATGAATTTCTCGGAATAGGGTCGGGGCACATCAGGAAACGAGGCACTGCCGTTGCGGAGTGTGAACAGAGTACGTCCGGTTTTGTAATAATCGTTCTGGCCGAAATCGGTGACGTCCCAGCCGAGCATGATCTTTCTGATTTCATCACATTCGGGGCCTTTGCTTTGCCAGTCCTGGATGGTCCAGAAGGCAAAGGGGGGCAGTTTGGCATTCATTTTATTGGCAAAAGCCTGGGCTTTTTCGATACAACTGTTGATTTTTGAGCGTTTCATCATTTTTAGGGCATTCCTAACTTCACTATTAACTGGAGTTTTACAAAAGTTTACTATTACGTTAAAATTATCGATATTACCGCGTGGTTATTTCATATTCGACCAGCATTGCCGATCGGGGTCGCTGTAGTTCAAGTTCCATGCCATCCGACAAATTTTTACCGAGCAAAGTTTCAGAGAATTCTGGTCCTATGGTTGAATTCAACTGATAGCTTTTGTCTGGGTCAAGGCCTCTAAGCTTTATTATCGACTTGACATAAGGTGATTCTTCTGGCCTAAGCACGATAAGGATTCCTTTGCCGGCCCTACTATCATTAAATTGCCATCCATCCCACTTTGTGAGATCTGTGGTATAATCGAATAAAGGATAATAATCCTTTAGCAGAAGATGGCGTATTTGTTTATATTTTTTAATCATTTCAACAGTCAAATCGATTTGCCGAAGGCCTTCTTTTCTGAAATCATGATTGAATCCCAGAGCCCCGGCAAACTGGCCGAGATAGTCATATTCAGATTCAAGCACATTTAAATTGCTGTTTAGATAATTGCCGGGCAGAAACAAATTTCCACCGGTCAAATGTGGCTTGGTGTGATCGGCCCGTCCGGTCAGGTCGCTTTTCCAGAATGTATGGCTCCTCCTTATTGTTTCCAGGTCTATTCTACGTCCGCCGCCGGCACACCACTCGATTATCATGTCCGGATGATTTTCCAAAAGTTTATCCAGTATGTTATATAAACCTTCTACATAGCGTATTTCTTTCAGGCCCCGCCGGTCAGGCATATTCTTACTTGCCGCAATCCAGGTATTAATCAGTTTGAAATTAAAATCAAATCGAATCCATTTCAACTCTAGTCGGCGTGCATAATCTCCAATCAGATCAATCACCCACTGCTGCGCATCGGGAATACTGAGGTCTAGAATCCAGACATTAATGGGATTGCCGTGATAAGAATAAGGCTGACCATCGACTGCCGGTATGAGCCATTCTTTATGCTCAAAGGCTTCATAGTTCTTGTCCGTTACCCGTTCCGGCTCAAACCACAGGCCCATCTTCATGCCATTGTCTTTTATCGCTTGGGCGACCGGTTCCAGCCCGTTTGGGAATTTTTCAGGATTGACTCTCCAATCACCAACTTGCCAGAACGGTGTCATGAACCATCCGGCATCAACGCAAAAATATTCAATCCCCAAATTTTTGGAAGCCATAACCTGGTCAATAAGATTCTGCTCATTTATATTATTCGTGAAGGTAAACCAGTGGTTCCATGATACGGGCGGCAATGGTCTGTCATTGCCAATGTTGGGTGTGTACTTTTCGTATATGATGTTTCGCAGCGCGTTATGCCCGGCGAAATTATCCCCACTGTAATAGCCAATTAAAACGGAAGGCTGAGTTATTTTTTCGCCAGGCTTCAGGCCAAGATTCATCTGTTCCATTCCGGCACTAATTTGAATTCCATCTTGCCTCGCTTCAAAATCGGCCTGCCATTGACCGGTCCAGCCCAAACCACAAAAAAGTCCTTCGTTATTCTTGCTTATAATCCATAACGGCAGGACCTTTCCCGACGATATGCCATGTTGTGCAGACAATGTCAGTTTGCCTTTGCCATCCCACAGACTTGGCAAAAAAGCCTTCGACGGAACTCCAGAAGAACCGCCTGTGGCATAATGCACCTTATAACTCCCTGCCAGGTCCAATCTCAACACCTGAACATTTTCAATGATTCCGCTTTGGGCTTTTCCCGTATTTTCAAAAACCAGATTTGCTTCCAGTGTTTTTCGATTTTTGCAAATATCAAGCCCCCACTTTACCCTCAACCCACTGTCATGCTTCCAGACATGAACGTACCTTTTACCATCTGTACGGTTTGTTTTATTGACTTCATGCTTGCAGGTTTTGAGAAGTTCATCCGAACTTCTGCCGTCATATTTGAAGCAAAAAGGGATTTCTTTATTATTAAGCCAGTTGCTGCCATCAAGAAAAGCAGTCTCGCCGTCATTAAATTCTATTTTCGCCATCGCAATGTCCGCCTGATCATACCTGATACCATCATCCGCATCATCAATGATAATATTAAATCCGACTAAACCACTAATGTCTGCGGCAAGTTCTACCGCCTCGTCTCCAGCCTTGCAAATACCTGTCTGCGCCAGCACATTACCTCTATCATCTTTTACAAAAAACCTTACGGTACCGAGATATCCTTTGGTATTTGAATTGTTATCAACGCCAACCAGTGCCGTGAATTTTTGGGCCTGCTTATTGAGTAAAATTTTTATATGGCCGTTGGCATGCGATCCCAGGCCACGGTCGTAAGTTGTCTGGCCTATGCACAATGCCGTCAGGGTGTGACAGCTTCGGTTGATTTGCAAGGTGCCGTAATCTTGTTTGGCGCATTCCAGGGTGAAATACGTCTGCTGCTGGGTGTCTTCATTGCCGAAATCGGCAATATAATTCAACCATTGATTGAAATCCGCTTCGCTGCCAAAGGTAGATGTCGATATCAAGAGAACAGGTGCGACCAATAAAATTCCAAGTAATCTTTTCATATTTATCCTTTTGGTTCTGGCAAATTATCTTTTTCCAGGGTGAAGATAGACAAATCGGTTATATCCTTTTTGTTGTACCATTTGAAGGCATAACCGAAAACCATAGCCAGGGCGAACAACTGGATGTTCAGGAGGGTTCCAAACCAGAATTTGACCGGCAGATGCGGTGCTATAGTTGGGAACATTTCACGACCTGTTCCGGAATCGAGGAAGAGCCAGAGGCAGGCGGTTGCCACGGTTACGATGGTAGCGGTGAGAGCTGCTTTGTTGCCGATTTTTCGGGTAATCAGGCCGAGCATGAACAAGGCGAACAGACCGGCGGTGATGACCTGTCCGAGAATTGCCTGGAGGTCCTGAACTGTTCTGGTGCGGGTGAAATGAATCAGCAGGGCCAGAGCAATCATGATGACTCCGAAGGCGACCGAGGCCCAGCGTCCGAACACGAGATAGTGTTTTTCGTTTTTATCTTCGTTGTGGATTATGCGGTAGAAATCGTTGGTGGTGGTTGAGGCGCAGGCGTTGATGCTGGAATCGAGGCTGGACGTTGCGGCGGCGATGAGACCGGCGATAACGAAACCAGCCAGACCTTGAGGTACTTGGGTGAGGACAAAATATGGAAGGATTTTTTCTGGTTCTCTGGCGACATCGTCGATTAGCGGGTCGGCGTTGACTTTATAGAATACGTAAATCGCGGTGCCGATGAAGGTAAAATAGACCCAGACGGGGACAACGGTTATGAAAGAAACCAGCATGGCTTTTTTTGCTTCTTTGGCGGTTTTGGGGGCGATATAGCGCTGTACGGTGGTTTGCTCGGTACACCAGAGGCAGTTGAACAGGGCGGGCATGATGAGCATCCAGATGGTTTCTTTGTTGAATGAGAACTCGACGATTTCGTGGGGGATGAGTTTTCCGTCTGTTTGGGCTACTGACATAATCTGACTGAATCCGCCGGGCAAACTGGAAATAATTACGGGCAGGCAGATTAAACCTCCGATCATCAGAGCGATACCGTTGATTAAGTCGGTCCACATAACCGCTTCGAGTCCACCGGCGATGGTGTAGATGCCGACGGCGACTCCGAGAATGATGATGACCCATTCCATGGTTAATTTTGAGCCGAGGTCCGGTCCGAGCATGACGTGAACGGCCAGCGATACGGTATAGAGCACCAGTCCGAGCCGGGCCATTTGCATGAGGACATAGCCGATGGCGGCGTAGAGGCGGGCCCAGCGGCCGAACCTGCGTTCGAGATATTCGTAAGCGGAGTTCATATTGGACTTGCGGAAGATGGGCATGAATATGGTCATGCCGAGAATGATACTGACGATGAAGAGGAAGCTGTTGGGCAGATATCGCCAGTCTTTGACATAGGCAAATCCGGGTGAGGCCATGAAGGTCATGGAGCTGATGAGGGTTGCCATTAGAGAAAAGCCGACGACCCAGCCGGGCATTTTGCGACCGGCGAGGAAGTAGCTTTCTGCGGATTTACTGCGACGGGCACAGTAAATACCGATACCGATGCAGACCGCCAAAAAGCATAAAATTACAACCAGGTCAAGTGGTCTTAGTACCGCACTTCCCATAAATTATTCCCTTCTGTCTAAAAATTATTGGGCAATTCTCAAGGCACAAGGCTGGCCCGGGACGTCTATAATGATTCCTGTGTCAACAAGTCTAACCTGTTTAAGTTCGTAAATCCGCAGGCGTCTGCTTTCAAAGCTGCTGGTGACTACGTATTTTGAGTCTGGTGTGAATACGGCAGCCTGGCCGACGCGGTCGGTGTTGATAATTTGTACACCTTTGTATGTGTTGTTTACTTTTTGCAGCAGAAACAGTTGGCCGTGGTCTTTGCGCTGGGGGTCGTCGGGTTTTCTCATGCTGTAGCCCATACTGCTGACCACTGCCCATTGACCGTCGGGGCTGATGTCCAGTCCTTCCGAGAGCATTTCGGTCTGGATGGTATCGGTTACTTTAATTTCGTCACTGGAGATGTCGAGGACGGTCACGTTGTTTCCACCGACATTTGCGGCGATAGCGGTTTGACCATCGGGGTTGATGTCTAGGCAGTAGGGGCCGGTGCCGACAGTGATTTTTTGAGTAACTTTAGTGGGGACACCTTTTTTGAGCTGGATTTTGATAACGGCGTTGTCCTGATTGAGGGTTGCCAGAGCGTATTTGTCGCCGGGAGCGATGACTACGTGGGATAAACTAGTTTCCGGTTCAGTAACCTTGACAGTTTTGGATACAGTTACTTTCTTGTCGGTGATTTTCAGGGCGGTTATGGTGCCGTCATTTCTATTACATACCAGGGCGGTTTTGCCGTCTTGGGTGATTGATATGCCGGATGGTTTATTGCCTACGGTAAGGGTGTTGATGATGGTTTTTGTTTCGAGGTCGATGACGGTTACCCGGTTGTCGGTGAGCTGGCTGGTTTTATCTGTGGGGTTGATTTTCATTGAGGCTGAGACCAGGGCCAGTTTATTGTCAGGGGTAATAGCAACGCCGGTGGGGGGGCCGGTGACGCTGCAAGGCACATCGGCTATATTGGTTTTTTGGGGCGGGAAGGTTGAGAAGTCCAGCACGGTTATATTGCCGATTTCCGGGTTAGCCATTACTTTGTCGGCGCTGTTAGCCAGGATGAACTGCAATTCGTTTACCGAAATCAGGTAACTGCCGGCGGATTTAGTCGCCGCGATGTTTGAGGAATTGCAGGATGACAGAGTTAGACAGCTTAACGTCAGGAACAGAACAATTGATTTTTTCATTTTTCTGCCTCTCGTTAGAATCAGGATTTGTTAATGGCTTTTTTGGTTATTGTCAGGGCTTCTTCGGCGGCACGGTTAAGAAATACGGTGTCCACTCCCAGAGCGATGAAAGTAAAACCATCGTTGATGGCTTTGGTGATACTTTCTTCGGTGGGTATTACCACGTGCAGGCCTGCTGATTTGCCGCAGCGGGCACAAGCATCGATTACTTTCTGACAACCTTGCTGAACGAGTGGGTCGGATGTCTGGCCGGGGATGCCGTAGGAGCCGCTTAAATCATAAGGGCCGATGAAAACGCCGTCAACACCTTCAACAGCCAGAATCTCGTCGATGTTGTCGATAGCTTCTTTGCTCTCTATCATGACGACAACGGCGATGTCGTCATTAGCTGTTTGGAGATAGCTGTCGAAATTATCGCCGTAATTATTCATGCGGGAGAAGCAGAAACCTCTGACGCCCTGAGGCGGGTATTTCGCGGCAGCGACGGCCTGGCGGGCTTCTTCGGCGGTACTTACCAGCGGGATGATTACTCCGCGGGCACCGGCGTCAAGAACCTGTCGAATGGCCAGGGTGTTGTTTTCCCGTACACGCACGAAAGGCTCCGGGCCGCGGCCGTACATGCCACGTGCGATATTGGTGAAGCCTTCAACGTCAATATCGGTATGTTCTGCGTCGGCGGCCATCCAGTCGAAATCGCTGCTGCTGAGAATCTCGGAGATCGCTGGATGACTGATTTGTATCCAGGTGCCCAGAGTGACTTTTCTTTCCAATAATGCTTTGCGAACGGGATTTTGGGTCATGGCATTGTTTTTCCTGATGTATGATTAGCGGGCGATTTCGCGGGATTTTTCCCACGCGTTTGAAATATTCCTGTGCCTGCCATTGCGGGCCGATGTCGCTTACGGTTTTCTGGATAACTACCGACATGCGGTTGCCCAGATTCAAGCCGTTTTGGATGCGGGTTTCCAGCGGCAGGGTTTCATCTATTGTGCCGTCGGGCTGAATGCCCAGGAATCCGCCGATTATTCCTGCCGAGCAACTGTCTCCGGCACCGTAGCGGTCCAGAACGATGTATTCGAGAATATCGCCGACAACTACGGTCTTGCCGTTTATCAGAGCCACGGTGGTCCATTCGCCGCGTTCGTTGGTGATACGTTTGCGAACGGTCATGATGAGAATCGGCACTTTCTGATTGAATTTCTTATCCAATGCTCGAAGGATTTCCTGACTGCACTTGACCAGTTCAGCCATGGGTTTGTCATCGTCGAAACCTTTATCGACACCGAATACCACGCGGGCGTCTGTTTCGGTGGTTATCAGGGCATGGAACATTTCCTGCTCGACCATGTCTTCCAGTGCGTTTTGGGCTGCTTTGGGTGTCCAGAGTTTGTTACGATAGTTTACATCGATGAATACCGGCACCTTATTCTTTTTGGCTTCGGTGAGGCAGGCTTTGGTATTTTGGAGCAGGTTGTCGCTTAGGGCCGGGGTGATGCCGGATACGAATAAGGCGTTTGCGTCTTTAAGGGCAGCAAAATTAAATTCGCCGGGCTGGGCCTGAGCAAAAGCGGAAAACGACCGATCGTAGCCGCCCTCGGCGGTGATGGGTCCTAAACCCTGTTCGACAAAGCACAGGCCGTTACGGTCAGAATCGGTCCCAGATTACATTATCCATACCGATGGTGTATTTCTGCATGTCATAACGCAGCAGACGACCCATGAGGTCATCTTTCATTTTGGAGATAAACTCGGTCTTGATGCCTCTGGTTAATCCGCCTACCTTGCCGAGTACGTTCGCTTCGGAACCGCCGGCGCAGATTACCATGTCGTTTGAATCGCCCCAGGCGGCATAGCCCACCGGCCTGACCGCGCCCAATACTTCGCCAAATGCTACAATTTTCTTATTCATTTTACTACCCGTTTTACGCTGATGCTGTTTGCCAGGCCTGACAGACTGCCTGATAATATATTTCGAAACATTCTTCGCTTGATTTGTCCGGCAGACGACGCATTTCGATACTGGCGGAACCTTTGTTTTCCTGGCCGAAATAGCCGCTTTGGATACCGAGGCGGAAAATTTCGGCAATGTCGTCGACACCGTATACGCCGCCGGGTATACCCAGTCCGGGGTGTTTGTCGCCGAAGAAGGTTGAGTCTTTATCTGTGACGCAGTTGCCCAGATGGATATGTTCGAGAAAGGTTCCGGTATCGGCAACGGCTTGAGCAATGGTTTCGTGCATGAGTGGTACATGGCACATGTCTATCATGCTGGCCATATTAGCACAGCCGGCGTCGCGAACACGTTGGCAAATTTCGATGGCCTCTTGGGACGAGCCAATCAGTTTGCATTTGCTCATGTCCCAGTCGGTCGGTTCAATCATGACGGTCATTGACTCGGCACATTTACAAATTTCGATATAAAACTCGACCAGGTAATCTTTGCACTGGTCGCGATTTTTGATGTCGTTAGGGCCGGAATTGGTAATGATTTTCTGGGCGTTACAAAGCTTGGCCCGTTCGAGTTCATCTTTGTACGTTTTGAGAGTATAGGCCCGATGTTCATTATCCGCTGCTGCCGGGGCCAGTGACCTTTGGCCGGCACGATTGCCCATGTTGTAATAGATGGTCTTGCCGGAATCCGCGATGGCGGCACAACATTCATCCTTGATGTCCCAGGGGAACCACATGTCGATGATGTCCAGTCGCGGCTCGGCCAGTACCGCTTTGACGGTGCGGAGGTGTTCGGCGGAATCTTTGATTACGTCGGCGTAGAGCAGATGGTGGTTTATGCCCAGTCTGATGGAATCGTTAAAACTCATTTGGATTTGACCTCGCTTTGGATTACGCAGTAGCGGGACCACACCTCGGTTACAGTTTGTCCATTTAAGGCTATGGTATTTTCGGAAATAAAAATCCTGGGATACATTTTGTTTAGTTTCTGGCGATATTCGGAAGCGGCTATTTCAATTTTCATTTCGACCGGACCAGCCAGACGCAGGGGATGTACCGGTGGGGGGGATTGAGCGACCTTTTTTGCGGCTTCAAAAATCCATTGGGCGGTTTCTTCCGGGCTGTAACATTGAGCGGAGAACTCTCCCATTGCTTCTTTTACACTGACGGTTGTTACGCCGGGAATCATCTCTTTTGCTTCGGCCATGCCCGCGGAATCGCCGGTCACCAGCCAGAGCGGGACGCCGAAGTCGCCAGCGACGGCTGCTTCCATGCCGATTTCGCCTACAATTTGCCCGTTAAGGTAAATATTCAGGTTTTTACGCGAATAGCTGTGAGGCAGCAGGGCACCAGCTACGCCGCTGCGAGCGTGAAAACCTACCATGAGCATGGCGTCATAAGTTGAATCGATACCTCCCCAGTCGTTCCGGTAGGGGGGCTTGCCGCAAATAACGCTAACGCCTTTGGGCAGGTCTTCCAGAACGACATTGCGACCGTCGGTATGTTCATCGTAGATTACGATTTCATGGTTTTCATCGGCGAAGCGTATGCCTCTAATGGCGGCATAGAGGTCGTTCATTAACATGCGACGGCCAAATTCGGATTTTTCGGCTTGCTCATAAGTAGTTACGCCGGTAACGCCTTCGATATCACTGCGAATCATGAATTTCATATACGCACCTTCATGCAGATTTTGCGAACCTGGGCGGTTTCCTGATAGTTGCAGTTGGGGCGATGAACGTCCTGTGGATAAAAAACCGCGAACTTGCCCGGCTCCATAACGATGGAAGAAAATTTGTCGGTACTTTTCAGTTTGACCACGTCGTCTTTGGGGTCATATGCGCCCAGCGGTTCAAGTTTTTCGGCCAGAGCGATGTCCTGCCTTTCGCATCCTTCACGCAAGACCTGAATATCAAAATAGTTCTCGTGGGACTCAAATTTTCGTTGTTCCGCCGGTGAGGTTTGGTAGGATTGGACTTTGGCGAATATCTCGTCTCCCTCGACTTTATAAACTCCGTCGGGCTGGGACAGGTCAAAATCCCGTGCGAAAACCAGGGCCCGGAATAATTTATCTCCGGGCTGACAATAAAAGTGCATGTTATCAAAAGTATCGTAAATCATTATTTATAAACTCCTTAGATGTGTAAAACAAATACCGCCTATTTATGTTATAACATAATAACGGTAATTATTTAGCTTGTCAAGCCAGATTTTTTTACCTATAATGGAAAAATAATGTCAGAGATATAATTATTCGAGACCGGCGTCAAAACCGTCGGGGAAGCTATGAAAAGAATGCCTTTGAATGTAATGGAACTTCTGCCTGCCCCGGAACGGGCCAAGGCCCAGATAATAGAACTCATCCGGACTGGTGAGATACCCTGTGGCCAACGGATTGACCAGCGGATACTGGCCAAGAGGCTCAATCTGACCACGGCCCCTTTGCGGGAAGCTCTTAGCAGTCTGGAAAATGCCGGTCTGCTGCAAAGGATTCCGGGGCTGGGTATTTTCTGCAAGGCTTATACGGTAGATGAGATTGAGGAATTGATAGAGATTCGCGGGGCGTTGGAAGCTGTAGCTGCCGCGCGTGCCGCTTTTCGGATTTCGGTGAAAGAAAAAGGTAAGCTGATGGAGATGGCCCGAAAGCTGTCTGACGCGGGGACGTTTGAAAACGCCAAAGAATTTTTGGAAGAGCATATCGCTTTCCATCGTTTCATCGCGGAAATTTCCCATAGCGATAATCTGCTCAGGCTGCTGGATAACAATCATATTATTCAGCAGGTACTTTCGAATATCAGTGCCACTATCTGGCCGGTCGAGCCGCATGACCATTTGAAGATCGCTGAAGCGATATGCAGCGGAGAACCGGAAACCGCTGAGCAGGTTGTCAGGCAGCATATCGCCCCGACTTTCCAGGAGCGTTTGCGGGCACTGCGTTTGAAATACGGCGACAAGCCGGTTATTTAGAACAATTACAAGTGTTCTAAAAAATAAACGTCCTTGTAAAACCAAATGAATCGGTGGAACAAGGACGCTTTTTTTATGTTTGCTTCTGATAAATTATTTGCGTTTTCTCAGGGTGGTTAGTCCGCCCAGCAGCAGCAAGGCTATGGTTGTAGGTTCGGGGACAGCGAATCCCGCGTCGTAGTTGGCCTGAACTTCCGACTGGTTCAACAGACGGTCGTAGATTCGCACTACGGCCAGGTCGCCTACATAATACATATCATTCGGTGAGTTGCTGATTTTCGGGTCATAGGGGGCAAAGTAGAAATCGTCTAATCCGGTAGCGGCCAGGGTACGCACACCGTGGGTCAGGCGTGAACCGCCGTTGACGTAGATGTCGTGGTTGATTTCGATATTGCCGGTGGTGTCATTATACTGAGCGGCGTATTTAACGAAAACGACATGGGCCCATTCGCTGTCGCTGTAGTCCAGGACATAGCCGGAATGATAATGAAATGAACCTGTTAATGATGTTACAGCGGTTTCATTATCACGTTGCTGGAACTCAACCGCATATTTGCCGGTATTGGCATCACAGCGTAAGTCAAGCCGCCAGCCAGTATCAGCACCGTTGGTATTGCCGATGATAATGCCGCGTGTTTTGAGATTAGGGATAGATCCGGGCAGTCTTACCCAGGCCTCGATTGTGCACCAGTCGTCATCGACAAAGCTCAGTTCGCTGTGGGTGCCGATGTTTAGTACCTGGTCGTTGACCGCGCCGGCGGAATCAAATTGATAGTACCAGTTTTCGGTACCATCTCCGGCATTGACATCGACTTTAAGTTCGGGCAGTCCCACTAATTCTCCCGTACCCGAACCTGTGGTCGGCTGCCAGTAACTGCCCGGCTGATTTCCGGAGTAGGCGGCGTTTAGCTCGAGAGCCAGGCCGCTGGTTACTACCGCTGCCTGAAGTGAAACACTCAGACATACAATCGCTACAACAAAAAACATTTTCCTTAACATAGCATTTCCTCCTGCTAAGTTGGCCGGGTTTTTATAGGGAATCCATGTCTGTCCGCGCCGGACGGCCAACGAACCTTTACGGTCAGACCAAGAGCTTCGACGGCTCTAAATTTTTGTATACTGTGGTTGCGCTTGTTTAGCTGTTTTTTTTGAACCAGTGGAAATTGCCTGACGTTCGATAGCGGCTAGACGAGTCTGTATCTTACGCAGGCGCTCACTGTCGAATTTGGGAGTTCTATCGAAGAAATACAAACCGTTCTTTTCCTGAAAAACATCGGTTAACTGGGTATAGCAATAGCCGAACATATTTGGTTCGTCGAGCAGGACATTGCACAAACCTTCGAAACGCTGATAGAATTCTTCAAGAGTTTTAGGGCCGTCGCCATATCCCCATGACGAGCGGTTGCAGTTTTTGTGCATTTCTTCGGGGAACCATTTAATGCCGCCGAACTCGCTGCAAAAGTAGGGCTGGCCGTTATAGGGGACACAGCCGTCATTGTCGGATTTATATTTGTTAATATAGGCGTTGCCGTATTTCAGGCCGCTCATTTCTTTTTGGAATTGGGCTGGGTCTTGTTCGTAGCAGTGACTGTCGTAGATATCGGTTGCACTGATACGATGGGAGAAACCGGAGGCATCGATAACGGGGCGGGTGGGGTCGAGGCTTTTGGCGGCGAGGAACATGCCCAGGGTGAGGTCGTTGAGATAATCGTTCTGGTCGGTGATTTCTTTCCAGGTCTCGTTCAGGCCGCACCAGCCGATGATGGCAGGGTGGTTATAATCGCGGTTTAGTACTTCCAGCCACTGGGTTATATAAGTTGCCTGGGGATTGTCTTTGTCGATACCCCAGTCGCCGAACTCACCCCAGACCATATAGCCCATTCGGTCGCAGTGATAGAGGAAACGTTCTTCGAATACTTTCTGATGAAGCCGGGCACTGTTAAAACCCATTTGCAGGGCGAGTTCGATGTCCTTTATGAGGGCGTCATCGGTGGGGGCGGTCATCAAGCCGTCGGGATAATAGCCCTGGTCCAGCACCTGCCTCTGGAAGATAATATTGCCGTTGATTTTTACCGCTTTGTCGTCGATAGAAACACTACGCAGGCCGGCGTAACTTTTAGCTGCGTCGATGATGTTGTTATCTGAGTTGAGCAGTTCGATTGCGATATTGTACAGGAACGGGTCCTGGGGCGACCAGTATCTTAGACGGTTTTCGGGGATGAGAAGGTCCGCCGAGGGCGTAAAATCGTTGTCGGCGGATATTGTTACATTGGTGACGGGGCCCTTGTCGTCGCTTAAGGTTATTTTGACTTTTGTGCCGGGCCTGCTGTTGGTTATGGGCAAAGTTACGGTAAATTTGCTATTGGTCAGGTCGGGTGTGATTTTGGGACGCTTAAGATGAATCTTGTGGACCGGTTCCATCCACACCGTCTGCCAGATTCCGGTAGTGCGGGTATAGAAGCAGCGATGATTATCGTGCTGATTGTAGGTTTGTTTGCCGCCGGGTTTGTTGGTTTCGTGTTTGAGGTCGCGGGCTCGTACAACGATGACCGCTTTTTCGCCCGGTTGTGCCACTGTGCTCAGGTCGCAACTGAAGCCACACCATCCGCCGCGATGACGAATCATTTCTATCCCATTAACCCAGACGATGCAGTCGTAATCTACCGCCTGGAAATGCAGCAGGGTATTCATGCCGTCCCAGTCTGGGGGGATGGTTAGTTCCCGACGATACCAGACGGCGTTCATGAAGTCGGTATATTCAATGCCGCTGAGCTTTGATTCGGGGCAGAAGGGGACTGTTATTTTTCCTTTAAGGGGTCGCTCCAACATGCCGCGTTCGAATCCGGTATCGGCTGGGTCAATTTCAAATTCCCAGGGACCGTTCAGGCAGAGCCATTTGTCTCTGACGAATTGGGGACGAGGATATTCACTTCTAGGGATGTCCATCATAGAATCTTTCTAAAACAAATCACTACTTTACTTACGTGGGTCGGGCCACCAGCATTTTCGATTGTTTACATATTGCTGAAAAATGACCATGTCGTCGAAGTCACACATTTTGGCACTGCCGTCAATAAAGGCCTGGGGTGAAGCTTCTGGTGCTTCGGTTTGAATTTTGCGATTAGGATGAAAATATTCCCAGGTTGTTCCATTGGGCTGGGTCTGTACTACACAGCCGGCTACCGCCATTCTTGTGGTTGCCTGCGAGGCTTTAAGGGGTGGGACGAAAAATTCTCCGTTAGCCACATCCGGTCCCCAATAAACCGCTCCGTTTATCATGGCTGTTTGAGTTTCAGCATAGCCGACGTAGAGGCCATAGTTACCCTTGATCCAGGGTCCTTCAGGGTCGCTGGCGGTAGCGACAAGCTGTTCTTCCCACATATCAATAACGTCCGGGTTGGAAGGGCAGTTGGTGACCTTATAGTCGATAAGATAAGGTTTGACAAAAATCTCATAAAGATTATTACGTCCCTCGACGCGGTAATATATCAGGTTATTATGATGCATCTCAATTATCCCCTCGGAGTTCTTCCAGAAACGGGAGGGGAATTTGTCGTTGTTATCTTCTACATAAGTCCAGACTCCGATGGCCCACTGTCTCAGATTGGAAAGACAGACTGTCTGTTTGACCTGTTCGCGGGCTTTGCTCAGGCCGGGCAGAAGAATCGAAACCAGTAAAGCGATAATAGCTATTACCACCAGCAATTCGACCAGAGTAAATCCTTTTTGCTCTTTTTGTCTACTGTTCATCTTTGTGTCTCCTTAATGTCTTTTCTCTTATTCTAAAGTAATCCTGCCATTGGTCAGCCAGTATTCCCAGACCAGACTCAGGTCGTTGATGTCTATCAGGCAATCTTCGTTGAAATCGAATGTTTCGATACCGCCGCATTGTCGATTGGTAGCGCTGGAAATGCCGTCAGAATACAGTTTAGTGACCTGTTCGGCGGTCAGCAGTTTGTCATATATTCTTATCAGAGCGATGTCGCCGGTGAAGTACATGTCGTTGCGGTAGGTGCTGACTTGCGGGGCTCTGGCGGGTAAAAACAAATCCGCTAAAGAGCTCGCCGGCAGTACACGGACACCATGGCTCTCAAGTTCACCGTTGATATACCAGTCATGATTGACGCTGATATTGCCGCCGGTATATTCCGCGGCGTATTTAACAAAGACAATATGCGACCATTCGGTGCTGCTGTAGTCGAGGCAATAATCAGTGAGGTAATGCAGGATACCGGTCCATGATGTTTGGGCGGTTTCGTTGTCACGCTGCTGGAACTCGCAGGCGTATTTGCCGGTTGTGGTATTACATCTGACGCCGAAACGCCAGCCGGTTTCGGTACCGTCTATGTTGCCCAATATAACGCCGCGGTTTTTGGAATTGTTTATTTGGCCGGGCAGTCTCACCCAGGCTTCGATAGTACACCAGTTGTCATCCACAAAGCTAAGGTCGCTATGTGAGCCAATATCGAGAACCTGGTCATTTGTCGTATCAGGGGCGTTGAATCGATAGGACCAGGTGTAATCTCCGGGAGCGTTGGTGTCGGCCTGAATCGCAGGGGCATCGACAAGCTCTCCGGTACCGCTGCCTATGCTGGGTTTCCAGTGTGAATTAACATTGTTCCCGGCTTCGGCCGCGTCCAGTTCCATTACCGGGTCGGGCATCCATTCCGGCAGCATAATATCGATCCAGGTGATTTTCTCGGTTGCACCAGAAACCATGGTTACCGCTACGGTATTATCACCGTCGGCGATTAGTTCCTGCGGGACGAGCCAGGCACGATAGTCTTCATCTTCACCGAGAAAATTATCGTAGGGGCTGTCAAAAAGCTCGCTTACATCACTGGCTGCGGTTAATGATTGGCCGTTCAAACTTACCTGCCAGACGCTGCTGTCGAGCGAGTCAAAACCCCGAATGCGAAGTTTGCCGTCGGCGTAAGCTCCCGGTGTCATTCTCAGGGTGAAGGTGTGAGTTTCTCCGGCATTGAAAATTTGCTCCAGTTGACGCGAAGTTGTACGGGGGGGATTGTTCCAGGTGCCCGCCATGAAATAATGATGGTCCTGTAATGCCAGCCAGTTCGGGTCGCCTAAATGTTCGAACACTTCAAAAGGCGGTTCGTGGAACGGGCCGATATATTCCAGGTCCGCGCCATGCTCGCGATAATACGCGAAATTGAACATAGTAATTCCCGCGGCACCCTGAGCGTAAGCGAGGTGGGCAGTAGTGTAGAACTGTTCCAATGTGGCACGACGATAAGGATAGCTGTCATAAACACCCGGTATGGGTGAGCCGGTAATCGGGGTGTTGGTCATTTCCAGATAAACCGGAGTATTGGGCACCATGCTGACGACTTCGGCAATCTGCTCCTGCTGGTCGGTGAAGAAATACGATGACAGATTTACCATGTCAACGCCCGCGGCGACCATGCTGGGGATGTCTATGCCTAACGCGTCGTGAGTTTCCAGATAACCCGGCACGCGTACGCAAAGCCATTTGTAATCGCCCGGGTCGGTGTTGTCGTCGAGGTATTGCCGGACTTCAGCGACCACGGAAGTGACGATGCTTTGTCGTTGGGCACTGGTGGTAGTGTCTTGCGGGAACAAGCTGCACATTCGCATGAAATCCAGTTCAAAGCCGTCGATGTCGTAGTTCTCGATAATTTCCTCGATAAACGCCAGTTTATAATTGCGTACTTCGGGGATGGCCCAGTTTTGCACCCGCTGGTACCAGTCGTTTAAATTAGTGCCGATGCGATATTCGGGGTTTTCTTTGTAGAACTGGGTGATATTATTGCCAGCACCGTTGGGTATTTCGCCGGGCAGGTCGTCAACGTTATCAAGTCGATGGCCGTCATTGAGACGATAGGAAATGAAAGGCACAAGTCCTTTTTGCCGACAGCGGTCCACAAATTCCTGAACGATATCGCCGCCGTTCATCATGTAAAGACCGAAGCTGTCGGGCCAGACCTGATAGGTGTCCATGAACCATTGATAATGGTTGGGCAGAATGGTACTTTCCCACCAGGGTACCCAGCCAACGCCGGGCTGAAGCATATGAACTTCGATACCAATGTTAGCGGTCTCGTCGATACTACCCTGCAAGGCCGCGGTCGAAAATGGAACCCTGGCAGGATGATAGGGGCTGGTGCAGGAATACACATTGGTCGTATCGTTGCTGTAAATAACCTTGAATGGGGCACGGGGACGCGTAGTAGTCTGAGCCTGAATCGGCTCGCTTGAAAAACCGGCCCATATTAGTACGCTAGCTAGTAAGATTCCCGTCCGGATAACAAGTTGAATTTGATTTTGCATTGAGTACCTCATAAGTATCATATCGTCTTATTGAATGATAGAATTATTCGCTAAAAACGTAAATGGATAATGGTACTAAAAATTTTAACTATTCTATTATATAAGAATCCTCGGTTTAGATTCAGCAAGGGGGCTTTAGGGGTGTTAATGTGCGAATTTGTTAAAGTTATACGGGATTATACTTTTAGAAATATACGTTGCGAGGCCTGTTTTTGGCTTTTATTTTGACTTTTACTTCTATTTTGGTTATGCTTTGGTAGTTTCGCGGTCAGGTTGCGGCGTGGGCCGGGCCGGACTTTGATATTTTTATCTATTCTGCTGGAGAATCAAAAATGCCTGAGATGGTTGCCGCTAATCCGCCTGCTAATTTTCGGGTGATTCGTATGGGGACCAAGTACTATCACGAGCGGGATTATGTGCTTTTTCGGCCTAAGGGGATTGCGGATTATATTTTTATCGACTTTCTTAACCCCGCGGAGCTGAGCTTTAATGACCAGATGCACATTGTTCAGCCGGGCAATTGCATTTTTTTTAAGCCCTGGATGCGTTATGAAGTCAAAGGTCATGACACCGGGCTTGGTAACGACTGGCTGCACTTTCAGGGCGAGGAGGTGGAGAACATTTTGGCGTGCTACGGCCTGCCGCTCAACGAAATTATCCCGACCGTAAACACCTCCTATGTTCGCGAGATATTGGAGAAGATTGAAGGGGAAATTCGCGAATCGATTATTCCGCATCGTAATCGCCTTGTCGAGATTTTGTTTGAAACGCTTTGTATAAACATTTCTCGCAGCGTCCATGCCGAGACCGCCCTAAAGCTTAGCCCTTCCAAAAAAGAACATCTCGAAAGTTTTCGTAAATTACGGATTGAAATTCTGGAAAATTTCCAGCGGGATTGGACGGTTGAGGACATGGCCGACAATGTATATGTCAGCCATTCGCGCTTCGCGGTATTGTACAAGGAGTTTTTCGGCGTTTCGCCCATCGCTGAGCTGCTGCATACGCGTATCGAACATGCCAAGTGGCTGCTGACCAACACGACCACCGCCATAAATGATATTGCCGGTCAGTGTGGTTTTAAGAACGTTTATTACTTCAGTCGTAAATTTCGCGAACTTGTCGGCTGTCCGCCCAGCCGGTATTACACGCATTATGTTCGCAAAGTGACCGGCGAGAAATCTTGAAGTATTTGAGAGGGACCGGGCAATAAAAAAAGCCGCGAGACGATGAATCCCGCGGCTTGGCTTTTAAGGATAATCAATAAGCTCAAGGGGTGATGCTGTTGTCTTGCATCCAATACTCTGCCATGGTTGCGAAATCTGTCAGGTCAACCTTGCAATCATCGTTGCTATCAAATTCCAGACCGCCGCACTGCCAATCCGTCAGAGATGCGATACCTGCCTGGTAGTTTGCCAGAACTTCATCCGCATAGAGCAAACGGTCGTACACTCGCACCAAAGCGACTTCGGCGATAAGACTTTGGTCACTGCGGAACGTACCAATCTGCGGAGCGACCTGCGGGAAGTAGAAATCGTCTATAGCACTTGCCGCCAGTGTACGCACGCCGTGGGTGTCCTTAATACCGTTTACATACCAGTCATGGTTAATGCTGATTTGACTAGAGGAGTTGTATTCAGCTGCGTATTTCACAAATACAATTTGGGTCCATTCGGTTGTGCTGTAGTCATTGACAAATGATCCCAGGTAATGTAACGTGCCCGTCAGTGCGGTTTCAGCGGTTTCGTTGTCACGCTGCAGGAATGCCGGAGCCCATTTGCCCGAAGTATTGCAGCGTACCCCAAAACGCCAGCCGGTTTCAGCACCATCGACATTGCCGATGATAATGCTCTTGATCTTGCTGTTCGGGATTAACGCCGGAACCCGTACCCAAGCTTCGATGGTACACCAGCCGGTATCGACGACACTAAAGTCAGAATAATCGCCAATATTGACGACCTGGTCATAACCACCGGCCGGGGGATAGAAACGATAGAACCAGTTATAAGTATCATCGCCGTTATCTTCAACGTTCAGGGCCGGACTGTCAATCAGCTCGCCTGTGCCGGAACCGATAATCGGCGGCCAGTAATAATCCGCCATATCGCCGGCGTGAGCTGCGTTAATTTCAAAAATTAGATTGTCTGAGATAACAGCCTTGCTGAATTTTCTATCGGTTGGTGTGAACGAGGCATCATCAGTCCAGCAAATGGCATCGATACGGGCATTGCCGCTGTTGCCTTCGCGTTCATTGATACGAAAAACAATCTTACCTTCACTGTCAACCGCAAATTCCTTGGGTACCCCACCCGAAGAAGCATCAATACCAATCCAGCGCCACATGCCCGGCCCCACCGCTTCGGCGGTTGCCAGGTCATTGCAGAGCATATCATCGGCATCATCAACCCCGGCAATCGCCGTGTCATACCAGGTCGCACCCGAGCCGTCGCCCGAATCACCTTTGACCAGCAGGAAATCAGCTTCCTCGGCATCGACCACCGGCTGATTCACCCGAACCCAGCAATACCAGGTTCCCGTCAAATCAACATTCGGGTCGCTGACAACCTGAGTATCAGCCGAATCAATTGAATACTCCGCCCACCACTGGTCGATGGTGGTTCTATCTGAGTAGTCCGGGAAATACAAGGCCGAGCCGCTGGGGTTCAGGGCCTCCTCATCTACCACAAATTCCGTGGTCTTACTGTCGAAGTTCTCAGCTTCTACCCAGATCTGGGTATTGGTCACGCTGTCATGGGTAACCCAGAAATCCGAGCCGTAAGACACTGCCGCCAGCAGGCAAATAATGATAATTACATTTCTACTCATGGGATTCTCCTTTTCTGTTACATCGGTAATAGTTTCGCCATTCTTTGGCCAGTCTCAATATACAAATATTATCGACCCTTATTCAATGCACTTTTTGTTCGTTTTTTTGACTATTCCTTTTAAGTTGAAATTGGCTCAACTTGCCCCACAATCCGTAATAATTGAGCTAACGCAGGGTGAGACGCTTGTAACATGCTGTTTTGCAGTATGTAATGATTTATTCGCGATAATGAGGGTTTGGTTTTGGGTAATTGCGAAGATATTGATTTAGTTTATCCTTTCACGATTTAGTACTATCGCCCTGGCTGGTACGCGGGGGGAATTTATCGGGTCAATTCAAAAGTAAAGGTCAAAAGCTAAGGAGCAATATATATTGTTTTTTTCCCCGATTGGGCTTAATTTGACTGGAAAGCACCTGCCATGTGCGAATTAACAGCATCTTTTTCTGGAAAGGCTCGATTTATGAAAAAAAGTATCCTTATTCTGATAGTTCTTTGTTTGGCCAATTCTTTTAGCTGGGCCGATAAACCCCCTTATAAAGTTCTGTATAGCAATGACACCACCAATATTCTCACCGCCGAAAGCCCTTTCCACAAAGAAGGCCAACCTATCAACATGGGTATGCTCGATGCCGTCGTCGATGAAACCGCCGGTATCGGCATTGATGTCCACATGCTTCAGCCGGGTTTCACCTGGGTTCCGTTCTGGCAGAGCAAGGTCCTGCCGGTCGAAGAACACGTTAAATGGTGGAACGAAACCTATCCCGGCCGCGGCGTTTCCGGCTATCTGCAAATGGTACTTGATGGGCATGATTTTATCAGAGATTTCGTCAAACGCTGCAACGAGAAAGGCCTGACACCTTTCGTTTCCCTGCGACTTAACGATAAGCACCTTCTAAACGAAATCGATGACCCTCTGCACGAAGGCCGTTCGGTTCATATCAGCAAATTCTATATGGACCATCTGGATTATCGCATCAGCGACGACAAAAACGACCAGTATCAGCGAGTACACAATTGGGCCATTCCTGAAGCACGCGAGTATAAATATGCTTTTATCGAGGAAATCTGCGAAAACTACGATATCGCCGGCCTGGAACTGGATTTTATGCGTCATCCCAGTTTTTTCCGGATTTATGAAACCACCAGCCAGGAACGCCGCGACATTATGGTGAATTTTGTCAGTCGGGTACGTAAACTGCTGGACCGTACCACCCAACCGGGTCAGCATCGCTGGCTGGGCGTACGTGTGCCGCAATATATAGATTGCCACGATATTCTCGGTATCGACCTGCCCGCGTTCGCAGAAGCCGGCGTTGATATGTTTAACGTCTCAGCCTATTTCTTCACCGACCAGCAGGGCGATTTAGCCGAGATTGCCAGGTTGATACCCAACGCTGCCAAATATCTGGAGATGACCCATTGTGCCGCCGTGGGCCAGACCGTCGCCAAGGGGATAGACAATTTTTCTTTCCGACGCACCACCGATGAGCAGTTCTACACCACCGCCCACCTGGCCTATTCCTACGGGTTCGACGGCATCAGCGTCTTTAATTTCGCTTATTACCGCAAGCACGGCGTGGGCGACCGCGGCAAGTTCACCGAGCCGCCTTTCCATATCTTCAAGCATATTGGCGACAAAGATTGGGTCGCCCGGCAGAAGCAGCATTATTTCATCGGTAAGGTCTGGAACCATCCCCGCCATCCTTATATGCCCCTCTCGCAGCGGCTGGAAAGGGGCAGGTATTTAACTTTCCATCTTAATCTCGTTCCGCCCACCGGCGGCTGGACCCAGGACGCCCGCTTGAGACTGCAAGCCGAACAATCCTGGGAAGGCCGCAAAGTCATCATGCGTTTCAACAACACTCATCTCAAAACCACGCGTGATGTCTCTGAACCCTATGCAACCCCATACGAGTCCGGCATCGGCATCCCCGAACAGTATATCGCTTATAGCGTGCCGAAAAACCTGCTCAGCCCCGGCGTAAATCAAATCGAAATATCACTCGGCAGCGATGAACCCTGCGACTTGATATATCTGGACCTCGCCGCGGAATAGAAAGATAGTTCCGTAAAACAGGCTTTGTGATAAAACATATTTCTAGTTGTTTTGGGCGTATTCGTGGGAGTATTTTTTGCGATACGCCAGCGGAGTCATGCCGGTTTCCTGCCGGAAGTAGCGGGCGATATGCGTTATATCACGATAGCCGAACGCCAGGCCGATCTGGGCGATGGTCAGGTCGGTTTCCAGCAGCATTTTTGTGATGTGTTTCACCCGTACGCGTCTGATTTCGTCATTGACGGTGGTATTCAGGATTTTTTTGAATCTTCGTTCCAGCGACCGACGTGATATGCCCAGTGAATTTATTATATCTTCCACCTGAATAGGTTCTTTGGCGTGTTTTGAGATAAAATTCAACGCCGCGGCCAGGTCATCATCCTCGACTTTGAGAATATCGGTGGATTGTCTGGTAACAACATAGGTCGGCAGAACTTTGATGGTTTTGTAGCCGGTCTCGCTGCCGTTGATAAGATTCGCCAAAAGATGGGCCGCGTCAAATCCGGCTTTTTCCGCGGCCAGACCGATACTCGACAGGGGTGGATTTGACAGGCCGCAAACGAACTGGTCATTATCGACTCCCAGCACCGCGACTTCTTCCGGCACTCTTATGCCTGCCACCTGACAGGCGCTTAGAACATGCTGGCCTCTGTCATCGTTACAAGCCAGAATAGCCATGGGTTTGGGCAGTGATTCCAGCCAGCTGATAATCTGCGGCTGTTCATCTTCCGGATTTTGTCTTTGCGACGCTTTGGGGTTATGATAAAAATAAACCTCATAGCCATATCGACTCACTGACGCAGCAAAGCTTTGGCCTCTCTCCTGTGACCAGTGCATTTCATCGAATCCGCAAAAAGCGTATTTCTGGAACCCGCGACTGAGCAGATATTCCGCGGCCATCTCACCGATGGCATAAGAATCGCCGTAGATATTGGGCAGGTCCATAATTCTTTTTTTGTGAGCAATGGTTATGGTGGGAATGCCCGAAGGAAGACGACTGCGGGCACGTTTGTTATTCGGGATTCTGGCGATAATGCCGTCCGCCTCACTGCAATCCAGTTGAGGCAGAATTCGGTCCTGCTGTCCCGGTCTTTTGGGTTCGCAGTAGAACGTCCACGGTCCGTGCTGGTTCGCGTACTTGACCACGCCGCGTAGGATTCCCTGGATATATTCTCCCACGGGGCCAACCATCAGCACAACTTTAGGGATTTTGGGCATTTCAGCGTCCTATAAAGCCAAATTTTGCTCATTTACAGATATTTTAACAGAAAAAGAAAGTCAACGGAAGCGGTATTGTCGTTTTTTAGAAAAAATCTGGCTCCGGAGAATCGGTGATTACAGGCGAATATGCCCGATAGTAGCCTTGAAATTCACGATAATACAGGTGTTGTGCCGCAAAATGGCGATGAAAACCCGCAATGTGGCGTTGTTATGAGCCCTTTGCTCAGGTAATATAATAAACGACTTGAGTCCTGAGCTGTAGCTGCTGTGACAGGCAATTGTCTGAGTTTGGCAAGTGAATTAGCTTCGTGTTTGAAACAGCCGATGAACTAAATGGTTTTCCGGAAGCCATTTTGACATCGGGCAGTAAGGAAAAATCAATACCTTTGGAGGAAATGATTATGGATTTGAGAAAATCATCGTTTTACGTAATTGTGCTTTGTACGTTGCTTTTGAGCATCAGTTCAACTCAGGCTGCCTGGGTCTTCTGGAGCAACGATTCGCCCAGCGGCAATTTATGGTCCGATGCTGCGAACTGGACCGCGACGCCCACCGGCGGTGATGATGTGGTGGTCGGTCGCGACCATGCCAATGGTGCATTGGTAAATGCCGGCACTGCCGCGGCTGGTAACTGGATTCATATCAGTTCCAGCGAAACGGGTGGGTCACTGCTTACCGTCGAAGGCGGTACGGTCACTTGCGACCATTTCATCGTTGGTGAAAACTGGGACTTAGCCCAGCAGGGAACCCTCAATATGACGGGTGGTACGATTAGTGCCAACCTGCTCATGATTGGCGGTGGTACCAGCGGCACCAATGGTGCAGGTACTGTTAATGTCAGCGGCGGCACTATCAACCTTGGTTGGATGCTGGCTCTGGGCGGCGGCTATAACGGCGTGACCGGTAACGGCAGTGGTACTTTGAATATTACCGGCGGAACCGTCAATGCTTTGGGCGGCGGCTCACTGGTAATGTCCGACAACGGGACTGTCAACATCGCTGGCGGAACACTCGTACTGGCTGGTGAAGTTACCGACGTGACTGTATACGGCAATGTAATCGCCAATGGCGGCACGGGAAGTTTCGCCTATGACTTTGATGGTTCTAATACCGCTATTACCGCGGTTCCTGAACCCGCTACTGTTGTACTGCTGGGTTTGGCAGGAGTGTTGTTACGTAAACGCAAGTAAATTGAATCAGGAACGTTCGGGGAGCTTCGGTTCCCCGAACACACTTTTTGAAGTTGGTTGGTAAAGAAGAGATTAAAAAAAAATGACGCAGGAGATATATGATGAATAAGTTTTCGCTGGTTTTATTATTGCTGGCATTGATGGCAGGTTATGTTCACGCTGACTATGCCTGGCAGGAAAAATTCGACCCCATCAAAGCGACCTGGGATGAAATTTCCGCGACCTGGACCGATACCGCCGGCGGCACCGCGATTTTAACCGAAAATGACCCCGTTAATGACTACGGCAAAGTCGATTCCGAAATTATTACCGTAAACCTTTCTGCCTTTCCGATGCTGGTAGTCAGTTCGATCGCGGTTGATACCGATTGCAGCTATACCGTCCAGATTCAGGAAGAGGGCGGCACCTATGCTTCCCAGAATGTCCTGACCGGTATTTGGGGCAGTGGCGTTCAGTATGTCAATATCGCCGATGTGATGGGTTGGTCCGGCACCAAGACCTTCAAAATTAGTATCTGGATCGCCGGTGAAGGCAAAACTGTTACGTTCGACCTCATCGAGTTGCGGGCGGAAAATCCCGTGGTCTGGCAGGAAGATTTCGACCCCATCAAAACAACCTGGCTCGATAACGGTGCCACCTGGAGCGACCCCAATAATTTCTCCGGCACGCTGGGCAAACTCACCGAAAGTGACGCCGTAAATTTCTACGGCAGTACCGAATCCGAAACTATTACTCTTGATATGGACATTTATTCCGAGTTGGTGATAAGAAGCGTTGATGTCAACTCCAGCAGTGCCTATTTGGTAGGTATCCAGGAGCAGGGCGGTGCGGGCATCTATCAGGATATGACAACCTATATCGAGCAATCCGGGACACAGATTGTCAATATTGCCGATATGCTCGGCTGGACCGGTCAGAAATCATTCCGCATAGTTATCTGGATGAGCGGCGAGAGTAAATCAGCTGTTTTTGACTACATCGAAATACGCCGTCCCCAGGCCATCCCCGCCTGGCAGGACAACCTTGACCCCGTCAAATATACCTGGTATGAATTCGGCGCCTACTGGGACGACATTAACGGTCCCGAAGCGATCCTGACCGAAGACAACCTGGGTGTAGCCTACGGCAAGGTCGAATCTGAATCCTTACTCGTAGACCTCAATGAATACCCCATACTCGCGGTGCGTTCTACGGCGATTGATGCCGGTGCCAAGTACAGCATTGGTTTGCAGGGACAGGCTTCGCCCTGGCCTTACGTGTCGCTGGTTGACTATCAGCCTGAACCGGCTGAGCACGCGTTTAATATTCTGGAAGAAACCGACTGGACCGGTCAGCAGTTCTTCAGGATTGTCATCTGGATAGACGGCGAAATGAAAGGAGCGACTTTCGACATGATCCAGTTACGTCAGCTTTGTGGCCGCTCGGTTGTACCCGGCGACTATTCGGACGATTGCTACGTTGACCTTTACGATTTGGCCGTAATCGCCTCCGATTGGCTTGGAGTTTACGATGCCGATGACCTGACCGAAATGGCCGGCAACTGGCTGGGGGCAAACTAAGCATGAATCGTGTTCGGGCAGGGCTTCTAGTGATGTCCTGTCCGGGCAACTAAAATGATTGATTATTATTTCGGTATCGCATAAAATGAAATTACCTGGGAGTAACGCTATGAATCATCGCAAAGGTTTCACGCTGGTTGAGTTGTTGGTCGTCGTCGCGATTATCGCCCTGCTGGTCTCCATCTTGCTGCCCGCTATCGGCAAGGCACGCGAGTCCGCCAAAGCCGTCGTGTGCAGCACCAGCATGAAATCCCTGATAACCGGCTGGGTCGCCTACGCTTTGGAAAATAACGACACCATGGTCCCCGCCTTTACTTATCGCAGCGACTGGGACATCACTTGGCAGAACGAAAGTACCTGGGTCTGGTCGCCCACCATTGTCGGCACCAAAGATTCCGTACCTTACCCCTTTGCCGATGGCAGACCCACCGCCGAAGAACGAGCCGAAGGAATAGAAAGAGGTTCACTCTTTCAGTATGTCCCCGATGTCAAAGTCTATCGCTGCCCCAGTGACAAAAGCGAATACCTCCGCAGCTATTCGATAGTAGATTACCTCAACGGTCGTCAGAATTACATCCAGCCAAGTTTCAGACGCTGGCGGTCTTTTGTCAAAATGACTGATATTGGCGCCCCCGCCTCCCGCTACGTTTTCATTGAGGAACACGACAGCCGTAACTACAATATGGACTCCTGGGAATTCAATCCCAACGACGATAAATGGTACGACCCGCTTTCGATGTGGCACGGTCGGAGGAGCAGCCTGGCCTTTGTCGATTGCCACGTCGAACAGAAGCAATGGTCAGACGAAACCGCCGATTTCTTCCGTAATTATAAAGTTGGTGTTACCCCGCCTTTGCAGCCGATTACAGCCGAAGGCATCGATGATTTGGATTATATGAAACGCGGCTGGGCCAAGTAGTATAATTGGTTGACAACGATTCTCATTCATCAGGATATTTTGCCGCGTGAATATGCACATCATTGATATTTCGATTTTGATTGGCTATCTGGTAGTTATTGTAATTGCCGGTTGCCTGGTCTCTCGCCGCGCCGCCCAAAACGTCGATTCCTATTTCCTCGGCGGCAACAGCATCCCCTGGTACATCCTGGGCATCTCCAACACCTCCAGTATGTTCGACATTACCGGTACGATGTGGCTGGTGTACCTGCTCTTCGCCTACGGCCTCAAAAGCGCCTGGATACCCTGGCTCTGGCCTACCTTCAATCAGGTCTTCGCTATGGTTTACCTGTCAGTTTGGCTCCGCCGCTCAAATGCTCTGACCGGCGCCCAATGGATTACCACCCGTTTCGGACAGGGCCGCGGCGCGACACTGTCCCATATAAGCGTTGTTGTTTTCGCGCTGGTTTCCGTAATCGGTTTTATGAGTTACGCCTTTCAGGGCATCGGAAAATTCGCCGCGGTTTTCCTGCCCTGGGATTTGTCGCCCAACACCTACGCGGTAATCTTCATGTCTATAACCACCATTTACGTTATTGTCGGCGGTATGTACAGCGTGGTAATGACCGATGTCATTCAGTATATAATCATGACCGCAATTTCGTTTGTGGTCGGCTGGATCGCCATCACCAAAACCACTCCCGAAGCAATCAGCGCCGCGGTGCCCAACGGCTGGCACGATTTATTTTTCGGCTGGAAGCTTGATATGGACTGGTCTAGCCTTATCGGTTCATTAAACGGCAAGATGGCCGGCGATGGTTTTTCAATTTTCGGCCTGTTCTTTATGATGGTACTGTTCAAAGGCATTCTCGCCAGCATGGCCGGGCCTTGTCCCAACTATGATATGCAGCGGGTTTTATCCACCAAAAGCCCTCGCGAGTCAGCCCTGATGAGCTGGTTCGTCTCGGTCGTCCAGTTCATCCCACGCTATATGATGATTACCGGTATTACCGTGCTGGCTCTGGTCTATTTCAGTACCGACCTTAACAATATGGGCGACAAGGTGGATTTCGAGCAGATTCTACCCTACATAATCAACAACTTTTTGCCTGTCGGTGTGGTGGGGCTCATGCTCGCTGGATTGCTGGCAGCCTTTATGAGTACGTTCGATTCAACCGTAAACGCCGGTGCCGCCTATCTCGTCGTTGACATCTACCAGCGTTATATCAACAAGAACGCGCCCGCCCGACGTTACATTTACGCCAGTTATGTTTGCACAATAATAATTGTTATTGTCGGTATCGCCTTTGGCTTTATGACCAAGTCGATCGGTTCGGTAACCATGTGGATTGTTGCCGGTCTTTTCGGCGGCTATCTCGCCCCCAATATCCTCAAATGGTACTGGTGGCGGCTCAACGGTTACGGTTATTTCGCCGGTATGATTTCCGGTGTCGCGGCCGCTTTGGTTTTTCCCGCGGCTTTTTCCGATATGTCAGCTCTGGATAGTTTTCCCTTCATCCTGCTAATCAGCGGCATCGGCTCAGTACTGGTAAGTCTGCTGACTCCGCCCGACGATTACGAAGTTTTGAAAGATTTCTATCGCCAGGTTCGCCCCTGGGGATTCTGGGCACCAATCCACAAAATGGTAAGCGAAGAGACCCCGGATTTTAAGCGAAACATGAATTTCAAACGCGATATGATAAATGTCGCCGTCGGAATAATCTGGCAGTTCAGCCTCGGCCTAATCGCGATTTATGTAGTCCTGCGCGATTTCAAAGCCCTGGCCATAACCTTAGCGGTTACTTTTATTACATCAATATTCTTGAAAAAGAATTGGTATGACAAACTGGAAACCGAATAGGCGGTTTACGGTAAGCAGTATTTTGGAGAAGTAGTATGTCTTTGAGCACACCCGGGAACAGAAGTGTTGGAATCGCGAAAGGTGCCGACCGTTTTGATAATGTAAAAGTTGCCGCAAAAAAATGTCACCAGACCTTCGCTGCTCCGGTCCAGTTGACCCGCTTCGAAGGCAACCCCATAATTTCGCCCGACCCCGACCACAAATGGGAGAGCATGGTAACCACCAATCCCGGCGCCTGGTACGATCAGGAGACCGGACGCGTCAGTCTGCTCTATCGTGCCGCCGGCAGTGATGCCGAGCATGTTGTACGCTTGGGGCTGGCCACCAGTGACGACGGTTACAACTTCCAACGTTACGACCAGCCCGCCATTTCACCCAGCCGCGACGGTGCCGACGCCGGCTGCCTCGAAGACCCCAGAATCGTCAAAATAGATGATTATTACTATATTACCTACGCTTCCCGTTTCAATCCCCCCGGCAAATATTGGCTTCATCAGGGACGCTGCGATATTTTCCCCCAAGTGCGACCGGACTTCCCCGCCTATATCAGGGACAATTTAACCACTAGCGGATTGCTTTTGACCAGGGATTTCAAGAAATTTATCCGCGCTGGATTCCTGACCAATCCGATACTGGACGACCGTGACGTGATTTTATTCCCCGAAAAAATCAACGGCAGATATTACATGATTCATCGGCCTCTGCAATGGTGCGGCCCAGGCTACAAAACCGAATTCCCCGCTATGTGGATTTCCGCCGGCGACGACCTGCTGAACCTAAACCAGAGCAAACTGCTGGCCAAAGCCCAATACCCCTGGGAATGCAAGGTCGGTGGGAACACCCCGCCCCTGCGAACCGAACACGGTTGGCTCGTAGTGTATCATGCCGTCGGCAGTGATAAATATTACCGACTCGGTGCTATGCTGCTAGACCTCGACGACCCGACCATCGTCCGCTATCGCACCAGCAAATGGATTTTTCAGCCCGAAGAAGAATACGAAACAAACGGATTCTATTTCGGCGGGGGGGTGGTCTTCCCCTGCGGCAAAGTAGTAATCGGCGACACCATTTTTGTCTACTACGGCGCTGCCGACAAATATGTCGGCCTGGCCACTTGCCCGCTCAACGACCTGCTGGACTACCTGCTCAATTGCCCGGCAAATTAATTTCGACGCAGCTCAAGTTCAACAAAAGACGAGCCGCATAACCGGTCGGATAATAAAAAAAAACGCACAAGGCACGTCCAATTTCCAATTATACAATCCTCTTGAATTGCAATTGTGTTTATAGTATAATGCCGAACACGTTTGTTTTTGCAGGACAGATATTAAAAGATGACGAGCAAGAAGTGGACAATCAGGACCTTCGCGATTGGGCTGGCCTTAACCGCCCTATACGCCAGCAGCACAAACCTGCTGCTAACCGTCCACATAAACTCCGTCTGCCATCATAATCACAGCGGCGGCTCAGATTCCCCCTGCCACGACAGCGACAAATGCCCCATCTGCCAGAATCTCATGTTCGTCGCCAAAACCTGCCACATCGAACCGCAACTTCATCTACCCTCATACGAAACCGTCAATTTCGTCACGGTTTCGCCGGAAACAGTCTTTGTTTCAACCCTGACCCCCGACGCTTTCCGCTGCCGCCCACCCCCCATCGCGGCTTGAAACCCAATCTATAATTTGTAATTAAATATTAAATCAGATGTGTTGTTGCGCGCCTGTTGCTGTTGTCCCTGTTTTAGGGGTGAGCGGAGGTGATTGCGCATCAATACCACAAATCATCTATCGAGAGGATAATATGCGCAAATTTATTATTACACTTACCGTTATTGCCCTGACCGCGAATCTCGCCTGGGCCCATTCTCACACCCACGTCGGCATCAATCAGGACCAGATAACCGGCACCGCCGACGACAACCAGCTTTGGTTTTTCTCTATGCCCGGCACAACCGGCTGGCCCGACTGGTCCGAACCGCTGGAACTCACCCCGGTCCAGACAGGACTGCTCGCCGGAACCTGGATTTGCAGCGAACTGGACTGCTGGCATTCCGCCCACCCCGAACACGGTAACTGGCAATTGGGCGGCATGGATGAAAATACCCAATCCGACTGGCAAATCGCCATCGAAAGAGTTTCTTTCAGCGACGGATTCTTCATGCTCGACGAAGAATCCCTAACCCCGGTTCTGCAAAGCGACGGCGACCAATACACCTTTGAAACTATCTGGATGACCGACGTTTATAACGAAAACGGCACACTTGGTGCCTGGGGTTTTCACACCCACCTCCTTTTCGGTGTTGCATCTGCCCAGCCCGGCGAAACTTTCACCGCCACCTTCAAAGCCCTCGATACCGGAACCACTGGCTATCAGACTTCAGATGAATACACCCTGACCTTCGTAACCGTACCCGAACCGGCCACTTTGATGATTCTCGCCGCAGGTGCGGTTTTAATCAGAAAAACCAGACACCGCTCATAACCATTACCAAACCGGGTATGTCCGCAGAGGGGCGGGCATACCCATTCTCCAAAACAAAAGCCGAGTCGCGTGAGCGACCGGAGCATTTGTTCAAAAACAGAGATTTCGCGATGACGAATAAAAAAGCTTTCACGCTTGTAGAACTATTGGTTGTGGTAGCGATAATCGCCCTGCTGGTCAGCATCTTGCTGCCCGCCCTGGGACAGGCCCGCGAATCAGCCAGAGCAGTAGTATGCCTCAACAACATGCGACAAATGGGCCTGACCAGCCAGCTATATCTCATCGACCATAAATACCGCCTGCCCCCCAGCTCCTGCCACGTCGCTCAGCCGGAGGACTTCTGGCTGGTCAAGCTCGGCGAATATACCCAACAAGACCTGCTCTTTCGTTGCCCCAGCGACAAAACCCCCAGCGACGAATTCGTCGATTGGCTTAAAATATCCTCAAATACCTCAATTTCTGAAAAACGCTATTCCAGCTACGGCCTGAATCCCTGGCTCGACCAGAAAAAACCAATCGACGGCACTCCCAACTATTATAACAACGTCCAGAACGTACCTCGCCCCATGTCTGCTGTCTGGAGCTTCGAACTGCCCGAATCAACCCGCGGCGCTGACCATGTCCATCCCGAAGGATGGTTTGGCTCAATCGACGCCGCCAAAAAACAAATCGCCTGGGACCGCCATCAGGAAAAATCAAATTACCTTTTCGTTGACGGACACGTCGAAAAACTCGCTATTGGAAAAACCTACGACCCCCAGGGCCAGTGTTACTGGTTCCCCGAATCAGCACCCGCCTTCCCCAAATGGATTACTGGCCCTTAATCAAAATAGGAGACTGACATGTACTACCGAATATTTCTGCTCATAACCATGCTAACCGCCCACGTCCAGGCTTATTGCATACAGGACCATCTGTTCATCGGCTGCAATCAGGACGGTATTACCGGCACCGACGACGACCAGAAACTTTTCATCGACTGCCGCCATAAATACCGTAACGCCTCACCCCAATGGCATTACAGCCTCTACCAAAGCGGTTTCAACCAGCGTAATTGGGTTATCAACGAACCCGGCTTCGATGAAATACACGACCCTAACGAACCACCCAGCGATCATCCGCTAAAAGACCCCAACTCCAGCCCCCAGGGTACACGTAACACCGATTACCAGATCTGGATAGAGTGTGTTGACATCTCCGAAAATTTCAAAGTCTGTAATCTCGACGAATCCATCCTGCTCGACGAACCCGGTGATGCCTTCAATCACAGCTACTACTCCGCTGCCAACGACGGCCATCTGCACCTCTGGTACATCTATACTAACCTGTCTGCCTCAGACCCCGCCCCGACAGGTCTGCTTTGGGCCACCTTCCGTGTATACGACAACCTTGGCCCTTATCACTCCTCCGAGCCTTTTACGGTAGTCTTCGTCTCCGACCCACTCAGCGGAGATATTGTCGTCGATAATTTCGTAAACCTCGCCGACTTTGCCTTCATCAGCCGCTATTGGCTCAGTACAGATGCCTCAACCATCAACGATTACCAACAGCGAGCCGACCACGACCGTAGCGGAACCGTGGATTTACTGGATTTAATAGCCCTGCTGGAGAACTACCTGGCCGAATAAAACCAGAAATTTTATACCATTTTAATTCTTATTGTGTTCTAATCGCCGACCTGAGAACTATGTTTGCGGTACATAAGGATTAATAATGGCATCATACCAGCATTTAATAACGATTATTTTACTGCTATTCTTGTCCAGCGGGATGGCTGGCTGCACCGGGGGCAGTTACCAGCAGCCTTCAGTAAGTTATATGCCCCGTGCGGGCACTTCCGGCCAACTGGAATATACCATTGTCCTGGCCAACTACCGTGGTGCCGGCAGCATGGAACAGGCCCAAAGAGTTCAGCAGCAGGCCCAGCAACTGCTCAGCGAAGACATCTGGCTCAGCTACCAAGAGCCCGACACCGTAATGGTCAATTACGGCCATTTTCAGGGCAGTGACAAATCTTCCCAAACTCAGCGCGAATGGCAGAAAGTCAAACAGCCCAATTTCTACTCCAAACTAAAAGCTGGCGCCTATCAGTTTTCCTATATCCGAGAACTGCCCCAGGTGGACCCTGCCGCACCGGACGAATGGAACCTGCTCAACAGCGACTGCTTCTACAGCCTCGAAATCGGTACCTACTTTAACGTACCCGACGCCAGCTATTACAACCGCAAAGCCGACGCCGTTGCCGGAGTACGCAACCTCCGCGCCGAGGGCAAGACGGCCTTCTTTGTCCACGGCCAAAAAGAGTCCAGAGTCTACGTCGGCTGCTTCCCCAGAGAAGCCGTCCAGACCTTCAACCAGCACGGCAAAGTTGAAATAACCCTGGCGCCCCTGGCCCAACTGATGATAGACCAATACCAATTCTGGCTCGAAAACGGAGCCAAAGTTATCACCGTCCAGCACACCCCACAGGGCCAGGAATTCAAAATCCCCCGAAAACCAGTACTGGTCAATATAGACCTGCTGGCCGAAGAAATAAACTTCTAACTGCCCCACAAAAACACGATTTTAGGGGCCAAAAACGCAAAATTATCAATCCTGTTCGGCACATTTATTGCTCAAATACAGTTTTTCTGTGGTCTTTGCAGTTCATATGATTTAGCGGGGATTATCCCTCAGTGGGACTGTCGGCACTGGTTATTTTGGCGCAGCATCAGCGGCAGCGGCGATTTTTTTGAGGATCGGCCTTAGTTTTGGCTTTGGAGTTTATTGATATGGTTCTGCATTTCTTGCTCGTCGGCCATGCCGCAGAGGTGCCAGCAGAGCATTTCGTAGGTTCTTAAAGTTGGTTTTTTGCCCGTCCACAGGCTGATCAGCATACAGGCGATAATCGCGGCGTACATCTGTAGTTCGATACCGTTTTCGCAGAGGCTTAGCAGATGTCGGCAGCCCAGCACATGCTTAAAAAAGCGGAAAAATATTTCGATGGCCCAGCGTTTCTGATAGAGCAGGGCAATGACTTCGGCGTCCAGGTCCAGCCGGTCGGTGGCAATCAAAATCATCTCACTCTGACGTGGTCCCTGGCCCCGTTTCAAATGCGGTTGACATTCAACCGCTATCAGGCGTAACGGTTGTTTGAAATCTTCCCGCAGTTTTTCACTGCTGCCGGCGATTACCGTACGATCAAAAATTATCCCCGCTTTTCGAGCATCTTCAGTTAAAGGTTTTTCCTGAATAGTTTCGTAAACCGTATCCTCACGCAGCCGACAGACAAAAGAGCTTTTACTATCCACAATGGCCTGAAACAGCTTAAAACAGGCATATCCACGATCATTGACATAAATCCGGCCGGGCTGAAGATTCTCTAAAAAAACCTTTCGCTCATCAGACTTGTCTTCACTGATATTTATTTTCAGAGGCACATATTTTTCCAGATCAAACTGAGTGTGTGCTTTAATTCCGGGTTTGTCGGTGTCCCAGGCAGCCTGAGTGAGTTTTTGCAAAGCCTGAATACTGCTGCCGTCCACCAGGGTAATGACCTGACCGACTTCCAGTTTTTTGTCCTGAGATATCGGCCCTAACTGCTCAGTGAGTTGAGCGATTATCGGCTCTAACAAAGAACTCTCAAAAACCCGGGATGCTTCCGAAAGCGAACCCAGCGAAGCACGCGAACAACCCAACAGCCGCTGTACCTTTTTGAGCTCGCCGGCCTGCTGCAAAGACCGGATGGAACTGCAGATCGGATTGAACATGTATAACAGCAGCAGACTGACATACTGGTCCATGAATAATGTGCGATTGCCGGCCCGGTCCCGCTCACATCCCGCCGAGTGAAGACCTTTCAGCAGAGCCGAGAGGGACTTGAAATACTTGAACCCACGCAGGTCCCGCTCCTTGATTTTCTGACGCTTAGCACTCATGCCTCCTATTAGAGCATAAATATCCCTCGAGCGCAAATTACCTATCTTAACATTTCGGGTTTTTTTTAAAAAAAATACAGGAGGCCAAAAGCCTAAAGCAATAAATGTGCCGAACAGGATTGCAAATTTATTTGAAATTTCTCGAAAAAACGCAGAATTTCCCGCAAAAATCGGTTCCTTCAGGCACTTTTGCGCTGCAAAATAAGACCTTGTGCGAACCGAACGTTTCTATTACAGTGGGGGATATGTTGCGATGGGTGCCGCGGCAATTACAGGGCGTTCTGCCGGTTTCCGAAAAGCCCCAGCGATATAACCTGGTAGGATAACAATAGTTATGATAGCTAGCGGAAGCACCAACTCGAATGATACGCTTTTAGAGGTCAAGGACTTGAGAACGTACTTTTACTTGGATGAAGGTACGCTCAAGGCGGTTGACGGGGTGGATTTGACGATTGGGCGGGGCCAAACACTGGCGGTCATCGGCGAGAGTGGTTCGGGCAAGAGCGTCACGGCGCGGAGCATACTGCGGATCGTGCCGCGGCCGGGGAAGATCGCTTCGGGTGAGATTCTGCTGCATCATACGGATGAGCAGGTTCTGGATTTGACGGCGCTGCCGGATTCAAGCAAAAAGCTGCGGGCCATTCGGGGTAAAGATATTTCGATGATATTTCAGGAGCCGATGACTTCGCTTTCGCCGGTGCATACCATCGGTAATCAGATAGTCGAAGGGATTCTGCTGCACAAAACACAGGACAGACACGAGGCGAGGCGGATTGCCCTGGACATGATTGAGAAGGTGGGGATTTCGAATCCGGCCCAGCGAATCGATGAATATCCGCATCAGCTTTCGGGCGGAATGCGTCAGCGGGCGATGATTGCGATGGCGTTAGCGTGTGACCCGGCACTGCTGATCGCGGATGAGCCAACCACGGCGCTGGACGTTACGGTACAGGCCCAAATTCTGGATTTGATGCGGCGATTGCAGCGGGAATTTGGGATGGCGATTCTGTATATCACGCATGACCTGGGCGTGGTGGCGGAAATCGCCGACGAGGTTGATGTGATGTACCTGGGGCGGGTGGTGGAAGCGGCGGAGACGAAGAAAATTTTCCAGAAACCGCGGCATCCTTATACCATCGGGCTGCTCAAGTCGATTCCCAAACTGGGCAAGAAGGCCCATACCCGGCTTGACGCTATCGAAGGGACGGTGCCGCTGCCGCTGGACATGCCGCCGCAATGCGGTTTTTACTCGCGCTGTCCCCGGGCGATTAAGGGAACGTGCGATAGGTCGGTGCCGGTGTTGGCAGAGATCGAGCCGGGTCATAAGGTACGCTGTTTTCTGTACAGCGACCAGAAGGAGGAGGTCGTCTGATGATTGACCAGGCCGCCGAAGTAAAGCTGCTGGACGTGCGGGGTGTCAAAAAATTCTTCCCCATCAGCAAAGGCTTTTTGTCGCGGGCCAGGGGTTATGTCCGGGCGGTGGATGATATAAGTTTTTACGTCAGGAAGGGCGAGACCCTGGGGCTGGTCGGTGAGAGCGGGTCGGGCAAGACCACGTTGGGTAAATGTATTATTCAGGCGTTCGCGCCGACGGCGGGGGTGATTGATTTTCGTCTGCCGGACGGCACGGTGGTTGATTTAGCGGATATGTCACGTAAGGCTATTCGGCACATTCGTCGGCACATGCACATGATTTTTCAAGACCCTTACGCATCGCTCAATCCGAGGATGACGGTGCTGGATATTGTGGCTGAACCGCTGGTTTGCAATAATATTTCGCGGGGCAGCGAGTTGCGGGACCGGGTGCGGCATCTGCTGGAAGTGGTGGGTTTGGAAGTCAAGCACATGTCGCGTTACCCACATGCTTTTTCGGGCGGTCAGCGGCAGCGTATCGGCATTGCCCGTTCGCTGGCGGCTAACCCGGAGCTGATAATCTGTGATGAGGCAGTATCGGCGCTGGATGTTTCGGTGCAGGCTCAGGTTCTGAATCTGTTGCAGGAACTACAGGAGAAGTTCAACCTGACATATCTGTTCATCGCGCACGATTTAGCGGTGGTGGAGCATATCGCCGACCGGGTGGCGGTGATGTACGTGGGGCGGATGATGGAGCTGGCCGACACTGCGGATTTGTACAGCAGTCCGAAACATCCCTATACCGAAGCGCTGATGTCGGCGGTGCCCAAGGCTGACCCGGAACATAAAATGGAGCGGATAATCCTGGAAGGCGATGTGGCTAATCCCGCTAAACCGCCCAGTGGTTGTTATTTTCATCCGCGCTGCCGATACGCGCGGGAGATTTGCCGGGAAGAAACGCCGGGGTGGGAAGAAGTGGCCCCGCGTCATTTCTGCGCCTGTCACCGGGTGCGGGATCTGGCTTTGAAGGGGGTGGAATGAGTAAAATCGTTCGTCCCCTGCTGCCGGGCCAGTTCATTGTAATTGTGGTGCCGGCGTTTAATTTCCTGGGCGACGGCCTTGCGCAACGCGGCTGACCTTTACAAGTAAGAGGGCGGCAGGCAAAATGCATCCGGGGCAATCTTGATGAGGGTTTCATCACCACCAACATAAAGATTTCCGTCACTGTCGAAGGTTAGACCGTGGGGCCAGTCGGGGTATTCATATTGGGCGTAGACCTCGGCTTGATATCGCGAGTCATAGACTTCAACCACCGCAAAAGCGTTAAGAGTGAACAGGGCCGCCAGAACACAAGATACAAAGAATCTACTGGTACGCATGACATTTTCCTCCTGTATACGTACGATAAAATTATATCTGCACACACCTGCAGAACATTTTCTAACTACCCAACAATATTATAACGCATGTCCATTAATTATTGGCAAGTGGAAATGTCTATAAAAATTTGTTATTTGGTCTGCACGCAAAGAATGTTAAAAGAACTGTTGCAAAGGCTTGACCGCTGTATATAATGGTTTTATCGGGGCTTACGGATGAGCCTGGTGTTTAGGACGCGCTTTTTGAACGGGTTGTTGTTATGGATTATCTCGACCTGGAGCGAATGGTGGCCGATGGCGGCCGGGTGTGTGCTGACAGTCGTCTGGTGGGTTCTGGCGATGTATTTGTGGCTGTCCGGGGTGTACATGTTGATGGTTATGATTGTATCGGCCAGGCTTTGGAGCGGGGGGCGGGGGTGATTGTGGCTGAACGGGGTGATGTCGATACGGGTGGTCGGCCTTTGGTGGTGGTTGCTGATTCGGCGGTGACGTTGGGTGAGCTGGCCCAGGTTTCGGCGGGGCGACCGACGCAAAAGCTTATTACGCTTGGGGTTACGGGTACTAACGGCAAGACTACGGTTACTTATCTGGTTCAGGCAATGCTACGGATGGCGGGGATAAAGTGTGGGTTGCTGGGTACGGTGGTTTATGATTTTGGGGCGGGGTGTGAGCAGGCACGTGAGACTACGCCCGGTGCGGTGAAGCTGGCGGAGATGATGGGTCGGATGGTAGAGAACGGCTGCGGGGCGGTGGTGATGGAATGTTCCAGTCACGCACTGGACCAGCGGCGTACGGCGGGGATACATTTCCAGGGTGCGGCGTTTACCAATCTGACCGGTGACCATTTGGATTATCATGGCACGAGTGAAAACTATCTGCGGGCCAAGGCGCGTTTGTTTGAAGGGTTGGGCGAAGGGTCGCACGCGGTTCTGAACGCTATGGATGTTGTCGCGGATGATTTGGCGGCGTGTACGGCAGGTCAGGTTTGTCGCTATGGGCTGGGCGAAGGATATGACATATCGGCTGAGATTCTGGGGATGGATATTTCGGGAACGCAACTGGCGATTCGTCAGGCGGCCCAGGAGATTGAAACAAAGCTGCGGCTTATTGGTGAGCATAATGTAATGAACTGTCTGGCAGCGGTTGGACTGGCCCGGGCGGCGGGGGTGGAACTGGTTGATATTTCCAGGGCGATCAAGGGTTTGGCGGGGGTGCCGGGCCGACTGGAACGGGTGGACTGCAAGGCGGATTTTACGGTGCTGGTGGATTATGCTCATACAGACGATGCGCTGGACCATGCTCTGGCGACGGTGAAGAAATTGTGTAAGGGGCGGGTGATAGTGGTGTTTGGCTGCGGGGGTGAGCGTGACCGGAGTAAGCGGCCCCGGATGGCGGCGGCGGCGGAGAAGTGGGCGGATGTGATTGTGCTGACCAATGATAATCCGCGGCGGGAAGACCCGCGGGCGATCGCAGCGGAAGTGATGGAGGGGTTTAATCAGCCTGGCCATGTAAAGCAGATATTAGACCGGCGCGATGCGATTGGATACGCACTACAAGCAGCCCGGAAGGATGATGTGGTACTGGTGGCGGGCAAGGGGCATGAACCCTATCAGGAGATTGGGGGGGAACGGTTTGATTTTGATGATAAGGTTATTGTAGGGGAGTATTTTTGAATCAGGCATTAGGCATGAGGCAAGAGGCATTAGTGAACGGCGTGGTGCCGACCTTTGGTCGGAATTTATAAGAGATAAGATTAACGGCTAAGAATTTAGGCAGGATAAGACGGGATTTTTTTAGTTAAACGGCGAACGGTAACGACGGATTTACGGGATTGTTGATGGGCGTTTGCGGTTTTTTTAAATTTGTTTGCAGGAAGTTTTAGTTGTATGAAACCTTTGTTGTTGGATGAGATTAAGCGGGTTATGCGGGCGGAGGCTCGTACTGAGCTGGGACGTGAGCCGGTTACGGGGGTGCGGATTGATTCGCGGCAGGTTGTGAAGGGTGATTTGTTTTTTGCGATTCGGGGTGAGAATTTCGACGGGCATGATTTCGTGGACCAGGCGGTGCGGGCAGGGGGACGGGCGGTGGTGGTTGACAGGAATATGCCGGTTTCGACGGCGGTGAAGGAAACCGGGACCACGGTGTTGAAGGTTGACGATTCGACCGAGGCACTGGGTAAGCTGGCGAAATTCTATCGCGAGAGTCTGGCCTATTCGCTTACGGTTATCGCGGTGACAGGCAGTAACGGCAAGACAACGACCCGTTCACTGATATATCATGTTTTGAGTAAGAAACATAAAGGTCATCAGTCGCCGCGAAATTTCAATAATAATATCGGAGTGCCGCTCACGCTTTTAGGGGTCGAGCCGACCGATAGTTTTGCCGTGGTGGAGATTGGTACTAACACGCCGGGTGAGGTGGCTTATCTTTCCGGGATATGTGAGCCTGATATCGCGGTGATAACGCATGTCGGGCCGGCGCATCTGGAAGGACTGGGCGATATCGAGGGAGTGTCGGTTGAGAAAGTGTCGATCGCGGCGGGTTTGAAGGAACGGGGTGTGCTGGTTTGCGGGATGGGGCATGAGGCAACGCTGGAGCGGGTTCGGGCGCTGGGTCGGCCTTTGATTACTTTCGGTGTGGAGGATGGGGCCGATGTGGGGGCGACGAAAGTTGAGCAGCGGCACGGTTCGGTTAAGTTTTTGACGAATGACCGCTGTGAAGTGACGCTGCCGCTGGCCGGGGTGCATAATGTCAATAACGCATTGGCGGCGTTGGCGGCGGTGCGGCGCCTGGGGGTTAGCAGTAAGGAGTTCGCCGCAGCCTTGACGGATTATGTGCCGGTGGCGGGGCGAATGGTTTATCATAATTTCAATGGGATAACGGTAATCGACGATACATATAATGCCAATCCGGCGAGTATGGAAGCGGCGCTGGCTGAACTGCTCAGCCACGGCGGGGCGGGACGGCGGATATTTATCTGTGGCGATATGGGCGAGCTGGGCGAAAAAAGCGAAGAATATCATTGCGAGTTCGGCAAGCGAGTGGCACGGTCGAGTGTAGATGTGTTTATGACAGTGGGGCCGCTGGCGGCGGGGGCGGCTAACGCGGCACTTGAAGCGGGGATGGGACGTGGTGATGTACAGCGGGCGGTCAGCAGCAAGCGGCTGGCACGGTTGGTCAAGGCTTCGATTCGCAGCGGTGATGTGATTGTGGTCAAAGGCTCACGGGCAATGGCAATGGAAAAGGTGGTTGAATCGTTGAGCCGGTTTAAGGCTGCTCGCTGATAAATTAAAAGAATTCCGACTGGGATGTTGAGTTGATATGCTATATTGGCTGTTGAATACATATAAAGATTTTCTGCACGATACACTGCATTTTTACGCGTGGAGCGAGGTTTCGTTTCGGGCGGTGATGGCGGTTTTGACGAGTCTGCTAATCTCTCTGTGGTGGGGGCCGCGGATTATTCGCTGGTTGATAAAGAAGAAGGTCGGTGATGTGCCGGAGTTTGACCATAAGGACCTTAACGAACTGACGCGGCATAAGGCCAATACCCCGACGATGGGCGGCTTGATAATTCTGGCCGGCGTGATAATCAGTACGCTGCTGTGGGCGGATTTGAGTAATAATTTTGTGAAGAAGGGGATCTTTCTGCTGGTTTGGCTGGGCTGTGTGGGGGGGGTGGACGACTGGCTGAAACTGACGGCGAAGATTAAACATCGCAGTCGCGACGGCCTGCATACCTACGAAAAGCTGCTGTTTCAGATTGGTTTGTGCGTTATGCTGGCGGTATTTCTTTATCATACCGACTTCGCCAATATCGAAGATGGACGGCGGTTGTGGCTGCCGTTTTATAAGCAGGGTTTCGAGCTGGGTTGGTTTTTGTTTTCGATAATGACGGTGCTGGTGATAACCGGGGCCAGCAATGCGGTTAATCTGACCGACGGTATGGACGGGTTAGCGGCAGGGTGTATGGCGACAGTAAGTGCGGTTTTTGTGGTTTTGTGCTACCTGGCCAGCGAGACGATGTCGGTCAGTTGGATCGAGACAGCTGGCGAGATGGAGATCGTACGCAAGACCTGGGCCAGTTCGCTCTTGCTGCCGCAGATAAACGGGGCGGGAGAGCTGGCTATAATGTGCGCGGCGATATTTGGGGCGTGCCTGGCGTTTTTGTGGTTCAATTGTCATCCCGCCCAGGTGTTTATGGGGGATATGGGTTCGCTGCCTCTGGGTGGGGCGATTGGATACGCGGCGGTGGTTACCCGGCATGAGCTTTTACTGCTGCTTATCGGCGGGGTGTTTGTGATGGAAGCGGCCAGTGTGATGCTGCAAGTGGGATATTTCCGGTTCAGCGGCGGCAAACGCATATTCCGTTGTGCGCCGATACATCATCATTTTCATTTGCTGGGCTGGTCCGAGCCGCAGGTGGTTATTAGATTCTGGCTGATAGGCATCGCCTGTGCGGCGCTGGCACTGGCGACTTTGAAATTAAGATAGTGCGTTCAAATATAGATGGTTTTGCATGACTGAGGACAGGGACATTCGCCGTGGGGTTGGCGCTGTGGGCACTACGCTGCTGATGATTGTCAGCGGGTTGTTGTGCCTGGGCGCGCTGATGGTTTATTCTGCTGGCGCTACGGTTATGCAGGAGGTGGACTGGCTGGAATTCTGGCGATACACAACGGGTCGGCGGGTAGCGATGGTGCCGGTGGTTTGGTTGGTTCTGGCCATTGTCAGTCATTTGAATTATCGTCGCTTTGTGATAAACGAGCGGTATTTTGGCTGGTCGCCGGCGTTGTGGTTTATGATTGTTTCTTTGATAATGCTGGGGGCGGTTTTGATACCGGGGGTTGGTACTGAAGTTAATGCCTCGCGCCGGTGGCTCAAGTTTGGGCCGGCGGAATATGGCTTGACGATTCAGCCTTCGGAGCTGGCTAAGTGGACGGTGGTGATGTTTCTGGCGGGGTACTGTTGGCTGACGGGCACGCGGATGCGGGAATTCAAACGGGGGTTTGTGCTGCCGATGGGCGTGCTGGTTACGGTGGTCGGGCTTATTGGGGTTGAGGATTTTGGCACGGCGGCACTGGTAGGGGCGGTGGGTATGATGGTGCTGCTGGTAGGTGGGATGCGCTGGTGGTATCCGCTGCTGCTGCTGCCTTTGGCGGGGTTGGCGTTTTATTTTATGGTTTATTGTAATGCTTATCGCTGGGATCGGGTGCGGGCGTTTTTGCATAATGAAGAAACTGCCCAGGCGGGTGAGCAAGAGCCGGCCAGCGTTTATCATTTGCGGCAATCGAAGATGGCATTGGGCAGTGGCGGTTTGTGGGGCGTTGGGCTCGGTAAGGGTAAGGTTAAGCTGGGGTATCTGCCGGAAGATACGACGGATTTTGTGTTCGCGGTGATCGGTGAGGAGCTGGGACTGGCTGGCTGTGCCCTGGTTATCGGTTTGTATATGGGGCTGATGGTTTGCAGTATGGTAATTGTGCATCGAGCCCGGGACCGATTGGGAATGCTGCTGGCGATAGGGATTTCAGCGACGATGGGCGCTCAGGCGGTGATGAATCTTATGGTCGTGACCGGATTGGCGCCAACCAAAGGCATCGCTCTGCCGTTTGTGAGCGCGGGCGGTTCAGGTTTGATGCTGACGGCAATTTCAGCGGGAGTGCTTATTAATATCGCCCGGAGTGAGGAGAAGGCAGGCAAGAGGCAAGAGGCAGGAGGTGAGATTTAACGGCTTGGTGCCGCCTCTAGCGGAGCTTTTTTATTTAACGACAACAGCGTGGTTTCGGCCTTTGGCCGGGATTTGAACAATTAACGGCGAGGTGCCGACCTTTGGTCGGATTATTTTAATTAACGGCACCGCTTACTTACGTGCGCGGCTCTGATTTAATGACTAGTATGTGCTTTGGTTAAGCAATGTTTTTTTGTGAAATTAAGATAAATGGTTAAACGCATAATAATGGCCGGGGGCGGCAGCGGCGGGCATATCTGCCCGGGGTTGGCGGTTGCGCAGGAAGTGGTTAAACGCGGGGGTGAAGTGGTTTTTGTTTGTACCGAGCGGACTATCGATGAGAAGATTTTGGGCGGGTCGCCTTATGAATATGTCAAGCAGCCGGTGGTGCCTATGCCGCGGCGGGTGGGTGATGTCTGGAAATTTTATCGCTACTGGAAAGAAAGTGTGCGGATTTGTCGGGAGGTATTGGGGGACGGGAAGTCTGCGGCAGTGTTGGGCCTGGGCGGGTTTGCTTCGGGGCCGATGCTAAAGACGGCGGCAAAAATGCGGGTTCCGATTGGGATGCTGAACCCGGACGCGGTGCCGGGCAAGGCTAATCGGCTGGGCTGTCGGTATGCGAATAAGATTTTTGTGCAGTGGCAGGAGAGTCAGCATTATTTCAAACGTTACGGCGATAAGGTCGTCGTGACCGGCTGTCCGATACGCGCGGAAATCGCTCAGGCGAAATACAGTCGTCAGGAAGCCCGCAAGGAGTTGGGGCTTAAAGAAAAGCTGCGTACGCTGGTGGTGGTGGGTGGTTCGCTGGGCGGTCATAATGTTAATCTGGCGGTGGCTGAGGCGTTGGCGGGTTCCGGTGCGGTCGAGCTGGACGGGTGGCAGGTGCTGCATATTACCGGGGCGGATGATGGTGAGTGGGTGCGGCAGCGATATGAGAAATCGCAGGTTCCGGCTGCGGTGGTGGCGTTTTCAGATAGGATGGACCTGGTACTTTCAGCGGCGGAGCTGGTAATCGGCCGGGCGGGCGCTTCGACCTTGGCGGAACTTACAGCGCGTGAAGTGCCGAGTATTTTGCTGCCTTATCCATATCATAAGGACCAGCATCAGTTGATAAACGCCAGTGTGCTGAGCGATGTTCAGGCAGCGCTGATTGTGGCGGATAGTTGTGACGCGGTTAAAACGGCTAAGGCTTTGAGGGAGGCATTGTGCGATTGTCTCTCGGCCCGGAGGAAACAGGATGAGGGGGATGAGGAAGTTTTGGCAGAAAAATTGACAGATGAGTCCCAATTGGAGATGATGTCCGAGGCGGCAAGGGGATTGGGCCGACCTGAAGCGGCAACAACGGTGGCGGACGAGTTGATGCAACTTGTTTATGGATAAGGAATTGAGGATTTTTGAGGGGATGGAGCAGGGATGTGATGCAGCGTAGTGTAAAAAGAGAAACAGCCGTGGCGAAAGCTTGGGCCTGGCTGGGCGGCGGGAATAAAGTTGTGGCTAAGACCTTGAATTATCATTTTGTAGGAATCGGCGGCTGTGGGATGAGCGGTCTGGCTCAGGTTCTGGCCCAGGCCGGGCAGGGTGTCAGTGGCAGTGATATGACTGATTCGGCGGTGGTTGGTCGGTTGCGGGACATGGGGGTTTCGGTGGGGATCGGGCACGGCCTTGAAAATCTGCCGGAGCGGGTTGATAAGCTGGTGGTCTCGGCGGCGATCAAGGCGGATAATCCGGAATTTAAGTGGGCCCTGGAGCGGGGGATTAAGGTTTACAAATATGCGGAGCTGCTGGGCGAGCTGAGCGGGCAGATGATGACGCTGGCGGTCGCGGGCACGCACGGCAAGAGTACGACCAGCGGCTGGCTGGGGTATGTCTTGCAGCAGGCGGGTGCCGAGCCGAGTTATGTTATTGGGGCAGAGGTTGAGCAGTTGGGCGGGGGCAGTGGTGCGGGGGCCGGCGAGCATCTGGTGGTTGAGGCGTGTGAGTATGACCGTTCGTTTTTGAATTTGCAGCCCGCGGTGGCGGTGCTGTTAAATATAGAAGCGGACCATCTGGATTATTACTCGGATTTGGCGGAGATCATCGGGGCGTTCAAGGATTTCGCTGATTGTACGCGTCAAGACGGGCTGGTGGTGGCTAACGCTGACGACGCAAATGTGGTAGCGGCACTGGCGGAGTACAAAGGTAAGGTCGAGACGTTCGCTTTGAAGGTGGGGGCGGATTGGGAAGCCCGGAATCTGGAATATGTACGCGGGGCGGGGCGGTATGATTTGGTGTATAAAGGTGATTTGCTGGGGCGGGTTGAACTGACCTTGCCGGGCGAGCATAATGTCTATAACTCGCTGGCGACAGCGGCGGCGGCTTACGCGGCGGGGGTGGAGAGGCAGGCTCTGATAAGCGGTTTGGCTGGCTATCGTGGAGCGGGGCGGCGGATGACACATGTGGCGACGGTGAACGGGGTGGTCGTTATGGACGATTACGCTCATCATCCGACGGAGATTCGGGCCAGCCTGCGGGCGATGCGGGACGCTTATGAGCCGGGTCGGTTGTGGTGCGTTTTTCAGCCGCATCAGTACAGCCGGACGCGATTTTTCCTGAATGAATTTGCTTTAAGTTTCGGTACAGCCGATGTAATATTATTGCCGGAGATTTATTTCGTCCGGGACAGCGAGGCTTTGCGGCAGGAAGTGAACGCCCAGAAGCTGGCTGAGCAGATTGTGTTGCAGGGCGGCGACGCGCGATATATGGGCAGTTTTGACGAAATTGCCGATACGATATATAATGAGGTTGAGGCCGGGGATATGGTAGTGACAATGGGGGCTGGTGACATCTGGAAACTTGGTGATGAAATTATTCGCAGGCTTGAACGACATAGTTAAATACAAAGAACCGCTTTCGGAGCATACCTGGTTCAAACTGGGTGGGCCAGCAAAGTATTTTATTGAACCACGCAGTATGGAAGAGCTGGTGGACGTGGTTAAACGTTGCCACGAAAACTCAGTGCGGGTTTATGTGCTGGGCAAGGGTTCGAATATTCTGGTCGCCGACGAAGGTGTCGATGGTGCGGTGATACGTCTTTCGCAGAAGGCTTTTTGTAAAATTACTATCGATGACAATAAGGTGACGGTGGCTGCGGGGGTGGCTTTGAGTCAGTTGATGCGTGAATGTGCCCGGGCGGGGCTGAGCGGGCTGGAATGTATGGCCGGAATTCCGGGCTGTCTGGGCGGGGCTTTGCGGATAAACGCTGGCGGGCGGTTTGGCGATATTGGCAGTGTCACACAGTCGGTCAAGATGATGGATACCAGCGGTTTTGAGCTGGAACGCCATCGCAGCGATTTGTACTTTGGCTATCGTGAAACGAATATTTCAGAGCTCTTTATTACCGAGGCAACGCTGGAACTGGTGCCGGAAGACCCGGAGCGGATCGGCCGTTCGATTAAGGAAGTGTGGGTTATTAAGAAAAACTCGCAGCCGATGTACAGTCGCAACGCTGGTTGCATTTTCAAAAATCCGCGGGCTCTGTCAGCCGGGGCTCTGATAGATAAGGCTGGGCTCAAGGGTACCAAAGTGGGCGGGGCGATGGTGAGTGATCGGCATGCGAATTTTATTGTGGCTAAGGGCCAGACTAAGGCCGCCGATGTACTCAAGCTGATTGACCAGGTTCGCCAGGCGGTTCAGGAGCGTTTCGATGTGACGCTGGAGCTTGAGGTGGAAGTCTGGAAATGACGCTGCCCAGGGTTTTGGTGTTGATGGGCGGTCCTTCGGCGGAGCGTGAGGTCTCGCTGGTTAGCGGTGAGGCAGTGGCGCTGGCTCTGGAAGGGGCGGGCTATCCTGTTCTGCGAGGTGATATTTCGCCGGATGATTTGAGTTTGCTGGACGGTGATTTTGATATGGTTTTTCCGGTGCTGCACGGCCCATTTGGCGAGGATGGCCAGTTGCAGGAGATACTGGAAGAGCGGGGTCTTAAATATGTTGGTTCAGATGCGACCGCTTCACGACTGGCGATGGATAAGTATTTGGCAAAAAAGGTGTTCGAGCGGTCGGGGCTGACGGTGCCGCCCGGCGAACTGGTTGATGAAGGGGCTTCGCGGCATGATATTGAAGCGATATTGGGCAGGCTGGCCGGGCCGTGGGTTATCAAGCCGAATTGCCAGGGAAGCAGTATTGGCATTACCATAACCGGTGATGTGGGGGTGGCGTGCGGGGCGATTGAGGCTGCTGTTAAGGATTACGGGCCTTCTCTCGTGGAAACGTGCATAAAAGGGCGTGAATTTACGGTAGGCGTTCTGGGTTGTGCCCCTTTGCCGCTGGTGGAAATCGTGCCCGCGGAGGGTTTTTATGATTATAAAGCCAAATATCTGGCCGACAGTACCCGGTATGAGTTTGATATTGATTTACCTTGTGAATTGATAGGCAAAATGTCTCAGGCGGGGCTTGATGCGTTTAACGCTCTTGGTTGCAGGCATTTAGGGCGGATAGACTTGATTTTGGATGGAGCGGGGCGAATTTATGTGCTGGAAGTCAATACTCTGCCGGGTTTTACCGACCATTCACTGGTACCCAAGGCTGCCGGGCGGGCAGGGATGAGCATGGGGCAAATATGCTCCGCGATTGTACTAATGGCACTTGATCGTCCGATATAGTGTTTATGGCTCGAAAAAAGAAAAAGAAACAACAAATCGGTATAGTTGAGCAGATAGGCGAATTTCTGGATTCAGAACACTGGTCAGCGATGAAGGGTAAACTGGGCAAGTTTCTGCTGGTGATTATCCTGCTGGGCGGGGTTTGCGGCGGTTTTGCCTTTCTGGATGGTTATGTTCAGCGGGTTGGTCGCCAGCGGGGTACTACACTTACGGTCAAGATGGTTAATCAGCCGTCCTGGGCCAGTACGGAGCTGGTGCAGCAGGTGTGTTTTTCCACGGGAATTCGCTGTGACGATGACCTGATGAACGATACGCTGACGCAGAACTGGGCCGCTAACCTGCGGGGTAATCCCTGGGTGCGGCAGGTTAATTTGATTCGCAAGTGTTATGACGGGCTGGTGGAGATTGACTGCGAATTACGTCGGCCGGTAGCGTCGATACGTCAGCAGAACAAGAGGTATTATCTGGATGCCGAAGGGGTAGTGCTGGAACATCTGCCGCTGGCGGATATTACCGATGCGGGGCACGTGGTGGAGCTTACCGGGGCGGTGCGGGCTTTGCCGGGAGTGGGCCAGATTGTGCAGGCTGACCAGATCGTGGCGGGTTTGCAGGTCCTGGTGATGATCAAAGAAGTTGACGACCATTTGCCGGTGCGGGAAAGACTGTGGTCGGAACTGGCGCTGCTGGATGTGAGTAATTACGAGGGGCGTATCGACCGGGCGGCATCGCATCTGACGATTTATACGCATCACAATACCGAGGTGCGGTGGGGTGCGGCGATTAATCGTTCGAGGCCTTACGCTGAGGCGAGCGAGAAGAACAAACTGATGCAGCTTTATCAATCGCACGCGATGTATAATTCACTGGACCAGTTTGAATATGTCGATTTGCGTGATTCGGGTAAGACTAAGTCTGATCCGGTAAAGCATTCTTTGCGGGGTTGAATCCGCCGGTTTTCAAAAAGCTATCAATGCCGGAACAAATTGTTCCGAAGCCCCTTTTTTTGCAAAAATATTACGCTGTGGACTTGTACCAAAAATTATCAAAAAAAGATATTATAGTATTTTCTACGAGAAATAAAGACTTGCACCCTTGACTATCAGGGCTAGGGATGAAATAACCGCCAGACTGGTTACGGTGATCTTAAATGCGCGGGCGGGGATGCGGTTTACCAGCAGGATGCCGAGTATTCCGCCGGTTATGATGGCGGGCAGCAGGGCCAGGTTGGTTAATAGTGAGGGGATGGTTATCAGGCCGAGGCTGCTGCCGAAGGGGAGTTTGAGCAGGTTCATAATGAAGAAATACCAGGCGCGAGTGCCGAGGAACTGCTCTTTGTTGAATCGCATGGCCAGCAGGTAGATAATCATTACCGGTCCGGCAGCGTTGGCCATCATGGTGGTTATGCCGGCCAGTAGACCCATTGAGGCGGAAAAAGCCCAGTGGGTGGGGATATGGTCATCGGGAACATGTTTGTTACGCCAGGCGGTCAGCCCCAGTAAGGCAAGTACGACTATACCGATGATGGGCATGAGTTGTTGGCTGTTGACGATACGCAGCAGGAAAAAACCGATAATTACGCCAGCCAGAGCCCAGGGAATCAGGCGGGCCAGCTGGGACCAGATCGCATGGCGACGCCAGATGAGGATGGCCATCAGGTCAGCGACACAGAGCATGGGCAACAGAAAACCGACGGATTCCCTGGCCGGGATGACCCAGGCGAGTAGGGGGACTATTAGTATTCCGCCGCCGGGAATGCCGGTTTTGGAGAAGCCGGCCATTGCAGCACATGTCGCGACGATTATCCAGGCTGTAGTACTGAGTTCGAGCATTTCGTTTATTTATATTTTGTTTTTTGGGCAGTGCCTTTGGTGTAGCTTTTTCCGGCTAGTTCCAGTACGTGGATGGGGCGGCGTGACCATTGAGGGGTTATAATTAGTTTGGCCTGGCCGGTTAAGTATTCAGCGACGTTCTGGTAATATCTGTGTGACTGGCTGGGGGGGTTACTGCCTGTTTTGATGGTTTTGGTGCCTTTGCCGTCGATGGTTATGAGCTTCCAGGTTTTCTGGTCGGTTACGATTGTGCCTTTGATGCCGGTGATTTCGAGTTGGCCTTCTTTGGCGTTGGCATCGAGGTTGGAAATGGTCAGGGTTGACCAGGAGCCGTTCTTATAGCGTATTACGGCGAAGCCTTCGTCTTCGTTAGTGTCTTTTCCCCAGGGGGTTTTATCGGCCCAGAAGCCGCTATGGGCGAATCCTGATACTTCGGTGATTTCGGATTCGATAATCTGAAAAGTGTATTCGAGCAGGTGAACGCCCCAATCGTAGAGTATTCCGCCGGAGATGGTTTTGCTGGTACGCCACCAGGGGCCGGGGTTGGCGTAATTTGCCATGTGAGCTTCGACGCGGACGACTTCGCCAATTTTTCCGGCTTTAATCATTTTGAGTGCGTTGAGGATAAGGCCGTCCCAGTGCCGGTTGTGGTAGGTTGATAGTACGAGTTTGTGTTTCTGGGCCTGGTTAATCATGCTGTCACATTCGGCGGTGGTGATGGCCAGGGTTTTTCACAGACGATGTGGAGGCCTGCCTTGAGACATTGTAGGGCGAGTTGGGCGTGGGTGTTGTGAGGGGTGATGATGGTAGCGAGATTGATGTCGGATTTTTTGAGCATTTGGTCTACGGATTTGTAGGTTTCGATGCCGGGCCATTCCTGAGCGGCAAGTTGGAGGTTCTGGTCGGAAAGGTCGCAGACCGCCAGGGGGGTCATACCGGCTTTCTTCATCTCGCGGAGATGAGTACGGCCCATGTTGAACAGGGGGCTATAGCCGATTACGCCGACTTTGATGTCTTTGGCTTTTTTGAAATGAGGCATGATATTTTCCCTTTCTATTATTTTGCGGCCCAGATCATGCCGCGGCGGGTTATTTCCATTACTTCGGGTATTTGGAAGTCGGCGGCGACGTGGCCCAGTGAGCTGTAGAATACTTTACCTTTACCGTAGCGGCGTTTCCAGACGACGGGCATTACCGTGCCGGCGATCCAGTCGATGTCGTTATATTGGCCGCTGAAGGTGGTGGCGGCGAGGACTTCGTTGGAAGGGTCATCGAGCATATAATATTGTTCGGATTTGATTTGGAAGTCGGCAAGGCCGTGGACGATGGGGTCTTGCGGTTTGGTGATGTTTACGGTGTATTCAATGTTGTTGCCGGGGTGGGAGACCCATTGGCCGCCGGTCATAAACTGATATTCTGGGTTACCTCTAAAAGCATCGCACATGCCGCCGTGGAACCCGGCGATGCCTGTGCCTGCTCTTATAGCTTGAGTGAGGCTCTTTTCCTGGTCGGGGGTGAGTTGGCCCATGGTCCAGATTGGTATGAAAAGGTCGAGGGCGGCGAGTTTGTCCTGGTCGAGGCAGGGTGTCGAGAGTGTCGGAGATTTCAACCTCAAAACCAGACTGTTGCAGTACGGGGACGAGCAGGTCGGTGCATTGCTGAGGTTCGTGGCCCTGCCAGCCGCCCTGTATTATCAATGCTTTTTTCATTTTCGGGGTCCTGTCCTGGTTGGAGCGGTGCCTGCCTTGGGCAGGGGTTGTTTAATTATCCGGCCGCTTACGCGCGCTCGTTTTTTGCGTTTTTACGAGGTCTAATGTCAATGGCACTATTTTTATAGCTTAGGTGATAATTTAACGTTTTGGGGGATAATTTCCAGTTGAAAACTGAAAACGAAAAAGTTTTTTTACGAAACTTTTTCGTTGAATGTGTAAGTGAGTTAATGAGGAGCTTTGGGCATAGTTATGATATCATCGGGGTTTTGGGCGAGAGGTGAAATGATAAGTTGTGCCTTTGCCGGGTTCAGATTGGAGGGATATCGTGCCGCCGTGCCTTTCTACGATTTTTTTGCGCGATGGCAAGTCCGATGCCGCCGCAGTTGGGACAGCCGTGGTCGGGGAGCTGGTAGAACATGTTGAAAATTTTGTCATGATGTTCAGGGGCGATGCCTTTGCCCTGATCGGTGAAGGTGATTTGCCAGAGGTTGTCCAGAACGTCAGCGGTAATTTTAATAGTGCTTTTTTGAGGGTAGCTCAGGGACCATGAATTACTTAATAGACAGCGAAAAAGTTGGGATACCAAATTTCGGTCACAAGCTACGGTGGGGAGGTTTTCTTGTTCTATGGAGAATTTATTAAGGAAATCTTCGCCGAGTTCGCGTGCGGCCTGGTTAATGAGTTCTTTGAGGTCTGCCGGTTCAAACTTTAACCGGTCAAAGTCTGCGCGGGCATAACGCCATAAATCCTCTGTGACATTCATAACCTGATGGACGTTTGATTCCATATGTGAGAGGCATTTTTCGAGGCCGGAATCGATAGTTTCACGCAGGTATTCTCTTGTTTGTCGGCAATCTTCGATCAGATTATTTAACGGTTCTTTGAGGCATTGGCAGGCGGTGTGGGCGAACTGGTCGAGGTCGCGGTTGCTCTGCTCGAGTCGGAGTGCGAAGATACGCAGTTCTTCCTCTACCATGCGACGGTCGTGGATGTCTTCAAGGACGGTTACAAAATGCCCTTCCTGGGGGCTGTAGGCAGAGATTCGGAACCAGCGTTGATGAGCCTCGGAGAAATGCTCGAATTCGACAGATTGTCCTGTGAGGGCGACTTTACCATAAGTGTCGAGCCAGTCGTGGTGGAATCCCTGAGTTTTTTCCTGAATTTCCTTTACTCTTTTGCCGATGAGTCGGTCTCTTTTGATGCCGCAGAGGTCTTCAAAGACTTCGTTTACTTCGAGAAAGACGTAATCGATTGGTTCGCCGGTATCGTCGCAGACGATTTCGTGGTAGGCAAAACCGTTACGCATTTTCTCGAACAGGGAATGGTACTGGTCATGGCCTTTGCGGGCCTGATCCTCGGCGTGTTTGCGTTCGGTGATGTCGGTGATGAACCCTTCGAGTGCCACAACTTCCATGCTTTCATCACAAATAGCTCGGCCTCTTTCCCAAACCCATTTGATTTGGCCTGAGATGGTTTTGATGCGATAGCTGATTTTGTAGGGGGCACGCTGGGCGATGGCTTGCTGTATTTCGTCCCAGACTTTTTCCCGGTCCTCTTCGACAATCAGGTCGGCGTAAGAGATTTCAGTATTGTCCTGTATTTGCTGGGCGGTGTAGCCGGTCAGAACCAGACAGCCTTCGCTGACAAATTCCATGGTCCATTGACGGTCGTTTCGACAACGAAAAGCGATGCCGGGCAGATTATCCATTAATGTTGCCATGGCCCGCTGTTTATCGCCGAGCTGTCGCAGGGCCTCCTGGCGGTCCGAGACATCTTCGACCATGTTAATTATATAGTTGGGCTTGCCTCCTTCGCCACGTACCAGAGAGGCCGTTAGGCGGACCCAGACGTTTGCACCGTTTTTGCGGACGAGGCGATTTTCGAGCTGATAATGGTCGCATTGGCCTCGGACCATTTTTGCGAAAATAGAGACGCTGTCAGATTGATTGGCGGGGTGAGTGAAATCGGTAAAGACTTTTTTGCGAAGTTCGATTTTGTTATAGCCAAGCATTTCCTGCAGGGCACGGTTGCTCTCAAGGGCTCTGCCGCCCAGGTCTACCAGAGCGATGCCGATGGCAGACCCCTGGAAAATCGCTCTGAGACGTGCTTCGCGTTCACGGAGGGCCTGTTCGCTGATTTTTAACTGCTGGACGGAAAGGTTGAGTTCTTCTTCAGCCCATTTACGCTCGCTGATGTCGCGAATCATAACCAGCATATGCTGGCGGCTGCTGTGAATGAAAGTACTGGACCGAAGTTCAATGTCGACCAGTGTCCCGTCTTTCTGGCAGGCCACAGCTTCAGACTGAAACCCGCCGCTGCTTTGTACGCCCAGACGCATTTGCTCAAAAAGGTGCTGATAATCGGTGTGGAGAAGTTCGCGAGCGGAAAGATTGGCGAATTCGTCTTGAGAATATCCGTAAAGACGCAGGGCCTGAGGGTTGGCCTGGATGATTTTAGCTTCGGGGTCGAGAACGAACAGGGCATCGCCGGCCGCATCGAAAATAGCATGATATTGCGTTTCGCTTTCTCGGAGGGCTTTTTCGGCTTGGGCGAGACGGTGTTCCTGATTTATTTGGCTCAGGGTCTGACTGACGACTGAGGGCAGTAAGTCCAGAAAGTTATGGTCTTTGACCAGATAGTCGCGGGCACCCTGCTTCATCATGTCTACGGCGAGTTTTTCGTCACCACGCCCCGTAACCAATATGAATGGTATATGGCGATCGTGGCGGAGAAGTTCTTCAACAACTTGGCTGCCGGTCATGTCGCTGAGCTGATAATCCAGCAGCATAAGGTCGGGAATGTGGTTATCTATCCAGTCGACGGCCTCGTGACCGCTGTTTACGTAAACGGCCTGCATCCCTGAGCGGCTGAGCTGTTTCTGCATCAGATTGGCCATGCCGGAATCGTCATCGACAACAAGTATAGCATTTTCGCGACAGAGAGTGTCGGTCATCAGTTTCACTTTCTTGCTTGGGGTTGCCGAAATACCACAAAACATCCCGATAACTTAGACAACTTGCGATGTCAAAAGAGTATACAGCCCATTTCCTGTAAAGGCAAGGATTTACATTCCTATAATTTGGTATGATTCAAACCGTGAAGGATGGTCCATGATAATTCATATTATTTCCTGCTGTTTTTCAGGACGATTATGATAAAAAATTTATGTGGGGCGGCTTGGCATGAGTTCGAATGGAGCTGCAACTTGTTTATTATTAAGATATTATACTTTCTGCGGCTTGAAGCAGGGTGTTTCTTGGGGTTTTGTTTTGTGTTTTTGAGGTAAGATATGGAGCCTTGGTGTTGATTTTAACACTTATCCTGTAACTCACCCTAAAAAAAGTCTGGGAAAATCTGATTCTTATGGTTGACTTGTTTCGGCAGAGCCACTATAAGTATCTCCCGTCCAGTGATTTGACAGGTGCCCCGGACCCGTGGCGGATGGCTGTGGTTGTGAGTGTTTGTCGGTTCTGGTCTGGAGAGGTGGCCGAGCGGCTTAAGGCAACGGTTTGCTAAACCGTCGTACGGGTATAAGCCTGTACCGCGGGTTCGAATCCCGCCCTCTCCGTTTTTGGGTGAAAAATGCGGTTTTTGGCCGTTTAAAGGCTGTTTTTCGCTTGGCTCCCCTGTCTGCTCAAAAGGGTTGCTCCCCGTACCATTCGATTTTCGGAATTGCTAAAATGATTAACGGCCATGTGTCCAACTCGGGACCCCGAAGGGTGCGAAAAAAGCCTGCGTTCTACGTTTTGTAACTGGCTGTGCCGCCAATGTTTATGGCGGCAAGATGTTTTGTGGTGTTTTTTCGATTGTTTGGCGATCTATATCAACCAAATTTATCAGTATCGAAATTTTCATCCGACATTTCATATTGCCGCTGCCCTTTGTTAAAACAGAGAGCGTATCTTCTGCGACTAAACCTGAATTTTTAGACATTTTACTGCTCTAAATCTATTTTGACGCCACCGCCAAAAGTTGGGGAGTGGCTGATATCCCATAAGTGTTTTTTTCGTATTTTATGTAGTTTTTTGGTTGCGAAGCCGGGTGTTTGCGTTATAATTTAAGTTGTTATATGGCAAGCAGATAGAGCAATTATACGTAAGATTATTGACCCGTTACAAACTCGGCTTTTTGACTGTTATGACTCGGTTTTGACCGATCAATCTCGTTGTCGGTTGATAAATGGCTGGCAGGGGGTTTTTCGTCATGTGATTTTGGAGCTGATGCCGGTCATCAGCCGGTTTCCTCCAGCCACGATGAAACCACCGATGCGTTTCGACAACGCTATCGCATCCGCGCTGGGATCGAAGCAACCAACAGCGGCCTCAAACGAAAAAACCGGCCTGGGCCGCCTACGCGTGCGAGGCCGACTGCGGGTGTTCAATGCGATCTACCTCAAAATCACCGGCTGGAATATCATGCGGGCCGCCGCCTGCGCCCAAATGCGCCAAATCGTCTGCCAAAGGGCCTACATGGCCGTTTTTAGCCATTTGAAAGCCGCCCAGGATCGATATGGGCTCAAAACACTATTTGCCACGCACCGGCAACGATATAAAAAATCTGCGAGCCCAAATATCGCAGCCTAAACGATACTTTTGACGGTGGCGTCTATTTTTAACAATTTGCATTCAAGTTGTGAAACAGAGTTGGCAAAAAAACACGGAATGTATACGGCGGCCTGCTGGCTGGGCAGTACCCCCAAAGTATCGCTTGCGGGTTACAGAGGCCGACTTTGAGGAGGCAGCGCAAAATGCAGCGTAGCAAGTGCAAGAAAGCACTCGCAGCCAGAAGCAGGGAAAAACGTCGAAAATCATTATCCCCAGCATTTGTAGTAACTTGCGAGAACTTGCTAAATATTGCAGTACCAATAATTTACATTCAATGGGCCCAGAAGGATTCGAACCTTCGACCAATGGATTATGAGTCCACTGCTCTAACCGCTGAGCTACGGGCCCTACAGGTTATTACCTGTTAGACAAGGTTTTATATCGTATTGGATGGTTGGTGTAAAGGGAAAAAGTGGGCGCGGAATTGCCTGAAGGGTTGTTTTTTTCGTTTTTTTTTACGTTTTTTTTAGTTTTTGCTAAATTTTAGGGATTTTTGTATCATTTTTGGACGTTGTTTGGTGGTTTGTTTTAGATTTTTTGGTGGTATTATGGAAAAACTGAATTTGATACCCTTTCCGGTGAAATCTGTGGTGAAACCGGGTGGTCTGGATGTGGGTGGTAAAATACATATCAACCGCAGTGACGAACTGGTTGGGCCGGCGGATTTTCTGGCGGAAAAACTTCATTTATGGGGTATTGAAGCTCAGGCTGGGGCTGGGGTTTCTATATCGCTCAGGCTGGACGATTCTTTGTCGCGGCTGGGTGAGGAAGGTTATCAGCTTAGGGTTAATCCTGAAGGCGTCAGTATAGTTGCTTTGGGAACGGCGGGGATATTCTATGGGATACAGACGCTGTTAAATCTTCTGCCGGCGGATTACAGTGCGGCGAAAGTTTTGCCTTGTATTGAAATTGAAGACTGGCCGCGTTTTTCCTGGCGGGGGACCATGCTGGATGTTTCTCGTCATTTTATGCCGGTGGAGTTCATCAAGAAATGGCTTGATTTGATGGCAATGCATAAGCTGAATATTTTTCACTGGCATTTGACCGATGATCAGGGCTGGCGGCTGGAGATTAAAAAATATCCGAAACTGACCGCGACCGGTTCGGTTCGGGCCCGGACGCTTCTCACTCATATTCGTGCCGAAGGTGAGCGGGTTTACGAGGAAAAAGCATATGGCGGTTATTATACTCAAGAGCAGGTTCGGGAAATAGTCGCTTATGCTGCGAAATTAAATATTGAGATTATTCCTGAAATCGAGATGCCCGGCCATGCGTCGGCGGTTCTGGCGGCTTATCCCCATCTGGCCTGTCCGGGTTATGAGCATGAGGTTAAGTGCGAATGGGGGATTTTTGATGATATTTACTGTGCGGGCAGCGAAGAAGTTTTCGGGTTTATCGACGATATTTTTGCAGAAGTAGTTTCGCTTTTTCCCAGTCAATATATTCATATCGGCGGTGATGAAGTGCCGACCGAGCATTGGCAGCAATGTCCGCTTTGTCAGCAGAGGATGCAAGATATTGGTCTGGATGATGAACGTGAATTGCAGAGCTATTTTATTCAGCGGGCGGAAAAGATGCTGGAGAAGTATGGTCGCAAACTTATCGGCTGGGATGAGATACTCGAAGGCGGTTTGGCTGAAAACGCGACGGTAATGTCGTGGCGAAGTTTTGAAGGCGGCCTGAAAGCGGCCCGTCAGGGTCATCATGTTATTATGTCTCCTTTGCAGCATTGTTATTTTGATTATTCCCAGACGGACCGTTCAGATGAGCCGCTGGCGATAGGGGGGCCTTTGACTATTGAAACGGTTTACGAGTTCAATCCCATTCCTGCGGAGCTTGAGGGTCAGTATCATCAATACATTTTAGGCGGTCAGGGTAATATCTGGGCTGAATATATCCGAACGCCTGAAGCGATTGAATATATGAGCTATCCGCGTCTGATTGCGTTGGCGGAAGTATTATGGGGGACTGGCAGGGCGGACTATTCTTTTTTTGCGGCTCGGCTGGGTGGGCAGTTGCGGCGGCTGGGTAATTTCGATGTTAATTACTGGGGGAAGGCATGAGGCATGAGGGTGACGGCGAGGTGCCTGCCTTCGGCAGGGTTGTTTTTATTTTAACGGCAACGGCAACCGCTTACTGACGTGCGTGTAAGAAGGCAAGAGGGATGAGGCAAGAGGCAAGAGTGAACGGCGAGGTTTCGGCCTTCGGCAGGGGGTTTTTATGTTGCCAGTAACAGATTGATGGTTTCTATGATTCGGTTGATGGTAACGGGGCAGGGCAGTACTTCGAAGCGTCGGTCTTTCATGAAGTTGTCTTCCAAGACAATATTGGCTTTGGGTGAGAACAGGAGCAAAGGCAGGTTGCTGACCTCGGCTTTTTGTTCGAGTTCTTTGTATCGGGTAGTCAGCATAACTCTTTCTGACGGGGCTTTGATATAACCAATACCGATATTGGGTTTTCCAATCCCTTCGCGGCTGCGCAGTCTGTCGCAGAAAACTCTGATGCTGTCGGTTTGGGGATGGGCACTAATATAAATCGGGTCGAAATGGTAATTTAGTTTGTCTCTGACCTGATTGATATACTGAGGCCAGTTTTGCAGATTTGAATTAGCGAGCAGGGCGAACTTGACATCGTCGGTCTGGCCGGGTATTTTTTCTTCAATGGTCTGGACGATTTCTGGCTTGAGAGACAATACGGGAATAAACTCGTCGGTGGGATAAATAGTTGGATTTCCGCCCATGCCGAGCATTAGTGCGTGTGAGAGTTTGTTGGCAAGTGAAAGTATGGCGACTTCCTCTAGCATTCTGGGCGCGACTCTGCGGATATTACCAAGTGAGAGCGAATGCAGGGCAACGGGGTTAATAAGTTCGGCGGGGAATTTCCAGGTGTGCAGGATTCGGTCCATAGCATCGGCGTGATTAACCAGCAACATTCGGGATTCGATTTGCTCCAGGGGCAACTCCAGTCGATGGGAGATTTCCAGGACTTGCCTGTAGGTGTCGCCGAGCTGGTCCATATAAATCAGTTTGCCGATATCATGGAGCAGGCCCATAGTGAAGGCGACATCGCTGGACATTTTTTTCTCGCCCAGAGCTACGGCAAGCTCGGCGGCAATCAGACCTGTGGAGATACAATGTTCCCAGAATTGAGGGAGGTTAAGCAGGTCGTTTTTAACGTCGCCAGAAATTTTGTCGATAATTTCGATATTTAATACCGCCTGCTGAATTTGCGTAATACCAATTCTGAGTACGGCTTTATGTACGGAGTCAACGGGTTCTCCTCTGGTATAGGCTGCGGAGTTGGCTAATTTAAGGATTTTTAGTGACACAGCATGGTCCTGTTTGATAATTTTGGCGATGCTGTCGATAGAGCAGTTAGGCTGACGAGACATTTTGAGTACCTGGGCGACCGTAGGAGAAAGTCCTTTGAGTTCTCCGCAGTTGTCGAGAAGGGCTTTGATGTCGGTTCGGGTCATAATGGGTTTGAGCTCGTTAAACTCGGCATCGGCATCGATGTCAAAAGCAGGCAGCTGTATTCTGGTCTGGGTTGTGCCGGGGGCATCATCCTGATTTCTGCTATCCGTGAAGTCGATGTTGATTCCCGCTGAGGATGTTTGCAAATTTGCATCCGGCATCGCGTTATTTTCAATACTCTTGGTCGTTTCCTCGATTACTTTTGGGCGTGGGCTTAGATCTCCGCCGAGCAGTTTGAGGGATTTTTCCAGCTCCATATCGATACGTTGAATCAGATTGTCGTAATCCAAATCATCGGCATCGAGCGAGATTCGGGCGGGATTAAGTGATGAGATAATACCGGGTCTTTTGTTTTCGAGCAGATACATCAGTGCGGTCTGGCTTTCGAACTGGGTTATGAGGCTTTGGAGTTTTTCGAGCAGACTCTGATATTGCAGGGCCCTGCGGATGGTTATTACCAGGTCGAGTACATTACAGGGTTTTACCAGGAATCTGTAGACATCCCCTTCGTTAATGGCTTTGTAGGCTGCTTCGGTATTGATTTGGCCGGTGAGCATAATACGGATAATCATAGGGTATTTGCGTCTGAGCATTGCCAGCAGTCCGGAACCGGGCAGTCCGGGCATATTTTCGTCGGAGATAATGAGGTCGATTTTCTTTTTTTCGATAATCGAGAGTGCCTCACTGGCATTTCCGGCCGTGAATATATTGTACTTTTCTTTGTACAAAGCACGTTTCAGGGCGCTGGTGAGTTTGACTTCATCATCTACAAGTAGAATGGACTGAGGCATAAATGTACCTTAATTTTCAGGCTAAACACGTTTCTGCCGAAAGAATATTTTTCCAATGGTTCAATTTATGAAATATTCCGGTATTTTGTAAGTAATCAATGTTAAGGAAAGGGATTTTTTCTACGGCGTCATATTCATTAAGGTTGACATTTGCGAAGCAGTCGGCGACGTGTACATAGGTAAGTGCTTTGATGTTATCGCTTTCGACGAGCGTTGGTTCATGGTGAAATCTTAATGCTTCGATGATTGAATTGTCGAAACCCCAGAGTCCGAGCAGGTAAGGTCCGACGATGTTATGTCCCGTGCCGATTATTTGTAGTTCGGCATCCAGAGAGGTGATATTTTTTTTGTGGCTAAGTGCTGCCACCTTTTCATATTTTTCGGGCAGTTTTGCTATAAGGACCAGTTTTCCGATATCATGGAGCATTCCGGCGATTACGGCGTCATCGGCGAGATTTTTTTCGACCTCGTCATCCGTAACAATAGTTCTGACATACTTACTGACTTTGAGGCTGTGTTTCCAGAGTTCGTCTATGGGGGTATTTTCATCTATATTGACGCAGAACTGGGCGAAGATTTTGACAAACAGTACGAGTGAAGAAACGGTTTCGATTCCCAGGTATTTGACCGCTTCGGAGATATTTGAGACATTTTGCCTGAGTCCATAGAGTGCGGAATTTACGATTTGGAGGATTTTGACACTCATGCCCATATCCTGCGAGATTATGTCCGCTATGTCCTTTATAGAGGCATCTTCGGATCTGAGTTTGGTTATCAGTTGCGTATAAATGCTTGAGATGCAGGGCAGGGCTTCGAGCTGGGTGATGATTTTGTAAAGTTCGGGGTTTTCGAACATCATTCTGATGGAGTGGATATGATTAATTTTTGAAGCGAGTTCCTCCGCGTTGCACGGTTTGGAGATGTATTGATGTATAGGTCCGATTGATTTAAGGATAGATTCTTTGGATGTCTGGCCTGACAGGGCAAAACGAATCATGCCGGGGAATTCATCCTTGACGAGGTTTAAGAGTTTAACTCCATCCATGCCGGGCATGCGGATGTCAGATACGATGACATCGAATTCCTGTTTATGCAGTAAGTCTATAGCTTCCTGAGCACCGAGAGCGAAACTCATTTCCCATTGGTTTCTCATGGAATAGAGGGTTCTTCGGAGTCCCTGCAGGATTCGCGGTTCATCATCGACAAAAAGGATGTTCATTTTATCGTTCATAGTCCATTCTCCGTCAAGGGGAGCTTGATAATAAACGTTGTTCCGGTTTCGTGGTCGGTTTCGAAAGTGAGTGTTCCGTCGTGGTGAGTAATGATGGAATGGGAGATAGAAAGTCCCTGGCCTGTGCCTTTGCCCATGGTTTTGGTGGTGAAGAATGGGTCGAAGATTTTTGTTTGAGCGTGTTTAGGTATTCCGCCGCCGGAATCTGAGATTCGTATTTCGACCCATTTGTCAGCGATGACATCTGTGGTAATAATAATCATGCCTTTGTCGGTCAGGTTTTTGTCGAGTGTTTCTCCGATAGCGTCAGCGGCGTTGGTGATGAGATTGAGGAATACCTGATTGAGTTCGGCGGGATAGCAGGAAATCATAGGCAGTTGTGGTTCGAGGTAAAGTTTGATGTCGGCGACGAATTTCCAGTGATTTTTTGAGATGGCAAGTGTGTTCTGGATGGCGTCATTTACATTGAGCATTTTTTTTGTTTTTTGACCAGGATGGGAGAATTCCTTCATGGCCTTGACGATTTCGGCGACGGTTTTGACTCCCTCAAGCGAATGTTTAATTGCTTCGGGTATTTCCTGAGTGAGAAAATCAAGGTCTGTATCCTGGACTTTGCTGTGGAGTTCTGCGAGCATTTTATGTGATTCTGCCGGCGTGGTGGTTTCCTCGTAGAGCGAATCGCACGATTGGATTAGTGAAATAATTTCATTGAATCCTTCTTCGAGGAATCTGATATTGTCGCCGATATATTGGGTTGGGGTGTTGATTTCGTGAGCGATGCCGGAGGCGAGTTGGCCGATTGATTCGAGTTTTTGAGCCTGGAGGAGCTGAGACTGCATAGCTTTTTGCTGGGTTGTATCGTGTACAATGCAAATGATGCCGAGGCAGTTTTGCTGCTGGTCCATAAATCGTGCGGAATTAATGCTGACATTAATGACTGATTCTTCTTCCTCACTTGCTTTTTTGACCATGCGATATTCCTGGTCATAAAGCGAGCCTTCTTTTAGTATTGTCTGGAAGGAGTCGAGCAATTTTTGGTAGTCATCGGGATGGATAATATGTTCGATTGATTGGCCGATCAGTTCTTCAGGGGTATATCCGAGGATTTCAGTAATGCGGTTATTGCACTGGAGTATATTTCCATCGCTCTTTATTGTGAGAATCATATTTGCGGCAGTTTCAAAGACGGATCGGTATTTTTCTTCATTATCCTGCATATTTTTGTTGATGCGTGACAACTGAATTACCTGTGAGACGGTGTTGCTGAGGCTTTCGAGCAGGGCGTCCTCGACGGGTGTAATGGGTTGTTTGGAGAACAATGCCAGGACTCCGATTGGTTTTTTTCCTGGGGTTTTCAATTGGTATCCGGCGAATGAGACCAAGCCAAGCTCTGCGGCCCATTTTTTATTATGTACCCAGGGATTGTTTAGGACGTCATTGGTGATGAATTTGCGTTCTATGTTGGAGGAGATTTTGCCGATTTTGTATGCTCCGAAAGGTACTCTTCGATGTCCTCTTCCGTCGATATGTGTATATCTGCCGGCACTGGAAACCAGGTGCAGGCATTCCTGTCTGTTTTTGCAGGCGGGAGGATTGCCGTCGACGAAAGTCGCGTGTACACAGCTCAGAGTACATAAATCGCCCGGTTCGTTAATCCAGATACGGCAGAAGTCGGCCTGGAAGATTTCGACCACCGCCTGGGTGACCTGGTCTAATTTGGCATTCAGGTCGCTGGTTCCGAGCAGTTCCAATTGGAGATGATTGAGTTTTTTGGAGGAGGTCTTCCCGGCGTTTTCTTTCGGTGATGTCTCTGCCGAGCAGCAGGCAGACGTCTCCATCGCCGTTACTTGTGTCGATAACATTAATAGAAATTTCGAGCCAGCCATTGGATTGGTCCTGTCTCAGGAAGTGGACATCATTGATTCTGATGGCTGTTTTGTTGGCTCGGCATTGTTCGATGTTGTTTTTGATGATTTTACTGTCCCAGTTAATCTGGCAGGTATTGAGAGGGCTTCCAATAATGTCGATGGCATTAACGCCGAAGCAGGTTTCGGCGGCATGGTTCCACTGGAAGACGAAGTTTTTGCTGTCAAGGGCGATGAAGATGTCAGAAATAGCGCTTATGGTGATTTCATTTTTATATCTAAGGTTCTGGAGCTGGGCCATGGTGCTTTGCAGTGTTTCGTTTTGTTTGCGGTTTTTAACCATTCTTTTCAGCATGGCCAGGTACAACATAACTACTAATGTTGATATGCCGATTCCGATACCGGTGATTCCTCCGATTTCCCAATTGTTGCGGAGATGTGAGTTTTTCAACCAGCAGTGTATTTTCCATTTTTGTCCGGCGAATTCGATGTTTTCGGTATAATGGGGTGTGTTTTGCAATGGAGGTTCAGGTGATTTGCTAATTGAATTGTTGGTGGACGAGTTATAGAAATAGAAAGTTTCTTCGGGGTTTTCGGCAAGATATGTAATTGAGATATCAATATTCTGTTCGTTCAGTGATGTTGTAACATCATCGATGATTTTATCAATGAGAAATACTCCGAAGACAAATCCCCTGATGTTTTTTCGTCTGCTTTCGATGGTGTCGAGAGCTTCGTATTCATGGTAGAGAGGGTAGAATATCAGGAATCCCTTGTGGCCATAGGGATGGACAAGATTCAGAGGGCTGGTTGCTATGGCCTTGCCGGTGTCTCTGGCCGTGAGGATGGCTTTTCTTCGGGTTTTTTCAGAAAGCAGGTTGAATCCCATTGCTTCTTTGTTTGCCGCAAACGGTTCTGCGAAATGCACGGGATAATATTCGTTGGCTTTTTCCATACGAATGGTTTTTCCCTGCGGGCTTCTGGTGCTTATTTCGTAAGAGGGAAAAGTTTCCAGCCGTACAGAATTTTCGTATTCGATACGTTGTTCGTCAGTAATTCTTGGTGTCCACGCGATAGCATAGAGGCCTTTGGTTTGTTCCATCAGCGGGTACACATAGGAGTAGAATTTGTTATGGTCCACCTTTGTTGAGCCGGCATAGAATCTGGTGGTTGAATTGATAAAGAAGAGATTTTTTTCGATGGATTTTTTTATAAGAGCGACTCGTCCGTTGGCGGTTTGGGAAACAAAATTCTGTACCTGTTCATTTTCCAGTTCCCGGCTGATGGTAATGAAGAGCATAGCGCCGATGGCGGCCATCGCAACCACGACGATGATTTTAAGGTAATCATCCCTTTTGAAGTCTTTGAATACGATTTTTGGGTTAAATTTTTCAATAATTTTTCGAATCATGGCTGTTGTTTTAACTTATATAAAATTAACAAGGGCGTCATCGAGTGCGGACCTACGGACATTTTCGGGTCTGTCGAATCTTTCTCTCAATTCCTTGATTTGGTTATGTTTATTTTTGAAGGCAGCGAAGATCATGGGGTCGAAGTGTTTGCCGACGTCGGCCTTCATGATATTAAGGGTTTTTTCTTCGGAGAACGCGGGTTTGTAGGGTCTTTCGGAGCGTAGGGCGTCATAGGCATCGACCAGTCCGACGATTCTGCCGGGCAGGGGGATGTTGTCTTTGGCGATTTGGTTTGGGTATCCGGTTCCGTTCCATTTTTCGTGGTGGGTGAGTGCGATTTCGGCGGCCATCTTCAGGATGGGGTTCATTTTGGGTGGTTTGAATGCGGTTTTGAGGTATTCGGATTGAAATTCGGCGTCAAACTCCGGTGTTTGCCTGAGAATACGACTGCCGATTTCGCAATGTTTGGTCATAATAAACCATTCGTCCTGGTCGAGTTTACCGGGTTTGAGTAATATTTCGTCGGGGATGCCGATTTTTCCGACATCATGCAGGGGGCTGGCCCAGAAGATGGTATCGAGGAAATCGGCGGACATGCCCAGTTCCTCGGCGAGTATCCGGCTGAAATATCCGACTCTGAAAGTGTGTCTTCCGGTTTCTTCGTGTCGGAATTCTGCGGCGAGGGCAAGTCTCCAGATGGCGTCGCGATGGGCTGATTCAAGTTCGTCGGTACGCTCTTTAACTTTTTGGTCAAGGATTTGATTTTGTAATTTGAGTTGGTCCTGAGTTTCTTTTAGTTTCAGTACGCTGCGTAGCCGTGCGAGTAAATCTTCGGCGGAAACCGGCTTGTTGAGTAAATCGGCGGCGCCCAGTTCGAGTGCCTGTCTTTTGAGTTGGTCTTCGCCTATTCCGGTGATGATTATGACCGGAATGTCTCTGGTTATTGGTGATAGTTTGAGATGGCAGAGGAATTCGAATCCGTCCGCTCCGGGCATATTAATATCGGAGACGATGGCATCAAAAGTATAGCTGCTGATTTCCCTGAGGGCATCCTGGGCATTTTGGGTGTAATGGGTAGTCCAGTCGGGGCAGGCGGTATGCACCACCCTTCTGAGTCCATCAAGGCAATACTTTTCGTCGTCGACAAAAAGTATACGTTTTTGTTTATCTCTGCTTCCGCCCATTATTATCGGCCTTTTCGTTATCGGTACAGGCTGGTGCCTGTTGGGTTATTTGCGGCAAGTGTCCCACTTTCAATGCCCTTGTCAGTACATTAAAAACACTTCATTAGGTAATTTCGGCAGGAAGTTGATGGTAGGTGATTTAATAGTTGCGGATTTTCCGGGGATATATTGATACGCCGATAATATATCAGTTATCAGGGCAGTTATTCAGGAGGATAGGGGAACTGCGTGAGTTGGTGTATTGAGGGATTTGCGGGGGGAAAGATATGTTATAGGAATCTGGTGGTATTTAAGAAGGCATGAGGCAGGAGTGAACGACACGGCGAGGCGCCGCCTTTGGCGTTCCCGATGGTGGCAAGTATATGATGTTTGGTGGTTGGCTCCGGCCGCTTACGCGGCTCGGTTTCTGTTGGTGCGTATTGCATTGATGGATTGATGTAGACCTTTTTTACTTCATGCTGTACCGGCGTCTGTAGGCCAGCGGGGAAAGTCCCTTTTCCTGTTTGAAGAATCTGGAGATGTGGTTGATATTGGAGAAGCCGAGGTTCAGGGCGATTTCGATAATTGACATGTTGGTTTCGGTCAGTAGTTCGGCCATTCGGTTGATTTTTTCTTTTTTGATTCTTTCGTGTACGGAATATCCCAGGCTGCTGCGAAACCTGAGCTGGAGGGCTCTTTTGGAGAGGCAGACATGCTCGGCGACATCCGATACCTGAATCATTTCCCGTGAGTTTTCGCGAATAAATCGCAGAGCGTCGGCGATTTCGCGGTCGTGGACACAATAGATGTCGGTTGATTGTCTGGTAATCACACCGATAGGGGCGACGATAATTCGGTCGGTTTCCGGCTCTAGACCTTCCATCATTTCGTCGAGCAGTTTGGCGGATTCGTAGCCGGCGCGGACATTATTTAGTTTTATACTGGAAAGTGAAGGGTAGCATAAATCGCAAATTACCTCGTCGTTATCGACACCCAGGACGGCCATATCGTCGGGGATTCTCACTTCGGCAATCTTGGCAGCCTCGATTAACTGACTGGCCCGGTCGTCATTGCAGGCCATTACCGCTATGGGCTTGGGGATGCTTCTGATCCATTCTACCAGCAGTTTCTGGTCACTATTGATAGAAATCTGTTTTTTTGTGGGCGCGAAAATATGTGGCTCTACCCCTGCTTCATTGATAGTTTTTTTGAAGGCCTGGCACCTGTCGTTTGACCAGAACATATTGGTCAGGCCGCAAAAACCGAACTCTCTGAATCCGAGCTTGAGCAGATGCTCGGCGGCGATTTGCCCCATGCCGGGATTATCACCTTTAACATTGGGGATACCAGCGATGTCTTTTTCTATGTGAATGGCAATTACCACAGGAATGCCGCTGTCTCTGAGTTTTTCCGCGTCGCGTGGCGAACGCACAATCATTCCGTCAGGTTTCCAGTCGATGATTTGCTTTAGTGATTTGAATGTCTGGTTGGTGTAGAATGGTTCTTCGTGATAGAAGGCCCAGGGGCCGTAACGTTTGGAGTATTCGGCGATGCCGGCCAGGAGTGAGCGGCCATAAGCGCGGGATGCCTCAATTTGCAGGATGACTCTTTTTACGTTTTTCATGTCGGCCTCGAACTACCTGCGGTGAGCGAATCGCCGCGGGCGTTTGTTGCATAGGACGCTCCAGTTTGTCGCCGGGGTCGTTATTTTCTTACTTCTCCTATCGGGAAAAGCCTGACTAATTATAACATAGAATAGCCATTTTGCGCAAAGTAAATTTACGATTTCGGTTATCGGTCTGTGTTTGTTGTGGGTTTGCGGGCGTATTAACGGACCTTATGGTTCCGTTTTGGATGTTGATATTGAGCTTACGGATGATTTTTACGAATTAACTTCTTAGTCCGCAGTCGGTTAAGAGGGGGTTTGATACTATTCTTGCGCGTTATGGATAAAGTTTTGCGTAAAAAGGTGCGGCGGTTGGATTCCGATATATAATATATTGGGTATGAAAGGTTTAGCGGATATTTGGACGTAATTGACAAGTAAAAAAAAGGCTCGGATAGATGCGCGAAATGGAGAACAAACTGCGCGAACTGGGGTGGACTGCCATTGGTGTCTGAGAGATAATATTGTCAGGCACAGGTTAGAAAAATATTCGGGAATCCTTGACGAGGTTTGGCTATGAAGAAAAGGACTGGTTTTACGCTGGTTGAACTGTTGGTTGTGGTGGCGATTATCGCACTGCTGGTGAGTATCTTACTGCCGGCTTTGGGTAAGGCCAGGGAGTCTGCCAAGCGGGTGATTTGCGGTTCGAATATTCGGTCTATGGGTACGGGATTGATGATTTACGCTGATTCGAACAATGATTATTTGTTGGAGCAGTTCAGGGATACTTATCCTAACCCGTTGCCGTGGCTTAGTCCGATTGCGTATTATGGGAGTATCAACAATCCCAAGCCTACTCAGTTTGGTTTGCTTCATGATGACGGTCTTTTTCCTGATGCCAATATTTTTTATTGTCCTTCTCAGCCTCAGCGAGATACTTATCCTTTGCCCTATTATTATGATTTTTATACTTCCAACGGTTCGGTTGAGTGGGGTAAGAAGCTGGTTCAGTCGGCTAATGGTAACTGGCTGGTGCGTACTTCTTATAATTATTGGGTGGTGGGGAATATATCCAAGCAGCTGGCGGCGGGCGTTACAAAGATAGAAACCAGGGTGAAGATTCAGAATCTGGTGCGTGAACCGATTCTTTTTGATAATTGTCAGGAATGGGAGGTTCTGCCGCATAAGAAGAGAGAAAGAGAGCCGCAAGGGATTAACACTTATTTCGCAGACGGCCATGTGAGCTTTTGTAATAGTGAACGGTTGTTTTCCAGTGAATGCTGGCCCCGCACTGAAGGGTACTATAACGGGCCGGGCAATATTCTGTCTTATTTCGAGAATATTATTGAGGAGCTGGAGTTTTTGCAGTAAGCGATTTGGGGTCGGATAATTAAATTAAAGGCGAGAGAAGGTTACGGAAGGTAAGATGTTCATGGTACGTATATTGTTTGGCTTTATTCTGTTGTTTTTTGCTTTTGGTCTGGTTGAAGGTGCTACCGAGGTGGATTATCCGGGGCTGCTTTACGATATTTATGTTGACGCGACGACGAGTAATACGTGGGCAACTGACTCGGCGGCTTATCCTTCGCTTTCGGACTGGTCTTATGGTTCCAGTGAGAGTGCCAGCGTGATTGTGGATAGATGGTATCGCAAGGAAGGCAGCAGTGCGGCATTGTATGGCACGGCTTTTCAGGGGGTGGGCCCGGCATTGCCGCAGTTGACGATGGTGGCTGACGGGCTTGATTCGGCGAAGACTTATAATGTTTATGCGGTTTATTGGGGACGGTTGGCTCCGGAATATTGGTATTGCTATGTGGGGCTGGACGGTGAGCCGATGTGGCTGGCGGACAGTACGACAGAGTACGATAATATATTCTGTACGGGCACTTTTGTGATTGATGGCAGTCAGTTTTTTGTGGGGCAGGTTAGTGGGGTTAGCAGTGTGGCGGTTAATATTGATGGGCCGGAGACGAGTTCCGATACTTATCGGGCCTGGTTTGATGGTTTGGCGTTTGTGGAGACTACGCCGGGGCCTTTTGTTACGGTTGATATAGCGGCAAATATAACCGACCCGACTAGCTTTGCGGTTAATCCGCGGGATGATTCGGTGATTGGTGTTCAACCGGGGTTGGGCGCGAATCAGGTTGTGCAGGGCAAACGGATTGAGATTACTACGGATGTGCAGGCGGGGAACTGCCCGGATATTTATGATTTCATTGGGTTCAGCGGCGATATAACGGATAGTGAAAATACGCTGCGGGTGAAGGCTGATGCGAATATATCGCTTATGGTGAACTATGAAGTTCTGGTTTATACGCCGGTGTGCGGCAGTGATATTTGTCATCCGAGAGCGGACGGCGATACCAATGATGACTGTGTGGTGGATGAAGCCGATTTGGTTAATCTGGCGAATAACTGGCTGATATGCACTCGGCCTGAGTGTGATTGAGTTTTTTAGGGGAAAGGCATTTAAGAAGGCATGAGGCATTAGGCAGGAGGCACGAGGGAACGGCTTGGTTTCGGCCTTTGGCTGAGGTTGTTTATTTAACGGTAACGGCGTTGCTTGCTTACGTGTGCGGTGCTGATATGTAAAGTTTGGGAAATGTTATTTTGGCTGTTTTTATTGCTCCATTGAGGCAGCTATAAAATCTGGAGCGGTTCAAGAAAAGGAGAAGGCAATGAAAAAGCTAGTGTGTCTGATGATGGTGTTGAGTTTTTGTGCGATTGCTCAGGCTGTTACGGTTGATACGGTTACCGGTGTTTATTTCGATGCGACGATAGATAATACCTGGGCGACGGATGTTTCGAGTTTTCCGAATCTGGATGACTGGTCGTATGTCACACCCACGAATGTGGTTTACAACAAGTGGTATCGCAAGACGGGCAGTACTTCGGCGATTGACGGTACGGCGTTTCAGGGTGAAGGGCCGACATTGCCTCAGTTGACGACGACCGTTGCGGCTGATCCGAGCAAGAGTTACGATGTTTATGTGGTTTTTCATGCTCGCAACATCGGCGGGACCTGGTTTATTTATGCCGGTCTGCCGGGTGATGATCTGGTTCTCTATGATGAGACGAACGCAAGTTATATTCTGGGTGAAGGTACTTTGATAAGCTGTCAGACAAAACTGGGGACGGTTTCGGGCTTGAGTTCGATTTCCATCAATGTCAACGGGCCGGCAAGTCAGACTAACGGCGGTCAGCGGGCCTGGTATGACGGTGTGGCACTGGTAGAGGTGCCGGAGCCGGCGACGGTTTTGTTTCTTGGTGTCGGTGGTTTTTTTGCGATGATTAGAAAGAGAAAATAGACTTTCTTCGATAAAGACAAGGAAGAGCGTATGAAGTTGAATTACATCTGGTTAATACTGTTATGCCCGGCACTTTGTCTGGGTGTAGGTGTGGGTGATTATCCTAAGCTGGTCTATGATATTTATGTGGACGGCAGTACGGATAATCTCTGGCCGACGGACGCGGCGAGTTATCCGAATCTTTCGGATTGGCTGATTAGTCCGGCGGTTGCCGATAAGTGGTATCCCAAGATTGGCAGTGCGGCTGCTATTAACGGTACGGCTTTTCAGGGGTATGGGACCGCTTTGCCGCAGTTGACGATGGCTGTTGATGGTCTGGACATGGCGAAGGTTTACGACGTTTACGGCGTTTTCTGGGTAAAGAAAAAGTGGACCGGTTCTGAATATTGGTACACTTTGATTGGTATCAGCGGTAATGAGCTGCTGCTGGGTGATTATGACAGTGCGGATGTGGTTTTTAACGAAGGTGTTTTCTCCATCCAGGGAGTAGAAAAGTTTCTGGGGCAGGTCAGCGGTGTTGAGTCGTTTACGGTCGATATTGACGGGCCTGAGACGGACTGGCTTTCGCGGGCGTGGTTTGACGGTATCGCTTTGGTAGAAGCCAAGGTCGATAGTGTTATGCCGACGGTCGGTCAGCATGATTACACTAATGGTGAGGTGGTTCAGTTGAACGCTTACGATTATGTTGATTGCCCGGAAGTTTGCGTGTTCGAACGTTGGGTTGGTGATGTGACTGACCCTTACCTGCCCCAGACAACTGTTATTATGGACGGGCCGAAGACCGTTACCGCGGTGTTTAACTACTTTGAAGGAGCGGCCTGCGGTGATTTATGTCATCCGATTCTGCCGGGTGATGTGAATGATGATTGTATGGTCGATTTGATGGATTTAGCGATAATGGCCAAGGATTGGTTTTGAGTTAAGAAATAAGACGTAAGTGTACGGCTACGAGTAAGCGATTAAGGCAGGCAAAAGAAATATAGAAGGTTTATTGATGAGTAAAACCAGAATGATTATCGGTATGTTGGTTGGTTTGCTGCTGGCGGGTGGGGCAGGTGCTGAGCGTTTGAATGTTCAGACGACGCTGGGGCAGACACCGTTCAAGCTGCATAATGAGACTCTGAGCTCGCAGGAGAAGATGGGGATTATCTTGCGGATGGCTGAGGATTTTGTGGGTTATGCCGAGACGCACGATATATATTTTGCCAGTGACGAATATGAGGCCTGCGGTGGGTATTTCAATGCCTCTGGTCATGGGGTCGCGTGGGGGCGCGGGGGCAGTAATCTTTCTATGGTCTATGCGGTATTGCTGAGTGAGCAGCCTTCGCGGCAGGTTTTTACGAAGCACGATATTTCGCGCAGTCAGTTGGTGAATCATCTGGAGAATCATCTGCGTTCGATGTGTATGGCGAACAAGAACTGTTCACGTTATATCGAGGCTAGCCATACTTGGGGCGGGCCGGCGTGGCAGACTTCGCTGGATTTTCTGGGGCGGCGTGGGCGTCGCATCTGATGGAAAGCGAATTGAGTGCTGATACTCTGGCTTTGACACAGGAAATTATAACGCTGGAAGCTGATAATCTGGATAAGACCATACCCAGCGGGACGCCGGGTGATACTCGAAGTGAAGATTGCTGCTGGAACGCGCCGTTTCTGGCGTTTGCGGCGAATAAGTTTGCCAGTGACCCGCGGGCGTCAAACTGGGATTATCTGGCCAAGAAATGGGCGATGAACGCGGTTAGCACGCCGGAAGACGCTACCTGTACGGATTTGGTTGATGGTGTGGCGGTGCAGGACTGGATTTGTACGGAGAATCTGTTTTCTGATTTAACTTTGGAGAACCACGGGTTCTGGAGTATTGGCTATCAGGTTCAGATGATGATGATGGCGGACGGCGAGCTGGCTTATCTGTTGTTTGGCAATTCGGTGCCGGAGGCGTTTTATTATCATGCTGACGATATGTGGGAAGATGTTGGTTTGCCGGTAAGTATGCGTGACGGCGATTATCTTTACGCATCGGGTCAGGACTGGTACTGGAAGACTTATACTCAGACGGAATATTTCGCTCGGCAGTTCCTCTGTCGGGGTAATTCGGGGGCGGCGGCATTCGAGAGCCGGTCTTTGCAGATGGCTTATTTGCGTCAGCGTTCGAACGGGATGGGGGATATGAGCTATGATTTTGGCACCTCTACTGTGGGTTTGCGTCGGAATATGATGGTTTATATGCTGCACAAGCATTGGCCTAACAGTGCCAAACGTAAATATGACGAGATGGCGGTGGCGGAAGCTTCGCAGTATGGCGTTTATGATTTTCCGTATGTGAAAGTCGGTGTGCATCGCACGAGCCAGAAGCTGGTCTCGGTTTCGTGGCATCAGGATGCTGGTCGTGAGCCGATTTATGTTATTCCTGACCGAGGTGATATGTTTACGGACCCGCCTTTGAATATTACTTACAATAATATGTCAGGTAACGCGGCGGTTAGTGTTAGTTCGGGCGGAGCTTCGCAGACAATGTCGATTGTGCCGGGGGTGGTAACCGAAGACAGCGGCAGTATGACGGTTCGTTATCAGCGTAAGTGGGGCAGTGCGGTGACTCAGTATGTCACGGTGGTTTCGCTGAGTGATGAGGCGACTGTTTATCTTACTCATTTCAAGGCGGAGGCTGCGTCGTCGGTTTCGGTGGGGCCTTTGTTTCCGGTATATCCCGATTTTGCTGAAGGGTTCAATGACAAGACGTTTGAGCAGTTCCGGGGCGAAAAGTGGCTTAATATAAACGATTGTATGGGTTTTGTTTCGCCGGTTGATTTGCCGTCGGCTATTGCGGTCAATAAGTTTGTATTGAAAAACTCGGCCAGCTATAGTGTCGCGGCGGGTGAGTGGTTCAGTCCGGCGGCGGTGGTGGTTTATGTATATCAGGGACATACGGTAACCGAATCTCTGAAGGACAGTGCGGTTTATGGCACACCGACGACGGATGGTGATTTGGTTCTGGATATAACGAGTTCGACAGGTAATCATCAGGTGAGTTTGTTTTAGAATGTGAAGATGGAGGCCTGCGGGCAAGGTCGAGATGTTCTTTAGGATGGAGGATGTCGCCGAAATCATAGAAAGTTTTTTATGTTGAGTCGGGTAATGGTTTTAATGGGGTGTCTGGTGCTGTCGGCAGGCGGTGCCGAGGGCCGGCCTTTATCCGAGCCGTTTGGGTGGTTCAGTATTCCGGTGGTGGGGATTACTGAGGTTCTGCCGACGTGTGACGGGGTTTACGCTCAGTATAAAGGGACGATCGCTTATAAGAACAAGCTGGCTTTTGAGCGGCTGGAATTTGATTTGTCTTTTCATTATCGCGGGGGCGGGGCGACGCGGTTTTGTTTCAGTTTGATAAGGAGCGGCGGGACAGCAGTATAAACGACCATCATCTGCATCATCTGGGGTTCTATAATCGGGGCTATGGTCTTTTGTTTGATTCGGACGGTTCGGCAGCGGTGGTGAAGACCGAGGAGTTTGGCAAAAAAGATGAGCTGCTGAAACTGACAGGTGAATTTGATTATTCGGTGCCGGTTCATGTTTGCATTACTCAGCAAAGGCGGGGGGATGAGCTGGTCATTTCGGTAGAGCTGGGCGATTCGGGGGTTGTCGAGACGGTAAGCGATAAGCTCACCGAGGGGTTTGACGACAGCGGTTATATTGGTTTGACGGTTTTCTTTGGTCGCAGCAGTGTCGCGCTGAAGAATATCTCGGTTGAGGGGCGGCAGTATCGTACCGACCTGGGGCAGAAGCCGCGGGCGTTGTATCTGGCGGATTATTTTGAATGTGAGGGGCGGCGGCTGGTACATTGGCGCTATGATGAATGGACGACAGATTATCAGAAGGTGCTGATAAAGTCACCTGATGGTCAGATTCTTGATATTTTACCTTATCCTCAGGATACCTGGACCGTGCCGTCTGGTTATGACCGGAGCGCGGTGGTTTTGTGTGTGACCAATGTCGATGGCCGAGTCAGTGAGCCGGTTCAGGTGCGTTTGCAAGATGACCACGCGGATTATTTTGCCGAAGGCGGGATGGAACGGGTGCTTTTACGGAAAACCGAGCGGGGCGGACGGTTCTATCTGAAGGATTCGGGGCATGATTTTGTGGTTAAAGGGGTGAATTATGTGCGGTTGCGTTATGGCGACCATTGCACGTTTGAGGCAGACACAGCGAACGGGCCGAGCTGTTATGACCCTTATGACGCTGAGAGTATGTTCAAACTGCTGAAGAAGTATGGCTATAATACGGTGCGGGTTTTTGTGGTGGGGCGGAACCTGGATAATCCGGGAGTTTCGGGCGATTACGATAATGAAGGCCTTTATGGGCCTTATATGGCGAATTTTATTGATTTTGTGGAGCGGGCCCGGAAATATGGAATTTATGTTTTTCCGACTTTCTGCGATGGTGAGCTTCCGCGTAACAAGCGTTACTGGGATATTATTAAGGATGCCAGAGAGGGGTTGCGGCTGGACGATGTTACGCATCGGACGCATAACGCGGTTTACGCTACGGTTGAAGGACACCGGGCACGGGCTTTGTATTTGCAGGATTTTTTGAATTATCTCAAGGCGAAAGATGCCTCACTGTTGACCTCGCTTTTGGCGGTGCAGTGTCAGAATGAGCTTTCGATGAAGGGGACGCAATGGCCTTTCGATATTACCGAAGGGGAATTCAAAGGGCCGGACGGCAAGGCCTATAATATGGGCCGCGATGATGAGCGGCAGAAACTTTATGAGAATATTTTCGCGTGCTATCATCAGGCGATGGTTGAGGCGATTGATGCGGTCGATTCGGAAATTTTGGTGGGCGAGGGGATTTTTGTTCCCCGGATAGTGGGCAAGGATTATGATGGCGCTAATTACGGTATCCGTAATCTTGATGAGTCGTCTGACCGGTGCCCGCCCAAGGCGTCGCTGCTTTTGGGCAGTGAGCTGGATTTTGTAGATATACATATTTACTATGTTGACAAGGAATGCGATTTAGCCGAGAGCTATAAGCGAGATATGGTTTCGACTGGGCTTTATAGTGATGCCATGAAGGAGATTTTGCAGAGCAAGGCATTTTTCATGGGTGAGTTTGGCTCGTTTAAGTTTATGGCAGAGAGTTTTGGGCAGGCCAAGTGTGATATTCTGGCTACGCGTGATTTGGCGCTGAATGACGGGGCCCACGGATTTATGATTTGGACCTTTGATACCTTTGAACAGCGGGGGCTTTGGCACGCGATGGAAGATGAGAAGTTTTTGAAAGAGCTTAACGATACTATTAAATAGTTTTGTGGTTTGGAGTGAATGGATGCTTAACAGATTTAGAATGATTTTGGCGGTCTTATTGTTTGCGGCAGGCGGAGCCTGGGCGGATGGTTTGTATAAAAGTACTTTGGGTAGTGCCTCTGACGAGATCATTTATACTGATGTTGATAATGACGGCGACGCCGATGTATTGGAGCGGTGGTGGAACGGCAAGCGGTGTCGCTGGTTTGACGAAAATGACGATATGACCCGTTTTGATAAGCTGGGCGATTTGGTTTCGGATTGTGTCCAGGTTGATATGGACGGGGACGGGGTTTATGACGGAGCGGTGGATTTGTCGGTGAAGTGGGCGGATAATGACGGCGACGGACGGAGCGATATGCAGATTGTGGTAATCAATCCGCAGGTGGGTAAAGAAAAGAAGTTCGGCGGAGCGGCTCATTACATGGTCTTTGATGATACCGACCGTGATAATGTGATGGTGTATTTTGACTGGTCTAAGTTTGATTTTCTGTGCTGGCGAAATACCGGTCGGTGTGATTTTTCTGCGGATTATAACGGTGATTCGATCTTTCTAAAGGCTCACATGGCACCGTTTGGTTTGAGTGACGCTCGTTTGAACTGGGAGAATCCGTTCGCTTTTTATGATATGGACGATGATGGTTGTACGGAGATGTCCGTGCGTCTTATCGATAATCCGCTGTGCAATGCAAAGCTCGACAGCGCGTATATTTCGTATGACCTGGATAACGACAGTCAGCGTGATAATGAGATGGACTATGACCTTACGCTGCGTTTTGAGAAAAACGAGGAGTTTGATTACAGCAAATACGTGAACAAATATCCTGACATCAGAGCCCCCAAGTGGGTTCCGAAGTATTTTCAGCGGCCTGAATGGCGGGTTATTGATGAGTTGATTTATGTGCCGCATGACAAATGTTATGAGGAGGCGTTTGGGGTTGACTGGGAGAGGTGCTATCTAACCTTCGATGAGGATGATGATGACCATCGCTGGGAACGGGTCGAGCTTTATTATCCGAACGACCCGTATGCGCTGCGGGGCAAGAATTCTTATGAGGCGTCCCGGCAGGGCAGTTCAACGCCGATGAATATTCATCCGCAGAGCGATTCTTTGGGTGACAGGGGTGAATTTGACAAAGATAACAGCGGCAGGGGCAAGCTCTATATCAGCAAGTGGGATGGCCGGATTCATCTTTACGGGGCGGAATGGGGCAGTTGGGCGCTGGATTCAGAAGGTAAGTATTTCGGAGCGGTTGCAACGCCGCAGGTCAGCTCGCCGGAAATGGCTAAAGAGCTTGAAGCGGTAGTGATGTATTATGATACGGACCAGAACGGCTTTTTTGATTTGGTGGAGTTTGACTATGACGCTGACAGAGTGGCTGATTTGTCGGTTTCTCTGCTGGACTATGGCACGGATGAGTTTGAGCTGATTGACCCAGCGGCGGAGAAGTGGCTGGGGCTTCATGAGATATTCAAAAAGAATGCCGTGCGGTCGTGGGCTGAGGCCTGCGGGCTTTACCGGGCTTTCTGGCGGAAGGGTCTTTCGGGCAAGAGTATCGATGACTTGGCGTTCGCGTCCTCGACCTGGGAGAAGTATTTCCACGGGGCGAAACTGAAAGAAGCGATATTCAGAGCGTTGGCGGAAAACCTTAAAGCGGACCCGGAGAATTTGTGGCAATTGATGAAATATTATTTCAGCGGTGATTTCGCGGGGATGGAAAAGTGGCTTTTAGGGCTCGACTTTAGCGATAGTCTGGGCTCGGCGTTTCTGTTCAACGTGAAAAATCCACTGGCAATCGAGCGTAAGGATGAGCTGGTTTCGATACCGCTCAATCAGTTGCGGAATCTGGATACGGATTCTTTTGTGGTATATGCCAAAGGTAAAGTTTGGCCCAGCCAGCTTGACGACACTGATTTTGACGGGATTGCGGACGCGGTAGTTTTTCTGCTGGATATGGAGGCTGACGAGAGTGTTGAAGTTACCGTAAATAATACTGACAAGCCGACGGCGAGCCTGCGTCGGGCTCACGCGGAGATTTCGATTCAAACGAAAATGCCGGAAGCGGCAGGCACTGGTAAGCTTGTGGACGGCGGGGCGTTTAAGTCGAAGACATACCTGTTCCGTATGCCGGATAATCAAAGTTCAGCGTATCGTTATGAAGGACCGCTAATCGAATCTGATAAGGTCGCTTATCGTTTGTACTGGGATTCGCGCGGGGCGATAGATGTTTTCGGCAAGGTCCGTGAGGCTTTTCTGGGTGATGCTCATACGCATAAGGCCAGTCATCATACGATGCAGAGCTGGGGGCGTGATTTGCTGCATAACGGGTCGGCGTTAGGTGTCGGTGGTTTGGGTATTGGCGTTGACGATAAGCGTTTCAGTCCCGGCCGGGCAAAATCAGCCAGAATTATTATCGGGACGGATGGCCCCATCAAGAGCAGCTATCGGATGGTTTACGAGGGTTTTGAATATAAAGGCAAGAGCTATAGTTTGACGTGGGATATTTCCATGTCAGCGGGCCAGCGGTATCTGAGTCATGTGGTGACGGTAACAGAGGGCGGGGCGTTGGATATGATGGCGGCCCTGACAAATCATTCTGATGAGCATGATGCGGTTGAGGTGCATGGCTTGGATAACAAGGCCGGCCTGAACTGGTTTGGCACTTACGGTGACCAGGTTTTTGACGATGAAGATAAGTCCAAGGCGGCGGTCAGTACGGAGCAGATGGGGTTGGCCTTGCTTTGGGATGCTAAGAAGGCAGCTAAGGCAGAGGAAACTGATTTGGAATATCGGGTGCTGTTCAAACCGGCACAGGAAGTCAGATATTATTCGTTGGCGGCATATAATCAGGAGTTTGGTGATGACGCCATTAAAGACGCAGGGCAGTTTAAGGCTTATTTGCAGAACCTGGCGGATAAGCTGGCCAGCCCGGTATTGCTAAAATAATTTTCAGGTTGAGTAATAGTTGGCAAGGGCCATTTTAGGAGTTTTGTTATGAAGACCATGGAGCGAATTACAAAATTTGCATCAGGGACGAAAAGGGAAGTATCCATGGACGGTCTGGGTGCGGTGTTGGAGAATATGGCAGTGGAATCACGGATTGCCCCTGACCCGGTACGGTTCGAGAGAATGACAACGGAAGAAATCCGCAACGATTTTCTGGTTGATAAGCTCTTTGGGCCGGACATGATACCGGTGATATATTCAGATGTCGACCGCGTAGTGATCGCTTCAGCGGTGCCGGTCAAGCAGGCATTGCTGCTGGGGTGTCCGCCTCAGTTGGCAAGTAAGTATTTCGCACAGCGGCGTGAGCTGGGCATTATCAATGTGGGCGGAGTCGGCAAGGTTTCGGTTGACGGCAGGATTTACGATATGGACACGAAAGACTGTCTGTATATTTCCCGTGGTCATAAAGAGATTGCTTTCGCCAGCGTGGACGTGACAGAGCCAGCCCGGTTTTATATGGTGAGTTATCCCGCCCACAAAGAGTACGCCACTACGCTCATGAAGCAGAAAGACGCTACGCCGGTCAATCTGGGTGATGAAAATAATTCCAATAAACGCACGATTTACAAATATATTTATCCGGACGGCACCAGGAGTTGTCAACTGGTGATGGGCTTGACCGAACTCACGCCGGGCAGTGTCTGGAACACCATGCCGGTGCATACCCATGCCCGGCGGACGGAAGTTTATATGTATTTCAATATCGACAAGGATAAGGATTGTGTGTTCCATTATATGGGCAAACCGGACAGCACTAAGCATGTGGTGGTTCGGAATGAGCAGGCGGTTATTTCCCCGAGCTGGTCGATTCATGCCGGGGTTGGTACGCGGAATTACTCGTTTATCTGGGCAATGGGCGGCGAGAATCAGGATTTCGACGATATGGACGGCGTGGCAATGCGGGATTTGAAATAAATTTTAGACGAAAAAGGATTTTAAAATGATATTGGATTTATTCAAACTTGACAATAAAGTCGCGATTGTAACCGGTTCGGGCCGGGGGCTCGGCCAGGGACTCGCCCTTGGTCTGGCAGAAGCCGGGGCGGATATTGCTCTGGTCGATGTTATCGATATGTCCGAGACTGCCGCTAAAATCGAGTCACTGGGCAGGAAGGTTGTGCAGATTAACGCTGATTTGAGCGATAAGGCATGTGTGCCGGAGATTATCAGCAAGACCAAAGACGCTTTGGGTTCGATTGATATACTTTTTAATAACGCGGGGATTATCCGCCGGGCCCCGATTACGGACTTCACGGAAAAGGACTGGGACGACGTGATGAATATCAATATTCGCACGGTGTTTTTCCTTGCGCAGGCGGTCGCCAAGGTGATGATTGAGCAGGGACGCGGCGGCAAAATTGTCAATACCGCCTCGATGCTGAGTTTTCAGGGCGGGGTGTTTGTCCCTTCATATACTGCCTCGAAGAGCGCGATTATGGGTTTGACAAAGCTGCTGGCTAACGAACTTACCACTCATAATATCAATGTAAACGCTATCGCTCCGGGCTATATGGCTACTGATAATACCGCGGCACTGCGGGCGGACGAAAAGCGTAACGCTGAAATTCTGAGCAGGATACCCGCCGGCAGATGGGGGACACCCCAAGACCTCAAGGGAACAGCGGTATTTCTGGCTTCGCAGGCTTCGGATTACGTAACCGGTTATACCGTGGCGGTTGATGGGGGTTGGCTGTCGCGGTAAGCAGATAACGGCAAAAGTGAATAAAAGCTGCAAACGCGGAGGATATGGCTAATTTGAGCCACGTTCTCCGTGATACAAATATGACTAGGGTGGCAAAAAATATTTGCCGTTAAAAATCCGCGTAATCCGTGTAATCCGCGGTTAAATATTTTCATTGTCGTTGTGTATAATTTCCAGTTTATCTGGATAATGGGGGCGGTTGGGGCCCGGGATGTCCGATAGTCAAAGTTGAGTTTCGGCATATTGGAGTATAGTTATGCCTGTGAAAAATATATCGTTAAACGGTAATTGGCAGCTTCGTTGTCCGAAGGCCAATAAACATATCGACTGCGGCATGACGCTGGATATTGATGTGCCTGGCGATGTTCATAATTCGCTGCATGACGCCGGAGTGATACCGGAACCGTTCTGGGCGGATAATTTCAAGCAATGCTCCTGGGTCTCACGTTGTGACTGGCTGATATATCGTGAATTTACCATTGGACAGGAATTGGCTGGTAAGAAGCTGGAACTGATTTTCGACGGGATTGATACCTATGCGACGGTTCGACTAAATGGTTTGGTGCTGGGAGAGACAAGTAATATGTTTCTTCAGTATCGTTTTGACGTAAGCGAAGTTATCAGGCTTGACGGGGTTAATCTGCTTGAAATTGAGATTCACTCGACACGAAATACCATCGAGCAGCGTGACGTGGAAGGATATTTCGCTTGTTTCAATGTGCATCGGATATTTTCGCGGCGGGCTCAGTGTCAGTTTTCGTGGGACTGGGCACCCGACCTGCCTTCAGTGGGCATCTGGCAGGATGTTCAGTTGCGGGCAGTTGAACCGGGCGTGATAGAGAATGTGTTCGCACGCGGTGACGCTAAGGGTAGCGCTTCGTTTGATATCGAGATTGACCCTGAAACAGCACAAACGCTGCGGGATGAAAAACAGCAATTCACTATCGAAGTAAAAATTCGCAATGAAAAGCATAGTTTCCAAAAGCAAATCAAATGCAGCGGGGTTAAGAATTTTGTTGATATAAAGGTCGATGACGCCGATTTGTGGTGGCCCAGCGGTTACGGCCAGGCGGTGCTTTATGATTATGATGTCAGGCTTAAAAATGGTGCGACGGTTCTCGACCAGAAAAACGGACGGATGGGTTTTCGGACAGTAGAGCTTATTCAGCAGTCGACAGGAGATGACCAGCGGAGTTTTAGGTTCGAGATAAACGGCAGGAAGATTTTCTGCATGGGGGCTAATTGGGTGCCTTGTGATTGTTTTACCGGTTCGGTTAAGGAGGCGACTTATCTCCGGCTGATAGAGTTAGCAAAAGAGGGAAATCTCAACACCCTGCGGGTCTGGGGTGGCGGCATATACGAGAAGGATATATTTTACGACCTTTGTGATGAACTGGGACTGCTTGTTTGGCAGGACATGATGTTCGCCTGCGGTGATATTCCGGACGATGACCATGATTTTGTCGATGAAGTGGTAAAAGAATTCAAGTATCAGGTCCGGCGGCTGAGGAATCATCCGTGTATATTCCATTGGTGCGGCGGAAACGAAAAGACCGGGGCTTTTGGTGCGCTCATTACGCGGGGTGATTTGATAACGAAGTATCTGGCCCACGGTATCGTCAAAGACGGCATCCCGCAGGCCAGTTATACGCCCTCCAGTCCGTTCAGCGACAATGATATTTCCAATAATGGTAACAGCGGCGACACCCACGGCGGGACTTATGAAGAAGCCTTTGCCGACGATATTACAAAATTCCGCGGGTATATCGATAAAAAGCGGGCGGTCTTCATGTCGGAGTTCGGCCTGCACGGCCCGCCGGTCATTCGCAGTCTCAAGAAGTTCATGCCGGCGGAGAACCTTTGGCCTTTGAATGATATATGGGAATGCCATGTGCAGGATAATCCCTATAATTCGATACCGGAGACTTTTGTCCAGTTGCAGCGGGCGGCGGCGGAGAGGCTGTTTTATCGGCCTGAGAGTATCAGTGATTTTGTCAAGACCGCGGGCACTTTTTACGCGGAATATTTATATGCCGAATTCCAGCATCATCGGCGGCGTCAGCCGGAAAATGCCGGTGCCCTGATATGGATGCTGAACGACTGCTGGCCGGCGGCAAACTGGTCGCTGGTGGACTATTACGGCCAGCCCAAGCAGGCTTATTATGCCCTGAAAAGAGCGTGTCGGCCTGTGATGTTTTCCTTTCGGGAGATGGACGGCGGATTTGAGCTGTATCTGACGAACAATTCGCAGGCGGATATAGCCGGAAATGTCAGAGTTTATTTACGGAATATCGAGGGAACCATCAAGCAGATTGTGAAACAAGCGGAGGTCGCGGTTGGCTCGCAGGATAGTAACGTTGCTTTGGAGTTTAGCAGGGTTAGTAGCGTTTTGGAGGCCCCAAACGGCTATTTAACCGCGGAATTTGAAGGACTGGAAAGAGCGACCCGGGAGATTTACTTCCATAATTTATGGAAAGATATTGACTGGCAGGAGCCTGATGTCAAAATAGAAATGCTGAGCGAGACAACTTCGGACCGATATGAAATGGTTTGCCGGGTTAGCGCCCAGAGATTCGCACGTTGTGTTAATCTGGCCGCGACCGAAAATGTCGAAGTGCTTTTTAGTGATAATTATTTTGATATTCCCGCGGGTGAATATGTGGATGTCGTTATCAAATCGAATAAACAGTTAAGGGTTGAAGAGTTGATATTGAACCATTGGCTGACTGACTGGAATTATTAAGGTTGAAGATGATGAAGAGAATCGCCTGCTGTTTATTGCTGGGATTGCTGTCGGTGCCGGCACCGGCGGAGAATCGGGTATTGCGACTCGCCCACGGACTGGACCGCAGCCATCCGGTTCACAAAGCCATGGTTTTTATGGCCGAAAGAGCCCAGGAAAAGTCGCACGGCTCGTTAAAAATATTTATTTATCCCAGTGAACAATTGGGCAACGAAAAAGAATGTATCGAGGGCCTTCAACTAGGCTATCTTTCCATGACCAAGACTTCGACAGCGTCAATGGAAGCGTTTGTACCGGAGTTGAAGGTCTTCAGTATGCCTTATCTGTTTCGGGACTCGGAACATTTCTGGAAGGTCTGTCAGGGCGAGATAGGCAAATCCCTGCTGGTCGCCGGACAGGCCAAAGGACTGCGGGGACTCTGCTATTATGACGCGGGCGCGCGGAGTTTTTACGCGAAAAAACCAATACTGAAACCTTCTGACCTATGTGCCGATGGGATGACCCTCAAAGTGCGGGTGCTGCCCAGTCAAATTGTGCGCGAAATGGTCTCGACAATGGGCGGAGCCCCGACCCCGATATCGTGGGGTGAGCTTTATACCTCGCTGGACCAGGGCGTCGTTGACGCCGCGGAGAATAATCCGCCTTCGCTGCTGAGTTCACGTCACTATGAGATTTGCCGATATTACAGCCTGGACGAACATACCCGGATACCCGATATGCTGGTGTTAAGTTCGCGGGTGTGGCAGTCGCTTTCGGAGGAGCATCAGCGGATTTTACAGGAAGCGGTTGATGAATCGGTGGAGTACCAAAAACAATTATGGCGCGAGGGTGAGGAATACGCGATGAAAGTTGTGCAGGAGGATGGGGTGGAGGTCTTTCGGCCTGACAAGGAGCCGTTTCGCAAGGCGGTTGAGCCTATGATGAAAAAGTATGAGGAATCGAGTCTGGGCGATTTAATCCGCAAAATCAGGGAGGTAAAATAAATGGCGACACTAAAAAAAATACTGGACAAAATCCTGGAGGGAATAGTCATTATTTCGATGGCTGCCCTGGTACTGGATGTACTCTGGCAGGTGTTCACCCGGAAAGTTCTGAACGACCCCAGTGAATGGACCGAGGAACTGGCGATATTTCTGCTGATATGGGTGGCATTGCTGGGTTCAGCGGTGGCTTTGGGCCGGGGGGCTCATCTGGGCATAGATTATTTTGTAGGCAAACTATCAATCCGAAAACGCGAATGGACAGAAATCCTGGTGTTTTTCCTGATAGCCTTTTTCGCGATTTATGTAATGCTTTTCGGTGGGGCAGATTTGGTAAAATGCACATTGGCGATGGACCAGCGCTCGCCGGTGTGGAATGTAAGGATGGGCTATGTTTATCTGGCAGTTCCGGTCAGTGGTTTTTTCATGGTGCTTTACAGCCTGCTGGGTTTTGTCGAGCGTGTGAAGGCTCTGAGCCGGGAGGGCAGCTAAATGGATATTACGATTCTAATATTAGTTTTGTTATTTGTTTTCCTGTTGCTGATAAACGTGCCGGTGGCGTTTTGTATGGGAATCGCGACGACGGTAGCGTTCATCCTGATGGATTGCCCCGCGGCGGTAGCGGTAGCTCATAAAATCGCTACGGGTATCGACAGTTTTACTTTGCTGGCGATACCGTTTTTTATTCTGTCGGGTCTGCTGATGGGCCATGGCGGGATTGCCCGGCGGTTGATAGATTTCGCGGAGGTGCTGGTAGGGCGGTTCAAAGGCGGCCTGGCGTTTGTGAACGTGGTAACCTGCATGTTTTTCGGAGCGATATCCGGTTCCGCGGCCGCGGCGGTCTCCTCGGTCGGCGGTTTCATGATTCCGCTGATGAACATGAAAGGCTACGACCGAGATTTTAACACCTCTGTTACCATAACCGCCGCGACTACGGGCCTGCTGATTCCGCCCAGTAACGTAATGATAGTTTATTCCTTGGCGACCGGCGGGGCGGTATCGATCGCGGCAATTTTCATCGCGGGCATTCTACCGGGCATCCTGCTGGGGTTGTTTTTGCTGGTGGTGAGCGGGTTGATTTCCATTAAAAACGGCTATGGCAAGGGCAACATTTTTGGGTTTAGCCAGAGCGCCAAGAAATTTTTCTCGGCGATTCCGGCATTGCTGCTGATTTTTATTGTTATGGGCGGAATTCTGGCCGGCTGGTTCACCGCCACCGAAGCATCAGCGGTAGCGGTGGCGTGGTCATTTCTGCTGGCGGTGGTCTTCTACAGGGAGGTTCAACTCAGGGAACTGCCCGGCATCTTGCTGCATTGCGGGGTAACAACCGCGGTGGTGTTTCTGCTGATTGGCACAAGCATGGCCATGAGCTGGGTCCTGGCGGCGCAGAACATCCCGCAGGACATCAGCACGATGTTGATTGGCCTTACGGATAACAAAATCGTCCTTCTGCTGCTTGTTAATATAATATTACTGGTAGTAGGGACATTCATGGATATGACGCCGGCGGTTTTGATTTTTACCCCGATTTTCCTGCCGATAGTTACCAAACTGGGCATGCACCCGCTGCATTTCGGGATTGTAATGATAATGAACCTTTGCATCGGTTTGTGCACGCCGCCGGTGGGGACGTGTCTGTTCCTCGGTTGCGGCATCGGCCAAACAACGGTCACGAATGTGATTCGCAAGATTATCCCATTTTTCATCGCCATGGTCGCGGCCCTGCTGATTTGCACTTATATCGAAAGCATTTCGCTGCTGCTGCCGGGCATGTTCGGATTTTTGGATTAGGCTAATTCATGAATAAGTTGTTATTTGCTTTGGCGGTGGTTTTTCTGTTGGAATATTTTATGAATCATAATTTATGGGCTGCTCAGCCGAAGCCGCCGGCAGGAATTGTGTCGCTGGGGGGCAGTAATTACGCCTTTTGTCGAATCGACGATGAGTATCTCCTGCAAAATGAGCCTCACGCCTGGTGGAAGCCCGGAGTTTTGCAGCATGCCGTAGGGGCCTTTCACTTGCAGGAAACCGGCTATGTCCAGCAGTCTTTGCAAATGATGTATCAGAGTGGGCAGCGCAAGATAGCCCTGGTTTTATGGTTTATGGATATTGCCCAGGATAAAGCTGCCAAAGGTTCACAGTGGCCCGGCGCAGTGCCGGAAAAATATAAACACATGTATGGCCATACTATCGACGGGGCCGCCGGCAGGCTGTGCCCGCAGCATCAGGAAAATCTGCGAAACCTTCTGGAACTGATTCATAAAACCGGATTTGAGACGGTGACAATCAGATTTGCCGCCCAGGGCATCAATAATCCTATGGAGTGGGAAAAATGGGAAGATGCACGATATAAGGAAAATTTGAGTTTTATCCTTTCCACCAAACAGATTGTTGACGATACCCTTAAAGACAAGGTCGAAATTTTATATGATTTAGGTTTGGAGCTGGGTGGGCTCGAAGGTTTCTGTACGGAATATGACAAGCGGCTGTGGCGGGACTATACGAATAAATTCGGCACATCTGACACTTTGGGTTTTTCGTTCGCGGTTAATCCGGGACGCCTTACAAACATGCTGAAAATTTACAAGGAGTCGGGGCTTTATCCCGCTGCTTATGCCTTCGATGTGTATTTTGAAGCTGACAAGGTGCTGGATTATATCGCCCAGGAGTTTCAGCAATGCGACATTAATAATCCCGCGATTATTATCCAGGAAACATTTTATAATGACTCTCAAACACTTAAGGAGTTACAAGCTGCGGTACAAAAGCATGATTTGCGCCTGCTCTATATTGTGCAATGGCAGGTGGAGCGAGCGAAGATGTACTGGGAGAAAGAGGACGGCCAGAAGTATTTCCGCCATTTTTCCGTAAGCCGACCCATTGAGTACGAAAATTATATTAGGGACAAGTAACTATTCATAGATTGTTTCATCAAAAGGCACCGAAGGGGTCGTAAGAGCAATAGCCGGGCGGCGTAAGCTCCCGGAATATTTGACAAAAACCAACCATAAGCCCAAAAGGGCCGAAAGAAATTATTTGCCGTTAAAAATCCGCGTAATCTGCGTAATCTGCGGCTAAATATTTTCGTTGTCGTTGTTTTGGAAGAAATAAAAGTGAAAAATACAAATTCAGTAAATGCCACGGTACCGACTTTAAGCTCTAAACTGCCTTTTGTCCAGAAGTTTTGCTGGGGGATGGGCGCCTTCGCCAATACCCTCATGGTTAATACCATCCTTATCATGGCGTTTCCGATATACAATCTGGCATTGGGGGTTGACCCCAAGTATCTGGGCTGGGCTTTGTCTGTCCCGCGTTTATGGGACGCCCTCAGCGACCCGCTCATGGGCAATATTTCCGACAACACCCGCAGCCGCTTCGGTCGGCGTCGGCCTTATATCATCCTGGGGGCGATACTTGCGGGGATATTTTTTGCCTTGATGTGGGCACCGCCGGCCGCACTGAGCGAGTTCCAGTTGTTTTTGTACTTTCTGGTAATTTCGGTTTTGTATTTTACCTCCTATACCATTTTCGCCGTGCCCTGGAACGCCATGGGCTTTGAGCTGACCACGGATTATAACGAGCGGACTAACGTAATGGCCTATCGAACTTTTCTGGAAGCGGTAGGGGGGATGCTGCTCGTGCCCTGGATTTACAAACTTTGCTTCCTCGATATTTTCGGCGGCAACGAGGTTGTCGGGGCTCGCTGGGTTGGTGCCGGATATGGCCTCATGATAATCATAATCGGTGTGATGCCGGCATTGTTCTGCAAAGAAAATCTTCAGGTCCAGTCTCAGGCCAAAATAAAATTCTTTGAGGCCTTTAAGTACACGGTCAAAAACCGGGTGTTTCTGCTTTTGTGCCTGGCGATTTTCCTGGTCCTGGCCAGCATTTTCCTGGTCATGCCTTTCGGCGGCTATGTCAATATCTACTATGTTTACGGCGGCGACAAAGAGGGCGGGGCCACAATTTCAGCCATTGGCGGGACGTTTTACGGATTAGCCGGAATGTTGTGGACGCCCGTGATTGTCTGGCTGAGCAAGAGATTCGATAAGAAAAGGGTACTCATGGCAGGTCAGGCCATGTTTGTCGTCGCGTCCCTGTTTACTTGGGTGCTTTATAATCCGGTTTATCCCTATTTACAGTTGGTTTATGCCTTGTTCGCCTGTCAGGGGCTTACGTGCGTGTGGATATTGTCGTCGTCAATGCTGGCCGACATTTGCGACGTTGACGAGCTTCGGTCGGGGTTGCGCCGCGAGGGAATGTACGGAGCGGTTTATTCCTGGGTGTTCAAGCTGGGAATTTCGGGCGTAATGATTCTGAGCGGTTATATGGTCAGTTGGTCCGGTTTCGATGAAAGGGTGGTGGTTCAGCCCGCCGAAACAATATTGAAGCTGAGGATACTTTATGCTATAGTACCCGCGGCAGGTATGCTGCTGGCGTTGATTGCCATGGCCTTTTATCCCATTACACGGGAAAAAGCCCTGGAAATCAGAAAACAGATTGACCAGATGAAATCTCAAAAGGATGCTGAACTTGGACATTAAAGCTGACTGGATTTGGCGGAGGCTGGAGGGGGCAGCTTATAATGATATTATTATCGCGGAGAAGGAGTTTGAGCTAAAGACCGGCATGGCTGATGCGATGATACGCATTAGCGCGGACAGTTTTTATCGACTTTTTGTCAATGGCAAATGGGTAAATGATGGTCCCTGCCGCGGTTGGCCGGAACATTATTATTATGACCAGATTGACATTACCGATTATTTACGACCGGGCGCCAATCAAATACGGATAATCGCCTGCCATTATGGTATAGGCCATTTCCACGGAGTGCCCCGGCAGCCGGGCCTGTTAGCTCAGATCAATATTGAATATACCGACGGTACACTTGCCTCGGTCATCACCGACCCTGGCTGGCAGGTTGCACCAGCGGAGGGATGGTCACGCAACACCCCCAAGATTAGTTGTCAGATGGCACCTGCCGAGTATTATGATGCTCGGCTGGAGCAGGCATTAAAATTTGAAGATGCGCAGGTTGTCTCCAAAACCAAGGACGGACCCTGGAAAAATATTCAGCAGCGGGATGTGCAGTTGCTCACCAAACTGCCCGTGGCCTTTCAATCTTATGTAGCGGGCAATATTCTGGAACGCAGTGACGATAGCAGAATTTATTGTCTGCCCTGGGCAAGACTGTTGTATCCGGGACTGGTTCAAGCCAACCGAATGCTCATGCCCGCGTTCGCTCTGGCGACTGTCATTGAAGCCGAGACAAACATCGAGTTCCAGATCGAGATTGTTGATTATCGCGACGGAAGGTATTTTACTTATGTTGACGGTAAACCTTTTCGCGGAACGGTGTCTTTAGCGGCGGGGCGGCATTTGCTTTTTATTACACATGGCCTGGACCTTAATCACACCACAGATATAGTTCTCAATGTTCATGCCAGCGAATATCATTTCGTCAATCCTTACGATACTGCCTCCGAAAATGGCTGGGCCCTGCTGGAATTTCCGCAGTTCAAAGCGAACAATAACGATTTGAACTGGCGGCAACCGCTGGATGACTACGCCGAAATAATGGCGGCTTATCGTAAAGAAATGCAGAGGCTCGGGGCGATTCATGCTGAAGTAGAATTCTGCCAGGCGACCGCTGAAAAGATCAAAAAGCTGAACGCTGAACAGATGTTTGCCCAGGACAGTTATTTCCGGTTTATCAATCGTAAGCAGCTGCGCCCAGCCGATAGCCAGCTTTTACAACCGGAAAACCTTCTCGCCGGCGGCAGGGGACAGCTTCAGGTTATGCCCGCCGACGCCGGTGACCCTGAACTTATTTACGATTTGGGCCAACAGAATATCGGCTATTATAGCTTTGAACTGGAAGCGCCCGCCGGGGTTGAAATTGATATTTACGCCGTTGAATATATCTCGCCCGAAGGACTTGTTCAGTATCCCGGTGACCATCGTAACGGCATGACGTATATTACCCGTGAGGGAAAAAATGTTTTTACGAGTCTCAAACGCCGGTCGGGACGCTATGTGTTTATGAGATTCTGCAATCTAAGCGAACCTTTAGTAATTAAGCGCTTTGAATTGATAGAATCAACCTATCCCGTGGAGTTTTTGGGCAGCTTTGAATGCGCGGATGAGTCCTTGAATAAAATTTGGAATATTTCCGCTCATACCCTCAAACTGTGCATGGAAGATACTTTTACCGACTGCCCCTTATATGAACAGACCTTCTGGGTCGGCGATGCCCGAAACGAATCACTGTTCGCCTATGGCGTTTTCGGTGCGACTGATATTGCCAGACGTTGTATTCGATTGGCGGCTCAGTCCCTGGAGCGTTACCCGATTGTCGGATGTCAGGTACCCTCCAGCTGGGACTGCCTGCTGCCCGCCTGGAGCTTTATCTGGGGTATTTCGATTTGGGATTACTATTGGTATACCAAAGATGTTGATTTCGTAGAGGAAATGTGGACGTCTATTCTCAAAAATCTCCACGGAGCACGGAATTTTATCAATTCAGACGGACTTTTCAGTGCCGACTTCTGGAATCTCTTCGACTGGGCCGGTATTGACCAGGAACAAGATACCGTTTTACATAACAGTATGTTCATGGTCGGAGCTATTGATGCCGCCCTTAAATGCGCTCAGATACTGGGACGGGAAAAAGAACTCGACGACCTGCTAAAGCTCAAAAAAGAGCTGAAGAACACGCTAAATAGCTATTGGCTCGCCGACGAACAGGCCTACCCCGACAGTATCCACGAAAATGGCACAATTAGCAATTCTGTTTCCCAGCATACAAGTTTCCTGGCCTTACTCTATGACATCGCCCCCCCGGATAAGGTCCAGGCCTTATTGAAAAATGTGCTCCAGCCTTCCCAAAAAACGGTTAAGGTCGGCTCGCCCTTCGCGATTTTGTATATGTATGAGATGTTGGAAAAATTCGACCGCGAAGATTCCATTATCCAGTCTATATATGATTCTTATTTGCCCATGATACAGGCTGGCGCAACTACAGTATGGGAATCTTTTGCTTCGGGCACTCTAGCTCACGGTGAATTTCCCACCCGCAGCCATTGTCATGCCTGGTCGTCTGCGCCGGTATATTTCTTAAACCGGATAGTTCTGGGAATCAGACCAACTTCCCCCGGCGGCCAAGCATTTGAGATAAGCCCGTATATCAAAGACCTGGATTGGGCCAAGGGCAGTTATGCCACAGCCAAAGGAGTCTTGGAAGTGTCCTGGCGCAAAAAAGGCAACACCCTCGAAGTCAACTGGAATGGTCCCGCCGGGATAGGTGTAAGCTTCAGAAAAAACCCCACCAACCAAGACTGCCAGGTCAGATTATCACGAATTAACTGACGAAAAAGCCTTCTTTTTACAAAAAAAAAGTCAAAAAACCAAAAAAAACGAGCAGAAATTAGCAAAAATCGGTCACCTCAGGCACGTTCGCGATGACTTCTTCGACGTTTTTTAGTTAAATCGCCTCTGCCGCATGACGCTGATCCAGGGCACGAGAAATCAGTTTTGCCACCGATTCCGGGCTCAGTTTTTCCGTACTGAATACCATATCATAATGCGTGGGATCGCATATGTCCTTATTGAGAAACTGTTTAACGAAAGCACGCTGGGACTTGTCTGCTTTTTCCACCAGAATCCGAGCTTCCTCAATACCGACATCGAACAATTCCGCATAACGCTGAGACCGCATAGCAAAAGGTGCGGTAATACGAACGCTAAGTCCTTTCTCACGCGGAAGTACCAATCCCGCAGCACGACCAGCGATTACCGCCTGACCATAACGAGCAACTATCAGCAATACCCGTACAAGATGGCGGTAATATTTGTCAGGACCAATAGATTGTTCCCCAAAACTCAAAGAATCCTTCAGCCAACCGCCCCCACGCTCTTCTATGCCGTCAAGCATATCGCGATGGACGTTCATATTGCTGGACATTTGGTCGATAATTTCACGGTCGAATTTACGCCAGCCCAGCAATTCTGACAAGATACGGGCGATTTCACCGCCACTGCTGCCCGGCTCGCGACTTATGGTGATATAATCGATTTCCCGTCCGGCCAGTTTGGCGCGGGTCTCACGCATAGCCTCCTCGCTACGCCGTAATTCCCATTGACGCATCTGTTTCTCGACGATGTGGTCAATTGCCCGACCTTTAATTGGTTTTCCAGACATTGCTCAGCTCCATATTTGAAACAGTATTAACCAGTAGCACAGCCCGCATTCAGACAATTATAACAAATAAAACTATGGGAAGCCAATTTGCAAGGGCTTAAAAACATCTGTTTTTTACAAAATTAAACATATTTGCCAATGTAACACTTTGTTATTAATGCGTTTACAGTGTGATTGGTATTTTGATAAATAAACAATGCACTGGGCCGGAAATCAAATATCACCCGGCAATACCGTTAAAATCGCTATAGATGTCAGCCGAGTATTACAGCCCGGCCTGTATCTGGTCAAGAATCAACTGGCGGACCTTGGAGCTGGGCAGGTTCAAGGAACCATAAGCCTCTGCCGCGAGATTCCGCAAATCGGGGTCGGCATCGACCGAGCTGACAATCGCGTATATGGCCTCAATCTGTTCAGCCAGCAGGAGATTTCCGAAGGCTTTGCAGGAGGTACTCATCAAGTTAAATGTCATCAGGCGGATGTCCATGGGGACTTGTTCGTCCAGGGCCAACTTAGCCAGAGCTCTTTGGGCGGCCTGGGAATTTATCCGGGCCAGAGCCGCGACCGCGGCGGCCTGAACATCGGTACGTTCATCGCGAGCGGCCTGCAAGAGTGCCGACTGAGCCACGGCGGAATCAAGAACGGGATTTCTGGTAATAGCCAGAGCCTGTAAAGCCAGGGCCGCTTTGACAGCGTATTCATCGGCCATTTGGGGAGCGAAATTCGCCGCGTAGTTGTGCTGCATGACCTTTTCTGCGAGAGTTATCATTTCTTCGGCGGTTTGGCCGGGCAGAATAATTTTGAGGAAGCTGTTGTTTTCATATTTTTTGCGGGCAGCGGCCAGCGACTGAGTGTCGGCGACAACCAGCGTGGGGCAAAGCGCCAGGCGATAATCCTGGGCGATAAGCTGGAGAGTTTCGTCGAGGTCAGGGCGTTTGATGTCGCGGGCCAGAATAATCAGGTCGAAACCGGGCAAGGCCGCGGCCTGTTCAACGGTGACCGCGAAATGTTCGCCGCCGACAACCTCAGCAAAGGCTTCGGAACGACGCAACTGACCAATAATTTCATTTCTTCTTTGGGAATCCGGGTCAACAACCAGAGCGTAGCGATGTCCCTTCTGGAGAAGAGCCTCAGCTAAAATCGGCACAACCAGATTGCTCTGTTCGAAGGTGTTTAGAGGCAGGGCGTGAGCAATGGCCAGGGCGGCATTGAAGCGTACTTCCCGGTCGGCAAAACTCAGGGCTTCAATTAAGGGACGACGGCCCATTAAATGATAGAGCAAAGATTCCTGCCCGGCGTTGCGTTCGAGGGCCTTGATGGCACCCAGAGCGACGCTGCGATTTTTGTTGGCCAGCGATCTTGCCAATACTCTCTGTAAATACTGGGGGCCGGTAGTGAGTGCGTAAGTTGCGGCATCGGCGTGATTTTCGCCGAAATACTGGGGCTGAGCATGGCCGTTGGCTTCGAGGCGGAAAAATGAAGACAACCACAGGGCAATCGCATCGGCAGAGCTGTCATCGAGACGAATAGCATCCTCGCAATTACGCATGGTCATAAGTTCGTCGAAAGCCTCACGTTCGACCTGCTCAGAAACAAGGCCTTCTTTGTCATTCCAGAACCAGATATTGGCGTTTGTCTGATTGGCCGGCGCTTGCAGGGAAGGCATGTGATTGTAGTAAGCGTTGGCCAGACGCAGATACTGCCAGGCGGCATTGGGGCCGGCGTATTCACTGCGGGAGTCGATAGCCTTGATAGCATCTTTGATGGTTTGTTTGAGTTCCGGGCTGGTATTTTCGGCATCGAGCATTTCGACCAGACAGGGCAGGGCCCCATGATAGCCGATTTTGCCGAGCGCCTCGGCGACAATCAGTTTGATATTTAGGGCGGGGCAATCCTGCATAACCACTACCAGCGGATTAACGGCGGGCAGTCCCAACTGGGGCAGAGCCCAGCGAATCAAGGCCAGCTCTTCGGTACGCCTGGGGTCGCGCAAGGTTTCAATCATGACCGGTACAGCCCATTCGCCGGAGTCTTTCAGGCGGTCGATGGCGAGCATTCTGCCGCGGGTAGTTCCGGAAAGCCTTTTGACTTCAAACGGCGATGCGGTCTCTGTCGGTACGTCTCTGGAAGCGACCGGCCTCGACGAGCTTAAGAATCTCGTCGGCGATGTCGCGGAGGGGGCTGTCTTGTTTGAGCAGGGTCAAACTGCGATAGCTGTCGGAATAGCGGCTGGACTCGGCCAGTTCGAGTACCGATACGGGGTTGGGGTTGCTGTCGATGAGTGCCTGGCCATGCTTACGGGCCAGTTCCCATTTCCCGATGAGTGAATAGTGCATGAAATCATCCCAGTCTCTCAGCAGACTGGCGTCTACGTCGGGCGTGTCCGACTGGGCGAAAAGTTCAGGAGCCGAAACAAAGGAACCCGAAATCAGCGTCAAGGCTGCAAATAAAACTATCGTACACTGCTTAAAGCTCATATTTTGAATCTCCGCTGTCATTTATGCACTACCGGGCAACTGGGGGCCCATGAAAAAGCACAGTATGCGACGACTCGCATAAAAGTCGTCCTAAAAGGCACTTACGTTTTTATAACGCCGAAAGGATTATAAATAAACCAACGGCACTGTCAACAAAATTAAGGTTTAGCCCTTTCAGCTTTCCTCGGAGGCTCGTTTTTCCAGGACTTCCAGTTTGTCACGGACTTCCTGAGCCATTCTGCTGTTGGGGTATTCATCGATAATCTCCCGGCCAATCTTAAGGGCGCGGGACCATTTTTTTTCGGTTACAAAGAGTGAAAACTGTACGCCCATATTGTGGAGCTTGGCTTTGAATACTCCGCGAGCGGATTCTTCCAGAGCGGCCGCTTCGGTGGGGGTCAGGTGCTGGTCGAGCAGTTTGAGCAGTTCGACACCCTGTTCGACATCATTGTCCTGAACAGCCTTATCCCAGCGGGCCAAAAGTTCTTTTTTATGCTCCAGACGATTAAAACTCTGTTTTGCCGTCCAGTTCTCTGATGCCATCGTGTGTGGGGTATATTCTGATAAGCCGCTGGACTTCCTGTTCCGCTTCGACGTAGCCGTGAATCATCCCAGAGGCTTTCGACATGTTTGATGGCGGCTACGATTTTTTCTTCTTCAGTGGCCTGCTGATTTTGCGCTATTTCCTCACGGAGGGCATGGGCTTCCTGCTTATTGCCGAAACAGTGTTCCATTTCGTCGATAAGAGCGGCGGCGTTTTCCCATTTTTCACTGCGGATTTCGGCTTGTATAGCCTGAGTTACCACTTCGCGGTCTTTTTCGCGAAAGGCCATTGATTTAACGTTTTCGCTGATGAGCAGGTTCTCGTTCATTTGGGTAATGAGCGCTTCGCTACGGGTTTGAGAGTTCATTATCCGTCGCAGGCAGGAAGTCATGGCTCGGCAATCATCACGAATATTGGCCAGATAGCTCATAATCAGCAAAACCGTAATACCCGCGACAACCACAAGTACTATCGCCAAGATTTCGCCACCTGAACTTTTAGCTATCATTATCGCGATAAGCACGGTTAGCAAAAACCATATTATCGCGGCTATCCATAACCTGCCTCGACTGTTTTTTTGAGTCTCAGCCATCAAAAAATCTCCTGTTATGATTTATTTTAGCCGCATCCGTTTCGGCTAACTTTGTAACTATAATTATCAGCGGCCCATTACGGTTCCGGAGCCGATATTTCGCAAGAGCAGGTCAATTTCATTGGTGAACCCGACTGACTGATACCAGTAATCATTGCGTTCGGTCAGAACCTGCGGTTCCAGATAATCATTGTATCCCATGAGGTTGTTGGGCTCATCGACATCAACTTCTGTGGCATGTTCCAATCCGAGAATGTGGCCGAGCTCATGGGCTCCGATGTTCGCAAGCAGTGTAGCAACCTGGTCAAAACGCACGGTGCCGTCTTCGCTGAGCGGGCCGAGGTCGCCGTAATACTCGGCGTAATATCCGTCACCCATGTAGAATGTTGCCAGTTCATCGGTCAGGACGATAGCCTGGTCGGTGCGGTCATAATTATGCCGGTCGATATTTTCGGCTAACCCAAACAGACCTTCACTTAAAGTCCTGCCGCCGAAAAGCACTTCGCTGTAAACGGTGCCTGCCGCGGGCAGGGTTGTGGTAAACTCGATTTCCTGTTCGGTCAGGCCGGCGTCACGATAAATCTGTTCGATACGGGCGGCAATTTCCTGAATCAAACCGGAACGCATATTGGCTAAATCGAAGGCCTCGGCGTCAAATGCCGGGCGGTTGGCATAGTAGCTGGGCACACCCTGATATTCAGTGAAATAGTCCGCGGTTCCACCGTTGAAATTCAGATAAACTAGTTGCGACGGGGCTTCTTCGATGGGCTCGGGGTCTGTGGTTTCAATCCTGAGCCGGTAAGCTATGCTCTCGTCGAGGTCGGCATCAGAATTTTCCATGCTGACCACGACATAATAAGTGCCCAGGCCATCGACGTTGGGGTCAATTACGATTCCCTCATGCCCGTCAATTTCAAATGCCGCCTGAACCGCGTAGTTCGGGTCGATAGAGTCAGCGGCGGTCATTGCATCGTCACCGGTGGAATTGGAAATCGAGGCGATAGCTTCCAGGTCGGCGTTGTAAATCGCGACCATAATCTGTGATACGTCACGGCCATACAAGGTTTCAGCTTCAGCGTTGATGGAAATATACTGACCTTCAGCAAGCTGTAAAGTAAAGACATCCACGTCATCCAGACAGCCCAGTTCGGCATCATGATTACGCTGCTGGCGATACCGGGGTCGAGCAGGGCAGTACCCTGACCGTCAACGACAATACCTTCGATATAAATGGGCCAATCTTCATGGCGATAAGTGTAAGTGCCGGGGTCGTCGGGGTCTTCGCTGAGGTCGGGGCTGTTGGTGCCGAGGTCAACTGGTTCGTTATAAGGGACAACCTGGTCGTAGAGATAGCCGTTGGGGTTTCTTCGATGCCGAAATCGCTGTTGCCGTCGTCAAAGACCATGATTTTCAGGTCATAAGTCGCCGGCAGGCCGGAGATGTTCAGAATGTAATCGCCGTCCTCAGTGACCTGATACTGCATGGTTTCGGATGTTGAGGACGCTACCTGCTGAGAAACACGGGTGTCGGAAGTTGCCACGCGGAGCATGTCAGCGGTGCTGCCGAAATATACGGCCAATGGCCGCTGCCTTGATCGGTGTCGATGATAATGCTCATGCTGTCGGAATCCAGACTCAGCAATGACGCATGAAGATTATTGGTCAGGAAAACCGAATCGATATTGGCAGTTCCCTGAGTACCGTCGATAAGCCAGTCGATGTCGGCAATATCGAGAATAATATCTCCCTGGTCGGTCTGGTAGGTAATGTCAAAGCGGTAGAATCCGCCGGTGTTGGCAATGTCAGCCTGAGTATTTCCGGCGGCGGTGCTAATGGTCACAGTGTCGAACTGAGGATTAGAACCATTGCCAAAACTGTGATTAACGGTTTGGGTCTGGGTTGTTGTCGCGAGGGTGATAGTAACTTCATCGCCCTGTGGGGTACCCTGTACCGAACGGCTGAGGAAGCGCCGGCGGCACCGGTATTGTTAATGGTATAGTAGACGCTGTTATAGAAGTCGTAATAGTTTACGGTTTCCACCGCGAAGGTCAGGGATGTATAATCCGCCCCGGTGGGCAGGCTTTCGACATAACGCATGAGAGTAGTGTTTTCGTCGCCCAGCGTTTCGGTAGTAAACTCTACCAGGCTGTCGGAATTGTTTTCGATACCGAAGAGGCGACCGTTCACATCAAAATCCAGCCCGGTCACGTCGAAAGTCGTACTGCCATTGATACCCAGATTGTCAAAACTGCCGCCTATTGGCTCAGCTTTGCCATAATTGACATTGTTGGCGGCCTGGTCATTTTCCGTGCCGGTATGCATCGCCGCGTCAATGACCACCAGCGACTGAGTGGCAGAGTCAATGCCGAAGAGCAAGCCGCTTATGCCGGAAGCGGTAGAGGCATTGCCGTAGGCCAGACTGGTGATGTTATTGGTGACATTATCAAAAATGTCTATATCGCTCAAATCATGGACCGACAAGTGCATTCCCGCAATCGGGTCGGGGGTCGGTGATGTCGTCTATAATAAGCAGGGAGTCACGGCTGATGTTATTGGCAGTATCGGTGGACCGTGACGACGGCGTAAAGCGAATCCCCTTCGCCAAACTCCAGACCGCGGATATTACTGAAATCAAGCGACGGTGCCAGGTTGTGATAAAGCTCGGTGAGCATTTCTTCGTCCAGCACGACATATTCGTCGGTGACACTGTCCGGGTCGATAATGGTCATTGGTCGGACAGTGATTTTTTCGTCAACCGTGGTCACCACGCTGCCTACGGTCTGGTCGGTGTAGACGCGTTCTTTGCCGAGGTTGTAGTGCTGTAGAGCATGAAAGTGTCCTGGAGGGAATCGTAGGCGAGCCCGTCGTAGATAGTCCAGGTCACACTTGAAATAAGGTCAGCGTAAAGCTCCGGCTCTGCTACCAGAATAGTCTCAACATCATTCAGGAATTCGCTGGTCAGGTCGGTTTCGAGGGTGTTCATTTGCTGGGGGGTAAGTTCCAGAGCCAACCTCTGCCGTAAATTTTCGGAAATGTCGGCTTTAATATCAACCGCCAGAGGTGAGGACGCGAAAGTGAGCGAACTCATATCAGTCAGAATTGTGTCCCTGGTGGGTATCAGGTCGTCATTGGTGGCTTCGCCGATGATGGGGCCGGTAACCTGAACCTGCTGGGCCGCGAGAGATTCTATCATGCTGCTGCCGGCGAAGTAGACTTTTACATCACCATCACCGCTTTCAGCGTCAATATCAACGCGGAAGCTGTGGGCTCCGGTGCGTACTACCTGGACAAAATCACTGTCGTCAGCGACAGCTACAATCGTGCCGTAATCAGATTCATTCTGCCATTCAACGTCGGAAATGGTGAAACTGACCTGGTCATAGCCGGCACCATGAGCGTAATTGATATTTACGCCGTAGTAGTAACCACCGTTGATATAGCTGCCGAAGCCGGCGTTGGCGGGAATAGTTGAAGTTCTCGAATCAACCCAGTTGCTGTTGCCGAAATTGGTGACATCGGAGCCGAAAGTATGCTCGATCGGGGTCAGGGAATTCATCGAAACTCGATGGTGTCGCCTATCGGTGATTCACGCAGAGGGATAGCGATAAGAATCGCGCCGCCCGGCTCAATGGCCATGCCGTGACGCTCTAAATCGCTGTTGTCGAAGGTTTGCCATGGTTCGCTGTCTGCTGTACCGGTTGTCACGTCAACAACAAAGAGGGCGTCTTTCTCCAAATTCGCCCGGCTGTCGGCGGGCTGATCGTGGAGCAGCAGCAGGTAGAAACCGTCATCGCTGACCTGACAGACCGGTCGGCACCAGACCTTCCAGGCCGATTCCATTACCGATGGCAGTGGCAACGCCGGAAGTTTCGTTTACCACACTGTAAGTTTTGTTGATTTCGAGCAGGGTGTTGGAATGGCCGTCAACTGCGTACAGCTGGCCGTTAAATTCCGACAGGGCGGTAATGTTGTCGTAACCGACAGGATTGTTGTATAGAGTTATCGAGGGACGCAATGCGGTGTTTGAAGCGTCAAAGTCACCGCTGATTCGGTCGATACGCACCAGATACTGGTCCTGCTGATTATCGAATGTGCGGAAATCGGCAATCGCCCAGATGCTGTCGCTGATACGACCGGTAAGGGCTTTGAGGCCCAGAATAGTGGCCCTGTCCGGCAATCAGTGAATTGAAGTCGTCGAGGGTGTTCTCCAGAAGCGTTACAGTCATATCCGTCTGGTCTATTGTATAGAACAGTTTGGCCCTGGTCTTCATAGCCATAGAACGTTCCGCCCACGAATGCCAGTTCATCCAGGCTTGGGGCGACCATGTCCCTGACAGGACTTAGGTTCTCAAGGGCGTTTTGCGTCAATGACGGTGGCGTAAGTACTGGTGAGGCTCTGTACCCCGGCAGCGTTTTCCTCTTCGACATACAAAAGACGCAAGCTGAAACTGTCTTCGTCGAATACTATATTGTCGCTGGAGTTGAACCCGGTGTCGGCAATGATGACATTTATAATTTGGCCGGCCTCAAGCCCCGTCAGACGAATGAGGTCTTCTTCGGTCCAGGCGTCATCGGTGGTGTTGTTCAGGTCGTCGCCGGTCTGGCTGCGATAGTTCCACCAGCGGTTGGTTGGGAAATTGCTCTGAGCGAAAGGCTCATACGAAGTTGAGATGCCGCCGCCTACATCAGCTACCGCGAAATAATATTCAAAGTCCTCGCCGCCCGGTTCACCGTCGCCGCTGGGCCAGGAACCATCAAACTCACCATCCAGAGCCACGCCGTTACGGTTGGTAATCTGGTTGGACTTTAGCACGACCTTGAAGTAGTTGGCACCGAATTTGTTCGTGGCGAACCCTTCGGAGTTGTGATAAGAAGCCGTGTTGGTCTCGGCGTCATAAGTTACCCATACCGTGGGGTCGGTTACGGAATCATTATCGCCAGCGATGATAACGTCATTACCGTCGAATACCAGGTCAAAGCCCGGTGACCACAGTTGGAAAGACTGCCATTGGGCGTTATCGGAGGTGATGTCGGCTACTTCCAGAGTTGAGCCGTCGATGTCCTTGGTGGAAACTTCGCTGCGAATTAGATTGCCATCTCCGGCAAAAGCGATGCGATTTATCATGACCGACTCAATGTCACCTGCGGCAAATGATGGCGAAAGACTGACCGGTATTGCCGGAACCTTCAGCCTCACCTTTGATAATGACCTGACCAATACTCGAAGCGTCGGTCTGGTTTACTTCGCGGAACTCTACGTTAATAGTATACAAATCCGGGAATGTTACATTGACAACCTGGGGGGCATCCTGGTCTTCGACGACTCTGCTTTCGATCAGGTCGTCGCCGGTACCGAACATGCCGTCAACACCCGCGGCGACACCGGCAACAATATTCGACTGAATGAAGTCGCCGGAAATGGTAACTTTGTCCAGGTCGCCGTGACCGCTAATGTCGTTCAGTGAAATGTGGGCATCGGTTCCCGTATCCAGACCCGAAGCGATGGTACTGTAGGTTACATCGCCTTTGATTTTAGCCTGATGGAAGTTCCCGCCGGCGGCAATGACCGCGGTATACAATGAACCCGACTGGAAGGAGTCAATATCCTCAGCGGCCCGTATGCCGCCATAGACATCACCTTTGATTTTGATGGTATAAAGTCCGCCTTCAGAACTTATTACACCATCATAGTCCAGGTCGCCCTTGATACTGACAGAGTCAATATAGTTGCCCTGGCCCAGAATAACTCCGGCGAGGTCGCCGTCGATTTTTACGCTGTCCAGGTCGCCGGTGCTGATAGTGGAATTAGCCATAATATCATCAGCGGTGAGCTTATCGACCGAACCAGCAATCGTGATACTGGTAGCCAGAGTTGATGTTGCCTCGACAGTCCCCAGCTCCACCCTGCCGGCGTCGCCGCCGATGAACAGTTCACTGCCTTGCCCCCACGCCCTCCAGCTCAAGAGAACCAATCGAACCATCTACATTAAGTGACGCGTCGCCGGTTAACACTATAGATTCTTCCGTCGATGCATAATTGACCCAGTTCGCCATCGTCGCTGGTGAACAGGTCGGTAATATCAATGGACTCGCCGCCGCTGACACTGATTTTAACCTTGGTTTTGGAAGTTGTGCCGTTAAGAGAGATAGCCGAAATACAATTGTTACCGGCCAATACCTCGCCGACTCCATCACCGCTAAGGGTGATTTTGACAGTCTTGCCGCTAATTTCCAAAATCGCCGCGGTGCCCGCCTCAAAAATCTGGCCATTGGGCATACTGGGCGAACTCGCCGCCACCGTCCAGACCCTAAAACCGCTAGCCTGCATAATCGGAACGGGCAGGTCGCGGTCTTCCACGGTAACCTGATTGATTTGGGTGTCGGCGAAAATACCAAAAGGTGTACCGTCGCCTTCAATCACATTGATATAAACCTTGTCGATCGTGCTGATACCCACACCGGCGGTATCACTGCCGTCCAGGTCGCCAAACACGGTATTCACACCCGGACTAACGCCCCGCGGCGATAACCGAGCGGTTGAAAATATTGATTGTGACTTCGCCGATATTGCCAAAGGCAGCGTATTCGCTGGCATCAACAGCCGTGCCGTCAACGATAAGATTTTCGCCCGGATCAAAACCCGCCAGAATAAAACTGTTGGCCATGGTATCGGTGATTTCAATCTCATCGATATTGCGTCCCGCCGTCACACTAACCGCCGCACCATTTTCGTCACCAACATTCGTCGCGACAATACTGCCGATACTGCCGGTAACCCGCACGGTCCCCAGAATACTGCCTTCGACGATAAGTTCATCCAGGTCGCCTTCAATCAGCAGCACACCGTCAACAGCTATGTCACCATAAATATGTAAAGTATCGATACTGTCGGTCGAATGGTAGGTTCCTAAAATCGAACCATCAATTTCAATCCCGCCGCCGCCGTCAATGGTAACTTCACCGACAATATCAGAACTTTCACTTGCCAATGTTCCTACCGCACTCTGAACCGTGCTGTAACTTGATTGCGTATCATTCTTCGCATCCAGCACACCAGCCTTAAAGCTGTCCGAAGTCAGAATCGCAGCCGAATTATCCTCGACCAGTGACTCGCTGCCGTCAACCTTATGAAGATCGCCGCCAGCCGTAGCGGTGTACGAAGTTCTCATTGAAGCAAAGCTGTTAGCTGTTTCATCGCCGCCCTTGGTGATAAGTTTACCGACCTTACCTTCGACATTCAGGTCGCCGTTGAAATTACCTTCGTTAATCTTGTAGCCGCCGAAGTCGCCGCCGACGCTGATGTCGCCCGTTGACATCGCCGCGATGCTGCGAACTGCCGTAAGTGACCAGCGACTTGAAGTCGCCAAATACATCGATGTCGTTATTGACAGCACCGTAAACCTTAAGCGTGCCCAGATCGCCGTCAACGGTAATACTGCTTTCGATGTCGCCCACATGATTTTTCGAGCCCACGGTCAGTGACTTGAAGTCGCCATGTACGCGGAAATCAGAGCCTTCACGACCAAAATCTTCGCCGCTCTGAATCTTGCCCACGTCACCGCCTATGTCGCCCAGGCCGAGTATCTCACCGCCGACCTTGAGCGATTTAAGCACATAGCCGTCAATATCATATTTAGCGTGAGGCCCCTGCGGATTAGCCTGAGAAACCGCCTGAGGATCCCAGTTAATCAGCAGACCCGCCAGGAAATCACCCTCAGCGGTAATACTGCCCACAACACCATCGACAATAATCTCACCGCCGGTAGGCGTGCCGATGTCGCCGCCGGACTTAATCTTCTTCAGGTCGCCGTAGGGCCCGGTTACTTCGATGGTACTGATGAGGTCGCCGCCGGTCTGGATTGATTTAACCGGCCCACCGACGAAAATCGCTGAACCAAGCATGTCGCCGCCGACCTTTAGTGTTCCTAGTTCACCGGCTTCGATTTCCAGGTCAAAAACATCGCCGCTGACAGTTACCTTATTAAGTTCGTTATAGGCGGAAATATCAGAGTTGTTGATTTCGCGAACGGTTATGCTGCCCACATTGAAGCTGCTGCGAATTTCACTGTTGTCGATAGTGCCGTTGTCGGTAACCTTAATTGTGCCGATTTCGCGACCAGCCAGAATCATGGAATCCTGAATGCCGGCCCCGCCCACAGTGATATTATCAATAAATCCAGTGTTGGAAAAATATACCGTGGCACAATCTATACGGGAATAAAACATTCCCTCAGCACCGCCGCTGATTTTTATATTGTCGATACTGGAGGCCCTGATGAGACCACCCCAGATTTCTGACCCGTCACCGGTTATTTCGATGGAGCCAATTGGACCGCTTAAAGCATAATCGTCAAAGTCAATGAAGTCGTCAAAGCTGGTACTTACGGTAATATTCACGCCCATATACCCGACACCGCTGACCCGGTCCATGGCCAAAGCTATGCCGTTATAACCGACTATCCGGGCACCGTCGCTGACGTTAACACTATCAATAGAAACGCCCGCGAAAATCGGACCGGCAATATCATTGCCCGGCCCTTCAATATAAATATCTCCTATTGAACCGCGGACAAACAGACCGGACAGAGCGTAATCACCCCGACCAGGATCGAGCAAGCCGTCACCCAGGTAAATACGCCCCAGGTCGCCGGTTACCAAAACCGTGCCCACGATACCGCCAAACTGTCCCGGTTTATTGCTCTCATCACTGTTCAGCACGATACGGTTAATATTGCCGCCAATATGAGCGTTACCCAGAGAACCGGCGATTTCTATAACATTAACACCGCCGGGCATGACCAAGCCGGTATTCATTATGCCTATCGGGTCAACATTGGGGTCATTCGGTTCTTCGCCTTCCACGATGCCCAAAAGATACCGATGGCCTGGCCGGTTGTCGCGGTGGTCAGGCCCAGATTGCCGCCCAGCTTAATGGATTCAAAAATTATAGGATCTTCGTCATCAGTTGTGCTGGTGTCTCCAGTTTCCATGGCTACGACAGTTTCAACATGTACAAAAACCATATCGCCCTGAGTCTCGTTCTCAATCTCATATATCATGTTGTTGGCGATGACGTGCAGCACGGAAACGGAGTTTTTACCGCTAATATCGATGCGATGTGCGTTTTCGCCGATAACATCGACTACGCCGATTTCCACGTCGCCGCCGATGCTTTCGATTTTAACGCCGTCGGTCGATTCTATTCTGGAAATCGCGTAACCCAGAATGGTTTCACCCGTATCAAAACTGAATTGATAGTCTTCCAACAGAACATCTCTTACCGGCAATACCGTAATGCTGAGTACGCCGCCTTCGCTGGTCGTATCTTCGTCGGTTGTGTCACTGGTGGTAGTATCCAGGAATATATCATCAACCGTACTTTCGCCGCTGTAACCGGGGCTTATTTTGACCAGTGCGCCTGAGTCATCGATAATTGTTACCGACTGACCCGGCTCAAATGTGAACGGACCAAAGCCGCCGCCGTTATGCGACCCACCCAGCGAAGTCATAATCGCCCCGTCTATCTGTACATAACGGACATTACCGCCCCGACCGCCCACACTGACAGGTACTTCCCACGCCTGGTAGGTATTATCGCCCACAAAGTTACGGCCAAAATCGCCGCCAACCAAAATGCAGTCGATTACTCCCGAATCACCCTCGCCGTCAGCATTAGCGAAAATACCCGGCGGGAAGGGCAGAGAGCTGGTACTCCAGCCAGTCCAGTATGTCCCGTTTTCATCCTGGATATTAGGCCCGTAATCACCGTAAACCTCAAATACACCAATATTGCCGTCAGCAGCCACCAGGCCCGCGAAATTAGCATCCATGCGTATCAACTGAAGGTCGCCGCCCGCCTTGACATTCACACCGCTATCGACAATAGAAGTTACCGCACCGATATTACCGCCCGCTTCAATCAGGGGATGAGGAATCCAAGGGGTGCCAACGTCGTCTATTTCCCAGTTGAATCCGACAGGTACTTCACCGCCGAAGCCCGCTCGTACTGCTGCTATATCACCGGTATTAACGCGAATATCTGCACCGCGAATAATTCCATTAACGCTCAGGGCGCCCATATTGCCGTTCATTACCTGAACGCTGGAAGCCAGGTCGTCGAAATTGGCGTAGGAATAACGCATGTCGCCTTCGATATTGCCGCCACCCAGAGTTGTTTTTGAGACGCCCTCGATTTCCAGACGATAACCGTAAATACCAATATCAAACTCTTCGATACTTATAGTATAGATACCCGCTTCCTCAGCCGTGAAGGTCAGCTTCATATCTGAGAGATTGTCGATTTCCGCCTCACCGCCTCGACCGACTATCCGCAAATTCGGGTCATAAAGAAGCATATCATCCGTATTGATCGTAGTTAGCGAGTCCGGGTTATCAGGATGACCCGTTACCCAGCTTGAGGTCGAGTTACTGCCCAGCAGGCCGGTGTAATACATGGTTATTTCGATAGTCTGGCCCGCCATTACGCCGAAACTATAGCAGTCAGCTATATCTTCGTAGCCTTCCCATTCGATATTGCCGAACAGAACTATTTTATCATCGACCGTCCCCAGATATTCAGCCTGCTGGGGTGTATCGTTGACCATGATATAACCACCATCGGTATCCAGCGAGCCCCAGGGGAAATACGAAAAATCATTGATGGTCATATCCGTTTTGCGTTCAATTTCACGCTGGCCGGGCACGTACAGACCGGAGTAAACATCCAGAACGCCGGGCCAGCTCGGAGCGTCCGAACGACCCTGCACCCGAATGGGCAGGCCCCAGTCGCCCAGGCAATGGAAGTTACTCAGCTCGCCGCCGATATTCATTATCGCGTTATCTGCTGGCCGCCACGAATTATCACTTTCAGCGATACCGCCGGCCTGAGTGCCGACGATGATAGTACCTACATCGCCGTCAACATCAATGCGATTCGTACCCAGATAGCCCGCGTACAGCTTGCCGATGCTGCCGTGAATTATAATATCACCAAAAATCCCGCCCCCGACCTGAATCAAACCAATATCCTGCGGATTACGCGCATCATCGGTAGCTACGACAATACCCGGCCGGAAATCACCACCCGGATAAACACCCATTACACCCGGATCATCGGCGATAGAGTCTGAATCGAAAAACGTCTCAGGCCACCAGATTATGTCATCTTCGCCCGGTTTGGTATATGGCACAGTGCCAATCATTACCCCGCCGGCCTCGTCAGGTGTGGTAACATCCGAGTCGTCGTCATCGACATACAGAAATGCCGCTTCGCCACCTTGGGGCTGATAAGTAATGCCGCTATCATCAACAGTATAAGATGTCATCGTAATGTAAATATCAGCGTAACTCGATGATATATACATCAAATAAACATCGCTCACCCCGCCCTCAAAAACAATATCGCCGTCATCGCTGGTCAAACTCAGATTGTTGACAACCACATTCCAAAAATCGTTATCATCATTCCACCAACCGTAATCATCATCGCTGGCATAGCCCTGACTAAGAACGCGGTCAAAAGACAAAGCCTCCATCGCATTGTTTTCGATCGTGGTAATTTCTGTAAGTTCACCCGTCCCCAGATTTACCACCACCAGAGTTGTGCTGTCATCCACATCACTTCTACCGACCGGGTCATCGCCGACATATTGCGTAGCAAACAGATGTATGTCACCGTTTACATCCGGGGCAAACATCGCACCGGTAATAACCACATCCTCGTCAACCTCAGTCACCGTACGCATCACAACATTGACTTCCGCCGAGGTCGTACTGGGCTCTACCGAAATGCTCGTAAAGCGATGCTGGTCGCTGGCGTCATAACCAATGAACACCGGACGTGTGCCGTTGTTACCGGCATTGTCCTCTGCCCCAACGCCGTTGTCGTACTGACTGTAAACGATAGTCAGCGTGTCTGTATTCAGATCGAGATCGTCTTCGGTCAGGGCAAGTCCACTTACTCCGACCTGACTATACGAATAATCCGGGATTCCAAAAGCGTTACGACCTACCGCGGTAACCTCAGCTACCCCATCGCCATCGTCGGTGGTATCGATGGTAATCAGTACTTCACCATAAGTGATAGGCTCGCCGTCCGCCCCAAAATCAGTAGCACCGGTAACCACCGCGTAAAGCAAGCCGCTCACCGGGTCAAAATCCGCCGCCTCAAAACTTGTGAAAGTAACTTCACCCGACTCTGCCAGGCTGCCCCGATAGGCATCGGTGTCAATCACATCGCCAATACGCACCACGCTGTTGCTCAATCCCTGATTGAGACGGCCTGGATAAATCCGATATAGCACCCCCGTGGTGCTGATACCATAGGTCTCACTGCTTGCATTTGTCGCCAGGGCATGGAAATCACGATTAGTGTCGCCTACTTCCGTAAATACAGAAGCACCGCTCGGACCGCCATATAGCGACTGGAAAGTAATATTACCATTGGCGTCTTCATAGTAGTAATTGCCGGAAATATTCCCGCCCACGAAGTTCAATACCTCGACCTGCACATCCTGACTGGCCGGCATGCCCGAAAGCGTGCCAACCCGTATCTCATTGTAGGTGCTGGTGTCACTGCCCGGCTCATTCTCTTCGGCGTCGGCATATTCAAGCCACGCCTCCACACTGCCTTCCGGCAGGGTAATCGTCGTCAGCAGAAGACGATTTTCCAGAGGCTCAATTTGTAGTTGAGACTTCTGCGGTGAGTTAGGTTGGCGTTTGCTCAACCTGTCAAAGACCTTGGCAATGCTATTAATACGACGACTTCTGCGGAAAAAAACGGTTCAAGGCAGCCTCCTTGAAAAACAGGTTGGTGTCATTAGGTCCTTATATGGCATGTAGTTACCACTAATTCTGGGCAAGTTATCCAGCGGGCCGGCCCCTTTTTTTCGAGGTCCCGCCAGTTCCGGCAACGGCCCGCCCGGTCCGCCGCCAAGCCTATGCTCTTAAAAATAAAGCACTTAGCTTGTGTTCAGGTCCCACATTCTCACCCAAGCCACCTGACCTGTCAACAAAAAAAAGCCCCCTATCAATACTGGAAAAGGCCGTACCAAAAAAAACGGACTCAGGATAAAAAATCCCAAGTCCGTCAATTTGTCGCAAAATTTAATCTAAGGGCAACTCCTTGCCGCTAAACTAATTAAGCAGTTCCTTAGCAATGTCTACCGCGCTGGCAGCATCAGCGGCATAGCCGTTGGCGCCAATTTTATCGCAGTATTCCTGAGTCACAGGCGCGCCGCCAATCATGATTTTCGTAACAACGCCGGCCTCCTTAAAAGCCGCCACGGTTTTTTCCATCATGGGCATGGTCGTGGTCAATAGTGCTGAAAGGCCGACCACCTGGGCTTTATTAGTTTTGGCGGCATCAATGAATTTTTCCGGGTTAGCGTCGGTGCCAATGTCAATCACATTGAAACCGGCACCCTTGAGCATCATTGCCACCAGGTTCTTGCCGATGTCATGCAAATCGCCCTGGACCGTGCCGATGACAACTGTACCCAGAGGCTCAACGCCAGCTTCCACCAGCTTCGGCTCCAGAATTTCCATCGCCATCTTCATCGCGCGGGCAGCGATAAGTACTTCAGGTACATAAACTTCGTTCTTCTTGAACGCCGCGCCAATAACATTCATGCCCGCGATAAGGCCGTTATTGAGAACCTCTTCCGGGTTCATCCCTTCATCCAGAGCCTTGGAGGTAATCTCCTTGGCCGTGTTCTGGTCACCCTTGATGACCGCATTTTTTAGTGCTTCCAAGTCCGCCATTTGCAAATCCTCATATAGCTGGCAACAGTTATTGAAGTATGGCTGAGCCAGCTATATCAGCCTACCACTAACTGTAAACAGGAGACCTCGCAATTTCCTGTTAAAAACGCTAAAAGTATAAATAGCATACTATCAAATCACTGACAAGTATTTTATTAAAAAATCAGCCTTTTGTAAACTATTTTTAATTAAGCAGTTAGCGGATTTGTAATATTTATGCTAAATGGCAGATATGTGTCATCAATTTAGCTGATAAGTGTAATTGTATTAGTCGAAATCATGCAAATAAACCAGGTCGCGAAAATTCTTAACAGTGTGGAAAGTTACGATATTGCCGTCGTGGGCGCTCTTGGCCTGCTCGTCACCGGAGCGGCTGAGTACGTGAATATCATCACCATCGATAATCATGCTCGCATAATGACGAGAGGCCTGTTCAACCGGACCGACAGCAACCAGGCCAGCGAAGCACCAATCCACCATATTTTTGGAAAAATGCAGTTGGAGACGACGGCGTTCGTTGTTGGGCAGATTATAGCGGTTCGAAGGCAGCTTTTCGGCGCGAGTCATGCTGTCGGTGGCCTGAGTACTCAGCAGCCAATATAGTTTAGTTGGTTCATCATATAATAGGTGGAAACGCATCTGACCGCCCGGCATGGGTAGAAACGCCATTTTTTTGCCAGAAGGCACGGTTTCGAGCATGGTTTTCATGGTTCCGTCGGTCATTTCGACGACCTTGGCCATGCACGCGTAGCCGGTTCCGCCGGTATGGGCCCGCATGAACATGTGTAATGTTCTGCCAGCGGGGTCGTACCAGTAATGGTCGGGGTCCATAATCTGGACAATATTTGTTTCCAGCCAGCCTATGGCTGAACAGCCGCGGCCGGGGTAGATATTCTGGCTTTCAGGGTAGAATACGTTGAAGAACGGTACACCGAAGAATTCCAGGTCTTTGTCCTTTACAGCGTCACAGAAGGCTAATTCTGAGGCAAAAGTCCAGTTTTCTCGTTTGGTCAAATCACCATTAACGTTAGCCCGCATGGTAACTGGGGCCAATTCGCTGACCTTCCAGCCTTTTTTCATGTCCTGCTCGGTACGACGTTCGAGTACGAGATAGACGTAATCGCCTTTGTACCAGACGTTCATGGCCGAGCCGTGCCAGGTTTGCCCCTGAGTGAGTTTGACGGTTTCTCCCCAGGTTTCGCCCCAGTCGTCCGAAGGCATAATTACAACATCGCCCTGATGGCCCAGGAAATAAAGCCGTTCGCCAGCGACAAAACAACGGAAGTGCGTCATACTAAAGTTTTTACGATAAATAAAAGTTTGGCCGTGGTCGTCGGAAGTGTAGACGAAAGACTTGCCGGAGCCTTTCTCAGCCTTGACTGTCCCTGCTTTTTTGCCGCCCAAACCGAAGGATGCTATGATTCGGCCGTTGGGGCAGAGGCAGAGGCCGGGGTCGTAACAATATATGTTCTGTGGGTCGGACGTTCGATAGAGTACTTTGCAGTCATTGGCCAGGGGGGTGATTTTGGGTTGGGCAAAAGAGGTGTTTGCTAAGATGCCCAAAGATAAAGCTAGTGTCAGTAATGATTTAATTCGCATTGTGTGCCTCCAGTTAAAAACAGAAATTTCACTAACATGTTACGACTGCTGAGTATTGTAGCAGGATAGTAAACGATTGCAATAATTTTTGTGTGCTTAAATTGAAAATTTTGGATGACTTGGGGGGAATTGTGGTTTGTAAGTGCTTGTTTTGTGTGGGAGTGATGGTTGTAAGTGCTTATTTTTGTGAGCGCTAAGGTTACTTTGGGGACGCGAGTGCGGCTTAAAACTGGTTTTTCGGGTGGGGGGGTCTCCTTAATGCGCAATTTGAAAGGGGCCAAATCAGCGCGATTGGGGATTTTTTGGGGGGTAAAAAGAGTATTTGGGGCAGGGAGGGGGTGAGTTTGGGTGTGAATATGCCTGTTTGGGGCATTATTGCGCGGGCAAAGTTGTGTTTGCGGTGGGGGTTTTCGGCGCGGTTTGGACTGAAGTGACCGGTTTTTGACGATTTTTTCTGGGAAATACCAGGTTTTTGTTGGGTTTTATGGACAGAGTGGACAAAACTGGACAGGCTGGACTATCGGGGCGGATTTTTGTGGTTTATTCAGGCGCTGGCGTTTTGGGCTACTGTTGGTGGTTGGGTTAGGTATGATGGTTGGTGGTTTTATTCGGTCGCTTACGCGGCTCGGTTCCTGTTGTTGGTGGTCGTATCCGGCTGCTTACGCAGCTCGATTCCTGTTTGGGCAACACGCCCAAGAGGCACGAGGCAAGAGTTTTACGGCAACGGCAAAGAATTTTAGGTGGGATGACAGGATTTTTTGAGTTAACGACTGGCAGCGACGGCGGAATAGATTGACGGCTGGACGGCGGGTAATGTTTTGACATGGCGGGGTGGATGTGGTATTGTATTAACATCCATAGGGGGTTTCGCCCTTTTTCGGATTTTTTGTTGGCAATGGTCGATTGGCTGGAAAGGGATGTATTGTGCGTAAGGGAGTTCTTTTAAGTTTGATTATCTTGTGGGCGGGTGCGTCCTGGGGCTGGGGTTTTGATGGTGATATGGGGGTTGATACTGAGCCGCTTACGGATGGGTCGGCGGATTATCCTTGGTTGATTGAGGATATTTCTGATTTTGATGAGTTTGCGGGTGACCCGGTGTATTGGGGGGCGGGGGTTTGTACCCGGCTGGAATGTAATATTGATCTGGCGGGGCGGGTTTATGACGGGGCGGTGATCGGGTCCTATGTTAATAAGTTTTACGGTGTTTTTGATGGCAATGATCATGTTGTTGCCAATATGTGTATTGGGACGGTTGATGAGGATTTGTACGGCGGTGGTCTGTTTTACGATATAGTAAATGAGGCTGAGGTTAGGGGATTGGGGGTGGTGAATATAAATATTATGGGGAATAATTTACATATTTGTGGTGGTTTATGCGCAAATAGTAGTGGTAAAATAGTCAATTGTTATACGACAGGTTTTATCATTGGAATCAGTCGTTTGGACATAGTAGGAGGGTTATGCAGTTATTGTGAAGGTGTTTGTATGAACTGCTATTCAACGTGTGATGTTATAGGAGGAGATGGATGCCGGAGTGTGGGTGGACTTTGTGGTGAGGCTCGCGAAGGAGTACCCGACAGTGGTACTTTTACGGAATGCTATACCGATGGTTTAGTTGAGTGCGGGAAGAATTCTTTAGAAATAGGCGGATTGTGTGGTGTTGTTGACATGTGTGGTGATTTTCTGATCGTTTTCGCGGATTGCTATTCGACTTCAACAGTTAGTGCCGGAGCGGGATCAAGAGGAATTGGAGGTTTATGTGGATGGAATTGGTGTGGCACTATCACGGATTGTTATATGGCTGGTACGGTGAGCGCAACAAGTGATAGTGACGGCGGTGTTACTGAGCGAATAGGTGGTTTATGCGGGCATAATCACGGCGGTACTATTGAATATTGTCATATGGCAGGTATGGTTAGTGTGACAAATAATGGTGAGAGATCTGTTGCGATAGGAGGCTTGTGCGGCTATAATGATGTTGGCCGGATTATACATTGTCATGCCGCAGGTACGGTTAGTGTAGATGGCGAAGAAGCATCTTATGCGGTAGGTGGTTTATGTGGGGGTAATGAAAATTCAGAGATTTTATATTGTGGTTCAACCGCATCAGTTAATTGCGGTAATGGGGGGTGGAGGATTGGTGGTTTGTGTGGTTGGAGTTATTCTTCAAGTATTACGGAGTCATTCGCGAAGAGTAGTATAACGGTGTCAGATATTATGAGTCTTTGGGTTGGTGGTATTTGTGGTGATGCAAACTGTAGCGAGATTCGTAATTGTTATTCTGATTCAATTTTTTATGTTGATATAGCATGTGGTGTAGGTGGTATTTGTGGTAATTTTGATGGTGGAGTTTTAGAGAATTGTTATTCGGCGGGTATTGAGATATATGAGGAACCTGATTCAAATGTTATGTATACAGCGTATCCGTCGGTGGAGGGTACCAATTGTTTTTGGGATGTTGGTATTGATGGTGAGGTGATTGAGAGCGGCGGTTCCTGGGGGCTTCCTACAGATCAGATGCAGATGAAGATTACTTATGTAGACGCTGGTTGGGATTTTACGGATGTTGACGGTGATCCGGCGAAGTGGGTTCTGAGGGAGGGTGGTTTTCCGCGGCTGAACTGGGAAGATGTAGAATTGTCGCCTAAGTATTCCGGCGGGTATGGTACGGCTGATTCGCCTTATCAGATTGCGACGAAACAGGATTTGCTGGATATGGCGGCGAATGTCGAAGATTATGGCCAACGTTTTGTGTTGACGGCTGACATTGATTTGGCGGGTGAGGTGTTCAGTACGGCCGTGATTGCGGCTGATACTGATAATACTAATGATGATGAAGATTTTGATGGTTATGAATTTAAGGGGGTGTTTGACGGGGGCGGTTATGCTATACGTAATCTTACGATCGATACCGGCGGGGCAGGTAATGATTTTCTGGGATTGTTTGGAAAGCTGGGTGGGCGATATGTAAAACTACTTAATCTCAGAGTGATAGATGGCAATATCAGCAGTGGTGACTATTGCTTTGGGGTGGGTTTGTTGTTTGGCAGTTATGGTGAATGGTACACTGGTTATTCTGAATACCGAGATAAGTTGATAGAAAATTGTTTTTCTTCAGGTGGTATTGTCTGTCGTGATTGGGCTTTCGGTGTTGGGGGGGTAGGCGGTTATTGCAGGAATGATGAAATGCCGATCTTAATTACAATTAGTAATTGTGGTTCATCCTGTTCGGTAATTGTAGGTGAAAATTCTGATAGCTCCGGAGGGATTTTGGGATTTGGTGAAGGGTTTAACATTAGTAGCTGCTATGCTGTTGGTTCGGTAACTTCAGGGTATGGTTCAGATTACACTGGTGGATTGTGTGGAGAATGCGGGTTAAGTTCGATTGGGAATTGTTATGCAAGCGGTCTGGTGTCTGGAGGAGATGAGGTTGGGGGTTTGGCAGGGTTTGCTGGTGATTGTCATAATTGTTTCTGGGATGTGGAGAGTAGTGGTATTGCTGATCCTGAGGCTGGTGGAGCTGATAGTGACGGGATGGTTGGTTTGAGTACCGCTCAGATGCAGGTTGAGGGTACGTTTACCGCTGCTGGCTGGGATTTTAATGCTGAGGGTGAGAACGGTTTGGATGATATATGGCATATGCCTTATGGCGGTTCTGGTTATCCTCGGCTGTGGTTTGAGCGTGATATTCCGGGTGATTTTGTGGGTGGCTATGGGGTTGATATTGAAGATTTGGCTGGGGTGGCGGCAGGTTGGGGTGATGTTTATGGGATGGCTGATTTGGTTGTGATAGCGGAGTATTGGCTTGAGGGGTGCGTATCGCACTGATAGATCGCCGCGGGCGTTTGTCGTATGGGGCGCTTCCGTTGGTCGCTTATGTGGTTGGCAATTATGTTATCCGGCTGCTTACGCGGGGCGGTTCCTGTTGGGGGCTGGGACTGAAAAAGAGATTTTTAATAAGAAGGCATGAGGTTTAAGGCATGAGGCAGAAGTGAACGGCTAGGTTTCGACCTGCGGTCGAGGGTTTTTATTTTCAAATATTATTAGCATCGAAAGGGTAGAATTCTGTTTTGTGGAAGTATAAATGGGAAATGTGGGTGTAATGTCTCCAAAGATAATGAACAATTTCTTGGACTCTGTAGCATCTTTACCGGCAACATAGCATTCCAGTCCTTTCTTCATGAAGTGTTGTTATAGTTCGTAAACGGCCTTGGGACTGCTCGTCACGCTGCATATCAATAGCCACCCGCTGGCTGATATTGGGTTGAGTTCGCACTCGATAGACACTCTTCTGCATTTTTCGATGGCGGCGACAGCCCCGTTCAACCGCGACGCCTGCCAGGGAAAACCGTTCTTGGCCGCCTGCACAATCTCGCGGGCGGCGTCACTGTCGGCGCTGATCTTGGCCTCGTACTGTCAGCTTGTCACCCTCAATAGAGGCCAGGCCGTGGCCCACCACGCCGTTGCGACGGCTCTCGTGATCGGCCAGTACCGCCACCGGCCCGGCCTCCAAGCCCCCTAAATCAATGCACAACTGGCCATAACCGGGCACGTCCATGAAGCCCCCGGTATAAGCCAAAATCTCCACCGCCGGAATTTTCCGGCTCGCCTCGAACCCCGGCACCTGAACCTCCCCGTGGAGTTCCAGGGTGCCGGGCATGGTTTCGAGGGTGGTTGTTATCCCTCCTCCTGAGGGTCGAGAGAGACATCGGCGGGGAAGAATTTCACCCAGCCATAGTCGGTGGCGGCGTTTTCCGCCGGTTCGATTACCGTCGTCAGGCCCAGAATATCAAAGCTCATACTGAAGCCCAGCCCGTATTTGGCCGCTGCCACCCGGTAAGCCTTGACCGCCTGTCCGAACCGCAGATTGCCCACAAAGCAGAAATGTGTCCAGGAATTCCACTCGCGCTTCGCAAAGAGGTGCTCGGCGGCGGCGTCGATATCCGCTTTTTCCCACATGTAGATGGACTGCGAACCGGCCATAAGTTCAGGCTTGACAATGCCTTCTGAAACCATACCAACCAGTTTTTCACCGTCGCAGGTCAGGCCGCGAAGTTTCAGTTCCGATACCGCGCCCTCGGTGTGCTTGGGATATTCCAGAGTCGAACCCTGCTTGTTGCCGTTGGGGGTAACCCTGTCGGCACCGGGCAGCAGGCCCATCAGGTGGTCAAAATCCTCACGAACCCAATAATGACGCTTGGCGGCCGCTTTTTCGTTATCCGTTAAATTCATAATAATACTCCTTGAGTGAGTTAATTTCTCGTTCCACTGTCCTCAAACTACAGCCCAGTTGCTGAGCCATTTCCTGGGTGTCATAACCCGCCATTCGCAGGTTACATACCTGCCGGGTACGTTCCGGCAGTTTTGCCAGAAACTCCTGCACCACTAACTCCTCGTCCGGGCTGCCTCGGGCACTGCTGCGGCTCTCGCAAAGCCTCATCTCCCGGCCCTCCTCGTCCGTTACCGGGGGCAAAGCCGATTCAGGCTTGGGTTGACGCGATTTTGAGAAATAGTCCCGGATAACATTTTTCCGGCGGTCACGCATCCGATTCTTAGCCAGCCCCATGTCCTCGGTTTCCTTCCAAACCTGCCAGCCCGCCAGCAACAGATCCTGGGCGGCGTCCTCTCTCTGGTGGCAATCCCACTTAAGTCTTTTTCTGACAAGGAGTTTACGCACGAGCATCTTGGCATACGAGTCTAATTCCATGCCGATTTCATTTCGATCTGTCATGACATCCTTTCATCTCTGAACAATAAAACCCGGGTCCCTATTGTACTAATCCACTTGAATGGGAGGAAACCGCCAAAAAAAATAAATTAATCTGTGCCCATATCATGCGGCAATTTAATCCTGCTTACCCAAATAAATCCCAGAAACATTTTATGGTAGTAACATAAATATCTTTCTGCTATATTGCTAAAAATTATTAGCAACCTGATCTGGAGTTAGAATGGATTACGTGAATAAAGCCATAGCAAAAATCGCTGATCGATATAATTTGCCTAAACCTTTGGATAGAAAACTTGGTGATTTTGCAAGAGATTTACAATCTTTTGTTAGCAAAGAAAACATTCCTATTTCCAAAGTGTTCAGGGAGATCAGTGAAGAACTTGCTGGCCAGATAGTTGTTCCAATAGCAAAAAAAGATATGTTCAATGACGTTCCATTACCCCCTGGCCTTACAAAAGAGCATATTCGCAATGCTATGGACTACACAACTTCGATGATTGCTAATATTAACCATGACATGTCCACAGGCATTGGCTCTCCTCTAGCGAGTTTTATACAAGTAAATAATTTTAGCGGAATCGTCAGTAATGTACTAACTGACGGTATGGATAAATACAGCACTTATAAACACAACCACGATCAGCGTTACCCTGACCTTAAGAATGCTAGCGGTGTTGGTCTTGAGATGAAAGCCGCCAACAAAGCAGGGAAAGGTGGGGAATGTATTGGTTCAGCGTGAATTGGACAAATGGGTTTCACGATTAACTCTTAAACTTGCCTTCGGCAAGAGGTTTTTAAAGGCATAAGAAGGCTCTGAATTGTCTGTGGAACGCCTCACACCTGGGGCGGCAGGTGTATAACTGCCACCCCCACGACAATTCGTCGCCTTGGTCTGGCTATCCCTGGCAGGTTGCACCTCTGCAGAGCCTGCGTCCGTTTCGCCTACCAACGGTATTGTCCGGGCGTTCCCAATCTCTGTCAAGCGTCTTTTCACTACGACACCTTTCTCAGGGCTTTGCGGGCCTGACGGGCGGCATCGAGTTTGGCTTCCCGGGCGGCCAGAATCGTTTCGGCCCGGCCGGCAAGTTTATCGTTGGGCGTAATATATCCAATCGCACTGTGTAGCCGCTGGTCATTGTAATGCCTCACAAAATCAGCCACCAGGCGACACGCATCATCCCGCGACAATGGCGTATGAACTCGAATACAGGTACCCTTGATCGTTTTGTGATAGCGTTCGAGTTTTCCGTTGCTCTGCGGATAATACGGCGAGGTCTTGACATGTGTCATACCGCTGAGCCGAATAAACTCTTTGAAGTCCTTCGAGATAAACTGCGGGCCGTTGTCCGAGATTATCCGCGGTCGAGCCTCGGGGAATTTCTCACGGGCATGCTGAAGAATAATTTCCACCTCCGCCTCCGTCATCGACTCCTTGATATCCCAATGCACGAGGTATCGGCTAAAACCGTCCAGAATGGAACACATGTAGTAAAAGGTGCCGCAGATATTAATGTACGAAATGTCGATATGCCAGTGTTCATGCGGTTTTAAGGGCTGAGCGAAGCCACTGCCTTTTTTGGAGGGTTTGCCGTTGAAGCGTTGCAGCAAATCCGCCTTTGACAACACTCGATAAACGCTGGCAGGACTCACCGCGACAATATCCTCATCCATCATCATATAAGTCAGCCGCCGATAGCCTTCCCGCGGATGATCCGCATGATAGGCGATGATCGACTGTGTTTCGACATCGGTGAGCCAGAAGTCACGAGGAATCCAGCCGTTGTGCTCGTTGACCTTGCCATAACGTTTCTGCCAGTCATAAAACTTGCTGCGAGAAATGCCCATCCAGTTTATCATTGTCGCGGCCTTCACTTCCGTTTTATCCGTCCATTTGCGCACATAATCAACGACTTCATCCCGAACATCCGGTTCCGCCCAGGCGTCTTTCAACCCGGACCATGCTTTTTTTTTAAGTCGATGTTATGCTCAACCAGCTCGGCGATGACCTCATCTTTTTTGACCAGCTTTTTGTCGAGTTTTTTGATCAGGTTTTCCAGTTCATACTCCCGGCCGACCTTTTTGGGTTCAAAGGCCGTGGCTCCATTTTCAAAAAACAGCTTCTGCCACTGGTAAAACTGGGTCGGAGCGATGCCGTACTGCTGGCAAACCTCCGACAAAGGCCGCTTCTCCAGAAGATGCTCCCGAATAATCCTTACCTTCTCCACCGCCTCAAACCGCCTACGCTCCTGTTTCATAACAAATCCCTTTCAAAAATATACATAAAGAATAGCAACTTTAAAGGATTTGTCCATTTCCAACTGAGGCAATACAAAACCGTCTTCCCTGATATTTTCCGCTTATTTCTTGTATACCTCGTTGGGGTCATATACCGGCTCAGCCACGAATTCCAGTTCGCTGCTGCTGCCGGGCAGAACCCGTCGATAGAAACAAGACTGATAACCTACGTGGCATTGTCCCTGGTCAACTTCGACCTTCAGAATCAGGCAGTCCTGGTCACAATCCACCAGGATTTGCTTTACCAGCTGAACATGTCCGGACTCCTCGCCCTTGGCCCATAACTTCTTACGTGACCGGCTGTAATATACGGCACGGCCTCGCTCAATTGTCAATGCGAGCGACTCATCGTTCATATATGCCACCATTAGCACTTGACCGGTCTGGGCATCCTGTGCGATTGCCGGAATCAAACCGTCCGCGTCAAATTTAGGTTTAAATTCTTTGCCGATTTCAATTTCTTTGGGTGCGCCCATTTAGCTGCTCCATTCTTGATTTCAACTACCGCTGGAAATATCCGGTTTCCAACGCGACAGCCGTCTAACACGTCTGCCTTATACCAAACGAAATCGCCAGTATAGCCGTTCCGAATATCAAAACAACCCCACTTTTTTCAAAGAAACATCCCGCGGATAACTCAAACCCTTCTCGGAAATACATTTTTATAGGACCTCGCCAGCGGGGGACACTCAATATCAACTCAAAAAACCGACATAAATCATGTCTCCCTTCAGTCTTATGCGAATTATCCCGAAATCCAGAGTAGGTGAGTTGCAGGGATATTTGCGGGTTGGACACGAGGTATTGGTATGGAAATTATACAAATTGAAAATCTGTTGCAGGAATGTAATTTCGATGAGCTCCAGGCGGTCGAAAACATCGTCGAGGATATGATTCATTCAATCGAACCGCAAATTGCCTCGGAAATACCCGCTCTTGCCAAGGAGCAACGTGCCGAAAAGCGTTTTCAGAGCAACTCCCTGGCCACGATTTCCCGGACAATAGACGTAAAGCCTGGAGAGAGAAGGACTTACACCGCGAACATTCTTGATCTTTCCCGCAGCGGCATGCGTCTCAAGGTCGATACCAATTTCATACCCTCCCGCCTGCTCGAAATAACTTTCGCGGCGCCGGGTGGGAAAATGAAGCGTAGTTTCCTCGAAATCGTTCGTCTTCGTAAAATGGCAGATCCCGACAATACCTGGCTCGAAGTGGGCTGCCGCGGCATGGACCCGGAAAAAGTACGTCGTCTCCAGATGCAGGATGAACGGATTGCCAGAATGCGGAGCAAACTTCACACGAAGTGGGGGCTGCTGCTGCTGGTTGTCGGCCCCGACTGCGATGCGGTTAATTTTGTTACAACCCGCATCAAACGGGCGGGTTTCCAGGCCCAGCACCTCTCCACCGTACATCAGGCTATGCTCCGGGCGGAAAAACTTTCGGCTCAACTAGTGATTTTCGCTCAGGGTAGGGACCTCTGCAACAATTCTGAAATGCTCGAAGAAGCCCTGGCAGGCCCCAGATCTATCACTACGATGGCAATCGTGGAAAATCACGAGCAGCGATTTTCGCTTTATCATGCGGGCATTGATGAATGCCTGCTCCAGGCAGATTGCGACCATTTTCTTTTCCAGGCTATTGAACGTTCACTGCTTAGCCATGCCTCCCGTTACGACTGTACCCATAGCAACGATACCGCCCAGACTCTGCTTATCAGCAACGATTCGCCCACCATCAACCTGGTTGGTTTTCGGCTGGAAGAAAATCACCTTGACTTCAAGGTTCTGTCCACCTGTGAAAAAGCCATCGAGTTTGCGGGCAGTAACCTAAAAGTAATTTTTCGCACAGTTCGACCCCCGCCAACCCGGAGATTTTAACCGCCTTGACAGCGGCCCACCCCAATGTCCCTATTATCGCTCTTTGCCCCCAGATTGCCGACGGTCACGCCGCGATGCTCAGCGGAGCCGCCCACTATCTCACTATCCCACCCACCGCCGAAGACATGCGTATGGTACTGCAAAGCACCAGCCGGAAAAGCAAAAAAAACCAAGCATAATATTGAGACCCAGGATGCAACCTCAGGATGAATTTGAAAAAGTACTGGAGTTTTGTAAAGTGATATTTCAATGGACCGTGGACCGTTGAAACTAACCTATAGGGGTAACTGGATGATTACTTTTGTTCAAAAAATACTGAAACTTAATTATTTTCTCCCACTCTGTCTGGCCGTCCTGCTCCTGCTGAATTTTTCTATACTGGCTATCTACATCCATCATCAGCATTTGGTCAGCCAGGAGATACTTGAACACCCGGACCTGGCTAAATCACTTACCGCCCCTCATTTTTTTTCGTTCATACTGCCGATTTTTGCGGGAATTCTCGCTATCGTTCTAAGCGTTTTTGTTCATCGCCACATTTCCGGAATCACTCACCGACTCGCGCGTGAAAACCATAAACTCAATCTCCAAATTGCCGAGACCGGTCGAGCCGAAAACGTTGCTCAGAAAAGTCTGGAATTTCTCAATACGGTCATTGAATCCCTTACTCATCCCTTTGTGGTCATCGACGCCAAAGACTTTCACGTCAAAATCGCTAACCAGGCAGCCCTGAAAACCGGCTCACTGGCCCCGGCGACCTGTCATCTGCTCTTTCATGACTCCGAAGAACCCTGTCAAGCAGAAGGGGGGCACTGTCCCGTAAAAATTGTCACCCAGACCCAGCAGCCCGCCGTCATTGAACACACTCACTTCGACAGAGACGGCAATCCCATCGTGGTCCGTGTTTTTGCCTACCCGATTTTCGATGAAGACGGCAGCATCAATCAGGTCATCGAATACACCGTCGATATTACCGAGCTCCGGCAGCACGAAAACGAGCTGCTCCAGGCCAACCAGAAAGCCGAAAAAGCTCTACATAAACTTGAGCAAACTAATTGCGAGCTTCAGTCTTCCATCGAATGTGCCCAGCTCATGACCCGCGAAGCCCAAATCGCCAATCAAGCCAAGAGTGAATTTCTGGCTAACATGAGTCACGAAATCCGCACCCCGCTCAATAGTATCATAGGTTTTTCCGAACTGCTCCAGACCGAAAAACTCTCCCCGCAAATCCTAGAATATATCGAAACCATCAACCATTGCGGTCACTCACTGCTTTCGATCGTCAGCGACATCCTCGATTTTTCTCTCGCTGAGGCTGAGTCACTCCACATTGACTATTACGAAACATCCCTCATTGAATCCCTGAACACCATTTACAAAATCATGCATCCGCACGCCGTGGACAAAAAAAATCGATTTCAAAATCGAATACCTCACCCCCATCCCGCAATCGGTCAAAACCGACCATGTCAGACTGCGTCAATGCCTCAGCAACCTGGTCAACAACGCGATCAAATTCACTCATGAAGGACATGTCATACTGAAGGTCGCCTTCAACAGTGATTTACAAAACCCCGCCCTCCGGTTTGAAATCGAAGATACCGGCATAGGCATTGCTCCCGAAAATCAAAATAAAATTTTTGAGGCATTCACCCAGGTAGACGGCAGCGCCTCCCGAAGATATGGCGGGACCGGGCTGGGACTGGCCATCAGCAGAAGACTTGCCCAGTCGCTCAAAGGAGAAATTACCCTCGAAAGCGGGGACCAACAGGGCACGACTTTTACCCTGAAACTGCCATTGCAGGATTATAATACTGACACTCCCCTTATATATCCACGCGCCGCCCAACAGGCAGTGCCCCAGCAGGAACTGTCTGCCAAAAAGAAAAAACATATACTCGTCGTCGAAGACAACCCCAACACCCAGAAACTGGCCTGTGCTATTCTTAAACGTCATGGCTATATGTCAACGGTGGCCGCCGATGGCGAAAAGGCCGTCAAAGCCCTCCTGGAAGAAGATTATGACCTGGTATTAATGGACATGCAAATGCCAGTACTCGACGGATACCAGGCCACTAAAAAGATCAGGGCCTTTAATACCGATGTTCCCATTGTCGCGGTAACGGCGCACGCCCTTAGCAATGACCGACACAAATGCCTGAAGGCCGGCTGTGACGATTATATCGCCAAGCCGTTCGACCAGGAATCGCTTATGGCCATTATAAAAAACAATCTTGACAAAAAAAATCCCCCGGCAGAAAAACCCACCCCTTCACTGCTCGGTGCTGCGTTCCTGGGCCTTGCGGATTAAATCGAAAATACTAACCATCTTATCACGCGGCGGCGCGGTAATTCGGGCCAACTCGTTTTCGCTGTAATGGTCCCGCATAAAAGATTCTATATCGAATATTTCGAACCAGCAGTCAAAAATTTTGCGACAGGGCAAAGGTTCACCCTCTGCCCCGCCGCATATCCGACAATAGTCAAAATTAACTTCATGGCCCAGCATTCGACACCGAATGCTGCGTCCGTCATGTTGGTCAATACTCAAAATTCTATTACCACTTTCCGCTCTTAACCGCCGGCGGTTTCGGCAGGCCTTCCAAAGCCTTCAACGAACGGTCCATATCTTCCTGCGGCAGCGGATAGTCATGCAGGCGACCTTCCATGTAGGCCTGATAGCCGGTCAGGTCCATCAAACCATGGCCGCTCCAGTTGAAGATGATAACCTTTTCTTTGCCTTCTTCCTTGGCCTGTTTTGCTTCCCGAATTGTCGCGGCGATTGCGTGTGAAGTCTCCGGGGCACTAATGAATCCTTCGGTGCGAGCCCAGAGCATGGCTGCTTCATAACATTCAATCTGATGCAATGCCAGCGGTTCCAGCAAACCTTCTACGGCTGCCTGAGACACCAGCGGAGCCATACCGTGATAGCGTAAACCACCGGCGTGAATAGCGGGCGGCACAAAATCATGCCCCAACGAATGCATGGGCAGTAACGGCGTCATTTTTGCGGTATCGCCGTGGTCATAACAGAACGGAGCCCGTGTCAGCGTGGGACAGGAGGTTGGCTCTACCGGAATAACCCGAATATTAGCACCGGCGATTTTATCTGCCAGGAACGGGAACGAAAGGCCCGCGAAATTACTTCCACCGCCGGCACATCCGATTACCACGTCAGCCTGCTTTTCGCCGAACATCGCCAGCTGCTTTTTCGCCTCCAGACCAATGATAGACTGATGCAGCATAACATGATTCAAAACACTGCCCAAAGCGTAACGAGTCTCGCCTTTGGGGTCTGTTACCGCTGCTTCGATAGCTTCACTAATGGCGATACCCAGACTGCCGGGCGTATCGGGCATTTTTTCCAGAATCGCCCGGCCCGCCTGAGTTGTCTCACTCGGACTGGGTATGCACTTGCCGCCCCAGGTCTCCATCATCAGCCGCCGGAAAGGTTTCTGGTCGAAACTGATACGAACCATATAAACCTTGCACTCCAGCCCGATTAAGGCACAGGCAAAACTCAGGGCACTGCCCCATTGACCTGCTCCAGTCTCGGTCGTCAGTTTCTTAATTCCAAATTGCTTGTTATACCAAGCCTGAGCCACTGCCGTATTGGGCTTGTGACTGCCAGCTGGGCTCACACCTTCGTTCTTATAGTAAATTCGGGCGGGGGTGTCCAAAGCCTTTTCCAGACCGCGGGCACGATACAAAGGAGAGGGCCGCCACTTATACAAAATTTCAAGAATTTCTTCCGGAATATCAATCCAGCGTTCCTGCGAAACTTCCTGCTCAATCAGGTTCATCGGGAAAACCGGTGCCAGCATATCAGGCGTTACCGGATTTCCGTCCGGCCCGAGAGGCGGCTGCATGGGACTGGGCAAATCAGCTGCTAGATTGTACCATTGTTTGGGAATGTCTTTTTCCGTCAGAAAGACCTTTGTAGTCATATTATTTTGCTCCAATTAGAATTAAGTCCACATAAATACTGTAAAATCAACATGTTATGCCGACAAGCAGTTTTGTCGCAGGCAACGACCGCGCCGGTTAGGGCAGGGTTTCAATGCTCGATGATTTTTACCGAATCGGAAACCACCATATCGACAAGACCTTATTCTAGCAGTAAGTTACATCTCCGCCAAACAAAAAATCAACTCAAAAAACGTAGGGGGGGGTACATTAAAAACAGTTTTGGGTAGTTCTATCCCGGTGCTGGCGTTTCGGGCTTTTGTTTGGTCAACGCTTCTTTGCGTTGGGATTAGCCGTGGGCATTTTCCCATCAACATCTTTGAGCCATTTATGCAGCATGGCGTAAAGCTCATCCGCCAACTCTGGATGTTTATCTATAACATTGTGCTGCTCGCCAATATCATTTTTCAGATTGAACAGTTCGCGTCGGTTGTCCTCATACCAGACAATCAGCTTCCAGTCGCCCCGCCTTATCGCTGAGCCCGGTGAACCGCCCTGATTGCCGTAATGGGGATAATGCCAGAACAGCGGTCCGCGGTCCATTTTTTTGCCCTTCAAGAGCGGCAGCCAGCTTATGCCGTCCTTATGCTGTTCGGGTCGCGATTTGAGGCCTGCCATCTCCAGCATGGTTGGATAAAAATCGGTACTCGTTACGGGCACATCACAAACACTGCCAGCCTTTACCACTCCCGGCCATTTCACCATCATGGGTTCGCGGATACCGCCTTCATAGAGCCATCCTTTGCCAGCCCGCAGAGGCAGATTAGAGGTTGGTTTATTTCGGGTCGTCGCCAGCCCGCCGTTATCGGACATAAAGAAAACTATCGTGTCGTTTTCGTGCCCCGACTCCCGCAAAGCGTCCAGCACCCGTCCACACGCGGTGTCCATTGCTTCTACCATGCCGGCATAGACCGGAAGTTCCTGCACCTGTCGAATATCTTCTGCTCCCTCCTTGCCGAATTTGGCTTCCAGGGCCAGTTTCTCACGCTTCTGCTCATATTTTTTTTGCAGTTCCTTACGCGTCATCAGCGGCGTATGCACCGAGTAGAAGGAAAGGTACGCCAGGAACGGACTGCCTTTATGTCCCTTAATAAACTTAACCGTTTCTTCAGCCAGGCGTTCGGGCAGATACTCACCTTCTTCCCCATCGGCCAGCCGGGGATTATCGTAAGGCGTAAAATATTTACCCCGGCCCTTGGGGGCTCCATCCTTCCAGCCGCCTTTGTTGGTGTCGAAACCCTGCTGTTCAGGCCAAAATTCCGCGGTCTCGCCCAGATGCCACTTGCCCGCGAAAAACGTTGTATAGTCCGCCTCTTTAAGGGCCTCGGCTACCGTCACCTCTTCCAGCGGCATTCTGTCAAGATAACGTGCCGGCAGCAGCGGCTTGTCGCGATGCCGTTTGTCTTCCCCCACATTATCGGGCTGGGGCGCACCGAACCAGTCAGTCGTATCCATTCGCGCCGGATATTTGCCGGCCATGATACTCGCCCGGGTCGGCGAACAAACCGGACAGGCAGCGTAAGCATCTGTGAATTTCATCGATTGACCGCATAAACGGTCCAGATTGGGCGTCTCATAAAAACTGGAATTGAAACACCCCAGATCGGTCCAGCCTAAATCATCCACGAGAATGAACAGGAAATTTGGTTTCCTGGCTGCCTCGACCGCTTTTAACCAGCCCCCCACACCCAATACTGCCGCGGCACCTGCCGCCTTCATGAAATTGCGTCTGTTCATTGCTCATCTCCTGTGGATAATAATCCTTTGCCTATTTCAATCGCTTCAGTTCATCCTCACACATCTGCCGTTGCGAATCGTTGGTAAGTTTTTGCAGTGCTGCTTCGAGATTTTTCCGGGCGGGCTCTTTCTGTCCCAGATAGCGGCTGTACAAAAGTCCCAGCATTAACTGCACCTGCTCCAGGAACGGGTAGTTGTCGTAATGCTCCAGAAATGTTTCGTAGGCCTGGGCTGCCTCGGTGTGGCTGCCCTCGTGCATCAGTTGATTGGCGATGTCCAACAGAGGTTGTTGCGGCAAGACCTGTTTGGGGTCGGCCTTTATTAAATGCAGGTACAGGCCAGCGGCGTCTGATGCTTTGCCTTTGTTGATAAGCTCGAAAATTTCCGCGCGAATCTTCATCTGCGTTTCGGTTACTTCGGGCTGAACATCTCTAACCGAAGATTCGACCTTACGTCTTCCCGCCGGGGCCTTATCGTAGGGATTGAAACCTTCCTGCACCAAATGCCGGTAAGTCTGCCGTCTTCGCCAGCGCTGCACCAGTGCCCACAAATCGAAATGACTACGCGGCAGCACACCTATCGCCAGCATAAACATCGGTAACGCAACACCATAAATATAGCCTGCAACATGAGCGGTATAAGCGACATTGCTCGTGCCGGTCCTCAGATTCGGCTCGATCATATTATCCCAGATAAACAGTTTGAACAGGATAAAGTAGAACGCCGAAACCTCCATCGTGCCGATAAAGAAAAGCCAATACAGCACATGTACCGACGTCAGCGGGAACAGCACCATATACGCCCCGGTAACCGCGGCGACCGCCCCGGAAGCCCCCAGTACCGAAGTGCCGCCCAGATAAACGTGCCCAATCCCTGAAAAGACCGCGCCGCCCAGATAGAACAGGGCATAACCGACATTACCGAGCTTGTCATTTACATTATTGCCGAAAATGTACAAAAACAGCATATTTCCCAGCACATGCCCCCAGCTGCCGTGCAGAAATGCGTAGGTGATGAACTGATACAGCATCGGCATGCCCGGATGCAGGACAAATTTATCAAAATCCTCCCGCACGGGTGAACCGGCCGGCATATTCAGATATTTAAGCGAAAATACGAATATCACCAGATTGATAGCGATAAAAGCATAATTGACTATTGGGGTCCGCCGAATCGGGTTGTCGGTGCCTATAGGGATTATCATATCTGCCTTCCATTGCAAAAAATCTCTAAATCAATTCTTCGCAATGTATTGTAACGTCCGCCCCGCTCAGGGCAAGCAGTATCCCAAAACTCTATACACCCAGAAAGATTAGACCATAGACAAATATCTCAGCCCCCCTCCACGACCGCCAACGCCATCGCCTCGATATTCTCGAACGGCACATTCGGCAAAATACATTCATGGCTGGGACTGACCACAAGATTTGGCCCCAACACAGCCATTACCCGCTTCACATCATCCCTAACCTGACGCGGTGTACCGTTTACCAGTAAATCCTGGGTATCTATCCCGCCGATAAAGGCGACCTTGCCCCCAAACTCCGCCCCCAGCTTTTCCGCCTGCATATTGGCGGCTTTGGCCTGAATCGGATGAATGGCCTCCACCCCCAGGCCTATCAAGTCAGGGATAACCTTGTAAATCGACCCGCACGAATGGAGCAGAATCTGGTAATCGTATTCATGCCCCACATCTGTCAACTGCTTGAAATACGGGAAGATAAACTCCTTGAACTGGCTGGGGCCTACCAGTAAATCAAGCTGGGAGCCGAAATCATTTCCGAAAAAGAATCCGTCCATCAAATCTCCCGCGGCCTCGAAAAACCGTCGGCTGGCTTCGATATAAAAATCCACCATTCGGGCCGTCGCGGCGTGAACCACATCAGGATGCGTGAACATCTTCATAAAATAGTTTTCCATCCCGAACATGCCCGCGGCCAAGTGAAAAAACGGACACCAGAGCCCGCTGGCTATATAGTAGGGCCTCATCGTCTCCAGTTCCTTCAAGACCTCCGTAAAGTCAAAATACCTGACATCGGGCCAAGCGAAATCGTCTATCTCAGCGACACTCTCACAATTTGCGAACCAGCCCTCAGCTGACAAATCATGACTTTTGGGTTTGAAATCCCAAATCGGCAGTCCTTCCGGATGTTTGTAACACTGGTCGCCAATCTGCAGCCATCGAAAATCATCCCCCAGGCGTACCCTAATCTCCTCAAAATTATCAACCCCCTGACGTTGATTATAAATCTTAATAGTGTCAGGATGCGGGTCTCCCAGCCAAAGCCCGCATCGTTCGGCCTTGTCACCGGCGATAATAGCCCTTACTCGCTCTTTACTGCTCATAATCAACCTCGAATAAAACAATACTATAAAAATTACATATAATTAATTTAACCTTATTCAAGCCCTAGAAAAAGCCTTTTATGCTTGAACTTTTCAAAATTTTATGGTATATTTTCAACAATGAACCAGCCAGGCATTATAAATATCTCAGCCCAAGACCTGCCTCAAATCAAGCTTTCCGGCATTTTTGAACATCGCAAAGACTCTTTTGCCCGGCTCTACAAGGGAAATTACCATGCCCTGCACTATTACCTCTACGCTGGCAGCATAAAACTTGATAATCGAAACTACCATTTCCAACCCGGCGATATAACCATCACCGCCCCCGACATAGCCAGCCAGTATACCCTGGACCGCGATGGCCAACATCTCTGCCTCCACTTTGACCAGCCCGCCGGCTCGCTTAGCCTGGCTGAGTACATACCCTCAAGTCTGCTTCCTGCTGACAGCGTTGCCCAACTTCAAAATATCATCAGATACGCCTCGATGCCCAGTGAATCGCAGCAGACCGGCAAGGCCCTGGCCTCCAATCTGCTCCACAGATTCCTGCTCGAACTTTTCAATTATCAGGCCAAGCCAACCCCCGCCCAAACCAAATGCGAAAACGCTCTGCGTAAACTAATCGAATATATCGAGATGAACCTCGACCAAGATTTGACCATCCCCAGCCTCTCCCGAATCGCGGGCCTGAGCCAGAACTACCTCGCCAAAAATTTCAAGGCAGCTTACGGCCAAACAATCAAAAATTATATCCTTAACCGACAAATTGAAAGAGCCTGCTACCTCCTTGACAACACCACCATGCAAATCAAAGAAATAGCCTTCCAATCCGGTATAACCGACCCCCAGTATTTCAACAAACTCTTCAAATCAATCAAAAAAATCAGTCCCACCGCCTATAGAGACAGGGCTGGAGTTTTGCAATTGGCACGATAAGAAGGGGGTGACTGTCTGGATGAGTGCCCGTGAATGGGCGGGTTACTGCGCAAAAAAAATCCCGAACCAAGTTTGATTCGGGATTTTGTTGTAAAAATGTACCGGCCGTTTTTTAGAACTGGAGCAGGAAGCTGTAGACATCGTCGTGTACTTCGCTGGTGACCTTGGCGGCACTCTGTTTGAAGACTGCCTGCATGGCTCTATTGGCCCGGAGTACCTCGGCGGTGAATCCGGTGATACCATTGCGTTTGGCGATGGTGGCCAGGTGCTTGAGCAGGAAACTGCCGATACCGTGGTTCTGCCATTCGTCGCGGACGACGAAAGCGACCTCGGCGTGGTTGGTTTTTTTATCGACATAATAACGACCGATAGCGATGATGTCCTCGCCATGTGCTTCGGGCAGAGTAGCGACGACGGCGACATCATTGCGATGGTCAACGTAAACAAATTCCTGAATCTGTTTATGGGGGAAGACCTTCATTTCCTTCATGAATCGGTAGTAAACCGTTTCCTGTGAGAGGGCATAGAACAGGTCTCGCATCCGTGGTTCGTCGGTGGGGTGTATGGACCGGAAATTAATCTGAGTACCATTATCCAGCACCATGTGTGTTTTGATGCTCTGGGGTCCGACGTGGATGTTACCATCGATTTCGCTGAATTCCTGACGGAGGTATTTGGATTCGATGGCCTGCTTGAGCAGCTTGGCGCGGAAATCAGGATGGGCAATACTAATCAGGGCCAATGCTCGTTCCTGAATGCTCTTGCCGTGGAGGTATGCCACTCCGTATTCGGTGACGACATAGTGGACATCGCCGCGGGTGGTGACAACACCGGCACCGGGGCTGAGATGGCAGGAGATTCTGGAGACGGTTCCGTTCTGGGCTGTCGAGGGCAGGGCGATGATGGCTTTGCCGCCGTCAGAGCGGGCTGCTCCGCGATTGAAATCCACCTGTCCGCCGATCCCGCTGAAGAATTTGGTGCCGAGTGAATCGGAGCAAATCTGGCCGGTGAGGTCCACCTGCAAAGCGACGTTTATCGCGACCATTTTATTCTGCTGGCCGATAATGTAGGGGTCGTTTACGTATTCGGTGGGGCGGAAATAAAAGGCGGGGTTATTGTCGATATAATCGTAGAGTTTTTTGGTTCCGAGGCAGAAGCTGGCGACGATACGTTTGCGGTCGATACTCTTACGGCTGCCGGTGACAGCACCGGATTCGATCATGTCGATAATAGCATCGGTAAACATTTCGGTATGGATACCGAGGTCTTTTTTGCTGCCGAGGAATTCAAGTACCGCCTGGGGGATACGTCCGATGCCGAGTTCGATGGTTGATCCGTCCTCAACGAGTGAGGCGACGTTTTCGCCGATAGCCCTGGTAACTTCGGTAACTTCCGGGGGCTGGACCTCCAGCAAGGGCTGGTCCACGGGGACGAGCATATCCATGTCATTAACGTGGAGGAAGCTGTCGCCCATGGTGCGGGGCATCTGGGGGTTTACTTCGGCGACGACAAAAGCGGCGTTTTCGGCGGCGCTTTTTACGATGTCGACACTGACGCCCAGGCTGCACATACCGCGTTCATCGGGGGGCGAGACCTGAATCAGAGCCGCGTCGAGGGGGAGCTGGCCGGAACTGAACAGGCGGGGAATATCGGAAAGAAAAATCGGGGTGTAATCTCCGTATCCTTCCTGAATGAGGTCGCGTACGTTTTCAGCGATAAAGAAACTGTTCACGCGGAAATTATCGGCGAGTTCCTTGGTCGCATAGGGCGCGGCTCCCATGGTGAGCAGATGGACAACTTCGGTGTCGGCGAGGTCTTTGGCCCGGTCTGCCAGGGCATGAACAAGTTCCTGGGGCTGGCCGCAACCGGTGCCGACAAAGATTCTCTGGCCGGGCCTGATTTTGGCCACTGCCTGCTGGGACGTGCCTACCATATTGGCATATTTTTTCTGCCAATCTACGTCATAGTTTTTTTTCTTAATGTCGCTCATATCTATTTGCTATCTCCTGACAGAGTAATGCGTGCATCCGCCGCGGTGGGCTGAATTCCAGCCGGTCCGCAAATAAACGGGTTGATGTCCATTTCAACAATCTGGGGGAAGTCGGTGACCAACTGGCTCATCCGTTGCAAGCCGACCGCGATACCCTGCAAATCGACTCCGCTTTGGCCGCGTACGCCGGTCAGGAGTGAGTAGGACCGTGTGCCGCGCAACATCTGCATGGCTTCTTCGGCGGTGATGGGTGCCAAGTGGAAGGTTACGTCTTTCATTACTTCAACGAAAATGCCGCCCAGACCAAACATTAGCATAGGTCCAAACTGCGGGTCGCGAGTCATACCAATGATGATTTCGCGGCCTTTGGTGCACATTTTTTCAACGTATACACCTTCGATACGGGCTTCGGGCATCCGCTGTTTGATGCGGAGCATCATGAGGTCGTAGGCATCACGCACGGCAAAGCCGTTGACCAGATTGAGCTTAACGCCGCCCATATCCGATTTGTGGATGATGTCGGGCGAGACGATTTTCATGGCGACGGGGTAACCGATGGTTTCGCCGATGTCGCAGGCTTCATCGACGGTCATGGCGAAATCTCCCGGCGGGACATTGAAGTTATAGGCCCGGAGGATTTCCTTGGCTTTGACTTCGTTGACCTGAGTAATACCGCTGCGGAGATGGCGTGAGATGATACGCTCGACGCGACGCCGATTAACAGGGAAGCGGGTTACGATACGCGGGGGGCGGTTGCGCCAGGAAATGTAGTCATACATGGCTTTCAGGGCCGCGACAGCTCGCTCCGGGGCGGGATAGTCGGGACAGTCGTGGGCGACCAGATATTCACGGCCGGGCTTGACATCTTCGCCGCCCATAAAGCAGGTGAGGATGGGCTTACTGCCTTTGCGGTCGGCAACGGCCTTGGCAATGTTGGCATGGTCGGTCATGGCCTGGGGGGTAATCAGGACAACAATGGCATCCACAACCTCATCGGCTAACGCCGCATCGAGGGCCCATTCGTAGGCTTCGCTGGTGGCGTCGCCGAGTACGTCGATGGGGTTGCCGACACTGGCGGCGGCGGGGAGCTTGGCGGCCAGGGGCTTCATGAGACTTTCGGTAAGCTGGACCACTTCGAGGCCGGAATTTTCGATGGCATCAGCAGCCATAATACCAGGTCCGCCCGCGTTGGTTACGATGGCAACACGTTTGCCGGCCGGTAGGGGCATCATGGCAAAAGCGGTGGCATAGTCAAAGAGTGATTCGAAAGTTTCGGCTCGAATAACGCCGGAACGCATAAACGCGGCACCATAGGCGATGTCGGCACCTGCCAGCGAACCGGTGTGCGAAGAGGCGGCCTTTTGACCTGCCGAGCTGGTGCCAGCCTTAAAGATGATTACCGGTTTGACCATAGCGGCAGCTTCGGCGGCTTTGATGAAATCGTCACCGTCGAGGATGCTTTCGAGATAGCCGGCGATTACCGTGGTTTGTTTATCTTCAGCCAGAGCCTGAATAAAATGGGTTTCGTTGAGTTCGGCTTTGTTGCCGATAGAAAGCATTTTGCCTAAACCGATTTTTCGTTCGGCGGACCAGTCGAGAATGGCGGTCGCCAGAGCCCCGGACTGGGACAAAACCGAAATGCTGCCGGGAGTGGGCATTTTCTTGGCGAACGAGGCGTTCATGCTGTTATCGGAATTAATCAGACCGAGACAGTTTGGCCCCATCAGACGGATGCCTTTGCTGCGGCAGAAATCGGCCAGGTCTTTTTCCATTTTGGCACCTTCGCCGCCGATTTCCTTGAATCCGGCAGTGATAACTATCATCGCTTTGGCGCCGGCCTGTGCGGAGGCTTCAGCGGCAGCTTTGACAAATTTGGTGGGGATGGAAACAATGCTGAGATCGATTTTTTTACCGTAAGTTTTCAGGTCCGGATAGCATTTGAGTCCCAGAACTTCATCGGCCGAAGGATTAATCGGCACGATTTCGCCCTTAAAGCCGCCTTCTTTGAGATTGGCGGTGATTTCATAGCCAACCTTGCCGGGGGTACGAGAAGCCCCTATGACGGCCACCGTTTCCGGATACATTAGAGATTCTAGCATTGGTTTTGTGTTCCCTTACTGATGGTTTATGAGGACGTTTGGGTCCTTTTTCCTATTCCCCCAATCAACCTTATACCTTTTAAGGCTGTGAATACTCCTACGTCACATCGGCTCTAAGTTTGCCTAACTTTTCACTAAGTGGCAAGTTTTTTTTTAATTTCCGGTCAATTTTTCTCGATTTTTAAAGTTTATTTTATAACGTTGTTACGTAGTTCACATCAAGGTGCTATTTTCGTCATAATTTTGTGCCCTGGGCGAAACTATACTATTAATATCGACATAAAACGATTTTGTTCGTTTGTTATTCTGGGCCGACATGGTAAAAATATCCATCTGAAGCATGGGTAATTAACACAGATTGCCTTAACTTAAAGCGTTGACAGGGGGGGGATTTGCGGTTAAAGATAGGCACTGCGGCGAGGTTGTCGGACCATAACCCCGCCGAAAATGAATGGCCCCCAGGTACTGAAAGGGAAAATATCCGTGAAGCAGTTGCGTACCCCCAGTAAGTCTGTAAAGTTATATCTCATTGCTATGTTGGCAGTTACATCGGTCGTGCTTTTTTTTGGCTGTGATAAGTCGCCCGAAGCTGAAGCTGCGGCCCAGGCATCCGATTCGGTTGACAAGGCCCAGCGGTTGATTCGTTCGACCGAGCAGGAAATGGCCATGACCGAAAGCGAAGCTGAAAGGGCGGTTGACTCCGGCGAAAACGGTAATAAAGCCTTAGCCAGCCAGATTGTTAATCGCCGGGAAAAAGAACTCGGAATAGTGCCGGCTGATGAGGTCGTCGCGGAAATTACCAGGCTGGTTGCCGAAGCGGGCCAGTCGCCGCAGGATGCACGCAAACTGGCGGCGGCTTTGGAAGGTTCTGTCAATGAGCTGCTGGCCTCCTTTGAGAAGGACAGTGAGCTGTCCGGACAAAGTAAGCTGGACCGACTGGCCAAAGCGGAAAAGATTTTGAAAGAAGCCTCCAGCCGGGCTCTGGCCAGTGCTTATAATGAGGCGAAAGTCGCGCCGGAATTGCTGCTGGGAACGATAAGTCAGGTCCGGGCGGAATATTATTTGCGTCAGATGCATCAGAAGGAAATGGAAATCCAGGGACTTCATATTGATTTGGCAATGCTGGCGGGGGAGATAAGTCGGGAAAAAGCGGTTGCTTATGCGGCTGGTACTTTCAGTACGGAAAAATCTGAAGAAACCGTCGCGGCCCGCCTGGAAGGTGATGCCGCCGGCAGTGACGCTTCAGCGGGCTTGAAGAAACGCCTGGCGGCTGTCGAGACGAAAATTGCCGAACAGCAAAAAGAACGTGACGGACTGGCCGCGAAAATCAAAACGCATGATGACAAGGCCCGTCAAATCCATAGCGATTATCTGGAACTTCTGAACCAGGCTGACAAGGCTCAGGGCAACAAAGTTTATGAGTTGCGTCAGCAGGCCTACTCGCTGAAATCGGGGACACTACCTGACGGCAGCGACGGCGGGATTTATCATGAGGCTCAATCAGAACTGCTTCAGTCGGAACTTGATGTTTGCGAAAGTCGCTTGCAATATGAAAAGATTCGGCGCGAGCAGCTTCAAAAGCAAATCGCTTCGATAAACAAAACTATCGAAAGCCTGAAAAATAATCCTATCAACGAAACCGCTCAGGAAATGCTGCAACAGAGCAAACAGCAGCAGGCGGAACTGCTTTCGTCTCTGAGCGTGAAAATGGATGCTCTCAAGGTCGCTGAGGACACCTACAGTGCTTTGCGGGTGCAGGCGGTGGCTGATTATAACAATGCTATAAACTCGTTTACGAAGGTATCCAGGGCGGGCAATGATTCAAGGGCCTACGGGCGTGATTTGGCTACGGCGATTAAGCTAAAGCTCAGCAATCCTGAATACGGCCAGCCGGACCAGGCGGCGGGCCTGTGGCAAAAAGATGCCGAACATTATCGCGGTGGGGCGGGGGCGATGGGGCTTCTGGAAGATATTGAGGAAGTGGCCGATAAAGCCAACGAACTGAAAACTTCTTATGAACAGCAGGCATTGCAGGCTGAGCAGAGCGCCGCGGCAGCTGAGACTAACGCGGCTATCTAAGGCCGGGATTGCTAAGCGATGGCTGCTGATATGCTGTTGATAATGGGGTGCACCGCCAGCGGAAAAAGTTCACTGGCGTTCAGTCTGGCCCAGCGGTTGGGCGGGGAAATAATCAGTATTGATTCGATGAAAGTTTATCGCCGAATGGATATTGGTACAGCTAAGCCTTCGGCGGATAGGCTGGCGGCGGTTAAACATCATCTGATAGATGTGGTCGAGCCGAGTGAATCATTTTCTATGGGGAAATTTATCGAATTGGCTGACAAGGCCATCGCGGAATTACAACAGGCTCAACGTCCGATAATCGCAGCAGGGGGGACACCGATGTATATCAGGGGGCTATTGGAAGGTATATTCGATGGGCCCGGTGCGGATGCGGAAATTCGCGAACGAATCAAAATGGAGCTGGATGAACGAGGGCCGGAAGCTATGTATCAGCGACTGGCGGAGATTGACCCTGAGGCCGCGCGGAAGATACACCTAAATGACAGCCGGCGGATAATTCGGGCCCTGGAGGTTTACGAGCTGACCGGTAAGCCGATTTCTTCATTTCATACGCATTTTCGGTCGGGAAACTATCGCTATCCCTGGCAGCTCATCGGGCTGAGATGGGAAAAGGAAATCGGCAACCGGCGAATCAACGCCCGTGTCAAAAAGATGGTTCAGGATGGCTTGGTCGGCGAGGTCGAGTCTTTGCTGGCTGAACCCGAACCGCTAAGCGAACAGGCCGCCGTAGCACTGGGTTACGCCGAAATAATAGAACATCTGCAAGGCAAAATTTCGCTGGAAGATGCCGTTGAGAGGGTCAAAATAAATAGCCGGCGTTTTGCTAAGGGCCAGCGGACCTGGTATCGTTCCTTTGTCGGGGTGAACTGGATAGACCTGCAAGAGTCAGATACCGCTGATTCGATCGCTGATCGCTTAATCGCCGAAAGTCGTTATTTTAAAGGGAATTAGCTTTTGATGCCCCTACCCGTCCAATGCAACATAATATATATTATCGGACGTTGGGTGGGGTGGTAGAACGTCATGATTACGTCGCGATTTTGGTTTTTTGAGGCGTGGATTACCCCTGAAAGCAGCGCAAAACTGCCTGCTTTTTAACAAAACGACGGATTTTAACGCGTTTTTTTGAAAAAATTCAGAAAAAATCACGTTTTAATCCCGTTTGGAGAACTTTACGGCTGTTTTACTTTGCTTTTGACTGTTTGAGCCAGTCTTCCAGATTTAGGGCCAGGGTCTTAACATCTCTTTTTCGCATGATGTGTTCGTGGATTTCTTTTTTGACCTTTAGCTGGGTCATGGCTTTTTCGACACGCTCCCAGAGTTTGTCTTCTTTGTTGGTGTTCATGGCCAGGTATAATTCGGTGACCAGTTCCTGTAGTTTCTGTAAAGCTATGGTGTCGATGTTCTCGTAGTAACGCCCGATAACCTTTTGCTGGTAGGCGGAGTAGTTTTTTGCTGCCATTAGGTCAAACCTTTGCTAATTTGCGTAAAATCATCAAAATTATCGCGATTATGAGTGAAATCAGGAATCCTATCCAGCCTAAATTGAGGATGGGGGCAATTCCGATTCGCTCTGCCAGGGGGGCCATGGCTAATGTAATCACGCAGGCGATTCCCCATGAACCGCCCAGGGCCAGGCCCATACGGGCCCCGAGGTTTAGTCCGCGGGCGCCGCGGGCCATAGTAACCATCATGGAAAACACGCCCATGCACCCCCCTGTGGCGACCATCAGAATTATGGACCAGCGCTGGTCCATAAAATGCAGATAGGAGATCAACAGAGGGACGCCCAGGGCAAGGCCGATGGTAACACTAAGCATATATCCGATGCGTTCGCCGAGCCGGGCCCAGATAAATGAGCCGACCACCTGTCCCAGTCCGGCAAAAAGAATAACCTTGCCGCCCAGGGTCAGTTCAAAGCCTAGTTCTTCCAGTCGGCTGGGTATCAAGGCCATCATTAGTGCCGTGGCGGTGGTTATAGGAATGGCCAGGAACCATACCGGCCAGAAGGGCCATTGGTTGATTTGCGGCGTTGAATCGGCTTGCTGCTGTTTATTCTCGACGGCTAATCTTATCTTGAAAATAAACAACAACACCATTGAAATCACCGGTGCCGCCAGCAGCCATAACAGGCTGCTTAGCCCCCAGGAACTGACCAGGAGCGTAGAGAGGTACCCCCCCGCCGCATAGCCGACGAAACCACTGGTGATAAAAACCGCGGTTGATGTCGATGGCTTAATGCGTTTGACGGTATGGACTGAGCGCAATCCTTCGGGATGCAAAACGGCTATGCCTATACCGCTCAGAAGCGCCAAGCCGAACAGGGCTACCGAACCGATGGTTCCCGCGGGCAATAACCCCATAAAGCACAATGCCCCGGATAAGGACAGGCCCAGAGGGATAAACAGCATCTTGCGTTGACGGGCGCGCATATGGCCTGTCATCACCTGAAAGGCGTTGGAGGAAATTGTCAGCGTCGCCAGCAGGGCCATTGCCATGGTCAGGGACATGCCGAATGTTTCACGTATAACGGGGATGAGCGGCGGAATCAGGCCGGAAAAAACATCCGCGCTGGAGTGGGCCGAGGCGAGAGTGAGTAATTTGCCCCATTGTAAGCGGGTGCCGCGTTGCCCCGGCATCAGGCTTTGTACCTGCCCCGATATTTATCGGCGGGGTATTTTTCGGCGTTGCGTTTCATCTTGGCAAAAAACGCGTCGCTGAGGTCTATATCCAACACGTAAGCGAGATTGAGCAGATAGGCAAGAACGTCAGAAATTTCCTCCCTCACCAGCTGCAACTGTTCGGGGTCGTCAGCCACCTCACGTGACTGTTGTTCGGAAATCCACTGAAAATGCTCCATGAGTTCGGCTGCTTCAATGGCGGTGCCCATGGCAAGATTCTTGGGCGAATGAAACTGGGCCCAGTCTCGCTGAGTCTGAAACTTGGCGACTTCACGTATCATTTCTGCAATGGTGGTTTTATTATCAGGCATTATATTATATTTGGCCCCTTTGGGGCTTTTGGTTGTTTTTGTCAATCGCTCCGGATACCACAGAGGCATTAGGCATGATGCAAAGGGCAAGAGTGAACGGCGCGGCGCCTGCTTCGGCAGGGTTATTTTTATTTTTTGCTTCAATACGGGGGCTCACGCCGCTCGGCTATGCGTTCTTACGCCCCCTTCGGGGTCTTTTAACGAAAAAACTGTGAACGGTGAACGGTTAGAATTTTCTATCGCTTAGTTTTTCGTAAGCTTCGACATATTTTGCCAGGGTTCCTTCGATAACTTCGGGGGGCAATTTCGGTCCCGGAGGCTGTTTGTTGAAGCTAATGCTTTCGAGGTAATTACGCACGAACTGTTTATCGTAGCTTTCCTGGTCTCGTCCGTCTGCGTATTTTTCGGCAGGCCAGAAACGCGATGAATCGGGTGTCAGGACTTCGTCGATGAGGATGATATTTTCGTTTTCGTCGTAGCCCCATTCAAACTTGGTATCGGCCAGAATAATGCCCCGCTGGGCGGCGTATTGGCTGGCTTTGACGTAAATTTCGATACTGCTGACGCGAACATATTTCGCGGCGATATGGCCGATGATTTCGGCGGCCCGGTCATAGCTGATATTTTCGTCATGTTCGCCCAGTTCGGCTTTGGTGGCCGGTGTAAAAATTGGTTCGGGCAGTTTGCCGCATTGTTTGAGTCCGTTGGGCAGTTTATGGCCGCACACGGTTTGCGACTGCGTATATTCTTTCCAGCCGGAACCGGCCAGATAGCCGCGAACCACACACTCGACCGGCAGCACTTTGGCTTTGCGAACCAGCATACTACGGCCTTCAAACTGTTCGGGGGTATCACTGAACGGCTGGGGGAAATCCTTCACGTCGGCACTTATCAGGTGGTTCTGCACCGAATCACCCAGCCATTCCAGCCAGAAAAGCGAAATCTGCGTTAAGAGTTTACCTTTGCCGGGAATACCGTTGGCCATGATAACATCAAAGGCACTGATACGGTCGGTGGCGACCAGCAGCATTTTATCGCCCAGGTCGTAGATGTCCCTGACTTTTCCGCGGATTGGTTCATAGCCGGGGACTTCAGTTTGCATTATGGCCTGACTCATGAGAAAACCTTTCGTGATTTCCAGTATTGAAAAAAGTAAAGTTACGCTTCCGCACTTTCAACAGCGGCAGCCGGTTTGGATGCTTCTTTGGCGTTTTTACCTACATATACAAAAAGATTACGCGGGCATTTTTCGACCGCTTCTTCGCGTCCCTGGGCGGTTTCATATTTCTCGTAGTTGAGCACTGGCAGAGCGTTATCCATGGTGAACAGCTCCGGGGCTTTCTTGGCACAAACGGTACAGCCGATACAGCCGACTTTGCAATAACCGCGGACTTCTTTGGCTTTATCGTGAGATTTGCAGCCGACTACCAGCAGCGGGTCGGCGACCATGGCTTCAATCGAGATGATATTTCGGGGACAGGCGGTTTCGCAGGCGCCACAGCCGACACATTTGGTGTAATCGACCACCGCCAGTCCGTCAATAATGTGAATCGCGTCGAAGTCGCAGGCCTTAACACAATCGCCCTGGCCCAAACAGCCGTAAGTACAGCCAATCGCCCCACCGACCATCTGGGCTTCCATACACCCTTCCAGACCATCGTATTTGGTGCCGCTAATCATATCATCGCTATGGGCTGAACAATGCACAATTGCCCGCATGGGAGCGTCGGCGGCTGCTTCGATGCCGAGAATCTCGGCCATCTTATGTACCAGAGCTTCGCCGCCCGGTCCGCATTTACCCATTAGAGCATGGTCGGCGACAACCGCTTCGGCATAAGCACCGCAGCCGGCCAGTCCGCAGCCTCCGCAATTGGCACCGGGCAAGACTGCTTCGATGGCTTCGACTACCGGGTCGCGTTCCACTTTCAGCCGGGCATAGGCGGCGCTAAGCACTACGACAAACAAAAAGCCCAAAGCCAGAACCGTCAGCCCCGCTTTGATTACCGAAGCCGGGTCAACCGCTGCCAAAATCGCGTTGTTATTAAGAATTTCGTAAATCATTTTTAATCCGTCTGTCGAGTTTGTCTCTGTGTAACAGTCAGGTTTGTTTGTTACTTAATCATGCCGGAAAAGCCCATAAAGGCCAGCGTCATGATCGCCGCGGTGATGAGGGTAATACCCGCCCCCCGCATATCACGTGGAATATCAGCCCATTCCAGCGTCTCGCGGATACCGCCCATGACGCAGATAACAAAGGTAAAGCCCAGCCCCCCGCCGATGCTGGCGACCAAAGCCTCCAGGAAATTGTAGCCCCACAAATCGATGAACAGGCATGTGCCCAGAATCGCACAGTTAGTGGTAATCAGGGGCAGGAAAATACCGAAACTTTCGTACAGGGGCGGGAAGAATTTGCGTACATACATCTCCACCAACTGCACCATACTGGCGATAACCATGATGAAGGCAATGTACTTGAGGTATTCCATGCCGATTTGCTGGAGGACCAGGTTATTGATTATCCAGGTGAGTGTGCCGCTGATGGTCATAACAAAAGTTACGGCACAGCCCATGCCAAAGGCCATATCGACCCGGCGGGAAACGCCCAAATAGGGACAAATACCCAGAAACTTGGTCAATACCAGATTGTTGACGATGGCGATGGAAATGAAAACTATTATCAGGTGACCAACAGTATCCATATTTGCTTCTTTCTATAGTTTGCTGCTGTTCAGTTACTAATTACTATTACAGGTCCGCCGGGGCCGCCTTTTTACTTTTCTTGCGGGTGGCCCACATGGCGATACCAAGCATGATTCCCAAAGTCATAAACGCACCGGCGGGCAGTTTCATTACGTTCCAGGTGACAAAACAATCCGGCATAATACGATGGCCCCAGAGAGCGCCATCTGCCAGAAGCTCACGCACCGCTGCCAAAGCACACAGCCCGCCGGTAAATCCCAATCCCATGCCCAGTGCGTCGCCCAGACTGATAATCAGTCCGTTACGACTGCCGCAGGCTTCGGCTCGACCGATGATGAGGCAGTTTACGATAATCAGCGGGACATAAGGTCCGAGCTTCTCGCTCATTTCCGGCAGGAACGCCTGCAAGAGCAAATCCGCGATGGTTACGAACGCCGAAATCGTCAGCGTAAACATCAAAATACGCAGGTGCCCTACCAGCAGATTACGCATCAGCGAAACGACCAGATTCGAGCAGACCAGCACAAAGGTAGTTGCCGCCCCCATCGTCAGGGCCGGCTGGAGCTGGCCGGTTACCGCCAGCGTGGGACACATGCCCAGCAATTGTCTGAAGACAGCGTTTTCCGCCCATAAACCGCGGACAAAAAATGCCATCGATTCAACTGCAGCGGATTTTTGTTGAGGATTTTCGGACATAACAGTCAACCTTTAATCTATTCTCTCAGGTGATTACTTTTTGACAACCGCACGCATTTTCAAAATGGCCCGGTTGACGATCTGAGTTACCGCGTCAGAGCTGATGGTCGCTCCGGTAATCGCGACGATTTCCCGGTCGGCCTTGCTGCGGTCGCCGGTGAGTACCACCACAAGTTTATCCTGAGCGGGACAGCCGCCGAACTGATTTTTGAATTCATCTTCCTTGATTTTGTCGCCAAAACCCGGCGTTTCGTTACTTTTCAAAACCGCCATACCTTTGACACTGGTAATGTCAGGATTGAAAGCTATCAGCAGCTCGATATTGTCGGCGAACCCGCCTCCGCTGGTCTTGAACGCGTAACCAAGCACCTTGCCGGTATTGTCCTTGCCGACGCTGAACTTGATTTCCTCGCCGGTGTCGGTCGTTGCGGTCTGAGAATCGAAACTATCGGCATCGCTGAGCAGTACATGCAGTTTATCGTTGAGTTTGTCCTGAGCGTTCTGGGCGATGCGGTCTTTCAATTGGCCATGCACGCCCGCTACCAATAGGCCAAATACCAGCGAGGCCAGCATAACAAGCCAGGAATCTTTTAGGAAATTTATAATCATTTAACCGAGCCTCCCATCGTACGCGGCCTGGTCCAGCGGTCCAAGAGCGGAGTCATCATGTTCATCAGCAAAATTGCGTACATAACACCTTCGGGGTAGCCCCCTACCAAACGAATCAGCATAATTAGCGTACCCACGCCAGCACCGAAAACCAGTCTGCCCGTTTTGCTCAGCGGACAGGAAACCGGGTCGGTCGCGATGAAGAACGCACACATCATCAGACCCCCACCGCATAAATGCACCAGCGGGTTGGGATAAATTTGCGAATCAATCAGCCAGGCAATCGCCGCGAACGCCAATGCCGAACCCAGCACCGCAACCGGAATATGCCAAGTGATGGTTTTGCGATAAAGCAGAAACAGCCCGCCGATAAGCCAGCACAACGCCGAAGTCTCACCGGCTGAACCACTGACATTACCCATGAACATCGAACCAATCAGTTTGTTGACTGGTCCAGCTGTGGCTTTTTGCTCGGCGGGAATTTCGTCGTTGGCGGCGTCTTTGATGGCTTGCTTGGCGAGCATGAGAGGTGTTGCCGCTGATACACTGTCGATTTCGCTCTGCTGTTGCGGTGCCTGCCAAGTCGTCATCATCAAGCCAAAACTGGCCATCAGGAACGCCCTGCCCACCATCGCGGGATTGAAGATATTACTACCCAGTCCGCCAAAGAGCATCTTGGCAACCGCGGTAGCGACTACCGAACCCAGCACCGCCGCCCATATCGGCAGGCCCGGCGGCAGGGACAGCCCCAGGATTAAACCGGTTACGATAACACTGCCGTCGAAGCAGGTCTGCCTCTTGCCGCGGGCGGCATTAAATATCGCCTCGGTCAGCACGCAGGTAGCCACGCAAGCCAGAATCAGGCCCAGAGCGGTCGTGCCGAAAAGGTAAACCGCCATGCCCAGCGCCGGCAATGTGCCGAAAGCGACTTCAAACATAATTCGCTTACTGGTGCCCGCGTCCATCAAATGGGGCGAGGAGGTAACGGTCAGAATCAGATTTTTCTCAGTTTTTTCTTCTTGTGCCATTTACGGTTCCAAATTCAAGATAAACAGCCTAAGTAATTTATTTCCGGGCGAGCATCTTGCCGGCCCGCAGATATTGCAGCAGCGGAATCTGGGCCGGACATACGTAAGTGCAGCAGCCGCATTCCATACATGCCATCAGGTCATACGCCCTGGCATCGTCGATATTTCGGGCCTTGACAGCGTGGGCCATGCGGGTCGGTACCAGATTCATCGGGCAAATATCTACACAGCGACCGCAGCGAATACAGGTCGTGATTTCCAAATCGCGAACTTCGTCATGGGTCAGCACCGTAATGCCGCTGGTGCCTTTGGTAATAGGAACATCCAGATTGATAGCCGTCGGCCCCATCATCGGTCCGCCCAGGAGCACCTTGGCAGAGTTGTCGGTCAGGCCGCCGCATTCCTGCAATAAATCGCTGAGCATCATGCCGACCGGCACCCGAAAATTACCGGGATTTACTACCCCTTTGCCGGTAACGGTTACAATACGCTGAGTAACTGCCCTTTCTTCATAGCAGGCCCAGAGAATCGATGCGCATGTGCCGACATTACTGACCACCACCCCCACATCGCTGGGCAGTCCGCCGGTGGGTACTTCGCGGTCCATTACCGCTTTGATGAGCTGCTTCTCACCGCCCTGCGGGTATTTTGTCTGGCAGATAGCGATCTGCACATCGTCAAACCTTTTAATTTCGTTCAGCATCGAGTCAATCGCATCGGGTTTGTTGTCTTCGATAGCGATAATGATTTTTTGGGCCCCTACCGCTTTCTGGGCCAGACGGGCACCTGCCACGATTGTCGATGGTGCTTCGAGCATCAGGCGATGGTCGCTGGTCAGGTACGGTTCACATTCACAGCCGTTCAGCAATAGTGTATCGACTGGTTTTTCCGGATTGGGTGTCAGTTTGACCGCTGCCGGGAACGCTGCCCCGCCCTGCCCGACGATGCCTGCCTGACGAATCAAATCCAGAATCTGTTTTGATTCGTATTTGCTCACCTCAAAATCATCCGGGCAATCGGTCCAGACCTGATTTTCCGGTTGCTGCTGGCCTACCGTAATAGTGACACAGTTCACCCGACGTTCGTTGCCGCCAGTCGGGTCGCGCAGCACGGCCACATCCTTCACCTCGCCGTTGACCGGACTGTGGACCGGGGCCGAAACGAAAGCCTCGGCACTACCGACCACCTCGCCGGCGGTTACCGCCTGTTTTTTCTCCACCGTCGGCTTGCAGGGCGCGCCGATATGCTGAGCCATCGGAATTAGCACCGTTTGACCGGGCTGGAGGTGAATTTGACGGACAGGGACGGATTCGCTGTATTTCTTCCGATGCGGAGGATGAACCCCGCCGGGGAAAGTACATTTTCCTATCACTTTTTTGAGTGCGTTAGCCATCATAAGCCTGCTGATAACCTTAGTTTCCGTTTACCAAGTACGATAAACCAAAGAGGATAAACCAGACTCCCCCCCCAGGCAACCATATTTTTATCGACCGGTACAAATTACCCTAACTGCCAATGTGGTCGGCCCTATTTATCGAGGATGCCGAAGGCCATTATGGGCATACCAGGGAACGCCGCCGAGGAATCCGAATGCCCCAGTACAAGTGCCTGCTCTTTAGCGGTGACGGTTTCCTGGAGTTTGCCGAACGCGTTGACAATGCGGGCGATAGGCTGGCCGGGCTGGACCTCATCACCAGATTTTGCCAGAAACCGGATGATACCGGTGCGGGAGACATAAGGTTTGTCGGAATAGCGCAGGACTTTTCCGCCGGTATACTGTTCCGGCAGCGGATATTGGAAAACCTGGTTCCGCGGCGCGATTAGCCCCAACTGAGCCATAATATTCCAGATGGCCTCCTGCCCATAAGCGACATTGATTTCACTAACGGTCTGGGCCCGTCCCAGTTCCAGTGTCAAGGCCGGCACATCCCGTATGATGAGGTTATTCGAAAGAGCCTTGTTGATTTCTTCGCTATCGGTAATAGAGCAGAAACCCGAAGCCTGAGCGACTTTAACCGCTTTCTGATAAGTAGTTTTGTGCTTCGGTCCGGGGTTATGGTCCAGCAGTGCATAAGGCAGGGATTCAATCCAGTCATTGTGCAAATCCAGCACCAGGTTAGGCTGGGTATCCATTATGGTAGTGAAAATTATATGGGCGATTCGCTCACCCAGCGACCCTTGCGGATTACCCGGAAACGAGCGGTTCAGGTCTTCGCGGCTCATCATGATATTGCGTGAGCCGGTTTCAAAGCCCAGCGGGTTCATCAGCGGAAAAGCGTGCACCGCCCCGCAAAGCAGCCGCGTCCGGATTTTGCGAAACACTTCCTGAATAATCACTATCCCCCCCACCTCATCGCCGTGACTGCAAGCGGTAAGCCAGAGCACCGGCCCCGGCTTATCGCTAACCGCCGACATCATCGGCAGCCGCCGCTGGGCCAAATCAGAACCACTCAGAATCCGCAAAAACGAATATTTGATCTTCGGACGGGAATTATTTGCAGTAACCATTATATCTTTCCATACAGGCCACAGTGAACCAACCAGGCAACCTGCCGGAATTATAATTCTCCACTATCGGATAAGCAATTGATTAATTATCCTCAGTTCAGGCTCTACGCCGACGCCGCAAACCCAAACCGCCCAGCGCCAGCAGGACCAGACTTGCCGGTTCCGGGATGACATATTCGATACGCAGGGTATTGCTGTCAGCCATATAGACATCCCAGGCGTAATCATCCTCGGCCGTCATACTGATGCCCAGATTATTGATACCCGTCGAAGCGACCAGAACATCGTAATAGCTGCCCTCGGTGGGCACGAAACCGTTCAGCAGGCTCACATCCAGCAACCCGCCCAAATCAATCGGCCCGGTGATATTCAGCAGGCCCGCTCCGGTATCATCGACATTGACCATCAGCACACCGCTCTGGACCACATCGCCGATAATAGTAAATATCCCGGTCCCGTCGGCACCCAGCTTACCCTGGCTGGCGAAATCAACCTGGGCGACATTCAAAATACCCTGCCCCATCAAATAACCGCCGGCCTGATTAGTAAAGCTGTCACCCACGCAGGTCGTAGTCCCGGACAAAACATTGAAAAGACCGCTGTTGACATGGTCCGCGTCCGTAATACCCAGCGAAACCGTATCAGCGGCAGTGAACAGCCCGCGATTATCAAGCTGCGTACCGATTGAGCAATATCTGCCCGCGGCATTGAAAGTATGTTCCGGCCCATTAATCAGCGTATCGCCGGCCTGGCTCTGATATAGCCTCTGGTTGTAACCGCCCGGCACATAATTCACACTGCCGGTTCCGTTAAGCGTGGCCGTGCCGTCAATTCTCAGGGCTACGTAATTGGAAGTACTGCTGCTAGGGTCATGCAGCTCGATAATGCCGTTGTTTTCCAGCGTACCCAAAATTTTCAGATTGCCGTTACCATAAACATTAACCTGGACACCATCAAGCGTCATGCCCCCCGTCGCGTCCAGCACCCCCGTCGCGGATGTCGCCAGATTAAGCTGCCCGCCGCCGCTGATTGTCCCACCGGTTATAGTCTTGCTGAAAAGACTTGCCGTTGAACCGCTCTGAAGGTCAAGCGTGCCGTTATTCACAATATCCGCCTGAATGTCGATTCTGCCGCCATTACGGGAAATCAGCTTGTTATTATTTATTTTCTCGTTGGTACTCAGCGTCATGACCCCGTTATCGGCAATGACCTCACTGTTATTCACCAGTCGGGCCTTGACATCCATGTGGGCCCCGGACACAGCCGGGGCAGTAGTGATTGCATGGGAGCTCTGCAAAGTCAGAGTATAGGCCGGATCGGATGAATCCACAATATTATGATAAGCTCCCTGCGAAACTACTCGACCGCTGCCGCTAAGCTCAACATCAGAATCAATACGCAAAATGCTTAAATTAGAAGTGCTGGAAGAAACATCTATCAGATTAATATCCGCGTTATTTACCAGATTGCCCTGCACACGCAGCATGTCGGCACTGGCGACATTAACCGCCGAGCAGTCGAGAACCATGCTGTTCTGAGTAACCAGCGTTGCCGTTGAGCCAATTTCGATAGTACCCGCACCATTGACCAGCCCATCGGTAAGCGTCCCGCTGTTCAGAGTCAAAGCCGAATTCCCCAACAGGCTGATAGTGCCGGTATTAGTCAGATTAACGTTGCTGACGACAAAGCCGCCGTCCTGAGCGGTAAACTGGTTCCGGTTAATCTTGTCTTCCGTACTAAAAGTAATTGTACCCTGGTCAGCCTTAATCAAACCGTCATTGGCCAGGCCCGCCCGAAAATCAATCACTGAACCGGGGACAGACGAATTCGTGCTGACACTCTGGCTGCCGCCCACGGTGAGAACACCGCCCGCCTGGCTTTTAATGATATTCTGATAAGTGCCGCCGGCAACGACCGCGCCGGCCCCGCTTATACTGACATCCCCGTCAATATTGATAATCGCGTAATTGTACGCACTTGAGGAACTGTCATAAATAGAAATCAAACCATTGTTCACCAAATCACCGCTGATATTCAACTGGTCACTAGAATTGACATTAAACGTACTGTTGCTAATGGTCATATTGTCCTGCGTATCCAGGGTAACGATACCATTGACAAAAACCTCACCACTGCCGTCGAATGTGCCGCCGGTTAACGTGTTGCTGTTAAGGTTCGTAGTTGCGCCCAGCTCCGTACGAATGATACCGTTATTTACGACATCACTGCTGATATTCAGTGTACCACCGTTCTCAGCCTTCAGCAGATTATTATTGATTTTTTCTTCCTGGGTCAGGTCCAGGCTGCCCCCGGAAGCGACAATCTGGCCGTTATTGACGGTACGAGTACGAATATCGAGGTCCGCCGATGCTGAGCTTTTGACCGTCTGGCTGCTGCCCAGCGTAAGCGTATCAGTGGCATTAACAGAGTCGATTATATTCTGATAGGTCGTCTCAGCGACTATTTCACCACTGCCGTTAATCTCGGTATCACCGTTAATTCTCAAAATACTGTAATTATAAGCGGATGAACTGGCATCATTCAGATGTATTTGGCCGTTATTGGTAAGCTCGCCGTTCACCTCCAGCAGACCGCCCGAAGGCACAACAACCTGAGTAGATGAATCAATCACCATCCCCGCCGACGCATCAAAAACGTTTGTGCCGTTGATGTTAAAGTTCCCCGCCCCGCCCAGAGTGCCGCCGATGATTGTACTGCCGATAAGATTTGTATCCGCACCCGCCCCGGTATTCAGCCCGGCACCGACGGCATAGGTATTGCCAATAGTGGAAGAACTGATGCTGATTGTTCCCCCGTTGGAAGCCTGAACAAGGTTGTAATTTTGCATATCAATGGAACTCAGCGTAATAACCACCGCCGCTGTGCATAGCGTGAATCAGACCATGATTGGCCACGTCAACGCTAATTGTCCCCTTGGTGCCAGCCGCCGAAGTGCGAACGGTCTGATTCGCCCCCAGAATCAGCAAATCATCCGTCCCGTCCCCACGTATCTGGTTGTGATAAACATTGCCAAATTCTATCGCCCCGGCCACCGCGGAGCTGTTACCCACCTGAACCGTACCCTTAATGGTCAGTTGCGAATAATTATAGGTGCTGCTGGAAGCATCATTCAGCGTTATCAAGCCGTAATTGAGACTGTCAGCGTTTAATACCAGATTATACCCGCTGTTAATGGTCAGGGAACTAGCCGCGTCCAGACTGAGGGCGTTAATTTCGCAGGTGCCCGAACCGCTGCCGACAATCACGCTATAGCCGTTGATATTGGCGTTATACTGGTCCGTAGCAGTGTTTTGCGGCACAACATCCCCCGTCCAGTTCAGCCCGTCCGACCAGCTTACCCCATCACCGCCGTTGTCCCAATACAGGTCAACCACCGCAGCCTGAGCCAAAGATCCAAAAACGACCATAAAGGTAACTGCGAATAAAAAAAATAAGGATTTCACTCTGGAATTAAACATTTTCGCCTCCGTTTCTCCAATTTTTCCCGGCCAATATCAACTGATCCTTAAACTGCAACGGCCATCGCAATCGTCATAACTTATTATTTAAGCAAGTACTTAGATAAATACTTCCAGCTTAAAGAAGCAACACCGACATCCATACTACAAATTTTCGCCCAGGCTTGCAAGGTTTTTTTATAGGATATTTACCCTGCATATCCCCAAAAGATCGGCATCAGGGCATAAAGTCAATACGCACCGAGGGGCTGAGCGGGGATTTCAACGGCATCAGCCTTTGGCTGAAGATGTCAGGTGCGTATCACGCAGATAGATTAGCAACGCTCATCTGACTTATGAACAACGTCAATCAGCGGAGACTATTTCATCGATTAGCGTTAGCTCATCCTTATCAAAATTGAGATTATCCAAAGCCGCGACATTCTCTTCAATCTGAGAAACGCCGCTGGCACCAATGAGGGCTGATGTTACAGTGTGATTTCGCAGTACCCAGGCCAGGGCCATCTGTGCCAGCGACTGACCGCGTTGCTGAGCCAGCTCATTCAGGCGTATCAACCGCCCCACCAGCGCTGAATCAATCTGCTCAGCCTGCAATGCCCCATGCGGTTTGGCAGCCCGGGAATCATCCGGGATATGGCCCTGCAAATATTTACCGGTAAGCAGCCCCTGAGCCAGCGGACAAAACGCGATACAACCAACCCCCTCACGTTCGAGGACATCCAAAAGGCCATCCTCAGCCCAGCGGTTCAGGATTGAATAATTCGGCTGATGAATCAAACACGGCGTGCCCAGCTCACGCAGAATCTCCACCGCCCGTTCGGTCTGCTCCGGCGGATAAGATGAAATCCCCGCGTAAAGCGCCTTGCCCGACCGCACAATACTATCCAACGCCCCCATCGTTTCTTCCAGCGGCGTATCCGGGTCCAGCCGATGCGAATAAAAAATATCGACATAATCAACCCCCATCCGCCCCAGCGACTTATCCAGACTCGCGACCAGATACTTCCGCGAACCCCACTCGCCGTACGGACCCGGCCACATCAGATACCCCGCCTTACTCGAAATTATCAGCTCATCACGATAACGCCCAATACCATGCCGCAATATCCTGCCGAAGTTCTCCTCCGCACTGCCCGGCGGCGGACCATAATTATTCGCCAGGTCGAAGTGCGTAATCCCCAGATCGAAAGCCCGCTCCACCATCATCCGGCCATTGTCAAATGTATCGACGTCACCGAAATTATGCCAAAGTCCCAGCGAAATCAGCGGCAGCTTCAAGCCGCTGCGACCACAGCGACGGTAAATATCATCGTCATAACGCCCCGCCGCGGGTAAATAATCAGCCATCACAAACCTCAAACTAAGGACAATTTTCGTTATAAAGTTTCGCCTCTGCCAGACTGATAAAACCATCACCATCACTGTCACACTGGTGAACCTCATCATTATAGCGAGCATTAACCGACATCTTCTTCGAAGTATTCGTCGCACAAATGAAAGGTATAACCAACTGTTCCGAGCTTTCCTTATTGGAACACTTAATGCTCTTGCGACAATCATGGAAAAGAGCCGCCGCCTCATCCGACTCAAACTCCACCATCAACCGCTCTTCATCCGCCCGCATCGTAACATCCTTATTACCCACCACCAGACATCCGCTCAGATATGCCCCGGCCATAAGAGCAATTATCGCTGTCAGAAAATCTTTGCGCACGGCATTCCCTTTCAAATTAAAACGAACCAACAAAGAATACCCTTAAGGGCCGACTACTGTATACGTAACGCTGTCCTGACGAACCCGGAAAACCGGCCACAACAGAAATGCTTCGCTGCAATCGAGATTGTCAATCAGAGTAACCTTATGCTTGCCCGGAGCGGCATCGGCAGGAACCACAAACGAGCCGGGACAAGGGTCACTGATTACATTACCATCCCACTTGAGAACGGTCGAAGAGGCATCCCCGAACATCCCCGAACATGTAATATAAACCGGCTGGCCAGCGGGGCCTGAAGCGGGGTCGAGTTTCACAATCTTTGTGCAGCCGCAGCTTAACACCATAACCATCACAACCAGCGCCAATACAACATTTTTTTTCATTCTTACTGCCCTTTCAACTGTACTTTTGCAATTCCTGTTTACTGCGTTCGCGGGCAACTACCCCAAACTTAAAAACCAAACAGAGCATCCACTCAAAAAAAACAACCAGCGACACCCAGAACGGCACGCTTCCAAAGGACTATAACCATAACTCCCGTAAATGGCAAAGCTAATTGATAAAAATAACCATTTCCTAATCATATTTCTGGGCCGACCAAATGCCCCCCCCATTAGCGTTGACGACTACCTCTTAGACGCTATAATGCTGGTATTGTTGCAGAGTAAATAAATTTTTTGTGAATAAAATTACAGGAGTCCTCCCCGTGGAAAGAACCCTAATTATCCTCAAACCTGACGCAATCCACAGGCAATTGATGGGACAAATAATTTCACGCTTTGAGCAGCGCGGCATCCAGCTGATTGCCTGCAAATTTATACGAATTACCAGAGAAATCGCCGACCGCCATTACGAAGAGCACGTCAATAAACCTTTTTTCCCCGGCCTGCTGCAATATATGACCAGCACCCCCGTTCTGGTGATGGTTCTACAGGCCGACGGCGTTGTTGCCATGGCCCGCAAGATGATGGGCGCCACCTTTGCTGGCAACGCCGAACCCGGCACGATTCGCGGGGATTTTGGCTCTGCCCCCAACACCTACAATCTCATTCACGGCAGCGATTCACCCGAATCAGCCCAACGAGAGATAGATATTTTCTTCAAACCCGAAGAAATTTGTGACTATGAGATGGCCACTACCCCGTGGCTGCGTCCCCAACCTGAATAATTATTACGAGGAAAACCAAATGCAGATTCGCCCCAAAGACCAGCAGGAAGCCGCAACCGTAACCATGGAAGGCGTCAAAAATGTCACTTGCCGGGTACTCTTCGGCCCCAAGGAGAACGCACCTAATTTCGCCATGCGTCAGTTTGACCTCGGCCCAGGTGGCCACACACCCTACCATGCTCACCCATTTGAGCATGAAATAATCGTCCTCAAAGGCCAGATTGAATTGAAGCACCCCGAAGGTGGACACATTCTCAACCCCGGCGATGCCGCCATGGTCCTGTCCGATGAGACGCATCAGTTCCAGAATACCTCCGACACCGAGCCAGCCACCATGATTTGCCTGGTGCCCGTGGAATATCAGAAATAATTTAGTCGCAATCGCTAGTTACATAAAACACTATTCGGGTGGCACCTTCTTGCGCAGCAAGGGGATGGTCTTCGCCGTTGCAAGCTTTCCCCAACCTTTGGGAAAATTAATATTTTTGTTGCCGTTAAAAATCTGCGTAATCCGCGGTTAAATATTTTCGTTGTTGTTATTTAAAATTTCCAGTTTATCTGGCTTAGAATTTAGAATCAGAAATAAATGGCCGAATCAATAACAACCCGAATAAACAAACTACGCGACCAGATTCGCCGACATGACCATCTATATTATGTCGAGAACACCCCCGAAATAACCGACCAGCAATACGACACGCTTTTTCGCGAGCTAAGAGACCTCGAACATAAGCACCCCGATTTAATCACCCCCGACTCCCCCACCCAGCGGGTCAGCGGACGCCCTCTGGACGGTTTCACTACCGTCAAACATGCAGTCCCCATGCTCAGCATGGACAACACCTATTCCCCGGACGAACTGCGTCAGTTTGACCAGCGGGTAAAAAAACTCCTGCCCGGCCAGAAAATCCGTTACATGGTCGAAAGCAAAATCGACGGCGTAGCCATCACTTTGAGATACGAACAGGGCCTGCTGACTTTAGCCGCCACCCGCGGGGACGGCAGTCAGGGCGATGACGTAACCGCCAACATCCGCACCATACCTTCGATCCCGCTCAAGCTCACCGAAGGCGAAACCCCAACCGTACCCACGTCTCTTTTTGATGAACCGACAGGCTTCCCCCAAGTCCTCGAAGTCCGCGGCGAAGTATTCATGACAAATTCCCAGTTCGAAAAAATCAACCGCATCCGCAGCCAAAACGATGAACAGACTTTCGCCAACCCCCGCAACGCCACCGCCGGCTCACTCAAACTGCTGGACTCCCGTATCGTCGCTCAGCGCTCCCTGAGATTTCTCGGCTACGCCCTGGGTGAAGTCTCCCAACCCTTCGCCCAGACCCATCACGAAACGCTGAAAAAACTCAAAATACTTTCCATTCCCGTCAACCCCACCTGCTCCGCCGCCGACGACATCGAAAAAGTAATCAAAATCTGCCTGGAATGGCAGGACAGACGCCCGGAACTCGATTATCAAATCGACGGTATGGTCATCAAAGTTGACAGCCTCGACTTCCGCACCCGACTGGGACAGACCGCCCGTTCCCCCCGCTGGTGCATCGCCTACAAATTCGCCGCAGAACGAGCCCAGACCATCGTCAAAAGCATTCAGGTCCAGGTCGGCAAAACCGGTGCTTTAACCCCCGTTGCCAATCTTGAACCGGTCCAGCTTGCCGGCACCACCGTAAGCCGCGCCAGCCTCCACAACTTTGACGAACTTCGCCGCAAGGATGTCCGCGAAGGCGACACCGTATTAGTCGAAAAAGCCGGCGAGATAATCCCCCAGGTCGTCGAAGTTATCATCGACCAGCGCCCCCAATCAACCCACACTTTCGCCCTGCCCGAAGAATGCCCCGAATGTGCCGGGCCGGTACTCAAAGATGAAGGCGGCGTTTATATCCGCTGTATCAACCCCGATTGCCCCGCCCAGCTCATCGAAAGATTACGTCATTTCGCCGCTCGCGGCCAGATGGACATCGACGGACTAGGCATCGCCCTCATCGAACAGCTCGTAAAAGCCAGCCTCGTCAGTTCTTTCGCCGACATCTACAAACTCAAAGCCGAAGATGTCGCTTCGCTGGAACGCATGGGCGAAAAATCCGCCGCTAATCTCATCGAAGCCATCGAAAAAAGCAAACAGCGGCCCCTCGAACGCGTCCTCGCCGGCCTGGGCATCCTTCATGTCGGCAGTCGAGCCGCCGAAGTCCTCGCCCAGGAACTCGGTACTATTGACGCCCTCATGCAAGCCGAAAAAGAACAGCTCGAAAACATCGACGAAGTAGGCCCCGTCATCGCCGAAAGCATTTACAAATTCTGTCGCGACTCACACACCCGCTCATTGATTGATAATTTGCGTGCCGCCGGCGTGCAAATGACCGGCACAGAAAAATCCGCCGAACAGTACTCCGATAAACTCGCCGACCAGTCGGTAGTAGTCACCGGCAGCATCGCCGGCTATTCACGCGAAGACATGAACTCACTCATCAAAAAGCACGGCGGTCGACCAACCGCCAGCGTCAGTAAAAAAACCGACCTCGTAGTCATCGGCGAAAACGCCGGCTCCAAAGCCGAAAAAGCCCAAAAGCTCGGCGTCAAAACCATGACCCCCGAACAATTCCTAACCTTCCTCGAACAGTAATCACTCGCCGACAGCAGCTTCTCTGCAAGCCGGCAGCGTAACACAAAAAGTACTGCCTTTGCCCACTTCGGCTTTAACTTTAATACTCCCCTTATGCCGATCCAATATCCGGGGAAAGGAAAGGTGTCCGGTACATTTTTTGCTTGACATTTCCGGCAGTCCTGTTATCTTCTTGTTATGGGCAGACGTAAGCGTATAACTTTAGGCGGTTATGTTTATCACGTCATCAATATGATTATCAATGGTCCAGCTTTGTTGCCCGCCGCGAAAATAATCATCGGTATTCTTGTTCTTATTGACAAAATAAAAACCCACACCCATCATCGCTGCCAGATAAACGATCAGAACGGTATAATTGACAATGCCGAAACTGCCGCTGCTATTGGTGAGTCGGCCCTGCCATATATCCTGATTGCTGTATAACAGAATAATACCGTCATCGGTTTTCAGTGCGGATGAGACTTGGCCGAACCGGGGCTGTGTCCCAATTTTCCGCCAGGTATTGGTTATGGTGTGATACGCGTAAATGGTCTTATTCGAGGCGGAAAAATCTTCCTGTCCATTCTCACTGTCCATAACAAAAATATGACTTTGGCCGATATCTATCGCCGCAGAAGCCGCCCGCGGTTCGGGTATGTCCGCCTTGACGGTCCAGCTATCATTTAATAGAGAATATTCATAGACATCTGTCAGATATTCTACTTTGCCGGTTCGGGCATTTTTATTTTTACCGCCGATCAGATATAGGCAATTTTCCCGGCCATTATGCTGAGCGCAAAGCAGGGGGGCAACCCTTGCCGGCCCGGGGCAAATGGCCAATTCCTGCCATTGCTGATTTTGCCGGTCGAGGTCCAGCATTCACGAGTGATTCTGTGCGGTATCGATACTTAATCCGGTTTGACCTCCGGCTGCATATATTTTATTGTCAAAATTGGTGATTAGCATTGAAAATGGAGCCAGATTTGCGGGTTTTCTCTTCTGAAAAAGCATCGAAAAAGGAGCCACTGTAAAAGGCCGATAAGATGTGTTTAAGATACGTAACATTTTAGACACAGGAGGCTTAGAAAGGTGCTTACAGTGGAGCATTATGAGATTATCAGACGTAAAGTTCGTGATGGGATATCGCAACGTGAGGTTGCCCTGGAGCTGGGGCATTCGCGTAACACGGTGGCCAAGGCCCTGAAAAATCCGATTCCGCCGGGCTATCGGCTCAGTCAGCCGCGGGTCAAGGCTGTCATGGATCCCTTCGCGCACATTATTGACACCTGGCTGGAATCTGACAAAAAGGTTCGGCGTAAGCAGCGGATGCAGGCGACCAAAATGTATCAGCGGCTTTGTGACGAGTATGGTTTCACCGGTCATTACAGCACTGTCCAGCGGTATATCAAGGAAGCGAGTAATCGCCAAAAAGAAGCTTACCTGCCGTTAGCGTTTGAGTTTGGCGAAGAAGCCCAGGTTGACTGGCATGAAGCTAACATTAAAGAAAACGGCAGGGAGAAGAAGGTCTACGTTTTTTGCATGAAGCTGTGCTGTTCTAAGGCTCCTTTTGTTTGTGCTTACGAGAGCATGAAGATCGAATGTTTTCTTGACGGCCATGTCCGGGCGTTTGAATATTTCGGCGGCGTGCCCAAACGCATTGCTTACGACAATTTAAAAACTGCGGTTCTAAAGGTTCTCAAAAAAGGCAAGCGTCGGCTCAACCGCAAATTCGTAGAGCTTAAGAGTTGGTATTTGTTTGACACTCGTTTTTGCAATGTCGCTAAAGGTAATGAAAAAGGCGATGTCGAGAATCTCGCCAAGCGAAGTGAAAGGCAGTTCTTCTCTCCGGTTCCGAGAGTTACCGATATGGCTCAGCTGAATGAGATGCTGATTGCTCAGTGTATCAAAGAACTGGATCGCCAGGGCCCTGCACCTCATACGAATAAAACCATTGGCGATTTATTTGCGGAAGAGAAAACACATTTATACGAACTGCCTGAGCAGAAGTTTGAAGCCTGTCGTCGAATATCCACCTTTGCGGACAAACAGCTTACAGTACGGGTTGATACTAACCGGTATTCGGTGCCGACGGAGTATGCCTATCAATCTTGCCAGGTCAAGGTATTCGTTGACCGGGTTGACCTGTTCTATAAAAATGAGCTGGTTGCCTCGCATTCCAGATGTTACGATAAAGACCAGTATATCCTGGATCCGCTGCATTATATCAAACTTTTAGAGCGTAAGCCCGGTTCGCTGGATAATGCTCGGCCATTCAAGGGCCAGCCCTGGGGCGAAGATTTCACCTTGATGCGAACAGAGCTTGAATATCGATACGGCAGTGAAGGGACCGGTAAATACATCAACATCCTGCTGCTCTTTATCAGGCATCCGCAAAAAGAAGTTGAACATGCCGTTGGTGTTTGTGTCAAGTGCCGGGCGTTCAGCGATGAAGCGGTGGAAAGCTTTTTACGTAACGGCTCACAATTGAACCTTGCCGGCAATCAAGTCCTGGTAAACCAAGGCGATGGCAAACGCAATCTCGATGTTTATAACCAGTTGGCCGGGGAGGTAGCATGAAAGATCAAATGGTTTTATTAAAAAGCTATCTCAAGACCCTGAAGCTTCCGACAATTCAAAAAGAGTATCAGACAATTGCCCGGGCATCCGCCCAGGCAAACGAATCCTATGAAAGTTACCTGCAAAGACTGGCCGAAATCGAAGTCTTTCATCGACAGTCGCAGGCCATCGCCAGGAGATTGAAACAGGCAAACTTCCCCATGACTAAGGAACTTGAAAGTTTTGATTTTATGGCCGTGCCGCAGATAAATAAAAAACAGATTATCGACCTTTCGATGTGCGGCTTTATCGACCGCCGCAGTAATATCGTCTTTACCGGCCCGCCGGGCGTGGGTAAAAAGTCATCTGGCCATCGCCCTCGGCCGGGAAGCCTGCCGACGAGGTTATAAAGTGCGGTTTTTTACCGCTGCTGAACTGGTTAATACGTATCTCGAAGCCCGACAGGAAAGAGCGGTGTTGAAATTAGAGAGCTATATAAAAAAAATGCGACCTGATCATCATCGATGAACTGGGCTATGTCCCGTTCGACCGTATCGGAGCGGAACATCTGTTCGGCTTTTTCAGCCAGTGCTATGAACAAACCAGCCTGATCGTAACAACGAATCTGCCATTCGCCGATTGGCCCCAGGTCTTTGGCGATGATGAAAGATTAGCCGGTGCTCTGCTGGACCGACTGACCCACCATGTGAGCGTGGTCGAAATCATAACCGACAGCTGGCGACTTAACCAGAGTTTAGAGAAAAAACGGAAAAAAGAAGGCTAAGAAAGCCTCAATCCAACGAAAAAGGACCAGAATCCCTATTGACAACGCCGAAATCGGCGTTATTTTACTAACCTAAGTGGCTCAGATTTCGATGCAAATCTGGCTCCATTTTCAATACTAATCACCACCAAAGATTCCTTCTTGCATTTCAGGCCGTAACTGTTCAGCACATTGTGAATCTTGTTAATCAAAGCGGTTCGCTGTTTGACCAATTTATCACGCGTTACGGCCAATGAATGTAATTGTGCGTTTTCTTTAGTCTTCATTCTTGATTCCGGCAGCATATCCTTACTCAAAAAATAGGCTAAGGTTTTGGCGTCATTTTTGTCGGTTTTCTTCACCGATTTGCGAACAACCTCAAACTGGTACGGGTTTACAACGACAACCTTCTTAACCCGATCCGCAACCTGCTCGCTAAACCACAAAGTATTGCCGGTTGCCTCAACAGCCAGCAAATCATCTTTACGTAAGGTTTTCAGAAAACGATCGATACGAACAATTGAGTATTCATTGATGGCTTCCTTGCCTTGTTTAGTTCTCCTGCAAACTGTAAAACTGTTGGTGTGTAAATCAACGCCTAAATAACTCATACGTGTCTCCGAAAAAAAAGGTTTCCCGGAGCAGACCTAACAATGTCGGTGTCCACCAAACTCCTATTCAAGGTCGTAATGCCTTATGATGGCGATTTGGTTATGGGTCTGATTAATCTCCTTTACGAGGTCACAATGCCTCAAGCTTACTATGCAGCCTATAACCTATTCTGCTCCAGCTAATCCCGACGATTATAACCGAAGCTAAACACCAACGCATACTGTTGAGCTGATTGTTCGGATAGCCTTGAATTCAGCTTGTCATTCTCGGCAAAACAGTTTGGGCTGGCGGGCAAATTGGGGCAGCCGGGGGGCAATTTCCCGCCAGGGGGCCCCGGGCTGTTTTGCCGAGTTAAATTCGCTGAATTTCGACACCAGCTAACGCTTAAAATCCGTATCAGCTTTTATCGTACCATCTCCTTTGCTCTGCGAGCGTTACCTCGCTTCATCGCTCATACGAACCCATCCGCCACCCTCTCGCCTTCGGCTGATTTCCTTATGAAAGTTATACAGCTTACCTTGCTCCATTGATTTCTCGATGGGACGAGGAGAGTTTCGCCAGTTGCTTAGCGTGTCCTTGTCGCCGTGCCGTCGCTGCTACCTCGCCGGAGGAATTTGACGCTTCAATCAGTATGCGGCAAATCCTGCTGTCTTCGACACCAAGCAACGGTCTCGACCTCCGGGATTATCCGTTTCGAGGCTACACCTACGTCCACACATGTTACGGCCCGGTGACTCGCTTACCATCCCTTACGATGGCTTTGTCAATGGGCTTCAGGTCATTTGATTTCTCTCCTTCCTGCCATTCAAGCTAAAGAACTCTGATTTTTATTCTTGAGGGACTAACTCCCTCTGAACACGCCAGCCTTAGCTGGTCGCACTACTTGGCCGGAAGGTTACCAAGAAAACTCAATATTTTCCACTGCTTAACCACTCTGACACAAAAGCCAAAAGATAAGGATGGTCAACAGCACTGCTGAGCCAGCTGTTTGCAAGATTTGCAAAATCTTCCAGGTTAATCACACAATCATCGTTAAAATCAAACTGCTTGCCGTAGTCATCGATACAGAAAGTACTTTCCGGGTATTGGTATCTGTAAATATCAATCATCTCTTTTTGCGTAAGTGGATAATTATAGATTCGCAGTTCATCCACATACGCCTGCAGGTAGGTTCCTGCCTGGGTGCGGTCAGTCGTATTTCGCCCTGCTCCAATCAGCATTGGATATTGCCATGGAGAAAAATCATTAATATCAAAATCCGCCTGCCTGGAACCGAGCAGGCAGCCGTCAAGATAAATTTCACATACACCATCAATGGCATACGCTACCGCAACATGATGCCAGTAGCCGTCCGTCAGCAAATAACCACAGCTTTCTTGTAATGTTATTGCTTTGCCATTATCATCTCTGAAGTAAAATTTCACGTCCGACGCATCGACAATACTCAATGAAAACGCGGTATTACCACCATCATTCCAATTCGAATATACGGTATCGGAGCTGGTTATAACGGTCGGTTTGACCCACGCACAAACAGTACCCATCGAAAGAGCCGATGAAACCCCTATTTTGGGGTAACCGTCGGCGATGCTGATATATTGAGTTTGAGACGTCATGTTCGCACACATCCCCTCAACACCGGTGGTATAGCCACCACTATTGTACCACTGCCCATCACTTGTATTTTGCTGTGTATCAGAGAGGTCAGAGTCAAATTGATAGCGGGCAAGCAACTGGCCTGAAATAATTTCAACAACCCTGCTATAAATGGGCATCTGCCAATCGTTGTTTAATTTACAATAATAATACCCTTTGACGGAGTCTCTTATGACGGCCTGATAGGTGGCGGAGTTCGTCCCAACCGGAGTGTCATCCGGTGATATTAAGGCGTCCGAGGGATTTATACCACTGATAGGTAACGGTTGAAAAGCTGCCCGCCCGTATTTGCAACTGAGCCGCCTGGCCATTGCTAAAACAGCTCGTTTGGGGCTGCTCCATAATACTCAACCCCGGCTTGAAGGATACGGATATGTTCGTTGTACCCGCGGAAACCGAATTGATCGTTTCAAGTCTTGTAACATCATCGAGCGAATGATAATACAGCGGTGACTGCGGTGTATTAACGACAAAAACCGCTCCGGCCGGTTCGTTTAACTCAACAATCATAAATCCTTCGCCGGTGCTGAGTTTTGCCATCGTCGAAGATAACAATTCAGCGTTGGTTTCGGTGGTAATTCCCCAGGTGATATCGCAGGCGGTAGTGGCCTGTATCGTATCTTGTACTGTCACCGTATCACGACCGGTAAACTCTACTTCCCTTATGGCCTGCGTGACGAAATCAGAGTACGCCTCCGTTAAATCAACCTTAACCCCGGCCAGATTTTGAGAAGTCACAAAGTCATACATGGACGCGGTCGCATCTAAATCCTGATTGTCGCCATTGATTGTCATGATATTGTGGCTGAAAGAGCTGCAGCGGTAATAATCCCAACGTTCTTCATGGAAGTAGCCCGGTAGAGCGTAGCTGTCCGCCCCCAAATCCGAGACAAATCTGATTCCGAGCGTATCCAGAACAAAACTACCCAAATCCAAATGGGCATGCGAAAATTGATTGTCTCCTCCCTTAATCGCAAACATCAACGCGCTGTCATCATTCCAATCGCTCCTGAAAGATGCTACCGGTACCCTGCCATTAAAAAAAAGGTCCGATGCGGGATAGTCCTGAGGTAACAATTCAACCGAGGGCTGATAATAGATTACATACGAGGGATTGCCAATGGTATCCTCTGCTAAAGAATAGTCGCTGGATTGTTTGGCATATTCGTTGGCGATGGCATATGGTGAATCGAATTTTTCCCCAAGCCAAAGCGAAAAGGGGAATAAATATACTGGTGCATGGCCATTGCAGTCTGAGAAATTAAACGGTCTCTTTGTTGGTCCTTCCACCGCCAAGGCATAATCGGCTGTCTCTGAGAAGCCCAGATATTCAGACATGCCCAGATCCGTTCCGAGCATTGACTCAAGCGCACTTATCCCATATACGGTGTAAGATGTTCCATATCCCCAATAGCCGGGTCCTTCCGGCCATGCTCCGTCCAAAGCGTATTCCTGCATCGCCAAAGACAGTGAGTTGGTAGCCCTTGGTATAATTTCTTCAAAATAGTAAGGGTCCGTCTCAGCGATCGCCAATGCGCCGATAATCATGCTATAGTTACAGACTTGATTCCAGTTATTATTCCAGTTCGGCCAGTCGTGACTGGTTACGAGAGTGTCATCATAAACGCCTAATCCCGGCTCAAGCCCTTTGTCGATAATCGCCTGTCGGATGAGTTCTTTATCCGAACTGCCAAGATAGTCGGAAAGCCAGTTGTATCCGATTGCGGCCGCATGGGTCATTTCCGCAGTATCGAGAAAATGGCTCCAATGCCAATCGCTGAATTGGCAGATTGTTACAAGATTGTCTCGTGCGGCAAGGGCATATTGAGGTTGTTCCGTCCACCGCCAGGCTAAGCATAGAGTGTACATCCTCTTGACCGCCTCTCGGCTCACCGCAAGCAACCTGTCATCGACGATTTGATACGTTAAAGCATCAGCCGTTAAATAGGCTTCTGCCTCATCCAATGCCGCCCGCAAAAAATCGTAGAGCCGATTTTCCGTTGCTATCAAATTTTTAAGTTCATACATTCGCTGATCGGTCATGACCAGATGCTGTCCGCCAATACCAGAGGTATCTGCAATCCATTGATAACCTATTCCGTCGAAGGAAGTCCTCTCATCTCCTCCCAACTGACCTTCCGGCCCCTGCACATAAACCTCAATAACCTCATTTGGTATCGTTGTTTCAACGGTCCCGACTGCATAAATCCCCCAATACTTTCCAATCTCGCCGCCATCGATTGTTACGATGTCATAATTATCTCTGACATAATAAATATCACTGCACGCTGCCGTGAGCCGGTTTGCAATACCATAGGTAATGCCACCGTCAAGACTGTAGGCACAATCATAATTAATCGTAGTTCTTATTTCTGACAGACCGTAAATAATATAGGTACCGGGTATCGGCAAAACAACTGAAACAATAAGCGGAACCTCTGACTCATTAGCAGCACTTTCCCACAGAAAATCATTAGAAGCCAGGTAGTCCTTGTCCCTGTAATGCCATAATCTATCCGTATAACCAGGACCGGTGCTGGTTGTATAGTTGATACCTTCTACGGGAGCAGCACCGTTAATCGTCGTATTGTCCAGACCGGCATCGACATAATAGATAGTTGCCGAACAAATTGATCTGGCAAGCAAAACAACGATTGATACAAAAGCAACGTTTAATATTTTTCTTAACATATCTCTTTTCCAGCATAGCGTGGGACCGCCCATCGTTTTTTAAGGAAATGGGCTACCATTTTGGGCTGACGTTCACGGGTGAACACTCCTTTTTTATTTCCGCCGACACGTACTGAATTCTGGGCAGTACGAAAATCTGCGAAATTCCAGAGGTGCTCACCTATCACAAAATCGCATTCGCGTATAACTTCGATTAACTCAAGTGCAAGCTGAGTTTGATATTCTTCAGACCACTGCTCGGCGGGCAGGCTGTGTAATCCGGCAATCGTATCGGCACCAAATTCGGTAATAAAAATCGGCTTATGGAATTTATCATAAATTTTGTTAAGCGTATCACGCAGGTCTTCTTTGGCAGCCTCGATCTGGCCGGGCAAATGATACCAGCCGGGATAAAGGTTTAGCGAAACTATATCGAAATACTCCATCACCAGGTCGTCCGCTCCCTTACAGCTAACCATCGTGACCGGCCGAGAATCATCCATCGAACGAGCGATATCCGCCAGAGATTTGAAATATGGGCGGGCTTCTTTGCGATCGGTGGTGGCTTCGTTGCCGACTGACCACATTATTACAGACGGATTATTAAAGTCTCGCTCAATCATTTTCTTTAATACCTGCTGATGGACTTCGAGAGTACGGTCGGTGATGTGGTCGAAGTTGATAGAGACAGCTGGGGTTTCACTTATCAGCAGAATGCCTTGCTCATCGGCTAGCTGGATTAGTTCTTCGGAATATGGGTAATGAGTTGTTCTGTAAGAGTTGGCGTTAATCCATTTTAACAGTTCGTGGTCGCGGATATTTACACCGTGGTTCAGGCCTTTGCCGATTATGTGAAAGTCTTCGTGGCGTCCAAATCCCTGCAAATAAACCGGCTGGTCATTTAGCACAAGACGGCCGCCTTCGATTTTGACAGAACGTACTCCAAAACGCTGAATATATACGTCCAGTATATCACCTTCGGTATCCAACAGTTGAACAAGTACATTATAAAGATTCGGTTGACAAATATCCCATAGCTTTACATCTTTGATAGCCAGAGAGTCTTTAAATATGCTGTCTCCTATTATCCCTTCAGCAGAAGTGCCGGTCTCTATGATAGTCGTACGGACTTTCGCTGCGGAACCTCCAATTTTTCCAGTTAGATTAACAGAGGCGATTTCTCCCTGAATATCTGTGGTCACTTTTATCGTTTGAATCCAGGCTTCCTGACTGGTCGTGTAAATAACCACCGGGCGATGAATTCCAGCATAGGGGAAGAAATCGAACGGGGTATCCGGATACTGGCCGGCGAACTGACCTGGTTCGGGGTTATTCTGCAGGTTGCCCATAGGGATGGTTTCGGCGGAAAGAACATTCTCGACTCGAGCACAAAGAAGATTTTCCTCGGAGAATTTAACAGCGTCTGTAATATCGAATTCAAAAGGCAGATATCCGGTTTCATGGTCGCCCAGATATTTGCCATTCAGATAAACGGTACATCTGTAATTGACCGAGCCGAAACGTAAAACAATACGTTCATTTTTCAGCATTGAGGGCATAAAAAATGTTTTGGAATACCATATCCCATTCATCCAGGCACGAAATTCCTCTTCAACAAACTGGTCATTATAACTGGCAGGCACAGCGACGAGTTTTTCCGCCGTAAAGCCCTGAGTGTAATCAATGTTTTTATTTTCACGGGCCAGATTCCAGATTCCATCCAGGTCGAATTTATCACGCGTTTGTGTTCTTTGGGGGTACAACATAATTCACTTCTTTTCAAAACATCCTAAATAATGCGGTGGCCGTCCACATTACCGTAATCGATAGTGTATTCGCGACCATCTTTCAGCTTTATTTTAACGCCGCAGGCGTTTCCTGACGGCGCCCAGGGCAGGACTTCCCAACTTTCAATGGGCATCAATTCGTCATTGGTCCACTGTTCATTATCCAAACGATGAAGCATAACAGTGATGAATACTTCCATTCCGGAATAATCTTTTTCGCGAATGCGCTCGGCGTAGATTACCGTGCTTTCATTTGTTTCGGGGTTCAGGCCTACATGATGGGCAGAATCAAGTTTTTCCCAGCCGCACACAGCAAGCAGCATGGCCTGGCGGTCTTCGATAGCGGCGGATATGGCCTGATACCCGTCAATTTCGAAAGATTTAACTTTGGCTTTTTTGCCATTTACGTGCGGCAAGGCAAAATGGCCTAATTGTAATTCATTGCGATAAGGTACGCGAAGACGGTCGATACGTATCACACCATAAGGCAGAGAAACATCAACGAGGTCTAGTCGTTCCGGACCGCGATTAACTCCACCCTTATTGGGGTCACCCAGACCTACAGGTTGGGTATTCTGCACCCGATAAAGTAAACCATCCTGAAATTTATTGAATGCAATATTCAAAGGAATGCGAAAATCACCACCAATATCATATTCGCGGATAGAATAACTGGCTGCGTTGGTTCCTTCCGGCGACTCTGATTCCGGGCAAAAATGCGTGTTAAATTGCAGTTGATTATAATATGTATCGTGGATAAATACTTTTCCGGATCGCAATTCGGTTGTTCCGGTCTTGCCGTAATTTGCCACCTGCATTCCAGGGCCGGGAAGTTCGATCAATTCTGTTTTGTCATCAATATCGGTCCAGAATCCCTCGTTTTCCTGTGCCGTCCAAAATGGACTACTTGAAGGCAAAGTAAGAGCCACAAATACCTTCGCCATCCAGAAAGGACTGGCCCCGCAACTGTAAAACTGTACCAGCGGCTCAAACGGGCCGTAATAACCAAGACAAGGCACACCATTGACGAACAGTTCGTCACAAGTAACAAATTGAAGTATATTGCTGGAGGCGATACGACGGGCAAAACCAGGGTCCAGTATCGGATTATTCATCAGGAAATGGGCACCGAAAGCTGTCGATGCCGCAAAACGATAAATAATACTGCGGCCCCACATAAGCTGCCGGCCATCCCTGGCGAAGAATCGCGGCCAGTTTTCGACAAAATCACGATTTCTTTTTTCGATAATCGCGGCAATTTCCGGTTCATGCTCATAAGCATACCATCTACACCAGAGCGGCGTATAAAAATGGAATCCCCATGCGTTATAGTAATCGTAGTTGGTGTCGTCGATATACCAGCCGTCACCCACATAACTGCTCATCAAATGCTGGATATGGTCTTTCATAACGGTTTCATCTATCGCATAACCGTTTATTTTCAGAAAAGTCAGCATGAGCACATTGAAGAATCGCCAATTATGGCCAATAGTAAGATTATGGGCATAATCGGAAAGCAAGTCGGCAACCTGCTGCTGCTGACGTGGAGTGAATTTGTCCCATATTTGCTCACAACTGTTCATCAGGTTGATTACCAAAGCGGCCCCCTCGACAGTTTGCTGATACTGCATTCGACCGTTCACTTTAGTAAAATCAGTAATCCTCCCCCAATAAAGTGGTGAATTCGGGTCCGTGCCCATTAGAATCTGATTTGCATAATAATCACGCAAATTCAGACCGTTACTTTGGGCATCAGGGTTTTCCATAAATACCGGCAAGGCCGCCATCATGGTGCGCATCAACCCTTCAAACTCAGCCACACGAAAACGATGTTCAGGGTCGCCGGGCTGAGGGTAGCAGATTTTATTTGGTTTGGGTATCGAGATTGGTTTGTCTATGTCGTTTACATATTGAAATACACCGTCAACCAAAAATTGGGCGACTTCCAACCAATGCGATCTTGTCATTCCTGTCAGCGGACTAAGTTGCGAATCCGGGTTACGTACCACAAATGCCATATTTTATCCTATGTTTACTACCATATAGAAGAAACCAACTATTCCAAATGCCACAGCCAAAGCTACCAGGAATCCTACGGTATCTACTTTGTCCCATTTACAACATTCCCAGTTTGATTCAGGGAACATTTTGAGATGGTCAAATCGTTGAGGATTCTCATACGACAACTGCAATTGGCGTTCATCTTCTTGCCGGTCCGAATGAACCTGGGTTTTCATTTTTACAAAAAATCTGTCCAGAGCTTCCTTGTTGTCAGGTTTTGTCAAGCGGCTGACCAGAATGATGACAATAAACGGAAATATCATTCGTATCAGAATGCGAAAAGTTTCATTGAGTGCATAGGGATTGCGTGAAAGATCAAACCCCATCCTATCTAACAATAAAAGTTCTATATTCAACATCCCCTGGCCCTTTAGCTGCTGATTTTTATCATTCGCTATGCCCTGGGTCCAGAAGACAGATTTTTCCGGCTGGGCATATTTCAAGGTAAACTTCTGACCGGCTTCTAAAGTTTCCGGTCGAGGTGTCTGAGCCAATCCCTGAGCTTCAAGACTGTCCCATTCCGCTATCATTTGATTTCTTTTTTCAATATCCATATCACGTGCGGTGTATTCTCTTTCAACTACGTGAGGTTGTGTTGTATTCAAAAGATAAGGATGGATTTTCAGGCTAGGTGCCAACGTGGGTGCCATGATAGGAATCACAAAGAAAATGAAGAGAGTTGTTAATACCGCGGCCCAGGCGCCCTTCTTATTGGTAGTACGCCAGAGAATACCGAGTATGAATGGAGCGGCGAAAATAACACCGAATTCCCATACAATTTTCATCTGGCTGAGCAGGCTTTTGAAACTCAACGCCAGAATCGCCCCACCAATGATTACCACTGCACCGAACAAACGCCCCATGACCACATAGTGTTTTTCGTCTTTTTTGGGGAATAGCGGCCGGTAGAGATTATGGGTCAGCAGGCTTGACGCCGTTATCATCAGACAGTCAGCGGTAGACATCAGGGCCGCCAGCAAGCAGGCCAGCATAAGTCCGACCAGTCCGATATGCCAGGAACCAAGTAAATCTCTGGAGGCGTAACCCCAAACCATATCCGGGTCATTAATTTTGTCGCTATATAAAAGCACTGCAAACAGTGCGACTACACCCCATAAAACCGTGCAAATCCGTTTGAGATATAGCCCCACGGTAAATCCAAAACGGGATTCATATTCACCCTTGGCAGAACCGGTAGCGGTTAGCTGGTTGGCCTGCTGCATAACATTCAAGGTTATCATTGCCATTACGGTAGCGACGTAATACCAGGTGAAATCTATGTTGGTAGGTGAACCGAAAATCTCAAAAAACGATTCGGGAAGTTTGTCATGAAGTACCCGGAAAGGATTCATAAAACCACTTCCGCCGTAAATCTGATTTACTCGTATCAACGCAAATGGAATCAAGATAACCGAGAGCAGAATAATTCCCATACCCTGTAAGGTATCCGTCAAAAAGGCAGCTTCAAGTCCGCCGGCTACCGCATATACAAGTACTACAAGACACACAATCAAGATAAGTACATTTTTATTGATATGGCTGAAAACTTTTCGGGGCTCTTCAAGCCTTAACCTGTTTAATTTTTCTTTCTCGACGTCTGTCAGTGTTTCGTAATCGCTTTTTTCCAGCTTTTCCAGATCCAGGGCGAACTGGTATTCCTGCTGCTCCACGGCGGTCAACTGATCCTGAGTCTTGGGAGTAAGAACGAGCGTGGTTTTACCAATAGCGTTAAAGGCAAGGGATAACACCAACATGAAAAATATGGTTTGGACTATCGAGTAAACCCCGCTAAGTAATTTGGACTGATAACGTTCTTCAAAATAATCTCCCAATGTCAGAACCCGCATTCGGCGATACCAGACACTGGACATCCAGTAAATCGGGGTCGCGAATAAAATGTTCAAGGTACTCCAAATACCCGCAGCCCCGTTTTTGAACGTAGTTGTGGAAACGCCGATAGCACTGTCGGTACTGGTCGCCTGACCAAAAGCGGCAAAAGTCTGGATGAATTTGCCGAATTTGCGGCCGGCCAGAAAATAATCCTCTTGATTGCTAATTCGCCTCATCGCCCAGAAGCCAACGGCTATAACGATGAGAAAATACCCTGCGATCACCACGATGTCTGCGATATCAAGTCCAAACATATCAGTCCTCTACAATTACCCGAGTCTTATTGTCAAGCTGTTTGTATTGCACAGCAACCTTACCTTTTGTCGTCATATTTCCAGATTTCAGGGTTGAAGTTTCGTCAATCGGCAGCAGAATGGTTGCCTGGCCATTATGGACGCAAACATTCAGAATATAACCTCCTTCATTTTTAGTTAGTTCCGCTATTTCCCCTAAATCCTGCTCTTGGCGATGTATCCGATAAAGTGTGACAAACTCAATCTGCTTGCGTTTGCCGGGGGTTTTGCCGGTAAGATGCCACTCACGCAGAGTTATATCCGAACGCGGATTTGGGTCATACTGGTCGGTCTGGGAAAACTCAAGACCGGTCGGTGCAAGGAAATTTATATCGCACAACACATCATCATTAGTAACAGTAATGTCGTGCTGATCTTCGATAGTCATTTCATTAAGTGCGTGCAGCCAATATTCAAATATTGATTCTTCTTCGGCTTTAAGTCTGTCATATATAATCACCAGTTCCGGTTTGACAAAAACTATCGAACGCGTATAACGCTCAAGCGGCTCTTCGTAAGCATGCCCGGCTTCTCCGCTAACGATATCAACCTCAGGGGTGGTCTTAAATGATACAATTTTGCCCTGGGCCTTATCGGAATGCTTAATCTGTCCGCAACCATTAACCGTTATATTATTCACTGAACGAGTTGACCACATCCAATTACGGTGATGTTCACTACCATAGGTATCCCGTATGCCGGAACGAATCAAAAGTCGTTTGCCATAGCCCCACAGGAGAAATGAATTGTTCGCCTCGTAACCGTGGCTCTGCGTACCAAACGGACTTGACTTAAAAATAACCTGTACGCTGTCTTGAGCGTTTATTATCTGCGAATTAAGAAATGCCTGCCCAATCCCCTTAAATAGCCGCGAGGTGGGCAGTTCTTCGGGAGATTCAGGTTCAACCTGAGCCAAAGCCCCACGAATAAAACCGGTACAATCAAAAACTGAGCCTAAGCCATCCGCCCGGCCATACCACTGCCAATCCTCTCTGCTGCGAACCCGCTCAGCATACCACTGCCAATAAGGATTTTGGCTTTGTGAAGCAAAAAACCCCATAATATATTGATTATTTTCAGCCATTTTTTTAGATGAAAGATCACCCAAACCCGCCCCGACCATTCTCGGAGGATTGAGATACATCGCATAATAGCCAACCTGGCTATAGTAAGGCTTATCGTACGCGTTAATGCCCGTAGCCTGAAACATAACGTCGGCCCACCAGGTGAAACGACCTTGATATGCGGCCCAATATTCTGTCCCCTCATGCCAGCCTCCGTCATCGTCACTCCAGACAGGATAAACATTAAAAAAAACGTTCATTGCGAACCACAACCAGTCATCCGCCCCCTCAATTTCATTGTAAAAAGCGATCGCAACTTCACCCAGAAAATGCCACGCCCGATTAGAATGACTGGAATAAGGTTTCCAGAAATGCTTCGGGCACAAATGACGGTACATATCATTGCCGCGAATTCGCATTACCTCTCGGCACTTTTGTTTATCTTCTTCACTCAGCAAGTCATTCACATAAGTATATGCCCGCGAAAAATAATAAACATAAGGCATACCCGCTTCGTCGTTATAATGATAACCGGTACTCCCTCGAGGGTCCCACCGGGAACATTCCATAAGAATGCGTCGAGCTTCAAGACCATATTTTTCATTTCCGCCCAACAATCGCGTAAAACCAAGCGTCACAGCATCATTAAGCGCCCTTATGGTATATTTACGATTACCCCACCATACCTCATGCCACTCTTTCGACCCCTCAATCATACCTGGAGGATATTTAGGAGGCTCCTGAGTCGGAGGCGGGTCAGCCAGAATCTTTGCGCACTCTTGCACTAACCGATCATACTGATTTCTCATGCTACCCTGAGCCAGATTAACCAGCCTACTAACATTTTCCGGTCGCACAAACAGTCGCGGGTGCGTCTCAGGAATCCGTGAAATAATTTCATCCCTGACAGGCAGCGACATAGCAGCAGCATCGTCACTGACCGTAAAACTTCGCGACTTGCTCCAATTGGTGCAGACTCCTTCGGCATTCCAGCCGCGATAACGCCAAGTATATTTGCCGGGTCGAAAAACTTTGGGCGGACAATGGACATTAAACTCCAGATTCTCCACCTGATATTCCAGATTTTCGAATTTGTCGTCAGAAGCGAATTGTATCTCCCAGGTAAATCCTTCTTGCGGTCGCCAACTAAAACTTGGCGGATTTACCCATGATATCGTCCCATCAGCTGGCCGATAACCCCATTCTTTAGATTCCGCCGGCCGCTCATCTAAGTACAACTCTCCCGCTGCCCACCCAGGCATTAGCAATCCGCATATAATCAGAATCACTTTTATAATATGTATATCCTTACCGTTTATAGCTTGTTTTCTCCAAGGTCTACTAATTTTCATGCCAGACTGGTGAGAAAAGCACCGAAATCTTTTCTATTCCCACTCGTGCATTTACTTTTGCTTCCAGCCGGATTGCTCCATCAAGGTCATATTGAGGAGGTTCCACCTTGGGCCGAGTAACGTAAAATGAAACATTAGAAGGACGCTGTAACTCCACAACCATCTTTTTTTCATCCATTGTCAACTCGGCGACATTATCCGAAACAAGCTTAATTTGGGCTCTTGTCGTTATGCCCCAGGTTATGGTACAGTCGGAGGTAATTTGAAGTTTGTCCTCAACAATCACTTTGCGTCTCTGGTCCCGCAAAGATACTTTGCGAATGGTTTTTGGTGAAAACATTTCATAAGCCTCAGACAAATCCATTACGGCTGAGCCATCATCTTTATTGCTTTCAAAATCAAGTATTTGGGCCTTAGCGTAAACATTCTGATTCGTATCGTCAATGGTAAGTACATTATGACTTCTGTTATTCAAACGAAAATAACTCCAGCGTCGACCGTTTTCGCCCATTTCCCAATAGCCCGGCAGGTCATAATAATCAGCGCCCAAGTCGCAAACCCATCTGACCGACAGAGCGTCGAGAATAAAGTTACCCAAATCAAGCTGAGCGTGAGGGAACTGGTTATCACCGGTTTTAACCGCCACAAAAAGAGCGTCTGGGTCAGTCCAGCTGCTCCGAAAAACCGCGGTTTGCACCGTGCCGTTAAACAGCTTATCTAAGGGCAATATTTCATCCCGGCTTAGTTCAGGATCGGGCTGATAGAATACCACATCCAGCGCCAGCGGTGTCAAAGACTTGCCTCTACGGTTAGCGATTTTTTTGTGCTGGTCGTCAAGTACAAAAGGAATATTGAACTTTTGGCCCAGCCACATCGAAAAAGGATATGGGGGCGTAAACAGGTTATCCCGCCGACTATCCGCAAAATTATAATACTGACCTGTGGGCCCTGTCATATAAATGGGGAAATAAGCGGTTTCAGCCAGCCCAGGAAACTGCATGAGACCAAAATCAGTCCCCAACGCAGTATCCAACGCACACAGGCCGTAAACAGTATAGGAAGTAGCATATTCCCAATATCCCGGTCCCTCCGGCCAAGCACCATCAGGTTTATATTGAACCATAGCCAGCGGCAATGACTTCACTGCCAACGGCAACAGCTTCTCCGCGTACACAGGATCGGTTTCCGCAACTGCCAGCGAACCTATTATCATGCTGTAATTACATACCTGATTCCAGTTATTCTTCCATGCTGGCCAATTGTGGCTGGTCTTGAGTTTGCCCAGATGAATATTGTAGCCCGGCTCCAACCCTTTCTCTATAATTGCCCGACGTATTTCAGTACGCTCTGCATCACTGAAACTATCATAAAACCAGTCATAACCTATCGCGACCGCATGGGTCATCTCCGCGGTATCCAGAAAATGTTTATAATTCCAGTCTTCAAACCGACAAATCGCTATGAGATTTTTTACCGCTGCCTGCTGATATTTTTCTTCCCCCGTCCACCGCCAGGCAACTCCCAACGCGTAAATTCGCGGCAGAAAATCCCGGCTCACATCCAGCATCCTGATCCCCACCAACTTGCGTTCAAGAACCGGCCCACCCACTAAACCATCAGCCTTGTCAATTGTCGCTGCAACACACCCCTTCAGAGTATCGTCAGACTCATAAAGTGCTTTAAGCTCGCCCAATCGCTCATCCGTAAGCATCAAACAAGGATGCGGCCTCAAACCGGAAAGATAATTCGAGGATTCAACTGAAATAACATTTTGCCCTTGAGCCAATAAAGGTGTAACCAGAAATATCAGCACAATAGCCCAAATCCATTTATTATTTACAAACATCTCTATCCACTTGCATAACTACATCAAATCTCAGACATAAGCCTCAAATAAACACCATTAAAGAACCAAATTTTATTGCTCTATCTCAATAACTTTAAGAATATCTTCAAAAATATTAACATAGTTTCCTGGCCCATCGCCACTGGGCAAAAGCTGGTTCATGTCATGCCAAGCGTCATTGCTGAAAATATCCGGATCGGTACAAAAGTTCACATGACCATCGCCAAATAAAACCGATAACCCTGTCGGATCCGAACCACGCCCCTTTTTAGTATGAGCCAACCCGCCCCAATGATGCAGTTCATCAAACACTATAGGCTTTTTACTCAAATCTGTTATATGAACCTTATCATAAATCCAATAATCATAAGAAACTCTCACAAATACATCCTGCGAACCGGAAAAAGTAGGAAAATAAGTACCCCATTGTTTTGTGTCGTCAGCAGTATAATCATAATAATACACGCTTACACCACTGGTTTTGCGTTTCCGGCCCGGACAGTAAAACACCTGTGGATCAGCCAGATAATCCTGCTCATACAACAATGCAAAATGATAAGGCTTGTACTTGTTAGGACCTATCGACTTGCCATAAAAATAAGCACGTCCCGTATTCCAGGGCTGAGGCTTGGTAGCAATAGTAGTACTGGTATCAGCGGCGGTACCAGGAGCGTAATATTTGTCTTCGCTTATTTTATACATAGGAAAAAGCTTATCTTTATTATCCTGAGCATACAAAGCGATCCCCAGCCCATTCTGCCTGACATTATTGGTACACATTACTCTCTTCGCTTCTTCACGAGCTTTGCTCAAGGCCGGAAGCAATATGCTCACCAAAAGCGCAATAATAGCAACCACAACTAACAGCTCAACAAGCGTAAAAGCATCCTGCTTCGTACTTCTCTTCATAGCATTCATTTTCATATCTTTTTAACCTTTCCGTCAAATAATATCAGAATTCATTCCAAAACCCTTACCCGGCCCCTGCCTTGGTGTTCCCTATATCATTTCAGAGAGGTTTTGGGATAATTTCTCATAATAACAGCTTCATTCCGGTAAAATATGGGGTGCACGATAATTCGCACACCCCTCACAAATCACCTCTTAGTTACCACATGCCGAAGTCGGATACAAACCGCAGCTCAACCAGCCTTCTGCCAATCCGGCAAAATCAATCAAGTCTATCATGCAGTCGTCATTGCTGTCAAAGAAGGAACCGTAGGGATTAATACAAATAACTTCGCCAGGATGTCCCAACAGGTAAATATCAGCGATATCAGTGTCATTCATTGCATAGTTATAAATCCGAACATCATCAACATTCGCTTCAACAGAAGCAGCCAGCACCGTGCGATCATCTGTCGAACGACCCGCACCGATAAGGATCGGATACTGCCAGTCGGCAAGCTGTTCACCCACAACATTGGATGTCTCAGAACCAACCGGATATCCATCAATATACAGTTTGCAAGTCCCACTGACATTATAAGCGGCAGCCACAAAGTGCCAGTCACCGTCATCCATCGAGGCACCAGAATCCTGCATTTCACCATAAATATCCACATTGGCCCCGCCTTCCTGTCTCAGGTTGAACCGTGCGTCATACGCAGAATTATTATAGACCGTCAACGTGAAACCAGTATTTCCGCCGTCATTGTAATTAGCCATAACAACGTCACCACCACCAATTGCCGCTGATTTTTTAACCCAGGCGGTAATTGTACCAACCCGCAAACCGGAAGCGAGACCGGCATTAGGATAAGCACTAGTGGGTAATTCCACAACTATATTTCCGCCGGCAAGATCGATCGCGTAGGAATCAACCAAACCTGCCGGATAGGACGCAGTAACAGGATTACCACTAAAATCAGTTACAGTGCCGTTATTGGTGCCTTCACTGTCGTCAGCATTTTGCTCAAACTTATAATGAGCCAGCATACGACTGATACCCAGTTCCACAATATTGCTGCAAGTAGGCGGTTCGGTGCCAATCGGAACTGTACCGTCATTGGAAACTTCACAATAATAGTACGCTTCATCAGCTGAGGAACCTATCGTAACCTGATAGTTGGCCGCATCACTGCCCACAGATGTATCATCAACAGAAGCAACAGAATCATCGGACTTAAACCAGGCATAATGTACCGGAGTTTCACTTGAAACCTCAACACTGAAAGTTATCGTATCGCCAATTAAGCCGCTACTGTCTTTGGGCTGCACTGCAATCACAGGTGCCTCAGCGACTGTCGCGAAATACCACACATCACCTTCAACGGTTCCAGAATCGGTCGGCCCCGAATAATTAATACTCTCATCAACACGCCAATAATAAGTCCTACCGGTCTCCAAAGACACAGAATATTCAATCGGATCAACAATGTCAGTTACACTAATCGGAGTAACACCGCTCATATTGGGATCATCGTTGATATAAAGGTAGTGACCAGTCACATCAGCCGCAGTCGTATACCAGCTTAAATAAGTAACCACATCAGGATCAACATTGTCTTCGCCGTCAAAAGGAGCGGGGTTTATCGGCTCCAAAACCAATTCATATGCAATGCCATCAAAACTTGTCCGCTGATCCACAGCCCCTGCTCCGGAATCCAGGCCCTGAACATAAACCTGAATTACCTCATTAGCTGTTGTGGTTTCAATAAGACCTATTGTAAACAGCCCTGCGTATTTTGCGATATTACTGCCGTCTGTCGTGAGTACCGGAATATTTCTCACACTGTAGGCGCCATCATAATACGAATTAGCCGAAGTCGCAATAAGATAAGGCCCGTCACTGCCAATACAAAACGCACAGTCCATACTGTTGGTAAGTTCCGCCAAACCATAAATCTGATAAAAACCTGGTGTCGCCAATGTCACCGGAACAATCAACGGGTCTGTGGTTTCGGCATCTACACTGTTGCCGGTATCAGTCTCCCAGATATAACCATTGGCGGAAAGATCCATAGATTTATAGCGATAATGCCATAAGCCGTCAGAGCCTACGCCAATACTCGAACCTTTGGTATAATTTACTCCCTCTTGAGGAGCAGCACCACCTATGGTAACAGTATCGTCCTTGGCATCAAAATAAATGATATCGCCTGCCTGAACCATTCCCGTCAGCCCGGACAAAAACAGCACTAAGGTCAATATCATCATTTTGTCAAACATTTTTTTTCTCATCATCAATCTCCTAAATAAATAGAACAAACAACCTCTCGTACCAAGAAGCTAAATCCATAGCTTTTACAACTTCTGTAATATTGCGACGGCTATTTCTTTTCTACTCTGCTTGAGCCCAAGGTCGACTTTAAGCCAACCTCAGGCCCAATTTACATTCTCTTATTGCAATCCCGGCAAATGCGTATTAAGCACGCTTCCTGCGAAGCAATAAACCGCCCAAACCAAGTAAACAAACCGTTACCGGTTCCGGAACTTCTTCATATGCCAAGCCATCAAAAGTGGTCCGCTGATCCCAGTAAGTACCCGGGGCAAGCCCCTGAACATAAACCTGAACAACCTCATTTGCTGTCGTGGTAACAACAGTGCCCGCATTAAAAAGACCGACATACTTGCCAATAAGACTCCCATCAGTAGTAACCACCGGAAGATTTCTTACACTATAGGCACCATCATAATATGAACTTTCCTGTTTACCAATAACATAGGTATTACCACCGTCAAAACTGCACGCAACATCCCATCTGGCGTTACTCATCTCTGCCAATGCGTAAATAGCATACTCACCAGGCATAGGCAATGTTACCGAAATAATCAGCGGCGCGGTATTTTCAGTATCAGAACCATTAGCCGAATCAGTCTCCCAGCTATAAGCATTAGAAGCATAATCTGAGCCTTTGTTACGATAATGCCAAAATCCGTCAGTGCCGTCCCCTATAGAGGAGGAAGTTGTATAGTTAACACCAACTTCAGGGGCATCACCTCCAATGGTCGTATTGTTCAGATCGGCATCCACATAATATATCGTCGCTTCACAGAGTGTCCCTGAAAACAATACAAGGGACAGCCCAAATACAATTACTAACATTCTCATTAAACTTTTCTTCGGCATCTTACCTGCTCCTTTTCCTTTTCATTAGTTTTATTGACTTTTCAAAAAAACAGATGACAGTTTTTTTTGCAGAGGCCTCTTTATCTTTTCTGCCACCATTACATCGGTAATTATAGCTTTAGGAACCCCGCCTTAAAATGCGATACAATGACCAAATAATATAATATATTGACTTATTGGTCATGCCTTCAGAAAGTCCTATAACCCACCCAACGCAAATGAATGTAAGCAATTGAATAACAAGCAGTTACGCAACAATATCTAACATGCATCAATGTGACGCCATAAAATAATTTAATCTCAACACATTCATAAAATGCGCTCGGTTGTAATCAGCTGAACCCCCTGCACAAAACAAGCACAATAAGACAGATCCACGTAACGCCTTTACTAACAAAGAGATACCCTCAAAAAACCCGTAAACATACTGCCCAATGTTTATTTTGAGCTCCTATCTAAACAGAAAAACCTATAGGGCCGAAAACAATGTAAAAAAAGTAAATGACACAACAGGAAGCCCCTGCAAATAAATAGAATATGGCCCGTCAATACCGATAAAAATTAAAATGGCCATCATAGCCGTTTGAGATTTTAAGGTTTTTTGGAGTTTCGATTCAGCCCCCTTACTCAATATACAATATTGACCACCGCATGTTTACCCCACATACACCTCCACCAACATCACCATCCCCAAACCCTAAATTGACACCCCCCCTGCACGCCTAATACAATATTTATATATTTGCTTGTATTTACATTTCATATGCGTTATAATGCATATTATGATTAAGCCATATTTCTTTTTATATCCCGAAGAACATATAATCCAACCCACTTAACTGCTATCACATTAAACGACACAATTATATTTTTATTAGCATAATATAATATTTTGACCATTTTACACCAACAAAAATAACAACATAATGCCCAAAATGTTCCGTAAGTATACCGAATCATCAATACCCATCGACCACGGCTACCTTAGCCCTGCGGACGAAAGAGCCATCGATGATTACACCATGGATATCAAAGGCGGGTATTTCTACGGCGTAAACCTGAACGGCGAAATTGGCACAATTGCCGCCGGAACCAGAAAGGTATCACCGGGATACCATTTTACTCTTTCCAAATACCCATTTTATCGACTGGTATATACAATATCCGGCAAAGTCACCATTAAAATGGAAAAAAAACAATTTACCGCCAATACCGGTTCTATCTATTATTTCATACCCAGGCAAACCTGTACGGTCATCAATAATTCCCCCGAACCCTGGACCCACATCTATATCCACTTCACCGGCTCCGAAGTTGCCGCCCTGTTCAAAAAGATACTTACCATTTCCGACCATATTGTGCAAATTCAAAAACCTATCGAGATTCAAACCATGCTCGAACAAATCGTCAATCAGTGCATCTCACAAAACGAAGATTCACAGATTATCAGCGACAACCTTATGAGAACAATCATGTTGATGCTTCCCTCCTCGGTCCTGTTGCACCCTAAACACCTCAGTACTGCACGTAACACTTACTTGGAGTGTTATAATTTCATCAAGAATAACTTTGCCGAAATTAAAACCATTGAAGATATCGCCGAAAATTGCTGTATTGATAAAGCATACCTATGCAGACTATTCAAAAGATACGCCGACACCAGTCCTATGGCCTACGTCACAAAACTTAAAATGAATAAAGCCGCATTGCTACTAATACAGACAAATTACTCAATCAAACAGATAAGTACCATACTAAACTTCGAAAACCAGTATTACTTCTCTCATGTATTCAAAAAAATATATACTGTTTCCCCAAAGCATTTTCGCGAAAAAGCATAAACCAACTAAAGGATGTACTTGTCAAGCGTGCGTAATACCGCTTTAACGCGGCTGAAATTTGATAATTTTGCTCTTTGAAAAGTCCATATGAGTTCTGGTTCAGCGTCATCAAAGGATGCTGAATGGTAAATCGTCGGATTTTCGGGCGTTTCTCCTGTGAAACATAAAATCTGCGCGTGCGTATTTTGTGATGAGGGCTGGGATTGACCAAGATTCAAGCAGACTGTTTTAGCCGATAGCCCATTGTTCGGGTTTGGCTGAAATGGTGTTGCTCAATATTGAGTGGCACTTCTTTAGCATCATGGCCCGGCATTTCTGGTGGGTTGCCATAGAATACATCATCCGGCCGTAAACCATCTAGTGTCATGTGAGGCCGCCATTGATTGTACCAGGTTTGGAATTCATCGCAGAGTTCGGTTAGATGCTTGAAGCCTCTGATGAGAACGACTCTTTTGAGCCATTCGTATTTGAGGGTTTTATTGGCTCTTTCCGTCACTGCAATTGAGCCGTGTTTGCCGATGGCTCCATAGCGGTGTTTGATGTTATCTCCCAATAGATCATTGAAAGCCTGACTGATGAAAACGCTGCCCTGATCGGAGATGATATGTTTGGGTGGGCCGTATTTTTCGATGGCGTTATCCAATAGTTCGCATACCCAACCGGCGTTTCTGCCTTCCAGTGGAGCGACAGCCATAATCTTTCGCGAGTAATGATCGATAATCAGACAAACATGAATCTCCCAGAGTCCCCAGCAGAACACTGACGTGTTGTCAATTGACCAGACATGATTGGGATACCACGCGGGGATAGAGCGAGCTTTCACTTGTTCTTCAATTTTCTGTTTACTCGGAGGATTTTTCGGTTTTCTAGGCTGAGGACGATTAAGGATATTTCGCACGGTGGATGCTGAAATAAAAACTTTCAGCAAGGCCAGTTGGCTGGCTATCCTCACTCTACCCCAGTTGGTATTATTTTTAGCAATCTCCCAAAACAACGTTGCTATCTCGGCAGGCGTCCTCTGTTTGACTTGGGTTTCAATTTTACGAATCCAACGGTAATATGTTGATTTAGCAATGCCGACATACTGAGAAAGTTTATTCCTGGGAATCTGAGAAACTTCAACGTAATTCAGGATGAACAATTTCTCGTCAAGCGTATAGCGTTTGTTAGTGTCTTTTTTGTTCAAGCCTTTCTGTAATATGCTGATTTGAATGCCCTGCTGGTAAACTTTGTCACGAAGAAATAATATTTCCTTATACAAATCGTCAACCCGCCAGTTGTACTAAACGGCTTCGCCGTGGCTAAGATTGGAAGCTTTTCGTTGTTTTTGGGTTATTAGGCAATCCTGTTCGGCACATTTATTGCTTTAGGCTTTTGGCCTCCTGTATTTTTTTTTAAAAAAACCCGAAATGTTAAGATAGGTAATTTGCGCTCGAGGGATATTTATGCTCTAATAGGAGGCATGAGTGCTAAGCGTCAGAAAATCAAGGAGCGGGACCTGCGTGGGTTCAAGTATTTCAAGTCCCTCTCGGCTCTGCTGAAAGGTCTTCACTCGGCGGGATGTGAGCGGGACCGGGCCGGCAATCGCACATTATTCATGGACCAGTATGTCAGTCTGCTGCTGTTATACATGTTCAATCCGATCTGCAGTTCCATCCGGTCTTTGCAGCAGGCCGGCGAGCTCAAAAAGGTACAGCGGCTGTTGGGTTGTTCGCGTGCTTCGCTGGGTTCGCTTTCGGAAGCATCCCGGGTTTTTGAGAGTTCTTTGTTAGAGCCGATAATCGCTCAACTCACTGAGCAGTTAGGGCCGATATCTCAGGACAAAAAACTGGAAGTCGGTCAGGTCATTACCCTGGTGGACGGCAGCAGTATTCAGGCTTTGCAAAAACTCACTCAGGCTGCCTGGGACACCGACAAACCCGGAATTAAAGCACACACTCAGTTTGATCTGGAAAAATATGTGCCTCTGAAAATAAATATCAGTGAAGACAAGTCTGATGAGCGAAAGGTTTTTTTAGAGAATCTTCAGCCCGGCCGGATTTATGTCAATGATCGCGGATATGCCTGTTTTAAGCTGTTTCAGGCCATTGTGGATAGTAAAAGCTCTTTTGTCTGTCGGCTGCGTGAGGATACGGTTTACGAAACTATTCAGGAAAAACCTTTAACTGAAGATGCTCGAAAAGCGGGGATAATTTTTGATCGTACGGTAATCGCCGGCAGCAGTGAAAAACTGCGGGAAGATTTCAAACAACCGTTACGCCTGATAGCGGTTGAATGTCAACCGCATTTGAAACGGGGCCAGGGACCACGTCAGAGTGAGATGATTTTGATTGCCACCGACCGGCTGGACCTGGACGCCGAAGTCATTGCCCTGCTCTATCAGAAACGCTGGGCCATCGAAATATTTTTCCGCTTTTTTAAGCATGTGCTGGGCTGCCGACATCTGCTAAGCCTCTGCGAAAACGGTATCGAACTACAGATGTACGCCGCGATTATCGCCTGTATGCTGATCAGCCTGTGGACGGGCAAAAAACCAACTTTAAGAACCTACGAAATGCTCTGCTGGCACCTCTGCGGCATGGCCGACGAGCAAGAAATGCAGAACCATATCAATAAACTCCAAAGCCAAAACTAAGGCCGATCCTCAAAAAAATCGCCGCTGCCGCTGATGCTGCGCCAAAATAACCAGTGCCGACAGTCCCACTGAGGGGTAATCCCCGCTAAATCATATGAACTGCAAAGACCACAGAAAAACTGTATTTGAGCAATAAATGTGCCGAACAGGATTGGTTATTAGGGCCGTTTTTTGGGGATGGGGGTGCTTGGGGTTATACTATTTCTATGCTGTCCGGCGTTGGGCCGGGCTTTTTTTAGATTCTGGCACAGAAAGGTAGAACTCATGAAGCAACGAATCGATTCCCCAAAACTCAGTACTGTCACTCCAGGCGGCAAATTACCCCAGATCGCTGAGGCCAACGTCCTCAGGGCTCAGTTTCTCAAGGACATGGAACTGGCCGGTTTGGCGGCGGAGTCGCGTCGAACCTATCTGGATGCGGTCGAGCAAATCGTCCGCTACTATTGGTGTGCTCCGAACGAACTCACCGAGCAGCAGGTCGCAGAGTATCTATTGGCACGGCATCGCCGTAACATTCCTAAAGGCACTTTCAAGGTGTTACGGTTCGCCCTGAGATTCTTCTTCAATGAGACTCTGGGTAAAGACTGGCATCTTTTTTAAAAAAAATGCGTTCGTTATCTCAGTTCCGTTTACCCCGGGTTCTGGAACATAGCGACTGCCTGCAATTGATTCACGCGTTAGATCGCCCGATATATCGCTGCTGTCTGCAGATGATGTATTCCTGCGGCCTGCGTTTGGGGGAGGCTGTCAAGATTGAAATTTCCGACATCGATAAGGCCACCGGCAATTTGACGGTCATTGGCAAGGGTAATTCCCAAAGACTGGTGCCGATTTCGCCCAGTACTCTATATTTGATGCGTATGTTCTGGAAAGGTCATCAGCATCCCAAATATCTTTTTCCCAGTCGCTATGGCAAGAGTCACATCACGGACAGTGCGGTTCGGAAGGCATTCAATCAAGCGGCCCAATCATTAGCGATCAAGGACGTAACTCCTCATATCCTGCGTCATAGTTTTGCCACGCGATTATTGGAAAATGGCGTGGATGTGCGTGTTGTCCAGATGCTTCTGGGGCACAGAAGCATTAAGTCAACTGAGATCTACACGCACATGACCACGCCCATCCAAAACAAAGTTCGCAATACCATCGAGAAAATCATGACTCGCTCACCTTAACTGGGCTGAGTCATGTCCATCGAACTGGCCGACATCATGCGTCAGTTCGGTCCATTATACCTGCAGCGGTTCTCGGAGTCCATGCCTGTTTCGCACAAACAAGCGTTATTGGATATTCAGAGATGCCGTACCCCCGAAATGGGTGGTCATGTTTACCAGTGTGATAATTGTGGCAAGAAATCATACGTCTTCCATGGCTGTCGCAACCGGCATTGTCCCGCCTGCCACCGGGAACAGACCAGTATATGGCTCGAGCAACGCACTGCCGAATTGTTACCATGCGATTATTTTCACGTAACGGTGACATTACCGCAATCTCTGCGCACTGTGTTTCGCAGTAACCAAAAGCAGCTGTACTCGCTGCTGATGAAAACTGCCACCGATGCTCTAATTCAGTTGGCCGATGATCCCAAACATCTCGGGGCGAGAGTTGGTATTTTAGCGGTATTGCATACCTGGGGCAGCAATCTGAGCTATCATCCCCATGTTCATCTGCTGGTTACCGGCGGCGGGGTTGACCAGCAGGGCCGGTGGGTATCCTGCAAAAATAAATACCTGGTGCCGGTCCGGGCTCTTTCCAGATTGATCAGAGGCAAATTGGCCGCCAGACTCAGAAAGAACTATCCTGATCTTTACCAACAGATAGATACTGCTGCCTGGGACAGAGACTGGGTCGTGCACAGTTTGCATTATGAGCAAGGCTCAAAAGCGGTCTTGAATTATCTGGGCCGTTATGTGTTTCGAATCGCGATTACCAATAATCGTATCCTGAGTATGGACAGCACGTATGTGACATTCAAGCATAAAGATCGACGGACCGGTAATTGGAAGATATTAAAACTTGAGGGCTGTGAGTTTATCCGGCGGTATCTGCAGCACGTATTGCCAAAGGGCTTTCATAAGGTGCGTTACTATGGGATCTGGCATCCTTCCAATCGGCATAATGTCAAAAAACTGATCTGTTCATTGGCCGTTACCGAACAGATGCCGGAGTCGACATTGATGCTCAGTGCACCGGAATCAGATGACGAAAAAACTCCCGAGCAACCACTGAAGTGCCTTCATTGCGGCAGTAAACAATTGCAGTTGATCGAAACGCTGCCTAGACACCGAGCCCGCAGTCCGTAAGCCGCCATGGTCTTGAACATCTTTTGCCATCACATCGAACAATGACCCAGCGAACAAAATCGCCCGGAATGAACCACAAAGTTCGGGACTACGTCACCGGTATGCGCCGAAGAGACCAAAGCTCGCAAAAAGCATGATGCCGATACCCGCAGAAACATAAAAAACGCCCAAAACACCAACCCAAAAAACGCTTCGAAACACCCAACCAACCCACGCGTTCAGTACAACTAGGTTTTCAAGGCGGTTAAAACGCCTCGAAAAACCATAATTAGTTCATGGTTAGTGAATTTTGAGGTATATTTTGGTTGGAAGTGCCGCTTGGGGCGTTTGACCTCCGGAAAACCAAGGCAAAGTGCAAATTGTCAATGGGCGCTTGAAAACCGGCCAGGTTGGGGCGCTGCAAAACCGGCCACTTTGATTATGGGTTTATAAATGTTGGTGGGGGTTTTTGCAAGGGTTAATCTTCTTTTTTTGGATTTTCGGGGTCGGATTGCTTTTTCTTGTTTTTCAGACGATAGCTTCTGCCGGTGATTTGGACTATTTCGGAATGATGCAGGAAGCGGTCCAGGATGGCGGTGGCTGAGGGCACATCGCCCAGAAGTTTGCCCCAATCTTCCAGCGGGCGGTTACTGGTCATGATTGTCGAACGGACTTCATATCTTTGCATGATCACTTCAAAAAGATACTCGCCGCTGTTTCGGGGCAATTGTTTCATGCCCATGTCATCGATTATCAGCAGGTCGGGTTTCAGATACTTCGCCAAAACTTTGTCTATCTGTCCCAAAGCTTCATCCTGCATAAAATCGCGTACCAGATCGAAGATCGAACGATAGCGAACCGTATGGCCGTTCTTAATTGCCTGATAACCCAAAGCCTGGGCCAAATGACTTTTGCCGGTGCCGGGTGGTCCCAGGAATAATATATCGTTACCCTGACGGATAAATTTGCAACAGGCAAAATCGTAGATCTGTTTTCGTTTAATGGTATTGTTGAACTGCCAGTCGAAATCTTCCAGGGTTTTTAATTCTCGAAACCCGGCCTGCTTAATTCTTCTCTGCATGAGTCTTTCATCTCTAATGAGAAGTTCATCCTGCAAAATCAGTTCTAAAAACTGATCGTATGAAAGCTGATTACCTACCGCTTCCTGGATACGAATTTCCAGCGAAGATGCCAGGCCGGACAATCGTAATTTCCTTAACGATGTTAACAATGATTCCTGCATGTTTGTGCTCCTTGATTTGAAGGTTAGTAAAACAAATATTCCGTTTTCCCTTCTCGCCCAAAGGTGGAGGTTAAATGGCGGGGTTTGGGGCCGGCCCCAAGTAAAAATAGTTGCCGCAGGCATCCTTAATATTCATGATCTCCAAATGTTGTCAAAGTGACAAATTCCTGATAATCGCTCATATCACGAATAATCGGATGTTCATCGATAAAGTTCATCATCTGCTGGTCCGGGATATCCTGATCTAATATTTTTTGAATAGTTTGCAACCGCCAGGCTCCGTGATTGAGGGCTTTACGACAGGCATCATCTATTTGCTTAGGCGAATACGTGCCGCTCAGGCTCAATAGACCTAATATAGCTCTTTGGCCGGTTACGCCCCGGATTTCAAATAACTGCTTGGCCCAACGATGACTATGCTTACCGAGCAAAGCTGTTCTTTGGATCAGCCATTGGGCACCTTTTTCAATTTGGCTTTGTTTATGGGGATGGATATGCTGCTGGTTAGTCTGAAATCTGCCCGGTTCAACTTTGCTGTGCAGAGCGATCTGTTCCATTTTATGGTTGAATACCCGAACCAGACGGCTGTCCCAACGCACCCATACTTGATGACCCACAAATTCCGGCGGAACCGAATAGTATGATTTATCAACTTCGACATGGCCATCGCGATGAACACTGCGTTTGCCTTCGTTAAAGGACGGGAAATAACTTTCCGGCAAAGATTTCAAGGCCGGCTTTTCGATTTCCAGAAAAACCTTCTCGACCTGCTGACGGGTAGTACCGTGAATACGTTTGTCTGCAATGCTCTTTTCCCAATGCAGAAGATGGGCGTTCTGCTGATTAAGGCAATCAAAATCTCGGCCTTTAAGAGCATTGGACTTAACATAATTTATACCATTCTCGACTTTGCCTTTGTGACGAGGCATATATGGTTTAGTGGGCAGGATGGCGGTACCGTAATGAACATAAAAAGATTGAACCTTGGGTACGACCTCCGGATCATACCAGTCTGCCCGCGTTACCGCCGCCTTGAGATTGTCAATTACAATGGTTTGCGGCACCCCGCCGAAATACCAGAAGGCCTTTTCCAGACAACGCAAAAAACTATCGGTACTCTGATGGAATACCGTTTCACTGTAGGCTTTGCGGGAACAACTCAGGACGATCCGGAAGACGTAACTTCTTTTGCGTTTGCCGTTGGGCAGAGGAATATATCGGGCAGTACCGAAATCAATCTGAGCTTCCAGACCTGGCGAACATTCCAGACGCCGAAAAGGCAGAGGATTGGTGTGCCGCAGCTTGCCAACGTAACGCCGTACGCTGTAGTAGCTGCCGGTGAAATTATGGTCCGCTGCCAGATCCTGGTAAATTCGCTGAGCAGAGAGTTCCTGCTGAACCATCGGGATGATCAATTCGTGGTATTGGACACATTGACTGGTAGAACCGGGCGGAATCGAGATAGAATCGACCTCAGAGCCGGGGGACGCCTTGGCCGGTTTTGAATCCCCCAGGGGCGCCCCGTACGGAGCAGATGCCGCCTGCCTGTCGACTGGCTTAGTCGATTCGCCTTCGGAAGGCCCGTCATCGTTGCCTGGCACCTCACGAAGCCGCCAATACCGGGCCACCGTCTCCCTGTGAATGCCTAACTCCCGTTCAATACGACGGTTAGACCAGCCACGATCCTTGAGTTGTAATACCGTTTGTACCTGTGCCATCGTCAAATAGTTCGCCATTTTGTGCCTCTGATAACCTGAGTTTTTACCCAGATTAACAAAGACAAACATTTCAACTATTCAATTTTGGCCGGTTTTCAAGCGCCCCTCATTGGCCGGTTTTGAGCGCCCCTTGACACCGCGGCTAAATATTGTCGTTGTTTGTGTTGTTTTGAATTTTGAGTTTTGAGTTTTGAATTTGTTGTAACACTTTAGCCAAGTGAAGCAGAGAACTCCGCGAGTTTTGGCAATTTGCCGGTTTTGATGTATGTTCGCAGGGCTTTTTTGATGGTAGCAACCGGGTTTAGGCCGCGTTGTTTCAGGGTAAAAAACACGCTCATCAGCACCGATTGCGTTCGGGCTCCACGGTCGCTGCGGTTGTTATAGCTGTTCTTTCGCATGATCACCGCGCCGCGAATGCTGCGTTCGCCAAAATTATTATCGAACGGCACCTCGCGATTGCTCAGAAAAGTGAACAGCTCATCATGATGGCGTTTCAAACGCTTAATCAACCGCTGAGCTTCCTTGTTCGACCACTCATGCGCGATAATAAGATCCAAGCGTTTTTCGATTCGTTGGCAGCGCCGCTGGTAAACCGTCGCATCCAGTTCATCGATGCGTTTACGCAGGCGTATCGCGTCGCGAATTAATCGTTTGAGTTTTTTGGAGAACCTCGGCCAATCGCCGCTGTGGTCTTTGGCTTTCCAGACTCGCTCCAAATCACGCAGTAAGTGAACCAGGCACTTTTGTTTGGCGCATGACAATACATTGTAAGCATACCAGAAGTCACTTACGAACACGCCGTTGAAACATTCTTTGATAAATTCCAAAACCACCGGCCCGGCCCGCGACTGCTCGACCGTAAAAATCGTGGCTTGATGGCTGGTAAAGCACCATAACCAATGCGTTTTACCGTTTACCCGCCAGCCGGTCTCATCGCCGTGCAGGACACCGGCTTTTTGAATGTCCTCGATTATTTCTTCGTACCAGGCCAGGAGTATATCCGCTAAACGATGCCACATCTGGACTAATCCGCCCGGCGACATCTTAAACCGGAGATGAAAATTAAACACCTCCAGGATCTGCGCTATCGTATTGCCCAACGCAAAGTGGAGCCAGGCACACAAAACCACAATACCATTGCCAATAGATGATTTTGGCAGAGCATCGGTTACGATCGGCTCAACCGCCTTGCGACAGTTCGGACACCAGTCGCGATGAATAACATGCTTTACCGTCTCAACGCGAACATCTTCCGGGATGTCTTCGATGATTCGTTCACGTGTGCCGGAACATTTTTTCAGTTCGCCGCCGCAGTCCGGACAACATGAAGCGCGATGTTCTTCGGTACGGTCTATTTGGGTCGGCAGATTGCGGCGAGTACCTTGATGCCCTTTTTTACGGCCAAACTTTTTGCCGCGTTTTTTATCTGTTTTGTTCGGCTTGACAAAAACCGGCTTCTGACCTGAGGGACACGAAGGATCAGCCGGACTGCCGGCAACTAACGTACCTTGTGTTTTTTCCGCTGCCAGTTTCGACAGTCTCAGCAAAACAAAAACCACCGCCTCTCTGCCTTGCTCGTAAATAAGCTCAGCCTGCTCCGCAGTCAATTCCTGCTCTAAGGCCAGGTCGGCGATAGCCTGTTCAGCATTCGGCTTCATCATGCTGAAACTATAAACCATTACACGCAATAGCGCAAATTACCCATCTTAACATTTTGAAGTTTTTTTGTCTTTTTTTTGCACAAGCCAACCCAAAAGCTATAGAATTTGCTTCACTTGGCTAAAATGTTACAATTTGTTTAGGATTTAGAGTTTAGTGCTTAGGGTTTCCAGTTTATCTGGGTTCGGATTTAGGATTTAATTTTTAGCGTGCCCACAACTCCCGCAACTCCACACTCCCTAAAACCCGCGACCCCACACCATAAACCACCACACACTCCAAAACCTGAACCAGCACCTGAATCCCCGCCGAACACTCCCCCACCAGCGGCAAAGTAAACCACGCCCCCAAAGACATAATCAACGTCGTAAAAATAGTACGCCGCAGACAAACCCGCACTTCATCGTCAATAACCAACTCCCCGCGCTTAATCAAAATCCACGTCAAAACCGCCACCTGCAACGCCGCACAAACTGCCGTCGATAACGCCAGCCCCCCCGTCCCCAACGGAAATATCAGCACGCAGTTCAGCACCACATTCAAAAGCATAACCCGCACCGCCACCCGCACCGGCGTAACCGGATCCTTCAACGCGTAAAACGCCCGAGCCACCAGCATCTGCAAACAATAAACCCCAATCCCCAATGCGTAAAATACCAGCGTCCACGCCGTAAGTCCCGTATCAATCGAACTGAAATTCTTCCGCCCAAACGCCAGCTCACACAACGGCAGCGCCACCAGCATCATCCCCGCCGTCGCCGGCAGCCCAATAAAAATCACCATCCGCAGCCCTTGACTGAACGTCCGCGAAAACCCCGCCCGGTCATCCTCAGAAGCGTAACTGCTCAACATCGGAAAAATCGCCGTAGCGATCGCCACCCCAAAAACCCCCAAAGGAAACTGATACAACCGCTGCGCCCCGTAAAGATGAGCCACCGAACCTTCCATCACCGGATAATCAATCACATAACCAAACAAACTAAACGTCGCCCCCGAATCCGGCGTAGCCGAAAAAAACATCGCGATAATCCCGTCCAGCAGCGTATTTATCTGCATCACCGACAGCCCCAGCACCATTGGTGCCATCAGCATTACAATTCGTTTGATATCCGTGTCTCCAAAAACAAAGCGAGGCCGAACCAACAGACCGCACCGCGCCAAAGTGAAATATTGCAATACCAGCTGCAAAAATCCCGCCGCGATAACCGCCCAGGCCACCCCCCGCAACTGCTCCAGCCCCGTCTCACCAAAATAATCCCGAAAATAAACCACCGCCGCGATTATCGTAGCGTTAAGAATTATCGGAGCCGCCGCCGGGGCCGCGAAATGACGATGAACATTCAATAGCCCACCCAATATCGCCACCGTACAAATCAAAATCATATAAGGCAGCATAATCAAAGCATAACCCAACATCGCCGCATGTTTATCCGTACCATCTCCCACCCGATACAGCACCGCGATAACCCCATAGCCAACCAGCGTCAAAGCCCCCAGAATAATCACCAGCAAAGTAACCACACTGCAAGCCAAATGACCCGCACCATCCCGGTCCTTACCCAGCCGATCCGTATAAACCGGTATCAAAGCCGCCGAAAGAGCCCCTTCCCCGAAAAGCCGACGAAACAAATTAGGTATCTGAAAAGGTATCGCAAAATAATGCCAGACCGCCGCCCCAAAATAACTCAAACATATAGCGTCACGAATAAACCCCAATACCCGACTAACCAGCGTAAGCACACCGATAAGCCGCGCTGCACTAATAAAATGTCTGCTCATCCCGGCATAGTATCTGCAAACCCCATCCCCGTCAACTACCCCTAAAAAACACCCCAAAAAATCCCCATCACTAACAAAAGCCGCCCCGCGTAAGCAACCGGATAAGACCACCAACCAGCATATCCACCCCAGGGGCCAGTCCATAAAAAAAATCCGACAAAGGAGGCACCTCGCCGTTAATCTGACCTCTTGCCTTCTTCCCTCCTTTCAGAGCCGCGCACGTAAGTAAGCGTTGCCGTTGCCGTTAAATTAAAACCCTCAACTTTGTTGCTGGCACAACCACAGCCTCTGGCGTATCAGTAACTTCTACAACTGCTGGCAAAATAGGTGCAGCTCTAGGTTCCTCTGCTGCCGGTGCCTTAAGTGCCACAATTACCGGCGGCGACCCCGGCATGTCAGCAATTGCAGGTGGCATTACCGCCGGTGTAGGTGGAGGGTTAGGGCTGGGAGGAGCCGAGATAGGCAGTTCCGACTGGTTTGGCCAGTTAGCAGTTTCTTCTGGCATAGGCGCTACCGTAGGCGGTACAATGGCAGAAATAAACGGCGGAGATTTTTGGAAGGGTGCTGGCATGGCCGCTGCAAACGCAGCAGCTGGTTTTGTTATTTCATCAATAGTTGGGGGAATTAAGAAACTATGAAAGCCAGATGCTCCGGGACGAATTATGTTATAATCGTCCCGGCGTGGTTGCCGCTGGGGCACCACAACTTTATTCTTCACAAGGATTAAGGAGCATCTGACCATGGAAACTATTGTAGCAATCGACCTAGGTAAACGCAAGAGTGCATTTTGCAAGCTGGAGACCGGCTCTTTGACAACCAAATACGCGACCGTCAGAACTTCCCCACAGGAGTTCCACGATATTTTCGCGCAGCTGGACCCTGAAAATTCCATCGTACTTTTCGAGGTCGGTTCTCAGGCCGGCTGGCTGGCGGACATGCTCACGGCGTTGGGCCTGCAATTCAAGGTTGCCAACGTCAATCATCCCGCCTGGAAATGGACCAACAATCCCAACAAGTCTGACAAAGATGATGCTCACCGCCTGGCTATGATGTATCATCACGGCTTCTTTCCTGAAGTTCATGTCCCCAATAAACCGGTTCGTCAAAAACGCAGTCTCATCTATTATCGCCAAAAGCTTGTCAATCGCCAGACGCAGGTCAAAAACAGCATCCGGGCCCTGATGACTATCATGGCCATAGACCTGCCTGATGGCAAAAGCTGCTGGACAAAAAAACATCTCAAGCAAATAGAAACATTGGCTCAGCCCTTCGCTGAAATAGATAACCCCGAAGAACTCTGGCGTGGCCAACTGGATCTGGAACTGAAACAACTGGAGGCGCTAAAAAAATGTCTCGACCAGACCAGCGAAAAACTCAACCAACTCAATGACAAATCGGAAAAGGTAAAGTTGTTACAAACCGCCGTAGGAGTAGGTCCCCGAACCGCTGAGGCAATAGTCGCGGTTATTGATGACCCTCACCGTTTTAAAAACAGCCGCCAGGTTAGCAGTTATGTCGGTTTTACTCCCCGCCGCTATCAGTCCGGCCAAATGGACCGTACCGGCCGTATCAGCAAACGCGGCAATCCTCTTTTGAGGGCGTTATTAGTTCAGGCCAGTTGGGCCGCTTTGCGATACGATTGGGCCCGAGAGATATACTTACGCGTCAGCCGAGGCAGCGCTAAACGACGTAAAATAGCCATAATCGCCGTTGCCCGACATTTGCTTATTCGCTGCTGGGCCATGCTGCGCGACCATAAACCCTGGAAGTATAAAATACAAAAGGTATCAGTTAACACAAGGAGAAATCGACTGACCCCAACACCTCAGAGGTGCGTTCAATAAAAAATGAATCCGGCTCAGGTCGCATCCTCGCCGGCTTCCCCCCGGCTGACGCCGAATATAAAGAACCGTTTACAATAACCAGATTAACCAGAACCTAACGACCATAAGAAAAACAAAATTGACATGATTGAAGCTCTTTAGTGATCGAGATCGAATACAGTCGAGCCTGACGGACACCTTGGGCCATTTGAGCCCGTACTTAAGAATAGGCCGACTGCCGCATAAGTTTAATAGGCCCGCGAAATCAAAATAATCCCGCGGCAACCTGAATAGGAGCATGAGACGACCGATCATAACCGAGCTGCAGAAAAGGTACGTAAAGTGAAAAAAAAGAAAATCAAAAAAAACTAAAATCAACCTTGACACATCTGGCTTCATAGGAGGTGTCCGGTACATTTTTTGATTGACATTTCCGGCAGTCCTGTTATCTTCTTGTTATGGGGCAGACGTAAGCGTATAACTTTAGGCGGTTATGTTTATCACGTCATCAATCGCGCCAACGGTCGTTTGCGGATATTTCGCAAGGCGGGTGATTTCGCGGCCTTTGAAGCCATTCTGGCGGCAGGGCTGGAGCGGGTGGACATGCGGATTTGCGGCTATTGCATTATGGGCAATCACTGGCATTTGCTGCTTTGGCCCCGCGCAGACGGCGACCTTTCGGATTACCTGCGTTGGATAACATTAACGCACACGCAGCGGTATCACGTTTCGCACGGCACTGTCGGCATCGGCCATCTTTATCAGGGACGGTATAAGAGTTTTCCCGTCCAGCACGGCGGCCATTATCTGACGGTGCTGCGTTATATCGAAGCCAATCCGCTGCGGGCCGAAATCGTAACCGAACCTGATGATTATCAATGGTCCAGCTTTGTTGCCCGCCAAGACAACAGCGACAAGCCCTTCAAAATCACCCCCGGCCCGGTAACGCTGCCAGCGAACTGGCCGCAGCATCTTAAACAAAATATCAATCAGCAAGATAAACAAAAACTGGAAACCAGCCTGAAACGAGGCGCCCCCTTCGGCGATAACGAGTGGATAGGCCTGGCGGCAGCGAAACTGGGATTGGAATCAACATTACGAGAAAAAGGCAGACCCAAAAAATGTACCGGACACCTTCACTTTTATCCTGTCTAAAAAATCCGTTACCGTCAGCCGTCAAAAATCTGCGAAAATCCCAAAAAATCTGCGGATAATACCTATTTCCCCCGCCGTTTTTCCAAAAAAATCGTCAAAAACCGGTCGCTTCAGGATAAACCGCGCGGAAAAATCCGATGTTATCGCGTCGAACGCCCCTGTTTAATAAGCACTTACAGCAATTACCCTCACAGAAAACAAGCACTTACGTTCAAAATCAGCGCAACTTCGCCCACCTAAAACAAGCACTTACAAACACAATACTATAGTTTTTCACCGGAGAGAACCTCGGCGATATTAAGGGCATGGTCCTTTATACGCCGGTAAGCCGTCAGCATATCGGTATACATCAGACTCTTCAGAGGCGTCGCGCAACCGGTCCCCACGCGAGACAGATGGCTGTTGCGATACTTCTTCACAAGGTGAGTAATAGCCTGAGATTGTGACTGTGCTTTGGGGAGTATATCCTTATTTTCTTTTTCTATCGCATCGTTAATCATTTCAATATATCCAGTTACATGCTCATGCAAATCCAGAAGATCCTTCTGACCCTGCTCGGAAATCTTCTCGTTGGCATTATGTATCTTTAGACGCAGCTTCAAAATATTTGTAACATAATCACTTACAGATTCATACTCATCCGCGTAACGCAGTTGATGCTGCCCTTCCTCCATCGCCTCATGAGGCACATTGCCTGCCATGATTTTACTGAGATATTCGCTGACTTCCTTCTGCATAATGTCCATAATTGATTCACGCTTGAAAATTTTGCCCTCCAGCTGCTCATTCCTTTCCCCAGTCACCAGTATTTCCTTGAGCGTCGCCAACATCTTCTGGTTAATCTGCCCCATCTTGACGATTTCTCGATAAGACTGCTGAAGCGCCAGAATCGGTGTATCCAGCATACGCACATCCATGGCGGTGAGATGAGGGATTTCGCGATGTTCTTTGTCGGGTACGATTTTTTTGAGGAAAGTCGCCAAAACACCCGCCAGAGGCAGGAACAGCATCACATTGAATACATTAAATCCGGTATGCGCCAGAGCTATGCCGCCAAGGATATAGGGGTAGGTTTTTTCCCCATCGACCATGACCATCTGGCCGGGATCGTGTCCTACGGCCCAGGCAACAATGTGGATGTATATCGGGAATAAGATAACCACCAAAGTAGCACCGGCGACATTGAAGATTATGTGGGCATAGGAAGCTCGCTTGGCGTTTGTGGAGGCTCCCAGCGAGGCGAGAAAGGCGGTTATAGTGGTACCGATATTTTCACCGAGTACCAGAGCCGCGGCAGTGGGGAAACCTATAACGCCCGAAGAAGCCAGACCCATTGTTATACCTATAGTGGCAGAGGAGGATTGAACAACGGCTGTCAAGACCGCCCCCACCAGACAACATTGAACAATACCGAAAAAAGTATCCGGCTGAAACCGGGTAAACCAGGCTTCAAAGCCCGGCATATGTTTGAGTGGGGCAAAGCCGACTTTCATCAGTACCAGACCGTAAAAGACCATACCCAGGCCCATGAAAAGCCCGGCAGTATAACGAATTCTGTCCCTGCGGGAAAACAGGTAGAAAAAGGCTGAGAAGCCTAATAGAGGCAGACCGTACTTACCAACCTTGAGTACGAGAATCCAGCCGGTGATGGTTGTGCCGATATTGGCACCCATAATCACACCGATAGCCTGTGTCAGAGTCATGATACCGGCATTGACCATACCGACGACCATAACAGTTGTAACTGAACTGGACTGAATCAGACAGGTCACGGCAGTACCAACACCGCAGGCAATAAGACGGTTATTGGTCACGGCATTGATGAGTCGACGCAGGCGGTCGCCAGCAACAGCCTGCATACCCTCAGACATATTCTTCATCCCCAGCAGGAAAATCCCCAACCCACCGACAATACTGAATACCATCTGTGTAATCTCTGCCGCTTCCATCCAGCATACTCCCTGAAATTGATTACATGTGTAGACTGTCGCCTGAACCAAGAGTGCCGGCTGAGCCGGGCAAGCCTCTCGACCACTGGAATCTACTGCAAATACTAAACTTAGGGAATCCTCACGAAACCCTGACACTTTACTAGCGGCATTGTAACCGTAGCTTTCGCGTCAGGCAAGAACAGACTTGGTATCCACAAAAGTTCAGGGGCATTTTATACTGCGTCGAGGAGATCGAATCCTTCGACCTTAAACGGGCTGGGACGCCAGCGTTGTTCGTTTTCGTCGAAATAGGGCTCGGTTATCGCTTCTATGATGGCTTGTCGGTCGGCCTTGTCGGGCTCGAACCAGATTTTGATTTCTATCCAGCCGTCGCGCGGGCGGGCGTGGAATTCCAAATACCCTTCAATCTCGGAAATGTCGTCGCGGTTGTCGACGATATCACTATGCAGCCAAAGCTCTTTATTGACCCCAAAATCAATTACCAGATGAGCCCGTACAACCTCATTCGCGTTGCTGATGCCGCCCCGTGTAAAGTTTTCTATGTAAACAGGCCCTTAACTTTGAGATTTAAGGTATTCGTTGACCGCCACCGCCGCGTCACGGCCGGCACGGATAGCCCGCACAACCAGCGACGCGCCACTGACAGCGTCACCAGCGGCGAATACACCTTCCTGAGATGTCGCGAAATTATCGGTAATAAGGTTGCCGCGACCGTCTTTTTCCAGACCAAACTGCTCAACCAGGCCTTCATGCTCAACGTGAATAAAACCCATTGCCAGCAGCACAAGGTCGGCCTTGACCGTAAACCCGTTGCCAGCAAGTTCTTTCATCTGCCAGCCCTTCTTGTCGGTCTTTTTCCATTCAACCTCAATGCCGTGCAGCTCACGAACCTGAGCGTTACGGTCGCCGGTGAGCTTTTTGGTCAGCACACACCAGCGACGTTCGCAGCCCTCTTCCTGCGAAGTTGAGGTGCGGAACACCAGCGGCCATTCGGGCCACATATTATCGTCAGTGCGTTTTTCCGGCGGCTGAGGCAGAATCTCAAACTGCTTGACATCTGCCGCGCCCTGACGAATCGAAGTGCCCACACAGTCACTGCCGGTATCGCCGCCACCAATAACAATAACATGTTTGCCGCCAGCGAGAATGGGTTCTTCGTCGAACTTCTCGCCGCTGACACGCTTGTTCTGCTGACGCAGGAATTCCATCGCAAAATGAACGCCTTCCAGGTCACGACCTTCAACCATCAAATCACGCGGAATCATAGAGCCCATAGTCAAACAGACAGCGTCAAAAGTACGCTGGAGATATCGGGAGGAAATATCCTCGCCGACTTCCACGCCGGTTTCAAATCTCACCCCTTCTGCCTTCATCTGTTCCAGGCGACGGTCAATAAGCTTCTTTTCCAGCTTGAAATCGGGAATACCGTAACGCAGCAGACCGCCGATGTGCTTGTCTTTTTCAAAAACAACCACATCGTGTCCCACGCGAGCCAACTGCTGAGCCGCGGCAAGACCGGCAGGGCCCGACCCGATAATCGCGACCCGCTTGCCCGTTTTTTCAGCAGCGACGACCGGCTGAATCCAGCCTTCGGCGAACCCGCGTTCGACAATCTGAGACTCAATATGCCGAATCAAAACCGGGTCATGAGCAATATTCAAAGTACAGGAAGTCTCACAGGGAGCCGGGCAGATGCGTCCGGTCACTTCGGGGAAATTATTCGTCGAATGCAAAATCGCGCAGGCCTGCTCCCAGCGACCCTGATATACATAATCATTGAACTCAGGAATGCGATTGCCCAACGGACAACCCGAACCATGACAGAAAGGCACCCCGCAATCCATGCACCGAGCCGCCTGATTACGCAGCGTCTCTTCGGGCAGAGCGACGTCCATATCATTATAATCCTGAATACGCTGAGCGACCTCGCGATGGGGTACATCTTCGCGGCCATAATCTAAAAATCCAGTTGGCTTACCCATTGAAAACCTCCTCGGTGGCAGGCGTAAATTCGGTGTTACTGTCTTCGCGTTCCTTCAAACGCTCCAGGGCCTTGCGATAATCTATCGGGATAACTTTAACAAAACGTCCGACCATTTCGCTCCAGCTCTGCAATATTCGCTCAGCCCTGCGGCTGCCGGTCCACTTGTGATGCTGCTCAATCATCTTATGCAGAAAGTTCTTGTCTTCCATCATCCAGACATTTTCCAAATCAACCATGTCAAGATTACAAAGTGTATCGAACAACTGATGTTCATCCAGGACATAAGCGATGCCGCCGCTCATACCCGCGGCAAAATTGCGACCCGTACTGCCCAGCACAACCACCCGTCCGCCGGTCATATATTCACAGCCGTGGTCGCCCACACCTTCGACTACCGCGACGACACCACTGTTGCGAACCGCGAAACGTTCGCCGGCCAAACCGTTGATAAACACTTCACCGGATGTAGCACCGTAAAGCAAAGTATTGCCTACAATAATATTTCGATGGGCTTCAAAGGTCGAACCCTTGGGAGTCTTTACCACGATGCGACCGCCGGAAAGCCCCTTGCCCACATAATCATTACTGTCGCCGGTCAGCTCCAGCGTCACCCCACGCGAGAGAAACGCGCCAAAACTCTGACCCGCCGAACCGCTAAAACGAATCCGCAGCGTATCATCCGGCAAACCTTTCAGGCCGTACTTCCGGGCGATATGATTACTCAAAATCGTACCCACGGTACGGTTGACATTACGGACAGGCATTTCGATAACAGTTTTTTCCTGCTTCTCAATAGCGTTCTTGGCCTGCTTGATAATCTCCCAGTCAATATGACCTTCCAGAGGATTAGCCTGTTCTCTGACACAGTGCAGCCCCTGACCGCCAGGCCCTTCGGGAACCTTGAAAATCGCGCTAAGGTCCAGCCCCTGAGCCTTCCAGTGCTTGAAGGCTTTGTCCATCCGCAAACGCTCAACATGACCAACCATATCATCAAATTTGCGGAAACCCAGACGGGACATTATCCCACGAGTATCTTCAGCCACAAACATCAGAAAATTAACCAGATGTTCCGGCTTGCCCTGGAAACATTTACGCAGCTTGGGATCCTGAGTTGCCACACCCACCGCGCACGTGCCCTGATGACACTTACGCAGCAGAATGCACCCCAGAGCCACCAACGCCGTAGTGCCAAAACCAAACCGCTCAGCACCTAAAAGAGCCGCTATAACAATGTCACGCCCCGTCTTCAACTGGCCGTCACACTGAACCTCAATGCGGTCCCGCAAACCGTTCAGAACCAGCGTCTGCTGAGTCTCAGCCAGACCAAGCTCCCAGGGAATGCCTGCGTATTTAATCGACGAAAGCGGACTGGCACCCGTGCCCCCGTCATGGCCACTAATCAGCACCTCGTCCGCGTTACCCTTGGCAACACCAGCGGCTACCGTACCCACACCCACCTCGGAAACAAGCTTAACCGAAACCTTAACGCCCGGATTGCTGCACTTCAAATCGTAAATCAACTGGGCTAAATCTTCAATTGAATAAATATCGTGGTGAGGCGGCGGAGAAATAAGCGTCACGCCGGGAGTCGAAAAACGCAGCCGGGCAATCTCATCCGTGACTTTATGACCGGGCAAATGGCCCCCTTCGCCGGGCTTGGCACCCTGGGCCATCTTAATCTGAATCATCTTGCCCTGAGACAGATACTCGATTGTCACACCAAATCTGCCGCTGGCGACCTGCTTGATGGCAGAATTCTTGTCATCGCCTTTTTCGCTGGGCTGATAACGAATCGGGTCTTCGCCGCCTTCGCCGGTATTGCTCTTGCCTCCCACCCGGTTCAGGGCTATCGCCATCGCTTCATGGGCTTCTTTGCTGATGGAACCATGTGACATGGCACCGGTATAGAATCGCTTGACAATCTCCGCAGCAGGTTCAACTTCATCCAGCGGGACCGACTCACCTTCGGTAAACTCAAACAGCCCTCGCAAAGTACAACGCTGCTTCGCCTCGTTATCAATCGAATCGGCATAACGCTGATACGCTTCCGGGTCATTGCGACGGGCCGCGTGCTGCATATTGGCAATAGAAACCGGATTCCACATATGCTTCTCACCGTCGTCACGGAAAGCATACTCGCCGCCGTAATCAATCTCCGGCATCATCGAGTCGCGTTTGGCGTAGGCAGATTTGTGACGACACAGAGTTTCCTCCGCCAGAACATCAAAATTTACCCCGCTGATACGTGACGAAGTTCCGCTAAAGCAACGCTGCACAACTTCCTGATGCAAGCCTATCGCCTCGAACAACTGGGCCGCATGATAACTGCGCAAAGTGGAAATACCCATCTTGGATATGGTCTTGAGAATGCCTTTCTTGGCGGCATTGACATAATTATCGACAGCCTGGTCGGCATCAACTTCTTCAGGCATATCACCGTTGCTGCGCAGTTCGTCAAGAATCTCAAATGCCATATATGGGTTAATCGCATTGGCACCGTAACCGCAAAGCAGACAGAAGTGCATCACTTCGCGAGCTTCACCGGTCTCAATCACCAGCCCCGCTTCGGCCCGCAAATTACGGCCCAGCAAACCATGATGCAAAGCACCCGTTGCCAGCAAAGCCGGTATCGGGGCCCGCTGCGAATTACAACCCCGGTCACTGACGATAAGCAGGGACGCCCCATCCTTAATCGCTGCTTCTGCCGCGTTGAGCAAGTCGTCCAGACCACGCTGTAAAGCCTGGCCCGGATTAGCCGCGTCAACATCGAACAAAGCCGGAATAGTCGCCACCTTAAAATCGTCAAGGGCAACTTCACGTAAACGCATCATATCATCGTTAGTCAAAATAGGATGCGGTATCTTCAACTGACGGCAATGTTCGGGAGTCTCACTCAGTAAATTGCGCTGCTTGCCGGTGAAACTCATCAGCGACATTACCAAACCTTCACGCAGCGGGTCAATCGGCGGGTTAGTCACCTGAGCGAACATCTGTTTGAAGTAATTGAACAGTAATTTCGGACGATTCGCCAGAACCGCCAGCGGAGTATCGGTCCCCATCGAGCCAATCGGCTCCTGGCCATTGACCGCCATCGGCATCAGAATCATCCGCTGGTCTTCACGAGTATAACCAAACATCCGCATCCGCTCATCAATCGTATCCGAAGATGTCGGTGCCGATTGCGACGGGCTGAACAAACCACGTAACTCAATACGATTCTGGTCCAGCCAGCGACGATACGGTTTCTGCCGAGACACACGGCTTTTGATTTCGTTATCGGTAATTATCCTGCCTTCTTCGGTATCCACCAGAAACATCCGACCGGGCTGAAGACGCCCCTTGCTGCGAATACGTTCCGGCGGAAAATCCACCACGCCAACTTCGCTGCCCAGAACAACCTGACCGTCATGCGTCACCACATAGCGGGAAGGCCGCAAACCGTTACGATCCAGCACCCCGCCCAGAATCTTACCATCAGTAAAAATCATCGCCGCCGGACCATCCCACGGCTCCATTATTGAGGAATGATATTCATAAAACGCTCGCTTGTCCCGACTGATATGATAATGAAGGCCAAAAGCCTCAGGAATCATCATCATCACCGAATGAGGCATCGAACGACCCGTCCGAACCAACAATTCCAGAGCGTTATCAAAACAAGCTGAGTCACTGCCCGAATCACTCAAAACCGGAAATAAATCGCCTATATTCTCTCCATATTCCTGACATGACATCCGCATCTCGCGGGCCTGCATACGGTTGCGATTGCCGCTGAGAGTGTTGATTTCACCGTTGTGAGCAATATGACGAAAAGGCTGAGCCAATTGCCAGTTCGGGAAAGTATTGGTACTGTAACGCTGATGCACAACCGCCAATGCCGATACCATTTTGGTATCCTGCAAGTCCGGGTAATAAGCGAACAACTGCGGCGCCAGAAACATCCCTTTATAGCAAATAGTAAGGCAGGACATCGAAACTATATAAAAATCCTCAGCCTTAACACCGAGTTTTTCATGAATCTGTTTCTCCGCCCGCTTACGGGCAATATAAAGCCTGTTGTCAAGCTCTTCATTTTTCAAACCCGCCCCATCAATAAACACCTGTTCAATGCGGGGCTCAGCCTCAGCAGCCAAATCACCCAGACACGAGGGATTGCCCGGCACTTCCCGCCAACCCAGAACAGTCATGCCATAATTGACCACCGCAGCTTCGAATATCTCCTTGCACCAGTTAGTCAAATCCTTATCTTTGGGAAAGAACACCATCGCCACGCCATAGCTGCCCGCACCGGGAAGCTTGATGCCCAGCGATGATGTCTCGTTCACAAAAAACTCGTGCGGAATCTGAAATAATATACCAGCACCGTCACCGGTAGACTCATCAGCGCCCGCCGCGCCGCGATGCTGAAGGTTCTCCAATATCTGACGACCCAGTTCGAGAATCCCGTGTTCTTTCTTGCCGGAGATATTCACTACGGCACCAACCCCGCAAGCGTCATGCTCACGCCGGGACTCATACAAACCCTGATCTCTGAAAGGATGTTTCGACATAAATCCTCGCTGCTATCTGTATCGTGCTTCCAAACTTACCTGTCGGCGGAACATAAATAACCGCCATAACCTATATTACTGCAACCAGGGCACTTAAAACCCCACCGTGGCCCTGCCTGGTCATATCCAGCCCGGCATCAAAGACTGGGGCCAGTCCAACAAACCCCACGCGAACAACTTCTATTCGCGAACCCTGAATTATAGTGGCGAATACCCGCCCGGTAAAGCCAAAAATAGCTTCCCGAAAACATATGCGACCCGAATACACGAAACTGCCAATGTGCCGTTTTTCACAACACATTGGCAATATCGAAAAATATCTCAACAGAGCCCCTAACGGCCCTTCAATTCATAAGATACAACTAAAACCTTAACGCATGAACAGCATCTCGGCATAGGTCGGCAAAGGCCACAATTCCGCGTCAACAATCTGCTCCAATGCGTCCGAAGCCTCACGTACAGAGTTCATCGCCGGAATCACATCGTCACGGCAGAAATCCGCACGTTTCTGGCCGTCTGCAATCGCCGAAGCTTTATCCGCGGCAGCTTCCAAAGCCCCAACAGCCTTGCTTAGTTTAGCCGAGAGAGCCGTAGCTGCCGTCAACGTTTCCTTCTGGGCACCGGCATCGGCACCTGCCCCGCTAATCGCCTGAACAATGCCCGCCAGCTCGCCGCAGTAACCAGCCACAACCGGGGCAACCTGACGTTTGACCATCTGCAAAGTCGTCCGGGCTTCAATATTAATTACCATGTTGTAGGCTTCCAGCAGAATCTCGGTACGGGCGTGAAGCTCCTGTTTGCTCAATACACCGTGACGAACAAACAAGGCCTCATTCTCCTCCGTCGGAATCGTCGATAAAGATTCTGCCGTGGAACGAATATTCGGCAAACCACGTTTAGCCGCTTCAGTAACCCATTCATCGGTGTAGTTGTCACCATTGAAAATGATCCGCTGATGTTCCTTGGCGATCTTGGTCAGAATAGCCTGAACATCGCTGCCCTTATCCAACTCGTCAGCGATTTCCATCAGAGAATCAGCCACGATCGTATTGAGAACAAAGTTCGGCCCCGAAGTGGACTGCGAAGAACCAACCATACGGAACTCAAAACGATTACCCGTAAAGGCGAAAGGAGACGTACGGTTACGGTCGGTGCTGTCCTTGGGCAGCGGCGGCAGCGTCGAAACACCCAACTTCAACTGACCACCAGCCCGTGAAGTCTTGGCACCACCGGAGGCCAACTGAGCAAAAATATCGGTCAACTGGTCACCCAGGAACACCGAAACAATCGCCGGAGGAGCTTCATTAGCACCCAGGCGATGCTCATTACCAGTATTCGCGACCGAAGCCCTGAGCAGCTTGGAATTTTTATCTACAGCACGAATGATCGCACAAAGAACGACCAGGAAAACCATGTTGTCATGCGGGGTCGAACCCGGGTCCAGCAGATTGATACCATCATCGGTACACATCGACCAGTTATTGTGCTTGCCGGAACCGTTAACACCGGCGAACGGTTTCTCGTGCAGCAGACACACAAAATCATTGCGCAACGCGACCTTTTGCAGCGTTTCCAGATCGTCAACTGATTATGGTCCGTAGCGACGTTCACCGTAGCGAAAATCGGGGCAATCTCGTACTGAGCCGGCGAAACTTCATTGTGCTGAGTCTTGGCCGAAACACCAAGTTTCCACAATTCAACGTTCAGCTCATGCATAAACGTCGCGACACGCTCATGCAGCGAACCAAAATAATGGTCATCCATCTCCTGGCCACGCGGCGAGGGAGCACCCAGCAGCGTACGGCCGGCCAGCATAAGGTCCAGACGTTTTTCTACAAAACTGCGGTCAATCAGAAAATATTCCTGCTCACTGCCCTGAGTCGAAGTAACACGATTGCTGCTCGTATTGCCCAAAAGACGCAAAACCCGCATCGCCTGTTTGTTCAACGCGTCCATCGAACGCAGCAGAGGAGTCTTCTTATCCAGTGCGTGTTCGGTGTAAGAACAGAACGCACAGGGAATATAAAGCGTAATATTCTTGCCGTCTTCTTTGATAAACGCCGGAGAAGTTACATCCCACGCCGTATAACCACGGGCCTCAAAAGTCGCCCGCAGACCACCGCTGGGAAACGATGAAGCATCCGGCTCACCCTGAATCAGCTCTTTACCGCTGAACTCCAGCAAAACACCGCCCTTACCCGTCGGCGAAATAAATGAATCGTGCTTCTCAGCCGTCAAACCCGTCATCGGCTGGAACCAGTGGCAATAGTGAGTCGCCCCCTTCTCTACCGCCCAATGCTTCATAGCGTTTAGCGACAACATCCGCTACCGCAGGCTCAAGCTCACATTCGCCAGCGAGAACCTTCTGAAATGCCTTATATATATTTTTGGGCAGACGCTCACGCATTACCTCATCACTGAATACATTCAACCCGAAAATTTCCGTTACCTTATCCGACATGTCAATCTCCTATGTCTGCTGATCTAAAACCAACTACAATTTGCCTTTTTAGGCTCGGCCAGCTGTCACTTTATGTCGTCCCAACAAAACTGCAACCCAAACGACACAAAGCTACTTTTTAGCAATAACCATGCCACATCATTTCAAAAGTTATAAGACTTTTATTAACAAATCTTTAAGTCAAATAAAACCCACCGTTACTTTCTCGTCAAAAATTAACAAATATGTAACAAAAACATAAAGTGTTACATTTATGTGGGCTTTTTTAAGATTTCACCGACAATTCTGTTATAATCCGATCAAAGAAA
>CAXXMR010000010.1:0-86753 GCA_963663805.2 Sedimentisphaerales bacterium
TTTGAATCTGGTGGCGTGGGTGCGGAAGACAGGGCTTAGGATGCCCCACTGAATCCAGCGGGTGTAGAGTTCTGGGTCGCAGTCAACTCCCAGGCCGTAACGATTGTAGTGGCCCCCGATGTCGTGGCTCCAGAATCCGAAGCCGACGTTGGCGGCGTTGGTGGTGAAATAGGGCTGATAGGCGAGCGATTTCCAGGAGATGACTGTGTCGCCGGAGAAACCGATTTGGTATCTGTGGTTGCCGAGTCCGCCCCAGCGGTGGAAGATTAAGGGCCGCTTGCCCCGGCGTTCCATGCTGCTGTGATGGACGTAGTTGAGGTAGAAGACGGGGTTTACTCCTTTGATAGTGGTGGTGCTCCATTGCTGCCAGTCGAGCCACCAGAAGTCGATGCCGTGGTCTTCCATGGGTTTGAGGAGGATGTCCATATAGGCGGTGGCGAATTCTTTATTAACAATGTCGAAGGGTACGAATTTTTTGGTAGCGGGGGTCTATGCCCAGGGCTTGGGCGAATTGGTTGTATTGGCTTTCGTGGGGCTGGATGCCGCTGGCGGGGTGGAGGTTTAGGCAGGTTTGGAGTGAGTTTTCGTTCGTCCACTGGAGGAATTTTTGGGGGTCGGGGAAGTAGTTTTTGTTCCAGGTGAACCCGGTCCATCCAGCCCGCTGGTCGGCAGGGTCTTTGATCTTTTTGCCTTTGCTGTCATACCATTTGGGGTCTGAGGTTATGTGCCAGTCCATGTCGATGACCATTACGTCGAGGCCGAGGTCGTAGCGGTCGAACTGCCGGGCAAGGTCTCTGAGTTGGTCGTCGTCGTAGGTCCAGTATTTTGACCACCAGGCCCCGAATACAAATTTTGGGGGCAGGGCGATTTTGCCGGCGACAGTAGTGAAGTCTTTGAGGGCGGTTTGGTAATCATGGCCGTAGGCGAAGAAGTAGGTGTCCTGCATCTGTGTTTCGGGGCGGGCGATTACCCAAGGCCAATCGGAATTATCGAATAAGGGTTTTTCGCTGTCGTCAATGGCGCACCAGCCGCTGGGTGAAATTATGCCCTGGCAGAGTTCGATTTCTTTTTTGTCGTGAGCCTGCCATGAGCCGTTGCATTTGTCGAGGGTTTTGGTGGTGCCGAGGAGGTTTTGAGGGTCTTTGTCGCCGAAGTGCCAGGTGGTTTGGATTTTATCGGTGTGGATGTCTATCCATAAATTTTCTTTAGTGAACTGTCCGCTGTTTTTTTTGTAGTGGAGGGTAAGTTTTTTTGTTTGGATTTCGAGGAGACCATCTTTTTCGGTGGTGGTGTATTGCGGGGTATCGGTACGGCGGTTGATAAAGGTTAAAGATGCGTGGTCTTCGAATTGGGCGTTTTGGGACCATTCCAGACGCACGAGGCCGGGGGTTAATACGGTGAATCGGGCGTTGTTGCTGACAACGACGGCCTGGGGTTTGGCGAGCGGATTATTTGGTGAGGCCGACAATGCCGCGCCGAAAAGATTTGCCATTATCGTAATAAGGATGATTGTGGTTAATTTTTTCATTTTATTTTGCTTCCTGGATATTATTTTTTACTTGCTTGCGGGCATGGATGTTTCCAGCCATTTGAGGTTGAAGGCGTAATGTTGTTTGCTGCTGATGAGCTGGATTATACCGTCGGGGGTTTGGGTTCCAGCCATATAGCCTTTGGGTTCGGCGGTGTTAGGGCCGAGAGTGAAGATTTTGGTGTGGGCACCGCCGTCGATTTGACGAGGCGGTTTGTCGTCGGTGATTAGGCGTTTGGTGGGCCAGGTTTTTCCTTCGTCGTAACTGAGGGCAGCGTAGAGGCCGGACACTTTACGCAGGTTGCCGGCAGCGTCGGTTAAGGTTAATTCGTCGGCGAAAGAGGCCAGGAATAATGGTCCTTCATTTAGACGCATTAGTACGAGTCTTTGTCCGCCGGCAATGGGAATTATGCCGCTGGGTGAATATGTCCAGTTTTGGCCCATGTCGGAGGAAGTGCTTTTGGGCATCTGGTCTTCGATATTATCTTTTCGTCCTAGTGCCATAAGGTCGCCGTTTTTGAGTTGGGTTACGCCGGCGTGTATTCCGGCGATCCAGGCCCCAGTGTTGCCGTTTTCGAAGGTTGGCTGTTCTCTGTCCTGTCCGGGATCTACCCAGGTTTTACCCTTATCCTTGGAGATGTGCAGGGCTGTGCCGCCTTTACCGCCGGTTACGGCGTCGCATTTAAGTACAAGGTATCCTTCCTGGGTGCGGAACATGCCGGCGATGGGTTGATGATGCAGGGCGTGTTCGGGGTTGATGATTTGGGGGCTGGACCAGGTTAGGCCGTTGTCGGTGCTTTGACGCATGAGCAGGGCCATTTTGCCCCAGGTGCCGTCGGTGCTGAAACCGTTGAAATGGTAGATGGTTTTGTCGCCGTCGAACCAGATGTCCGAACCGTGGTCGTTGCGGTCGGCGAGGTTCCAGAATATGCAGGCGGGGTCCCACTGGTCGGAATCGTGGGGCAGGCGGCTGGCAACGACGGTAAGTTCCCGTCCGGTTTCTTTGCGGGTGCAGTACCATATCGCCAGCAGGTCGCCGTTGGCACAGAAGGTGATGGCGGGTTGGTGATTATGCTGGGAATACAGCGGGCCGTCAGAGTTGTCGGGGATTTTAACGTATTGACGAGGGCCGTGGAAATATGGTTTTTCTGGTGATGGGCCATTGGGCCAGTTGTATTTTGTCTGGGAGATTTGGGATTTCCAGGCGGTGCGGTCGGGAATTTGCATTTGAGGTTTGAGCTGATGCGGGGCCTGGGACTACGCGGAAACCGATGAGGTGGTTGCGGTCCTGAATGACCATTGAGGCACGGTTGGCAGAACGGAGGTAGAAAACTTCGGTGGAGTGACTGCCGCCGCGACAGATTTTGCTGGTGCCGCTGACGGGGCCGGCGGGGTTGTTTTGCGACTGGTCGGTATAAGGGCCGAACCAGTCATCACACCATTCCTCGACATTGCCGTGCATGTCGTAGATGCCCCATTTGTTGGGGGAGGCGGCTTTGACGGTTAAATCTACGGTGACGTAGCCCCATTCGGTTTTCTGGTTTTTGTGATATTTTTCGGGCAGGTCGGCTCCGGTGTAATATTCGGTGGTGGTGCCGGCCCGGCAGGCGTATTCCCATTCGGCTTCGGTGGGGAGGCGGTAGGGTTTGGCTTCTTTTTGGGAGAGCCAGAGGCAGAATTTTGCGGCATCTTCGTAACTGACGAATATTACGGCTTCGTCATCTTTGGTGGAATAGCCGTGTTTGCCACGGAGTTTATTGTGTTCGGGGTCGAACTGCTCGTACTGCTGGTTGGTGACTTCGGTTTCAGAGATGTAAAAGGGGGTGGTGATTTTGACTTTATGTACCGGTTTTTCGTCCCAGTCGCCGTTTTCTGAACCCATCATAAATTCGCCAGCGGGAATTTGTATCATTTTCATGCCGGTACAGTTTTGATAATCCGCCCCTATCGTAAAAGGTGCCATCAACAAAACCAGCATTATCAACTGTCGCAACTTAATCATAATATTTACCCTTAATACAATTTTAGTTCTTCCAAAGTGTTTTTTATGGCTTGTTTTTCCATGTCATCAAATTTTAGAAAAGGTTCAGAAACGAAATCATCACAAATACCCATCAGACTGAGAGCACATTTGATTCCGTTTATAGTGCTGGAGGGATATTTACCCGCGGTATAAATCTTTGAAGTCATTTGGATAACTTTGCTATGCAGCTTGAGGACTGTATCCATATCCCGTTTGACCGCGGCATTGTACAAGTTAACATAAAGCGAAGGGAACATATTGGCTCCGCCATTTACTCCGCCGCTGGCACCCAGAAGCACTGATTCGGCCAGCAATTCACCCGGTCCCAGAAATATGGGAAAATCCGTCCGGTCTTTAAGCAGCAGGCGTACCCGGTGAAACAGAACCAAGTCAAATGAGCTGTCTTTATAGCCTATGACTTGGGGGTTTTCCGCGGCTTTTACCACTGTCTGAGCATCCAGACTTAGTTTTGTACAACCCGGCATATTATACAGATAGACAGGCAGAGGAATCTCGGCGGTAACACGGTCAAGGAATTTCAGTAGTTCAGGCTGAGACGATTTGAAATAATACGGTGGAGCAATAACGCCGGCATGGGCACCCTGTTCACCGGCATACTGACCTATTTTTGTCAGTTCCGCAAATGCTGTATCTGTGAGGCCTACAAGCACAGGAACCCGTCCGTTAACCTGTTGGCAAGTTTGTTTAATCAATTCACGCCGAAGGTCATAACTCAGGCTGGGGCCTTCGCCGGTGGTTCCCATTATAAAAAGACCGTGTACGCCGCCTGCAAGTATATGTTCAATTAGTCGTTCCAGACCTTCTCGGTCGAGGGTGTCGGCATCTTTCAAAGGTGTTACCATCGGAGGCACAATACCTCTTAGGGGTAGCAGTAATTTATTCATATATACTTCATTTTTCATAACTATATTCAAAGACAGTTTGTTAAACGCGACTGCTCGTGGTTCCTATTTGAAAAAGCTGGAAAGTGCTAAAATTCCGGTGTAAGAGACAACAACAGAAAATACGAAGGCCAACACTAACGAAATGTTCAGCACGATCCCCGCCTTGTGCCTGCCCATTTGTTTTTTGTCATTAACCAGGAAAAATATACCCAATACAACTAAAGGCAAAACAAAAACTAGAGATACTTGGGTGGCGATTTGGCCCACAATGGGATTGCTGCCTAATACCGGCACAATCAAGCCCATCAGACAGGCCAGGGCCGCCAATCCCTTAAACGACTTCGATTTGGCATTAAGTTCACCCTTTTGGTAATCCGAGAGCAGAAGAGGGGCGACCATAAGGATAGGCAAAATCGAAGAAACACCCGCACTGACGGTTCCTGCCAGGAATAATATGACAGCATATTTGCCGGCGGCAGGTTCAATCGCGTGAACCATGTCCATTACATTCTGAATGACAAGCCCGTTCTTAAACATTGCTCCGGTGGCACAGACCATAATCGAACCGCTAATGACAAAAACTAAAATACCGTAGGAAAAAGAATCCCGGCTTTGCTTTTTCAAGTCACTAATAGTCCACCCTTTACTTTTAAGTAAAAGAGGTCTGACAATAAAAGTTGGTCCCGCCATGGTTGTTCCGACAAATGCCGCCACCATCAATTTGGCACCGGAAATATCCGGTATCCGGGGCAGGAAACCGGCGACGATTTCCCGGCCCGTAGGCAATACCAAAAACATGGAAACGATAAAAGTAATGCCTAAAACAGAGACGAAAAGCAAAAGGATTTTTTCGAAAAATGAATATCTGCCTACCATAAGCAACATATACATCACAATAAGTATTACAACCGATATAGCCAGCACCGGCCAATATTTATCGGCACTCAGCGAAGGTGCCAGCATACGCAAGGATTCATAGAGGGCATTGGAAGTTAGCCCTACGAGCCCGGAAAGGCAGCACCATTGTCCGACGACAATTCCTGTCGCAACCAGAATAGCCAGGGGTTTTCCACATTTCAACTTAGTCTTAAAGGCGTGAATGGCAGTCTGGCCGGTCACCAGGGCATATCTGCCATAGGCTTCCATCAGGGCCCAGGAGAAAAAACAGCTTAAGGCCAAGACCCATAACAGCATAGTGCCAAACTGTGAACCGGCTTTGCACATGGCAGTTACACTGCCGGTGCCAATGGTATAGCCTATGCCAAAAAAAGCCGGGCCCAGGGTTAAAAGCAAAAGCCAGATTTTCTTTAGAGGGTTTGACCGCCCGGTGGGACTTTGTGATTTTGAGGTACTCATTATATGTGTTTCCTAAAAAAGGAGGCGTCAACCCTATTTGGTCATTGATAGTATACTTTGGGCGGTTTCACAAATTCGCTTAGCGGTTAAATTAAATCTTTCTTTGAGATATTCAAACTCGCCGACCTCTCCAAACTCATCATTAACACCGACCCTTTTAACAAAAACAGGATTATTTTCCGACAGCAGTTCAGCCACGGCCGATCCTAATCCATTTATGATTTGATGGTTTTCGCAAGTAACAATTCCCCTGGTCTTTTTTGCGTATTCCAGGACAATTTCTTCATCCAAAGGTTTGATAGTATGCATGTCAATTACCGCAGCGGAAATTCCCTCCTTCTCCAGATTGCGTGAAGCTTGCAAAGCTTCATTTACCATAACAACGCCACTGGCAATCAAGGTGATATCATTGCCGTCTCGCAAAACATTAGCCTTGCCCAGCTTGAAACTGTTATTTTCATTATAAATCGCAGGGGCATTTCCGCGATGCATTCTTAAATACACATTTCCCTGATGATAGGCACTTTCGGTTAACAGCTTTTCAAATGAGATTTCATCGGCGGGTTCGTAAACCACTAATCCAGGAATATTTCTCATTATCCCGACATCTTCAAACGGCATATGTGTCCCCCCGTTATAGGCCGCGGTCACTCCCGGATCCGAACCCATAAGCTTAACGTTGAGCCGGGCATAATTTGCCGAGACGAAAAACTGGTCATAAGCTCTCCGGGTCGCAAAAGGAGCAAAGGTTGCCGCAAAAGGTATCTTGCCGCGAGCAGACAAGCCCGCTGCCACTCCAACCATGTTGGCTTCGGCTACTCCTACGTTAAATGTTCGCTCGGGGAATTTTTCATTAAAAAGCTGAGTTGCATGAGCTGCCATAAGGTCAGCTTCCAGTATAACAATGTTCTCGTCTTTTTCTGCTAATTTTATTAGAGTTTCTGCATAAACTTCGCACATTTGTCTGGTCATATCGCACCTTTTTATAATTGTATTCAAGTGATTTCAGAAAACAACTTGCCCATAGGCCGTATTACAGGGCTGCTATTGCCTGGTCTGCGGCTTCGCGGTCAAATGCCATGTGATGGTTTGATGCTTTGTTTTCTATGGTATCAACTCCTTTGCCCTTAACAGTATTAAGGATAATCATGGCCGGCTTTTGTTTTTCATTTTTCGCAATCTTGACAGCTTCGTCAATCGCTTCCAAATCATGGCCATCAATATTTTGGGTAAACCATCCAAAAGATTTCCATTTGGCTTCAAGGTCACCTAAATCCATTATCTGGGAGGTTGTCCCATCAATCTGAAGTTTATTTTTATCTGTAAACGCGATCAAATTATTCAACCTGAAATGCGCGGCAGACATGGCTGCTTCCCAAACTTGCCCTTCATCTGATTCCCCATCGCCAATAATCGTGTAAATCAGTCCCGGGTTTTTATCCAGCCGATTGGCTAGTGCCATTCCTACCGCTGCTGAAAGTCCCTGCCCTAAAGATCCCGCTGTCATATCAATTCCCGGAGTTCTGTTCATGTCAGCATGACTGGGCAGAGAGGTTCCCCCGACATTCAATGTGTACAGCCATTCTTTCGGGAAATATCCCTTATCTGCTAATACGCTGTATAGAGTTGGTCCACCATGGCCTTTTGACAAAATCAACATATCTCGATCTGTCATTTTGGGGTCGGCAGGGTCAATCCTCATATGCTTATAGTAGAGCATTGTCAATACTTCCACAATCGACATGGCCCCACCTACATGGCCAAACCCTAAATTGCCAAAAGCATCCAGCGTTAACCTGCGAATTTCCTTCGCTTGGGCCTGCAAACCCACTAATTCTTTTTCGTCCATTGTCATACTCCTACATATGAAAAATAACTGCTAATTAAAGACCAGCTTTGAGCTGACGTAGAAAATCTATTCCGCTTTGTTAACAAGAATCTTTGTTCTGAATTTCCCAGAAACATCCTTTTGGGCCAAGACATCTTCTTCAGTAAACACTGCCATTAGAATCTCTTTCGCTTCATAGCGGCTATAATCGTAAATCACATATATAGACCCGTCGTCGCCCTCAACTGCATCCGGATATGAAACTGACAAACGCTTATCGAGCATCAGGCCGCCCTGCCAGGTTTGGCCGTCATTTTTAGAGATAAAAGCGGTAAGATCAACCCGCTTGGTTCGTTTGTCAATTGCACTGTGCTTGACCAGTAACAGATTACCGGACGACAATTTTCCGATGAAAAATCTGGCGGTTGCGTGGGCGATGTTTGAGGGATTGCCCTCGGTCCAGGTTTTGCCTTGGTCGGATGAATAGCTTTGGCCTATGCCGTATTTGGTGCGGACGAGCATCCATAATCTGCCGTCGTTTAATTCGAGAACCATGTGTTCATCGTAGTGCCGATCGGGTACGTCTGCTGAGCCGAGCAGACTGAAAGTTTGGCCATTGTCATTGCTGACGATGACATTGGAGAATTTTTCGTGATTTAGTTCGGTGAATTTATCTTTTTGTTTGAAATCCCATATTGCACAGGGCAGCAGCCATGAGCCAGCCTTGGTGACAATTGGTTTGTTCATCATAACGCCGTTGGCGATGCGGCGGGGCGGGGACCAGATGGGGTTTTCGTCGGTGCTGTTTTGGGTTGTCATGGCCCAGACACCGGCTCGTCCGTCGAAGTTTTTTTCGCCGTGGCTTTGGGCCCAGAATATCCAGAGTTTTCCCTGAGGGTCGTGCCAAAGGCAGGGGTCGAAGGCGCGGGTGAGTCCTGCTCCGTCGGGGTCGATTATTATTTTCAAGTCGGACCAGGTTTTACCGTCGTCGTCGGATGTTACCAGCATAAGGTAATTAAACTGGTCCTCGGTTTTGCCTCCGCCATACCATATTGCCCATAAACGGCCGTTGGCGGCTCGCTCTATGCCGGGGATGCCCTGGAAGGTTCGATGTTGGTAGTATTCGCCAATTTTATCGGGTGTGTCGGCACGAATGATTGTTTGAGGGGCAACTAGTGCGAGGTCGGTGTCGCTTAAACACTGACAGCAGAGAAGCAGTACTACTACATTGCAAACGATTGCTGGTCGATACATGTAAATTTTCTTTCCGTTTCTTGCTTGGGGTTAATTACAGGCTTTAGTGCCTACGGTATCTATTAAGCCGGTAAAACCGGGACCGCCGGCGGCGACATAGCCGTGGCTGGCTCCGTTTTTGTCCGGGCTTATCCAGAAAGCATAGAGTTTAGCTTTTTTGAGGGTAAAGCGAATCTTTAGGGTTTTTCCGGCAAGTTTTTCTAAACTTTTGTTGTTCTGCCACTGTATCCGATGGATGGTGCTGTCGGTCTGGGTGGGTAAACAATCGCTTAGAGTAAAGCCGGGCAGGGGGGTGTTTTCCTGATTAAGTATTTCGGCTTGAAGTGTGCCCTGGGGGGCGTCCACGTTGACAAACAGGTGTTTTCCGTTGAAGTTTAATTTGCGGGTAGTTAGGGTTCCGGTGGTTTGGTCGGCATTCATCGAGGCGAATCCGTCGCGGCGGAGGAATGCCAGGCCGGTACTGCCGCGGTCGTACATGCCGTTTTTCTTCCACTGTTTGTCGAGTTTGGCGGGGTTGCCTTGAAATCCGATATAGTAGAACCAGAGTTTATCGCCTTTAATCAGGCAGATGCCGCCGACGGACTGGACATAGCCGTGGTCCCAGGTGTCTTGGCGTGATGATTTGATGAAGGCGTTGCGGTCGGGGCGATGCCAGTGGAAACCATCGCGGCTGTAGGCTAGGTTGAGGTCGGTGATTTTCGGCAGGCCTACTTTCATACATTCATCGTTGGGTGGTCCCAGGTGTATCTGATAGAAGGCCAGCATGATGCTTTCGTAGGCGACGGCGTCGAGATTATAAAGCTGGGCTCTTTCTTCTATTTGGGGGTCGGGCAGGTCGAGTTTGTCGGCACCGGTCCAGAAAATGGGAGTTTGGGGGCCGGGGCTTTTGAAATTATCCCATTGGCAGCCGGTCAGGAAATCGTCGGCTTCCCAGTAATGTCTGCTTCGGCCTCGGTTGCCAGAACGTAAACTGAAAACCCATTTCTTTCGGAAAGGATTGTAGAAAACGGTGCTGCGGTCACCGCAAGGGCCGGTTTCAACGGGTTCGCTCCAGTGAATCCCGTCAGCTGAGACCATGCAATGGCCTCCCTGAGAGGTTGAACCGCCGGGGCCGCGGAGAAAGAACTTCCACTTCTGCTGAGGGTCTTTGCCTTCGTAATCAGGGACGACCGACCAGGAATCGGGGGTGATGTCGGGATTGAGAATGCGATTGGTGGGGGGGGCGAAGTCGAGTTGGGGTCGCTGCCAGTTGAGGCCGTCAGTGCTTTGGGCGTAACAAACAGTTCCTATCCAACCGGCTTCGTACCACATGCGGAAGATTTTTAGTTGGGGGTCCCACCATACTCCGCCACTTTTGGGGCAGGCGGCGGAATTACCATAAGCGAATTTGCCGGACTCTAGTTCCGTTTCGGGTTTGAGGATGGGATTGTTTTCGTATTTTTGAGGGTAATGGAATTGACGTTTAAGATCGGTTTTCTCGATGAGGTAATCGTCGATAAACAATTGTCTGCCGATATTGATTGGAATTACATCCGGCGGCGATTCCAGATAAGGGACCGGCATTGGTTCGTAACTTTTCGGTTCAATATTATTTGGCGGCCACTCGCTGGGCAGCTCAATGCCGTTGTAGAGAGTTTCACCGTAAGAGTGCGACGAAATAGCGGCGACCAAAGCTATGATGGTTGTGCAAAATGTTTTTCGAATCATCTTTTCTCCTAAGGATGGATTAGATGTCTACTCGACTATTAATATCTGATGCAATTTCAGGCTGGCTATAGTTACTGTGGAGTATTTACCATCGTTAGTATATTCAAGTTTTATGTTGGCGGGCTGCAAGGTAATTGATTTGGGCTTTTCGGGGGTTTTAATACTTACTTGCAGCGGGCCGACGGGGGGAATGTCGTCGAAAACGTGGATATAGTTGTCGGCATGCGGGCCGGCGGTATTGACCAGATTTACGGCGAGCTTGTTATCGACTTTATTGACGATTACATCGACATAATGCGAACCTGCGACTTTTACGAGAGGTTCGGGCAGGAGCTTGTCGACTATGCTTTTGAGGAAGTCTCGGGAGTTGCTGTTTGCCGCTAGAGCGTAATTTCTGCCGAAATCTATATAGATACCGGCAATTTGACCTTTGCCCAGCTTGTTGACAGTTGCGGCGGGGGTGTCTTTCTGGTTCTTATGGGGGTCAAGGGACATATGGCCGGTGAGAGTTAGTGACCTTATGGTGCCGATGGCGGTTTGTCGGTCGCCGGGCTGGACACTTATGAAATCATTTTTGAGATAGCAGGCGTAACTATCATTGAAGCCCAGCCAACGGTCGCTATTTTGGGTGTCTGAGGTAAATGTGACACCCAGTTCATTCTCAAAAAGTTTTGTGCTTTGAGGGCCCATAGCGAGTAAGCTGCCGCCGTCTTGGGCGAAAGCGATTAGCCGGTTTTTGAATTCTTTTTCCAATGACGGCCATTCGGGGATTATGATAAGGTCGAGCTGGGTGAGGTTTTCGATGATTTGATGTTCCATCATGAGGTCGAAGGCAACCTGAGCTTCGCTAAGTGCCTGAATGATGCCTCTAATAGGTGCCATGCCTCCGGTTTCTTTATCGCCCCAGGGGCCGAATACCCTTTTATATTTGGTCCCCATGCGATAAACTCCGTCGGTCGAAAACAGCACGGCAGTTTGGAGTACCGGTTGGGAGTTTTGGCAATATGTTTGTCTTTCGCGACAGAATTTAGCGACATCTACCAGTTTGTTAATTTGCCATGGGCGAACGGAGCCATCCGGCACCTGGCTGAAATAAACCTGATAACCGCCGCCTTGAGCGATTACCGAAGCGGCTTCCTGCTGAAGCTGTATGGGGGTTTTAGTGTTCAGGATGGAACCCTTTTTATTGAAAAATCCCCAGGACATCAAGTCCCATTTTTTGTGATGGTGCCTGAGACAGCGGGCTTCGAGTCGGGCGGAATTGACACTGTTATAAGGGGGCAGGTCGCCGGAGAGCCAGTCCACGTCGAGAGTGCATTTTTCGGGCATGAACGAGCTGTAGGCCCAGTTGCTGGCGATTTCAAAATCAGGGTCAAAATCTTTCATTTCTTTGAGATAGCCGGCGAGGAATTCGCGGTATTTCTGCCGAAGCATTTGCAAATATTCAAAATAGAGTTCGTCTTTGGGGTCGGTGGGGATTTTTACATCGCCGTATTTACTTTTGAAGAGTTCCTGAGCGGCGGGGCAGTAATCGACCTGAACACCCCAGCATTCACCGTCAATCCAGACCGCGTCGAGGTCGTAATCCCGGCGTAGTTCTTTTAACTGAGGAATGATTAATTCCTGAGCAATGGGACTGAACATGGAATTGTATTTTTTGTCCGGGGTGCCCTTGTAGTTGATAAAAGCCCATTGGGGATTATCCTCGATAGCGGCGATGTCGTACAAACTGGAATAGTGGGCAGTCAGGGGAATATTGTTGGCGTGAGTTACCTTTCGCCAGATTTTGAGCTGGTCCCAGACATAGCCGTTAGTGCGTCGGCCTGTGTTTGTCATGAAGCTGGAATAACCGGGATGGCCCTTGCCATCGACCTGGATATAGTCCGGGTGGATAGCATCAATAATATTCTGGACCATCTTTTCGGTGACATTTTCACCAATCCGGTCATTTTCTTTTATGGCGTGAAAGTCCAGATGAAGGCCGAAAAAACCTTCCGAACGTTTAGGTGCCGCTAAACTCTGGCTGACACCTACCAGCAAAACCAGCAGGCTTAAAATTACCATTCTTGACATTTCAGGAAACCTCCAGGGATCGGGGCTGCGTATGATTTTATAGTTTCAGTTCGTCGCGCAGTACTCCGGGGACATCCGTGGTGATGCCATCGACTCCGAATTCAATCATTTTCTGAGCGTCTTCAATTTCGTTAACCGTCCAGACATAGACTTCCAGACCGGCGGCCTGGGCTTTCTGAACGAATTCTTTGGTAAGGGGTTTGTAGAACAGGTCAAGGCCGGTGAGATTATTGGCGAGAGCTTCTTCGATGACGGAATCATCGTAAAGGGGATATTCGCTGGTTTCCTTGTCTTTCTTAGTTGCTTTGACCCAATAAGTGGGCAGATAGGGCAATATTTTGCGGGTTTCTACCATGGCTTCGATATTGCCGGAAATGAGTACCATCTGGTCCTGCTTGCCGCTTTGAGTAATTGCTTCGGCGAGATAGGGGGCGATTTCCTTGCCGCATTTGATTTCGATAAAGAGTTTTTTGCCGGAGGGAATGACTTCGATGATTTCTTCGATGAAGGGGATTTTTTCGCCGGTGTACGCTTCTGACTTGAAACTGCCGACTTCAAGTTCGCGCAGCTTTTGCGAATCAGTTTCAACGATTTTTAGGTCAATATTTCCGCCAGCGGTGCGTTTGGTGGTTTTGTCGTGGATGACCATGATGCGGTTATCTTGGGAGAGATAAACGTCAATTTCCGAAATGTCGGCTTTTTTAACGAAGGCGAGCTTGGTTGATGCCACGGTATTTTCCGGGGCGATTTTCGAGGCGCCTCTATGACCGACGATAATCGTCTTCGGCCCGCTCTGACAACCTAATGAAAATAATCCTGCAAACATCATAATTACCGCAATCTTAAACATAGTAAATCCTTTTTGTAAAAACAAGCTAACAAGTAATAAACGTAATTCTTACCAGAAAATAACGTAGAGCGCTATAGTTATAGCTACAACAACAATGCCGGCGATTTTGGCTCCGGGTGAGCCTTTGAGGTCCAGTTCGGTATTGCGGGGCAATTCTTTGGGATTGTGAAGGGGTTTGATAATGGTCAGTATCGCCATGATAATCAGTACGCCGGCGAAACTGAGGGCCATGCGGTCGAGGAAGGCCATTTGGGGAAAAACCTGGGCCAGCACATAGTAGACCAGAGGATTGATGAGCAATCCGACGGCACCTGCAAAACCGGGGACTTTTTTGACAATCAAACCAAAAACAAATACGGCCAATAGTCCCGGCGAGATGTAACCCTGGAATTCCTGGATATAGGTAAAAATGCCGCCGAATTTGGGGTCACCCAGCAGCGGTGAAATAATACAGCCTATAATGACGAAAATAGCTACACAAATCCTGCCGACGGTAACCAGGGATTTCTGGGAGGCGTCTTTGTTGATATAGTTTCGATAGATGTCCATGGTAAAAATCGTGGAGGCGGAATTGAGCATCGAGGCCAGCGAACTTACGACCGCTCCGAGAATAGCGGCGAGCATAAAACCACGCAGGCCTATACCGCCGGGAATGAGCTTGCTGATGAGCAGTCCGAAAGCGGAATCGTATTTATAGCCGGTGAGGTTTCGGGATACGGTTTTTCCAGCTCTTTCGGTAATGGTGGCATTATATTGGGTGATTTCCTGGGCCAAATCCGGGTTTTTGCAGGACCAGCCATTGTCAAATTCAAAGATAACATTCGATTCGGGGTTGTTTTTTATCTGTTCATACTCGTCAATGATTGTCTGGTTGGCCGCGACGATCTGGGTGTCGTTTATGGCTTCGTCGGCCATATCTCCACTAAACAGGTTGAAGGCGATAATGCCGGGGATGACAATGATAAAAGGTATGATGAGTTTCAGGGCGGCGGCGAAAACGATGCCTTTTTGGCCTTGTCCGAGGCTGCTGGCACCGAGGGTCCGCTGCATGATGTACTGGTTCAGGCCCCAATAGTAGAAGTTGGGAATCCAAAGGCCGACGACAAGGGCCGTCCAGGGGATGGTGATGTCGGTTTTTGGCAGGACCATGTGTAGTTTATCTTTGTTCAGGGCCATGAATTTGGCAATACCGCCGGAAGCGTCGGTTATTTCACCGGAAATGGCTCCACCGGCCGTCAAAGTGTCTATGGAGGCTGCTCCGAGCTTATTCAGGGCTATCAGCACCACAATGGTACCACCAGCGATAAGGGCTGAACCCTGCAAGAGGTCGGCCCAGGCACAAGCCTTTAGGCCACCAAACGCCACGTAGGCAGCGGCGATGATGCCGATTATCCATGAGGCGGTGGTAATATTGATGGCCAGACCGCCGGGCAGGACTACGTCCTTGAAGAGGGTGTCAGCGACTACGGCACCGGAATAGATAACTGCGGCGATGGTGACGAAAACGTAAATAATCATGGTCAGACAGGCCATGATAACGCGGGAAGTCTCATTATAGCGGTATTCGAGGAATTCCGGGATGGTGTAGATACCCGATTTGAGGAACTTGGGCAGGAACACAAAAGCGACCACGACCAGGGTAATGGCGGCCATCCATTCGTAGCTGGCGATGGCCAGACCGAGATAGCCGGCGGCCTGGCCGCTCATGCCGACAAACTGCTCGGTGGAAATGTTGGCGGCGATAAGCGAAAAACCTATCAGCCACCAGGAAAGCCCGCGACCGGCGAGAAAATAATCTTCACTGGTAGCCTCCTTGCGGCTCTTTATCATACCCACGGCGATAACCGCGATAACAAAACCCACAAAGACCAGAATGTCGATAGTTGATAGAAACATGAATTCTCCTTGCTAATGCCAAAAACCCGAAAAATTTAACATTTATATAAGAGTACGACACTTTTCAAACAGTTTCATTTAACCGGGTTGTGTGTACAAATCCATAAAATAACTTTAGGGACTCTAATAAAAGGTTTTGCATTAAAATGGCTTATTTTGCTTCTTACCCCATTTGGGGCCCCAAAAACGCTCGGTTTCGATGTTGCAAATCCTTTGTTAGGGCCTGTCAGTTTTCTCAGGTTGGCAGCTAGACCTTCCCACCAATACTTCGCTCGGATATGCAAAAATATGCTAAAACATGTTATGCGGTAGTTTTAGCCATGCTGCGAGATGCTATCAGGTCTGTATCAGTTCCTAAGACATTGGGGACAATTACCTGGCCGCATGTGACCGGGGCGGTAACGGTAATTTCTGAAACGATTTTCATGAGGTCTTTGACTTTTTCTTTGGGGATGCTTTCCCTTGTCCTTATCGGCAGCAGAGGGACAGCTGCGTTTTCGATGATTACGGTTGAAGTTACCAGACGCCGGGGATCCTCTAGTTCGGTAATGGCGTAGTTGCGGCCTCTGCTGCACTGGCTGCCCTGAACCTGGTATTCTCCGTCATTCATAGTCACCGTTAATTTGCAGCCCACGGGACAGGCGATACATGTGATATGGTGTTCTTTCATATTCTACTAACCCTGCAATGAAATCGATAGTTTGCTGTGTTCGGTATCGAGCAGCATGTTCTTTTTTACTTTGATACGGGTCATTTCGCCGGGGGTAAGATGATTCTTTTTTCTTCTTTGGATTTCGGCGCCGTCCAGGTCAACTACAAAAGATGCTGACGGATAGACATTATCCACTCGCATGAAAAATTCGAGGTCTTCGGTTCCGTCATAGCTAATCTGCTGAGGTACGAGATATCTGATACCGCGTCCGGCGGTGGCGATTATCCTGCGTGTACTGACGACAGATTTTCTCTGCACATAGCGAGCGGCCCCTTTGCCGGCCTTGCGGGCTTCTTCGGTCACATAATCTACTAAATCGTGGACATGCACCACATTGCCGCAGGCAAAAACGCCTGAAATACTGGTTTCCATGCTTTCGCTGACCATCGGGCCGCAGGTGACCCGGTCGAGTTCTATACCGCACTGGGAGCTGAGCTCATTTTCCGGTATCAGGCCTACGGAAAGCAACATGGAATCACATTTGATATGTTTTTCGGTGCCGGGGACAACCTGGCGATTCTCATCAACGGCGGCAATGGTAACGCCTTGAATGCGGTCCTTGCCCTTGATGTCAACCACCGTATGGCTGAGTAGGAGCGGTATATCGAAATCGTTGAGGCACTGGACAACGTTGCGGGTCAGGCCGCAGGAATAGGGCATGATTTCGACCACGGCGGGCACCTGGCCGCCTTCCAGGGTGATGCGACGAGCCATAATCAGGCCGATGTCGCCGGAACCGAGAATAAGAGTTTTTTTGCCTACCATATAGTTTTCGATATTGACGAATCGCTGGGCGGCGCCGGCGGTGAATATTCCGGCCGGTCGGGTGCCGGGTATATTGATGGCCCCGCGGGTGCGTTCCCGACAACCCATCGCTAGAACGATGGTTTGAGCCTGGATGTCCAGATAGCCGTGTTCGGGATTCAGAACTTTCAGGTGTTTGTCAGGCGTTATATTGAGTACCATGCTGTTGAGCATACATTCGATGTTGAGGCCCAGGCATTCCTTGATGAACCTTTCGGCGTATTCCGGGCCGGTGAGTTCTTCCTTAAATATGTGCAGGCCGAACCCATTATGCACACACTGCTGCAAGATACCGCCCAGTTCACGGTCACGCTCGATAATCAGAACCTTATCGATGCCGTTTTGAGCGGCTTCAATCGCCGCGGCTAAACCGGCAGGGCCGCCGCCGATTACTACAACCTGATATGAAGCAGTCTGTGCGTTCATAATGCACCTCTTTTCCTTTTGGGCATTACAATAAATGATTCGGGGTTATTTTTACGTATTTCGGAATAGTCCAGATTAAGTTCGCGGGCGAGAATTTCCATTACTCGTGCCGCACAGAACCCTCCCTGGCAACGTCCCATACCGGCCCGGACGCGTTTTTTGATGCCGTCGAGAGTGCGACCGCCGATATTGCGGTGGATAGCATCGACAATTTCACCTTCGGTGATAGTTTCGCAGCGACAGACGATTTTGCCGTAGAGCGGATTCTTTTTTACCACTTCGAATCGTTCCGGGTCACTCAGTTCGGCAAACTTAACGAAAGGTTTGCGAACCGGATTGAAGGATTTATTGGCCGACATGGGTAAATTCATATTTTGGAGCATATTGACAACATACTCAGCAATCGCCGGTGATGAGGTTAGGCCCGGCGATTCGATCCCCGCGACATTGATGAAATTTTTCATATCGGGCAGGGATTCGATGATGAAATCACCCCTGTCGTCGGTCGCCCGCAGACCGGAAAAATTAGCGATGGCCATATTGAACGGGATTTTCTCAACACTTTTGCCGGCGATTTTACATATTGATTCCAATCCGGAGACGGTAGTGGAAATATCGTTCTTGTCGTTGATGTTCTCGGAGTTCGGGCCGACAAGCAGATTGCCGTGAACTGTGGGGGTCACCAGTACGCCCTTGCCGTGTTGAGAAGGGCACTGGAATATGGAATGACTAACCAGATTACCGATGGACTTATCAAAAATGATGTATTCACCTTTACGCGGGGTAATTTTGAAATAAGGCGTGGTGACCATGCCGCATATCGCGTCGCTGTGTACGCCGGCACAGTTGATAACATATTCGGCCTTTAGGGTTTCGTTAGGAGTGGTAATCGAAAAGGTCGAGCCATTGGGTTCGATAGACAAGACCTGGCTGTTCAATTTTATTTCCACGTTGTTATCCACGGCGTTTTCTGCCAGGGCGATCGTTAACGCAAACGGGTCAACAATGCCGGCGTTACCGGCCCGAAGGCCAGCTATTACCTTACGATTTAAATTTGGTTCCAGTTCGAAAAGTTCATCTTTCTGGACTATTCTCAGGCCATCAACCTTATTTTTTTCTCCGCGAGCGACAAGCTTTTCGAGCATATCTAATTCGGTTTGGTCTGTGGCTATGGTGATGGAACCGTTTCTTTTGAAAGGTACGTCGAGCTCGCGGCATAGTTCGTCAAAACGCGGGTTACCCTGAACATTGAATCGGGCTTTAAGAGTGCCCGGAGAAGCGTCATAGCCGGCATGGACAATACCGCTGTTGGCTTTACTGGTTTCGTTAGCGACATCGCTGCCTTTCTCCAGCAGTATAATCCGAAGTTGATAGCGAGCCAGCTCACGGGCAATAAAGCATCCCGTTACGCCGCCGCCGATAATAGCTATCTGATAATCACTATTCATATTCGATATAACCTGCCTATATTAACAAAAAAAACTACGCATAGGAATCAGTCCAGACCAAGGCCTAGATGACACCGCGTAGTTCTCAAAAATCTCGTAACTTGGTGTGTTACACGTTATGTCTAACGTGCGTTTAATATATAAATTGCTTAAAATTTTACACTATTCCACAACTCCGTATTACTAGTGGTTATTCCCATTGCTCCGGCTTCCAGAGCGCCGATCACATCCTCTTCGGAAGATATCAGACCGCTGCCGATTACCGGCTGACGGGTCTTTTCGCGTATTTCCCGAATTACCTTGCCCAGAATTCCGGGCAGTACTTCAATAGCGTTAGGCTTGACATCCAGTGCCGAGCTGATAGCCGATTTGAGGGACATGGAGTCAAAAACGAAAAAACGCTGAATGACAAACATGTCCATATTTTTGGCTTTTTTCGCCAGACTGCTTTTAGTCGTAATCACACCGTCAGGCTGTAAAATCTGCTGGGCATATTCCAGAAAAGTCGTGTTCTTGGAAAAGCCATCGACCAGGTCAAGGTCCATATAGACTTTCTTCCCGGCGTCATGGATAGCATCGATGGTCTCCTTGACGTTGAAAATACTGCCGGTGAGCAGAAATATCGTGCCGCACTGAGACTTGAGGGCTGCGTCCAACAGCTCCATCTTGGTCAGTGCCGCGATGACCGCTTTTCTATCTTTTTTTGATTCGATGTTATCACCTATGCTTTGGGTCTGAGCTTCCAGGTAAAGGAAAGCATGATAATCGCGATTACCGCACAGCCTATAATACTCCAGAGGATAATATTCCAGGCGGTTTGTTCGCCATATTCCTTGCCGAAATAATCCGCCGCCCAGCCGAAACCGGACGCCTGAACAGTACGGCCTATATATCCGAACAGACCGATAAAACCGGCCGCAGTGCCTATAGCTTTTTTGGATGTAATGTCCAGGGCCATGATCGTAATGAAATTAATAACCGGATAGATAAATAAACCTATCAGGGACAACATTAACATATCGACCCAGAGCATCCCCGCGGGATTGAGAATGATGCAGGCAAAAGCCGCCGTAATCGGTATCATGCTCAGTACCGACAACATGCCGCGCCGGCCGCCGCATTTATCTGAAAGCCAGCCCAGCAGAATAGTCGAGGGAATACCGCCGAAATTCATTACCAGAATCGCCCAGCCGCTCTCTTCCAATGACGCACCTTTTACCTCTGTCAGATAAAACGGACCCCAGTCCCACATGCTGTAACGAACGATGTAGGCAAAGAAGTTCGCAATGGCCAGAATCCAGATCAATTTATTCTTTAAAACATGGTCCAGAAACAGCTCTTTAGTACTTAGTTCCTTTTCGTGGGTGCCATGCTTCTTCTCATCTTCAGTAAAATCATTTTTGTATTCTTCCACCGAAGGCAGCCCCATGGATTGAGGGGTGTCTTTCAGTCGGAGAAAAAGGTAGATCGCACCGATAATCGCTATGAGGGCGGGAACATAAAAAGCGTAACGCCAGCCGAGGCCACCCACCGCATAACCGGTCAGTACCCCGGCGATGCCGCCGCCGACATTATGAGAAGTGTTCCAGATGCTGAACATTGCCCCTCGTTCCCGAACACTGTACCAGTGCCCCATACAACGTCCGCAGGGAGGCCACCCCATCCCCTGAACAAAACCGTTAAGGCCCCAGAGCAGCAGGTGTAAAGGATAACTGCTGACACTGCCGAAGATGATATTAAAAATGGCTGTCATCAGCAGCCCGAACGCCATGAACTTCCGGGCATTGCTACGGTCCGAGACCGAACCCATGATGAATTTGCCCAGGCCGTAGGTAATGGCCGTCATAGCCATAATGTTGCCGACCATGGTCTTTGTATACTGCAGTGCTTCAGCCATGCTGGGGGCAGCTACAGAAAGATTGTTACGCACAAGATAGAACGTAGCATATCCCAGAAAAGTCGCTTCCAATACGCTCCAGCGCATCTTTGGATACAACTTCTTTACTTTATCCTCAGGCAAACGCTCAATATGAGGTGCCGGGGCAAAGAAACTGCGTATTTTTGAAAAAGCCATAAATATCCTTCTCTATGGTCAGCCCAGGGCTGCGTGACGAAAAAACAAAGGCAAAGCCGCTTCCCCTCAAACCACCTTGCCTCCAAATCACTGCAATGGTACAACAACTCGTGTAAAACTAAAAGAACAAATCAATATTTTACTGTATGGTTTCTTGCCCTTCTTTCAAAATCTCAATCTGTATTTCCTGAAGTATCAGGGGCGCCCGCGTTGCCACGGACGCCCCCGTTTAACTTCAATCAAACATCACGGTTAGTCCCACTCAGCAGCCATTGCCGAGAAGTCAACCAGGTCAACCGAACCATTACCATCGATGTCACCGGTCAGCCCCGTACCGCTCTGGAGCCAATCGGCTGCCAGAAGCATCAGGTCATCGACATCAACCACACCATCGGTGTTGAGGTCCGCCGAGGATACCGGCTGCCACGGGAACTGAGGATAAGTCACACCTTCGGTAATCGTCCAGACAGTGGCGAAGTCCCAGTTGGTGAATGTGGCCTGAGCCATCATTTCCGCGGTGATCTTGCCGGTGCCGACAGCACTGGTGGTAAATCCAGATGTTTCTGTATCCCAGAAGCAGTCTGCTGCGGCACTGGTACCAGTACCAACGAAACCGCCGATTTCCGTGGTTGTGCCACTGGGGATACCAGTCGAGTAGCAGTTGGTCACAACTCCCCATGAACCGCCAATAAAACCGCCTACACGACGATAGGGGCTTTGCGCATCTCCTGTTGCGTAGCAGTTTGTTACATTGCTGGCACCTGAGGTTCTGCCGGCAAAACTACCAACTTCATCATAGCCGGTTACATCACCGGTAGCGAAACATTCACTGGCGTTACCATAATACAATCTCCCGGTGAAACCACCAACATATTGAGGATTGTTACTGTTCGGAGTAACCGAACCTGTAGCGAAACAACGTTCGAAATTACTGTAAGTGCTAGATGTGCCATTGTCATAGCCAACACAACCACCAACATATTGTTTACCGCCGCTTACGTTACCTGTAGCGTAAGAATCTGTTGTGCTACTGCAATAGCTATTGCCAAGCAGACCGCCAATTCTGGCTGCATCTGCATTAGTAGCCGTTACCGAACCGGTTGCATAGCAATTGGTAGCGGTGGAGATGTTATGCTGTCCGGCTAGACCACCAACATATTCTGTACCGGTTGCGATAACATTACCAGTTGCGTAAGAATCAGATACACTAGCTGAATAAATATTACCTATCAATCCGCCAACACGGTTGAAACCAGACACGGCGCCTGTGGCGTAGCAGTTGGTGACTACGCCGTTGGTTGACAACATACCAAACAATCCGCCCAGATTGGCACTATTGTCGGGGACGTTAACATCTCCGGTCGCGAAACAGTTATCAACCACACACTGGGCGGCGTAACCGGCCAGACCACCGGAGCGTTCGCCGCCAGTTACTGTAGTAGAACTGCTGCAATCGCTGACAGAGGCATTAACGCTGTCCCAGTGCTGGGCCGCGAAAAGACCGCCGACATAGGTGGTACCGGTCGCGACACCACTGGAATGGCAGTTGCTGATGTCGCCCAGACTCATAGCAACCAGCGGAGCGACATAATTTACACCGCTGACATTGGCATTTGTCAAAGTCAGGTTCTTAATCATCGAACCTACAGCCGTGGTACCGAACAGAGCGGCATTATCGCCAGCGGAGTCGATAGTCAGGCCGGTAATGGTATGGTAATCACCATCGAAAGTCCCCATGAAGGTACCGGTTACTACCATGCCGTCATAAGTCGTACTGGAAAGATTCAGGTCAGTCATCAGCTTATAGTAAGAGGTCAGACTGAGCTTGATTGCTTCCAGTTCACTTCTGGTCCAGATTTGATAGGGGTCAGCTTCGGTGCCGCTGCCGGTAAAGGGCAGAGCCGCAGCCTCGAACGGAATGAACGCGAAACCAAAGTCGCAGTCGATTTCCGTACGGGCATAGGTGTTCAGGTCGAAGCATTTGATAATGAAAGAGGTGCCGTCCGGTTCATAGGCCATGCAGGCATTGATAGCGCCGGTGGCGGTATCACCATCATAAGGAGTCAGCAGCAAGGCACCATCTTCGGGGGTCTTGCCGTTAATGTCCACCTGGTAAGTACCCATACTCAGTTTAGTAACGGTTACGCCGTAGGTGGAGTTGACAATCGTACCGTCGTCAGCGACGTGAGCCAGTACATTGCCGCGGAGATTCTCATAAGGCAGGAACGCATAACGCACCCAGCGGGCATCGTAAGCATCCGCTGCGCTGAGATTCGTACGGGTGGTAACTTCCCAGCCGTCGGCCAGAGGCATTACCGTGCTTATCAGGTTACCGGTTGTCCGGCAGCAGGTGAAAATGATACCGTCAGCCGGAGTTGCGTCGGCGAATTCATATTTGAATCTGCCGGCGGTTCCCAGATAACTGGCGGTAATTGTGGGTACTGAACCCTCATAACAGGGGCCGTAGGTGCCGTTGTCATACAGCACGCCGGTATCCCTGACATCACCCCAGGTATAGCCGCTGCCGCGAGGAATCCAGACACTGGAAAAACTGGCCCTGCCGGTTCCGGTTACAGCCGCCGCTGACGGGTAGTTCAGAGCGAAACGATTGCCTTCACGCGAAGAGAACGTCGGCAATGTCACGCCGGCGCCGTCACCGCGATCCTGCGGGAATTCTCGAACCGAACCCAGAGTAATACCCGCTGCAATATTCAGGTGGGTATTCTCCTCAGGATAATAGCTGCATTGTGTGCCATTGACTGAGTTGTAGTAATAATAGTTGCTGTTATGGTGTGATTCTTCAAACCACTCCGAACCTTGCAGTTTCTGAACATCAATGAAACTGCCGGCAATATCCCAGGTGGTCTCAAAGTTGCCAGCCAGAACCTGGGTATAATCAAACGTTCTGGTCGTCAGGCCCGGACCTGACGGAGGTGTGTCAAACGGGACGAACACAAACGAGAACATCGCCATAGTCGGGAACGCAAGATACGATTCCGGCAAATCTCTCTGCTGTACGACCCAGTGGTCACCATCCGGTTCATAGGTGCAGTAGTTGTCGCCGCCATAACGTTCATGTTCGTTTGTGACAATCAAAGTACCATCTTCGGGGATAAAATCGTCCATATAAAGTTCAACACCGTCAGCGGTACGAACTACCCAGTAGTTGCCCGTGCCGCTCTGGATACCGCCGCTGCCGCTGACACGACCAGCCACAATACCTTCGGTGCTGTAGGGGACATAAACAAAATTGAACGAGTCTGACTCAGTCGCGCCGGATGCACCGTTGTCACGCATGACAATCTGCCAGCCGGAACCATCGGGCCAGGGACTGCAAGCGGCATAATTGTCCTCGTTGAGTCCGCTGCAAACCATCAAAACACCGTCGGTAATACTGTCAATACCGTCAAGAGTAAGCTCCCAGACGCCGCGGTCAGTATCAACCTGCGATTGTGTTATGGATGCGGGATCACTATTCGGTACAGGGACTACCAGATTCGGGTCCTGATTGCTATTGAGATACTGAGTCAGATTAACGCCCATCACGACGTCCGGGCTGCCGTTCACGCACCAGGTGCGGGTGGTAATTTCCGCTTCGTCGCCTTCGGTGTCGTTATTGGAACCGTAGGAGCGAACGTTACCACAGGTCCAGCCGCCACTAAAGGGGAAGTATGCCGCAGCGACATTGCAGTTACCTTCGTTTCCACCGCCAATTTGCATGACTGTTCCGCTGACTTCAATTTCCTGCGCAGCTTCGGAGACCGCGATCCAGGTTTGGCCGTGCGCGCCGATAGGTAGACCTACTGTAAAGCGTGATTCATAAGCTTCGCCCAAATTCTGGCGGGAGTTTTCCGTAACCGAGGCCAGATAGACACCGCCCAGAGCATCGTCGTGGGAAGTAATGCCGACCACGGGGTAATAGTCACCCTTGTTATGAGTGGAGTAAGAATAGAAAGAGTCGTTCGGGTCAGACATTCTGATATTCGCGGTTGACTGACCAGCAGGTATTGAAACGGTGACCGCACCAAAACTGTCAACTTCCGTAACCTCAATATTAGCCGCCTGAACCGTGCTGATTACTTCACGGCTGGCAAAACCTGACAGGCGGGTACTGAAATCAACAGCGATCGAAAACTCGTTTGTCGCATCGGTTTTGTAGTCATTGAGATATGGCGAGTAGGTCTGGATATTAATCTGGTTGTTGTCCAGGTCAATCTCTATCAGACGCATATAGCCATTACCGCCATTGGATTCAGCTTGATAATCGCTGAGCATCATCAGCACATTATTGCCGTACTCGTTGGGATAATTCAGGGTGTTCACGCCGGTGTAGGCGGCGTGATGACCGTTCAGAGTCATGAAAATCTGGTCGTTCTGGGCGATAAACTTGAAGTACATGCCCAAGCCGCCGTTAGAAGCAACCGCGCCGGATTTGGCGTAGATACCACTGAAACCATCAGCATCTTCCGGGCTGTCAGTTACCAGCAAATGGCTGGATACAATCACCGGCAGGGTTGGATTGGCATCGATAACACCCTGGGCCCATTGCAGAACCTCGTCGTCCGGGGCAAATTCCAGGTTGAGATGCAGCCAGTCGCGGCCCGCGGCGGTAAAAATCTGATAATGGCTCAGCCCTTGACGGTCCGTACCGCCGTACCAGCCATAACCGCTGTAGCGGGATGCGCCAAAGTTGGTCAGGAACTCCTGGGGCCCTTCCCACTTGTTGGCACCGACATGGTAGTCATGATTACCGGCACAGACCGAATAGGGCACCTGGCCATCCAGGATAGCCATAGAAGTCAGCGCATTGGCCCATTCGCCTGAGTCGTCGCCGTGGTTGACAACATCACCCAGATGAGTCACAAACTCTATCTGTTTTATGGTTTTATTGTTGACTATCCACTGCGTCTGACTGGTGAAAATAGCAGGATAATCCTGGCTATAGAGCTGCGTGTCAGGCAGGGCAGCTATCCTGAAAGACGCCGCGGAACATAAACTCGTGATTGATAACGCAAGTAACGCCATCAGTACAATTTTCGACTTACTCATCTTCTTTCCTTCCATAGTAAATCACAACCTTACTCGTTAACGGGAGCCACAACGGATATACTCCCACAAATTTTATTCTACATTGTCGTAATGATACACACCGAATTTAACTTGCGTAATTTTACCCTTCTATATGGGATTGTTATGTATATACTCAACCTTACCCGCACTGTTAAACCATTCGATAGGAACGTCTTCACCAAGAGTTTCTTTTAGAACGCTCACATGGCCATCCAGCCAAACAATATTGCTTGAGTGATCATGCCTCCAGTATTCTCTTATAATACCCTTATAGTTCGCTGGATCTGTGATTTCTTTAACTCTCCATTGTCCTAAATTCATTGAATCCCCCTCGATTTTATAGTAAGAATCCCCGTTGTGCTCAGAGGTGGACTCTCCGCCATCGTGAAAAACCACTGTATCAGACGGTCTCCTGAAATATGTGGTTTTCGGACGATTTTTCTGGGGCTCTTCAGGGTAATCGCGAGGGTCTGTCGAACACACATAGCGATTCAGGGTGTAATCGGAATATTCTATCCATTCCTGTTTTGCTGCTCCGGTCCTAACGGACCAGTTGTTGAAATTCCACTTCTTTGAAACGCAACGAAAAACTTCTTTGGGAGCACCGTACTCTTCGTATGCCACGCCCCAATATGCTTGTGAATGACGTGGGTAGAACGCTTCGTTTTTGCTATTATACGACGGCAATATCACATCTGCGTATTCTCCGTCGCATTGATAATTACCGTTGGGGGCTTCATGTAGAAAGTCTTCATTTGAATTTGCATAGGCAAGCATGGAAGTGATAACACCTCTGTTTTGACTCGAGCAAACGACCCTTCGGGCAGCTTCTCGGGCCTGCCCCATTGCAGGCAGCAGGATACTGACCAGCAGGGCGATAATCGCCACCACCACCAGCAGTTCGACCAGCGTGAATCCTTTCGTCCGGGCCGATAACTTTCGACTTACTTCCCGATTCTTTTGCATCTTAATGCCTCCATGAACAAACAGGGTTAATGTTCTTTCCACATTATATTTATCTCATTTTTCTACGCTGCGGTTGGGCAAAAAACACCTTATATGTTTTTGCCGCAACCAAACTAAATCTATGCATAAAAAAAACCGCGCAAGGTCCACTCTTTTAAGGACTTACGCGGCTCTCAAATCTCTAATGCCACAATATATTAAGTTTTTGCTTCTACCAATACTACATATCGACAAAAAACGGACCTGTCAAGTTAAAAAAAGTTTGTCTCCGTTAAAAAAAACGACAACCAAAATGTGTTCGGCGGGAATGAATCTCCTAAATCTCACGCAGACTCCAGGCATAAGAATATCAAAATAGACAGATGATGTCAATAGGAAAATTCAAAAAAAGACATCACATTATGGTCTTTACATCTTGTTTTGAGAAGATAATGTCGATTCGTCGGAAACTGGAAGTGCTGGTGGCCAAGGAGGCGGCAAAGAGCGCAACGGACTCTGAATTAAGTAACTTATGTCAGATAGCAGAGCGGTTGGCGATACTGGCGGAGCAGGGGAACCAAGATGAGTTGATTACTGAGCATATTCTTCCAGGAATTTTGTCGGCTAATTTGCGAAAATCTCATTAAATATGCCGGTATCTATGCTACAGTCTCCAATCACGCGTGTTTTCGGTTGAGGAATTCCTGGAGAATGTCGCAGGCGGCCAGCATGTCGCGGCGGGCTTTTTTTCTTTTGTTGGTAAAATCGGTGCCGGCGAGCAGCTCGTCAGCGGCGGCAGAGCTGAGACGTTCATCCTGAAGTTCGATGGGCAAGGTAAAATTCTCGGCGAGCAGTTTGGCGAATTTCTGGGTAATCTTCGCCTGGGGGCCCTCGGTGCCATCCATGTTGAAGGGCAGGCCCACGATGAGGGCTTCGACCCCGTTTTCTTCGATGATTTTAGCTACGCGACTGATGAGAAGTTCGGGCTGTTTGGGCGTGGCCTCGATCTGGCAGAGCGGCGATACGAAATTTTCGCCGGGGTCACAGACTGCCAGTCCGATGCGCTTCAACCCGTAATCAATGGCCATATAACGCATGAATCAATCTTATAAGTACTGTTCCAGGTTTTCTTTGCCGAGCCGCTGGAGTAGTGATTTGAGGTGGCTGGTTTCCTCGCGATGGCATATCATGGTTACGTCCTCGGTGTGGACGATGATGAGGTCCTCGGCGTGGATGGCGGCGATGAGGTGGTCCTTTTGGGTGCTGAGTGCCATGTTGTTGTTGCTGTGGAGCCAGATCGCGCGAGTGTCGGCGGAAGTCACGTTTTCGTCTTCATCGACAGTGCCGATGCGTTCAGCCAGGGCTTGATAGGAACCCAAATCGACCCAGTGACAATCGAGTTCGCACATACTCACATGTTCGGCCTGTTCCATGACGGCAAAATCAATACTGATTTTATCGAGTTGGGGGAATTCCGCATTCAGGACTTCCTCCTGCTGAGGGGTGTTCCAGGCGTCGGCGATTTTCTGGAAGCGTTCGGCATTCTTAGGCAGAGCCCGCTTGAGTTCTTCAAGTATGGTCGCGGTTTTCCAGACGAACATGCCGCTGTTCCAGCAGTATTGGCCGGAGCGGATATATTTGCTGGCGGTACTGCGGTTGGGTTTTTCCTTAAAGGCCTCGACCGGGCAGACCCCTTCGATTACATTTTCTTTTGGTTCACCGCGTTTGAGGTAGCCGAAGCCGGTGTGGGCATAGGCGGCCTTGATGCCGAAAGTGAAAAGCTCCTCCGGGTGCTGCTCAATATGGGTAAGAGCTTTGCGGATGGCGTCATGCAGCGGCTCGACCGGTTCGATAATCTGGTCGGCACTGAAAACGCCCATGATGCTGTCGGGAGATTTTTTGTGCAGGATGGTGGCGGCCAGACCGATAGCGTTAGCGGTATCGCGACCGACGGGTTCGCCGATGATGTTTTCGCGGGGCAGTTCGGGCAGATGTTTGCGAACGATGTCGGCGTATTCGGCGTTAGTGACAACGAATATATTTTTGCTGGCAAAAACGCCCTGCATTCTGTCAACACATTGCCTGAGCAGTGACTGCCCCTCAAAGGCGTTAATTATCTGCTTGGGGCGATTCTGACGACTCAGGGGCCAGAGCCTTTGTCCGGAACCACCGGCCATTATTACGGCATACTGCATTTTGTGTCCCTTAAATGTCTGGGGTCAGGCTTGGTCGAGTTCAAACGCGGCGTGGACAGCCTGGAGTGCTTTTTGAGCATCTTCAGGACTGATAATGCAGCTGATTTTGATTTCGCTGGTGGTGATGGCGTTGATGTTCACCTTGGCTTCTGCCAGAGCGGAGAACATTTTGCGAGCGACACCGGTATGGGTTCTCATGCCAACTCCGACAACCGAAACCTTGGCGACGGGATTGGTGCAGAGGACATCAGCGATTTTGAATTTTTTCTTCAGTTCTTCAATGGCCAGTTTGCATTCAGCCAGGTCGGAATGTTCCACGGTAAAGCTCGTGGTGGCCGAACCGCTGGTGTCAACGGTCTGGATGATATCGTCAACAACAATATTCTTTTCCGCGAGTTTGGCAAAAATTTCAGCCGCGACTCCGGGATGATTGGTCAGACCGATAAGGAAAAATTGGGCCATATCTTTTTTGATGGTTGCGCCAGATACTACTATGTGTTCCATTTGTTCTACCTCATGTGTAATAACGGTTCCGGGAGCGTCTGAAAAGCTCGAACGAACATGAATTTCCACGTTATATTTTTTACCGAATTCGATTGCTCTTGAGTGCATAACGCCGGCTCCGAGGCTGGCTAGTTCGAGCATTTCGTCATAACTGATACGGTCAATTTTGCGAGCGTTTGGTACTAGCCGCGGGTCGGTGGTATAAACACCGTCCACGTCGGTATAGATTTCACAGCGTTCGGCTTCGAGTACCGCCGCCAGGGCCAGAGCGGTGGTGTCCGAAGCGCCGCGGCCCAGCGTGGTAATTTCGCCGGACTCATCAATGCCCTGAAAGCCTGCTACGATGACGATTTTATCTTTGGCCAGTTCCTCACGGATTCTGTCAGCCTGAATTTTCTGGATGCGGGCTTTGGTATGGGCAGCGTCGGTGATAAGCCCGATTTGTCCACCGGTGAGGCTGATGCCTTTATAGCCGGCCTGATTGATGGCCATCGCCATCAGGCTGATACTCACCTGCTCCCCCGTCGTCAGGAGCATATCCATTTCACGACGAGGCGGGTTGTCCGTGATTTCAGAGGCCAGAGCGATGAGCTTATCGGTGGTTTTGCCCATGGCTGAGACGACCATCACAACTTCGTATCCCTGTTGTTTAGCTTTGATGGCCCTTGACGCGGCCCTTCTGATGCGTTCGGCGTCGGCAACGCTGGTGCCGCCGAATTTCATTACCAACAAACTCATACCAGTTTCTTCCTTTAAGTGAGTTACAAAAGTTCTATTTCCATTTCAGGCTTTTGCCTTCAAGAAGTATTCCATTAAGTCGTGGCCGTGGGCGATATTCAGTCCGGTTTTTTTGCCGTTGGCTTCGCTGTAGGGCAGTTCCATACCCTTGCTGATGTCTGTTCCGGCCAGAACGAAGGGGACCGGGTCGCCCGAATGAGTGCGGATTCTTATCGGGGTGGGATGGTCTGGCAAGGCCATGATTCGCCATTCATCCAGGTTCTGAAGATATTTCAGCAAAGGCCCGACGATGTGTTTGTCGATGTCTTCGATAGCTTTGATTTTACCTTCGACCAAAGCGCCGTGCCCTGCTTCGTCGGGTGCTTCGACATGCACGATTATCAGATCTTTATCTGCAAGTGCCTTAATCGCGGCCTGGCCTTTGCCGGCATAATTCGTATCGAGATAACCGGTGGCACCTTCAACTTCGATAACTTTCATGCCCATCAGTTTGCCCAGTCCACGCATCAGGTCCACGGCGGTTATCACCGCGGCGGAAATACCGAATCGTTTGCGGAAGGCATCCATCTGGGGTTTGTGTCCCTGGCCCCACAGCCAGATGTCGCTGGCGGTGTTTTCGCCGAGGTCTTGACGGACCTGATTTATGTCATGGGCGGCAAGGATTTCGTGAGCGGCTTCCATGAGCTTGACGAGCTTTTTACCGTTTTTGCCCTTGGGCAGGTATTTGCTGACGGGCTGGTCCATGATGTCGTGGGGCGGGGCGATCTCCATGTCGAAATTACCCGAGCGGCAGACCATCAAATTACGATAGCTCACGCCGGGATAGAAGGTGATGTCGTCATCGCCTAATTTGTCATTGATGGCGGTGATGAGTTCCTTGCCCTGTAAGCTGTTGATATGGCCGGCGGAAAAATCTTCCATAATCCCATCGGCAATGGTTACCAGATTGCAGCGGAAAACCCAGTCATTCGCTTCGGTTTCGATACCCTGAGCGGCGGCTTCCAGCGGGGCCCGGCCTTTGTAATATTTTTCGGGGTTATAGCCCAGCACGGTCATGAGTCCGACATCACTGCCGGGCGGATAACCGTTAGGGATGGTATGGACCATGCCCTGGCGACCGTTTGTGCTTATCCAGTCGATATTGGGGATATGGGCTTTTTCGAGGACGGTTTGGCCGTCAAGTTCAGCCAGCGGCTCATCGGCGGCTCCATCTAAAATTACGATTGCGTATTTCATTTAATCATCCACCGGGGGGGTTACAACGTGAATACAAATCGGTTCAGCTTTGACGGCATCGAGCTTGACCATTTCGATTAAGGCCTGGTCCATGTCACCTTGACGGGCCAGGTCGGTCATGATTACCACAGGTATCGCGTTGGGAGTATTAGCTTCGTGCTGGAGGACCGCTGAGATGCTGATTTTGCGGTCACCGAGCAATTTGGCAATCTGAGCAAACACACCCGGTTCATCGGCAACGCTCAGCCGCAGATAGAATCTGGATTTGACCTCCTCAGGCGGACAGAGAACGCAAGGGTCGGCGTCACGGCCCAAACCCGGTGCCGAAGCGAAAAGGTTGGCCGCATTGCCGCGAGCGACGTTGATAATATCAGCGACAACTGCGCTGGCGGTCGGCATCATGCCCGCCCCGCGACCATAATATGAGGTATGGCCAACCGCGTCTCCGAAGACACTCACAGCGTTAAATGAATCGGAGACCTGGGCCAGCGGTTCATCGTCTTTAATAAACGAAGGATGAACCCTAAGCGAAAGCCCCTTAGTGGTATTTTCCGCGATGGCCAGGAGTTTTATGGTATAACCCATTTCCTTGCCGTACTTAATGTCGTTCAGGTCGACATTTTCGATACCTTCGGTGGGAATGTCGTCGTATTCGATTTGTTCACCGAACGCCAGGGTCGCCAGAATCGCCAGTTTGTGGGCACTGTCGGCGCCATTGACATCGAGGGTCGGGTCGGCTTCGGCGTAACCTGCCGCCTGAGCTTCGCCCAGGGCGGTCTGATAGTCCTTGCCGTCATTGCTCATGCCGGAAAGGATGTAATTGCAGGTGCCATTGACGATACCGTACATGGCTTGTATATGATTGGCGGCCAACCCGGTGCGAATAGCTCCGACGATGGGTATGCCGCCGCAGCAACTGGCCTCGAAGGCTAGGCAGCGGCCATTTTCGCGGGCGGTGGCGTAAACCTCGGCGCCGCGTTCGGCGAGCAGGGCTTTATTGGCGGTAACTACGTCTTTGCCGGCTTTGAGAAGGTTTTTCTGTAAATCAACGGCGAAGGTTGTGCCGCCTACCAGTTCGACGGCGATTTCTATTTCTTTGTCCTGTAGCACTTTATCGATATTATCGTGCAAAATGCCGTCCGGCAGTTTTACAGGTCTTATGCGTTGGAGGTCTTTATCGACGACGTGAGCTAAATGTAGGTGGATACCGGTTTTATGGGCGATATGGTCGGCGTTTTCGAGAATGATTTTCGCTACGCCGGCCCCGACGGTGCCAAATCCGATGATTGCGACTTTTACGTGTTTTTCCTGCATAGTTCAGCGTTTCCCAGGTTGCCCTTGAGATTTATAACTTTGTTCCGGGCAATGAGTTAAACATATGCCCAGATATTATCCATATAGAATGAACAATTTAGCTTAACACGGTGATACGGTCAAGGTAAATCATTATTTGCGGCAGCGGTTCTTTGGGGCTTAATCGGCGTGACTGTCTGGTTGTTTATGCCTGCGCCTCAAGCTCCGGATATCGAAGGGCAGAGCCCGGAAGAAATTGCGGACTTTCTGTCGTCCGAGGATTTCGGTAGGAGCAGTAAAGGCGCTGAGATATAAAAAAACGCCGGAATCGCAATTGAAACCGGCGTTATGGAAAGGATTTAGATCGGGTTTTTTCTTACAGTACCACCGTCGCGATATTTGATGGCAGTGAATCACCGGCGGCATTGGTGGCGACTATTCGGTATTGCATTTCGATCCCGCGGGGCTGATTCTGCAAGGTGACGTTTTCCGTGAAGCTGGTCGTTAATAATGTCCACGGTCCCGGCACGCCGCCGCCTGCGGGCTGGTCGGAGCGTTCGATACGGTAATTGCTCACGCTGCCGCCGTTGGGGCCTTTACGCCAGTTAAGCGAAAGAATGCCGGGCCCTTCATAGCTGGGTGTCAGGTGCGTTGGCTGATCGGGCGGATTAAGCGGGCTGCCGGGCTTGCGCTGCGACCAGCCGATATAATCAAGATTGCCGGGCGTATTCATGCAGTCATGCTCGGCCAGATAGAGAATCTTATGCATCTGTTCTTCCAGCTCGCTCTGCCGGTCGTTTTTAGCGATAGTCGCGTTCTTGGCGGCGGCCCGGGCGCTATCCTGAGCATTGATCGCGTTATTGCATTCGGTATATGCCATACTCAGATTCGTCAGCGCCTCCACGCTCACACTGGGATAAAGTGAGCTATGTTCATTGAGTCCGCTGATCATCTGTCCCGCCAGAGCCAGCACATTAGTTTCCGATTTCGGAAATACTGCCATGGTAAACCTGCCTTTCCGCCCTTTTCGGGCAAAAATAATATTACGCCGATTCCCACCCTGGGAATTTCGCGGCGATTTATTCAAATGTTTACAAATGGGTACGAATTACTGATAGCCATGGAATCGGCGATATAGGGGACCGGCTTAATCAAAAACCTGATTTTTATAAGATTTTCTCCCCGCTCTGGAGGAATAGCTTCCGTAACTCTCTGTTTTTAAGAAACTTGGAAGATTTACCGCTGAGCGAAGTTTTTTTGAATATTCTTGTGATTTCCGGGTTTTTATGATAGATTCGCCGTAGATTTCATTGTCGCGGTGCTTTTCCGGCCGCGGCGGATGTTTAGTTTAGTAGAAGGGGCCTGTCGTTTTAAGCCCGGTTGCGGATTGTTGGTGGATAATATTTTTTTAACATTTTCCTCCTCTCGATTGCGTGATCGGACAGCCTGAATTTCCCCTTAAAATTCCGGATGCTGTATATTTAGAAGGAGTAATTATGGAACAAGGAATCAGAACTAATTTTGGTATTTATTTTAATCAGGCTCGACTGAACGCGTATATTGTATTATGTCATATCTCGGAACTGCTGGGCAAAGAAAAGTCTCAAGAAAATACATTATCGGAGATGCCGGTTCTTGAATTACTTGATAATACTGACAATGTCAAAGAATCCAGTGATTGTTATGATTTAATTACGAAGCATTTTTCCATGTTAGATAAAATTATCTGTGGCTCATCTGAGGAAAAAAAAGAAGCTAAGAAGGAAGTCCGGGCCAAAAGTTATTATAAAATCATCCGCCTGCTACTCAAGGCTTTGAATCAGTATCGCAATGAATATTGCCATCAACACAGCACGAATAAATTAAAAGAGCAGGAAATTGAGGAACTGCTGAAATATCTGGACAGGTGTTTTGATGCTTCGGTCAGAGATGTCAAAACAAACCCATCTTTGAAAGAAGCTCAGGTGTCTCATCTCAGGAGGTGGACCGTAGAGGGAACTGGTCGAAATAAACAAACAGTTGCCAATAAGGAGTTTCGTTATCGGTTCAGTGATGCCCCGGCCAGTATCAATTGAAAATGGGCTGGCTTTTCTGGTTTGCATGTTTTTGGAAAGAGGAGATGTCGAGCTTTTCCTCAAACAATTCGTCGGATTCAAAAGAAGCGATTCACCGGAATGCCGGGCCACAATAGAAAGCTATTGTAATTATCGTATTAAATTGCCCAAACCGGTAATAAGTTCTGAAACAGATATTGATGGGCTGGCTCTCGATATGCTTAATGACCTGTCTAAATGTCCCAAAGAACTGTTTGAGATTCTAAGCTCTGAACAACAAAACGAATTTCGGGTGATTCTCGACAGCGATGAATCGGAGGGTGGTGATAATATCGATGACGGTAACGACGAGATATTTATGAGGAGGTATCAGGACCGCTTCGCCTATTTTGCCTTGAAATATTGTGACGAAAAAAAAGTTTTTAAGGATATCCGTTTTCAGATTGATCTGGGGAAATATTATTTCAAGATATATGACAAAATCACTGCTGATGGCCGTCAAAATCAACGCAGTATTGATAAGCAGCTCAAAACCTTCGGTCGCCTGAGCGAGGTTAAACAGAAAGTAAAGGAGCAATGGGGCGAAAAAATACAATCTCCCGCTGACCGGGCCAAAGGTTCGCAAGAACCTTATAAAAACGCTGCGACCCCTCATTATCATCTGGTAGGTAATCAGATAGCCCTCGTTATCAGCGGGGATAAAGACCTGCCGGTGCTGGGAGAGAGCGGCCGGGACAGCAAACTGGCTAATCCCGATGCTTGGCTTAGTGTTTACGATCTGCCGGTAATAATATTTCACTGGATTAAAAAAGGATTTGGGCAAACCGAGGATCTGATTAGAACCTATGTAGAAAAACAGCGAGCGGCCTGCAACACCCTACTGCAGGGGCAGGAGCTTTCCGGTGACCTTGTGGAATATGTCCCTCGCAGTTTATTGCATAACGGCCGCCGGGATAAAAACCAGCAGCAGTATCGGCGGGAAAAAACTGCGGCGGATAATAGAAGATAACAAACATCGTCAGCGGGCCATATTAAAAACTATCGAAAGAGTTGCTGATAAAAGCAACAAGCCCGGCTCCGGAAAATATATTGATTTGCGTGCCGGAAAGCTGGCCGATTTTTCTGGCTCATGACATGTTGGATATGCAGGGCTTTGACCCACAGAAAAATGGCAAAGATAAGATAACCTCGGTAAAACTTTCAGGTTTTGCAGGCTGCTCTGGCTTATTTCGGAGCTAAAAAGGATGTCCTGCCGGACATTTTCGGTAATTGCTATTTACTGGGCGGAAATAATCCTCATCCGTTTTTAGGCAGGCTCAAAATCAAAGAATATGTCGGCATAGTCTGTTTTTATAAAGGCTATCTCGCCGAGCGTTTGACCTATCTTAAAAAAGCTGGAGGCCAATAACAACCTGGATGTGCAGTTTCTTCGTCCCAGTCGCGGGCGTTTTGACGGCAATGCTAAGGATGATAAAAAAATTGCCGCCAAACTGCTCGAAAATCCGGTCAATCTGCCCGGTGCTATTTTTAATAATGAATTGCGCAGCCTTATTACGGCAGATATTGACCTGCCCGCCGGCATAAAGAAAAATAATGCCCTTCTGATCGAGAAACTCTTTAAGGCAGAAGGTGACGGTCCGCAGGAGTTCTATAATTATAAACGGCATTACCCGGTATTTGCCAAAGCCCGCGAATATCTAAAGAAAAACGATAGCACCGCTATTAAAGCCGCTTTACAGACTATTGCCGCCGGGCCGGTCAGCGATAATATCAAGGATGATATCAGAGAATTCCAGAGAGTGATTAACAAAAACATCCGCGTCGAAAGCCGTTTTAACCCTCCGGGTCTGGATAATAATCTTTACCTCGGTGTTCTGAATATCGAAAAGACCGAAAAACTTCTACGCAGATACAGACTCGCCGATATGGTGTCATTTATGATGGTTAGGGAGATTCTCAAAGATAAGCTCAGGTTTACAAATGAAACCAGCTTAAGGCTGGCCGATATTGGTCCCGGACAGGACAGGCTCTTTAATCAGCCCATAAGCTGCGATACTGTTTTGACGGTCCGGTTTAACTGTAAAGACAATTTTAATGCAGGTTACATCAGCTTCCTGCGTGATAAATATTCTGGTAAATACCGTGAGTCGGGAAATATGCTGGAACTGGAATGCCTGGTCAGGTCGGAAAATACCAAACTGAGGGATCTGGGTAAATACCGGCGTTATTTTTATGACCGGCGTCTGCCGGGTCTGCTGCTGTGGCTGGGTCTTAATGCGGAGAAACTGCAATACGAGCAACTGGAAGCGGAGATAAAAGCGTTCGCTCATTATCGAAAAATGATTGCCGGGATAATCTGGCAGTTCGAAGGGAAAGCTCTCGAGTTGTTTCCTGAGCTGAAAAACGAAAGGGCACATTATACCTCATTTGCCGCAATAACTGACGGGCTGGCCGGGCGTTTTCCGCAAATAGAAAATCAACTGCATACAATAAAGAATATCCGCAACGCGGTTTATCACAATCAGTTTCCGGCCTGTTACAATGTCATTTCGGAAGACAGCAGTAAATCTCTGGCCGAAAGAATTCATGACCTGACCGACAATTATATAAATACAATTGTCAGCACGATAGAAAGGCAGGCGGATTAAATGGACAATTCTGTTATATTTATGTTACTGGCCGCTGATGTCTCGGAAATCTGGGGCTGGAAACTGGCTTCAATACTCATCCAGCCCTTAATACTGCTGATCAGCGTCTGGCTGGGCCTGAAGCTCTGGCATAAACAGAAGCAGAGTGAGCCGGTTTATCAATCGAGAGAATATCTTAACCGCAAGAAGCTTGATGGCCTTCTGGCCGGCTGGGCCTTGCTGAGTTATCTAACCGAAGTGGAAAACGCCCGGTCGCTGCTGGTCTGGACAGATAACGGCAAAGGCCAAGCCAAAACATTTCATCTTCGCCCTGCCCAGGCACGGGAATATATCGACCAGTTAAACCGCTGGTTTTACGCTGACGGCTACGGCCTGCTTTATAGCCGGAGACTCAAGGAACTTTTATTTGAATGCCGCTCGATTCTATATGGTTTTTTGCTCAAGGAAAACGTATTATATCAGGGAGATGAGCGAATAGTGGTTAATAATGATAAAATAATAAACAGATTGAAGGAACTGTATCAGGACATAAATAATGAGTTGTACGAGGAAATGTGCAAAATTTATGATTAAATCTATTCTGCCGGTAAGTCGTGCAGACGGTTTTTTTTGCCAATATGCCTGACTTAATGACAGGTCGAACAGCAGGTTACAGAATACCCGCTGTAGAACCCTCGCCCCCGGCAGGTTAGTACAGCTTGTACTGCACAAGACCGCTGCCGAGCGTGTGCTGTAGAACCCTCGCCCCCGGCAGGTTAGTACAGCTCGATTATCGCTTTGGCATGTGCAATGCAGGGCTGTAGAACCCTCGCCCCCGGCAGGTTAGTACAGCAAAATTCCCGCATTTTGGACATAGTCCGAAGCTGTAGAACCCTCGCCCCCGGCAGGTTAGTACAGCACCACGTCACCGACTTCAATTTCAATCTTGGCTGTAGAACCCTCGCCCCCGGCAGGTTAGTACAGCTCTTTTTCGTAGGCTGGTGTTTGTTGAATCGCTGTAGAACCCTCGCAATCGGCAGGTTGGTACAGCTGGTTAAGAGACGGTGTCCGGCATATTTTTGGGTAATCGCTAATATCTGAACCCAACGAAATAATTCCCCAATACAGTGGGTATCGTCGGCTTAAAAGTTTTCAGGTTGCCCAGTTGGTTTATGATGTGACGGTGCGGTTTTTCGAGAATGAAGGCGGCTTCAGCGAACGGTTCTACCGGGTGCGCAGCTGCAAGCGGAGCGGGAAATAGCCAGAGGTCAGAACTCAGAAAACCCGTTTTCGGCACAGAACCGCCATAATAATGCTGATAATCCCGAAAACTTAACCTTGCCGACCGAAGGGGCAGGTTATCACAGATTTACCGTCCCATAAAAACCCCGGCGGCGTAACAGCGCTTTTAGCGCAGCGGCTGCGACTAAGTCGCAAGGGCTGCGCTTAAAGCGCAGGAGCTACGACTAAAGGAATCAGAGCTGCGCTAAAGTCGCAGGGGCTGCGACGAACTGCATCGTCTCTGCGCTAAAGTCGCCAGAGCTGCGACAAAAGCGCAGGATCTGCGACTAAAGGAATTATCTCTGCGCCAAAGTCGTAGGAGCTGCGCTTAAAGCGCAGAGGCTGCGACCAAAGAATCAGGCCGCCGATCTAAGCGCAGCTCTCCCGACCGAAGTGTCATCTCGCTGATTTAAGCGCTGGTCTGCCGCCGGGATCGCAGCCTCTCCGTTTTAGTTGCCGGTCCGCCGGTTTAGGAGCGGCTGCGCGGCCGGAAGCGGGGCAGCTATTATTACAAGAGTCGAAAAGAGGTTCGATATATTTCAGGAAAGTTGCCGCAAATACGCTTGGAGAGTAGGGGTTTGTCGGCGGCTAAGCGAAATATGCGGTACTTATTCGGATAAAAATGAGGGGAATTGGGTTTCTTCGGCGGGAAAAACGTGCTTTCTGTTTTTTTGCGCGAGAAAACTATACTATATTACCTTTAACAGAGGGTAGATGGTATTTGCTTTGGCGGGGATAGGGTGTTACCATGATGTGGTTAGGGACTGGAAGTTTGGCCCGATCAGCTGGCAGTGCGGCTGAGGGCCCGGCTGGGCGTTTGATGTGGAATTACATAGTAAGGGATCATAATGAGCAGACGGAATTGCTATCTCAAAGTTGTATGTATAGTTCTGGTTTTGGGCAGTTTTGGATATTTGAGCAGTTTCGCTGCGGGTGAAAAAGCTGAGGGGGTTCTGGGTGAGCATGATGTACTAAAGGCGGCGGCTGAGGCTTTGGCGGTGGGTAACGCGAATCTGGCTGAGGCTCTTTTGAAGCCGGCGGGCAAGCTGGAATATCAGAATGACTATTCGGTTAAGCTGGCCGGTTTGCTGGGTGCATATGAGGGCCTGGACGAGAAACTCGATAAGAGTCGGCAGGAGGTTTATCAGGAGAATGTGGGTAAACTGGAAGAGACCGTCGAGCGGGCCCGGTGGCGGGAGAGTTTGAAAGGGGCTAGTGAGGGGTATACGGAATATGACGGCGCGGCCAAGAAAGAATTTGAATCCAAGGCTGCCGAGGATTTGGACGGTGACTGGCTGGCTGCTCTGACGCAGTTGAGCATTGTGCATAATCTGGCTAAGCGTTTTGATCTGGACGAGAATGTGGCTGAGGAGATTCGCCAGGAGATAACGACCCGTACGCTGGCGATTGCGGAGAAGTTTGAGCAGGACGAGAAATGGCTGGAATCTTACGGTAAGGTTTATGGCCAGTTGGCGGAGCTGGACCGTGAGAATGAATTTTATGGTGAGCACAATCGGCAGTTGCTGCGGCGGGCCACTCTGGTGGCGAATTATCTGCCGGACCCGAACCATGAAGGTGTTACCTGGGAAGAACGTCGTGAAGGTGTTTCGGCGGATATTATCTCGGCGGCAGTGCGTCTTCTGGCGGGGAATTATGTGGAGGTTCCGGATTTCAAGGAAATGCTTTTGCGTGGTCTTAAAAGCTGTCGGCTGATGGCAAAGGTTGATAAGCTGGCCGAGACATTTCCCAATCTGAATGACCCGGAGAAGCGGGACTTTTATCTGGAACAGCTTGACCAGGTAATAGAACAGGTTCAGACTGAGCCGGGTGACAAGATTGGTTATTATCAGGTTCTGATAGTCCTCAATCAGGCAGTACAGATAAATCGGGAGACTCTGGGTTTTCCTGATGAGGTGGTGATGGCGGAGTTTATCGAAGGGGCGGTTACGGCGTTGGATCCTTATACTTATGTGGTATGGCCCGCGGATGTGGAGAGTTTTCGCAAGGATATGACGCAGGAGTTTTCGGGTATTGGAGTGGTTATCAAGAAAGATCCGAATACGGATGTGTTGCAGATTGATTCGCTGGTGAGCTATGACGCGGCGGCGTATGAGGCGGGGCTTGACGCGGGCGATTCGATTCTGGCGGTTGACGGAACGAGTACCGAAAAGCTGACTATTGAGAAATGCGTGCAGATGATAACCGGGCCGAAGGGTACGAATGTGGTGCTGACGGTTGACCGGGAAGGTTTCAAGGAGCCGCGGGATTATACGGTGGCTCGCAAACGCGTGTCGGTGCCGACGGTGAAGGGGCTTTATCGTGACCGGGCGGGGGACTGGAAATATTTCGTTGACCCGAACGAGGGGATTGGCTATCTGCGGATAACTAATTTTGCCGGTGATACCGCCAAGGATTTGAAGCAGGCGGTTGTGGATTTGAAGAAGCAGGGATTAAAGGGATTAGTTATTGATTTGCGTAATAACAGCGGGGGGTATCTGAGCGCGGCGGTGGATATTGTTGATGCTTTTGTGGATGAAGGGGTGGTAGTGAGTACTCGTTCGCGTGAGCCAATGATGGGCCATGTTGATTCGGCGACGCGTCGGGGTACGGTTGATGCGGATTTGCCTTTGGTGGTTCTGGTGAATTCTTCGAGCGCGTCGGCGAGCGAGATTGTTTCGGGTTCGCTGAAGGACCACAAGCGGGCGTTGCTGGTGGGGACACGCACTTTCGGGAAGGGTAATGTGCAGACGATTCAGCCTTTGGACCCGGCTGAGATTAAGATGACAATCGCTTATTATTATCTGCCCAGCGGGCGGCGGGTGCATCGTGACCCGGATGACCGTACTGTGGAAGATTACGGGGTTGAGCCGGACATAACGGTGGAGCTGCCGGGCAAGATTCTTACGGAGATGTATAAGACTCAGCGGGACGCGGGGATTCTGCATCGTCAGGATTTGCCGTTGGATAAGCAGAACTGGAAGATTTTTACAGCTAAGGAGCTGCTGGATAGTGACCCGCAGTTGGAATACGCGGTGATGTGTCTGAAGGGCAGTATTCTGGCTCGGGCACCGATTGCGCCGGAGCCAGCGGTGGCGAATAAATAATTGTCAGATTAATGGCCCTAAGCCAGATAAACTGGAAATTCTAAACACAAAATTCAAAACAACATAAACAACAAAAATATTTAACCGCGGATATGCCCTCGAAAGAAGTTCGGCAGTGGCGGGAGTTGATTTTGCATCGCAAGAAGACGGTTGACAAGGTGGTGCTTCTGAAGAATCGGATTCGGGCGACTTTGGAGGCGCGCGGTTATCGTCGGGCGGAGTTCAAGGGCAGTTGGTGGAGCGGGGCTAATCGTTTGTGGATGTCCGGCTTTTGCGGGCGTTTTATGAGCGGATAAAGAAGAATGGGCATGAATCTCGCAAAAACGTCGCTATTGTGGCTCTGGGGCGTAAATTGTTGTGTATAATGCGAGCGATGCTGATTAATGGCGAGATGTTTAATGAGACTTTGGTGAAAAAAATTCTGGAGGAAGCGGCTTAGCGATATGGTTTTAGGTCTGGCGGGATAACCAAAGGATCTCGGTCTGCGTAATGTGAGTCGGCTTTTTGTCGGGATCACGCCGTGGAGAATGGGAGCTTTGGGCCGTATAAAGTTTGATGTGGCCGCTTTTGGGTGAGCACGAATAGGAGTTTGGGCCGTTGTGACCCGTTTGCTCCCGTCGGCCTGCTGTTTGGTGACAGATGACCGGCCCACCACCTCGCGGTTTTGGTTGGGGGACGGTGAAACCGCGGCTCGGGCTTCCGGCTCGCCGGTTTCCCCCCGGCTGACGCCGCCATGATGGCCCGGCGACTGCTAACGCCGCTGGTATGCGAGAAGTTTATGCGAAAAAAAGATGAAAAAATGTGATATAACGGTTGACCACGGCTCCGGTTCATAGGATTACGCGGGTTTCGCGTATTTTAACGGCACCGCTTACTTACGTGCGCGGCTCTGGTAAATTGTGGCCATTTTGCGTAAGATTTCATTTGCAAGAGACTAAAAATAACCCACAGAATACCCTGTAATACAGTCTAATTCGCTGGCATTCACAAAACGCCAAATATTACTCTGTAGGAATTACGATATGATAGTTTTTGCAACTTTATAACGTGTCGACAGTTGACAGAACCTTGGCTTAATGGTCCGCAATCGGCGGTTGTTTCAACTGGCAAGGTAAAATCCTTAAAAACACATATCTTTTAGGCGATACAAAAATGGGGCGAGGTCTCCTTTTAGGGAGGCCCCGCCCACTGGTAATGGTGCATCCAACGTTAAGGGTGATCAGGGATTCTGGCAGGCAGTGTCCTGAGGATTGCTGCAATCAAGCCAGGCCGCGGCTATTTCCGCAAAATCAATCAGGTTGACATAGCAGTCGTGGTTGAGGTCCTGGTCATAATAGCCCCAGGCCCCACACTCATTGTCGGCAATACTGACCGTTACGTTATCGGCTTCGAAGGCATCGTAGCTGAGATCGGCACTGGTTACTGTCGCAACAATCTGGGTCTGGGTGCTGATATTCCAAGCTACTATCGTCGATCGCGGTGACGGTGACAGTCTGTGGTTGGTCGAAATCACTGGAAGTGAATGTCAAGAGAACCGGACTTATCTGCACCTGGTCCGGGTTGGCAGCGTCACTGAGTTCGATAAAGACATTCTGGGTGGGAGCGCCAACCAAGGTAACTGTGTAGGTATCGGAAGTTGGTCCCTGTTCGTTGACCGCGACTCCGTCACCAATGTTCATAATGATACCGGCAGAGTCATTGTCAATGATTGTTACATAAACCGGAGCGATAAATCCGCCGTTAAGATTTGTGTCGGCACTGGCGACACTGAAGGAAATCTTATTGACTTCTTCGGGTTCTGCCAGAGTGTCATCATCAGCCGTAACTGTTACCGTTTGCGGCTGGTCCCAGTTTGTGCTATTGAACGTCAGATCTATACTCAGACCCGGGCCAGCTGCACCGGCAAGAACGATGTCATTCGGTTCGGGGTTGAACCGTTACGGTTACTGCAGAAGTCGGAGCCGTTGCCAGCACAACATCGAAAGTATCAGAAGTAGCGTTCTTTTCGCGAACCAGAGTCGAGCCGTCAGTTTCAATACTGTAGCCCGCGGTTGCCTTGTATTCCGTGGTGAGGCTATATTTCTGTTCGAGATAATAGCCAACTTCGTTGAGCTCGGCTTCGGAAAGTACTTTGTTGAATATCAGAACTTCAGACACATACCCATCCAACGGGCTATGGAAGTTGCCGACAAGCTGGCGACTCATGATGCCCACTGAAATACGATCAAACGAAGCGCTGCGGGCCGGAGCGGGGATGTCACCAAATACGCCATTCACGTTAGGGACGTGTACGCCGAGATCAGGGTAAATACCGTTGTCAAAGGTGCCGGCAGGCAATAAAGGCCTGGCCTCCATAACTGTGATCGATAGTCGAGTTTGTATTACTTCCGTCACCAGATTTGCCGGTGCGGCTTGAAGTTTGCAGAGTTGTTGGGCCATAACTGTACAGGGTACTCTGGTGATAACCGTTATCGCTGCGGTTGAAGGATACTATGGCACCGGTAGTGCCTACCGGAACATCAATGGAGTTTACGACCGCGATCATGGTCAAGGGGCCATCAAGAGCGATTACTCCGGTGTCATGTATCAGCCATTGTTTAGCGCTAATGTTGAATTCGACCGCTGGGCATACCGTTGATAGCACTTGAAGCGTAAGTTGGCACATTGGTTGAATCGCCCAGGTATCCACCGGTGAAGTTTATAGCATTGTCAGAAGAGTCTGGCCATATAGTAACCGGGTCTCCGTTTGACATGCCTGTTAAAGCGTCGGCCTTGAGCCAGCACACCAGGTCATCTGACATGGGGTTTGGCTGTCCGCCTGACATAATCTGTCCCAAGCTAATATTGCATGTGATTAGCAGTAATAATACAACTTTGAGTTTCATCTTTTTACTCCTTATAAGATTTTGGAACATTCAACATCGTGAACTACACGAAAACTTTTATTTGACCATTTTTCTCCGGCGCAGTACCAGGCTTCCCAGTGCTAGCATTGTCAGTGAAATCGGCTCCGGTACGAAAGTCATACCATATTTATCGCCCAGATAAGTACCTACGGCATAGAGTTCGCTTGTACTCAGCACTCGGTTATAAACCAGTACTTCAGAAATTTCACCGTCCAGAAAACTGTGAAAGTTGCTTTCGGCCTGGCGAGTCATGGCCCCAATACTGATACGATCGTAACTTGCACTTCGGGCGGCTGCGGGCGCATCAGTGATGGGCACCGTTTACGCCGGCTGCGTGTACACCGAAATCAGGACTAACGCCGTTGTCAAACTGTCCCGTTGCGATAACGGCGGTTGTAGTATAGGAGACGGATGAATTGGTATTGCTGCCGTCGCCGGATTTGCTGGTGCGGCTTGAAGTTTGAATGATATTATTCGGGCCACTGTAAAGCGAGCTTTGATGATAGCCATTGTCGCTGCGGTTGAAAGATACTAATGTTCCTATTGCCGAATTGTCGATATTTTCTGCCACAATAATCATTGTCAAAGGACCGTCAGCCTGAATCACTGAGTTTTGTATAGCTATCCACTGCTTAGCGGCACTGTCGAAATTTACTGCCGGCAGACCGTTCAGTCCGCTGCTGATGTAAGTTGGGCTATGGGCCGTGGTGTCCGCCGCGACAAGACCGCCGGTGAAAGTCAGTTCGTTAGCCGAGGAATCCGCCCAACTGGTTACCGAATCACCATTATCTAAACCGGCTATTTCATCGGCCTTGAGCCAGAACATCAGATTCTCGTTGGCCGCGTCAGGTTCCGCTCCGGTCATTACCGCCCAGATGGGGTTAGCCATCAGCAACCACGAAAAAACCACACTGATTTTGCACAACATTCTCTTGTCCATTACATTTTCCTTTCCTTTTCTCAACAAATCTGAATTTCCTCAGCTTCTCACAAGCTGACACTATTCGTAGCGATAAACCTTTTCGCCCGGTGAAAACTCATCCAGGACCTTATCGAATATGGCATAGTCATTGGATGCGAACGCGATATAATTATCGTTGATCAAGTCTTCAATCTCGTAATCACTTACAAATTCGACATGACCGTCGCCATAAAGAGTGTTCCATCCCGGTCCGTCGTGGGCAAAAACGTTTTTGGTTGTGTCTTTTTCCAGCAGGTCCGTGCATAGCAGGATGCCAGCCCCAAACTCTTCTATTTTATTATGCCTTCGAACACGATTGTTAGTAGCTTTGCAGACCGGATTGTAATAATAGGACATTCTTACTCGGCCATATTCGTCGGGGGTTGGAAATTGTGGTTTGGCATAATCCTCGTACTTGAAAGGTGCCGCCTTTGATGGGCAATAAAAAATATGTCCATCTTCGAGATATTTATCACGATACAGAAAACCGGTGTTCCACCAGGGCGCCCATTTATCAACGCCGATGTCAAATCTCTGGATCATGCGTGCCCACATATTGGTGCGTTGCGTGCCTGTGCCGTTCACGCCGAAATCAGTAGAATTATTCATCGGAGGCACTTTCGATTGATTATCCTCGGCATAAAGCATAGTGCCCATCCCGATGCTGTGAAGATTGGTCGCGCATACTGCCTGCCATGCTTGTTTCCGGGCTTTGCCGATTGCTGGCAGGAGGATTGAAACCAGCAAAGCGATAATCGCTATTACAACCAAAAGTTCCACCAGGGTAAATGCCTTTTTGTCTTTATCCATGTTTTACCTGCTAAAAAGAAATAAGGGTTTCGTTTGCGTCGAACTCAATAGGTACATAAATTGTTTCGTTGCTGTCTATGGGACGTTTCTGCTCAATAATCTCATCCAGTACCTGAGCGGCAAGTTGGCCGATACTGTTAGGGTCACCCCATATTGAGGCGAATGAATTGGAAATCACACAATCATGGTAAATTTTACCGTAACGCAGAATAGATAAATCATCCGGTACGCGTAAGCCGAGTTTCTGGGCGATAAGATAAATGAGGATTTCGGCGCTGCTGTCGAAACAATATATCGCGGTAGGGCGGTCTGTTTTTTTCAGCATCTTTTCGATAGCCGCTGTTTTTTCTTCCAGCAATTGTTTTTCATGGCCGTAAGTATCGGTTGCCTGACTGTAATAAACATTCTCTTTATTCAGTTCCAAGCCACGTTTTTGCAGGCTTTTGCGAAGTCCTTTCTCCATATTTAGTGAAGATGTATATGGATAGGCGGCAATATAAGCGATGTTTCGGTGCCCCCTCTGGGCCAATGCTTCGCCTGCCACTACGCCGACCTGTTCGGAATCAAAGGTTACCAGCGGAGCCGAACATCCTTTCACGGTACGATGGCAGAAAACCACGGGGATATTGTTTTTTTGCAACACACGAATATGCGATCCGGGAGTTTCTCTTTCAACCGGGGCGATGAAAATAACCCCTTCGAAGCCTCTGTCGAGAATCTCGATAATCAGATTGCCCTGCTTGTCGATATCTGCTTCAGTATTGAATACCAGCAGATGCTGACTGTTGTTGTTTTTTCGCAGTTCGGTACTGATACCATCTACAATTGCCGCGTCGCGAGGTCGCCAGATACTGGGAATTACCAGGGCAATATCCTGAGCTGTCGAATCCAGTGTCATATTATTTTCATTCCTGATAACATTTTTGGGCAAAGTTGTATCCGCTACAAATGAACCGCGTTGGGTTGTTTTTATTAGCTTGTTTTGCCGCAGAACCTCCAAGGCTTCTTTGACCGTGTGGTTTCCCACATTAAGGACCTTGGTCATTTCCCGGACAGAAGGCAGCTTTTCCCCGCGGGGCAGTTCACGGGATTGAATTTTTTCGCCCAGATAGTTGGCTATCTGAGAGCCAACAGAATCAGAACCATTGCGATCGATGACTAATCTATCCAGCATCATTTCACCTTTGCATTAACAATAATAAGTCGAGCACCATTGAGCATCATCATAGCAACATGCAGCAACACGGTCAAGATATTTTTTTTATGGCAGGGAATAGCCAACGACTTTATTTGCATATAAATACTTTTTTTAAAAGAATTTATATTAAAATAAGATTTTTTATGGAAAATCGATAAAAATTATTTAGTAGAGGTAAGACAATCGCAAGGGCAAACGGCGATGTTTGCTGTAATGTGTTATTAGTAAAGGTTTTGTGTGTTTAATGGGTTAAAAACAGAGGTTTTGTGTTGCTTATTGGCAAAAATAAACCTTGAAACCGTTGCTTTGTGATGCTATATTGATGCTGTGGATTTTTAAGGCGGCAAAATACCCCGCCTAATTAGTTAATCAACTGTGAAATTAAAAGACGCAGGAATATGAAATTGAACGGCAAGCCGAACATCTCTAAGCATAACATTAATGGTGGTAGCAGACTTGAAAATGTTAATCATTCTCGTATTTGTGTCGCTAAAGAGACTTTTGCGGTTTCTGGCGGTGATTTTCTGGTTCAGTTGGGTTTGTCCATCCAATCTGAAAAACCCTTACATACTGCCATGACTCATTTTTTGAGGGATATTGAACAAATCACTGGAGGGCGGGCCCAGGTCATTCATAGTGCCGACCAGGTTACTCAGAGTGTTGTCTGGGCAGGTGTGATTGGTTGCTGTCCGGTGCTTGATGATTTGATTTCTCGAAAGAAAGTTGATGTTACTGGCCTGGCAGGGCAGTGGGAAAGTTTCGTTATTCAAAAAATAGAAAACCCGTGGGAGCAAATTGATTCAGCTTTACTAATAATAGGCAGTGATGTTCGTGGAGCGGTTTACGGCCTGTTTGAATTGTCTGAAAAAATGGGGGTCTCTCCGTGGTATTTTTGGGCGGATGTGCCGCCGGTTCGTCGAAAAAAAATAACTATTAGTGATTGCAATATGCGTCAGGGTCCCCCCTCGGTTAAATATAGGGGGATTTTCATTAATGATGTAATCCTGGGGGACTAACTCCCTGGGCGTCTTACACTTTCGCTCCGGAAGATTCTCGGCAAGGCAGCGGACTGGGCCCAAAAACTTATGCGAGAATATACGAGCTTATGCTGCGCCCTCAAGGGGAATTTTGTTTGTCCGGGTATGCATGTAGCGACTCGCCCGTTTAACTTTTATGAGGAAAACAAGCAAGTCGCCTCTGATTACGGCATTATTATTGGCACTTCTCATTGTGAGCCCATGCTACGTTAATAATGAAGGGGAATGGCGAAAGCAGAACAACAGGGCCTTTGGCAGTATCATGTCAATCGTGATGAAATCTATGATTATTGTGGAGCGACGAATCAAAACTAATCATCCCTTTGAAAATATTTATACGAATGGGTATGCGTGGCGTTCATGACAGTCCTATGGAGGCCTATGACGATCCCCGCCGAGAATAGAGCTTTGCTGGAAAAGTTATGGTGACCAGCAGGAAATTCTCCGGCACCAGGTAATTCAGATTGGATAAGGTTCCTCAGGCCCTATATTTGTATAAAGAAATGCTGAATGTATATCAAGACGGCTTGAAGGTTCCGATGATGTAATGCATGTCTGGCCGGATGATAATTACGGTTATATTCGCGAACTGCCCGGGCCAACTGAACAAAACGCCGGGCCGGAAATGGTGTTTATTATCACATCTTCATATTATGGCCTACCGCAGGGATATTTATGGCTGTGTTCAACGCCTTTGAGTCTGATTGCTGCCGAGATGACTCAAGGCCCTGAATGTCAGGCTGATAAGCTGTGGGTAGTCAATGTTGGTAATTTTAAAAATCACGAACTGGCTTTGGAATTTTTTATTAAACTAGGCTGGGATGCCGAAAAATGGAACACTGAAACTGTCGCTGATTTTTATGAGTATGGGCTCGTCGCGACTTCGGTGAATAAATTCGCCGCACAGATAGCTAAGATCAAGAAAGAGTATTTCGCCTGAACTTCATTTGCAAGCTGAGCATATGGAGAGTAGGAGTCTTCAGTAATATAGACGATGAAGTCGATCGCCGTATGGAAGTTTATGCCGATCTTGTTCGCGAGGCAGAATCTGTGTATGAGGACATGAGCGAATCTTGTCAGGCTGCATTTTATCAACTAGTCCTTTATCCTTTGCGTTGTTCTTTATATATGAATGAGAAATTTTTGTACGCTCAGAAAAATCATCTTTACGCTCATCAGAAACGGCAGAATACCGAATTTTACGCTCAAAAAGCCATTGAATCCTGGAATAAAATTAAAGCGGAGACGGAATATTACAACAATCAGCTTTCAGGTGGTAAATGGCACCGGATCGTGACGCATACCCCGCATGGCACAACAGACTGGACCCGCAGTTATGATCTGCCCACCTTGAAGACTTGTCCTCCGCCGGAAAGTTCCGCGGCTGGTATTGTGATAAATAATGTAATGGTGTCTGAGGATGAAGAGAATCGGCATTTAGTCCTGGATTTTTCAAAATTTACCCAGCGAAGCCATGCCATTGAGATATTTAACCGCAGCAATGAGCCGATAGACTATGAATTAACCATTGCTGATAACTGGATAAAGGCCGACAAAACACAAGGCCGGGTTATTTGTCAAAATCGTATAAGCCTGGAAATTGACTGGCCCAATGCCCCTCAAGGCAACGCGGTTATTTCATCTGTCAAGATTAACGCCGCCGATATTGACGCCGAAGTGCGAATTCAAGTACTCAATCCCGCAAATCCTACTCTGAATGAAGTGGCGGGTTGTTTTATGGAAGATAATGGTTATGTTTCCATCAACGCCGCGAGTTTTGAACAGTCTGAATATCCAGTCGCTAATCTAAAAGTTGTCGAAGGATTAGGCCGTACCGGTCGCGCGGTCTGGTATGTGCCGCAGGAAATACCTCCGGAGCAGAATAACACTGCGGCACCGGTTTTGAATTATGACATATTTGTTTTCCATACCGGTCCTGTGCGTATTCTGGTCGATGCCCTGCCTACCCATCGTTTAGCCAAGGGGCGGCAAATGCGTTATTCTGTAAGTCTGGATGGCCAGAAGCCTGCTGTTGTCAATATCGACACAGAGGAATACTCTGAGCAATGGTCGCAGGATGTTTTGCGAGGCGTTTCACGCCGCGAGACTGAGCATTTTATCTCAAATCCAGGCCGGCATAAATTAAGCGTGCGTTTTCTGGACGCGGGACTGGCTATTGATAAAATAATGATTGATATGGGTGGATTGAAAGAGTCTTATCTGGGGCCGGATGAAACACGGGTAAAGTTGTGAGGAATAGCGTTTGAGAGCTCGAAATTATTTAACAATATGTATTTTTCTGATTAGCGGTACGTTCTGTCAGGCCAATATATTGACCGGGCAGTTACCCAATTCCGCCCATCCTGATCTGATGTTCTGGCTCAAGGCCGATGAAATAGCCGGTTTAGATAATGGTGATTCGGTAACCAGTTGGGCGGATTCCTCGGCTAACGAACTGACTTTCATCGGCGGTCTTGTCGCGGCGGACACCACGGCCCATAGCCCAACTTACATCAGCAGCGGACTGAACGGTCTGCCGGCAGTAAATTTCGACAGTGCCGCTAAGCAGTGGATAGCTATACAAAACTCAGTGATTCAGGCTGACGGTCCTTTGACAATGATTATTGTGGCAGAAAATATCGACAATTCGGCAATAGGAACATTAGTATCTTTCAACCGCAGCGACAATGGCTATCATCAAAGCTCGCTTTACAGTGGCCCGAATAATATCATTCAAACTTCAAGCCGCACCAGCAAATCCGGCGACGGCAGCAATACCAATTCATCCGTCTCCTATACTACAACCGCCGTTATCGCAACGGGACAGTTTGACAACGGCGTTAGTCCTGATTTCGGTGTACACGCAGCCGGCGTAAACGGTGCCATCACTGATGCGCCCGCAGCCGCCCGAAGTGCAAGTTACGATCGTATCAGTATTGGGGCCATGACTCGCCAGGCCGAAAGCAACTTTCACAGTTTTCTGGACGGTGAAATTTCTGAAGTACTGGTTTATAACCGAGTGCTGAGTCCCGTCGAGCTTAATGCTCTAGGTTATTATCTGAGTCAGAAATATAATATTCCTGCTACCTACAATAACGAAGTAATGTACGACGGTGCCCCGAATCCGATTTATACCGGTTTGGAAGTCTGGCTCAGCGCCGATTCTCTCACCGGGTTGTATAACGGCCAACCGCTGGATATTTGGCCAGACCTGTCCTTTAACGAACATGCATTTCACGGTGGTTGCTGGGGTCCGCAAGGCGATACTCATAAACCTGTTTATCGTACATATCAGCTTAACCGGTTGCCTGTTGTGCGTTTCAGTGGTGATCAGTGGATGATGGCAGTTGAGGATACTCAGTCACTTGTCGGGCCTCTGACGATGTTTGTTGTTGCTAAAGGAATCACTAATGCCGTTACCGAAATGGATAGTATCGGTACTCTGGTTGAAATGACCACCGACGATTACGGCTATGCCCGCACAAGTATTAAGGCCGGTGATAACGAACTCCAGACTCACAGCCGGATGGGTAAATATACTCATGATATTGTCGAAATGGAATATGATGACTGGGTCGTTCTGGCGGTGGCAACCTTTGCCCACGATACCTCTGCTACGCCAGCTTACGGGCCCCATCAGCCCTATGCTAACGGAATGCCTGTTGGTGTGCCGGGCCTGTGCAATAACTCCGAGTATAATGTTATTGCTCTTGGTGCACATGCCAAACAGCATCTTCGTTATACCGAGGGCACGTATGACGGCTATGGCGAATGGCTCAAAGGTGATATTGCTGAGGTACTGATTTACCGTGAATATCTCGATGAACAACAGATTCTCGCAGTAGGGGACTATTTAACCCGCAAATATGACCTGGCTACCACCTATGTAAACCCCGCAGGCGAACTGACTGAAACTGACGGTAATACAGTATCCTTTGAACAGGGCGAAACCGCTGACGTTTTTTCGTTAAGTCTGAATCAACCGCCCGCTTCCGGATGTACTGTCACAGTAGATGTGATACCCCATCATCGCGTAACTGATATGATGATAAATTCATTGCTTCCTGGTCAGGCTGATGTGCTAACCTTTGACGCTACCAACTGGAATGTGCCGCAGGCAGTTACTGTTCAGGCCTGCGACGATGATATTATAGAAAGCGAACTATACGATTTCGAGACTACCGGTGTTATCAAATTCCATGTTCAGAGTACCGATTCCGCTTTCACGGACAAAGGTTTCAGAGCGGTTCAGGTTTTTCTGGTGGACAATGACGTGCGTCACTGGTCCATGCTGCCTTACGATTTAAACGAAGATACTTATATCACGCTTAGCGACATGGCTTTGCTGGCCGATAACTGGCTGACAAATTACTACACCAACGATCTATTGAATTTCGCGAATGAATGGCTTTGTTCAACCAATCCGCTGGATGAAAACAGCATTCTGCCGCTCAAGCACATTTCCCAGGTGGGTTCCGGCCGTGCCACCGCCTACAACAATCAGAATAAGATTGTCACTATAGGCGATAAAACGCATATTTCCTGGCAGGATTCCCATGACAACTCATTCTGGACCAAAATTACCACCTACGACCGCACCACAGGCACCTTTTCGCCGACCTACACTATTGGTTCCGGTACGGATAATCATGGTGGCCCGATGCTCATAAAGGACAGCCAGAATTATCTGCATATTTTCTATTATCCTCATCACGAGCAGGTTCACTATCGTCGTTCGCTCTATCCCAATGACGCTTCAGTCTGGACAGCCGACACCCTTATCGGTGATTCGACATACCATCGCCTGACTTATCCTGTTGCGGTTTGCACCCAAGACGATAATATCCTGCTTGCCTGCCGCCATCGTGACGATGACGAATACTGGACTCTTGTACTTTACGAAAAGCCTTACGGCCAGTCCTGGCAAGGGCCGCGGATAATGGTCCACGGTAATGCTTCAGGCGGCTATACGAACTGGTCGCAGTCCTTATCGGTGGCACCGGACGGCCAAACAGTTCATCTTTCATTTGGATTTTACGAAACAGATTTTCCTGACCCGACATATTCCAATATCTCCTACGCTGTCGGATATCTGTATTCACCAGACCAGGGCCAAACCTGGAAACGTCAAAGCGGCCAGACGGTAACCTTGCCGGCGACATCTTACACCGTCGATCTTATCGCTGGTTCCTCCTGGCCCACTTCAACGTTAAGTGTCGGTCATTCCGCTAACACGGTAGCCCCGGAGGGCACTGCTTGGGTATTATACTGTACTGACAACCAATGGCCGTATGAGCCTCACCTAGTTCAGTTGAACAACGGACAACCCTGGCGGCGAATCAACCTTCTGCCGGTGATTCAGGCCAAATGGCCCAATATGTCAGCTCTGTGGGGCAACCTTGCTTTCGACGCTGATGGTCGTTTATATGTCGCCTTGACACTTATGACCACCCCAACCGGCAGACCTTGGGGCCACGATCGTGCCGAAGTTGTTGTAATGGTTTCGGAAGATCAGGGGAAAAACTGGCGTATATACCGCATCTCGCCCTGGAACATTGCCGTACCCAACTGGCACCCCAGCCTTGAGCGACCCACCCGCGGCGAAAGTATGCCCATACCTTCAGTGATGTTTACCCATGGTGAAAGAGGAACCGAAAATACCCAGATTATGAGTAACGATGTTCTCTGGTGCGATTTCGAATCTCTGCTCAATTGCCGACAGTAATTTTACCGCTGGATTATTTAACACCCTGCAATTATTATAAACATAGAAACTTAAAAGAGCCTTGCTGCTCGCAATGGAAGGAATTACCCCAGTAATGCCTGAAAAATCCCCAATCCGTATAATGTTGGCTGTTCTATTAATTTTTGTTTCATTTGCCCCAGCGGATTCTGAAGTCTTGACCGATCATTTTCAATGGGATTCAATTCCCATGCCGCTGGACGAACAGGGCGGCAGACTGGGTCTTTCCGGCCATTTCTCTGGCGTACATAATGATGCTCTGATTATCGCCGGCGGCACAAACTTTGAGATTAGCGGAAATTCCCAGACCCGTAAAAAAATCTGGCATGATAAAATTTATGTCCTGCTCAAATCAAATGAATCCAGGCACCTTATTTCCAGCAATAGCTTCCTCAACGGTAGTGGTTTTATCTGGGAAAAATCATCGCTCACCCTCGATATCCCAACTGCCTACGGTGCTTCGGTCTCATGTAAGGATGGTGTGATATGTATCGGCGGTAAGGACCGGAATGGCAATTTGTTACCCGATGTATTTATGCTTAAGTGGCAACCAGAACAAAAGGAAGTTATTAAAGAAAGCCTTCCCGATTTACCCATAGGAGCCGTCGCTAATGCCGGCCTGATAGATAATGTTTTATACGTCGCAGCCTGTATTCGGGATCAGGGCAAATTCTGGTGCCTGGATCTTAATCGCCGTGACTCTAAAGGATTCGGATGGATTGAGCTTGATTCTTATGATGGGCCTGCCCGGACCGCCGCGGTTTCCGGGGTTCAGAACGGATGCTTTTATATTTTCAGCGGTCGTATGCCCAAAGTCGAGAACGCCCAAACTAGCAAAGATTACCAGTGGCTCTGTGACGGCTATCGTTATAAACCCTGCCGAACTGTTTATAAAGGCCAATATCAAGGTAAATGGACCAGAATTGCCGATGCTCCCCAATGTTTTAGTGCCGCCCCTCGCAATGTTCTTGGCATGGGCCAGGAACACCTCCTAATCTTCAGTGGCGACGATGGCAGTCAGTTCGGAATGTCCCTTGCTGAAAATCATGTCGGCTTCTCAAAAGATATTTACGCTTACCATACCATCACCAACACCTGGCGTAAGCTGGGCGAAATCCCCACACCGGCGGTATCGACCAATGTTGTTGATTGGGGCGGTTACTGGGTCATTCCCGCTGGCGAGAACATTCCCGGCAGTCGTTCCGATGAGATAGTGTTCGGTCGCTGGCAAGGTGAGCGGAAAAGTTTCGGTATCGTCAATTGGATAGTGGTGATTGCCTATTTCTGCTTTATGATTTTTCTTGGCTATTACTTCTCCCGCCGCGAAAACAGCCCGGAAGATTTTTTTCTCGGCGGTCGCCGTGTCGTCTGGTGGGCCGCGGGCATAAGCACTTTCGGCACAGGACTGAGCGCCATCACTTTCATGGCCATCCCCGCCAAATCATACAGCACCGACTTCCTCTACTTTTTTAGTCAGGTCATCGCCTGGATTATGATTCCGGTATTCGTCCGCTATTTCATCCCGTTTTATCGTCGCCTGAGAGTCTCCACTATTTACGAATATCTCGAAATGCGTTTTAACCTTGCCTCCCGACTTATCGCTGGCGTTTTATTTGTCGTGTTCCAGATTTGCCGCATGGGTATTGTTGTTTTTCTGCCCGCGATTACCTTAGCTACGATTACCGGTATGGAACTCACCCATTGTATTATTGTTATGGGCATCATCTGCATATTCTATACCGTTATGGGCGGCATCGAAGCGGTCATTTGGAGCGATGTTTTCCAGGTTGTAATTCTCATGGGAGCGGCTTTATTGAGCCTTATACTAATAGTCGTCTCTTGTGACGGCGGCATAACCGGATTCTTCCATCAAGCCTGGGCCGACGGCAAATTCCGCAGCTTCGACTGGTCCTGGGACTACACTGTCCCCACCGTTTGGGTGATTTTCGTCGGACGTGTAATCGGCCATCTCAAGGAAATGGCCAGCCAGGACCTCGGCCAGCGTATGCTCTCCACCCCCAACGAAAAATCCGCCCGCCAAGTGGTTTATGTCAATGGTGCCTGTGCAGTCTTTTCCGCTGTAATTTTCATGATGTTGGGTACCGGTCTTTATGTATTTTTCAAGGACAACCCCCATCTGCTCAGCCCCGACATGAGACACGACGGCGTATTGCCTTTGTTTATTGTTAGTGCCTTGCCTGCCGGCGCCTCAGGCCTGGTTATCGCGGGCATATTCGCCGCGGCCATGTCCAGTCTTGACAGCGGTATGAACTCAGGCGCTCAGGTGATTATCAATGACTTTTACAGCAGAGTCAAACCAAACCTCAGCGAGAAACATTATCTTTTCCTGGGCCGTATCCTTACGGTCGTATTAGGCGTGATCGGCACTGGAACAGCCTTATCAATGGCAATTGCCGGCGAAAAGATTCTCAGCCTTTGGGACCTAATGCTCGGTTTTATCGGCATGTTTACCGGCCCTGTAGCGGGCTTGTTCACGGTAGGCGTTTTCACCCGCCGCACCCATGGACTCGGTGGCCTGATCGGCCTGATAGTAAGTATTATAGTGGTTTTCGCTGTCCAGAACTACACCCGTGTAAACTTCTTTCTCTATGGAGCCGTCGGCATCGTAACCTGCTTTGTTGTATCCTGGCTGGCAAGCTTGATTATCCCCGTAAAAGCCAAAAACATCGACGGCCTGACTATCTACACTATGCCTGAAAGAGTTGACTGATTATAGTCTTAACAAAGGAACAAATTATGAAATTTTGCAATCTGATTATTGTTATCACCATTTTCATCCTTATCGCCGCAACGACAAAAGCGGATTACCCTGTATGCGTTAAAACTGATGGCGATTTCTGGATGGAAGAATCGGTTCAGTATATCCACGGTACGCAAGGTTACCATGCTATTTTAATCCCGTCATTGGTTGTTACCCGCGACAACACCGTTCTTAGCATCGTCGAAGGCCGCGTCGAAAGTTATGCCGACGATGCCGAGATCAGACTATTGCTCAAACGAAGCACCGATTCCGGTAAAACCTGGAGCGACCCCAGCGTTATATACGCCGAAAAAGGCCACAAAATAAGTATCGGCAACCCCGCCCCGGTCGTTGATTACGATACCGGAACAGTCTGGCTGTTTTTCTGTCGTAACAATAGAGATGTTCTGGTGACTCACAGTGACGATGACGGTCTTACCTGGTCCCAACCTCTGGACTTAACCACCAAACTTCGCAAACCCAATCAGATAGGTTTTTACGCCACCGGTCCCGGCCATGGCATCCAGTTACGCAATTCTTCCCACAAAGGCCGTCTGCTAATCACCGCCTACGCAGCCGAAATTAATGGCGATGAGAACGAAGGTATCCCCACCGGCACCCAGAAGAGTTCCAGCAAAAATTTCGCCATTTATTCTGACGACCACGGCAAAAACTGGCTTGCTGGCCAAACCACCCGCCAGGGTAAACCTAACACCGCCGATGGTAACGAGTCTCTGGTCGCTGAGCTGCCCGATGGAACTTTATACATGACCATTCGCGATAACCACGAGAGCGGATACCGCGCCTACGCCTTCAGCTCCGACGGTGGCGAAACCTGGTCAGACATTGGATTTGACAAGGATTTACCCGAATCGATTTGCCAGGCAAGTATACTGGATTTTCAGACCTGCTCCGGCCCAAACGGCGTGTTGTTTTGTAACCCTGCTGTCATGAATACCAAACGCAAGGACAAATCCGCCCGCCGCCTGCTTACCCTGAGAGTCAGCTATGATGGTTGCAAAACCTGGCCCGTCACCAAAACTATATATTTCGGACCCGCCGGATACTCCGACCTGACAGTCTTGCCCGACGGCAATTTTGGCTGCCTGTACATGCGAGGCAACAAAAGTTTTGTCGAGGAAGTAGTATTCGCCCGCTTCTCATACCAATGGCTCATCCATCATGACCTGAAGTAGGCCAATGTTTAAAGCCGGATTAATAATTGCAAATCTATATTGCCAGGTTTCTGAAACGTGGCATAAGCAGGAGTTTTGAGATGTCACAGAATGAGATATTGGAATGCAAAAAAAATGAACTTGATAGCCTGTATGAGTTTGACAGAAAGCCTGTTGCAAGCTAGATTTTCACGCTCTCCAACATACTTTTGGTACATTACTTGCTGTAGCTGGAACCCACCCCAAAACAGCCCAAAAACTAATGAGGCATGGCGATATTGTCAATGGGCGCTTGAAAACCGGCCAGGTTGGGGCGCTGCAAAACCGGCCACTTTGATTATGGGTTTATAAATGTTGGTGGGGGTTTTTGCAAGGGTTAATCTTCTTTTTTTGGATTTTCGGGGTCGGATTGCTTTTTCTTGTTTTTCAGACGATAGCTTCTGCCGGTGATTTGGACTATTTCGGAATGATGCAGGAAGCGGTCCAGGATGGCGGTGGCTGAGGGCACATCGCCCAGAAGTTTGCCCCAATCTTCCAGCGGGCGGTTACTGGTCATGATTGTCGAACGGACTTCATATCTTTGCATGATCACTTCAAAAAGATACTCGCCGCTGTTTCGGGGCAATTGTTTCATGCCCATGTCATCGATTATCAGCAGGTCGGGTTTCAGATACTTCGCCAAAACTTTGTCTATCTGTCCCAAAGCTTCATCCTGCATAAAATCGCGTACCAGATCGAAGATCGAACGATAGCGAACCGTATGGCCGTTCTTAATTGCCTGATAACCCAAAGCCTGGGCCAAATGACTTTTGCCGGTGCCGGGTGGTCCCAGGAATAATATATCGTTGCCCTGACGGATAAATTTGCAACAGGCAAAATCGTAGATCTGTTTTCGTTTAATGGTATTGTTGAACTGCCAGTCGAAATCTTCCAGGGTTTTTAATTCTCGAAACCCGGCCTGCTTAATTCTTCTCTGCATGAGTCTTTCATCTCTAATGAGAAGTTCATCCTGCAAAATCAGTTCTAAAAACTGATCGTATGAAAGCTGATTACCTACCGCTTCCTGGATACGAATTTCCAGCGAAGATGCCAGGCCGGACAATCGTAATTTCCTTAACGATGTTAACAATGATTCCTGCATGTTTGTGCTCCTTGATTTGAAGGTTAGTAAAACAAATATTCCGTTTTCCCTTCTCGCCCAAAGGTGGAGGTTAAATGGCGGGGTTTGGGGCCGGCCCCAAGTAAAAATAGTTGCCGCAGGCATCCTTAATATTCATGATCTCCAAATGTTGTCAAAGTGACAAATTCCTGATAATCGCTCATATCACGAATAATCGGATGTTCATCGATAAAGTTCATCATCTGCTGGTCCGGGATATCCTGATCTAATATTTTTTGAATAGTTTGCAACCGCCAGGCTCCGTGATTGAGGGCTTTACGACAGGCATCATCTATTTGCTTAGGCGAATACGTGCCGCTCAGGCTCAATAGACCTAATATAGCTCTTTGGCCGGTTACGCCCCGGATTTCAAATAACTGCTTGGCCCAACGATGACTATGCTTACCGAGCAAAGCTGTTCTTTGGATCAGCCATTGGGCACCTTTTTCAATTTGGCTTTGTTTATGGGGATGGATATGCTGCTGGTTAGTCTGAAATCTGCCCGGTTCAACTTTGCTGTGCAGAGCGATCTGTTCCATTTTATGGTTGAATACCCGAACCAGACGGCTGTCCCAACGCACCCATACTTGATGACCCACAAATTCCGGCGGAACCGAATAGTATGATTTATCAACTTCGACATGGCCATCGCGATGAACACTGCGTTTGCCTTCGTTAAAGGACGGGAAATAACTTTCCGGCAAAGATTTCAAGGCCGGCTTTTCGATTTCCAGAAAAACCTTCTCGACCTGCTGACGGGTAGTACCGTGAATACGTTTGTCTGCAATGCTCTTTTCCCAATGCAGAAGATGGGCGTTCTGCTGATTAAGGCAATCAAAATCTCGGCCTTTAAGAGCATTGGACTTAACATAATTTATACCATTCTCGACTTTGCCTTTGTGACGAGGCATATATGGTTTAGTGGGCAGGATGGCGGTACCGTAATGAACATAAAAAGATTGTAACATTTTAGCCAAGTGAAGCAAATTCTATAGCTTTTGGGTTGGCTTGTGCAAAAAAAAGACAAAAAAACTTCAAAATGTTAAGATGGGTAATTTGCGCTATTGCGTGTAATGGTTTATAGTTTCAGCATGATGAAGCCGAATGCTGAACAGGCTATCGCCGACCTGGCCTTAGAGCAGGAATTGACTGCGGAGCAGGCTGAGCTTATTTACGAGCAAGGCAGAGAGGCGGTGGTTTTTGTTTTGCTGAGACTGTCGAAACTGGCAGCGGAAAAAACACAAGGTACGTTAGTTGCCGGCAGTCCGGCTGATCCTTCGTGTCCCTCAGGTCAGAAGCCGGTTTTTGTCAAGCCGAACAAAACAGATAAAAAACGCGGCAAAAAGTTTGGCCGTAAAAAAGGGCATCAAGGTACTCGCCGCAATCTGCCGACCCAAATAGACCGTACCGAAGAACATCGCGCTTCATGTTGTCCGGACTGCGGCGGCGAACTGAAAAAATGTTCCGGCACACGTGAACGAATCATCGAAGACATCCCGGAAGATGTTCGCGTTGAGACGGTAAAGCATGTTATTCATCGCGACTGGTGTCCGAACTGTCGCAAGGCGGTTGAGCCGATCGTAACCGATGCTCTGCCAAAATCATCTATTGGCAATGGTATTGTGGTTTTGTGTGCCTGGCTCCACTTTGCGTTGGGCAATACGATAGCGCAGATCCTGGAGGTGTTTAATTTTCATCTCCGGTTTAAGATGTCGCCGGGCGGATTAGTCCAGATGTGGCATCGTTTAGCGGATATACTCCTGGCCTGGTACGAAGAAATAATCGAGGACATTCAAAAAGCCGGTGTCCTGCACGGCGATGAGACCGGCTGGCGGGTAAACGGTAAAACGCATTGGTTATGGTGCTTTACCAGCCATCAAGCCACGATTTTTACGGTCGAGCAGTCGCGGGCCGGGCCGGTGGTTTTGGAATTTATCAAAGAATGTTTCAACGGCGTGTTCGTAAGTGACTTCTGGTATGCTTACAATGTATTGTCATGCGCCAAACAAAAGTGCCTGGTTCACTTACTGCGTGATTTGGAGCGAGTCTGGAAAGCCAAAGACCACAGCGGCGATTGGCCGAGGTTCTCCAAAAAACTCAAACGATTAATTCGCGACGCGATACGCCTGCGTAAACGCATCGATGAACTGGATGCGACGGTTTACCAGCGGCGCTGCCAACGAATCGAAAAACGCTTGGATCTTATTATCGCGCATGAGTGGTCGAACAAGGAAGCTCAGCGGTTGATTAAGCGTTTGAAACGCCATCATGATGAGCTGTTCACTTTTCTGAGCAATCGCGAGGTGCCGTTCGATAATAATTTTGGCGAACGCAGCATTCGCGGCGCGGTGATCATGCGAAAGAACAGCTATAACAACCGCAGCGACCGTGGAGCCCGAACGCAATCGGTGCTGATGAGCGTGTTTTTTACCCTGAAACAACGCGGCCTAAACCCGGTTGCTACCATCAAAAAAGCCCTGCGAACATACATCAAAACCGGCAAATTGCCAAAACTCGCGGAGTTCTCTGCTTCACTTGGCTAAAGTGTTACAAAAGATTGAACCTTGGGTACGACCTCCGGATCATACCAGTCTGCCCGCGTTACCGCCGCCTTGAGATTGTCAATTACAATGGTTTGCGGCACCCCGCCGAAATACCAGAAGGCCTTTTCCAGACAACGCAAAAAACTATCGGTACTCTGATGGAATACCGTTTCACTGTAGGCTTTGCGGGAACAACTCAGGACGATCCGGAAGACGTAACTTCTTTTGCGTTTGCCGTTGGGCAGAGGAATATATCGGGCAGTACCGAAATCAATCTGAGCTTCCAGACCTGGCGAACATTCCAGACGCCGAAAAGGCAGAGGATTGGTGTGCCGCAGCTTGCCAACGTAACGCCGTACACTGTAGTAGCTGCCGGTGAAATTATGGTCCGCTGCCAGATCCTGGTAAATTCGCTGAGCAGAGAGTTCCTGCTGAACCATCGGGACGATCAATTCGTGGTATTGGACACATTGACTGGTAGAACCGGGCGGAATCGAGATAGAATCGACCTCAGAGCCGGGGGACGCCTTGGCCGGTTTTGAATCCCCCAGGGGCGCCCCGTACGGAGCAGATGCCGCCTGCCTGTCGACTGGCTTAGTCGATTCGCCTTCGGAAGGCCCGTCATCGTTGCCTGGCACCTCACGAAGCCGCCAATACCGGGCCACCGTCTCCCTGTGAATGCCTAACTCCCGTTCAATACGACGGTTAGACCAGCCACGATCCTTGAGTTGTAATACCGTTTGTACCTGTGCCATCGTCAAATAGTTCGCCATTTTGTGCCTCTGATAACCTGAGTTTTTACCCAGATTAACAAAGACAAACATTTCAACTATTCAATTTTGGCCGGTTTTGAGCGCCCCTTGACACGATATTAACTTAACAATGGGTAGATATACCCATGTACTTCACGGGCAGGAGCAAGCTGCTATAGAAGCACTGCCGGATTTTAGAGACCCCGCCCAGGAATCCCAGAAAAGAACCGGGACAGATGATACCGATTTGTCCTCTCAGGGCCCCAATTTTCACCTTGCCAAAATACTTGACAAAACAGGCGTACAGGAACGGATTTCAGCGAATAAAAGCGGAGATTTGACCAATAGTATAGATACCCCCAAAACAGCCCTGAAAGCCCAAAAACCGCGTTTTCAGGCCCTTAAAGGCACTACACCCGAGAGGACTCGAACCTCCGACCTACGGTTTAGGAAACCGTCGCTCTATCCTGGCTGAGCTACGGGTGCATGGAGGTATTTTAGCGGTAAGTTCGGCATTTACAATGGTTTTTTGAGGATTTTGGGGGGTCTGCTGAATTGGTGATTTTAGGGGCTAAATATTCGTCAAAATCCGTCAAAATACGCTGTTTGGCGCACAACTTGGCAAGGGATTTGGCAAGGTGAAAATCGGTCCCTGTTTTGGGGTTTTCGGCGTCATCGGTCCCGGTTCGCCTCTGGGATTCCTGGGCGGGGTCCGTGAAGTCGGGCAGGGCATCAATGGCGGCCTGTTCCTGTCCGTGTAGGACGTGGGTATATCGGCCCATAGTCAGGTTAATATCGCTATGTCTCATAAGCTTCTGGGCTGTTTTGGGGTGGGTCCCGCCTGCTGCCAGTAAGGTTCCGAAGGTGTGACGCAGGGCGTGGAAGTCGAGCTTGCCTGAGCCATTGTTGGCGGGGTCGATACCGGCCTTGGTCAAATCCTTTTTCAGCATCCGGGCCATATTGCCCTTGTGGGGCAAGTTGAACGCTTGGGCCTGGGGAAGTTTGCCTCTAAGGTGTTCCCGGAAAAACTCGGTGGTATCGAGTTTCAGCGGCAAGATTGCTTCCCGGCGGTTTTTGGTGTATCCGGCTGATACCGTGATGGTCATCTGGCCCAGGTCAAAACTGGATACCGTCAGGCTGTGTATCTCTGAAACCCTCAGGCCCGTCTCAGCGGCCAAACGGTACAGCAAGGCCCTTTCCCTTCCCTCTATGCCAAAAAGCCTTCCTGCGGCATTTGTGACCGCCAGAAGCCTTCCCAGCTCGGCAGGGGTCAAGGCCCGGCGATTAATGGCCTCGGCCTTGTCTATCTTGATCTGCTGTAAGTGTTCCAGTGGGTTGGTATTCGCAAACCGGTTGCGGACCATCCAGCGCGAGAATTGCTTCATAGCCTGTAAATATGCGTTCGCCGTCCGGCTCGATATACCGTCACCATTACGCAGGCCCGCAAGGTATTGTTGAATCCTCACCGCCGAAACATCAGACCAGAATAAAAACTTACAGCCCTCGACTATTCGCAAGGCCCGATTGTATTGCTGTACTGCCTGCTGTTTGGTGTTCCCACTGTCAAGAATAGAACGCTTCCAGTTGCCCAGGTGGTCGGTGAGAAGTTCCCCGCCCGCCGCCTGTTCCGCTTCAAGCAGATTGACCTTAACCAGTCGAGCTTTCAGGGCTTGCGGTATGGATTCCAGCCAGTTGATAAGCTCGGTAGTCATCGGTTCCCGGCTCAGTCGGCAACTTACCAGCTTTTCGATCTTCCGGCCTATGCCTTCGGCTGCTCGACGGTTCGTAGTTCCCAGGGGGATACGCTGCCGCCTGCCCAAGTGGTCGGTGAAATCAGCCCGCCATGCCTGGGCCTGCTTGCGGTTTCCCCACTCATCTTTGTAATTACTTCGATAAAATTTCATAGTTAAAATCTCCGTTATTCTTGTAGTGTATTATACCATCGATAAAACCCTTGAAAAGGGTCAACTTTGCGCACCTCAAAATAACCATAATCTTTATTTTTAGGCCAAAAACGCGGTTTTTACTGCATTTTCAAAATTTCATAACCCGTGCATTTGTGCGCAAGGGGGTCGCTATGGTCTCTTTTTTCGTCAGGCTGTAAGGATCGCAAGCCCCTATCCCCTCTGTTGACAGTTGACACAACCTCACTTCACAGGCTCAAAATCAAGGGTTCTGTCAACTGTCAACGCTTCAAGAAGTATCAATTCAGTCGAAACAACTTCTTCGGGTGTCCGCCCTGGGGGCCTGGTTCGGCGTATTCCCAGCACCCCAAATCCGCCGCCGCCAAGTCATCAAGGGCCTGGGTCCATTCTTCAGCGGTTCCAAACAATTGAAAACATCTTTGCATGTCCCGCACTGATACCGGCTTGCCCTTGGACCGTATCAGCTCGATAAGCTCCCGGCGTTTTCGGTCTTCGGGCTTTTCGTCGAGCTGCTCATATACCCGGCGTGATTCATTCTTGAGCCATTCAACAATCCGTACCGCCGCCGCCATGCTGTCAGCGCCAACCGGGCCTGTGGCATCACCGCCAGCTTCTACACTTTTGGCGCAGTAGATGATCATTGCCAAACGTGCTGCGACACCTTCGAGCTTGGCATATACGGTTCGTAACAGCTCGCAGACTTCTTCGAGTTCTTCGGCGTGGGCGCTAAAGAAGTCAATCCACAACCGTTTTGCCTCGGGCGAAAATTGAATATCCCTCGGCTCCGGGCGGCCTTGGCAGTCCATTGAAGGTTCGAGTTTTAACAAACGGCTGTAGGTTTCTGAGTACCTGTCTTCGGTCTGGATATCGATAACGGCTTCGGTCCAGCGTTTCTTTCGTCTGGGTGGCATCGCCAGCAAGAAGCGAGCTGCCAGGCCATTCTCCAAGTACTCCGGAATTAGGCATCGTCTCAAAGTGTCCGGCTGAACCGTTCCCAGAATAGATACCGAAGCTCTGGTGACATAGATAATTTCATCGTTCTTCTTTCGGTCCATTTGCAGGTTGCGCCCGTTATACATGGTGAGCCAGTGAGCAACATCGCCGCCCTTACCAGCTTTGTATTGACCGAAGCTCCGAAACCATCCGCTCAGTTCGTCAGACACAACCAGCAAACCTCTGGGGGCCTGCTTCAGCCTGAGCGCCAGGGCTTCAACCGTAACGTCACTACACTTTATCGGCTCATAAACCGGCTTGGTTCCGTTTTCACCCTGAGCATCAAAATCCTTCTGCTCCTGCTGATAGTCATGATAGCGTTCACTCTGGGCCAGCTCAACCGGCCCAATAGCTTTTTCCAGGGCGGGGCTTTTCATCGTACCTGAACCCGCCACTACCGCGTCCCACAGTATCGAAGGTTCAGACCACGAATCTTTCGTAAATATCCGTCTGCTGTTCCCGATAGCTGAAGCCATTGTCACCAAAACCGGCAACGCCAGAAATGCGGGGTCACAGTATAAGGCTTCTGCCGCCTCGGTGATAAACCGGCCCAGGCTCTCCGGCAAAACCTCAACTGGAAACGGCTTATATGTTATTAACTCCAGCGCTGAAGTTTCCCCGCCGCCCTCAACATCAACCTTCGACATCGATTTCAGGTCGATTTCTTCGGCTCCGTCCATAACGTTCACCATCGCCTTAGAAACATCTGAGTCAATTTTCTCAGCATGTCCCTGTAAATAATCATATACATCACCTTTGGGGCCAAGCTGTAGTGATTCCGGGTTGATTCTCATAACCCTGGGCGGGTTGTCGAGCTGGGCCAGCATGTCGATAACATCATCAGCGAATCGGCTGCCGTCCAGGTCATTGTCGGGCCAGATATAAACCATCTTGCCCGCCAACGGTCCCCAGTCACAGCTTCGGGCATTCTTCGCGCCCATAGGTGAAGTGGTGGCTGTGAAGTCAATTTCATTCAGGGCGTGGACGCACTTTTCACCCTCGACCACGAAGACCGGGTCCGCAGTCGATATGTCCTGCAAACGATACAGCTTGCGGGGTTTGGCAGGTGCGCCAAACACGAAGCCATTATCGACGGCCATCAACTGCTTAATATCTTTTTCGCCGTCATGTTTATCGATTCGGACAACCAGTTGGAACGGCTGCTCGGTCTCAGTCAGATACGAATAAATCGTAACGCTCCCACTGCGACTGAAGTGTCTCTCGACCGCTTCGACATCGGGAAAGATTTTCGTCTGGGTTTTTACCGGTCTATGCTTACTTACCGGCCCAGGGCTGGAATGTTCCCTGAGAACATCCGCCAGGGGTTGGCCTTGGACCTTTGCGATAACATCGAAGACATCCCCGCTGAACCCGCACTTGTGGCATCGGTAGCGCCAGGCATCGCCCTTAGTGTCCCGATATATAGAACCGCTCGGGCGTTTATCATCGCAAAACGGGCATCTTACATTACTGCCGTTCACCTTGGCCCCGGCCTTGGTGAGTTCGTTTATCAAATACTGTTTATCTTTTTTAATTACATCCGTGTTTTTCATACGCTTATAATCCTTTATCAGCTTTTATTTTTTGCCATTTTTCACGATTCGGACAACCGGCTTCAGTCCAGGCTTCAAGTTCGGCTTTTCGATACAGACTTCGACGGCCCAGCTTGACCGGCATCGGCCCGAAACGTCCGCTCGATTGCTGCTGATAAAAATGCGTGCGCCCGATTGACAGCATGGAACAAACTTCCCCCACGCCTAAAAGCAGTTGATTTGTTTGACTGTTTCTTGTAGAATTCATTTGTTGTTTTCCTTATTGGTAGGGAACAATGTTATGGGTCGGGGTCGTGCAATGGCCCCGGCCTTTACTTATTCGAGCAGTCCTCGGGCGTAAACGCCTTATGGCATATAGCCCAGCTCGCTCTTTCGATATCCTCGGTAGTCCAAATGAAATTACCGCCAGGCCCTTTATCGGGCGGCCTCATTCGATTATTAGTTATCGCCTGGTGCAAAGCATGTATGGGAACGTCCAGCAGCTTGGCAACTTGAATGGTACTCATAAACTTTGACATGATTAAAATCTCCAAATACGTTTGATAATGGGGGGCATGGCCCAGATGGGCGCACGCCCCCCGGTGTTATCGCTTATGCATGGTGTGCTACTAACGCTTGGTTACGCTCCGCAATCGTTTCCCCTTTGTAAATGTCAACCTTCATGTCATCGTAGATACGGATGAAGGTTCCATCGGGGAAACCTTGGGCATGGTGTCACACTGTTCCGCAATTCCAACATTGCTTGATTCGATCTGATTCATAATCAGCTCCTTAAAAAAAGTATTTTGTTATCATCATCATTTTGGCACGTGCTCTACAAACCAGGGGGACTCAATAAAACGGCGCATAAAAAAACCCGGCATTGCACGTAAGTCCTTGCAGTGCCGGAGATTAAAAAATACGTATTTTTTTATTTAAGCAAATAAACTGTGAATAAAATGTAATAAAACTTATTTGATTCTATTTTCGGTGAACATGACTCAGGTTACTTTAGTTTCAGAGAGCATCTCTCTTCTGTATACTCCGCCCTGGTTCTGGTCTTGCTGCGAAGTCAATTAATTTTTGCAGGTCAGGGTTTGTTTTTATGATATACCTGATTTGGCTCTCAGACAAATCGGTTGCTTTAGACAAGTCGTTTATGGCTGGGTGCTCGCAGTTCTTTTGTATATACTTAACTATTATCCCTCGTAAGATGTTCACCCTATTTCTTTGTTCGGCTTTGCTCGGCCTGCTCTTTTTCTTTTTTAGCGTTTGTTTTTTTTCTTCTGGTGTATCCGTTGTAGTTGTTGATTCTTGGGGTTGTTCTTTTCTTGTATTCCTTGCTTCTTGCCTTTTCAGTTCGAGTGAAATATTGTGATCAAGGTCTATGAGTTCCAAATGGCTCGGGCGTGTTTTTGTAATTTCATTATATATTTCTGCAATTTCGACAGGGTTGTATGGACGAAAAGGAAATACTACGTTTTTCCATTCCTCTAAAAAACCATAATACCTATCATAAACATTTTTAAGCCCAGCTTGTATCAAAACTTCATTAATATAAACTGGTTCCAAGAAAAAATTTGATAGAAAAGTCTTAATTACCTGATCAGATAAAGAAATATATTCAGATGAAATTTGTCGCTGTAATTCATTAATAAGGGAAAAAGTTTTATGATGATTTTCAGGTTTAAGATAGTAATCTTCGGGCTTATTGTAAAAACGCTCTTCTAGGGTGTATAGTGCTTCCATTAGTGTTTCTTGGAAATTCCATATTTCCACTACCAGGCTTCCAAGTGTACTATCCATAACCAACCCTTTCCATCGGGTCGGGCCTGAATGGTTTCGGGCAGGGTTGGACGCCTTCGACCATTCAGGACCGCTTGGCAGGTGATCGGCCCGCCGTCCCGATACATAATCACGCTATTCTAAACAAGCATCTTCTGGGACAAGATTACACGACAACCAATTAGAAGCAAGAATAGCCAGGTCAATAAGGTCGATTCTGCAATCATAGTTTGTATCCCCAGGCAAGTATTCACGACAATAAGGTTCTGGCCCCCAAGGTGATTTACTGGCGTATTCAGTTCCGCCGTATGCTCCTTGATTTATTCGGCTGCCATTGGGCGCGGGTTCGTCTAATGCTCCGCCAATCGGTTCCCCGGCATCTATACATAAACTGGTGACTTCATCGTTAACCCAAGTATGACTGTCTGGTTGCCACCGTCCCGCAATCGATTTAAGATGATAATCACCTTCAACCCAATTGTCCGATACATCCCAATATCCGGCAATAGCAAAAAGTGGGTCTTCGTGCGTATCTGTAGGCCCTGGTGCCATATTACTGTAATTACCTAATAAGTTGTCCCAAACGTTGTTGTATTTTAGTATTGCCCCACAGCCATCCTGATTATGAATGCCGTAAAGTCTGTTTCTGACAATGATGTTGTTATGTATGATAACATTGCCACATGATTTCTTAAAAATGCCATTTCCGGTATTACCAACAATCGTGCAATTTGTAATCTTGCCATAATATACATAAATGCCGTCACTGGAGTTGCCGCTAACAATACAATTATAAATCTCATTATCGTCATTACTGCTCGTTGAACCAATTATTCCACCATTCTTATTTTGTCTGACTATGCAATTCACAATATGGCCAGAACAACTTGACATACCCGTATTATTATTATCGACCACGCAATTACTGATCGTACCATCAGAGGAAAGAATTCCTTGTCCGTTATTTGTAGTGACGACACAATCGTCAATCTCACCATCACAATTATCTATACCTCTGGTTCCATTTTCACGAATTACGCATTCCGTAATTGTGGGTGAAGCGTTATTTCCCTTAATTCCAGTTTCAGCATTAAGCCGGATAACACATTTACTTATTGTAACATTTTAGCCAAGTGAAGCAAATTCTATAGCTTTTGGGTTGGCTTGTGCAAAAAAAAGACAAAAAAACTTCAAAATGTTAAGATGGGTAATTTGCGCTATTGCGTGTAATGGTTTATAGTTTCAGCATGATGAAGCCGAATGCTGAACAGGCTATCGCCGACCTGGCCTTAGAGCAGGAATTGACTGCGGAGCAGGCTGAGCTTATTTACGAGCAAGGCAGAGAGGCGGTGGTTTTTGTTTTGCTGAGACTGTCGAAACTGGCAGCGGAAAAAACACAAGGTACGTTAGTTGCCGGCAGTCCGGCTGATCCTTCGTGTCCCTCAGGTCAGAAGCCGGTTTTTGTCAAGCCGAACAAAACAGATAAAAAACGCGGCAAAAAGTTTGGCCGTAAAAAAGGGCATCAAGGTACTCGCCGCAATCTGCCGACCCAAATAGACCGTACCGAAGAACATCGCGCTTCATGTTGTCCGGACTGCGGCGGCGAACTGAAAAAATGTTCCGGCACACGTGAACGAATCATCGAAGACATCCCGGAAGATGTTCGCGTTGAGACGGTAAAGCATGTTATTCATCGCGACTGGTGTCCGAACTGTCGCAAGGCGGTTGAGCCGATCGTAACCGATGCTCTGCCAAAATCATCTATTGGCAATGGTATTGTGGTTTTGTGTGCCTGGCTCCACTTTGCGTTGGGCAATACGATAGCGCAGATCCTGGAGGTGTTTAATTTTCATCTCCGGTTTAAGATGTCGCCGGGCGGATTAGTCCAGATGTGGCATCGTTTAGCGGATATACTCCTGGCCTGGTACGAAGAAATAATCGAGGACATTCAAAAAGCCGGTGTCCTGCACGGCGATGAGACCGGCTGGCGGGTAAACGGTAAAACGCATTGGTTATGGTGCTTTACCAGCCATCAAGCCACGATTTTTACGGTCGAGCAGTCGCGGGCCGGGCCGGTGGTTTTGGAATTTATCAAAGAATGTTTCAACGGCGTGTTCGTAAGTGACTTCTGGTATGCTTACAATGTATTGTCATGCGCCAAACAAAAGTGCCTGGTTCACTTACTGCGTGATTTGGAGCGAGTCTGGAAAGCCAAAGACCACAGCGGCGATTGGCCGAGGTTCTCCAAAAAACTCAAACGATTAATTCGCGACGCGATACGCCTGCGTAAACGCATCGATGAACTGGATGCGACGGTTTACCAGCGGCGCTGCCAACGAATCGAAAAACGCTTGGATCTTATTATCGCGCATGAGTGGTCGAACAAGGAAGCTCAGCGGTTGATTAAGCGTTTGAAACGCCATCATGATGAGCTGTTCACTTTTCTGAGCAATCGCGAGGTGCCGTTCGATAATAATTTTGGCGAACGCAGCATTCGCGGCGCGGTGATCATGCGAAAGAACAGCTATAACAACCGCAGCGACCGTGGAGCCCGAACGCAATCGGTGCTGATGAGCGTGTTTTTTACCCTGAAACAACGCGGCCTAAACCCGGTTGCTACCATCAAAAAAGCCCTGCGAACATACATCAAAACCGGCAAATTGCCAAAACTCGCGGAGTTCTCTGCTTCACTTGGCTAAAGTGTTACTACTTATTAAAGGGCTGGAATAATAACAATATATTCCATTAGTGCCGCCGTCCTGGATAGTGATACCGATGATCTTAGACCCTTCGTCTTCTCCACTGTCAAACGTTACTACATTGCCAACACCACTGCCGTCAATGGTTGTGGCATAAACATTGTTAATGTCACTGGGGTCTAAGCCTTTAATGGTTAATGCCTTGCCGTAGAAGTTTATATTTTCGTGATATATACCAGGGCTTACTTCTATGACATAACCGTCAAAGGAATTGTTAATGGCATCCTGAATGGTGCTGTAATCAGCGGGGCCATTGTCATCAACCGTAACAACTTGAGCATAAGCATAAGATGAAGACACCAATAAAATAATTGACAACCATCTAAAAATTCTTGCTTTCATAATTCAATTCTCCTTTTTTTATGTGTCGCCCGTAAAAGAAAAAAAGCCTTAACTAACGCATAAAGTCGATATAGAATACCAAAAACCAACTGCCTCTGTCTATCGTGGTAAATACGGTATTTCATAATTATTTTGGGATTTACAGATTATTCCCGCATGGCCTGAACAATCCCCGCCAGAGCCTTCTTCTGGGCCTCGGTAAGCTCCGGCCAAGCCCTGAGAATCGGTCCCAGAAGGTCGTCATTCTGCGCGCAAATGGCAAGGGATTTGGCAAGGTGAGATTCTGGGGATTCTAAGCTCTTGATTATTAAGGGGTTTATCGTTTATCGTCGAAGGTTTAGGAAACCGTCGCTCTATCCTGGCTGAGCTACGGGTGCATGGAGGTATTTTAGCGGTAAGTTCGGCATTTACAACGTTTTTTTGAGCTTTTCGCGGCTCTCAAAAGCAGTTCTTATAGGAGAGCTTGGTCATCGTCGAGGCGGGCGGAGTAGATATGTTCGTCGGGGTCTTCCGGTATGAAGCTGTCAAGGATGATGATATGCCAGTTGTCCTGTTGGAAAGCGTAGTATCTGTCCGGCATCAAATTGGTGTTACGATTTTTCATAAGTGCCGACGCGGATGCGGTGCCAGATGTTGACCAGGCCCTGGGCGCGGAAGAAGAGGATTAGTGATAAGGCGATGCGGAGGAAGCAGTTTAGGGCTGAGGATTGGGCAGAATCTTTTAGTTTGCTATAAAAATCATACTGATCAACGAAATGTCTCATGTTGTTGAGGGTAACAATCAAATTTGCCAGATTAGATAGAGAGCTGGCAAAAATAATTACCGCGACGACTGAAAAAGCAATTGCCTGAATATCTTTACTCGATAACGAAGTGGTTACTATTGCGGAGCTGTCTTTTTTGAAGATATAAGCGGCAATACGGTTACTTTTGGTCAATAAAAGTATTCCAAATACGACCATGATAGCGAAATATAATAAAAGTGTTATTGAAGATGCAGCACCCCAGGAGTCGAAGGCATAAGATTCTTTGTCGAATAAGCTTCCGATTAGTACAAATGAAACTCCCTGGGATTGAAGAAAGGCTTGGATAATAACGTAAATACCGAAAAGTTTTAAGCACAGCGAAGTTAGTTCTTGTTTGGTCATTTCTGGACTCCTTATTCAGGTTTTGTAAGCGTTCACAATAGTTTCTTTCGCCCCTTTGGGGCTTTTTTCTTTTTCAGGGTAACCCACCGGGGTTTTACACCCCCGGCTATGCGTTCGGGCGACCCCTTCGGGGTCTTTTGACGGCAAAGTCTTCAATCTAGTTTGAATTGTGATTTGTATGCTTCGGCGTCGGTTTGGTTAATTTCCAGATAATTCTCAGGTCGTCTCGATATAAAGTATCCGGGGTGGTTACATTTTCTATATATTTTTTTTGTATGGGCCAGGGGGAGTCTGGTTTTCTGGTTATGACCAGGTACTGAACCGATGCTTTAATGAGGTTATTATATGTTTGTTCAAGTTGTTCGGGTGAGAGATATATTGAGGACGGCGAGTGTTCCCAGCAATCCAGATTTTGGGAATTGTTTTTATTTTTTTGGTGAAGGATTGGCTTTTGGGTTCCGTTGGGGTATGTGAAAATTGGTTGAAACTGTATTTTTCTACCATAGTATGGGTAGTATCGCCATTCCAGTGAGTTGCAGAACCAGGCGATTTTTGATTTTGGGGGCAGGGATTCGAGATATTGGGAAACAGGATGTCTATCGAAAATGTTCTGGTCCGTTAGTTTTTTCTGGTGGTTGTGGCAGAGAGAAAATGTAAGCCAGAAAGCCGGTTGGGCAAGGAACAGTACTAAAACTAAATTGGCGTGGTTTGTCGCCAACTTACATCTGGCATATACCATGTTTTGGATTTGGCGGAGTTTTTGGTTAAGGTGATTTGGGAGGGCGGCAAAGAGCATGATAATGCCAATGGCGTGAATAAGTATAAGATATCGTAAGGCGATTTTTAATTCGGCATTGATTTGATGTATTGTAGCTGAATATGGAGTAAAGATATAGGAAGTGGTAAAAATGGCGGCAATGGCAAGTAATATAATAAGCGTTTTTTTTGGGGATTTGTCTTTTGTTACTCTGATGATATAGATGAACGCTGAAATGTATCCTGCCAAGATGGTGACGGCAAGCGGCCAGGGCCAATTGAGATGGCCTTTGATGATTTCGCCAGCGATGTTTTTGTCTGAGATACTTTTGATGATCCAGCTATATAAAGTTGTATTGTGGAGTTCGCTTTTTTTGAGCAGTCCGTCAAAACAGAAAAATTCGGCGGGGAAAAAGGGGTTTTCGGTTAAAATAATATTTCTAAGATACCAATAGCTTCCGGTCAGCAATGCCGCGAACAGAAAGAATAAGATTGGTTGAATTTTCCTTTTAGGTGAATCTGAACTATAGATTGCTGTGAGAAAAACTACGAGGATTACTGTTAATGAAGCCGGTAGTGCATTAGGTTTGATTCCCACTGCAAATCCAACTACTAATCCTGTAAAAAAAGAAATCCGACATAAGTTCTGGTGATTCCGTTTGATTGGTTGGAAAAAAATGGTGAAGGCTGCCAGAATGCAGGTTGGCCAGGCAAGGTCATTGGCGGAAAAACTGCGTACAGAATTTTCCACACATTTTGGCAAAAGAATTAAAAGAACGGCGATAAAGGCGGCAATCGGGGGTGTTTTTAGGGTTCTGGTCAGCAGGCAATATATGGTTATCATTAGTAAGAACAGCCAATAAAAACCGGCCAGACCTACCAGCGCGTCATCATGAAAAGGGAGCATGAACCATAAGGAAAATAATTCTGCATTATAAGGATAGTATGACCAGAGTATAGGGATTATGGTTGCTTTGCCATCAATAAGCCATTGTGCCGGCATTGATGAGTGATAAGTAAGTCCGTCCAGCCCTGGTTTGCTGCCTAGTATAATTAATTGACCCAATATGAGGGCAATTGCAACTGCGGCTATCGTCGTTATTCCGTAATGCTTCCAGCTTATTTTAGTTGATTGTTTCGCCGGTTTTTGGGCGACAGCGGATAGTAATATCAAGATGAGTGTCAGAGTTGTTACGGGTAAGATTGACAGGTGGCCGGTAATTCCACATATTAGTATGACCAGTACTGATAAAATTGGGAAAAGGATAAGGGATGTCAGTGTCTGGGTCCATAGCGGCTCAGTTTTTAAGGCTTTCCGAACTATTAAAAATGCAGAGAGCAAGAGCAAGGAGTTGTTAATTGTATAGAGTATATTGGGCATCTTGTTTTTCTTCAGGGCGTCAGGTTTGATCTGTGCTATTTTTTAGATATTAAAGCAGATTGCCAATCTTTTTTCTATAACATCAATGATTACGTTTTTTTGTGAGTGCTGCTGTTTTGAGATTTGCCAGAGCAGCCAAAAACATATTAACAACCCCAGGAGGCGATGGAAAGCCAGGGGGTAGAAATTAAATGTTGGGATGACAAACATTAAAATCCAGGCGAAAATATACATCAGCATGTGATATGGCAGAGCGTTTTTTTTGAATATGATTAAAAAAGCCGGGATAAGAAAAACCAGGTGATGGGGCCAAATAATGGGTGAAATGGCTGTCATTAGCAGAGAAAGTGCCGGAAAGCTGTTGTAAATGATGCTTTGTTGTGAGGGTTTGGCGAGAAATGTTCGGTTGGTTATGTTTTTTCGAAGAATAACAGCGGTGAAAAAAATAAGGGTAACTTTGCAGGCGATAATCAGATATTTGGCTATATGGGCAGGTGCTTTCGTATAAACAAAGGTTGATTTTATGAAACAGTCTATGGAGTTTTGTCGTGAAGGCCCCATGATGTAATTGCTTGCTTTTTGAAGGTTCGCAATGGAACTGCCATAATACGAAAAGTCGTTTGCCAGAGAAGTGAAGATGACGATTGTGAAAATGGCAAAAAAGAAGTAGGACAACCAACGCCAATCTTTGTTTAATAAAAATGGCAGGGCGAAAATGGCCGGCGAAATTTTCAGGTGGAACCCCAGGGCTAAAAAAAACGCAGATAATACTTTTGATCGCTGATATGTCAGCAAAGAAAGCAAAATGAGATTTGTCATATGGAAATTGACTTGTATGTAGCCAAATGTGCGAATTACAGGTGTATTGATGCAAAGGAAGACGGTTGTGAAAACGACAGCCAGTTCTTTCGAGAAGTTGAATTTTGTCAGGATTTTGCAGGTAAGGGTGTAAAATACGAGGAATGAAGCCAAATTGAGGCCCAGGCAAAAAGCCTGAACCGTTCCGAATCCCAGGTGAGCCAATGGTTGTAATATTGTGGCCCAAAAGGGCAGGTAGATATATCGGGGGTGAAACGGTTGCTCATAGACTATATTTTGAGCCCCTCTGTAATAGTCGCCGAAATCTCCATATGAAGTTCTTTCGCTGAGGAATAATGTATAAATGAGGGCGCAGAAAAAGAAACCTGACCAGAAAAGCCAATTATTCCGATCGATTTTCTGATACTTAACGAGGAATATTCCGTGGCCGATAATAATCCATAGGAAAATTAAATAGAAGAAAGGGAGGGTTGCTTTCTTTAGAGTTCCTGCAATAAATTTTTCCAGCAGGTCAAGGCCGCCGTATAAATATACAAATATGACGTACGCTGCTATCAGTACGGTTAACGCTAGGTAAATCCTGCTGATGCACTTTGCGGCTTTATTGCTGTGCTGTTTCCAAGATGTGAGTGTGTCAATATGATCTTGCATTTTTTTCCTGACAATCGGAAAGAGACAAAATTTCAATCTAGTTTGAATTGTGATTTGTATGCTTCGGCGTCGGTTTGGGCTGATTTGGGTTGCTGGTCTTTGTATAGGATTTGGTTTTCTAGCACGAGGATGTCCATGTCGGTTGCCATGAAGCATCTGTAGGCGTTTTCGGGGGTGCAGACTATTGGTTCACCTCTGATGTTGAAGCTGGTGTTGATGATTACGGGGCAGTTGGTTTTTTGTTTGAAGGCTGACATGATTTGGTGCATTCTGGGGTGGCGGTCTTTGTCGATGGTTTGGACGCGGGCGGAATAATCAACGTGGGTGATGGCGGGCACCGTTGAGCGGTTAGTCTTCAGGGCGGCCAGGCCGGTGGGTTGTGGGCCGTCTTGGGTGAGGCGTTTGTCTTCCTTTACGGGGGCGACCAGGAGCATGTAGGGGCTGTCTTCTTCGGGTCGCATCTGGAAATATTCGTCCACGTCCTCACGCAGTACGCAGGGTGCGAAGGGTCGGAACGATTCGCGGAATTTTATTTTGAGGTTCATAGTGGTCTGCATGTCTCTGCTGCGAGCGTCTCCGATTATGCTACGGTGGCAGAGGGCGCGGGGGCCGAACTCCATGCGGCCCTGGAAATAGCCGATGACTTTTTCGGAAGCGATGAGGTCGGCGATTTTGTCGCAGAGCAGGTCTTCGTCGCTAATGGTTTCGTAGGGGGCTTTGATGGAGTCGAGGAATTCGGTGACCTGTTGGTTGGTGTAGGCGGGGCCGAGCAGTGAGCCTTGCTGAGAATCTACGCCGGTGGCTTGGCGGGGGTTGTCGAGCAGTTGGTGCCAGGTAAACAGGGCTGCTCCGAGGGCACCGCCTGCGTCTCCGGCGGCAGGCTGAATCCAGACATTGTCGAATGGTGTTTCGCGGAGGATACGTCCGTTGCCGACGCAGTTGAGGGCGACACCGCCGGCGAGTACGAGATTTTTCATGCCGGTTTCTTTGTGGAGATGGTTGGCGGCGCGGAGCATGATTTCCTCTGTTACCTGCTGGATTGAGGCGGCGAGGTTCATTTCGCGTTGGGTGATTTTCATTTCTGGGGTGCGGCGGGGGCCGTCGAACAGTTTGTCGAATTCTGGGCCTGTCATGGTGGTGCCGTGGCAGTAGGGGAAGTATTTCAGGTTCATGCGGATGGAGCCGTCGGGCTTGAGGTCGATGAGATTTTCGAGGATGCGGTCGGTGTAGGTCGGTTGGCCGTAGGGAGCCAGACCCATGAGTTTGTATTCGCCGGAATTGACGCGGAATCCGCAGAAGTAGGTGAAGGCGGAATAGAGCAGGCCGACGGAATGGGGGAAGTGCATTTCGTGGGAGATTTCAATCTTGTTGTCGCGACCTATACCGTAACTGGCGGTGGCCCATTCGCCGACTCCGTCGAGGGTCAGGATGACGGCTTCGTTGAAGGGGGAGGGGAAGAAGGCGCTGGCGGCGTGTGATTCGTGGTGCTGGGTGAAGACGTAGCGGCCTTTGTATTTATGGTTGAGGGCTCGGTCCATCTCGCGGGGCAGGTGGAGTTTTTGTTTGAGCCAGACGGGGATACCCATGAAAAACTGTTTGAATCCGCGAGGGGCGTAGGCGAGGTAGGTTTCGAGCAGGCGTTCAAATTTGAGCAGAGGTTTTTCGTAGAAAACGACGTAATTGATCTGGTCAGCGGTGATTTGTGCTTGTTGGAGGCAGTATTCGACGGCGTGGTTGGGGAAGTTCTGGTCGTGTTTGATACGGGTGAAGCGTTCTTCCTGAGCGGCGGCGATGATTTTGCCGTTCTGGATGAGAGCGGCGGCACTGTCGTGGTAGAAAGCTGATATTCCGAGGATGTTCATATTTTTAGATTCCGGATAGCCTTTTTTAGATAATTTTCTTTCGCCCCTTCGGAGCTTTATAATTGCTTTTCCAGTCATCCGGGGGCTTACGCCGCCCGGCCATTCGCTCTTATGACCCCTTTGGGGTCTTTTAAAAAAGATAAGACCAGCCCCTTACTTGGCAAGAAGCTGCCACCCGGACTGTGTTTTTGTTTATTGCTGTATAGTTCATGTTATTTTATCGGCGAAATGTGGTTTGTCAGGTTTATTTTTTTCGATTGTAGCGGTCGGGGTTAATTTCGAGTTGTTTGGTTTTATAGCGAATGATGCGGGGGGTGGTTCCCAGGGTTCGGGCCGCAGCGGCAAGATTGCCGTTGGTCTGCTTGAGTGAATCAACGATGATGTCACGTTCGAAGAGTGCGACTCTCTCCTCGAGTGTTCCGGTGCCGAAGGTGTCGGTGGCATCTGAGGTCTGGAGTGTGGGGGGCAGATGATGACCGTGTATTACGCCGTCGGAGCTGAGCAGTACGGCCCGTTCGATGCAGTTTTCGAGTTCGCGGACATTGCCGGGCCAGTGGTAGCTGGTCATCATGTTGATGGCGGGGGTGGTAATACGGCGGATTTCCTTGCCCATACGTTGGGCGTATTGCTCGGAGAAGTGGTCGGCTAACTGTAGTATGTCATCTTTGCGGTCACGCAGGGCGGGCAGGAAGATGGGGAATACGTTTATACGATAGTAGAGGTCCTGGCGGAATGTGCCTTTTTCGACATTTTTTTCAAGATTGGCGTTGGTGGCACAGAGTACGCGGACATTGGTTTTGATGGGTTTGTTGGAGCCGACGCGTTCAAATTCGCGTTCCTGCAGGAATCGCAGCAGTTTTACTTGAGTTGCGGGTGAGAAGTCTCCGATTTCGTCGAGGAACAGGGTTCCTCCGGCGGCTTCTTCGATGCGTCCAATCCGGGCCTGTACTGCTCCGGTGAAAGCTCCTTTTTCGTGGCCGAAGAGTTCTGATTCGAGCAGGTTTTCGCTGAGCGCGGCACAATTAACGCGTACAAAAGGCTGTTGGGCCCGAGGGCTGGAATAATGTATGGCGTGGGCGACGAGTTCCTTGCCGGTTCCTGATTCGCCGCGGATGAGTACTGTTGTGTCGGATGAACTGACCTGATGTATGGCTTGATATACGTCGCGCATGGCACCTGAATTACCGATGATGTTTTCGGGTCGGAAACGGTCTTCCAGTTCGGTGCGGAGGCGTAGGTTTTCGTCCTGGAGGATTTGGCTTTGGGCGGCGGCGGCTCGGCGTGACCTGATGTCGTTGGCAATCATACTGCCGACGATGCTGAGGAAGCGGACGTCTTCGTCGAGGGGTGCTTCTTCATCGAAAACGCGGTCAACAGACATTGCTCCGATGGCTTGTTTGTCGATGGCGATGGGTACGCAAATGAAACTTATTTCGCTGCGGACGATTTTTTTGCGGTTTCGTCGGTCGAGGAACAGCGGGTCTTGTGAGATTTTTGGCACAATGGCGGGGGAACAATTTTGTACGACCTTGCCGGTTACACCTTCGCCGAGCTGGTAACTCATGGCCTGTCGCTGTTTTTCGGAGAGGTTATGGGCGACTTCGACGTTGATTTCGGAGTTGTCGGGTGCCAGAAGCAAAATTGTGCCGCGAGTCATGCCCAGTTCGTGGTCGAGCATATCAAGGATTTCGGCGAGCATCTGCTGCTGGTTTTGGCCTATGGCTATAATTCTGCTTATACTGTAAAGGGTCTCTAGTTCTCGGACGTGCCTCTGGGCATGTTGCAGCTTCTTTTCTGACACGTTGATGGTTTTTGTCATTTTGGGCTCCTTGGGGCGGTAGTCGGCATCCTGCTTTAGTTACAAAATTGTAACAAACATGTTAGCTTATGACAACCATGTAATCTGGATTTTTTGGCAATCTTGCCATATATTTTGTAAGCATTTTGTTTACAAGTAGTTATGTGATTGATATTTTTCTGGCACGGAATGTGCATTAGGGGGAAGTGTGGGTTGTGAATTGTCGCAAGCCCGGAAACCCGGCCGGTTTCAGAAAAAGGTATATGAAAATAGAGTGAACTAACGGAAAAGCTAACAGGAGTTAAAACATGAAGCTGACAAAAGCAAGATTGAGCACATTGGTTGTGGTATTAGCAGGGATGCTTGGTATGAGCGGTATGGCGAGGGCGGAAGATGCCGGTTTGGGCGTTGCTCTGGACGCGACTTATGTGAGTAAGTATTTATGGCGTGGTTATGATTTGTTTGACGACCATGCGGCGTTTCAGCCGAGCGTTGATTTCGATTTATTCGGAACGGGTTTCGGCGTGAATGTGTGGGGTTCAATTCCCATGGGTTCGGGCAACGGTATCAATGCCTGGCAGGAATATGACTATACTCTGTATTACGGCACGACTTTGATGGAGGACGAGACTTTCGCGGTTGATTTTGGTGCAAATTATATATATTTCGATTTTCCGAAACTCAACAGTGAAGCCGATACTCAGGAGTTTGGCGTTAGTGCGGCATTGCCGAATCTGATTGCCGTGGGTGAGCTTACGCTGGTGCCGAGTTACTATGTGGGTAAGTTGTGGCCGACGGATTCGGGTGTGAGCGGTGTATCGGGTTGGTATCATAGTTTCGCGTTAGCGACAGATATAGCTATTCCGGGTACTGAATATGCTTTGTCGCTGTCTTCGGATATTAATTATAACGACGGTTTGTTTGGGTCGGACCATGACTGGTCGCACATGACTTTTACGGCAGGGACGAGCTTTGATGTTGGTCCGGTATCGGTAGGACCGTTCGTGGCTTATCAGGTTTCCATGGATGATTCTGTTAATGATGAAGATGAGTTTTATGGCGGCGTAAGCGTGAGTTATTCGTTTTGATTGATTAAACCTATGGCTGCTGAGTTCCGCGGCGGCAGGGGGGTAAAAGGCGGGACATGGGTACAAAATTGATAGAACATTTTTCGATCGGGTCGCTGAACTCGGGAAGGAATAAGACAATGAAGAACTATGTAAGATGGAAAGTATTTTTACTGGTGATGCTGGCTCTGGGCTTTGCGGGCTCGGGGGCCTGGGCTGATGATTCGGCCAATATCGCAGAGCTAACCGCAATGAACGAGGCCTTGCAGAATAATCTGAATATCGTGTGGACCTGTTTAGCGGCGTTTCTGGTGTTTTTTATGCAGGCGGGTTTCGCGATGGTGGAAGTTGGCTTTACCCGTGCCAAGAACGCGGTAAATATTATCATGAAGAACCTGATGGACTTTTCCATCGGTACTTTGGCGTTCTTTTTTATCGGTTTCGGTTTGATGTTCGGTGTTACCAACGGCGTATTTGGTACTACAGATTTTTGTGTGACCAATTTGCTGAGCGTGGGCGATACCGCCGGTGACGGGGCTCATTGGAATTACACCTTTTTGATATTCCAGACCGTTTTTGCCGGGACCGCCGCGACCATCGTATCGGGCGCTATGGCAGGTCGTACCAAGTTCAAGGCTTATTTGCTGTACAGGTGTATTTATCTGTGCGTTCATTTACCACGATTTTCGGGTCATGGGCGTGGGGCAGCCTGCTCAACGGTAACGGCTGGCTGGAAAAGATGGGTTTTTGTGATTTCGCCGGTTCGACTGTTGTACATTCTATCGGCGGCTGGTTAGCTCTGGCAGGTGCCATAATCCTTGGCCCGCGTATCGGTAAATATGGTCCTGACAAAAAGCCTCGCGCTATTCTGGGTCATAACATTACTCTGGCAGCTTTGGGTGTGTTCATTCTGTGGTTCGGCTGGTTCGGTTTCAATCCGGGCAGTACCCACCCACCGGTAATGGTGAAATAGGTCGGGTGGCGGTTACCACCAACCTGGCTGCCGCGGCGGGTGCGATTATGGCGATGATTGTATCGTGGATAATCTCGAAGAAGCCGGATGCGTCCATGTCGCTGAATGGTGCTTTGGCAGGTTTGGTAGCGATTACCGCAGGCTGCTATACCGTGACTCCAATGGGCTCGATTTTCATTGGTTTGATCGCTGGTGCCCTGGTAGTGCTGAGTGTTATATTTATTGACTCTGTATTGAAGGTTGATGACCCGGTCGGTGCGGTATCGGTACACGGTGTCTGCGGTGCTTTCGGTACTCTGGCCTGCGGTTTGTTCAACGCTGAAGCGGTACTGGGTATCGGTGATGCCAACAGCGGTCTGTTTTACGGTGGTGGTTTTGGGCAGTTTGGGGTACAGTTGGCAGGGTGTCGGAGCAGGTTTTGCCTGGGCATTTTTCCTGGGTCTGATTCTGTTCAGTATCATCAAGGCCACTGTCGGTATCCGCGTGACTGCCGAAGAAGAACTCAAGGGTCTGGATATTACCGAACATGGTATGGAAGCGTACAGCGGATTCCAGATTTTTACCAATCACTAATGTCGCCGAGTAGAACTGTAAATAATAACACACAGGCTGCGGCGAATATCGCGGGCCTGAAATAGACAGGAGATTTAGTTATGCATTTAATAGTGGCTTATATACAGCCCCACAAGCTGAACGATGTGAAACAGTCGTTATACGCGGCTGAGATTTATAAGATGTCGGTCACCAACGCTCTAGGCTGCGGTCAGCAGGGCGGTTACCACGAATCGTATCGCGGTGTGGATGTCGAAGTTAATCTGCTCAAGAAGGTTCGTCTGGAGATAGCGGTTAATGAGAATTATGTCCAGGCGACAATCGATGCCATCGTCGCTGGCGCCAAGACCGGCGAGATTGGCGACGGTAAGATCTTTGTAATTCCGCTGGAACGCTGTGTGCGGATTCGTACCGGCGAAGAAGGCGGTGACGCAATTGGCTAATAATTAGCTGGTCGATTGATTTATGAATTTGGGGCGACCCGAGACCGGTGTGTTTTGTCGTTAGCGGCAGGGCACACCGGGCCCCTCTTTTCGGGGGCACAGGTTTTTTGGGAGGGCAGCCTGGTGAGGAAGTTGCGAGAGAGCGGGCGGCGTGACAATAATGTAAAAAACATGACAGTTGTTACAAAAGTGTGATTTTGGCCATTGCAGAAGGGGCGGGCGGTAAAGACATAAATGTAGTACATTCCTGTAGATAGAGACATTTTTGATTTCTGGCACGTTTATTGCTTTGATATTTTGGCGATAGACAACAATTGTGTTAGATGGGCTGACAAGCGTAGTTGGTCGTTTGACACCGGCGTGCACAGAGAACAGAAAGGAATCTCGGGAATGGTTAAAGGAAAGTTCGCAGGGGCGGTGCTGTTGGTAGGTTTGCTTCCGGGGCTGCTCTGGGCCGATGACAGTCTGAAAGTGGATTCGGGGACGACGGCGTGGATGCTGACTTCGACAGCTTTTGTGCTGCTGATGGTGCCGGGTCTGGCGATGTTTTATGGTGGGCTGGTGCGTACGAAAAATGTGCTGGGTACCATGATGCACAGTTTCGCGGCGATGGCAATCATCGGGGTGATATGGATTATCGCTGGTTACGCGATGTGCTTTGGCAGCAGTAACGGCTGGTGTGGTTGGGACTGGGATTTCTTTTTTCTGAAGGGTCTGGACAGTGGGCCGGGCTCTCTTTACCCGATTGAAGTGAACGGCGAAGCCATGGCGATACCGTCCCTGGTTTTTGCGATGTTCCAGGGCAAGTTTGCAATTATCACTCCGGCCCTGATTGCCGGTGCGTTCGCCGAGCGTGTTCGGTTCAAAGGCTATTGCATTTACATCGCTTTGTGGAGTTTGCTGATTTACAATCCGCTGGCGCATTGGGTCTGGGGTGGTGGTTTTCTTACCGGCAAGGCCATTGATTTTGCCGGCGGTACCGTGATTCATATATCAGCGGGTGTGGCAGGTTTAGTTACGGCTTTGTATCTTGGTTCGCGTCGCGGTTATCCCAAAACCGCTATGCATCCGAATAATCTGGTAATGACTATGATGGGAGCCGGTTTGCTGTGGGTGGGCTGGTTTGGTTTTAATGCGGGCAGTTCGGTTTCTAGTGGCTTGCAGACCGCTCAGGCGTTGACGGTAACTCAGATTGCCGCGGCGGCCGGTGCGCTTACCTGGATGCTTATCGAAGCGGTACATTTACGCAAAGCTACTAGTTTGGGTCTGGTTTCGGGGATTCTGGCGGGGCTGGTGGCGATTACGCCGGCCGCGGGTGATGTGCCGCCCTATGGCGCGGTGATTCTGGGTGTTATAGCGAGTTTCTGCTGCTATGGCGCTATTTCTCTGAAAAACAAACTTGGTTATGACGATACGCTCGATGTGTTTGGTATTCATGGTGTCGCGGGTATGTTCGGCGCAATCGGTTTAACTTTTGTTCTGCGTGAAATACCTGAACATGGTTTCAGTACGCAATTATGGTATCAGGTTGAAGGTGTGCTGCTGAGTATAGTTTATTCGGCGGTTGTGACTTTGATTATCGCGGTGTTTGTGGATAAAGTTTTCGGGTTCAAGCTGGCTGAGAGCAAAGAGATGGCCGGCATGGACGACAGCCTGCACGGCGAGAATGGCTACGGTATGCTGAATCTGAATTAATCGCTGTTTGTGAGAAAATTTATTAAATAGAAATCAATACACCTGCTCGCGGGCAGAAAGGAAATACAGAGATGAAGATGGTAACTGCGATAATTCAGCCTGATAAACTGGACGCGGTGCGTGAGGCTTTGATAAAAGCTGAGATTACTCGTATTACGGTTAGTCGCTGTACCGGCCGGGGCCGGGCTGAGGAGATTGAATTATACCGGGGTCAGGCGGTGGCGCCGGATTTGATTAGTAAGATTCGGCTGGATATCGCGTGCAACGATGAATTTGTTGATACTACCGTCAATGCGATTTTGACGGCGGCCAGACACGGTGAAGGTAAGATAGGTGACGGCAAGATTTTTGTTACGAGTCTGGAGGAATGTATTCGGATTCGTACTGATGAGAAGGGCGGCGAAGCTATCTGAGGTGCAGGTTACGAAAGTGCAGCTTTTTGGGAGTTTGGCAGCTTAGCGGATTTTGGTGAATCGGCATGTTGGCGACGGTGCTTTGGCAGGGGTTGGGACGTTGTTGATTTGTTTTGTGATTGAAAAGACAATCGGTTTTCGGTTGGAAGAGAAGCTGGAAATGGCCGGCATGGATTTTTCTCTGCACGGCGAACATGGCTACGGTTATGATTAACCCGAATTGAGGCATAGGAGCAACGATGAAATTAGTAACAGCTATTATTCAGCCGGACAAGCTCGATGAAGTCCGTGAGGAATTGATTCGGGCGGAAATTACCCGTATTACAGTTAGTCGCTGTACCGGTCATGGTCGGGCCAGCGAGATAAATCTTTATCGCGGGCAGGAAATCGCGCCCAATCTCATCTCCAAGGTGAGGATTGATATTGCCTGTAATGACGATTTTGTGGATACTACGGTAAATGCGATTTTGAAGGCGGCCAAGCATGGTTCGGATGGTTCGCTGGGCGATGGGAAAATCTTTATTAGTAATCTGGAAGAGTGTATCAGGATTCGCACAGGTGAGAAAGGCGGGGCGGCGATTTAACTGACGACAAAAATGTAGCCCGAAATCGCCATGCGAATTTTTATCGAACAGGAGTTTCGAGACGGTTTTTTGGTATTATCGATGTAATTTATTGTTGTATAGTTGGTTGTGGCGATTTGCTTGACCGATAGTTTCTTTGATCGGATTATAACAGAATTGTCGGTGAAATCTTAAAAAAGCCCACATAAATGTAACACTTTATGTTTTTGTTACATATTTGTTATTTTTGACGAGAAAGTAACGGTGGGTTTTATTTGACTTAAAGATTTGTTAATAAAAGTCTTATAACTTTTGAAATG
>CAXXMR010000011.1:0-180510 GCA_963663805.2 Sedimentisphaerales bacterium
GGATGGGTGTCAGTCCTCTGGCAATCGGTCTAACGGTAGTGGCTTACGGAACGAGCGCCCCGGAAATGACTGTAAGTATAAGCTCGTCGTGGGCTGGTGCCGGGGATATTGCCGCGGCCAATGTGGTTGGTTCGAATATATTCAATGCAGCTTTTATTTTGGGCTTGACGGCCCTGATATGCCCGGTTGGCATTTCACTGTCGGTGATTCGCAAAGATATGCCCGTAATGATTGGGGTTTCTCTGTTGGGCTGGTATTTTCTTGGGGATGGCAGGCTGGCCCGTCTCGAAGGCATTATACTATTTGCTCTTTCGGTGGCGTATTCCTGGCTGACCCTGCGTGCGGCAGACCGCGAAGGAAATCAACCTGAAACAGACTCGAAAAAAAGGGGCAAGCCGGGACTAATGATATTGTGGGTGATCCTGGGCCTGGCAGGTCTGGTGGCTGGTTCAAAACTTCTGGTGACAGGAGCGATTCGAATAGCTGAAACTCTGGGAATGTCTCAGGCGGTAATCGGGCTTACGATCGTCAGTGTCGGGACCTCCCTGCCGGAACTGGCAACCTCAGTGGTCGCAGCCCTGAAACGAGAAGCTGACATTGCCATCGGAAACGTTGTGGGGTCGAACATTTTTAATATTTTGGCAATCCTGGGAGCTACGGGCGTGGCCAAGCCATTTCAGGCCGCGGGCATCGGCAATCTGGACTGGGCTATCATGCTCATAACCGCAATAGTGCTTTTACCCATGATGCGCAGCGGGTTCAAATTGAATCGCTGGGAAGGCGGGGTTTTGCTTCTGTTCTATGTCGGCTACGTTTTATACCTGCTCCATCATAATATCAGCATGGCGTCTCCGTAGCTGTAGAATCGATATTTTTGGGCTACGGCCTGCTGATAGGCGTTGATTACCTTTTCTTTGCCAGCCAGGGCACAGACCATGGCCAAGAGAGTGGTCCGGGGCAGGTGGAAGTTGGTAATCATGCCGTCAATCACGTGGAACTGACAGCCCGGCGTGATAAACAGGTTGGTCCAGTCGGCGTGTGGCCTGATCCGGCCATCGGAAAAAGGCAGGCTTTCGAGTGTTCTTACTGAGGTAGTACCAACGGCAATAACTCGTTTTCCGGCAGCTTTGGTCTGGTTAATAACATCGGCGGCCTGTGAGCTGACCTCGTACCATTCGTGGTGCATCTGGTGGTCTTCGAGCTTATCGGCGGTAACCGGCTTGAAAGTACCCAGGCCGACATGGAGGGTTACGCGGGCAATCTGGACACCTTTAGACTCCAGCTGCTGGATAAGCTCAGGGGTGAAATGCAGGCCTGCGGTGGGAGCGGCAACCGAGCCGGGCGTATGGGCGTAAACGGTCTGGTAGCGGCTGAGGTCGTTTTTTTGGTGGTTGTCGCCGGCTTGACGTTTGATATAAGGGGGCAGGGGCATAATACCGAAACGTTCGAGAACGGCGAAACCGGGTTCGTTAAATAGCGGTTCGAGCAGATATTGCCCTTCCTGCCTACGCTCGATGACTTTTATCTGGGGCGGATTTTCGGGCAGTCCAACGCTGGTATCTGCGGTCGTGAAATCGAGTATCTCGTCGATTTTTACTCTGGCGGCGTTTTTGAGCAGGACCAGCCACCGGCTGTTGGGGGCCTCTTCGAGAAAAAGGCCTTCAATTCTGCCGCCGCTGGTGCGTCGCAGATAAAAACGGGCGGGGATTACCTTGCTTTGGTTGATGACCAGAGAATCGCCGGGCTGGAGATAATCGACAATGTCAGCGAAATGGCGATGCTCCAGAGTATTGGTTTGGCGAGCCAGGACCAGCAGGCGTGAACGGCTGCGGTCATTAAGGCCTTCCTGGGCGATAAGCTCGTGCGGCAGAATATAATCAAGTTCCTCAATTTTCATAGTCAAAGATTATCAGACGTAACGGGGATGGCAAGTTTTTTTCATTATTCACGATATGGACGGCCCAAAACCACCTGTAAGATAGTACCAGAAATGTGGAAAGCCGCTTGGCAGTGCCATAATCGCAATCTAACTTAACAGCCCCCCCCTTCCGGCATAACCCCAGTGTATTAAATGCGATACAACAGATTTCGAGTGATTTGCCTAATATCAAAGTTTAACAAAGAGTCTGTCATATCGGGCCGATATTTGATATGGACGAAAAGCCAAAATGCCTATATGAAGGTGGAAACAATGGTCGGAACACTCGAAATGGATTATGACGTAGTGGTAAGCGAAGTGGGACGGATGAGCCGGGAAGACTTGGTGCAAAGCATCCAGGACTTCCGGGGACGTTTCAAGCTGGATTTTACGGAAGATTATCTGGAAAGACAGTCTGACGAAAATCTGAAGCACATTCTGCTGGCGGCGAAATTGCAGCAGTTGTTTGGGCCGGACGACCTCTGCTGAGCGTCTGACAAAGGGGGATTATTCCTTAACTTCTTGAGCCGCCGAATCTTAGGTGGACGGTGCCCCCCTGCTCGTTTATTTATTATCCAATTTTATACGAAAAGTCCGCGCTTTATTTGCCCAGGGGTGATTTATATTTTAGTTTATAGTCGGCCCATGAAAGATTTTGTTTTTTGGCTTGAGGCCGTTAGGAACATGTGTACTGGTTTGCCTGCTTTGATGTCGAGAGGGCCCTGCGAGGCTTGCTGACTGGTCGCCGGAATTTGATTCATCTGGTTTGTGTTCCGGGCTTAATATATATAGCGTGTAGTCTCCTGGCGGAGATAAAAAATTTGGCCGAGTCTTTTTCTCGACGAAGACTCGCCGCAAACAAACGTCGCTGAAACAGCAGTCTGTGTTCGGCACGATGATATAGACAGGCTCGTTCCGGGTTTCTGAAAAGTTTTTTTCGGAAACACGGGCTCCCCCGGCTGGGGGATGAGCCTTATTTGAAAAGCAATGCGAGTTTTTTTGATGCTCGTGTTAATGATGCTTGGCTGGCAGGGCTTGGCCGTAACCTGTACTATCCGGTTAAGCCCGGCAAAAGCAACCGCCGAATATTGGCGTTATGATATGTCGCTCTCTGGTCGGGTTTTTATGCCTTTCCCCGGTCAGATTCATTCTTCCGGCTGAAGTTCTGGTTGGGAGTGAGTGATATGAGCTTGGGCCCACTGTGCTCGACTGGAGCCAGGGGCCCGTTTTTTTATGCGCCGATTTTTATGGGTTAGGTAAGGTTATGGTGAACGTTGTGCCCTGGCCGGATTGGGAGACAAGAGTGATTTTGCCGTCCATTCGTTCAATAATACGTTTGACGATAGTCAGGCCGAGTCCTTCGCCGGGGCACAAAGCCTGGGGGCGGCTGCGATAAAACATTTCAAAAATTCTGTCGGTTTCACCTTCGGCGATGCCAATTCCGTTATCGCTGATATAATAAAAGACCTTACCGTCGCCTGCTTCGCCGCGAATTTCTATTCGACCGGTTTTTTCGGTATCGGCGTATTTGACGGCATTATCGAGCAGGTTGCTCATGACCCGGTTGAACTGGGCAGCATCGGCGCGACAGCGAGGCAAATCGCCAACCTTAACCTGAATGTTATTCTGCTGAATCTGATAGGTCATTGACTGGATAACCTGTTTGATTTGTTCATTGGCATCAACGGTTTTGATATTTAGTTTGGCGGTGCCGGCCCGGGAGACCTGAAGCAACCCCGCGAGCAAAGCCTGCATTTTAATTACGCTGGTACGGATATAGTCCGAGGCTTCGGGGATGTCATGGTCGAGCAGATAATCCAGTTTTGATTTGGTTTTGGGGTCAACCTCCAGTTTTTTGAGAATTTCCCTAATATCACGGTTGGCATGAAAAAGCTCCTTGGTGAAGCCCTGTACATTTACCAGGGGGGCGCGTAAATCGTGGCTGGTGACATAAAGTACGCTTTGGAATTCCTGATTTTTCAGTTCCAGGGTTTTGAGGAGTTCTTCGCGTTCCTGTTCATGTTTACGACGGTCGCTGATGTCTCTGACAGAGACCAGCACAATCGGGCTTGGAGGCGTGGCGATAACGGTGGCGGTCAGGCTTACGGGGACTTTGGTGCCGTCCTTATGCAGGTAGTGTGTGTCCTCAACATTTGTGAAGCCGCCCGAAGTTTCAGACTCCTGCTGAAGCTCAAGAGCTCTGTGATATTCATCCTCCGGGTGAAGCTGGGTATGATGCTTACCGATTATTTCTTCGCGGACATATCCGAGGATTCGGCAGATTTCCGGATTAGCATCGACAATCATGTCGGTTTTGGTATCGATAATAAAAATGCCATCTCCGGCATGTTCGAACAGGGCCCGGTATTTATGTTCGCTGTTTTCGATCTCCTGCAATGAGCGTTTTCGTTCGGTAATATCAAGAAAGATTGTCGCGAATTTACCGGGTTCGGGGCAATAAGCGGTGACTTCGTAATGGCGATTTAGTTCCTGGCTGAAATTTTCGAAATGAGCCTCATATCCCGTCAGAGCAACCTTGCCATAAATCTCGATCCAGTAATCTTCAGTGTTAGGCATTATCTGGCGCACGGTTTTACCGATAATGTTCTGGCGTTTCAGGCCGGTAAGTTTTTCGAAGGCGGGATTGACCTCCAGGAAGCGGTAGTCACAGGGGTTGCCCTGGTCATCGCAGATTATCTCGTGGAGGGCCAGGCCGCTTAGCATCTCCTCAAAAAGCTGCTGATATCGCTTTCGGTTCGCGAAACATTCATCTTCGCAATGAATCAATTCTCTTTCACGTATTTTTTTCACCTGGGCCTCAACCCCCGACCATTTGAACTATAATTTTTTACAAACATATAACTTTAATCGTTATGAAGTTACCGGAATCGGATGTCTAATCTAAAAGACATTTTAAAAACTTAAGCCAGCTACGCTGGAAATTCTAAGCTCTAAATTCTAAACAAATTCTAAACTCAAAATCTAAAACTCCAAACAACGTCAATGAAAAATATTTAGCCGCGGATTACACGGATTACGCGGATTTTTAATTAAGAGATAAGACATAAGTTATTTAACGGCAATTAATTTTCTTTCGCCCCTTGGGGGCTTGTGGTTGTTTTTGTCATTTGTAAGAGATTAACTATCTCAGTCAGAACGGCAGGGGTATCCCTGCGAACAACTGTCGGTAATTTACGGCATTGGCTATCTGAGGTCAAGGATTGATGGGACAGCCGCCACAAACTTAGGTACTTGCCAGAGTGGGGGCGTTAGGTTAGAGTTAGGCCTGACGGGTGGTCGGTTAAAACCCGTGCCCCCTATAACCCATTAGCAAATAAGATGTTAAAAAAACACAGGTAAACTTTATGGAAAAGCTCGATTTCAAAAAAGAATATAAGGATTTATATACTGCCTCGGCGAGCAAACCTAAAATAATTAAAATCCCACCATTTAACTACCTTATGGTAGACGGTCGGGGTGACCCGAACCACTCGGCGGCATTTCAACAGGCAATTGAGGCGTTGTACAGCGTTTCGTATACCGCTAAATTCATGCTGAAAGAAGCCCCCGAAACGCCGGACTACGTGGTGCCCCCTTTGGAAGGCCTCTGGTGGGCCGAGGACATGGCCTCCTTTGAAAAACAACTCAAGGACCAGTGGCAGTGGACGTTGATGATAATGCAGCCCAAATGGTTTAATAAAAAGGTCTTTACCGACACGCTCAAAAAGGTTGAGTCCAAAAAAGAGGTTGTCGCGTTGGAGCAGCTGCGTCTGGAAAAGTTTTCGGAAGGGACCGCCGCTCAGATTATGCACCTGGGCCCTTATACTCAGGAAAAACCGACTATCGACCGGCTGTTTGTTTTTATCGATGAAAACGGTTATAAACTCGGCGGCAGGCATCATGAGATCTACCTGAGTGACCCGCGGCGGTGCAAACCGGAAAGACTGAAAACCATTATTCGTCATCCGATTAATAAAAAATAATTTCAAGGAGTTGTTCAATGGCCCATAGCTCTCGCCATGAAGTAACATTTTATACTTATCCGAAGTTTCTTTTCTGCTGGCCTTTGATTGTGGTGGGTTTTGTTCTCTGGCTGCTCGACAGCCAGATGCAGGCGAACTCGGAGGTTCTGGCCTGGATATGGGGAATCACGCTGCTGGTAGTGCTGGTTACGGTAGGATTTGATTTAAATCGTAACCAGACGATATTCTGGGTGGTCCTGCTGGCGGGCGGCTGGGTAGCGATTTTGTGGCTTCGCGATGTTAAAAGCGTCACGATATTTTCGCGTATTTATCAGTTCTTCGCCGACCTGGACCCGCAATATTCCAGTTCGCTGGGCGTGATAATCAGTATCGTGCTTTCGGTGCTGTATGTCATCATGTGGGTATGGTCCCGCATAAACTCCAAATGGCGAATTACGCATAACGAGTTTGAACATTCGCAGTTCGGCAGAATGGATGATTCGCTGGCCCGTGGGGCTAAACGGGTAAGCTCAAGCTACCCGGACTTTTTTGAGTTTTTGCTTTGTCTGGCTGGCGATTTGATTATTTACGATTCGATGGGCAGGCGTGAGCTGCGTCGCATTCAGCACGTACCTTTTCTGCCCTTTGTCAGAGGCAAGATAGACCGTATCCTGGAAACCACCGCGGTTACGCCGGGCGAAATGGAAGATGAATCCGAAGATGACCAGGGGCAGATATAAACCCAAACCAGGGCCTTGCCGGGCAAGAAGCAGCCACTCTTGAAGAAGGCAATAGGCATGAGGCATTTAAGAAGGGATGAGGCAAGAGGCAGAAGTAAACATAAGGCAAAGAGGCAAAAGTGAACGGCGAGGTGCCTGCCCTTGGCAGGAGTTGTTTTTATGGACTGGTCCCATCACCTCTTGGTTTTGGTTTTTGGATGTTGGATACGTGACTTGGGCTTTTGTTGGTGATTTGGTTAAATATGATGGTTGGTGGTCGTGTAATAAAAAAAAATGTACCGGACACCTTCCTTTTTTATAAGGAAAAATGATGCAGTATGACCATTTGTTGGAAGTAGCGGTTCGGGCCGCGAAAGAATCAGGTGCTTTAGCTCTGGAAATGCTGGGCAAAACCACCGCCAGCCTTAAAAGTGCCACTCAGGTATTAACCGAAGCGGATATTAAATGTCAGGCCGGGATTATAGAAATTCTGTCGGGCGAATTTGGCGATTATGGCATTCTGGCAGAAGAAGGGGCCGACGGCAATCTGTTCCGTCAGGAACCGCGCGGCGACCAGGACAACTGGTGGGTAATCGACCCGATTGACGGGACACGTAATTTTGCTCACGGCCTTAATCAGTTCAGCGTTTCGATAGGTCTGATTTCTAACGGTATGCCGGTTTTAGGTGTGATTTACGTGCCGGCCAGCCAGGACGTTTACACGGCTTATCAGGGCGGCGTGACAAAATACAACGGGCTTGAAGTTTGCTGCGTCGAAGAAAATTTTGACTTGAACAGCCTTTTTGTTTTGCCCGGCCATTACGGCGACGGGCTGCCCGCGATAGTCCAAAGGTTATTCGAACGTCATTCATGCTTGAACCTGGGCAGTGCGGCTATGCATTTGGCTTATGTCGCGTCGGGGCAGGTGCTGGGGACGTTTTCCTGGGATGTAAGATTATGGGACATAGCGGCTGGCGCGGCATTGCTCAACAGTGCTGGCGGAATTATTACCGGTCATGATGGCGAAGATGTTTTTCCGTTTGACTGCCGCAATTATAAGGGACATGCAATACCGACAGTTATCGGAGCTAAAAAAACTCATGAGTATCTGAAAGGGATGTTGGGGCCCAAGCGAGCCTGATCTCGAGGCGATTGACTTACCCGCCCCATAACGCCCGATAACTAAAATCTTTGGCAGCATATCAATATTTAGGCAATATTGACTTGGCAGTTTTTTGGGGGATTGTTATAATGCAACAAGTCGAGCCCGGAACGTTTTCGGAATATATTGTCCCGCAGTGACTTCCGGATGATTTGACAGTTTATGTGGACTTTGAAGCTCAGGGAAATTGAGAGTTTATGGATATTCCAAGAATTGACCAGTGCCTGGATGAACTAACCTTTCATCTCTATAATCGGCCATTGCACCCAGAATTATTTAATATTTTTTCCTCACGTCAATTTTTTCAGGGTGATTACGAAGTAAATATCTGGATGGTCGGTTGCAGCCATGTGATAAGTGTGTTTCACGAAAAGGACTGCCTTACCGAGCTGATTTGTTCGCCGGAACAGATGCTGCCGGAGCGTGGGTTGCGGCGGAGTTTTCCTTTTCGCGGCGAGCGGGCCTACCGCTGTCGCTGGGGTAAAGGGTTCAGCTACCTGCTGAGTTTTCAGGTCGAGAACATGAGCCCCAACCTGTATCTGCAAACCCATGCCGACCTGGTAGGGATGGCCAAAAAACGCGGCATAATGGTACCCTTCCCGCAACTAACCATCGGCGACCTGATGCCGTTCAGCTATCTGGACTATGAAGCCCATGTCCAGGAACTGCGAGTACATGCGTTCCACGCGTTCCCGGAAAGACATACGGTTATCAAAAGCCAGTCGCTTTTCAAATTTCGCGATTAGTAAGGGTCCACAGTATAGGGTCTATAAAAAGTAAAAACTGTGAACGGTTAGTAATCAATAAAAAAACCGGCTGCCATCATTCCATGACAACCGGCGTTTTTATGCGCGTATTACTGATTAAATCAGATAATCATCGTTTAGCTTGCAGGTTTCCTGAATCTTATCCAGCAACTGCGTGTGGTCGGCGTGGCCCATCAGGGCAAACGTCGCTATTTTACCCAGTTCAACCGCGGGCTGGTCATAGGTATTGATACCCATCAGCTCACCCATGTAACTGGTGGCGACCTCGAAGAAGTATATGAACTGGCCTACCGTATGAGCGGAGATTTCGGGGAACCGCACCGTCAATACCGGTCGCTGGGACTTAACCAGAGCGTATTCGGTCCCTAGTTTCTCGCTGTTAATCAGCTTGCTCATCTTCTGGCTGGAAAGATAGGAAAGCTCCTGAACCTCACCGGCATCACCAATGGCAACTTCCCTGCCGAACTGTTCGACTTCCAGGAGAGTGAAAATTTTGTCGTTAGGTCCTTCACGATACAACTGCACCTGGCTATGCTGGTCGGTCGTGCCGAGTGCTTTAATCGGGGTAGGGCCGACATTTACCTTATTGCCTTCCAAATCGGTTTCCTTGCCCAGACTCTCGGCCCAAAGCTGACGGAACCAGTCGGAAAGGTCTTTTAGCTGATAACTGTAGGGCATCATCACCGAAAGCGGCTTGCCCTTGAGATAGAAACAATATTGAATCGCGGCATAGAGCGCCGCGGGATTTTTGAACAGGTCGTCAGTCTTGGCCCGCTGGTCCATCGCCTGAGCACCTGCCAGCAGCGAAGCAATGTCTATACCACACATCGCGGCACTAAACAGGCCCACATCACTTAGCACACTGAATCGACCACCAACCCCGTCGGGTACTTCCAGCGAAGTATAACCTTCCTTGTCAACAACTTTACGCAGCGTACCCTGTTTGACATCGGTGGTCGCTACAATATGGTCGCGGAGTTTGTCGGCACCGAGTTTCTGCCGCAACATCTGGTCAACCACCAAAAACTGCGAAGCGGTCTCGGCAGTCTGGCCTGACTTACTTATAACATTAAAAAGGGTACGGTCAAGCTGGCCGTCGAGATATTCCAGCAGCGAACCGAACTGAACCGGGTCAACATTATCAATCACGAACAACCGCGGGCCGGGCCGATTATCACTTAGATTATACATCGGGCTGTTCAGGGCGGTCTGCAAAGCGATATTGCCTAACGCTGACCCGCCAATGCCCATCACTACCATATTGTCAAATTTCCCCTTGAGAGAGTCGGCCAGGGCCTGAACTTTCTTACAGGCTTCGGTTTTATAGGGCAGGTCGCGGTAAGGCAGCCGCTGGGTATTCAGTTTGGCGGTAATATCCTTAATGCGGCCACTCAGCTTGATAAGCTCGTCCCGGCTGACACCGTGAGCAGCAGTAACCACATCCGAAGTCGCGTTACGGTAATAAAGTTTAATATCCTGGGCCATAAGAGATTCCTTTCACTTGGGCAATAGTTCTAAAACAGTAACTGCCGTTAATTTAACCATATAACCGCCTTGAAGCAATGCCAAAAACGCCATAAGCCCGCTATCTGGTCCGCCCAAACCTATCCCCCCCTGCCAACAAGCCAACCCGCAACAGAAATCATAAAAAACCGGTTTCCACTAAAAATTTCACTGTTGACGTATCTCTTTACATTGACAACAATTCTGAAAGCTGAAGGCCCCAGGTGCCGATAATATTTAACAGTAACCAATATGATTGAAACTGTTTTAATCAGCAACCGTAAGGACAAGGACCAGAATATGATGAAAAACCGGTTATTCGCTGCAATCTTGGCCCTGACCTGGGCATTTACAACCTCTGCCTGGGGTCTGGATGATACTGAAAATGCCTATCCTGATGACAGTATCGAAATGCTTATCATGGGCCGCGATGCCTGGCAGCCTGTGCAGATGCAGGCGCTTGGTTACGGCAGCGTCAAACTGGACCGTGACGAAAGTATTCAGCGGCTCAGAGAAGGTGCGGTATTCCTCCAGGCCGCCGCTGAGCTGGACCTGCATAACGCCGACGCCTGGCATGATTTGGCCCGGATATATATGTTCGAAGCGACCAGCGACCCCGGCCGGGCCACCGAAGCGGTCGAGCAGTATCTAACACTCGAACCGGAAGACGCGTCCATTCTGCTGGACTGGATGAATTACCGGGTCAATCTGCTGGAAGACCGCGAAAAAAGAGAGTTTTTTCTCAAACAGAACCTCTATATCTTCCAGGAACACCCCCGCGTCTACAGTGCCGCAGAGTTGCTGCTGGCAAACTTCGCGGAACAAAAAGGCCTGACCGATGAAGCTCGTCAGTGGGCAGGTCTGGCGGCCAATGCTTACCAATACAATATCAATGCTCTGGCCCAGTGGGTAAGCTACGGCCCGGCCCAACCCAAACCTGAAACTCTCGAAGGTCTTACCGAAGAACAAATCGCCAATTATAATGTTCAACTGCAAAATCAGTATTATTTACATATCGCCCGTCGTTGGCGGTTACAGTTGCGTAATAATCCTTACGACCTTAATGCCACGCTCAGCCTGATTAACGTACTGGAAAACCTCGGCGAATATCAGCTCGCTCAGGATTACTACCCGCACGCTCTCAAGCTCATGGGGGACGACCCCGCGGCGGGCCAACTACGTCGCAACCGGCTTATCGGAGCCTGGTCCGGCAAGCAATATAACACCGTAATCGAACTGGCCGAAGCCGCCCGGCATGACGACCCGGACCATCCGGTGGTCAATGCCCTGATTGCCAAAGCCTACGACCAGCTGGGCCTCAGTACTGACGCTCAGAATATTCGCCGGAGAATCGCCAACCGTCTCACCGAAGTTATTCAGGAAACCGACAATCCACCGGCAGACCTGCTCGCTCAGGCCGGCTGGTTCTTCGCTTTTGCCCAGAAAGACCCGGCCCTGGCATTGGAATACACCCAGGCTGCCTTTCAGCTTGAGCCCGAACAACAAATGTTCAAATCTCTGTACGCCTACTCCCTGGCCCTGAACGGCCAATATACCGAAGCAGAAAACACGCTCAACGGCGTTCCCGAAAATGACAACACCGCGGCATTGGCATGGAGCATGATTCTCCGCAAAAAAGGTGAAAACGAAAACGCCCTGGCCAAGCTCACTAATGCCTTTGCCGGTATGCTGCATGAGGAAATTCAGGCCGCTATCGACCAGCTAAATACAATTCTACAAATCGAGTCTGAAACTGAAGACAATGCTGTGGCACCGGTTACTTTTATCCAGACACAATTTAACGCCGAGTTCGACAATAAGGATATGGCTTTGGTCGATACCCCGGCGGACTTTCTTCAGTGCGGTCTGAAACTCACCAAGGATATTTTCTATTTCGACGACCCCATCAAGGTCCAGGTTTATCTGACCAACATCGGGCCCAGCAACTCAACTCTGATAATCGGCCCGCAAGGTGTCGTACGGGGAGATGTACTCATCACCGCTCAGGTACTGCCCATCTCCGGTTCGACCGCACCCAAAAACCAACCTCTGGAGACCGCCCAAAACCAACAGGTCTTCATTTTGTCTAACCTTAATCTGGTCAGCCGTGCGGTTTTGAAAGCGGGGCGTTCTAATACCAGTACTGAATACCTAAACAAGGGACAGCTACGACAACTTCTGGTCAACCATCCGCAGCGGACTTATCAGATTACATTCCAGGCTTACCTTGACCCTCTTGTCACTGCCGACGGCCAACTCACCAGCGGCATCCCTGACTTGCATCCCCAGCCCATTACAGTTACCCGCAAAGCCTTCGAGCCCAACGCCAAACGGATAAACATGCAAATGCGTCTGCTGCGTACCGGCTCTGCCAACGAGCGTATCCGGGCCGCGAGTCTGCTGGGTGGATTGCTGCGTGAAAACACCCTCGCCCACCAGGGCAAACTGCGATATCGCGTCCTCGAAATTGATGCCCCGGCCCTTCAGGATGCCCTGGCCGAAAATCTCAAGCACGACGATGCCAGAGTACGCGGCTGGTCCGCCTGGGCACTTTGTCAGGCTACTCCCGGCCCGACCTCAACAGCCTGGACCAGACTGCCCGAACTGCTGAGCGATGCCAACTGGTTCACTCGACTGCTGACCGCTGAGGCCTTGCGCAGCAGCGCTGACCTTCAGGAATTTTTCGACTGGGCCGCCGCCACTGAGAATAACCCCCTGCTCCAGCGTTACATCACCCTGCGTAACAATCAGCCTTGGAAAATCATCGAAATGCCGGTTGAAATACCGGAAAGCCCGGCACCCGAAGAACAAAATACCGAAGAAAAATCTTTCTAAAAAAACGGAGAATAATTATGGCTGTAAAAGTTGACTCAGACAAGTGTAACGCCTGCGGTTCCTGCATGGAAGCCTGCCCCACCGAAGCACTCGGCATGGGCGAAGACTGTGTTATTATCAATAGCGAGGCCTGCATTGATTGCGGCGTTTGCGTGGACGAATGTCCCTCTGAGGCTCTTTCTCTGGATTGACCCGCCCCGATTGACTGAACGCGATTATTATTCCCGTGTCGCCAGCATAGCTTCCAGCTTCCGCAGTGAAGCTATGGCCCGGCCCAGCGGTTTCAAATAGGGATGCACCGCCAGGATTTCATTTTCATCCAAGGGATTATCACTCTTGCGATAAGCTGCCAATACCGCGACACAGCCCGATTCGCACTGCACCGGCGTGGCCATTATCGAAAGCCCCGCCAGAGTTTCTTTCTCAGCGGCACCGATACGAGCATGATTTCCCGCATCGTCAATCCGACATTCTCTGCCACTAACCAAAACTTCGCGGACCACGGTGGAGCCCAGGGCCTCTTCCAGCTCCTCAATATCAACTTCGCCGGAGCACCACGAGCTGGTGATATGAGCCTCGAATTCCGAGGTATCCGTCAGATAAATTGCCAGATTCGCGTCGGCCATACAACCGCGGAACTCCCGCAGCGAACGATGCAGCAGCAAATTCAGGTCATATTCATCCATCAGCGAATTTTGATATTCATAAACGCCCCGCAAAGTATGGAGCACATTCGTAAGCTCGATATTGGAGCTGACCAGATCGCTGCAAACCAAATCTATCTTGTCACGCAGCCGACGACGGCGATGATTCAGCGTCCGACACAAAGTACGAACCTTTTCATAACGACGTATCGTCGTTAGCCGGGCCCGGCAACGCTGTAACGAAGATTCCAGCACTGAAACAAGTTGTTCGGCATTAAAGCTCATTCCCAGAATGCCATCAAAACCCACTTTAGCGGCTTCTATAGCACCTTCCAGGCTATCGTCAGTAAGGACCGCTATAATCGCCAGGCCGCAATTAACCCGCTCGTATGCCCCGCCTTTTATTTTACGCAGCTCGTCCAGCCCCGCAGGAATCAGCACCACATCCGCGACAATATCGCCCCGGCCAATCCGAGCCATAATTTCGCTCAAATCAGTCGTACTATCCCGGTCACTCATCCGAAACCGGGTATTACCGGCCAGCTGTCCCTGTAAGTTATTTTCCGGCTCACCCGTCAAAAAACTCAGGATTTCCGTATAATGTGAACTGCTCTCTGTCAAAATCTTATACTTCCAAAAACTTTCACACTAATTACAAGTTACTCGTGTGCACTGTCCATTTCCGGGCCACTGCCAATCTGGGCGATGGGCAGGGTCATTCGCGCGACCGTACCGCTTTTATGTTCGCTGACCAGGCTCAGTCTGCCGCCGCTGCCTTCGACATACTGACTGCTCCGGCTAAGTCCCAGACCGCGACCGCGACCTGCCACCCGCGCCGAAAAGAACGGGTCAAATGCCTTACGCAGCGTTTCGTCATTCATACCGCAGCCCTGGTCGATTACTTCCAGAATCACTTCGCTGTCGAGCTCGCAATATGTCCCGGTTATCTCCACCGCACCGGCCTTGCCGCCATAAGCATGAACTGCGTTATTGATTAGCTCGCTCAAAGCCCAGCAAATCTGTTCCGGGTCAACAAAAACCTCCGGCAGTCCATCCTGAAGTTTAACCTGAACTTGTCTCTTACTTTCACCCAGTCTTTCCTGCACGCCGTCCACAGCTCGCTCAATCAACTGGCCGATTTGCGTCACGGTCGGCCGAGGGGGCACGGGCTTGGCGAACTCCATCAAATCACTAATGATTCGCGAAGTTTCCTGTCCTTGCCGGGCGATGTTTTCCAGCATCCCCTTACGTTTCTCGTCCGGTTCCGATGAAGCCAGGAACTGAGCCCTTCCGACCACTATCGACAAAGGATTATTTATTTCATGTGCCGCTCCGCAAGCCATCTCACCCACCGCGGCTAAACTGCGTTTCTGAAGCAGTTCACGCTGAGCCTCATGCAGCATCTGATTGGCCTGAGCTAACTGCTCGGTAAGATTACTTTGCTCCTCCACACGAATCGCCTGTGAAATCGCCAAAGCCGCGTGCGAAGCGAAATCCTGAAGCTCTTTCAGATTCCGTTTATAACCTTCAAGTCCTTGTTTGTCGCCCTCCGGTAACACCCAAAGCAAAGCACCTACCTGATTATCACCGACAACCAGCGGAAATCTCATCGTACAGGCCATATCAAACATTGGAGCGACCTGCTCAAAAAACCACGGCTCACTCAACCGGGCGGCACTCAATTCAAAACCACTGCCCTGCTGCAAATTATTGTCCGCGGCGTCCGGGTCGTCAACCCGGTCAACGAGAAATACCGAACCATCATCCTCATTGCCCACCCGAATCGAACCTTCCACAATCAGCCCATCCGAACTCTGAGCGTAAACCGCCGTCGGGGCTGAATTATTATATTTCTGCCATAATTCCGCCAAAGAATCACAAACCGACGTAATTGATTTACTGTTCGGCAAGGCCTGATTCAAATCACTTATCATATCCAGATAGCGGCTGCGTGTCAGAAGTTTTTCGGTACTCTGACGCATCTTCTGATTCAGCACGCCCAGTTCTCGATTCGCCTGCGTCAGAGCCTCATGATAAAGCTCTTCCGGTTCCGGCACATCCAGCCCCAGCATCACCGAACGTTCGCCAATCTCTTCCCGCAGCGCCCGCGAAATCTGTTGAATCGCGGCTTCCGGACATTTCAGACGATTGCCCACCGTCACCGCCGAGTCGGAAAGATTGTGATTACCCGAATAACCTATCCGCTGCTCACGGACCATCAGGTCAGCTAAATATATGGTCTGAATTATGCTGCGATAACCAATCTGCTCCGGCAGAGCCATTGGGTCTTGATGATGAAGCCAGACCGTCTCAGCAATGGCCTGCGGAAAGTTCCATTTTTCCGCCAGCCGTTTGCCCGCGACAGTATGATCAACACCAAGAATTCGCTGCTCAACCCGAGCGATATTACCCAGCGATGATTCGGTCAACTGCACCACTCGCTCAAAACTTTTTGGTAATGTCGAATCCAGGGCGACCTTGCCCATGTCGTGCAGCAGACCACAAACGAAAGCCTCCTCCGGGTCAACCTTACCGTCGATATGCTTTATCAACATTTTCGCCGCACAAGCAACCGCCAGACTATGACGCCAGAATTCCACCCGGTCGAACACCCCCGATTCCTGCTGTTTATTCCCACCCAGGGCCTCAAACACTTTGATACTCAACACGGCGTTGCGAACCGCGTCAAAACCCAGCAGCACCACCGCCCGACTCAACGAAGCCGTCGCCTTACCCGAAACCCCGCGACTGGCCCGCGTCGCCAACGCGATTATTTTACTGGTCAGCGACGGGTCCGACTCAATCATCCGCACCACTTCTTCAGCCTGCGTGTTACTGCTAACTGTAAGATGCAGCAACCGGGCTGCGATAGCCGGCAAAGTCGGCAGAGAATCAAGCTGCTGTAAAACCAGCTCGATCTTCTTGCTCTTAGCCCGGTCCATAGTGGGTGCTTGATTCATACGACCGTTTGCTCAAAAAAAATCCGCTCTAATTCGCGAAATATAAGTTTCAGTTGCCACGTCCTTATGCCTTATTGCTTAAAAATCAAACCGCCAGCAACTCACTCATCTTGCCTACCAAATCGTCGATACTGAAAGGTTTTTTCAAAAACGCGTCAGCCCCAACCTCCAGCAGATGGTCGATTTCTTCCCGGTTGATTACCCCACTGACAATAATAATTTTCATGTGTTCAAACGAAGGATTCTGCCGAATGGTCTTGCAAACCACATTACCGTTCACGTCCGGCAGCATATAATCCAGAATCATCAGGTCAGGTCTAATCTCCTGAGTCAGCACTCCGGCATCATAGCCACTACCAGCGGTGCGTACCTCAAACCTGCCGTCCCGCTCCAGCACATCCACCATCAATTCCACGATTTCCGGGTCATCATCTACAATCAGAATCTTGCGACGGTCCGTATCCAGCAAATCCAAGGGAATATCATTTTCCTTCATGAACTTAATCAGGCTCTCCCGCGGTATCCGCCGAAAACGCGAACCCGGTACGCGAAACCCCTGCAAACGACCCGAATCGAAACAGCGGATTATTGTCTGCTGGCTGACCTTACAGATGCCCGCGGCCTCACCTGTGCTGAATACATTTTTCATGCTCACATTACGGTCCGGTTCGGACCCGGTTGTGTTACTCATCCTTATATGCTCCACCAGGCGTATTTTAAGCTACAATATTACCTAAGTTTCCTAAATTAACTATCGACTCCATTTTCCGACAACTTGAATTTCGCGACCTCTAACCTCTGTAACAGCCAAATATTTAACTAATTGCATTCAAAGGTACACCCAAACACGCCCCGAATAGGCACTCTAACCGACCGATAATAAAATAGTTATAAATATCAGGCCTGCCGCTGCCTAACTAATCCCGGCAACGTCCTGATAACTACCTCATAATTTAAATCAAACGATTGCAGGACGCTTCAAAATCTCAACCGTTTTAACATTATTGTCCCAAATTCCTCAATTACCTCTAAATCCTCAACTGAGACCTTGATTTTTAGGCCTTTCAGGGTCATAATGTTTGGTTCGACCGGCCCGCTGGATTGATATATCTTTCGGCCCGGCAAGGAGTAACGGCAATTTAGGCCTAAAAGTGCTAGTTGGAGACACATTATAATGTTCAAACCGGTTGACTCATCATGCGATCATATCGCCATGGAACACGATATTCTCAAATTCTGGCAGGATAGCCGGGCTTTCGACAAACTCCGGGCGAAAAACGCCGGCAAGGAGCCCTGGTCCTTTCTGGACGGTCCCATAACCGCCAATAACCCCATGGGCGTTCATCATGCCTGGGGCCGAACGCTCAAAGACTGCTATAACCGCTATCACGCCATGCTCGGTCGGGAACTGCGCTATCAGAACGGTTTCGATTGTCAGGGACTCTGGGTCGAGGTCGAAGTCGAAAAAGAAATGGGCTACGGCGCTAAAGCTGACATCGAGCGGGCGGGCATGGAAACTTTTATTAACCAGTGCAAGGCCCGGGCGGAGAAATATTCGGGGATACAGACCGAACAGTCGATTCGGCTGGGCTACTGGATGGACTGGGACAATAGCTACTATACGATGAGCGATGAGAACAATTATACTATCTGGTCGTTCCTCAAGAAATGCCACGAACGCGGCCTGATTTATAAAGGGCTGGACTCGATGCCCTGGTGCCCGCGTTGCGAGACGGGGCTTTCCGATATGGAAAAGCGAGAAGGTTATAAAAACGTGGAAGACACCGCCTTGTTTGTCCGCTTCCCCCTGGTCGGTCGCGATAATGAATACCTGCTCATCTGGACGACAACACCCTGGACACTGGCAGCTAATGTCGCGGCGGCGGTTAATCCGGAATTGAAATATGTTAAGGTTAAACAGGGTGAGGACATTTATTACCTGGCGGAAACGCTGGTCGGCATCCTCAAAGAAAAAGGCAAACACGAAGTACTCGAAACCATCACCGGCAAAGACATGCTGGGCTGGGAATATACCGGGCCTTTTGATGACCTGGAAATTGTGGGACAGACATTTGCCGAAGCCGATTACCAACATCACGTTATCGCCTGGGAAGAAGTATCCGCGACCGACGGCGTGGGCATTGTCCATATCGCCCCCGGTTGCGGCAAAGACGACTTCGACCTCGGCAAAGAGCTTGGCCTGCCGATTCTCATGCCTATTGATGAGACGGGGACTTATTATAATGGTTACGGTTTCCTCACCGGCCAAGGAGCCAGCGAAGTCGCTGAGCAAGTCATCGCTGACCTGCGAGAAAACGGCTTCTACTACAAGAAAGAACTATACGCTCACGATTACCCGCATTGCTGGCGGTGCCAGACCCCGCTGCTATTCCGTACCGTCGATGAATGGTACATCAACATGGAATGGCGACAGGACATCATGGAAGTTGTCGATAAGATTCGCTGGATTCCCTCCTGGGGCAAAGACCTGGAGCTGAACTGGCTGGAAAATATGCACGACTGGATGATTAGCAAAAAACGCTTCTGGGGACTGGCGCTGCCGATCTTCGAATGCGAAAATGAAGAATGTGACTGGTTTGATGTCATCGGCGGCAAAGAAGAACTCCAGTTCAAGTGCGTATCGGGCTGGGAAAAATTCGAAGGACAAAGTCCGCACCGTCCCTGGGTGGATAATATCCGCATCAAATGCGAAAAGTGCGGCGGCACGGCTAAGCGTATCGAAGACGTGGGTAATCCCTGGCTCGATGCCGGTATCGTCCCTTATTCAACCGTGAAGTATAACACCAACCGCGAATACTGGGAGAAGTGGATGCCGGCGGACCTCGTGCTGGAATGTTTTCCGGGACAGTTTCGCAACTGGTTCTACGCCCTGCTCTCGATGAGTACCATGATGGAAAATATACCGCCCTTCAAAACCCTGCTGGGCCACGCTTTGGTACGCGATGAAAAGGGGCAGGAAATGCACAAATCCACCGGCAACGCTATCTGGTTCGACGAAGCCGTCGAAAAAATGGGTGCCGACGTTATGCGCTGGATTTACTGCGGCCAGAACCCGACCAATAATCTCAATTTCGGCTATCATATCGGCGAGCAGGTCAACCGCCGCGTATTTAATACTTGGTGGAACGTTTACAGCTTCTTCGTCAACTATGCCCGGCTCGACGGTTTCGACCCCAACGCTGAGCCTGTCCCCTATGACAAACTTCAGGACATCGACCGCTGGCTGTTGAGTAAGCTTCAGGTACTCATCGAGGTTGCCAATAAATCTTTGTCAAACTTTGAAGTACAGACCATGATTGGCTGTGCCGACGATTTTATAGAGCGGCTAAGCAACTGGTATGTCAGGCGCTGCCGACGGCGTTTCTGGCGGCCCAAGAACGAAAGCGATACCGACAAGCTGGCCGCTTACCAGACACTCTATCGCGTATTAACCGACCTGTGCAAAATCCTCGCCCCCATCACGCCTTTCGGTGCCGAACGTATGTACCAGAATCTGGTGCGTTCCTTCGACCAAAACGCTCCCGAAAGCGTACATCATTGTGATTATCCGCAATATGACGAGGCCCTGGCAAACGAACAGCTCGCCGCGGATGTGGACCTTATCGCCGACACCGTCAGTCGCGTACTCAGTGTTCGCGAAACCCGCCAACTGCGGGTGCGTCAGCCGTTGAAACGCCTCATCGCTGTGGGCGACGAACAGGTAGGCTCAGTCCTCAAGCGTTTCCAGAGCCACATTCTCGACGAACTTAATATCAAAGCGATTGAGATTGTCGAAAGCCTGGATAACTACGTTAAATATGAAATCAAGCCCAACCATAAAACTCTCGGTCCCAAGTTCGGCAAAGACATGAAGGCCATCACTCAGGCGTTGGCTCAGGCGGATGCTCAGCCCATCGCTCAGGCCGTCGCCTCCGGTAGTGAATTTACGCTCGACGGCGGCGACGCGGGCAGTTGGACACTTGCCGCCGAAGATGTGGTAGTGGACAAACAGCTTTCCGAAACGCTCGTCCTCAGCGAAAATGATACCCCCGCCCTGCTGGTCGATATCGAAATGACCCCCGAACTGCTCCGCGAAGGCTACGCCCGCGACGTCGTTCGTCATATCCAGCAGCTGCGCAAAGACAGCGGCCTGGAAATCCAGGACCACATCCGCGTCATCTGGAACAGCGACGAAGCCCCCCTCGCCGAAGCCGTGCGGGAACACGCCAGGTACATCGCCGGCGAAACGCTTTGTGATGAACTAAGTGAAACCGCCGACATCCAGTCACTGGCCACTGAGCTCAAAATCGGCAAACTAACCCTAAAGGTGAAACTGGAAAAAACGGCCTGAGCCGGTCGTTTTCACACTCAAAACGAGGACCCGGCGGGGAGAAAGACCATGGCTTAATTGAAATGACCATTCCTGACAAACCTAACAGCCGCAACCAGAAATACCGTTTGACCGCCAGGGCCAAACATTTTATGGAGAGTAGCTGATCAGTAATTGCGACAAACTTACGACATAGCTTACGACACGCCGGTTAGAATTCCATTGCCAATCGTTAACCCGCCAGTTAACCCCAATTTCTCACTAATGGGTCAAAAACGTTAAAAATAAACACAGCCATCCCATAGAGAACTAAATTTCAAGGAGTTATTTTCAAATAGGTTGACAATTTCCCGCAGGCGTAAAGCGTGATAACTCCTATCCAGAAATGCCAGCAAAAATGGCTGTTTTTGACTCAAAAATACAGCTCTTGCGGGGAATGTACGAACTTATGGGATGACTGTGTGAATAATTCTCTTCAAATGGATTGTATTTTCGATGGGTTTATGTATACTGGTTTATTGATTTTTGATTGAAAGTGTAAGAAATCAAGACTTAAAACATATACTGGCGCAATGGCACAAAAGGGTAAACTTAAGCGGGAAGGTTGCGGGGAAGCTTATGAGGCTGTTGGACGTGCGCAAGTTCTTAAAGAGGACTCCTTTAGCATCAGTAAGCTCAAGGGTAAGTTGAAAATCGAGCTTAAGGCCAATGTCAAACCAGAACGGATTAAGACTGAAATTGCCGACGATATACATCGGGGGAAGCACCGGCTGGCGGTTGACAAGGCAAAGTGCTATCACAATACGATAGGGAACGCGGATTCTAGGGAATGCCTGCTTTTCGCCTACCAGGGCCGTATATCTCATATGCTGGATCAGGGGATGGCTTTTGAGGCTGACCAATTGCTGGAGGTGGTTGAAGGTAAATTCCCGGCGGAGCGTGGGCATTTCGATTCATTACGGCAACGGCTGGCTTTTGCCAACGGCCAACTGGATTCGATTTTGTCACAGCTCAAGGCGGCTGACCGCAGCCAACTGGAACATATCAATATTCTGATAAGGCAGAATTGTAAAGATTTGGCGGGGATAATTAACAGTAAGGTCTTGGCGGCTGACCATCCTTTGCGTAGAGCCGCGACCGCGGCCCAGGATGCTTTTGCAAAAGTTACCAGTCGGCAAGTAAGCGAAGATGAGATTTTTCTGCCGGAAATTTCACATCGAAGCCCTCTTCTGGACTGGAAACTTCTGATTCGGGGGATTGCTTACTTCTATCAGGGCGAAAACGGGAAATCGCTGGAGCAAATCGATAAAATAGATGCTTCTGCGGCAGTACGTAAACTGGGCGAAGTTGTCAGGGCCATGCTCAGGGATGAAGCCCCGAACGATTTAAGCAAGGCATGCGGTTTGCTCGTTAGTGAAATTCTTAACGAATACTCGCAGTTGATTGACGCGGTGACGGCACTTGATGAGGCTCTGGAAGGGGATGACGACGCTCTTGCAACCCGTTGTGTATCAAAAGCCCTGTCTTTCTGCCGGCAGTTTCGACCGGATTTTAAGACGCGTCTGATGCAGCACATCTCTGTGAGAGCGATGATGTGCGATGTTACCCCGGAGCCGATACTGGCTGGGTTTGGCAAAGACCGGGTTCTGCGAGAAGCGTATTACTGGCGGTTGTTTGCCAGAGGCCTGGAAGCTGCCGACGATGCCTTCTACGCTTGTGCGGCCTGGGAGGAGTTCCGGCGGCATGCGTTAAATGAGAAATGGTTTACTCCCGATAGTGCCGAAGAAGCGGCAGTTTTTCTTCACATGGCCGATGTCATTCGGGGAGCCTCAGACGACTTCCTTGAAGAAATGCAGGAAGACTTTGAAGAGGATTTTCGTGGCTTCGGGCACATGTATCAGGGGCAGCCTGATTGGGTGATGCGTGCCATGCCAACCGCTGGGCAGAGAAAAGATTTCTATTATATTTACCCGGAACAGTTGTTTGAGCGAGCATTTTCGGCTTTTCCGACACGGGAATTGTTCACTAAATGGATATCTTATACGTCAGAAACCAGCGGCGATTATCGTGACATGGAAAAAGTAGCGTTACGCTGGCACGAAACCATTCCGGAAAATATCGAACCTTTGCTCGTTTTGGCCAAGGCGGCCGATAAGCGTAACGCTTACAATAAAGCCTTGAAATACCTGGATACCGCCGAAGAATTGGATAAGATTAATCCTGAAGTTAAATGGATGCGTTTTCGCCTTCAGGTATCCAAGACCATGCGTCATTTGCGTGACTTCAAGTCAAATCTGGTGGAAAAAGACCTGGCGGAGCTGGAAGACCTGCCGCAGATATTTGACGGAGATCGTCCGGCAATGCTGGGGGCCCTGCGTTTGTTTCTGTATCGCAGCAACAAGGATACCCAGGCCGAGCAGCAGGAATATAACAAGCTGGTTGATTTTCTGGGCAATAATACCGCGGTTGACTTTTTGCTTTTTTGTCTGACCAGGGAATACAATTTGTACTATAACGGAACAGGTTCGAAAGTGAGGTTAAACCTCAAAAAGGCAACCGACCCGGTGGGCACGGCGGGACGAATCTGTCGCCTGGGCCAGGAGATGGGTTTTGCTGTTGATATTCCGGAGGATTGGCCAGCAGTGTTGGGTAAAGAGCTTGGCAAGAAACGAAACAGATTTGACCCACAGATATTAAAAGCACTTGCCGAATCGGCGTATAAGAACCTTCAATGGCTGCTTCTCTTTGATATAAGCGGGGCAGGTTTGAGAAACTCTGGTAAATATGTGCCGGAATTTCTGATTTATCGTGCTCAATCTCTGGGTTTTCTTGATAGGGAAAGGTCTGTGAACTGTCTCAAGTGTGCCGCAGTTCTGGCACAGAGGCAGTCTGAACCAGAATTAGTGGAAAAAGCTATTGATGCGCTCAAACGGATTTCGCCCTTTGGCGGTTTTGGTACGCAGCAGATGGTGCCGGACGAAAATTTTATCCAGAAGGTTATCACTAAAGAATTAAAGGCGAAAAAGCCGCAGCAGCAAAAACGTGAGGTTGGCCGGCGTGGCATATTGAATAGATTCAAGAGTGGTGCTCTGGATTTTGGCCGCGGAGAATGTCAGTGTCCCGAATGTCGCCGGGCCCGTGCGGAAGCAGCAAAACCGAAGCAGGCCCGGAAAAAGAAGAGCCCCAAGGATGTTTTTTCGGATGACGAGCCATTGCTGTTTGATGATATGGAAGATTACCTTATTGACGAACCGAATGACGGGCCGGAAGATGAAACCGAAGACGATTTTGATACTATTCCGTCCCTGCCGACGATCGATAAGGATTCCCCAGAAGCTAAAATGGCACTCAAGGAATTGCTTGATTTTTGTAACGGCCGTCTGCCGCAAAGATCTGACCTAGATAGGCTGGCTTTCGAAAACCCGGGCCTGGCGATGAAGCTCCTCATGCTTGTGAATGGGGTCGGTCCTGATGGTTTGGACGATGATGATTGTGATGATGACATTGACTTTGGAGACTTCTCTCCGTTTGGTAAGCCGAAAGTTAACCGTAGCGAAAAACGCAGGAATCGCAAAAAAGAACGCAAGAACCGAAAACGTAACAGGAAATAACGGAGTTTGTCCGGTTTTACGTCAAAAGTATAGTTGTTTACGCAGGAAGAGCCTAATGCAATTAGATGCCCATGACCCCTATGAGATTCTCGGTGTAATGGTCAGCAGTTCCGCCGAGGACATTCGCAATGCGTATCTGGCCGGGATCGCTCAGTTTCCGCCGGACCGTTCGCCTCAGGAATTTGAAAAGATTCGCGATGCTTATGATGTTTTAAGCAATCCGCAAAGGCATGCTGAGTTAATTCTCGGTGCCGACCCGCGACAATGTTTAGCCGATGTGCTCAAAAGTGAAACCAAAGGCCGGAAGTTCGTAGGGCCGGACAAATGGCTGAATCTACTTAATTCAGAATAACGTTGAAGGTGTCTATATGGACAACAATGATTACTCACAAGACGCTATGCCAGTCCGTGATCGTATTCTTCGGAATTTTGAAATGATGCTGGACCGGGTTTTGCAGGAAGAAGAACCGCCCGCGGGGATACCTCCGGAAATCTGGCAGGAATTGCAGCGGGAAGAACCCGATACTGAGTCTGATTTACGCTGCGACCTTTATGAAATGTGGTCGGTATTGACAGTGTTGGCGCAGGAAAGCAAATTGCAGGCTCGCGGCTTCAGGCAATTAGAAGAATCAGTGCTGGCACTGGCGGCTGAGGATAACCGCGAACCATCTGAAACAATTATTCAGCATATTAGTAAACTGCATGATGAGGTTTTCAAACTGCGTCAGCAACAGAATCAGAAGCAGTTGGATCTGGAGCATGAAGCCTCAGCGGATTTCATTGGATTGCTGATTGATATTCGCGAACGATTGCGGCGTGGCCGGGAGAGCAGTCGAGAAAGTTTCAGGCAGGCCGAGCAGGGTCCTAAATGCCTTCTGGGAACCTGGTGCCGCAATCATCAAGGCCTGGGGGATTATCATAGCAGCCTGAAATCGCTGTTGGAGGGCTATACTCTCAACCTGGAACATCTCGAAGAAGTACTCGAAAAACTGGAATTACACGAAATTGACTGTCTGGGCCAATCATTTGACCCGCAAATAATGACTGCGGTGGAACTGGATTGTTCCGCCGATGTCGCCGACGGCACTGTACTGGAAGTTTATCGTCCCGGTTATCTCTGGCGGGAAAAACTCTTTCGTCCAGCCTGCGTGAAAGTTGCTCGTAAGTCAATGTGACAGACGGATTTTGGTAAGCATTAATAATATTATACATAGAGGAAAAGATGTCCAAAGAAGAACTTGTAGTTGGCATAGACCTGGGGACTACTAATTCGGAAATAGCTGCGTTTGTCGATGGTATGCCGCAGGTATTGGGCGGAGAACAGGCGATTCTGCCGTCCTGTGTGGGATTCTCAGATGAAGGAAAACTGTTGGTAGGTGAGTCGGCTCGAAATCAATATCTGGTTTATCCGGAACTGACCGTACGCAGTATTAAACGCAAGATGGGGCAGAGCGAGAAAGTCACTCTGGGAAAACAGAGTTTCAGTCCGGAAGAAATATCGTCATTCATACTGCGTGAATTGGCTCAGCGAGCCCAGGCGATATTGGGGCAGGAAGTAAAAAAAGCGATCATTACGGTGCCCGCTTATTTTTCCGATGCCCAGCGAAACGCCACTCGTCAAGCTGGTGAACTGGCTGGCCTGGAGGTGGTGCGAATCCTCAATGAACCGACCGCTGCTTCGCTTGCTTACGGCCTGAGCGAAGAATCTGAGAAAACCGTGATGATTTATGATCTCGGCGGGGGAACGTTTGATGTCTCAATCGTCGCCATGGCTGGCGATGTCACCGAAGTGCTCGCCAGTCATGGGAACAATCATCTGGGAGGTGATGATTTCGATCAGAAATTGATAAATATTTTGCTCAATAAATTTCAGCGGCGGCATAAAATCGACCTGAAAGACTGTCATCCGGCTGCCTATTCACGTTTGTGTCGGGCCGCTGAAGAGGCCAAAAAGAAGCTGAGTTTTGAACCTTATGCCTCCGTACGCGAAGAATCGCTAGTGCAAAAGAGCGGCAAAGGACTGCATCTGGATGTGGAAATTTCGCGTGAACAGTATGAAAAGGAAATTCGTGCCCTGCTGGAATCTACCATGGACAGCGTATCGCGGGCGATGGCCGATGCGGGAAAAACTGCCGAGCAAATCGACGAAATCCTGCTCGTTGGCGGTTCGACCAGAACACCATTGGTTTGGGAGATGCTCGAAGAAAAAACCGGTGTTAAACCGCGACAGGATGTGCACCCTGATTTATGCGTGGCGTTAGGCGCAGGTGTGTTGGCATCGCGAATTGCCGGACATGATATAAAAAAAGTACTTGTTGACGTGTCACCATTTTCCTTTGGCCCTTCCTACCTCGGCGAAGAAGACGGCCTGCCCTATCCTTACTGCTACCATCCTATCATCAGGCGAAATACTCCCTTGCCTATCACCCGAACTGAGAGTTATTATACTTCCGTGCCATATCAGGAAGCAGTCGAAATCAGCATTTTTCAGGGCGAAAATCCTGACGCACTTAAAAATATTCCCGTGGGCCAGTTTCGTGTCGAAGGACTCAATACCAGGGAAGAGCCTAATGAAATTCTCTGTCGTATGAATCTCAATATCGACGGTATCCTGAAGGTGACCGCTATAGAAAAACGTACAGGCAAATCCAAATATATAACTATCAGTAATGCTTTTTCCACCCGGAATGAAGTTGACATTGCCCGGGAACAGCAGAGACTGCGGAAAATTTATGAAACCAGCGGCTTCTCCGTGACTGATTTTGCCACAGACGATTCTGACGTGATTGATGTTGAAGCGGCAACTGCCGGAAATGATGCCAGCCCATTGAAGTTTGACATGAAATTTGCCCAGAACTCCCAGCGAGCCAATAAATTACTCGAACGTTCGTGCAAACTTATCCCTGAGGTCCATGAAGAAGACAGGGAAGATATTATCGACCTGCACGAAAGAATAAACCAGGCCTTGGCCGAATCTGACAATGCCCAACTGGAAGAGTCCTTGGCCGAACTGGAAGAACTGTTGTTCTTCGTGGAGGGAAATAATGACTGAACAGACAATTTTGAAATGTCCTGTCTGTAAGGCGCGGTTCCGTTCGGAAACACTTTGTTCCCGCTGTGGATCTGATCTGGCAATGTTGATGAAGACTGCCGCCAAAGCTTTTCTTTTGCGACAAAAAGCACGAGAGGAAATCTTCCAGGGTAATCTGAGTAATGCGTTCAATCTCATTGCACGAGCATTAAAGCATAAAGATCAGTATAATTTCGTGAAGTAATTTCTTTGGTTCCAAGGCAAAACCGTTAATCCGCTATCCTAAACGCTCTGGCTCCAGGTCGCGTCCCGTACCATCGAAAATCAAGCCCAAACTGCCAGTTTGACAGCCCAAAACATGATTATGGAGTAGAGAACCGTATTTGCGAGAAAAACCTTGTTTATGATATCAAAAGGCGGTTTTTCAGCAACGTTCCAAAAGTCATCCACCGCTGATTTTAGCTAAAATTGGTAACACTTTAGCCAAGTGAAGCAGAGAACTCCGCGAGTTTTGGCAATTTGCCGGTTTTGATGTATGTTCGCAGGGCTTTTTTGACGGTAGCAACCGGGTTTAGGCCGCGTTGTTTCAGGGTAAAGAACACGCGCAATATCGCAAATTGCCCATCTTAACATTTTGAAGTTTTTCTGTCTTTTTTTTGCACAAGCCAACCCGAAAGCTATAGAATTTGCTTCACTTGGCTAAAATATTACAATAGTTCACACGCTTAAAAGGCCTGTAATACAAAGGAAATAACATGACAAGAAAACTATGCCATTCCGACTTGCTGGAACTGAAACGATGGAACACGCCGACGATTTATAACGGCTGGGAGCAAATCACTAAACATGATGTCGCTCGCGCAGGAATTAACATCGAGGATTTGCGCGATTTTATGCCGCAGATGGGGCCGATGGTTGGTTACGCGGTCACGGTGGTATTCGAACCGAGCAATCCTGAGCATACGGTGAACGGTGCGGAAAAATGGAGCGAATACCGCAAATATATGGCCGGTGTCGAAGGGCCCAAGATTGTAGTGATACAGGATATGGACAAGCCGGCGACGATTGGCTCGTTCTGGGGCGAGGTCAACAGCAATATCCATCGCAGTCTGGGCTGTGTCGGCACAATAACCGACGGCGCGATCCGCGACATAGACGAAATGACCAACGCCGGATTTAAGGCCCTGGCCAGGCGTTTCTGTGTCGGGCACGCTCATGGGGCACCGATAAAATGGAATTGTGAAGTCGAGGTGTTCGGCCAGAAAATCCAGCCCGGACAGCTGATTCACGCCGACAAACATGGTTTTCTGGCTATCCCCGACGAGGACCAGGAACGACTGCTCGAAGCGGCACGGTTCATGGATTCCAATGAATGCAAAAGTGTAATCGCCGCGGCGCGTGAAGGCAGCGGCAAGAGCACCAACGAAATTCTCAGGCAGATTGAAGAGGCCTGCGCAAAATTCAGCCAACGCGCGAAAGAAAAATACGGCAACAAAGGTGAATGGTAATGAAAATTGTAGTTCTGGACGGCTATACACTTAACCCCGGCGATTTGAGCTGGGAAGCTCTGGAAACATTAGGCAAACTAACGGTGTATGACCGAACCGAACCGGAAAAAGTAATCGAACGTTCGGCAGGCGCGACCATATTGCTCACCAACAAAACCGTATTGAGCGAGGAGCATTTCGCAGAACTGGATGAGTTGAAATATATCGGTGTGCTGGCGACCGGCTATAACGTGGTAGACATCACCGCGGCAAAAAATAGAGGTGTTGTCGTCACAAATATCCCCACCTACGGCACCACGTCAGTCGCCCAGATGGTTTTCGCGCATGTGCTGAATCTCTGTCATCATATCGGTGAACACGCCCAAGGAGTTACCAAAGGTAAGTGGTGTGAATCTGTTGATTTCTGCTATTGGGATTTTCCGCTGATTGAATTAGCCGGCAGAACAATGGGACTGATAGGATTGGGCCGGATTGGTCAGGCGACCGCGGCCCTGGCCTTGGCGTTTGGCATGAAAGTAATCGCTTATGACGCTATCATGAAAGAATCACCTCTTGAGGGCGTTCAACTGGTTCCGCTTGACGAGCTGTTCCAAAAGAGCGATGTTATTTCCCTGCATTGCCCGCTGACTGCCGATACAGAAAAAATGATAAACGCTCAACGCCTGAAGAAAATGAAGCCAGAGGCGTTTCTTATCAACACCGGTCGCGGACCATTAATCGAAGAAACCGCACTGGCCGAGGCACTCAACAGCGGACTAATCGCCGGGGCGGGACTCGATGTAATAACGGTTGAACCTGCGACCAAAAATAATCCGCTGCTCCAGGCAAAGAACTGCTATATAACCCCGCATATCGCCTGGGCCACCGCGGCGGCGCGTAAACGCCTGCTGAATACCGCAGTACAAAACGTGCAGGCGTTCCAAAACGGCAAGCCGGTCAATATCGTGAACAAATAAAATCTGCTACGAAGCGGGAAGGATCTGGGGCTCCTTCTCGCCGGCGGCAACAATTCTGCGTTTGAGGGCTGCGCTAAGCTGTTTGCGAATTCCCGCGTATGCCGGATCCAGAACAAGATTATTACGTTCATGCCGGTCCACTTCGAGATCGTATAGATACTGCTCGACATATTCAAGGGCTGCCGAATCATTTTTGCCGTCCTTGTCGGGGGCGTAAACCGAGTATTTCCATTTCGCGGTCCGAATCGCCCGACCAACCTGACTTTCGCTTATCTGAACAAAAACATCATCAGGCCAGTTTGGCGAGCTTCCGTCAACAAGCCCCTGCAACGCCCTGCCTTTCATTGCCGGAGGAGTATCGATACCGCCGCAGCGAAGCAGTGTGGGAGGCACATCAATAAGACTGACGAGTTCGGAGACAACCTTGCCGCCTTTGAAACCGGGCCCGCAAGCTATCAGAGGAACATGTATGCTCGCTTCATGGCAGGAACGCTTGTATTCGGAGTTGCGGGTGCGAAAATGCGAGCCGTGGTCGCTGGCATAAAATATCACGGTATTATCAGTCAGGCCGAGCTTGTCAAGTTCGGCACGCATACGCCCCAGATTCCCGTCGAGGCTATTGATACAGCCCAGATAGTCAGGGTAGTTTTCCCGCCAGTCGCCTTCGGTATCTACCAGGTCGCCGGGTACTTGATAATCAGCCCAGCGTTCATGTGAGCCGATGGGGCCTTCGTAGCAATGATGGTCGTTCTGTTGATGAGGTTCAATGTATGAGACAAATAAAAAAAACGGCTTATCGCCCTTGCGATCACGCAGATATTCCAGCACCCAATCGGTCTGAGCATCGACACGATAGCGACCTTCGGAAAATTCACGTTTGCTGCCGTCGGCGTTGAACATGTGACCATCATAACTGTGCGAGGTAAACTCCAGAACATCAGAAGCCAGCCAGAAATCCTGATAGCCCCCCCGCCGCTCAGGAGGAACCGATTTTATGCGAAAATCATCGGGGCCGTCTTTGGGACCGCAGGAAGCTAGATGCCACTTGCCGATATAACCTGCCTCGTAACCGGCCTCACCGAACCAGTTGGCGATAGTCTTTTCATCAGCGGGCAGTCGGCGATGGTTGGTGAAACATCCGATCTCGGTAGGCCATTTGCCGGTCTGCAAGGCGGCGCGAGTCGGTCCGCAAACAGGCTGGCAGGAAAAGGCATGTTCAAAACGTACGCCTTCAGCGGCCATTTTGTCGAGATTGGGCGTCAGGGGCAGCTTTTGGCCGTAACAGCCAACGGTATCCCAACGCTGCTGGTCGGAAAAGAAAAAGATGATATTCGGATTCTGCATCGTTCCAGCCTTTCAGTTACCGGGAAGTATAACAAAAAAAAGCCCCTCGTTCAACAAGGGGCTGCTTAAAAATTAAATTATCAATATGTTAAAGTATCATCAAGCCAGAGCGGTTGCTTTGCTGACGATATTTTCAACCGTAAAGCCGAACTCACTGAACAGCTTGCTCGCCGGGGCACTGGCACCAAAATGGTCGATACCGATGGCATTGTCGGCATTACCGGTCCATTTGCCCCAGCCCATGGTCGAGCCAGCCTCGATGGAAATACGTTTAGTAACGCTCTTGGGCAAAACTTCTTCCTGATACGCCGCACTCTGCTTGGCGAAAAGCTCCCAGCAAGGCATACTCACCACACGGGACTCGATACCTTGGCCACGCAACTCTGCCTGGGCACTCAGGGCAAGCTGAACTTCCGAACCGGTCGCGATAAGAATGACGTCCGGACTGTGCTTCTGTTCCTTGCTGAGAACATAAGCACCCTTGAGAACACCTTCGGCTGAGCCAAACTTGCTCTGGTCGAGAACCGGCAGGTTCTGGCGAGATAACACCAACACCGTAGGCCCGTCCTTACGCAACATAGCGGCCCGCCAGGCCTGTGCGGTTTCGTTGGCGTCGGCGGGGCGAATTACATTGATTTCTGGCATGGCCCGCAGCGAAGCCAGATGCTCTATGGGCTGATGTGTCGGACCGTCTTCCCCAGACCGATGGAATCGTGAGTCATCACAAAAATCGCCTGCTGCTCCATCAAGGCCGCCAAACGCATCGCCGGACGGGCATAATCGGAGAAAACAAAGAACGTCGCACCATAAGGAATCGTGCCCCCGTGCAAAGCCATCCCGCAGCAGCACCCCCCCATCGTGAACTCACGAATACCCCAGGCTACATTGCGATTCTGATATGCGCCAGACTGGAAATAACCGGACGATTTGATGAAGGTGTTGGTCGAAGGTGAAAGATCGGCACTGCCCCCAATCAGCCAGGGAACTTTCCCAGCGATAGCGTTAAGAACCGCCCCGCCAACTTTACGAGTCGCGACGGGTTTGTCGTCACCGGAAAACGTCGGAATGTCAGCATCCCAATCTGCCGGCAAATCACCGCTAAGGGCCAATGTCAGCTCTTGATATTCCTGAGGATATTTAGCCTTGTACTGGGCCATAAGTTTGTCCCAGTCGGCCTCAGCCTGCTGACCACGCTTGGCCCCCTGCTGCATATGTTCCATTACACCGCCGGGAACGTAGAAAGATTTGTTTTCATCCCAGCCGTAGAACTTCTTGGTCAGCTTGATTTCTTCAACGCCCAGCGGAGAACCGTGAACCTCGGAAGTATCCTGCATATTGGGCGAACCGTAACCGATGTGGGTACGAATAATTATCATGGTCGGCTTGTCACTGACAGACGCGGCGTCTGCAAAAGCTTGTTCCAAAGCAGCGGTGTCATTGGCTTTTTCGCCCAGGTTGATAACCTGCCAGCCGTAAGCTTCAAAACGAGCCGCGGTATTATCGGTAAAAGCCAGATTCGTATCGCCTTCGATGGTGATATGATTATCATCATAAACAAATGTAAGTTTGCCGAGTTTGAGATGGCCTGCCAGCGAAGCCGCTTCATGGGAAACACCTTCCATCAGGTCCCCGTCGCCGCAAATCGCTATGGTACGATGGTTCACGATTTCCATGCCGTCTTTGTTATATTTAGCCGCCAGATGTGCCTCGGCAATCGCCATACCCACAGCGTGGGTAAGCCCCTGACCCAGCGGACCGGTCGTCGTCTCCACTCCATCAGTTACCGTATTTTCCGGATGGCCGGGAGTCTTGCTCCCCCACTGACGAAAATTCTGGAGATCCTCCAGCGAAACATCATAACCGGCAACGTGCAGAGTCGAATATTGAAGCATCGAGGCATGACCGTTAGACAGAACAAAACGGTCACGATTGAACCATTGGGGATTCCGGGATTGTGCTGTAGCACTTTGTTATATAAAACATAAGTCAAAGGCGCCAAAGCCATCGGAGTGCCGGGATGACCAGAATTAGCCTTCTGAACACCGTCCATGGAAAGAGTACGAATCGTATTGATACACAATAGCTCGATGTTGGATTGCTGATTTTCCGCTGCCATTTTTTAACCTCTTTTACAGTGCCAATTTTACCTAACTTCCTACGGTTATTAACCCGCAACCGGACAGGTCCGGGCAAGACCGTCAGTTTAACCGAGAAAAACTCAAAATTCCATAATTTATCAGAAAAATAGATGAGACTATAGTGTTCGACACGACCTGAAAAATAAAACTATACTATAGAGTACTTTTTTGCCAAAAATCGCAAAAAAAAGGTTTTATAGTATAGTTTAAAATCGAAAAAAAACGCGAAAAATGCAAAAAAAGCTCATTTTTCTTCAAAAACACGCCAAAAAATGAAAAAAACGTCTAAAAACTCCCAGGCCGAACGATAATTTCAATCTCATCAGTAGTTTCAACATGCCGAACCCGCAGCCGTCGGCCATATTCGCTGTCCTCAATCGGCTCCGGCTGGTAGCTGCAACCATTCAGCTCAACTTGGAAACCTTTGGGATAACACACGTTAGGAACAAAAATAACCGTACTGCCCCAAGGGTCACTGCCCGGAAGATAACGACAGCTAAAATCCCGACTAACCTCATCATAATCATAACAAACCAAATCGCCCCAACCCGCTCCGCATAAGGCCGAGCGATAATATTCGCAAACGACCTCTGCTGGTCCAAATCCGGGCGATAATCCCAGTAGGCGGCACTGAACTTGCACCTTTCCATCATTTCTCTGAACTGACGAGCCGCCGGCAGCGGGTCGCCTTCGTACATCGCATCGCCGTTTTCCAGATTGCCCCATTCGCCGACAAACAACGGAATGTCAAGCAGTTCGGCTGTTTTATCTGCCGGGTGATTACCATTTCGAGGATGCCCCACAACTCATGGTAAGCATGAGGTGAGAAAACCTGCTTATCGTCACCTATTAAGCCCACGCCGTTGGCGATTCCATAATTCGCGGTGATTGAAGCGGAGGTAAAGATGAGATGATGCTTGTCCACTTCGCGGATGGCCTGGGTTACGCGTTTATACATTGGCATTAACCGGCTTTTGTCGGCAGTTTGCAGGGCTGGGTCAACCATCTTCAGCCATTGCTTATAAAGCTCAAGGTCTTTCTGCAAAATCTGATAAGCCTCCAGCACCTGGCGGCAGGGTTGGGTGATTCGAGCTTGATGCCCTTTTGCTGTAACAGGGGCAGCATTTGTATTACCGAACCCAAAACCACACCGGGCAGAATTGACCCCTGAAAAGGCTCGTTCATTAAATCGTAGCCTATTACTGTTTTATTATCGGCGTAACGTTGGGCTAAATGCTTCCATGCTTGTGCATAACGATCTGGATGCCCACGCCCTGGCCGTCTGGCTGATTGGTCCAGAAAGCGTCAAAAGCACCCTGAACGCGTGGGCTTTCGAGATAGGCCAAGCCCCAGAATACTGACGGATCGTGCAGGTGGGGCAAATGGCTGCTTTTAAGGGCCCAGGCTGGCGCCCCTCGCGCTCCCGGCACACCTACGCCCCAAAGGTCCTGGTGCATATCGATAATTACATAAAGGTCATTGGCCGCCGCCCAGCTGATTTTTTCGTCCAGCTCTCTGAGAAACGCTTCGTCATATTTGCCCGGTTCCGGTTCGAGGCCGGCCCAGTAAATCGGCATACGCACACAGTTAAATCCCCACTGCCGGATTCGCTTGAAATCGTCCGCGCCGCCACGATGCTCCCAGCGGGGTTCACATTGGCCCGCGGCATTCAATCTTGAGGCGAATCCGATATTTATGCCGTGCAGAATAACCTCATTGCCGTTGCCGTCGCGAAAACTCCTGCCCTCAACTTGCAGGTAATCATCTGACCAGACCGAGCTAGAAAGCCACAATAACAATAGCGAAAGCAATATTATCCTGCGTGACATGATACCATCCTCTCTGCAAAACTCATTATTCGAATAAAAATGGGGCCGTAAACAAAAGTATAAAGGCATCTGGTTTTCTAGCCACAAAAAAATCCCGCTACTCAGAAATGGGCAGCGGGATTGATTAATCAATCGACAGAAAAACACATTATTCTGTCATCATTTCAAGACTTCTCTGGCCCTCTCAGGCGCGTTTGCGACGAATCAAGGCTAAACCACCCAGACCCAACAGAGCCATTGTGGCGGGTTCGGGAACCATTCCAACTGAATAATCAACATAGGTTTCATCAGCAAAACGATCAGAAACCGCGAAAATTCATCAATGTAGAGTTTGGTGCCATTACCACCAATAATACCAATTTCAAACCAAACACTTTCGCCAGCAGCGGTCATCGGCTTGGCAACTTTCAACCCTACCTGCTGCCAAGTGTTGTCCGCAAAATCCAACGGAATAATATTAAAGCCCAAAGGAGTGAAATTAGCAGTACTGCTCCAAGCACTACCGGTAGTGTAAGAATAACTTTGGACGTACATGCTTGCACCACTGCCGTTTTCAACAGCAATTCTCGCATCAGTTTTGAAATAATCCTTATCTTCCCAAGAGAAAACATCAGGACGATAAAGCTGATAGCCATGAGATTCCTGACAAATAGCAATTCCTTCAGTAGTATAGGCAGCCAATTTAGCAATATCAGGAGCAAACCCACTCCAAGATGAATCTACCCATTCAATACCATATGTGTCAATATTTTTAGCTGGATGGTAGTAATTACTGGCATTTTTCACGGGATTTGTAACATCATCGGTGTATTTAACAGCCCACTTATTGAGATCCCAGGCAGTGGCGGCCATACCGGGCGTAAGGTCACCATCATACCACCAGGCACTGGCATCAACGTCGTCAACACTAACATCCCAATCAAAAGAACGACTCCACAATGCCTGCCAACCATCATTGTAGAGAGTAACTTCCTTGGTGTAGGCTTGCACCTGCGCAGATGCCACAAACACCAACGTAACGACAACCAACAACAAAACATTTCTAATCTTCATAACATTTCCTCCATTAAATTGGAACTACTAATACATCATCCAACAGCCACGCTGCTGTTTGGATACCATTAACAACTAAAATTAATTACTTTCACAAAACCTGCCGCACACACTCGGCGAAAAAAAGATAATACTCAAAAGAACGTTTACTTCATTAATTGCACCATAGGCATCAACCCTTTTTAATTTTTTTCGACGCGACAATTTTTAATATTGTCGCGTCGAAAATCCATTTCCGTTTATTCCCAGGGAGTAGTCCCGGTAATATTATTAAACCAGTCATCCAGCCAGCTGTTGGCAAGATAAGCGTAATCATAGAGGTCAACGCGGCAATCACCGTTGATATCGGTAGCAGGTGCCGAAGTGCCCATCAACTCACCATGGTAGCAGTTAAGCGGGCCATAGGCATCGTATTGCATACCGGACTGAATCTCGAAAGAGTAATCGCCGCCCGGCACGAGGCGTTTGGCGGTTGAGAGATAAACATCACTAAAGGCAAATTCAGGATTTGTCGCGGCACCGTTGGCACCATAAACTCTCAGATACACATTGGTATCGGCAGCCGTAGCGGTATAGCTCGTGCCCACCAACTGCCACTTCGCAGCAACCACGCCGGCACCAGAACCGCCGGAGATATTTCCGGTCGCGTCGGTATAAGTCTCGGCGATCTTGGTATAGCCGGCAGCACTGCTGGAAATACCATCGTAAATCACCGTACCGTCGGTAACTCCGGCAGGAATCCGCCAAAGTTCGATATGGAACGAAGGGGCCGGATCCGGCCAGGCCGTGCTGCTGTAGTCACTGCTGTTCACGCCGCAGGCCATATCCATATAGTATGTCGTGCCGTTATTCAAGGCGCCGATAACCTGGCCCAGAACAAGCGTATTTGAGGTATAGAAACATACATCTTCCATCCCCGGCGAAGGTAGCGGAGTACCGTACATGCCGCTGGCCCACATTCCGCCTTTATTAGCCAGGTCATACCCTGAAGGAACTTCGTAGAGCCAGTTGATAGGAGCAGGCACGCCCGATACCAGCCATGCACCCCAGTTATCGGAGTTGTGAATCGAATTATAAACAGGTTCCAGAGGCGTGCCAATCAGCCAGTCGATTTCATCGAAGCCGCCGTTGCTGAGCATATTATCACGACCATCGGGCCAATCCGCAGGAGCCATGTCAGCGAGATAAACATAACCGATATACGCATAACCGGCATCTTCGATCTCGGCGGTGTGAGAATTCGCATAGGAAATCTTAACCTTGATGGGCTTGCCGGCATCAGTGGCGGTCGCGGTATAAGTGCCATACAGCGGACGCCATCTCTCACGGCTCATTACGCGTTCAAAACTCGCCACATCAACGCCATCAATTTCCAAAGTCAGCGTTACGAAATCCTTCCAGCCTCTCCAGTCATCGAAACCCAGGAGATAACCGCGAGTCATCACATAAGCCATCGCGTAATATGTCTGACCGGCAGTAACACCAGTATTGGCGGTCTGAGTCAGAACCATGTTCGGGTCCATCGTATAGGCTGCCGTGCTTGCACCCAAAGGAGCGACCGCGCCGGCAGAATAGTTGAACCGACCCCGGTCCGCTACATAAGCAATACCGTAATTACCGCTTGAAGGAGTACCTTCAAAGTCCCAGCCGGCCGGAGCTATACCGGTAATCAAAGGTTCATTTTCCGCAATATTCAGCAGACTGTAATCCGCCGAAAAATCACCGTTATCCAGCATCTCGCCGCTGCGTGGTTCAAGCATACCGCTGGAACTGCTCAGCCAGCCAGCCGCGAAGGTCTGTAAATCTTCCTGATTAACAATCGCGTCTTCATCGAAATCGCCGGGCAGATAACTCGCCGTATGCTGACTCGTATTGGCCTGGTCGGAAACCGAGTTGAACTCATCAATGTAAACCAACGTATCGGGGTTCCCGCCCGCTATTGAGATTTCCACCCAAACGCGAGGCTTAGGAATGGCTGTGGGCTTGGGGAAAGCATATCTCAGGTCCTGCCACTCATAATCGTCTCCGCCATTCAAGGGCCAATATACCTCATCCAGATAAGTAAGGTTGGCAGGATCAAACGGGTCGGTGCCAGAAGTATAGGTATAAACCTTAACTCTTAACTGAGCATCTCCGGCATTTACCGCGGCGACACGGGCATAAGTCTTGAAATAATCTTTCAGAGTCCAGCTCCATTGAGGATCATAGCCCTGGTAACCTTCGTCCATCTGACAGAAAGCGATCCCCGGGGTAATATAGGCAGCAAAAACCGCTGTTGTAGCACTACGGCCACTCCAGGAAGGATCGATCCACTCGATACCGTAGGACTCGACATCCTTAACCGGATGGCTGTATGTCCCGCTGTCAAGATCTTTCATAAACCACTTGTTCATATCCCAGCAGGATGTCCGCGTGCCGGGCAGCAAGCTGCCGTCAAACCACCATCCCGTAGCAGTATTGTTGCTGGCAACATTAACGTCCCACTCAAAGCTGGCGCTCCAGAACAGTTTCCATCCTTCTGAGGTCCAGGCCAGTTGCGTTTCCTTCGTAAAATAGTTTTCCGGCAGTGGAGGAATCGCCGCGGCATCTGTTACCGTTAAAGGCGTAGCGGTACCGGCGGCGAGTTTGGCGATTTCACTGGCGGGAACATAGCGACCCGACCAAATCGCGACATCGTCAAGGGCGCCGACATAGTAGGCACTGCCGCCAGTGCGGGCCGCAATAAATAAATCGGTGGTCGCTACCGCCGAAAATGCCGCCGAAGGAGCACTGGCATAAACCATCGTACCGTTGACATATTTCTTTAGATAATTGCCGTCGAAGGACAGAGCGATATGATTCCAGACACTCATTGCCTGCTGAGCGTAGGGTTCGGAACCCAAATCGAGCTGCCAGTTAGTGTCGAGTTCCGACCAGAAGAAATCATGCGCTTCAAGATTACTTGAACTGCCGTTCGGGTCCATGGCCAACTCATAATCATAAGCGTCAGTATAAACTAGATAAGGCCAGATCGTGTTTTCCGCTTCGCGTTTAACCCACATCGAAATAGTAAATGCGTCAGCCAGAGAAGCCAGCGGGTTTGAACCGTCGATATCAACCTGAACAAAATTGGAATTGCTGCTGCTTGTTGTCGATGCGTTAAATTCCAGGGCACTGCCGGTACCATCAAAACCGGTAGTCCAATCTGGGTAATTAGCGGAATTTTTAGACACTATAACACCCACATTGGAATTGCCCGATGAATCAGCAACAGCCGTACCGCTACCCTCATCGAAATTCCAGTACCCCACCGGGGCCGCCGCAGCCATACCGGCAACACCGAACACTAATACCGAAAAAATTAACTTCTTCAACATTTCATACCTCCGCGTAATTTTTTTATCTTCATCACCAAATGAAGTACTAAACAACATAACCACTACCCTCTTACCACATCGGACCGCTGTCATGAGCGCCATAAGGCTTGCCGTAGGTTTCATAAGCTTCTCGACCAGCCACGCCGCGCACTAATTCAGAATGACCATCCACAAATACCACGTTGGACTTGCCCTCGTTCTTATCGCTTGGCGAAGTACCATGATAGGTAGCAAAATTATCTACTGACTGGTCGGGAGTCGACTTATTGGCGTGCATCCACAGCACATTATCATTCAGCCAGTTCCGGTTGTACTCAGCGGTTTCACCTTCACGAGTACCAACGATCCAGGTAGGGTTCTCTTCGGCGAAGGCAAAACAACGGTCGGCACTTCTAACCTGCTCCAGTTTCATCGAAATTTCTTCTGCGGTAACCTTATCCAGCGCTGTCGAAGAACGATAACCATCAGCACTGAAACCCAGATGGCGATTCATCGAATAGCTGTAGGCCGGCTCATATTTCGTAATGCTAAGATGAGAACCGTTAATACAACTCATCCGCTGAGCGAAGCCGGCAAACGTCGGACACAGATGAACGTCCATATCCTCGATATAGGGCCAAAGCGAACCATCGGGCACTACCGGCGTACCATCTGAGTAGGTCTTGAAGTGCCAACGGCAATGCTTATGACATTCTCGTGCTTCTGCGGCGATCGTCTGCTGCTTGTATAACCACGTAAAGGCATAAGGTACCCAGTCGCGATTATCCATTGAGTACATAGGCAAAGCCAAGCCGTAATTATGCTGATTTGATGAGCATACCACCGTCTTGGCGGCTTCGCGCGCCTGCCCCAATGCCGGCAGCAGAATCGATACCAGCAGGGCGATAATCGCTACAACCACTAACAGCTCAACCAACGTGAAACCCTTTTTGTACTTTCTCATTTTGTCATCCAATCTTTTTCCAGAATCCACTTTCTGTCGAAATCTTATATCTCGAAATACCCGGTGTCCTGCCGAAATACTCTTTTTGCCTCAATTGGAATCGGGCACCGCCGCGGTCGAGCCGCGTACAATCAGTTCGCATTCCATCTTGACGCGTTTGGGGGTATCGCCTCTTAGCGTGCCTTCCAGACGGTCAATCAGTATCCGCGCTGCACGTCGACCAATCTTTTCCGGCTGCTGGCGAATTGTTGTCAAGGGCGGTTGAATCAGCTGGTTGTATTCATGCGAATCGCTGAAGCCCACCACCGACAAATCCTGCGGCACGCGGATACCCATGTCACGGGCAACTTTGTAAATCATATAAGCGCGGGTATCACTACAGGCAAATATGGCTGTCGGACGTTTTTTCATCGCAAGCAGCTCACGGGCCGCTTCGGGGATGTCTTCCTTATATACAGTCTCAATGCTCACCACTGAAGCATCTGGAAATATTTTCACCGCGTTTTCGAAGTATTGCTTACGCTGCTTGGCCCAGCCCCAACGCTGGTCGCCGGCCAGATGACCGAAACGACGATGGCCCAGATTATATAAATGCTGGGCCGTAACCCGAGCCCCCGGCCGCTCATCGGTATCTACCGAATCGGCGAAAGAAAGCTCATGGTCAATCGTCACCACCGGCAAATCACGGGCCTCCAGTTCCTCCAGATGCTCTGAATATGCCTCGGTAACTGTGGGCCACAAAATCACACCGTCAACCCGACGGTCCAAAAGACGATGAATCTGCTTGAGCATAAAACTGCTGCTGTAACGCTTGACACTGTCCTCGTCATACCAGAGAGTCAGCGGAGCGTAATCTTCTGAAACCAACTCATCGTGAACCCCCCGCAAAATCAGCGACCAGTAACTGTTGTAAGGCGGAACCATCACCCCTACCGTCCGAGTTCGACCAGTCTGAAAACCTCGTATCAAAAGGTTAGGCCGATACCCCAACTCCTCGGCAACCGCCATTATCTTGGTCCGGGCCTTGGCCGACACCTCGCTGCGATCGTTCAGAGCCCGCGAAACCGTACTCACTGAGTACTTGGTTTCCTCGGCAATCTTCTTTAATGTGCCCATCGAAGCCGGGGGCATAAAAAACCTCTTCATGGTCGACTAACAGTATTTTAACATTACTGCAACTACTTGCAGGATTATATCGAAACTACTTGCGGCCAGTCAATAGTTTTTTGTGATTTTCTCTCCTGTTTTGTTTTACAATCTCATGTCAAATACCAGATAAATACAAATAAACACTTATAAAATAACTATTTATATAAATATACGATTTTTTTAAAAAAATGCCTGCTGGTCCCGGAATAACCCTGCAACTACTTGCCAAATAGTCCTATATTATAACGATTTGGCAGGAACAACTTCCACAACTCGAACATTTTCAGCAAGTTATATTCAAACGATTACAATCCCGCCCAATTCGCCCCACAAAAGACCGGTCCGCCCAAAAAACTGCCCCAAAGCCACTGTTTTTATAATGAGATTCGGAATGCTCCCCGGAGAGGCTGACTATCACCACTGCAAATCATCACGATACCAGTAAAGTACCCGCCCCAGTTCCTCACCTGAAATCAGGTCGAGTTGACCGTCATTATTCAAATCTGTGGGCCAAACCGAAAGATTATGCGTCCCCACCTTTATTACATCACCGTTTTTCAGCTTAATCAACACCGGATTCTGGAAAATCGGCTCGGTCGCAGTACCGATATTCTTCATGAAGTACATGCCAGCGTGCGGCACCATCTCACCCACGTGATACCGCGAACCGGAATGGGTGCCATAAAGCACATCCCACACCCCATCGCCGTCCCAGTCGGCTACAGCCTTTTTAGTCCTGCCCCAAAAACCGTCATAAGGACCACAAAGCCGGAATGGTTTGCCTTTATGATTAACCATCTTCACACTACGAGAAATTTGACTTGAACCTTTGCTCTCAGGAACCGCCACTGCAAGCTGACCATCCGCGTCCAGATAGAGCATACACGCCCGGTCGTCCCCGGCAAAGCCTGTCTCGCCCGGTATAATTGCCGGTCGTGAGCGCCAGGCGATGGGCAGTTGTTTGCCGTTCATCGTAAAGACGGCAGATTTCACTTTCAAAGTATCACCCGTCCGACGATGCAGATAAACATTCGCTGAACTGTCATTGCTTATCATCTCAAGCTTGCCATCGCCGTCCCAGTCACCTATTGTCGGCTGAGTATAGCCCCAACGCTGCTCAAACGGCCCCTGGATGCTCTTATGCAAACCCGGCACAAAACGTATAATCCCGTCATCATTGAAAAACGGATTCGCTGAGTCATAAACCAGCGGGTCAGCGGTACCTCTGGCAAGCCACAAATAACCGCTGGCATCACCCATCACAATATCTTCGTAGCCATCCCCATCCCAGTCACCCCGACAAGGCGTCGTAAGCGTATCCGCCGCTACGTATCCACCCAGCTCACAGAACGAACCCATATCACGAAACTGCCCCACCGCCGAACCTTTCAGCAAGGTTATCCGCCCATCGGCGCCAGAACGCATAACGACCTCAAGCTCGTCATCGCCGTCCATATTACCTGCGAAAATAAACACCGCCAGATGTGTACTATCGACGATTTTACCCGTCGCTAAAAACGGCTGGGGCTTACCCACGCACAAACCGCCATCGAAGGTCAATACCTTCAAAGCACACACTGTATTGGTGTCACCCGTCGTGATAATATACTTTTCACCGTCAATTTCCAGAAAAGCGTTACTGGAATCAGCCCGCCAAGTGTACCATTGCAGCGGGTAATGATCCAGCCCCTGAAAAACCTTGTTCATTTTGGCAAAACACAGCCGCCCTTCCGAATCATAATAACCCTTGGCCCAATGTACCACGCTTTTGAGACGATTACCCAGCCAGTTACCGTCAATGTCATAACCTTCGGCAGGCCCCACATTTTCATAGTCATCGCTCGGCCCCATATCAGGCTGGTCAGAGCTGGACCACGGCCCTTTGGTCGTAGGATAATAATTAAACTTCAAACGCCGATTATAGACACTCATCAACAGGTCAACCACCCCGTCACCATCTATATCAGCAACGAAATTAGTACTATCATATTTCGGGCGGTACTTCATCGGAATTTCATAGCTGTGGCTATAATCCGCCTTTCCAGGCTGACCGTTATTGACATAATATATCATATTCGGCACATCAATTAAATCATATTGCCCGTCCTTGTTTTTAATCGCGGTGTAATAGCCTTGTGTTTCCGGTCGATTGAATTCACATCCTCCGTCATAAACATAATTACCCGCCAAAGAAGGATATCCCTGCCGCTGATCATTGTTTTTAACAAACTTATGTAATGCCGAATTCATCCGTGCATAATCATTACCCCTATCGCTGGTGATAACCACATCCATCACATCGCCACTGGTTATCGGCAAAATACTGACCTCCGAAAAGCCCGTATTCAACGGATGCAGCGCATCATCAGCGAACCGCAAAACCTTATGATAAGTCGGCTCAGGATTTAGTTTCTTTTCCATCCCCGCAAAGGGCAGTGCCTCTGCCAGGGAAGATGTCAGCTTAATCTCATCAATCCGCAAAACCCCGCCATTTTTACTAATCACGTAACCGATAGACTCAGCCACACTGTCAACCTCATTTTCGCATCTGGCCATCCATTTTTCCGGCTCGACTGTCGGCAGTTTATCCAGTTCATAAACCGAAGCACAAAGTACATCATTCTCGCCCTCAGGTGCCGCCACCAGCTTACCCAGCAAAAAATAAGTTTTGTTCAAATCGTAACTAAAATCACTGGGAACCTCTTTTCCACCCAATACCAGCCTGAGTTTTTCGTCACTGCCGGCCTGAATCGACCATACTGTCCCATCTTGGTTTTTCATGCGGACAAAATCAACCATCTCACTTCCCAGTGTATTTTGTTCGTCATCGCGTCTAAAAAAACAACTGAAATAATACGTCATCTCAACCGCCGGATTCAGCGGCAGCTTTATACTCCGTTCCATTTCACCGGCCCGCAGGGCATGGGCTGAGCCTATCACCGCTGAAGCATCCAGCCCCAGCTCCAAAGCCGCGACCTGCTCCATAAACGCTTCTTTATCTAACGCCTTGCTCCGCCACGCCCCGCCCAGACCAATTCCACCGTACTCACCCGAAACAGCTTTGCCATCAGCAAAATCAAAACCCTGATAAATATAAACATTGCCATAACCGCAACTGACCATTACTGCCATCAATACTGCCCAAAACCATTTTGTCATTTTAATTCTCCGTAGTTACTTTCGTTGCCAGGGCACTCTGCCAATATCATTTACGTGATTCTGAAGAACTCCAAAAAGCGTCTGATACATTTCATGCGATTCAGGTAAAGCCTTCACCTCGCCGGGGTCCTCCCGAAGATTGTAAAGCCGAAAACGCTCAAACGGTGTATTCTGCAACAGTTTCCAGTCACCATAGCGTACGGCATAATATTCCTGACCGCCATAAGGCTCACCACCCTCACGGCACACCCAGAACAGGTATCGTTTATCAGGTATCGTACTATTGCTCCCTTTCAGTGATTGCAGAAAACTCATCCCGTCAATATCGCCGGGCACTTTCACTCCGGCAGCTTCACAAGCCGTAGGGAATATATCCATCGTCAAAGCCACTTCATCACAATTGCGTGAGCCAGCCTTTATTGTACCAGGCCATACAGCACACATGGGCACCTTTATCCCACCCTCATACATAGTCCCCTTGCCACCGTTAAGTTTGCCATTGTTGGCTCCGATACCCAATTGACCACCATTGTCAGAAACAAAAACCATCAGAGTGTGCTCACTAATTCCGCAGGAGTTGACCGCTGCGACAACCTGGCCTATACCATCATCCATATGCTCTATCAAAGCCACAAGCATGGCACGTTCACCATCTATTTGCGGCTCGCGCTCTTTCACCCGTTCCAGCCAGTCCCCACGCGGCTGAATGGGAGTATGCGGTGCGTTATAAGCCAGATATAAAAAGAACGGCTTGTCCTTTTTAGCCTGCCCTTTGATATAATCCACCGACCATTGAGTAAACAAATCGGTCGCGTGCCCTTCCGGGTCGATAGTCTCGCTATCACGACGCATATAATTAATATTGTCGCGTATGTGAGTAAAATAATCATCCATCATATCGCCCAGAAAACCATGGAAATAATCAAAACCACGTCGATTGGGCAAATCCTGCTCTCGTATCCCCAGATGCCACTTGCCAATTGCCGCGGTATCATAGCCTGCTTTCTTGAGAACTTCAGAAAGCAAAACCGCTTCGCTGCTCAAACATCCCCAACTCTTGCTGCGGTCCGTACGAATTACTCCAGGCACTCCCACTCTGTCAGGATAACAGCCGCTCAATAACGCCGCACGCGTCGGTGAACATACCGGACTATTGGAATAAAAATTATCCCACCGCATTCCTGCGTCCATCATACTATCCACACAAGGCGTCCGCAGGTCCGATCCGCCATAACATGACAAATCACCATAACCCAGATCATCAACCAGAATAACGATAATATTAGGCCGAACCGAACCATTCGAGCTGTGCGATTCCGCCCACAGCTTTTGCATACTCCCGGCAAACGTAAACATAGCAGCCGTCTTGACAAAATCGCGACGCAACATACGAATTCTCCTTGAAATGCCATATCGAACGAAGACTATTCAATACACCATCCCCCGCCAGATTGTCAACCGTCAATATTCAATTTGTCGCTAATTAAAAATTGCGACACAATCGCTGGCGTAAGGCTGCGTACAGACCAGCCAATCTTCCAGAAACAGCCCGAAATCCATCATATCTACATAGCAGTCCTGATTGAAATCCATCGTCGCATAACCCCACTGGCCACACGGTGCCAAATACTGCATATAGTTCTCCAGCCGATGGAATGTGATGCGGTTGGAATTATGATAAGTCTCTCCGCCATCGTAGGATGTCCGGGTGATAAAAATTATATCGTCACCGTGAAATTCCCAAACTACATATTGGAACCCGATATCTTCCAGCGAATCCTGCCAGCTCATCGCCGAATTATCCTGAATAATCGTCTTGATATGCGTCCAGTTCCGCAAATCATCCGAAGCTATCAGCGAAAGCGTATTACGCTGCATCGCCCGGCTTGGGTCGGTATTGTTATTCACCAAAGCTAGATATTTACCTGTGGCCGGCTCACGCTGAATATGGAATTTGTTTCTGCCTCCGGGCATATCAATCAAACCCGTGGCAGGGTCATAGCTCAGCGTCGTATTATCCGCACTCAACGTAAGAATCGCCGCGTAATTAACATCCGGGTCCGAATGAAAACGTATCACATCCACAACCGTACCATCCGGTGCCTGCACCGCGTTACCTTCCAGCCAGCCCGGACCGTCACAGGTCATCCCCGGATACAACCATTCCGGCTCAAAATGCACCTCGTTAGTTATTGTCCAGTTTGCCGCGTTGAGCAAATCTGAATTCTGGTCCGCAGAAACCATCACTGCCGAGAACTGATCCGCCCAACTGCTCGCCGGTTTGTGTCGAGCCTCAAAAGCCCGATATATCCTGCTATTAGCGAACAAAACCGGTACCGCCGCACCACCGTAAAAATGTGTGTCCGGGTCTGCCGCTTCAAACAGCAAGCCATTGGTACTGTTCGTCGGCGTGGTCCAGGTCAAACCATAATTATAACTTCGGGCGATAGTGATATCCCACGTGCCCGGCCGCTCACCCAGCAAATACAAAGCGCCGTTATGCTCAAACAAACTTCCGCCCACCACATCGGCAACCTGTGCCCGATACGCCCAGTGCTCACCTTCATCGTAAGAAATTTTGATTATCGCCTCACCCACCACCGGCTTATTCGTACCGAAATAACCATGTGTAGCGACCATTACCCCGTTATCAAAACGATGTATCGATGGGTCGCCCAGAAAAAGCCCTTCGGTCCCGCCGTTATTGGTTAGCTCACTTACCCAAAGTTGAGCCGGCCCTGCCGGGTTACCCGCGTTGTAATGCTCCAATATCTCTGCGGCACTTAGTTCACGGTTATAAATCGCCAACTCATCAATAAACCCCCGATAAGGTGCCTCATAATTAGGCGTACGGCCGATCTGGTCGGTCTGTGTCGGCACACCATAAACATAACTGCTGCTGCCGAAACTTATACTCCGCGTCGAAACCAGCACCCCGTCATAATAAAACTTCACCATATCATACGCGTAATTTATCACACAAACCAGATGCACCCACTCATCGACCACACTGAAATCCGCCCTCACCGTCGCATATGAATCAGTCGCGATACTCCGTGCGCCTACGGCAATATAATTGTATCCACCGTTACTATAAACCGCCACGTCAATCCCGGCACTGGCATTATTAATCCGCGTCGCGAATATCCGCTGCGTCAAAGTCTCATCCGAAAAGAAACTATTACGTATCCACGCTTCAAAAGTTACCGCAGCAGCACCGTCAATCAGCGGGCCAAGATCATTGCCAATATCAATCCCCGCCTTATAACCGTTAAACCAGCAGGCCGTCTGGTCAATCCCGGCCCCAACGACCATCGCATCATCATGATAAATCGACAACGAAATATTCCCCGTCATTTCCCTCGCCGTCATCCCGTCATTGCACCACGCATCATCGAACCGCCACCAAGCCACCGGCCCATCCTCTGCAACTACCGACGCATAATCAGCCCACAACCCACCTGTCAGCCCCAATACCAAAACCAGTCCAAAAAAATATCTGCTTAGTGACAACATCCACATTCTCCTGAATAACAAATCAATACTTCCCATAAGTCCGGGCCGTCTCAACCAAAGCCCGGATATTCTCATCCGGCGTATCCCTGCTGCACTGGTCACCCGTCGATAATATAAACCCACCCCCCGCCGCGGCGTCATCGATCGCCCTCTTCGCTGCCGTCACCACATCATCCACACTGCCTTGCAGCATCACCGAAGTTGTATGCAGATTACCCTTGAGAACAATCCTGTCGCCATACAACTTTTTCAACTCTGCTAAATCGCAATTTCCCATAGGTGCTATTTCCAACGGGTCAATAGCCGTGAGGTCAGTTTCCTCTACCGCCAAACGCACAAGCTCTTTTTCCGGCCCGCACGAATGAACATGTGTTGCGATACCCAGCTCCGCTGCCAAACGCGTCGTCTCCTTCAATATCGGTAGAATGAGTTCCTTGAATATCGCCGGTGTCTGCCAGATAAGACTGCCCGAAGCACCACAGAACAGAAAATCCGGCTTTACCTCTAAGGCCGAAATAACTTTCATACGCCCCCGCACCCGCTCCAGCATTTCTGCTGCCAGTTCATGAAACTTGACCGGGTTATCATAATACTCGTAAATATCGTCGGGTCCTTGAAACAAACACGTCTTCATCCCCGAAGGCATACCAACCACTCCGTGATTGCCCATCTCCGCCCGCACCAGATTCCAAAGCTCCATCCCGCTCGGCCAATCTTTAACACCTTCGACGGCCTCCCACTTCTCCGGCGTCGCCTTGAGCCCCACCGTTTCGGGCTTGACCAGCTCTGCCGGCGGATTATCTGCCGTATGCACCTTGACAAATCGATCCCAACTGTCATTCTCAGGAAAATAATCCTGCGTCACAAAACTACCGTCATCATTTCGCTTCACAATTCGCGGCACCCGCTCCGGCTCATCGCCGAACAAATTCCCGAAACTGTAAACCTCAAACCCCCCATCAATATCAAAATACTTAACCGCGTCGATATAAGCCTTCCACAGCGGCGGATCCTGATGAACATAAATATCCCAGAATGGCTTACCCGTCAGCCGCGCCGGAATCATATTGGAAATATCCGGACATACCGGCACAAAATCAGGAATCCGACCTTGCAGAACCGCCAATATTCTTTCCCGGAAATTCATCTATGAAACCCTAACCCAAACTGCTCAGTACTATTTTCCCTTACGCCGTCTGTTCTTCTTAACCTGATCAATCGGTATCTTCGCGGCGAGTTCCTTTTTAATATCCTCATATTCAGGCCTGCCTGCCAAATTATCCCATTCATAGGGGTCCTTCAGATGATCGTACAATTCCTCACTGCCATCATCATAGCGAATGTAGCGACAATTACGCGTCCGTATGCAGTTTATATTCTGAGCAAAACTCGTAATCGTGTACCGCCCAAAATCTTTATCCGGTTCCGCCAACAGTGGCGTCATACTCGCACCGTCCATTTTGCCCGCCTTGCTCAGTCCGCACAAATCTATCAAGGTCGGATAAATATCTATCAAACCCACCGGCTCACCACAACGCTTACCACCCTTAATACCTGGACCCGCTATCATCATCGGCACCCGAGTCGCTTCCTCCCATAGCGTATACTTCGACCAGTTCTTCTTCTCACCCTTATGAATCCCGTGATCAGTAAACAGCACTATTATCGTATTATCCCTATATTTGCTGCTGTCCAAAGCATCCAGAACCTGCCCCAGACAGTCGTCAACATAAGAGACACAAGCCAGATAAGACTGCACACAACGCCGGACCTTACCGTACTTCTTATATGCCTCATCCGGCTTCCAGTGCCAATTGATAGTACCCAGCGACTTGGCCGCGTCGGGAATATCATCCCAGTCATCTTCCTTGACTACCGGCAGAGTAATCTCATCTATCGGATAAATATCAAAATATTTCTGCGGCGCATACAAAGGCACATGAGGCTTCTTACAGCCCCAGGCCAGAAAAAACGGCTCTGGCAATTTATCAGATTTCAATCTCTCCGCCACCCAGCCCGAAGTCTTCCAGTCACCCGTTTCCTCATTATCGACCGGAATACAGCCAAAATCATTACCCCACGCCTTTTCATCAACCGGCAAACCATTCAGCGGCATCCTCTCCACCGGCGGCTCATAAGTTGACGGATTGGGCGTATCCAGCGCCGGCCAATATTCATCCCAACACGCCGGCTCATGGTCAGACTCATGGAATATCTTGCCCGTTCCCGTAACAAAATAACCGTTATCACGAAAATGACGAGGCAGCAGCACCGCATCTTTTAGAACCTTAGAATCACGCAGACTATGATAATTTTTATATACCCCCGTCACATAAGGCGCCCTGCCCGATAATAACGCCGTCCGCGAAGGAGCACACATCGGGTCCGAACAGTGAGCATTGGTAAACAGTATCCCCCGCGCCGCCAGTCGGTCGAAATTGGGAGTTTTAGCGTCCGGATGACCACTCATGCAGCCTATCCAGTCGTTAAGGTCGTCAATCGCCAGAAACAACACGTTGGGCTTCTTGGCACTCTCGGCTCCCTCCAGCCAACGCGAACTGCCCAAACACGCCAGAGATAAAACCCCGCACCGCTTCAAAAAATCCCGACGACCTTTCAAGCTGACATCCCGGTTAGACATCCGGCAATCTCCTTACCCATTTAATTGTGATTATTTCAATGCCGCCAGGATTTCCGCTAATTCAATCTCGGCATAAGCGATACAAGTATCCGCCGCACCATAATAAAGTTTAACCATCCCGTTTTCAACCAGCGCCCCGCAATTAAATACCACATTACCAAAAAATCCGTGAACCTCATAATCCGCTTCCGGCTCCAATATCGGCTTGGTCGTCCGCGCCAGCACCTTCCACGGCTCATCCGCATCCAGCAGCGCCGCCCCCAGACAATAACGGTTATCATGGTCAGCCGCGTGATAAATCTCCAGCCAGCCACCGGCCACCCGGAAGGGCACCGCACTGCAACCCAGCCGACGCGACTCCCAGCCCCCCGGATTAACCGCCATTATTCGCCGATGATTACCCCAGCATACCAAATCTGGCGACTCCGCCAGCCATAATTCACGCTTGTCATATTCAGCCGAGGCCGCCCGGTGAAAAGCGTAATATTTCCCCTGGACCTGCTCTGGAAATATCGCCACATCCTTATTGTCAGGAGGAAAAATTACGCCATGCCGCGTGAAATTCTTAAAATCCTTCGTCGAAGCCAGACAGGTCGTAACCCCCAGCGGGGCACAGCAACTGTAATTCAAATAGTAAGTATCACCCATCAGAGTTATCCGGGGGTCTTCTATACCGAACATCTCATATTCGTTCGCCGGAACCATCGCCGGAGTATCTTCAATCTCAAAATTTATTCCGTCATTACTCCGTGCAACCCGAAAATGAGATATCGAAGTCAAATAAACTTCCTCACCCCGACGCACAAAACGAGAATCCGAAAAATCTACCAAACTATCCGACCGGTCAAACTCTTTCTTGATAATCTCACCGCTGGCAACATCAAAAATCGGCGAAATATATTTCTTGTCCGGCTCAGAGTTCTTGGGCACTTCCGCAACCCGCAAAAGCAGCAGAACATCACCCTCAAAACGCGTCACCCCCGCGTTAAACACACAAACCACCTCAAAATCCTCACGGGAAGGCTTGACATCTTTCGGCATAATCAACGGATTTTCCGCGGCACGTTTCACTTTCATATAATCATCACCTCTAATTACCTTGTGGAGTTTTGCAAAATGTTCCATCTCCCCCATCAGCAATCTTCACCCCTTAAAGTTTAACCCCGCGTTTCCGCCCCGGTTTCTTCACCATGACTTCCTGCCCCCCTGCCGCGGCCAACACCTGGTGATACTGGTTCGCCCCATCCAGCACACTCTGCAACTGCCTGACCTGCTCATCCGTAACAGACTTGAGCCTCATCCGGCAGCGGGGTGTAATCTCAATTCCCCGCAGACCCATATAAGCCTTGGCGCTGGCTGGATAATTCTGGCCCCAGTCAACCTGATTCTCAAAATTATTCAAATACTGCTGCAAATCCTCAGCCCGTTCCGGATGCTTCAGGAAATTATCCCAGAACCAGACATAAAGTTCCGGACAGTAATTCGTACCCGTCCCGCAATAACCGTTCCCGCCCAGCCGAAAACTTGCCAGCAAAGTCTGCAAATTCGCGTTGAAAAACTTCAGCCGAGTCCCCTGACTAAGTTTGATCTTGGCACCAATCTCATCAATATCACAACTCGTGTCTTTGTGATAAACAAACCGTCCACTTTCAGCCATCCATTTATACATCGGCAAAGTCAGCCGCCGTGCAAAAGGCATCGGAAACTCATAAGTCCCCAGCACCACATCATCGCCCACCGCCTCCAGAAACTCACGCAAACGCTCATCCAGCAGCTCATCTGAATCGTCAGGTGCCACAAACTGATTCGGAGTAATCATCACCACATCCGCACCCAAATCCCAAATCTGCCGCGCAAAATCAGCCTTCGACTTCACATCGCCATCATAAACTATCGCCCCCGATATCACCGGCAGCCGACCCGCCGTACAGTCTATTACATGATGCGTAACATCCAGTATCTCCGCCCGGCTCATCGCCAGTATCTCACTGGAACCGCAGCACGTAAACAGTCCCGCCACACCGCTCTGGACATAATAATCTACCAGTCCGGCATAAGCCCTCATATCGATACCGCCGTCACTGTCAAACGGGGTAATCATTACCACCCAAACACCATCGGGAACATCAGTTGCATGTCTCTTGTCACTCAAACCCATAAAATAACCCCATAGCGGCCCCAAAAAAAATTACTTCTTCTTCAAAATGTGCGGGATGGCAATTTTACTCACCATCCCGCCCCAAATAACAAATCAAAATCACCAGTTAGGAATACAAGATACATCCTCAGGATCATTGCACATCAACCAATTGCCGGTCAACAAGGCGAAATCTTCCAGGTTAACATAGCAGTCACTATTAACATCACCCACCAGGGCCAGCTCGGCAGCTATTACAGCTTCGCAAGTGGTTGGGGATTCCTGAATCGTGACCTGCAGTTCCTGATAGGTGCCAAAGTCAACCACTTCATAAGTTTGCAGCGGCTCCGTCAGCAACGGATCGGTTTCACTATCATTAACCGTTATCACCGGTGCGGTAACCAAAGTGTAAGTACCGTCAACAGTATTGCCTGCCACAGTGAAGTTACCGGTAATATAAATATCAGTATCGACCACAATACCACTGCCCACACCCATAACACCATCCATCAGGAAGGTGGTCGTGCTGTCACCATAGAACTTGGCACCGCCAAGATGCACCGTAGCAGCCGAACCACTGAGGGTAAAACTAGCCGCTTCAGAGTCCATATCCAGTACCAGCCAATGATCAACATCCAGGCTCGAATTGCCGCTAACAACCAATGCGCCTTCACCGTCTTCGCTGTCGCTAACAAACATGTTGTAGCAGCTCACACTACTGTCAACGATATTCAGCGAACCAACACCTTCATCACCAACGATAATCTCACGAGCAACATCAAGAGTACCACCATTATCAACCGTCACCGCACCGGTAACACCACTGTTGGCCGTAATATACAGATTCGCAAACTCCGCCGTACCGCCGTCAATGGCAACTTCAGCATCATGCAGCAAACCAACAGTTACAAAAGCACCCAAGGCACTGCCCGTTACAACTGGAGCATCCAAACCGCCCTTATCAATCGTCACAAAATCATTCGCGGTCGGCACCGACGTCCAGTTGCCGCTGGTAGACCACTGCTGATTGGCCGTGCCGTTGGTCCATTCCACGCTCTGAGCTGTCAGCGGAATATAGACCAGTTGCAGTTCATTGCGATTGAAGCGACCTTCAACAATTTGATAGCTCCAGCCCTGACTCGGCAAAGAAGATTCCAGCAGATTACCGCCCGTCAAATCCTCAACCAACCCCAGCCCGCTGATTATCGGATAATAGCCCGGAACCGCAGTACCCATAAAAGACGCGTTTATCACACCCTGAACACTGGCAGAAACTGCACTGCCGTTTTCACGCAGGAAAAAGCCGTCGCCAACACCCCTGCCCCCGTCCAGCATAAAACTCATCTCTATATTCGAACTGCCAAATACCATCGCACGAGCTGTAACCGCACAATCAGCACCCACCCAGGACAATGCCTGCTCACCATCAGCATGCATATTAATATCAGCGGTAACCTGAAGAACAGAGTCACCACTAATATTAATCTCAGCATAAGCACCGGGATTAGCAGCCAAAGTCATCCGGTTAGGCCGAACCATACCACCGGTAATATTCAAAATACCGACACCTTTGGTACCCAGTGTCAGATAATCAGGGCTAGTTTCCAGTATCCCACCGCTGACATTGATGATACCGGTAGTGCCAACGGTATAACCAGTGTAAATCGAACCAAAAGTAGCATAACCACTCACAACATTCAGTTCGGCATCAGCGTTATAATAGTTAATCCGAAACTGTCTGCCCGTCGTATCCTGACTTATCACAGGAGCATCAGCCCCAGACATGCACAAAACCAAATTATCACCACTGGAACCACCCAAAACATCAATCCGGTTCGGATCCCAGTTATAAGCATTGTGAAAATCATTATCACCCTGCAGGTTCTTCCACTCATAATCAGCACCAAGTGCCAGCGAACCCAAACCTGCAACCAAAATTACAACCAACAAATTTCTCATGAAAATTCTCCTTAAAAAAACTATTACCTTATCCACCAGCGAAACTTGCTTTCGTCCCGCTTATTTTCTTCTTCTCAATCCTAAAACACCGCCCAGCCCCAACAAAACCAGCGTCATAGGCTCAGGAACCATCGTCAACTGCAATTCCGTGCTGTTTTCTGTAGTCACAATCTCGTAGCTCCAGCCAGCATCTATCATCTGCGGAGAAATCAACCCGCCGCTGGTATTGTCAACTATAGCACCCGCATAAGTCGCCGAGGTCGATAGCACCGTATAAGTACCCGGCACAACCTCATCCAGAAAACTCGCTTCAATAGCGCCAGACAGAGTGATCAAATCACCAGTAGCAATTGAAGCCCCAACACCAAGCGAACCGTCCAGACGAAACTCGAAGGTACTGTTGGCCTTCAAAGTAATGTCATCATAAGCACGGATGCTCGTGCCGGCACCTTCCAGAATCACCCGACCTACACCAGAGGTGCTGCCTACCGTAAAATCACGCCTATAGGCTTGGTTATTGGCATTAACCACATTGATATCCAGAACAGCATTGTCTTTCATGTACAGGGTCGCATTGGCTGTATTGTTACCCACAACTGCCCGGTTTGCGTAAACTTCGCTCGAACCCGATAGACTCACCAGCGAATTACCAAAACTACCCATCGTTAAATAGGAATCGGAAGAAAGCACCCCACCCGTCATCGTCAGATTGCCCACGGAAGTATCACCGCTTACTCCGCCCGTCCAGATTGCTCCAAACGTGGAATCCCCAGCCGTAACCGTTAGTTCACCGGCAGCACCAACACCTATCGCCAATTGACGACCTGTAAAACTCGTCGATAGAATCGGACTGTCTGAACTAGACATCCCTATAAAAAAGTTTTCATCTGCCGGATTTACGCTGTCCGCATCCCAGTTCTCCGCTGTTGCGAAATCACGCGTCCCAAACTCATTATCCCAGTAAATCGTCGTTGCACCAAACGCCGATGCCGCCAACATACACACCGCTGCCACAATTGCCATTACTCTTGCCATCTTCATTTACCTCCATAAACAAGAACCATAAGAATCCAGAGCTTTCGCTCAACCATTTTTCAAACAGCCAGAGTGAGCACACCTCAACAAACCAACTGCCGTTTCTACATTATCTATTCTGCCATCATTGCCCCCAAACTTCAAGAAAAAAGTTTACTGTTACATGAAACAATAGTGCATAAAGCCGCTGAAACAAAAGCACTGTTTTCAAAAAGTCGAACCTGGATATGAAATTACATCAAAAGGAGAGCGACAGAACCCCAATAAAACTCAAAAAAAAGGCTCACATTGCTCTCAGCCCCCCAACACATGAAACAAAGTATGAAACACACGGATCGCACACCCCTCACAATAGGCCTAAAAAAAATTACAAAAGTTTCATGTAACAAGACGAGTTTTCCCTTGCATAACGGCAAAATATTCTTTATCATTGATATTGTAAGATTGAGCCAGACATTTAGCGGCCCAAAATCAAAAAGGAGAAATTATTATGCGTCGGCAATTTTCCCGGATTAACAAACAAGCTTTCACCCTCGTCGAACTATTAGTGGTAGTAGCTATTATAGCCCTGCTCGTATCCATCCTCCTGCCCGCTCTGGGACAGGCCCGCGATGCCGCCAAACAAGTACTAGATGTCTCCAACCTCCACCAGACCGGCATGGCCGCCATAACCTACGAAGCAGACAACGGCAGACTACCACTCCACTTCCTGGAGGCAAATCGCATACAGCAAAACAGTCCGACCGCACAAGCCATGTGGATTGAGGCTCTCTCCAGCAACAATGGAACAGACACCAGAACTATGCTTACCGACTATCTCGCCGATTTCAAAGTACTAAATTGCCCCTTCCTGAAACCTCTGGACATGACTTTCGATGCTATCGCCGAAGGTACCCGCAGGCTATACGGCAGCTACTCAATGTTCTACGGCTACTATCGCAACCGGGCCACCGAAGCTGCCGGCGGCGAATTCGCTGGCGAAAACGAACGCTGGACAAAAACCGAAACCAACTGGAACTACATGGGACAAAGAATCGAAACTCTCATGGGCGACAGAATGTACAAAGTACGCAGCCTTGGCAACTATCGCCTCAATCATGGCGCCAGAATGCACGGCCTGAAACTCAACTATCGAGACCACACCTACCCAGTATCATCAGCAGAGGACATGCACTGCGGCAGTGTCTACGCCGCCCAAAACCTCCCTGCCAGCTATTTCCTGGATGACCTTCGCGAACAAACCACCGCCTGCTACGTCTTCAAAGACGGTTCCGCCCGGATCTTCGAAGGAAGTGACCCATCCCTCATCGACCTGGAAAACCCCTACGACCAGTGCACAGGATACATCGTCAACCACCTCGTACCATCCGGAAAATAATACCCCTCAGCTCAATTTACCGAAAGACAAAGGGGCCATATCCCTCAAAAAGATGACTATCCCTACTGATTTCTTATCAGCTAGACATTCGGTCCCCATCAACAAAACTGCACAATGTTAAACTGGGCAAATTAATATCGCCTAATCCCGGCTATTTTTTTACCCAGAACAGCCCCTCCCACAAAAAACTTGACACCCACCCTTTTAACTCATTACAATGAATCGCACATTTAGCTTCCGTCCAAAGGGCAACATTGTCGCTTACGGGGCTCTCAAATTGCGTTTTTTGTATGGTTCCAGAATCTTCCTGGTATCGAGTGGTTAATGTATGCAAAGGTATCAGCGTCTGCCTTCTGAGACACTGATACCTTTGAGGTTGTAATTATTATTTTATTGGTTAAGGAGAAAACTAATGTCTGCAAAACTAACCCTGACACTGATAGCAGCGATGGTCTTTTTGCCTTCGTTCGCTCTGGCAACAGTCTATATCGACGATGGACTGGAAACCGTACTTAACGGGTCCAATCCTGTTTACGACAACATCATAGTCGATAGTGTTAATACAGACCCCTATTCCACACTTACGATGCTCTCCGGTGCCTACATCAGCGGGTACCTGGACATCCTGTCACGTGGCCACCTCTACATGGAAGGCGGAACAGTGATTCAGGATATCTACCTTTACGACAATGCCTACGCTGCCATTTCAGGCGGAACGGTAAATGTAAAACTGAGAGCCCAGGACAACAGCATAATTGTCATCTCCGGCGGCGACATATTTGGTTACCTCTGGGGCACCGAAAATGGTGTCTTCAAAATCTCCGGCGGCATTTTCTATGACGACCTGAAAGGTTTTGATAATTCTAATACCATCATCGCTGGAACCGACTTTTATATCGACGGCCAACCCGCCGCTTACGGCGACTATCAGTTTGCCGCATATACATGGCACACTATCACCGGTACACTTTACAATGGCGACCCCATCAACACTGACCTGTACTCCGGAACTTATACCACAGTCTTCACCCTCACCCCCGAATTATCCTGCACCTTAGACCTTCAGGGCGACCTCAACAACGACTGCCGCATCGACCTGATCGATTTCACAATGATGGCCGCAAACTGGCTGCTCGACTGCAACATGGACCCCACAAACTCGCGTTGCAGATAATATTTCTGAATACACAAAAAAAAAAGGCGCCGGACAAACTCCGGTGCCTTTTTTTTTATCCCCCTCCACCCAAACTCGAATGCTAACTCCAACTTGCATCACAAAAATCCAGCATGTCCTGCTAGCCAGCTATCAGTTCGCTATGTACTCAGGGTCGTCTATCTCTGCCATCTTCGCCCGCATCTTTTCATCCAGCATGGCGATATGCTTGCGTACCTGCGGCTCGTCAACATCAATCAGATTATGCCGCTCAGCCGGGTCTTCTGTCAGATAATAAAGCTCGTCGCCCACCGTCTTGCGGAAATCACGAACCAGTTTCCATTCCGGCGTACGATACATCCGCAAGCTCGCCCCCGTCTGATTCCAGTCCCAGAACCGATACTGAGCGAACATCTCATCATCCCAGTCCACATCCTTATCTTCAAACAAGGGCCGCATATCCCGACCCCTAATTTTATACTTCTCCAGCCCGTCAATACCCGCCGCCCCGCATAAAGTAGGATACCAGTCCATACTATTCACCACATTTCCCAGCTTGGACTTCGGCTTAATCACGCCCGGCCAACGCACAATCGCCGGCAGACGCAATGAATTGTCATATATGTTAGGCCGATACCCGTCCCGATTATCCGTCAGTATCCACCACCCGTTACCCTTATGCCAGATACCGTTATGGCCAATATTATAGCCGTTATCCGAAGTATACACCACAATCGTATTATCGCTCAAACCCAGCTCATCCAGCTTCGCCATAACCCGTCCCACATTACGGTCAACACTATGCACCGCCGCCAAATATTCCCGTAGCATACGCTTGACCCGCTTGATATCCAGCTTCGGATAATCCGCGTGCGGCACCACCGGGTCAATATCCTTAAATATATTCCAGTCCTCATCCGACAGAGGATGCCACGTCCGGTCATTATCGGTCTTCACCCCCTGATTGGCGTGAGGTGCCCAGAAATGCAGCGAAAGCAAAAAAGGCTCCGACTGCTTCCGTTCCATAAAATCCAACGCATAATCCGTAATGATGTTCGGCGTATAACCCTCAACCCGAACTTCCTTACCATCAATCTCCATCGGAGGGTCTTTCGATATCCCCGCTCCCGCTCGCCAGCCCCTGAACTCATCATAACCATGCTGCGTCGGATAATGACGATCCAGCTCACCCACATGCCACTTACCAAAAAGTGCAGTTGAATACCCCGACTCATTCAAAACTTTTGGCCAGGTAGTGAAATCCTGCTCCAAACCAATCTCCGGGTCATGACCCAGAAAATCGGTTATCCCCGTTTCCGTACTATAACGAGAAGTAAGCAAAGCCGCCCGCGCCGGACTGCATACCGGCGACATCGCAAAATAATGCTCCAGCAAACACCCCTGCTCCGCTAACTTATCCAGATTAGGAGTCACCGCATCCGGGCAGGCACCATTGCCAAAAGCCCACGGACCATGGTCATCAGTCATTATAAAAACTATATTCGGCCTCTTGTCCTTACTTCTGTTACCCTTGATCATTTTTGCTTCCTTAGCCTCAGTTTCGCCCGATACAATTCCTGCCAGAGTCAGCCCCGCACCCACCTGACCTAGAAAATTACGCCTGTCTACTTTATAAACTGCCGACATTTTATTCCCTCATTACGAACATTGCAAACGTTTGCGTTAAATTTTCGCACAAAGCCCAACTTTTCACAACTTAAAATCCCAAATCCTCATAGTAACTATAATGCACGCTGCAAAAGCAAGTCAAACCATTTATAAATTTCACAAAGTTTCAGACCGCTCCCCTACCCTCCAAATCACCCAGCTAAACAAGCAAAACATAACAACCTTCCCCACAAAAAGTTATATTCATGAAAACAATTTTTCATATCCCTTCTAACTAATTTATCCTGAAACACATCAGCCGCAATCCGCCCATCTCTCTATGTCATGGAATGTTTCTAAATATGAAAAATTTACAAATTAATCAACATTTTGTTTCACAGAACACCCGATTATATGATATAATAATATTTGTGATTGATTAACCATATACACACACCAAAAAGAGAAAACATGAGTACCGAAAGAATCGCCCAGGCCGCCGGAGTATCCAAAGCAACCGTGTCACGCGTACTGAACGGCTCGACCAAAGTCGCCGCCGAAACCCGCCAGAAAGTACTCGAAGTCGTCGACCAGCTCGGCCTGACCCCAAGCACCCGCAAAAAATCCCGGCCCGGCAAAAATATCACCGTCCTAATCTTTGGCCGTGACCTATTTATGGAATACTCGCCCGCCCGCTGGCGTATACTTTACGGCATCCAAAAGGTAATGAGACTCCGCAACGTCAACTTGTCAACCTATCAAATCATCGACGAAAACGACTTCCCGGCCCAGTCACTCGAAAACGCCGATGGTGTAATCGTCCTCGGAAAAATCAACAACGAAAACAACAACCTGCTTAACAATATTTCCCAAATCCCCTCCGTATGGATAAATTCCATGGGCAGCACCAACGTCGATATGGCCCTGGCCCGCAACCAGCTCGTTGGACAGATTGCCGCCCAATACCTAATCGCCCGCAAACATAAATGCCTTGCCTTTTTCCGCGTTATAATGAGCCACGCTGCCATTGAGACCGACGGTGATTTCTTTGAATTCACCGCCACCAAATCCGGCTGTACCGTAAAAACGTTTGAAGGCATGGACCACTTCCCCGACCAAGACGAACTGGAAAACTGGCTCAGCCTCGAAAATATCGTCAAACAAGCCATGAAAAAACTCAGCCAGGCCAACCCCCGCCCCACCGGCCTGTTCGTACCGCTCGGAGCAGCCGTACCCATGTGCTACAAATATCTCCATAACGAAGGCATCAAGCCCGGCCGAGATATCGACATCGTCAGTTGCGGCTGCGAAAACGCCATGATGGCATCACTGTCACCACACCCCGCCAATATCAGCCTGAACGTCGAGACCATCGGCGAAAAAGCCGCCTCACAGCTAATCAACAAAATTGAACACCCCCGCGACACCTCACCAGTAAATATCACCGTAATCCCAACCCTGACCCCTGCATCAAAAACACGATAGGCTCCCAAACCGCCTTTTCCACAAGTCCACCCAAAATAAAGACATAAAAAAATACACCACTCAGGACTTGAACCTGAAACCCGCTGATTAAGAGGACCCAAAGCAAAAAAACGCAAGATTCTGTAAAACAAACACTTACGGCATAAACTCTTGTAATTAAAAAGGTTAATTAAGAAAAACGCTTTGTATTTCATACGGTTTTTTTTCTTAATATCCACAACTCGAAACGGCAGGTTACACTCTTGGGTTACACTTCCGTATCTTCCCAGTCTGCCTCGGTAGGCATGATAGGCTCAACACCCACCGGCCTCTCATCGCCGGGGAATCCGTGTGTGCTTTCGTTCCTAATTTTCCAGTGGCCGGTCTCAAGTAGGTTGATTTCGTCGGGCAGTTTGTCCACCCGGTCAAGGGCAGTCTGGAGGTTGAAGATTGGGCAGAGGTGCAACATTTTGATTTTGGCTTCTCTGGTCAAAATGGCCTTGATTTGGTCCTTGTTGATTTGCCAGGTGTACTGGTTGACGAACTTGCCGAACCGGTACCAATACGGGTCTTCAGGCATGGTGTAATAACCGGTCGCGTAGTCGTGTCTTGGCTCTCTCAGAACCTCGCTCAAATGCTGGCAGCCCCAACCAGGCCGGTTATCGTCATAGTTGCAATGTTTGTCCGGCCTGAAGCGTTCCTGTCGCTTCTGGTAGCATTTGATGGGCGTCAGATAGTAGTCGATGAACATCCATGTACATTCCTCACCATCGAGCAGCAGACGGCTTTTAGACCACCCCTTGATAATTCGCCACAGGCGTTTAAGGAACTGGTGTTCACGCTCGAACATTTCATAATTGACCCGGATGGTGTGCAGGCCGGCAATGAGCTCATGGTCACTGAATTTCTTGGTCAGCCCCAGGGCCTTGGGATAGTTCCGGGATTTGGACTCCTGGAACTGAAGCATTATTTTGAAGGGTATATCTGACATATGATTTCTCTAAAACATTTTACAATCGCACCCAAAGGGTTAATGACCTAGTACACCACTTTGTTTGAGTGTTCGTTTGGCACGATATTTTTCAAAATCCTCTTTTTTTTGTTCTTTTGCTGATTCGGGCCATTTATCATTTGCCAAGGTGCATAATGGGTCCATCCATGTTGATGAAGCCGCGCCAAAATCACGTGCCATTACTCTGGCCTCATTACATCCGATCCATTTTTCTGACTTACCCAAAAGATAATCTAACCGAGCAAAGAATACTTGATATAATGCCCCCTGGTTTTCCATTTCGACCCTGCTGAACACGTCAATATTTTCCATTCCATCAGGCATGTTCTGCACTCCGGTATATGGATTACCACTAACAGCATCGGCAATAGTAACTTCCCTGATAACAATTTTAGTTCCATTATCAACTGCTTCAGTTTGGATATACCAATAGTCAAACCCAGATGCCGCCGCAAGTACGGCATAGAAAAACCATTGCCTTTGAGCTAAACAACCATGTTGACCGTGTGAAACTTCGTAATCTTTATCCGCCAATCTGAATAGCTCATCTACCGCAGTTAAAACTTTCTCTTCTGAAACATTTTCGTATATTCGGGTTCTCTGCGAATCATACTGTTTTCGTAAGGTTAAGGATTCTTCACGGGTAAGCCGCTGGGGAGCACACCCCATAACTATCATAGAGGTTAATATAAGTAGTGTGATTTGTTTAATTTTCATAATTTACTCCAAGCGTCACGCCCTGGATGGGATATCGTTCATTGCTTCATTGGAACCCGTACTAAGTAGTGAACATCGTAAATATTAAATTTTTTGTAACGCAACAAAGTCTCACGCGACACAATTTCATAGTTGACTGTTTCTATGTTGTTATCCGAAAGCCAAATTTCCAACCATTTGATACGCGTTTTTTCAGCGTTGTCACTTTCCAATGGATATCTCGCATCTGTCCTTACAGTATATTCATAATATTGAAAACCATCTTGTGTATTCTTGGGCTTAAACTCGGTCATGTCCATACGATCGTAAGGGGTGCACCCCATAACAATCATAAAGATTACTATAAGTAATACTATTTGTTTGATTTTCATTCTGACTCCAAAATGATACGTACTTTATTGATAATAAGCCGCCTTTCCCATTTCCTGCTCTCTTTCCTTCTGAATGAGTGTTCGCTTTTTCAACTCTTTTTCTTTGCAATCTTTCGCAGATTCAGGCCATTTATCATGGGCAGAAGAACATAATGGTCCAAGGATAATTGATGGCTCCCCGAACTCAGATGCTATTTCTTCGGCCCCGTAACAACTAACCCATTCTTCAGTTTTACCCAGTAGATGGTCTAAACGGGCAAAGAATACTTGATATAAACCACCTTGTCGCTCCATTTCATTTCGGCTAAATACATCGATGTTTTCCATTCCATCAGGCATATTCTGAACCCCGGTATATGGATTCCCGCTGACAGCATCCTCAATAGTAACTTCTCGGATTACTATTTTTACTCCATTATCGACTTCTTGTGTTTGGATGTACCAATAATCTTGACCAAACACTGCTGCAACAACCAAATAAGCAGACCATTTCCGGTGGGCCATGCAACCATGTTTCCCATGGGATAGTTCGTAATCTTCATCTGCTAATCTAAATAACTCATCTACGGCATTAAGGACTTCCTCTTCAGATGCATTTTCATATATTCGCGTTCTTTGCGAATCATATTGTTCACGTAAAGCTAAAGATTCTTCACGGGTAAGCCGTTTGGGGGCACAGCCACCAATAATTACTATACATATAACAACACAAAAAAACTTTTTCATCCTTTCAAACCCTGTTCCAATGTCCATGCCGCAATATCAGCGGCTAGCACAATTACCCGCCCCAGGACACCCGACCTTCCCGTACTGGGGTATTACTCTTAACTTGTTAGATTGTCATAACTGTTTATGTTTACTTCCCTCAAAACCAAAGTTATGTGTCCAAAATATCAGGATTGTTCAGCGACTTTTTCTCTTCGGAAGTCAGACGGCGTTCTACTTTTTTTTACATCCTCAGCCGGGGGTAATGATTCCGGGCGAATCCCTCGGTCAAGCAAGGTTTTGCGGACGGCCTGGTTATTGGTGACGTGTTCTTGCGAAATGGCTCTCTCTGTGGTCATGTTGTTGGTACGAGAGTTATGAATAGTGATTTCGGTAGCGAAATCCTTGGCTTTGAGAATAATCGTTGGGGCAAAGTCCGCTAAGGGCCTGCTGTCGGGAACTTTCCAGTGTGATTTCATTTGCTGGGTGGACTTGCCAAACAGGGCCTGGTCGCCTTTGCTGCGGATAATTCCGAAATTCTTATTACCCCCGGTCTGTTCGTATATTACCGAAGATAGTTCTTTCTCGGTCTGGGTCAATTTTTTACGGGCCGAAACTCGTTCGGATTCCAGCATACGTTGTTCGATAAGCTCTGCATGACGGGTCTGTAAGGCAAAATAGGTCTGGGCAAAAGCTATCTGTTCCTTGCGAGGATCGCCATTTTGGGCAACCAGATAGCAGGCGTAGCGGGTGAGCATTGTATCGTCAATTTCCCGTTGGCTACCAGAACCCAAATCAACCATTTTGCTGACGTCGGCAAAATGGTCTAAAATGTTATGGTCAGAAACTTCACAGGCGGTTTTTGCCTTGGAAATTACAGCAGTAAAGTTACTCCACTTGGTATATCCCAAAAGATGCTGTAAGTCCCTTGCCAGCCAAAACTCCACGCCGGAATCGGTCTCTTGGGCGTGGTCTTCAAAATTAACCGTCAATGTAATAATCGTGTTTTTTTCCACTTCTATCCCCTGTCAATTTCCTAAATTATTTAATTGGTATAACCATTTGCAATTACTTAACTTATCAAAAAAGTTTGTTTTTTAGCAAAAAATGCCCAGAAAAAGCCTTGAAGTTAGCCGTTTGTTAGGGTAACCTGTCCCTTAATGGCAGAACCGACTGAGGCCCTAACGGGGGGCATGTCAAACCGCAGCCTAAAATTGCTTCCAGATCGACGGAATATTAGTATGGCAAACGAAACGAAATTATCGGAAGTTATTGAAATTATTACCAGTTACACACAAAAAAACACCAAGGGGATTAACCCTTTTGACCGGGCTTTTGTTTCTGGCCTTGACGAAGAGCTCGGCCCACTTTACGGCCCGCCTCAATACGGTCATCCACAATCTGATTAATAAGCTCAATAAAAGCTGTTTCTGGTAGGGATTTATTGAGCAACCGAGCCTGAATCTCTTCAGGCAGGGAGACCCAAAGTCTAATGGCAGCGGAAACGGCTGTCTTTTTAACTTGGCCTCTTTGTTTGCGCTGAGACTCAAAATCTTGGAATACCTCAATCGGTATATCAGCCGCTATAGTTTTTTCGTCCTTTTGATACGCCATAAACTTAGTTTATCCAAATAATTACAAGCATTCACTCTAAATAAAAAATATTTTTTCCAAATAATTATAAAGAATTAGTTTGACTTCGCCGAAGCTTATAGTAATATTTACTTGGAATTACTAATAAACATTAGGAGTGAATAATGGCAACCTTTTATATCACAGATGAAGCCAAGCAAAATCTTGACATACTGGTGAACCTTGAAAAAAGACCTATCGGCAAAGAAATAGAATTCCTTGTAGAGCGAAGACTTCGCGAATTAAAAATCCCAATAGTTAATCCCGCCGAGGCGTCCCTGCCCGGCAACAATAGTGAACTTCAAACAGCTTCGTGAATCCCGTCCCTAGGGTAAAGATGAGTCATCCTTGACGGTGAAATAATAGCACACGCCAGGGACATATTCAAGGCAAAAATCAAAATGGCTAAAAAGAAGAACCCAAAACTCCCGATTGGCTTTCCGCCATTAATGGTTAATAAGCAGTGGTTGTCCCCCAAAACGATTGCCAGAAACTTTGAAGTATCCCACAAGACGGCCTTGGAATGGATTTATGATGCGGCGGTAGAAATAAATGCTATAGCGGTGAAGCTGGGGGACTATCGCCGAGCTCCTGTCAGGATACTGGCAGACGATTTTGAGCGTTATGTTGTAACCAAAATAGTAACCCCCCAGGCCTCATAAGGACCAATCATGGTAGCTAATATTGATTTTGACAAACCCCAAGAAAAAAAGACCAGCGGGTTGATTATTGAGATTCCAATTGAGGAATACGCCCGGTTGAATGCCTGTGAGCTTGTTTGCAGGAATCTGATTGCTCAGCGTTTGTTTGAACATGAGCAAGCAAAAAAGCAACCGTTGGTTAAGACTGGCCAGGGCGATTCTGAGCAATGCTATAACCCGCCTAAACCCAAACCGTACTTTCTCTATTGTCTTGCGTCCCGGCTGGCGGTGCGTTGCCGTCAAGCCGGGCGCAAGATTTTAAGCAGAGGGGGAAACTGCAATGTATAGTTTTACTCATACAGACACCGTTAGAGCCTCAGATATGCTCTGCGATAAGGCCGAATTGATGAAGTGTAGCCAATGTGAGGTGCTACACAAGATTGACAATATGAAGCGTTGTGACGCTTGCGGTGAGTTGTTTTGCGATGCCTGCCTGAGTCGATGCGACGGTTGTTTCGGTCGCTTTTGCTATGAGTGTAACGATACAGGGCTGGGGTGTGATTGTGCTGAATCTGAGGCGGAGTCCTCAGTAATGGATTGTGAGGCCAAGGATGGCCTTCTATCACGGATGACTCGTCACCTCCACAACTTCTTCGAGCGAAAGGGAAGGGTTGATGAGTCATTGGAATCAACCCCGCACAGTGCGGGCAATACCTTTTGTGGTTAGCAGGGCCTGTGGGACAGTCCTGCTAACCAGAACTTTTCTACACTATGGAGGTGTACTTATGAAAGTGGAAATAACAACCACAAACCCGTTTGCTGATGTAACGCTGGAAAAAGTAATGGTAGCTGGCCAGGAAGTGAATAAGCGGTCAGTTATGATTAAGGACGATCTTGACGAATACCGACCAATATCCGTAGTGGGACCGGAATACAACTTGGTACCCAACAGTGTTTGTCGTGACGTTATGGACGATGTTATGAGCCGTTCTGAATACGGCTGGCGGGAGCTCAAGACGTTCTGGGACGGCAAACGTTTTATTCAGATGCACATCACCCGTGACGCTATCACTTCGGTAAGGAACGGGCAAGAATACCCGTTACATGTGGGACTGATGGTGCGTAATTCTTACGATGGCTCCAGTGCATTCGCTTTCGAAATGTATGCCTGCAATATGGTATGCAGCAATCAGTATATCAACCGTAATCGCTTTGGTTTTTTCGCCATGCGGCATACCCCCGGTGAATCAGGTAAGTGGGATGTTAATGACGCCTTACAGAATGTTGGCGTTGGTGCAGACAACTTGTTGCGAATGGCCCCACAGATTCAGCAGATGATGGGTGAGCCTCTTACGGCGGATCATATTATTAACGCCCGTCAATCTATCAAACTCCCAGACAGCTACTGGTCAAATACACTGGACCGTCTGGACGAGGAGCCCCGCACCCGGTTCGGTCTGTTCCAGGCCCTGACCGGGACCGCCAGCCATGACGTTAAGGGTGTCAGAAGTCTGCGGGTGGGTGATTCGGTCGGGACTTATTTTCTCAACTGATGTTTTTGGGCCCTGTCCCGTGCTCCTCCCTCCATAGGTAGCATGGGGCAGGGCGATTATTTGGCAAGTGAATAATGCGGAGGTGGCGGAGTAAGACGCCCCTATATATGCAGGGTGGTTATGAATCCTAAGCATGTTAAACGGTACATAGCCCTGAACGCAGGATTGTAATACGCCTGCCCTCCGCAAGTTTTTAACTTATTGGAGACGTAGTTGTGTTCCCGGATTTTAGCATATTGGCCGACTTTAACATTCCGAAGCCCTTGCATGGCCTAAACCCCCGAACCATTAAAGGTCAAGGGTGGTGGGACGAGCAAAGGTGTAAGGCATACAAAAAACACAACTATCATTGTTGGGCCTGTGGAACACACAAATCTAATGGACTTGTTAAAGACCGCTTATGGCTGGAAGCTCATGAGCAATATAACTACATAATTGATAAAGGCAAGGGGGTTCTTACTCTGCGAGAAATAGTAGCTCTGTGCCCGGCCTGTCACAATTTTATACATTCTGGCCGATTGGTCAAATTAGTAGAAAATGAAGAAGTCGATCTGGCTTTTGCGTTCACTATCCTCCACCGTGGCTTGACCTTGCTAAAGAAAGCGGGAATGGAACCCAATGTTTTTGCGATGCACGCCGCCAATTTACTATCGGAAGAATATCATAACACTCCTTCATGGGCTCAAGAAGTAAAAGTGTGGCTTGACAAATGGCAACCATCTCCACTTTTCAAGGAAATGCAAAAAATTGAATGGTCCAACTGGTCAATGATTATCGACGGCAAAAAACATGAACCACTAACTGAAGAAGAATGGGAGCTTAAATATGATTAATATGATTTCTAACATTTGCTTATGCGGCCAATATCACAAGGCCGACGTGCAGACCTGCCCGACTTGCGGAAGTCACATCCCGCCAACACATCGTGAGCGGGAATCCCATAGCAAGGCTCTTGCACAATTGGAATTGCGGGCCGCTATATCTCAACTGCACCCAGAGATTGACCCGCAGGAATTACAGGATTTTATCGGCCAGTCTAAGGCAAAACGAATAATCGACGCAGACCGCGGTGGCCTGTGCAGAGACCAGGGTGATTTATATCTAGAAAGCATGGAGGTGTAATATGAAAGTCAAAAAAATTACTGTTAGTAATCTAAAAGCCGTATCTGAATTAACGGCTGACTTTAATGGTTGCACGGCAATTATTACCGGTGGCAACAACAAAGGCAAAAGCAGTTTCCTGCGTAGCTTGCCTGATCGTGTTAGGGGTACAAAGCCTGATGTAGTTGTCAAACAGGGTGAGAGCGAAGGCTTTGCGGAATGGGAGTTGACTGACGGGTCAAAGTTTGTTTGGAAATTTGACACGAAGACAAAGCGGGGCGAAACCCTTACTTTTACCACCAAAGACAATATCAAAACGTCTGTGACTAGAGAAATTGCAAACCGGTACTTTCCCGGTTCATTTGATATCGACAAGTTTCTCAATTCAACCCCAAAGAAACAGAGCGAAATCCTTCAGGGGCTTGTCGGCTTAGATTTTGGACAAATCGACGCTCAGTACAAGGCGGCTTATGAGGAACGTACTCGCTGCAATACTATCGCCAAACTCGAAGCTGATAAGGTTGTTGATATAAATGAGTCTTTGCCCGACACCCCAATTGATACCGATGTGATGTTTGGCCAGATTAACGATGCGAACACTGCGAATCACAAACGTTCATCTTTTGCTTTGCGGCTGAAGGATAAAAAAGATGAATTGGTTGCCTTGCAGGAAAAAATCAAATCGTTGCAAAACGATATTGAAGCTGGTGATAAATGGCTGGATGAACACCCTGTAATTGATGTTGCCGAAATTCAAGTCAAATATAGTCAAGCAACTGAGCAAAACAAAAAGATTGACGCTAACGAAGCAGCCAAACAACAAAAGTTAGTTGCAGAAACGGCCAAATCCGCCGCCGATATTGCCAACCAAGAGGTTAAACAGCTTGAAGAGCAACGCAAAGAAATGATTCGCCAAGCCAATCTGCCGGATGGATTCCAGTTTTCAGCGGATGGGATTCTCTACAACGGTTTACCGCTTACCAAAGAACAGCAGAGCAGCTCCGGCCTTTATATCGCCGCCCTGAAGCTTGCCAGCATGAATCTTGGTGAGGTTCGCACTCTGCACTTTGACGCTTCAACACTCGACAGGAATAACCTAACCGAGATTGAAAAGTGGGCTAATGCTAACGATTTGCAACTACTCATCGAGCGGCCTGACTTTGACGGCGGGGATATTCAATACGTAATTTTGTCTGAAGTCAATTGCAACAAACAAGAAGAAGAAAAAAAGGCTAAGGTAGATGTAGATGAAGATGAAGATGAAGACAACTATTCAGACAACGGGCACTTAACAGAAGCAGACTACCAAACCTGGATGAATCTCTAAAAGAAAGGCGTAACTATGAATAATCCAGAAACTACAGATTTAGTTTTACAGGAGCTTGAGAGCATTGCCGCTGACTTTCAGGCTGAGGGGGATAGTGTCGAACAGGACCGGTACTGCGAATGGTACATGCAAAAGTTGTTCGAGATTGACGCCGTTGAGGAACGCATTAAAGAGCAGTACCAGATTATGCTCAGGGAATTACAGACCCGCCGCAAGGCCTTGCAATTCAAGTGCGGGCAAAACTTCCGGCAACGAGTTGAAGCTATGCTCTTGGCCAACGGCAGGAAGAAAGACGGAAGTCTCAAAAAGAAATCCGTCAACCTTCTAACCGGCAAGGCAGGGTATCGCAGCAGTCGGCCCACGGTGGAGTTCATTGATGAGGAAGCGGCGAAGAAGTGGGCGGTCAAAAACCTTACTGTCGGACAATTGTTCGACGCCACAAGCAGTGTTGATAAGGTGCCCTTGGTCATCGAATGTATCAAGGAATATGGTTTAGAGAAAGCCATCAAGTCTCTGAACAAGACTCCGTTCCTTGAGCATTTCATGGAAACCGGCGAACTCCCTGACGGCGTGGAGTTTGTCGAGACTCAGGATAAATTTTATCCACAGGTCAAGGACATGGAATTGCCACCGACTCCACTCACGCTCCAGATTACAGGTTCTCCAGTAAAGAAAGAAGGTGAATAACAATGTTTCAAAAAGCAACCAAAACAAAGTGCAAATTACGGCTGGCAATCTTTGGCCCGTCTGGTGCCGGCAAAACTTTTTCTGCCCTGAGAATAGCCAAAGGTCTGGGCGGTCGGATAGCGGTGATTGATACCGAACATGGCTCAGCGTCAAAATACGCTGATAAGTTTGAATTTGATGTCTGCGAACTTAACCAAAACCAGAACATCGAAACCACCGTGCGTACGATTAATGAAGCCAGTGGCTATGATGTGCTGATTATTGATAGCATGTCACATTCGTGGCAGGAACTACTTGTGGAGATCGACAGGCTTGCCAAGCAAAAATACAAAGGCAATACCTGGTCTGCATGGTCCGATGGAACCCCCAAACAAAAAGAGTTGGTCAATGCTATTTTGAGCTATCCCGGCCATGTAATTGCTACCATGCGTAGTAAAACAGAGTGGGAAACCGAGAAAACCGGCAACGGCAAGAATAGGCCGGTAAAGGTTGGCTTGGCTCCGGAACAAGGCAAGGGCATTGAATATGAATTTGACATGCTTATGGAGATTACTACTGAGCATGTCGCATTTGTCAGCAAAGACCGTACTGGCAAATATCAGGATGCAAATATTGAAAAACCCGGTGAACAGTTAGGTCAAGAGTTGGCAGCTTGGCTGAATGAAGGAATAGCACCCCAGCCCCAGCAGCAGCCTAACAATACCCCACCGCAAAATCAGACTCCGCCCCCTCAAAACCCACCTCAACAGCCCAGTAATAAATCGTTTTTCTGGGGGTCATTCCAACAACGTTGCCAGGCTCAGGACGTGCAGGTGCCTCAGGACAAAAATGCTCTTATGGCAGTGTTTACAGAGATGTGTCATTCCGCAACGGCGGCAAATGTCGCCAACGAGAACGGCTGGGAAATGCCCATTCCAACTGCCAAACCGGATAGCACCGGTTGGCTGGTGCTGAATAGCATGCTTGTGGAATACGACATCAAGTCGGCCATTATCAAGTACGCGACACCAGGAAGTGCAGCTTAAAACAAACCTAATTACCTAAGAGGCAAGGATGCCAACTTTCCACGGTAAAACTATCGATAATAAGCCCGCCGCGAATTGGCAGGCGATATACCAGGCTTGTGTTAAATATCCGGATTTCTTAATTGATATACGCAAATATGATGCGGCCAAAGAAATATCAATTCAGCAGATGAAATACTGGCATCCGGTACCGGTAAAAATATTTGCCGAGCATACTGGTTATTCTTTGTGGAAGTCAGAGCAATGGCTGAAACGTGAACGTGGGTCACATTGGTTTGTTCACGAGGTAGAAGAGGAAGAAAATCGGCGGGGTCAAATTATGTTTGAATGCTTAAATCCCGCCTGTCGTAATCTTATGCTCTGCCCCGCCAAACTACGGGGGAAGTATGTTTGCCGTGAATGTCGAAGCCCCGTCCGAATGTTTTTTATGCTCAGTAAAACTGAGCTTTCGGTAAATGACTTCAATAGTTTTCTGGAAAACACTTGGGAGTTCATGGAAGAAATCAACTGCCCCTGCCCAAAACCTGACCCTAACTGGCGAATTAATCAAAGACAATCTAATCAGAAAGGAAAAACTTGTGCCTAATTATAATCGAGTAATAATGGCGGGCCATTTAACCCGTGACCCAGAACTGAGGTTTTTGCAAAACCAAACCGCTATTTGCGGATTCAGTATTGCCACTAACAAAAAATGGAAAGACCAGCAGGGCAACCAACAGGAGAAAGTTTGTTTTGTAGAATGCGTTGCCTGGGGCAAGCGGGGCGAAACCATCAATCAGTATTTCAAAAAGGGTGCCGGTATCTTGATAGAGGGTGAATTGGAGCTTGACCAGTGGGATGATAAAGACACTGGCCAAAAGCGTTCCAAACATAAAATCAATGTACAGTCTTTTTCCTTTATGGGCAGCGGCCAAAATAATAACAACAACCAGCAGAATAACCAGCAGTCGGGCTATTCTGATTATGACCAGCCGCAAGGTGGATATGACGGTGGTTATAGTAACGGCGGTGACGACGACATACCGTTTTAATCCGAAAGCATAGCCATGATAACCATGTCAAATAAAAGATTTGAAGCTATCAAAAGTAACTCGATTAGCGGGCCACCGGAGATTGCCGAGTTGGTTTATGAGATAGAACATATGCGAGCAGTATTTCGGATATTGGCGAAAGAGGGCAAATGCGCCTGCAAGGTGGTTTCTGTTGATGTATTGCGTGAATATCAGAATGAAGAATTGGAGGTAAAGTAATGAGCAGGGCACGCATTAAAGAAGGTGATATTGTACATGTGGACTTTAATTGCGCGAGGCATACGTTATGCCACAGAGCCGAGGTTTTGCATATTCCGGCGGCAACGGGGGAATCATGGATCTTTTGTGATTTGGATACTGAGCAAACGCATTATGTGAGCGAAGGGTGTACTATAAGCCTGTTAGAGGGTCGAACCGAACCGGACTTTGTTTGCAGGAGAAACGAGGCGGACAAATGACACTCCGCCCTTATCAACAACAAGCTCTTGACGCAATCAAACGCAATCCCCGCACTCGTGGCATTGTGGCTATTCCAACAGGTACGGGAAAAGGCCATATCGTGCCAGATATCGTCAAGACATTGCAGGCTAGAAGTGCATTATTTTTAGCTCATCGGGAAGAATTGATTAACCAGTTACGCGACCATCTGGAGGGCGGTTTAAACTGGATGCAAGTTGAGGTTGAACAATCTGGAAGAAGAGCGTCCAGTTTCACGCCCTATATTGTTGCTTCTGTCCCGACGCTAACAGCCAGCAAATGCAAGAGATTGCTCAATATGGCCCCCAGACGGTTTGATATGATAGTGTGTGATGAGGCTCATCATGCCACAGCCGATTCATATTGCGAAATCTGGAAGCATTTCGGTATACTTGACCAAGATGGCAATAAACCTCCCGTGCCGGCAATTCCATTGATTGGCCTGACGGCTACGCCAGCCCGCGGTGATAATGTGGGCCTGCATAATGTCTTTGACCAGATTATTTATCAATACAGCCTGAAACAGGCCATTGAGGATGGGTGGTTGGTTCCCATACATGCTTACAGTGTTCAAACCAATGTCAACCTGGACAAAGTCAAGATTCGTCGTGGCGATTATGCCACTAAGGATTTATCCGAGGCAGTGGCAACCAAGGAACGTAATGAAGCGGTTTATGATGCCTGTCAGAAAAACGCCAAGGGGCTCAAAACGCTTATCTTCTGCGTTGACGTAGAACATTCCGCACAAATGGCGGAAATGTTCCGAGCTCACGGTAGACCGGCTAAACATATTGACGGCAAGATGAACAGCTATCAGCGTTCGTCGATAATCGAATGGTTCGGCAAAACGCCGGGGGCAGTCCTGTGTAACTGTCAGATAGTCACCGAAGGCACCGACATTCCTTCGGTGGAATGTGTGGTGATGGCCCGGCCCACAAAGAGCAGCACACTTTACATGCAATGCATTGGCCGAGGGACCAGGCTGGCTAAAGGCGCTTATGACTATGCTGAATCTGTTCGCATGGGCAAAGACAAAATGATTCTGTTGGATATTACCGATAGTTCCGCCGAGGTCGGCCATGCAGCGGTAAATGTCGGCTCAATTTTCGGAGCCCCGTTCCCACGTAAAAAACTCACCGGCCAGAATATCGTTGATGAGGTTAAGCAGCAGGAGATTGACCTGAAGGCCGGTAAGTACGAACAGGGTGCTACTCAAGCGGTTAACACTACCACCATACGCTTTGACCTGTGGGCCAAGCCTGAGCCCGTCAAAGGCTCTAAAATGCAATGGATGGACCGTGGGGGTGTTTTGGTACTCAATCTCGCTGACAAGGGCACTGTGGAGCTTCAGAGCGATTTACTGGACCGTTGGGCGGTAAGTCATATCGCCAGAGGCAATCGCATTGCTGAGGTCGTTGTGGAAGGCCTCAGCGGGCGTGATGCGGCTGTCAAATACGCCGAAAATTGGGTTAATGAGAATCACGCTGAGACGGTGAGATTGACCAAAAAAGACGCGCCGTGGAGACGTAAACCTCCGACCAGAAAACAGCGTGACCTTTGCCGGAAGTTTCATATTACGGTACCAACCGGGGCAACCTGTGGCGATGTCGCTAACGCTATTGACCGCTTCTTTAACCGCAACAAACCTCAGCAAAGGATGGCAAGGTAATTATGGTTGGCTGGATAAAACTACACAGAAAGTTTTTGAAGTGGGAATGGTATGACGATTTGAATACCAAATCTCTCTTTCTGCATTGCTTATTAAAGGCCAATCATGAGCCTAAGCAATGGAGAGGAATAACAATCGAAAGAGGCCAGTTTGTTACCTCAACAAGCAATCTTGCCAAAGAAATCGGTGTCGGAGTGCAAGCGATACGCACTTGCATTAACCGCCTAAAATCAACAAGCGAAATAACAAGCCAATCAACAAGCCGATTTACTATATTAACTATTTGTAATTACGATAGTTATCAATCAGAAGAAAATCCAACTAACAAGCCGACTAACAAGCCATCTAACAAACGACTAACAAACGAACAACAAGCAACTAACAAGCAACTAACAACAACTAAAGAATTAAAAGAAGAAAAGAATAATACCCCCCTTACCCCCCAGGAAGGGGCTGAGCCTGAGCTGGAAAAATCTGAGAATCCAGCCAAAGGCAAATCGAAATCCGGGCCTAAGGCTGCTGATAAAAATATCGAACGCTTCGAGAAATTCTGGAAATCCTATCCCCGCAAAATCGGCAAAGGTCAGGCCCGCAAAGTCTGGCTGCGGTTAAAACCCAATGACGAACTGACCGACACGCTGGTAATGGCAGTAGAGGCCCAGAAGAAATCCGAACAGTGGCAGAAATCCCAGGGCCAATTTATCCCACACCCTACAACCTGGCTGAATCAAGAACGGTGGGAGGACGAAATCTCAGGCACCGGCCCCGGCGAGGATAATTACTACGGGGGTGACCCACCGCCACCAATTCGCAATACCACGGACGAAGAAGACATGGCCATGTTTGGCAGGACATTCCCGAAAACTACCGTCAAGGACGACGATGATGACAACAGCGACAACAAAAATCGACATCCAGCAAATCAGGCAGGATAAGACAACCCTGTTTGACGCACTCAGCAAGGCCGGGGCAAAGTTTAACGGCTCAAACGTAGTTTGCCCATTCCACGCCGACAAAAGCCCGTCCGGACAAATCTACAGCGATTCTGACGGAGTGTGGCGGTATAAGTGCCACGCAGCCTCTTGCGGATTCTGTGGTGATGTTTTCGACGTACAGGCCAAGGTTGAGAATCGACCGCTGGAAGATGTGTTGCGTGATGCTTCGGGCAATCAACCGGAACCACCGGAAGGCGTGAACTTTTTCGAGACTGTGGAGGCGGCGTGTGAGTCGATACACTGGGGCAAAATCGAATCTGTGTTCAAATATTCTAATCCGGTCGATGGCAAAATCGAACTGGCAGCAATTCGTATCCGCAGGCCAGATAACAGCAAAACTTTTATGCAGGTGTCGCACAGTCGCTGGGGTTTTGCGTTCAAGGCACCTGAAAAACCATGGCCGCTCTACAACCGGACCAGGTTGGCAAACGCTGAAATAGTGGTTGTGGTCGAAGGTGAAAAATGCGTTCACGCACTTCACGGAATCGGGATGGTTGCGACCACTTCCCCTTGCGGTGCTGGCAAGGCTGCTTATGCTGACTGGTCACCACTTGCCGGAAAGACTGTGTACTTGTGGCCGGACAACGACGAAGGCGGAATTAAACACATGGAGGAAGTCGCCGGGCTACTCAAGCAGTTGCGTCCTGCACCGCTGGTTTACATCATCGACCCGGCCAAAGTGATGATACCTGTGTCAGATAAGCCGCTCGAAGCCAAAGGGGACGTAGCGGATTTTATCGAGGAGATACCGGTTGACGGCTCTGATAAACAGGTTATCGCTTTCGACTGGATTGCAAAATGCATATTCCCCGCCGCCACAAGCCTGGGGGCATCGTGCGAAGTAAGCAAACTCATCGAGGACACTATCAGCGGCAAGCGTAAAGCTATTGACTGGCCGTGGCCCTGCCTGAGTCATCTCAGTAAAGCTCTGTTGCCGGGGACGGTGACGGTCCTTTGTGGCGACCCCTCAGCGGCTAAGTCCTTCATGCTTTTGCAGGCTATGTCGTATTGGCACGATGAAGGCATCAAGGCGGCAATTTATGAATTAGAAAATGACACGACTTATCACCTGTATCGGGCCTTAGTTCAGCGGGCGGGATATAGCCCTTCATTCGATGATGAATGGATGCGGGAGAACAGCGAAGAATTAAGAGCAATGTTCAAAGAGCATCAAGGCTTTCTCGATACTTTCGGTAAGTGTGTTTGGGCCATGCCAAAGGGCAAGGATGTATCTTTGGGCGACTTGGCGAAATGGGTTAAAGAGCGAGCAGATGAAGGCTGCCGAATAATCGCAATTGATCCGGTCACGGCAGCAGCGTCGGGTGATAAACCTTGGCTTGAAGATAGGCGTTTTTTGAAATATTGCGAAGGTGTTTGTAACGATACCGGCGCTTCGCTTGTACTTGCTACTCACCCCAAGGCAGGAAAGAATCGGGTGCAGGGTTTGGATGGTTTGGCGGGCGGTGCTGCATATCAGCGTTTCAGCCATACAGTTATTTGGGTGGAAGTCCATAAAAAGAAAGAAAAGTTTTTAAAAACTCAGATGGGCACAATGGGCTATACCGTCAATCGAACTTTACACCTCTACAAGACACGTAACGGAAGCGGACACGGTGCCGCTTTGGGATATTTATTCAATGGTGGCACTCTGAGATTTGAAGAACTCGGATTAGTGGTCACCGACAACTAACTTTGTGCTTTGGATAAGCACGCAATCAGGAAGGAGCCTAAGAATGGCAAAAAAAGGACCATTACCCGCGGATTTATGTGTTGACCACCTCAGTGATGAGGAAAAGGCCAAGGCGATGGATGAAGTAACAGAGATGGAGAAGGAGTGTTGTATGCGGGAACGCAACATGAACGAGAAGCACGGAGCGTACAATACGGCCAAGCAAGCCTATAGCGAGGCGTGCAATGCTCTGCGTGAAACGATTCGCAGTTATGGCACTCCTTTGCCGATGTTCGACAAGCCCAAGAATGAGGCGGACAACTCCGAAAATTCTAACTCCAAGGAAAAAACCGCCAAAAAGAAAGTCGCCAAGAAAAAGGCAAAGCGTGGTGGCCTGAAACATCCGGCTGTTGACGGTGCAACCGGGCAAGGAAAGGCAAGCTGATGATTTTGGCTATAGACATCGGCCAGAACATGGGCATAGCGTGGCTTACCGATTGCGGTGAGCTGCGCTATGACTGTGTGAAATTAAAAAAACGAGATAAGGAACACCACGGCAAACGATTCGTGATGTTACGGGAGTTTTTGGAGGAGTTGCCACAGTTGCCAGAGGTGATTTATTACGAACGGGTTCGGCGGCACCTGGGCACAGACGCCGCTCATGATTACGGAGGTTATGTGGCAGTATTACGGATGTATTGCTTTCAGAATTACATTCCGCTCAAAGGCATTGGAGTTGCCACTGTCAAAAAATACGCCACCGGCAATGGGCGGGCAGATAAATCTATGATGATTGAGGCAGCCAAAAAAGAGTTTGGTTATGACGGCAAAAATGATAACGAGGCCGACGCACTTTGGATATTGTCGGCAGGGTTGGAATCAGAAAGGAAAGATTTATGTCAGCAAGTGTAAAAGTTATGAGGTCGTATGATTATTGTCACTTTGAGGTCTGCCTGGGGAGTGACGAAAACCTGACGTTGTTGCAGATCGACGAAATGCGGAAAGATGCCATGCACCTGGTTGATAAGGCTGTAAGGCAATATCAGATTGCCAAGGAAGATAGAAATTTTCACTCGATAGATCATAGCAGCGAATTGGAAGACTTAAAAAACAAGGTGAAGGTCATTAATGAGAACTTCCCCAAGAGCGAATGGACGCCGGAGCAAAAGGCTGTGATCAAGCGGTACGAAGATTTAACTTGGCGTCTGAATCACGAATATGACTATGGGGATGATTGGGAATTTTGAAAGCGAGGCTGGCAATGACAAAAACTAAACCCCAGAAAAAGCCTGACCTGAATTATCTATTCAGGTGGGCCATGAGAAATAATCTATTGTTAGATGTTACGTGTAAAAGAGCTAGGGTGTACAAATGCCATGATGGTTCAGATGGCTGCTGGCACGGCATAACCGAGGAAAAAACCCTCTACCAAGCCCTGCTCAAGGCCCGCAAGGAAATGGGGAGGGATAGATAATGACCGTACTAATAACTTGCCATCGTTGTGGTCAAGCACATCCGCCAGAGACAGAGTGTTTTTCTCAATACAAATGTACCGTAAGGAGATTAGAAGAAATGGCCGTTATACCAGGCATAACAATACCCCAAGCAATGCTACAGCGAACCCAACGTCATCTTGACTGGATGATTCAAACTCTGGACTTCCAGAACGAAAACACGGGTATCGACAAAGAAGATTCGCCCGAAATGGCGGACGCGAGAAAGCTGCTAGCAGAGATTGAGGGATTGATGGAATGATTATCGATCTGACAAAACGAAGTGTTGAGGATTTGTTGTTTTTGCAAAAAGTGTTAATGCAATGGTGTGATGATATGTGGCCACGTGTCCAACGCAGCGGTCTTAGCAGTTTTATTTGTCGGGAATGGAAACGCAAGCAGGTAAGAATTGAACAAATCGACAAAGTATTACAAAAGAAACTATTTGGTGATTAATGGCAGAAGTAAGAGCAACATTTGAACACGTAGAAAAGATGACTCAACAGCATGGTTGGTTCCAAAATCAGCTATGGGTCATCGAAAGTGCCCTTAATGGTCGCTGGGCATACTGGTGGGCGATTTTACTTAACAGGACTATCGGGGAGCTACCGGATTGGAAAATACCCCGCCTAGAGTTTAGTTCGCATTGTTATGAAAATTCACCGTTAGCCACTAATCGTGTAGATTTGTCACAATCAGAACACGGCCAAGAAATGCTACAATCCGTAGGTAGCCCGGCAGAAGCCAAAAAGCATATCTTAAAGGTTTTTGAACGGGCTATGCGGAATGGCAACTACCTACGTGATTTGATTGACTGGTGGTTGTTTGCCTTTGGCTCTCCGAGAATAACCCAAAAGCCCAAATTGCACGAAGAGGCTGCAATAGCTATGTATTCAGATTTTGAGCTTCACAGGCTAATTGGCAATCCAGCAGATTGGGGTTCGGTACTGGGGTTGGAGTTTACAGGTGGCAATAAAGGTACTGCGTGGTTTCCTACGCCAATGTGTTTAGCCGAAATGATGACACAAATGACCTTTGGTGGCCAAGATTGCCGTTGTAAGTCGGTCAATGATTGCTGCGTTGGAACCGGGGTATTTATGTTAGTAGCTTCTAATCACAGTCTGAACCTGTCTTGCTGTGATATTGACCCTTTGATGGTATCGCTCTGCGAATTTGCGGGCTGGTTATATATCCCGTGGTTGGTTTACGGGAACAAACAATTCATCAAGGAATTTAGAGAAGATAGACCGGCTGAATCAGAACCGGAAGCAATAGAAGTGGAACGGAAAGAAAATCAGGAGCCTGAATTAGCGTATGTGGACAAGAAGAACCCGAATCAGGGTTTATTGTTTGAAATGGTTTAGAGGAATAATATGAAAGAAATAATCATAGATGGTTTTGCTGGCGGTGGCGGGGCCTCGACAGGTATTGAATGGGCTTTAGGTCAACCGGTCGATGTGGCTGTCAATCACGACCCGTCTGCTATTATAATGCACTTATTTAACCATCCCCAAACTCGGCACTATTGCTGTGATATTTGGGAAGTCGACCCGGTGCAGGCATGTCAGGGTAAGCCTGTAGGATTAGCTTGGTTCAGTCCGGATTGTACGCATCACAGCAAAGCCCGTGGCGGCAAGCCGGTGGAGAAAAAGATTCGTGGTTTGGCATGGGTGGTGGTTCGCTGGGTCCGCAAGGTCAGGCCTCGTGTAATATGCCTTGAAAATGTCGAAGAATTTGCCGACTGGGGACCGCTCGATAAAAACAATAAACCTATAAAATCTCGCAAGGGTGAAACATTCAATCGTTGGAAGTCGCAACTTGAAGATATTGGATACCGCGTCGAGTGGCGTATATTTTCGGCTTGTGATTATGGATCGCCCACCATACGAAAACGTCTGGTGCTTGTGGCTAGATGTGATGATGAGCCGATTGTCTGGCCGGCACCTACGCACGGTCCAGGCACAAACAAACCATATCGGACCGCTGCGGAATGTATTGATTGGAGTTTACCAACTCATTCGATTTTTATGACTCAGGCAGAAGCTAAGGCTCAGGGGCTTAATGTTAGACGGCCATTGGCAGATAATACCATGCAGCGAATAGCCAGAGGCTTGCAGAAATATGTATTTGAGGCAGAGCAGCCATTTATTGTTGGTATAGATAATAAGTCGGCTGGAACTTCATCCGTTTGGTCAGGCGATGAGCCGTTGCGAACTATCACAAAAGAGAATCGTTTTGCCTTGGTTGCCCCGTATCTAAGTAAATATCACGGGCTACAAGGCGAAGAATCGCGTTGTGGGCGTGTTGACGAACCGATTAAGACAATAGACACCTCTAACCGTTATGGGCTGGTTTCGGCTTTCCTGAGTAAGTTTTACGGCACTAACATAGGCTCTGGCTTAACTGAACCGGTTCCAACCGTAACAGCCACGGGCCAGCATTTGGCGGAGATTAGAGCATTTTTGATTAAATATTATGGCTCAAATATTGGACAAAAACTAGCTAGCCCCATACACACAGTAACCAGTAAGCCGCGATTCGGGCTGGTCACTGTTGCCGGCGTTCATTATCAAATCGTTGATATTGGGTTGCGAATGTTGACACCACGGGAGTTGGCCAGAGCACAAGGTTTTCCTGATTCATATTTTCTGACTGGTACTAAGTCTAACCAGGTCGCCAAAATAGGCAACAGCGTTTGCCCGCCATTGGCTGAGGCAATAGTTAAAGCAAATTATCAAGTGCGGAACATCCGCAGGAAGGTAGCGTGAATGAAAGAAGAAAAACAAAAAAAACTCTTAGCCGCGGCCAGAAAACTGCTTCAGGCCTGGCCGGACCCCGACAATCCCGAAGGGGCCAAGATACCGGATTACATTCTTCAAGATTTACGCAAGGCCGTAGATGCGTTTGATGAGAACAAAAAACAATAACGGCTATGGATGGCCGTAAATATCTAATTGCCAAGATTGGCAGGAAGCGAGGTTTCATTATGAAACGAAGATGGATTGTAGTGGTGATGTTGTTGTTTGCGATAGCCATGTGTATGGCAGGGGGTGGCTGTAATTACAGCAGTCAGGAACGAATGGAGGCAGCCGAAAAAGCCCTTGAGCATTACGAGCAGGTGGCGGTAACGATTGATAATAATATCACTCAGATTAAGGCCGCCATGGAGTTAATGCCAGATGATGCAAAACTCAAAACAATAATGACGGAGGCTTTGGTCGCCAAAGGCAAGATAGATACCGTTGTCGGCCAAACTAAAGAGTTAATTGCAGACATTGATAAAGGCGGCGGTATAGGCTCAGAGATTCAGGCTGGTGGTGCAGCAGTAAGCTCAGTTGGGGCAGTTCTGCCACCGCCCTGGAACGGGATAGCGGCTATTGCAGGTACACTACTCGGTGGAATTGGCACTTATATGGCCAAGGCGAAAAGTAAGGAGGCGGCGCTTAATGCGGCCAAGTATACGGCCCATAAGCAAGCTACCACCGAAGTGATGTTGACACAATCACCAGAAGTACAGCAAGCATTATACGCGAAAGTGGGCGAAAAACGAGCCAGTCTCGGCGTAACTGCTGCCTGACTGTCCGGCAAACATCTGGCCCAGGCTGATGGGGCCTGCAAGCCGGAAGCCGGACGAATTGTAATTGATTAACAAAGTCCATTTTATAACCAAAGTCCGGAAACCTCCCCGCATCCTCCGAAGGTGACAGAAATGAACCCCGGAAGGCTCTGCGGTGGGGGTTATTATCCAACAACATCGAGAAGCGAAAGGAATCGCGAATGCAAAAGTCATTAAAAGTTCTGCTGTATCTTTCCCCGGATGAAGCTTATGTCGAAGATATTGCTAATTACACCTATGGTCCTGGACTTCTTACAGTCAAGGACGGCCAGGTTGTAAAAGTAGGTGGCAAGGAAAGCGAACTAGACTCTGCGGTATTAAAAGTAAGAGGCGTAATGAGCCACTTGATTTCACTGGGATGGCAGGTTTACCGCCGCAAAAACTGTTATAAGTTGAGTGAGGAACATTACCTGTTAGTCCAATCAACTCTCGGCAAAGGCAAATGGCATCAAGACAAAGCCATGACCCCAAAGAATGTAAAAAAAGACTATTCTGTAAGAAAGAAATTACAAAGTATTGCGGAGGCAATGAAAAAATAGCCTTATTTTTCAGCCAATAATAAGGTTTTCTATATTTATAGAAATGCTAAGCCATTTTTTTTGTATCTCATTCTTTTATGTGCCATGCTTGCATCATCGAAACGGAGCAAGCGAATATGGCACAGAGCCAACCCAAAGTTAAAACATTCCGACTGTCAGAGCTTAACCCAGCGGCTTACAATCCGCGGGTAATGTCGGACTCCGCACGTGAGGGGCTGGCCAAATCACTGGAGAAATTCGGATGTGTTGAACCAATTATCGTAAACGTCCGGGGAGGGGAGAATGTTATTGTCGGGGGTCATCAGCGTTACAGCATTCTGCTGGAAAAACACGGCCCCAGCCATAGATGCACCTGCGTAGCGGTCGACCTGAGCGAACCCGATGAAAAGCTGCTCAACCTCAGCCTCAATAATCCTCATATTCAGGGTGAGTTCAGCAACGATTTAGGGGAATATATTGCTGCTCTCAAGGGCTCATTGGAAAATGAGTGTGACTGTCTCGATTTGCGTATCAGTGATTTGCAAACAAGCATGGGCAGCATGGTTTTAGATGATGACTTTTTTGAGGACGGGGCAGTTAGCGGATTACTATCAAGCTCTGACGAAACCAGCATTACCTTTGTTTTTCCGACCAAGCAGGGAAAAATCGTCAATGCAGCGATAAAGTCTCAGGGTAAAGACTGGCTCACCAAACAAATCGTCTCAGTTTGCCGCAAGGAGGGAAAATAATGCCCGGTTGCGGTTCTCAGGTCATTCTATGCGATATTCCTGTACGGTTCGACACGTATAAAGGCTGCTCTCACGGCTGTAAATACTGCTTCACGGCCAAAAAATACGATATTCGGGATATTAAGCTCGGAGAGACGGAAAAGGCTCTGAGGGCATTTATAGAAGGCAAAAGGACGGGGGATATCAAGTGGTGCGATTGGGATATCCCGTTGCACTGGGGCGGCCTCTCAGATCCGTTCCAGCCTGTTGAGCTGGAGTATAAGAACAGCTATGAATGCCTGAAAATCTTTGCCGAAACTCAATATCCCTTTGTATTTTCAACCAAAGGCCATGTCGTAGCCCGGCCCGAATATCTGGAATTACTGTCCCGCTGCAACTGTGCCGGTCAAATATCCCTGACAACCCGCCGTTTTGTGGAAGCATTCGAGCCCGGAGCCCCCAGCTATGATGAACGGCTGGAAATAGCCCGAAAAGTCGTCCCCAATGTCAAACGACTGATGATTCGAGTCCAACCCTATACCCCAGAGACCAAAGGTGAAATATTAGCCGCCCTGAGTACCTGGGCTGAGCTTGGAGCTTATGGAATTATCTTAGAGGGATTGAAGCTGCTCAAAAAGAAACCTCCTTGCACCGAACGAGTTGCCGGCGACTTCTGCATACCGCTGAAAACACTCAAGAAGCAATTTCAGGAAATCAAGGATGAATGTCATCGGGTTGGCCTGAAATTCTTCTGCGGAGAAAACCGGCTTCGCTCGATGGGGGATAGTCTATGCTGTTGTGGTGTGGATGGTATCGAAGGCTGGCAGGTCAATAAGGCCAACCTGAACCATATCTACTTTGACGAACAGGTTAAATTCACCGACCGCATGAAAAGCCCGGCAACCGGCTCGGCATTTCGGGGAATGTGTCAGGCAACCGTAACAGGTCGGATTCTCAGAAATAATTCTTTCAAGCAGAATATGACGGCATACGCCAAAGACAAAATCGGTCGGGAGATATATGGCCTGACATAACAACTTTGACAGATCGACGCGGGCGGTAAGTTTCGGCTTAACCGCCTGCAAAGCAAGCAGCAACTTGCTGAGCTTTTTTCGCGTCGAACATATCACTTAGCAGTACAGCAGTACCACAATAAGTTTCGGAGAGTAATGGTAGTAACACTTGGCAGGGAAGGCAAGCAGTAATCAAGACATCCTGACAATCGCAACCAAACAAAGACATCTGACATTATTACGTAAAGTACAGAATAACAATGCTTTAACGAAAACGGAACTTCGAGAATTGGCAAGATTCGAGAAAAAACGAACCACCAGAAAAAAGACTCAGAAAAGGGAATACCCCTTGACTGATAAGCAAAAGTGTTTTTGCCAAGAATACATCATCGACTTGAATGCAAAGCAGGCGGCGATACGGGCGGGATATAGCAAGCATTCCGCAGAAATAACCGGTTCTAAGCTGCTAAGGAATCCCAAGGTATCAGATGAGGTAGCCAAACTCAAAAGTCAGCGTGGTGAACGCCTCGAAATTACCGCTGACTCCGTGGTTAAAGAGATTGCCAAAATCGGTTTCCAGAATATTGCCAACTACCTGCAGATGGCGGGCGATGATGAAGGCTATATCTCGATGGAGGTACTGAACAATCTCACGCCTGAGCAGACGGCCTGTATTGCCGAGATCACAGAATATGAGACCGACACCGGTCGCAAACGCTTTAAATTCAAGCTGCATGACAAATTGAAGGCTTTGGAGCTGCTGGGTCGGCATTTAGGCATATTTAACGACAATCTTAATCTGAAACTGCCAGAAGGATGCGGTGTTTTAGTTGCACCACAGGCGATAGATAAAGACGAATGGTCGAAAATGGCTTCCCAGAAAAAGGTGAACGGCAAATGAAATGGAAATTAGCAATATTTATCAGCATTATCGGGATGGTGGCTATGATTGCTAACGCTACGGCTGCACCTACTGTTGTTTGGCGGCCTCAGCCCGGTAGTCAGGCTCATTTTATGAGTTGTCCGGTATTTGAATGCTTATTTCATGGTACAAGAGGGCCGGGGAAAACAGATGCCTTGTTGATGGATTATGCCCAGTTTGTTGGTAAAGGCTTTGGTTCTGCATGGCGTGGTGTGCTGTTCAGGCAGGAATATCCAGACCTTGAGGACGTCATAGAAAAAGGTCTTAAGTGGTTTCCGAGAATTTTTCCCGGTGCTAAATATAATGATGGAAAGCACAAATGGCGATTCCCAACCGGTGAAATACTGCTATTTAGGCACGCACGTCGTGAAGCTGACTATTGGAAATATCATGGCCATGAATATCCTTGGGTTGCATGGGAAGAATTGACAAACTGGGCCGATGATAAACTTTATCTTAAGATGATGTCTGTGTGCCGGTCTTCAAAGTCTGGAATACCACGGCATTATCGAGCCACTTGTAATCCCTACGGTCCCGGTCATAACTGGGTAAAAGCTCGATTCATTGATGAAGCACCACCGGGTGTAATCATTAAAGGGGAGAATGGTCTTGAGCGTTGCCACCTGTTTGGCAGTATCTACGAAAATAAAATCTTGATGAAGTCCGACCCGGACTACATTAGAACGCTCGAAAATGGCACTGAGGCCCAAAAGAGGGCTTGGCTGCATGGTGATTGGGATATTGTAGCTGGTGGCGTTTTTGATGATGTTTGGGACCGGGATGTTCACGTTATAGAACCTTTCGCTATTCCCAGCACCTGGCGTGTCAACCGTTCGTTTGACTGGGGTTCTGCCAGACCCTATTCGGTCGGCTGGTGGGCTGAATCAGATGGTTCAGATATTAAGCTCAATGACGGCACAACCCACAGTACCAAGCGGGGAGATTTATTTCGTATCGCCGAGCTTTACGGCTGGAATGGTAAGCCTAACGAGGGCACCAGAGAGCTTGCTACTGAGGTCGCTCGCAAGATCGTAAAAGCCGAAAAGGGAATGGGCTATCGGGTATCGCCCGGCCCGGCTGATACTTCGATTTATGATGTCAACAACGGCAACTGTATTGCTGATGACATGTCAAGAATTGGCGTTAGATGGACCACGGCTGATAAGCGTCCGGGAAGCCGGGCTAACGGGCTTGAGAAGCTCAGGGAGCGACTTAAAAACACTATAACCGGTGATGGTCCGGGTTTATTTATATTCAGCACGTGCAGGCAGTTTATTCGCACTGTGCCGGTTTTGCCCCAAGATACCAATAAGCCGGAAGATGTTGATACGAATGCTGAAGACCATGTTTACGATGAGTGCAGATATAGAGTACTTGCAAAAACTCACAGCTTCACAACTGATACTAATTTCTAAGGATTGGCAATGGCCGAAAGATCAAATGACATTTTGAATTGGGTTGGCAAATTAGGATGGTTAATTGGCTTGGTGGCAGGGGCAAGCATTACCTGGGGTGTGCTCACCAGCGACGTGGAAAACTGCAAGAAAGATGTCAACAGCCTCAAAACTGAGGTCAAAACCTCCTATGTAAGAAAAGAGGTTTTTGACCTGTATCGTGAGAATACTCAGCGAGAGTTGGGCGAAATCAAACAAATGCTGTGCGAGCTTAACAGCAAAATGGACAAGGTTGTCGGATTAAAGAATGACTAATCAAGAAGCACAAGTTAATACCCCGTGCCTGGCTTACAATCGTATGGCTAAACGCTGGTCTCTGATTGATGACCTGTTGGGCGGTACGCTTGCAATGCGTGAAGCTGGAAAGAAGTGGTTGCCCAAAGAGCCCAGAGAAGAAGAATCTGCTTATCAAGTACGGCTTGACCGTGCCGTTGTGTTTGGGGCCTATAGTGACACAGTCAATACTTTGAGTGGCAAGCCCTATCGGAAACCCATCACCCTAACCGATAGTCTCTCTGGTCAATTGGAGATTATCAGAGATAATGTTGATGGTAACGGGGCATCCCTTGAGCAATTCGGGCAAGCGTTAATCAGCGAAGGTATAAATCGGGGGATAGTGCATATCTTGGTAGATTATCCAGCGACTGCCGATAAAACTGGCAAAACTCCCAACCTCAAACAGGAACGGGATAATGGTATCAAGCCTAACTTTATACTCATCTCGGCCAAAAACCTCATAGGGTGGAGATTTGAGGGTGATAGGCTGGTAGAAATCCGTATACGTGAAGTGTCCACTGAACCGGACGGTCAATGGGGTGAAAAGGAAGTCGAACGCATCCGGGTTTACGGTATCAACGATTGGAAGCTATATCGTCAGACTGACAAAAAAGATGGCTGGATAGTTGAAAATAGCGGTACTCATACATTTGGAGACGTGCCGCTAATCTCCATTTATTTGAATCGCACTGGATTAATGGAAGCCCGGCCTTGTCTGGAAGATTTGGCATGGACTAATTTAGCCCATTATCAATCGAGTAATGACCAGCGTAATTGTCTGCGGTTTGTGCGGGCCGCTGTCCTGGGCATGGTGGGGCTAACTGAAGATGAGATGGCGAAAGAAATCGTCGTCGGTCCAATGCGAGTTATTCGCTCTACCAATCCAGAGGCTAAAATCGAATGGATTGAACATAGCGGGGCCGGTTTGGAGTCCGGGGAAAAGGACATTCAGCGGCTTGAAGACCAAATGGAAGTTCAGGGCTTGCAGCCTTTGGTACGCAAATCGGGTGGCCAGACAGCCACCGGCAAGGCAATCGACGCCGACAACTCTGAATCTGACATGCAATCTTGGGTAAGAGTCTTAGAGAAGGGAATCAAGAAGGCTTACGAATATGCAGCCAAGTGGATTAAAGCAGAATTGCCCGATGATTTTTCGGTAGATATTTATTCAGATTTCGGCCTTTCGGTTCGGGCCATTGAAGACATTAAAACTCTACAGTCTGCAAGATTATCCGGTGATTTGAGCCGGGAAACTTTCCTGAAGGAAATGAAACGCCGGGCCATTCTGGGTGAAGGGCTGGATGTCCAGGAAGAAATTGACCGTATCGAAAGCGAAGGCCCGGCTTTGGGCGGAGGTGGTGAATAATGGTTGCTATTGCCTCTGCTGCTATGCCTCCCGCCAATGACATTATCGCCGACAATGCGATTAGACACCGCTTTACAGCTTGAGCGTTATAAATCCCATGTTGTTAAAGAAATCCTCACATTGCTTAAAGATGACGTTTTTAATGATGTTGTAGAAAAGCTTGGCTAAGACTAACAACATAAATACGATTAAGGCGAGGGAAGACCTGATACGCAGTATTAATAAACTGGTGGCAGCCGGCTACAGGTCTATGGGCGAAAAGCTCGAAGCTGAATTGCTCGACTTTGCTGTAACAGAATCAGAATGGCAAGCGGCCACAATCAGAAACGCTGCTCCCATAAATGTGGATGTACTGACACCGCCACCGGCTCTAATAAAATCAATTGTAACCAAATCACCAATACAAGGTAGATTTGTCAGTGATTGGGTTGAGGGATTAGCCAAAGGCACTCAGGAAAAAATCGCCCAGCAATTGCGCATCGGTATTGCCGAAGGTGAATCTATCCCGGTAATGGTCAGGCGAATTCGTGGCACAAAAGCCGCCCAATATGCAGACGGCATATTACAGATTAGCCGTAGAAACGCCGAGGCTGTTGTCAGAACTTCGGTGGCTGGCGTTTCCACTAATTGTCGTGACGAAATGTATAAGGCCAATAGCGACGTAATTAAAGGGGTTCAGTACGTTGCGACGCTTGACAATCGGACCACGCCCATTTGCATGGGGCTTGACGGCAGGGTGTTCGATATTGGCAAAGGCCCCAGACCTCCCCAGCATTGGAACTGCCGGTCAACTACTGCCCCGGTACTCAAATCGTGGAAGGAGATGGGCATTGACGCTAAAGAAGCCCCACCCAGTACCAGAGCGTCTATGGATGGGCAGGTATCAGAGCGTTTGACTTATGGAAAATGGCTCAAAAAACAACCTATTGACATTCAGAATGATGCTCTGGGCATAACCAAGGCTAGACTATTTGAGAAGCAACAAGGGTGAAAATTGACCGTTTTGCTAATCAAAGAGGTAGAACTCTAACCCTTGCAGAACTGCGTAAACGTGAAGGATTAAGTGTATCGGATGTAAGCAGGCAGTAAGTGAATGCCTGCAATTAAAATAGATTAGGACGGGATGTCCGAGAGCGGGAAGCTCTTAAAAATGGCGGGAAGCCGAAAGGAACACAGTTATGGCATTAGCAGCAGTAATCAATCAGGAAGCGTTCGATAGTCTTAACGAGTCTATCAAGTCGGAGTACAAAAAGCAGGATGACGGGAAGTTTATTCTGGATGTCACTCCGGTTAATGATTTTGCCCTCGAGAACGTCAGCGGCCTTAAATCGGCTCTAAGTGCGGAGCGTGCGAAAGTCGGAGATTTGCAAGGCAAATTGACTGCGTTTGAGGGAATCGATGCAGGCAAGGCGAAGGATGCACTCAAGAAAGTTGAGGACATGGTGAATTGGAAGTCCGACGATAAGGTAAAAGAGCAAATCGAGCTTATCAAAAAGCAATTGTCTGAAAAGCACGCAGGGGAACTGGGTGCAAAGGATGAAACCCTGAAAAAGCACGTTGCTCAGCTGGAGAAAGTACTGGTTGAAGCTGAGGCTGTTAAAGCGTTAGCTGAGGCCAAAGGCAACACAGCTTTGCTACTGCCTCATGTCAAGGCCCGCTACTCGCATGAAACAAACCGACAAAGGCGAGTATCTGGTAGAAGTTGTGGACGAAAACGGCAACGCAAGATTAAGCCCTGCGGCTGGTGTCGACGGCCAATATGAGCATAAAAGAGCTTGTGGCCCAGATGAAAACCAGCGAGACATTTGCAGCAGCTTTTGAAGGTTCCGGTGCAAGTGGTAGTGGTGCCAAGGGTAGCGGTAGTCCTAGTGGAACTAATACGATTAGTGCTAATGACCCAAGCCGCAATCGAGAGTAACATCGAAAAGATTGCCAGCGGCGAAATTACGATTGTTTAAGTATAAGAAACAGAAAAACACAAACCTTAATATTTTAGGAGAACTTAAAAAATGGCGAATACTTTAACTAACATTATGACCACTATTCCTCGCACGGGCAATTATGACTTTGCGTGAAAGCTGTTTGATGCCCGCAGCTGGTCAACACCGGCTATTCAATGGATGCAAAGCAGAAGGGTCAAACCGGTAGATATTTCTGCGTCTGTGGCTCAGGAGGTTTATGACGTGTCACCTACCGCGGCCCCGAAAACGCCTTGCGGACAAGGCTCCGACCTTGCTTCAGATAACGTTGAACAAGTGGAAGGGAACTAACTTCCATCTGACCGATCAGGAGCGTACCCGGATTATGAAGGAAAAGAATTTCATTCCCGGCCAAACTGCCGAAGCGATGCGTGCCTTGGCTAATCAGGTCAATGCTGACCTGCTGAGCGAGTACCATTGGCGTTTTTGGTTATGTCGGCACTGCTGGCGCCACACCGTTTAGCAATTCCACTGACAGAACAGCGACCAAGGATGCTACCAAGGTTGTAGCCGTACTTGATGACCAGCTTTGCCCCCGAATAGGCCGGAGTGCCGTCATCGGACAACGGTTGCTGAAGCTGAGGCATTGGCTTTGCCCCAATTTTCGCATGCGGAAAAGGCGGGCAGTTCCAACATTATCGACACTGCCAACATCGGTAACAAATACGGAATCGGCTGGTATGTCGAAAACGCCATCAGTAAACATACTGCTGGCACAATCACCACTGGCTTGATTGCCAAGGCTTCGACCGATCAGGCTGTTGGTGACAAGACTATTGTTTTGCACTACGGCGGCAAGCACTGGGGCTTGCGCCTTGAAAAAGGGTGATATTATCACCTTTGCCGGTGACACCCAGACTTACGTTGTGACCGCAGATGCGACTCAGGCATCTGCAGCAACTGACGTTACGGTCAACATTGAGCCGGGCCTGAAAATAGCCCTTGAAGGCTCTGAGGCGGTGACTGTCAAAGCCACACATACCGTCAACCTGGCTTTCCACAAGGAAGCTATTGCATTGGCTACGGCACCGTTTGAAAAGGATTTCAATCCGAATCCTTCGGTGTTCATGCGTGACCCGGTAACCGGCTTGGTAATCCGGCTCGAAGTTGTTCGTCAGAACAAACAAACCATGTGGGAGTTTGATGTGCTGTATGGTACCAAACTCGTAAGACCTGAATAACGCTTGCCGACTGGCAGGCTAAACAGGGTAAGGCAATTTATTGCACTGGGCAGTTAAAACGCTGTCCAGTGCATAACCTTTATTTTCAATTCTAGGAAGACAAAAAAAATGGCAAAAATTGGAACAGTCGAAATTGTTGGTCCTGCAGGTCGGGTAGTTGTTAACGAATCCGATTTGAAGGAATGGCAGGACAAAGGCTATAAGCTCTTGGACGACAAAGGCGACGAAGCTGAGGAAGGCATAGAGCTTTCTGATATGACCGTTGCGCAGCTTAAACAGTTTGCCAAGGACAACGAGATTGGACCTGGGCGATGTAACCTTAAAGGCTGACATTCTCGCTGTAATCGAATCGGCCTTGGAAGACGAAGGCGACGAAACTGAGGAGTAAAGCTGATGGCTTTAATCGTGGAAACTGGGTACTGGGCTGTCGAACGCAAATAGTTATCTCTCCGTAGAGGGTGCAGACACTTATCACGCTGACCCACAGCGGGGTCTACCGACTGGTCGGGTGCAATTCAGGCAAATAAAGAGAGGGCCTTGCGTTTGGCAACTCAGTTACCTTGATGTGAGATACGGTGAACGTTTTGAGGGTTATAAGGGTAGCAGTACTCAGGCTCTTTACTGGCCCCGTAATGGGGTCTATTGTGACGGTTACTATTGCCTGCCCGACGAAATACCCCAAAGGCTTAAAAACGCCTGTGCAGAGCTTGCCTTGCGTGTTGTTCAGGGTGATACGCTATTAGGTGATATTGATGAACCCGGCTCTGTCAAGTCTGAGAGCGTGAAGGTCGGCCCCATCACCGAATCCAAGGAATATATGGGCGGTAAATCCCAGGCTAAGAAATACCCGATTGTCGAATCACTTTTGAAGGTTTTGGTTCGGTCGGCGGATATAGTGGAGCGTGGCTAAAATGACACTTGGTATTCATCACAATTCCTTGGCGGGCTACGAATCGGCTGAGCATATCAACTGGACGGCGGCGACTGAAGATTTAAGCACAACCGGCACGGGCACCTTTGGCAACGCTCTGCATATCTCAGGTGAGTACGCCGAATTGTACATGGCCAGTACCAATCAAGGCGAATACACCGGTGCCGCCCGGCTAATGTTTATGTCGGAGGGAATGTCTGGGCAACCCGCCGATACCAAAGGTTTCGCTATAAATAACCAGAATGGCAGTTCTGGCCGCCAAGAAAATAAAATAACGATTCAGAGTCGTAATGATGACGGCAGTTATAAGAATGTCCTGTTTGAAGCATTTCAGGATTCAATGGAATTTTACTTGTATGGGTCAGACGAACATAAAAGGTAATCTACTCCCATATACAGATAATGCCTATGATTTAGGCAGTGCCTCCAAAGAATGGCGAAACTTATATGTCGATGGCAGCGCGTATCTGGATGTTGCATATGCAGATAATCTGTCTGCTACATCATTCTGTTTTAGGCTCATATTATGATGAATATTCTGATAATTTTGTCAATTTAATCCGTTCTTCGTACGATGAATTGTACTTCGGCAACGAGTACGCCGAAATAAATCCAACGGTGTACGACTATGCCAGCTGGAGCCATCTCAATACACATGTTTTTGCGGCTGATGCATATTTTCAAGTTAATGTAAGATTAAGAGATTACAGCTATCTGTATTTTGGAACTGGCAGCGATGCTAGAATCTATTACGACGGGACGAATCTAATAATCGACCCAAAATATACGGGCACTGGACGTTTATCGGTAGAAGGTCTATTGTGGTTGAAGGATGAGAATACTGAGTACAATGGTTATCATGTGGGGGTGCATAACGAATTTTCTACCAACCATCTGCAAATAGTGCTGGTCAACATACCGGCATGTCACTGGGTAACTATTTCAAGAGTGCGTACAATTTAACGGCAAATTATGGTTTTCGTGCCATCAACTTTTTTTGTGATTTCTACTCGAATACTGCCAGCGGTGATATTACGAGTGCTGTTAGTAGTCATGCGGTACTATTAGAGCAATCATCTAAGTATACTGGTACGATTACCGATTATTATAGTTATCTCGGACGCAGCGTAGCTACCGGTCAGATTGACATTACCAACTTTCACGGTTATTACCATGGGGAGATCAACCGGCCCGGAGCAGACTATAATTATGGTCTGCAGTCTGGAGAATGTCACCGGTGGCACGAACAATTACGCGATTAAAAACCGGCACCGGCGATATAAATCTGGGCGGTGGGATTGTGGCTTCGGGAACCGAGGCTATCGGCACTTATCCAACTGGGGCGGGGACACGGCTGATGTGGATACCGGATAAGGCGGCATTTCGGGCGGGGGGTGGTTACGGGATACGATGTGGGATTATGCCAATGTTGGCATATATAGTGTTGCTTTCGGTCATAACGCCAAGAGTTCCGGCTATGCGGCCATAACTGCCGGTTATGACTGTGAAGCCTCTGGTGATGATTCCATCGCCTTAGGTTATAAATGCAAGGCAAACAGGTTTGGGGGCTTTAGCGGTTGGCTGGGAATGTCATAGCTATGGTGATTTTAGTATGGCTCTGGGGAAGTTTATGAAATTGGATACTACGGCTGATTACAGTCTAGTTTTTGGTTACAACGATAGCAGTTATATCACTTATACGCAGGCCAGAACGGTTTATCTTTATAACGTTGACCTCTGGCTGGACGGTGATAAAACAATCTCGCTGGGGGCTTCTCAGGACGCTGAAATCGGTTTCGATGGTGATTATTTATTTTTGGACCCAAAATCGTCCAGCGGCTTGAAAGTAGGGACCGCTGCGACTGATTTGGTGGGATTTTACGGAGTGGCGCCGGTTGACCAACCGGCGACGGTTTCTGACCCGACTGATTTGGCTACGTGTATAACGTCGGTGTCGGCTCTTATAGACAGATTACAGGAATTAGGACTAATAGCTTAACAGGAGTTATTTTATGGGCTTGAACAAAAAGTTTTATCGAAAGACGGGGCAAACTTACAATTATCAACAAAATCGGCAGTATCGAAATTGATGAGGTTGATAGTCGGGCAATTGCCACGATGTACAATTACGCCTCGAAAGATTATCGCGACAGCGAACCGGGCGGCTATCGCTCTCGTGAAGTTCGTAAGTTCCCGCTGAGAGGCACATTGGCGGGGTATAAGACCATGACGGTCAATGAGATTAAGGCGGCGTTATATGCACTCTTTAAGGCGTCCCAAATGCGTGTGCCGCCGATGCTGAACCCGGAAACGGCTCAGCCGGTGGAGATGAATTTCTATGCTGATGCTACGGATGTTTTGGAATCATAAGAACAGGAGTAAACGATGAAAATCATGATGGATGAAGAAGCCCAGCGGGCTTTTGCGATGGTCGCAGACGCAGCCTTGAAAGCTGGCGGTATGCAGATGTTACAACCGGTCAACGCATTGATGGCGGCGGCCAGGGCAGCAGCTACCGAAACTATTAGTAAACCTGAAAAGGATAAAGCTGATGGCGAATGAGCTAATTCTTACTTACGCCAAAACCGGGGCAACCGTTACGGCCAAGGCATTCTATAATAATGCCGGAACCATGACCCAGCGGACCGGCATAGCGTCGCTAACCGAAGATGTTGCGGGTATCTACGGTGGCGATGCAGCGGATATTACGGGCCTGACGGCTGGTGATACGGTGGTTTATTACGATGGCTCTGTCATTGTCGGTTCGGAAACTTACGGATTGGTATCACAAATACAAAGCGGGTTGGCGTTAAGTACAGAAATAGCGGCTTTGCAATCTCATGGCGATTCAACCTGGCCCACTGCTACGGGCTTTGCCGTACCGGGCAGTCAAATGGCTTTAACCACCGCTACTATAACCAGCGTTAAAGATGGCCTGTCAACACACTCGGCCTCTGATGCCGCTACAGCGGTCTTGAATTCTACTGGCATTACGGCGGGTGGTACCTGGACCTTGCGGAAAATCCTGAAGGTTATGGCAGCCTGGGCGGTTGGCAAGTGGGAAAATGGCGATGATGCAGGCACTTATAAAATACGTGATGCCGAAAGTGTCGGCACTACAGTTATGATTGTAACCCCATCTTCAAGTAGTCCGCAGAAAGTGACGGCGGTATTGTGACAACAACCTTAGACACAAAGCTCATCTCCAAAGTCAAAACATTGGTCGAAAAGTATGGTACCAACGCCGTCTTTACGGCTAACGCCGGTGATTATGACCCAACTACCGGCACGGTTGACTCTGATACTGCTACACACACGGCAAAAGTTACACCACCTCAGCAATACAAACAGCATTTGATTGATGGTGATGTGATTCGGATTGGTGATGCTCAGGTTTACTTGCCTGCTCAGGATTTAACTTTTACGCCGGCAATTGGCATTATGGTAAGCGTTGCAGGGTCAAGCTGGCAGATAATGAATGTCAATCCCATTTATACCGGTGACAATGTGGCCCTTTATGAATTGCAGTTGCGGAAATAAAAATGGATGTAAACAGTAAAAATTTCATTAAAGCAGTTTTTAAGCACGGGGCAAATATGCCTGTTGATGCAGTTATCAAAGTGCAAAAGAAACTTGCAATTCAGGCCTTGCGTCGCGTGATAATGAAAACCCCGGTCGATACCGGTCCGGGCTCGTGGCAACTGGCAACTGACGATTAACAAACTTCCTTCCGGGGAATTGGATGTAGAAGTTGGAGATAAGCACGGTAAGCCGCTTGAGAAATTACCGCCCTTAAAAAACTATGGGCAAAAGTCTTTGGAAGCGGGCTTGAAAAACCTGAAAGATTTAGGAGCGTTCCAGATCGTTTATATCGCCAACAACGTCAATTATATTATCTATCTGGAGGATGGCACCAGTAAACAGGCCCCGGAAGGAATGGTAGCTATTACAATGCAGGAGCTTGCCGATGAATACAAATGAGATAGCTATTGCCATTCGTACCCGGTTCAAAACCTTGATTGCCGACATTTACAGTTTGCCAACCCAGTACGACAATCAGGATTTCCATCACCCGGCCAATTCCTTATGGGCCAGGGCTTCGGTCAGATTTGCTGATAGTAAAACTGTATCGCTCAAAAGAGGCCGCAAGCGGGGCATTCTGTTTGTGCAGCTTTTTTATCCCTATGGCCAGGGCGATGCTGCACCTTTAGCAATGGCTGATAATATCGAAAACAAATTCCACGGCGTTACCGCAGGTGGAATAGTTTATAGAACACCCACCTCAAGACCTGTTGGAAGGTCAGAGAAATGGTGGCAAGTTAATGTTGAATGTCCGTTTTATTGTGACAACGTAACTTCGTAACTTCATAAAATAGGAGACAAAATAATGTCAGATTCAGATCGTGTACAATTAGCGTTTATCGAAGAAACCACGTTTGGTGAAGCCAAGACCGGTTCTAACCTGCAAAAGCTCAGATGTACCGGCGAAAGTTTGGCCCAGACATCCAACACTCAAAAGAGTGCGGAGTTGCGGCCCGACCGTCAAATCACCAATATCATTCGTACCAGCAAGCAAGCCGGGGGTGATATTCCTTTTGAGCTTAGCTATGGTACTTATGATGACTTTCTTCAGGCAGCCTTACAGAGCGGCGACTGGTCTGCTGCTGTGACTGTAACAGCTTCCACCATTGCGGCGGTGGAGTCAGGCAATACCATTACCGATTCTGGCAATGGATTTGGTAGTTTGGTTGCCAACCAGTGGGTTTATATCGACGGATTTGATACTGCCGCAAACAACGGTTTTTTTAAGATTGTAACGGCAGCAGCGGGCCAAATTACAGTAAGCGGCGGCACGTTGGTTGACGAATCGGCTGGTGAGAGTGTAACCATTACAATGGGTGGTCAGATTGTCAATTCAACCACCCTAAAAACCTTCAATGTTGAACGGCAATATACCGACCTTTCTGAAGAATTCAGTTTGTTTATCGGTGTAGCGATTGACACCTTCAACCTGTCTGTTCCCGCTGAAGGTATTGTTACCGGCAATTTTGGGATTTTGGGTCTCGAAGAAGAGAGCAAATCTGCATCAGCCGGTAGCGGTTACGACGCTGTAACTACGACAAACGCTATTGATACCTCAGACGATGCCGCCAAGCTACTCGAAAGCAATGTCAGCTGTGACATGATAGAGTTTTCGCTATCGGTTTCCAATCAGTTGAGGCGTAGGCCACAAGTCGGACCCCAGAAAACGCCCGGAAGTGGACGAATTAACACAACCGGCACCATGAAAGCCTATTATGAAAATAAAACACTATATGACAAAGCCTTGAATATGACAGCATCATCGGTGGCCCTGTGTGTCCAGGACGACGCAGGCAACGGTTATGTTATCGAAATGCCGCAACTGAAGTTCACGGATGGCAAACGCATTTCTGGTTCTGCCGAAACTGATGTCATTGCGGACATGTCCTGGGAAGCCTACATGGATCCCACTGAAGGTATTACGATTCGTATCGCACGGTTCCCGGTTGCGTAAACCCGGGATTTATTAACTTCATACATTTTTTTACAGGAGCAAATTATTATGGCGTTTGAAATTAACAATCTGAAAACCAATAAGGATATGGAAACCGAAGGCGTCTGGATTGATGAGGAAGGCGGCTTGCGGCTCAAGATCGCCCGGCTCAACAACCCCAACTATAAGCGGGCTATCGCTCGTGGAAGCAAGCCATATCGCAAGCAGATAGCCAACGGTGCTATTGATAAGATTGGCGACAAAATGGAAGAAGTTGTCCGCAAGGCTTACGCCAAACATATTCTTTTGGACTGGAAAAATCTGGTTGAAGATGGCATTGAGCTTGAATACAGCGAGGCTGAGGCTTACCGCCTGTTGGGTATTCAGGAATTCTTCGAGATTGTCGAGTCTCACGCTCAGGATGCTGAATTGTATCGTGACGCTGAGCGTGAGGAATCTGAGGGAAACTAATCGAATGCCTCAGGTTTGAACTAATCTGGGGCAAAACTTTGTGGCTCCTGGAAAAGCGTGCAGCGGAGGGCAAGTCAAGCCCGGCACTTGACAACCGTCCTTCGCTGTATGCTGACCTTGAGGAAGTATGGCAGGCATTTAGTGAACTTAATCGAACGCGACAATCAGGATTCGGCCCAGCGGCAATTACCATTGAAAGCATTGTCCAATGGCTGGATTTACACGGTATCGACGACCAGTCAAGCCGGTTGGAATATTACGAACTGATAATCGCTATGGACTGCGAATATCTCAAATGGGCTAAAGAACAGAGTGAAAAAGATAGGCCACGGAAGGCAACGAAATGAGCAATAAAGCAGAAACCTTATTTTTGGCTATTGATGCCCGCAGAGCTCAGGCCGGGGCCCGTCAGTTTGAGCAGGCCGCTCGTGGCGTCGGCGGGGCTGCATCATCTGCCCAACGCCTTATCATGGGGTTGGCTGGCAGTATTAGTGCGGCATTTGCCGTTCGACAGATTTATCGTGATATTGCCCAGTTTGAGACTGGGTTGGTTGGCGTTGGTAAAACCACCAATATGCTCGGTAGAGAGCTTGACGCTCTGGGCCAGTCCGTTATCAACCTTTCCACGGTTATTCCCGTCTCAACTTCGGAATTACTGGAAATCGGTCAGGCTGCGGGCCAGTTAGGTGTAACTGGTGCGGATAATATCCTCAAATTTACTGATACGGTTGCCAAACTGGGAACTGCTTCGGATTTGGCAGGTGAGGAAGCGGCAACGGTTTTGGCTCGAATGCTTAACGTTACCGGTGAGGCGGTCGGCACGGTTGATACTCTAGCTTCGGTTATTGTTGCTCTGGGCAACACCTCAGCGGCCACCGAGAAAGAAATCGCCCATCATGCCACGATGGTAGCTCAAGCTACCGCCGTCTACAATACCAGTTCCGCTGAGGCATCGGCTTTGGGTGCGGCTCTGGCGGCATTGGGGATGCGTGCCGAGTTGGGCGGTTCTTCGGTCGGTCGGGCTTACCGGGCTATGGACGCCGCTATACGAGGTCATGGCCAGGAACTCAAATTACTGGCAGAAATTACCGGGCAAACTGGTGATGAAATTACCGAAACCTTCAAGAATAATTCTACTGAAGCCTTCCAGTTATTCTTGAAGGGGTTGGACCGGGTGATTGACAGCGGTGGTGATGTCAACCGGGTTCTGGCTGCGTTTGGCTTACAGGGTGAGGAAATATTGAAGACCTTACCTACTTTGGCCAAGAATTATGACCTGGTATCCAAGTCATTAAAGACAGCCAGAGGTGAACTTGAAAATACCACCGCCCTGGAGACTGAGGCTTCTCGGGCTTTTGGTACTTTGGAAAGCAAAGTAAAGATATTTGGAAATACGATAAGTGCCATAATCCTCAAATTAAGAAAATCAACAGGGCCGTTAGCTGAGTTTGTGGGTAATGCCACAGAGGCCACAAAAATACTGTTTGGCTTAAAAGATGAGAGCAAGGAAACTTCTGATAGTGTTTTGATTATGACCAAAAGCATAAAGGCCGCTACTGCTGCATTAGCAGTTTTTATGGCAGTTAGAGCGATTGGCCATATCTATACATTGATTGCCGCTGTAGGTGGATTAACAGGAGCTTTCAAGGCATTGGCCATTACAATTTCAGCTAATCCCATAGGTTTAATCGCTGTTGGTATAACAGCTGCGGTAGCAGCCCTGATATATTTCAAGGATGAAGTAATAACTATTGGCGACAAAACGATGAGTGTTGGGGATATTTGTGTTGCTACATGGGAATATATTCGTGAGGTTGCAGCATATACCTTCAAAAATATTGTAGAGTTTGGAGTTTGGTTTAAGGATTCAGTCATTGATGCCTGGAAACTTCTATCTAAAGCATGGCAAAAACTCACCAAGTTTTTGGGCATAGATTGGGAACAGGTAGTCAACTTTCTTTGGGACACAATAAAGACGTGGGGTAATGCAGTAGAAGGTATTTTTCGTGGATTAATTGGAACTATCAAAGTTCTATTTAATATCATGAAAGACACTGTGATGGCTTGGGCAGAATTTGATATAAATAGCCCTATTGATTCTCTTGGGAAAGTTAAAGACGCTCTTGCCGAGGCTATGGACCCGTCAAAGGCCGTAGAGAAAATTAAAGACGTTTGGGCGGATGCCATGTCACATGATTATATCGGCAATTCCATCAAGTTTGGCAAATTAGGTGCTCAGTCTGTTGTTGACGGCTGGAAAGAGTTTATGGGAGACCAGGGATACAAAGAATGGGAAAGGCTTTTTAATCCCAGCAAGGTTGTTACGGGCATTCTAGACCGGGCTTCATCCATGAAACAAGAACGAGATGCAACGTTGGCCCAACAGGAATTTGAAAAAAACATTTTGGGCATGTGGGACAAAGCCAAAAATGCCGCACAAGGCTACTGGAATAAAGTTAAAGAGCTTATGGGTGGTGGCAGCAATTCTGCAACCAGTAGTTCAGTCAGTAACAATAATATTTACAATCCAGAGGCTGAAAAAATTATAGAACGACTCAACCAAGAATTGAAGCTGCTGGGCATGACTACCGATGCTCAGGGCCGGTATAGGTTAGAGCTTGAGTTAATCGAGGCTGGTTTAATTAAAGGCACGGCTGCTTATGACAAATATTACGGCCAGTTAGAAAAACTCTATGAGCAATTGGAGCAGTCGAAAGAGATTAAACAGTTTGCTGATAATATGGGGCAAGCCTTTGGTGATGCCTTTTTGGACATGGCCACTGGTGCAAAGTCTGCCTCCGACGCTATCAGAGATTTAACCCAATCTATTGCCCGTATGGTTTTGCAGGAAACAGTCGGGAATAAAATCAGCGGTTTGATTTCTAATGGCATACAAGGCCTTTTCAGTCCTTCTACCACCTCAACCAACAACGCATCCGCAACCAGTGGTATGGGCGATTATTACTTCCCGCAAAATGGCCCTGTGGCCAATGCTCTGGGTAATATCTTCGACCGGGGCCAGGTGGTTCCCTTTGCGGATGGCGGCATATTCGACCAACCCACCTATTTCCCCATGAGCGGACGCAGGACGGGTTTAATGGGTGAAGCCGGGCCGGAAGGCGTCCTCCCTCTTTCGAGGTCTTATGATGGCAAATTGGGCGTCCAGGCCCGCGTTCCGGATGTCAATATGCAAATCAACGTTGTCAACGAGAGTAGTCAGCCGGTAACCGCCGAGCAGGGCTCCATCGAGTTCGACGGTGAGAAGTTTGTCAAAACTATCATTCTGAAAGACCTGTCAGAAAATGGAAGCCTTCGTAAAGCATTTAAGGGGCTAAGATAAATGGGCATAGCAAGTAATAACATAATCGCATTGGTTACAGGTGGCGCACTGACAGATGACAATCAGCCAGTAATTGACGGCAATGTCTTCCCGACTCTGTCTTGCCAGCCGGATTCCAGCTTATTCACCGAAAAGCCCGCTTCTGACCCCACTATAAGGAGCCAGTCGGAAAGCGGCGCTGTGATTACACGGGCCAGATTCACCACCATTGCCAAGGTCTGGGATTTGCGATACCGCTTTATGCTAGCCAGCGACAAAACCACTTTGACGGCTTTTGAAAAAACTGTGAATTATGGTAGCGGTGAGTTCTGGTGGTTACATCCGCTCGATAACCAATATTACAAAGTCAAGTTTGCCGAGTCTGTCAATTATCAAATAGAGCCGGATAATGGTTCAGCTTACCAGTGTTCTTTTAAGCTGGTAGAAGCATATCCAGAAAGCGTTACAGGAACAATATCATGATTAACCTGCCTTTATCGTTAGCATTGGAAAAAAACAAAATGAGCCAAAGTCCCTGGCTTATCCTGTTACATATCGAACTGGTCAATCCTCAGGATGAAGAGGATACCGAAGATATTTATATCGTCCAGAATACCGAAAACATCACTTATCAGGGGCAGGAATATACTGCTTTCCCGTTTGAGATTTCTGCAACCAAAAATACCATGCAGGGTGATTTATCGTCTTTGAAGCTCAAAGTTAGTAATGTAACCAGAACCCTGCAAAGCAGCTTACAGGCTTACCGGGGTGGCTTGGGCTCAACGGTAAGAATGACGGTCGTTAATGCGGCTCACTTGGGCACTGCCTGCCCTGAATTGGAAGAGACTTATATTATCACCGATTGTTCATCTGATGCCCAATGGGTAGATTTTACGCTGGGCGGTCCCAATCCGCTGCGCCAGAAATTCCCCAAGGATATTTATAATCCTTACCACTGTAACTGGCGGTTCAAAAGCTGTGAATGCGGCTATACTGGCACCACTTATACCGAATGCAACCGGTCTTATTCTGATTGTGTGGAACGGGGCCAGGCCCTTAATTTTGGAGGCTTCTTGGGCCTCAGATCGGGGGCTTTACGTGTTGTGGGATAATTTTTTGGGAAAGAAATTTCAGGCTGATGGTCGTGGCCCGGATGTTTATGACTGTTACGGCCTGTGCATAGCTGTCTTAGCTGAACAGAATATTATTCTGCCTGATTATCAGGTGGGTGACATGCTGGAACGCCAGCATCATTTGTTTATGTTTGAATCGGAAACCAATTTTATCAAGATTCCCGAACCCATACCATTTTGCCTGGTGGCTTTTTCGGTCATCAATCCTTATGTAACTCATATCGGGGTAGTGCATCCTGATTTAGATAAGTTTATCCATTTATTGAACAATCGTCCGTCTTGTATTGAACCGTTAAATCGTCCAACGTGGAAAAATCGTAAAATAGGATATTATATTCATGCCTCAATTAGTCAAAATCCATAATCCGTTCGACCGTACTGCCAAAGACATAAGCCAGTTTGAAGTTCAAGGACAATCCTTAGCAGATATAGTCAAGGCCTCCGAAATGCCCGAATCATCGGTTTCTGTTAATGGTGTCCTGATTGACCCAGACGACTGGAATTCTTATGTTATTAGGCAGGGTGACTATATTCTGATGATTCCTAAATTTCAAGGCGCAAGTGACAGTTCAAAACGCACCATAGGCATGGTTGCAATGATTGTCGTATCAATAGCATCAATGGGAGCGGGTTCATATGTTGCAGGGGCTGCATGGGGAGGTAAGGCTGCTGGTGCAATCGTTACGGCGTTAATCTCTACTGCTGGTGGATTAATCATCAACGCCATGATGCCGGGCCCAACTAATAACGACAACATTGACAAAAATCACACACAGGCTTATGGCTGGAATCCGGCAACGGCCCAGCAATCTGGGTTATCAATACCGTATTATTACGGAGTAAACCGGGTAAGAGGTAATGTTGTTGCCGCACACACCGAACCCACCGGAGAAGATAATAAGCAGGTACTAAGTGCAATTATCGCACTTGGCCGAGGGCCGATTAAGAGCATCGACAATATAAACATAAATGACCAGCCAGTGGGCTCGTATGACGGGGTTGAAATTGTTGAACAAACCGGCACTTTAGGACAAAGCGGTTTTAAGGCCGTAAATAAAACTAAAACCGAATACGCTATGGGAAATAGATTGAGGTATAATCAACCTGTGATTGTGGATATTCCAGATACCGGGTTTGATGAATTTGAAGTTGATTTAACTTTACCTGCCGGGTTGTATCAGCCCAGTGGTAAAGTAGATGGGGGGTTGTCAAGTGATAGCGTGTACGCATCTATATTTTACCGTGAGAAGGGTACATCATCTTGGCTGAAAATGGCATTCTATAACAATGAATACCAAATCCCAGTCGATGAAAACACGGAAGTCTCTGCAATTACAATAACAGATATACGACTTGAAGACATTGTTTATTTGGATGAATATTATTCGTCCACTAACAATCAAGCAATTAGGATAGAATGTGAAACTAATCATAATACGTTAGCTGGAAATTACATTTACATCGATGGCGTTACGGGTTCAACCGGTGCAACACAATTAAATGGGACGACACATAGAGTATTAGCAGAGACTTGGACTAGAAACCCACTTGGAGAGTGGACACCTAGTCCAAGCGTTACATCTAAAACGTTGGTTATCGCAAAAGTACATGGGTTTTCCACATCCGACTATGTAAGCGGAGGTACCATACTTCCGGTTGGAGCAAAAATTAAAGACACAAAATTAAATAATGTTCGTCGTACTTATGGCCCTGCATATGTAGATTCAACTAAGACTTACGAATTGAAGTGCGAGAAATTGAACCCCGACAAAAGCGACACTGACCCCAATTATGGTGATGATTTATATTTGGGTACTGTCAGGACATCTATCAACCAGTCTTTTCGTTATCCCCGATTAGCTGCGGTGGGCATTAAAGCCTTGGCAACCGAGGATTTGAGCGGTGGGCTGGACTTTTCCTGTGTAATCGAAGGTCGGTACGTGCGGGTATATGATGGTACTGATTGGGGCGTAACTTACTCCAATAATCCGGCGTGGGTTTTGTATGACATTCTCACTCAGCCGGTTTTCAGCGGCAAGACACCGTATGAGCCGGGTGAAACACTGCCAGCTACCGCTTTCACGGTTGAAAGATACGACGGCTTTGACCCGCAATTCTTAGACAGTGATTCATTTTTGGCTCTGGCTAACTACTGTGATGAGACTGTCTATAATGGCCAGAAACGCATTACGTTCAATGGCGGTTTCGATGTTAATACCACACTCTGGGATGCTGCGTTAAAAATCTGTGAAGTTGGCCGCTGTATCTTGGTGCGCAGGGGTACGCGATATTCTGTTGTAATTGATAAAGCGTCTGACCCAGTGGCATTATTTACCGTGGGCAATACCGGCAAGGATTCTTTCACGGAGATTTATATCCCAAAGGTTGACCGGGCCAGTGAAATCGAGATTCATTATCGAGATGCTGAGCTTGATTATGAACGGGTACCGTTTACGGTAGTTGACCCGGACAGCCCCAATACCAACAACAAAATATCCATCGAACTATTTGGCATAACTAACCAAGATGAAGCTTGGCGACACGGCATGTTATTGCTCAACAAGAACCGCCTCATTGATTCAATGGTAGAATTCACCGCCGATGTCGATGCGGTTGCCTGTACACTTGGGGATGTAATACGAATCCAACAGGATGTACCCTTGTGGGGCGAAGGTGGCAGAATAGTTGAAGCCTCTGGAACTTCCGTAACATTGGATAGAGAGGTTTTCGATACCGGGGGCGTGCATGAATTAATGGTACGTCTAGGCACTGAGATAGAATCAAGTGACGGCGGCTTAACTGGCACCGACAAGGTGGAAACCAGAACCGTTACAAACATCGACGGTCGAGTAGTAACGCTTTCCACAGCGTTCAGCAGTGACCCGGTCCGTGGTGATTTGTACGCATTTGGAGAATCAGGCCAATCAACCCGGCTTGTAAGAATCACCGAAATGGAACGGGATTCAGACCAGAAAGTCAAAATCACCGCTATCGAGTATGTACCCGAAATCTATGCCGATGACACCTCTGAACCTCAGTTGATTGACATTGAGCCAATTGCTAAATTAGACCCCAGCGTTACAAACCTTTATGCAACTGAGCGGGTAGAATTGACCAGTACAGGCAGCGAAAAGCGGTATGTAGAAGTCGGCTGGAACCTGCCCCATGCTTCGGTTTGGTCTCATGCCGAAATCTTAGTTCAGCCTGACGGCCTGACCAGTTGGGAGAAAGTCGGGGAATCACCCATAGACCGGTTTTACTGGTATAACCCAACAATTAACACCTCATACACCATTGCGGTGGCCACAGTTGATGCTCTGGGCCGTAGACAAAGCCTGACAGATGCCGCCAAGACCACCATCACCGTGGGCGAGAGCGTACCTTATGCCTCAAACACCAACACCTACAGCGTCACCGGCTTAACTCTTGAGAATGCCCCGTTGGAAAATCAGTTTGTCGGTAAGGACGCTAAATTCACATGGAATGAAGCATCGGTAATTGATTCTAATACCCCGGCAGGGGAAGAAGTTGGCGGGGCCGGTTCAACTCAGCCGGATATTTGGTTCAGAGATTATGAGGTCACTATCCTTGACGAATCAGGCAATGAAAGACGGGTAGATTATGTTACTTCACCCAACTACATTTATTCTTACGAGAAGAACTGGGAAGATGGCGGCGGTGTGCCGACCAGAAACTTTACCATATCCGTCAAGGTCCGGGATGTTTATTATAATCTTTCTGCCACACCAGCAAAATTGACCGTGGAAAACCCGGCACCGGAAGAAATCGACAATTTGACCGCAGCCGCTTATGTTGACGCTATTGTGCTACAATGGGATGGGGTTGATGACTTGGATTTTGAAGGTTACGTTATTCACGTCGGTGACACAGCCGAATTTACTCCTTCTGATGTAACGCTATTATACAAAGGCAATGTTACGGGATTTGTTTATCACTGTACCGATTACACCGAACAGTTCTTCAAGGTGGCCGCCTACGACGCCTTCGGTCTGGCAGGCTTAAACTATGCCTCAACTTCAGAAACTCCCAACACACCAATTACGGGAGAACTGACCGATTATGATTTGGACGCCCCGTTCCTGTCAGGTGTTACTTGGTCAGCTGATACGACAAGCTATTCTTGGACGGCGGGAACAATGGTTTATGGTTCACAAGATATAACTGTGAGTGCCGGGAATTATAATACCTCCGCCTACACCAGCGATGATTATCCGGTTTATGTCTGGGCCGATCTATCCGGTACTATAGCCAATCCTCTGAGCTTCACAATCGCCAAGGGTAATGCCAATAAGCCGATCATCGGCGGCGATAAATGGCTTTTTGCCATTGTCGATAAAATTGATGCGAATAATGTAATCTTTCCGGCCTGGCAACAGCGGATAATGCACGCTGGGCTGATGCAGGCCCGAACCATAACCGCCGATCTGATTGGAACCCAACAGATAAAAGCTGAGCATCTTGAAGCTGCTGAAATCATTACCTATAGTATCCATGTTGCTGGCGGCCCGCCTGTCAATGCAACCAATGGGGCCACGTGGGGAAGTAATATTACTGACCAACCCTCGGACGCACAAATAATAACGTCACAAGGCACCGCAGCCGCTATCACTGACCAGGGGACATTAGCAACCAAATCCTCCGTTGACCTTGCCACTGGTGAAGTCACAAATAAAAGCCTGGCAAATCTTGATAGTGCCGCAAATACCATAGTGACTACAGCAGGCAATGCCTTGGGGACAGTGTCGGCTAATGTTTATTATCACATTGTAGGGGCAGCAGCTACTTTGACCGGAAAGGCAGCGGGCTTATACGGCACTTCACAATATTTAGGATTCTGGTCAGGCACTGCCTTTACCTCTTATATTGATAGCAGCGGTAATGCCGTCTTCAAGAATTCATTAACTATTGGTGATTACGATGGAAGTGGCAAAGGATTGCAAATCTTGGCCGCAACTGGCACGGGCGATGTAACGCTACTGGCTAAGAATATTGATAGCAGTGGTTATTATACTGAAACTTTAATCGGAACCGGAGGAATTCAGGTATATGCCAAAAACAGCGGTGGATGGCCAGGTCAATCCAGTTCGTACATTACCGTTGACATCTCTACCGGCAAAAATGTTTCAGAGTTTTCAACCTTAAGGGCTGGGCGGGGGCCAGGTTTTGCAGGCACTACATTATTAGAAGTGACCACCTCAACAGGATTCTTTGGCAGGGGCGCCAATAAAATCACTTACGACGCCTCAAGCACTTCTGTCCCCGCAGCAGGATTAACCGGTACTATTGACAATGCCAGATTGCCAGTTTTGATAAATTTTGGTTTTTATACCGGAGAAGATGACGCATCAAAAACCATAACACATGGTTTAAGTTCAACCCCAACCAAAATAGTCGTCCATTCAACGACAGATTCGGGTGGGGCTTTGATTTGGGAAGGCTCTGGTGATGATGATTCGTCAAGTGGTGTAAGTAATGTAGGAGCCACCACGTTCCAAGTTAATGGCAATGCAGACGCAGATTTGAATAATGCAGAAAATTATTTCTGGATAGCAAGCTGCTTATAATAAAGGAAATCAAATATGCAATATTCAGAAGGTTCAGTAAACGTAACTCTTGACAGCCCGACCGTAACCGGCGTCGGGACCGCCTGGTCAGGTACTATCAATGTCGGTGACTGCTTCATGGTGTCGGGCGTCCTAGTGCCCTATACTGTGGCTTCAGTGGTTGATGATGATGAGATAACCTTATCAGCCCCTTGGGCTGGTGCTACCACCACCGGCGTATCATATTTCATCACCCGCGGATTCACACTTAACTATAAATTCCCCGAAATCTACGGTGGAGACCGTAACTGGCCGGCACTTTACACCACGGCCCTGAGGATGATTGATGCGAAGCTGAAGGACTTGGAGGATAGGATTGAGGCTTTGGAGCCGTAGGGCAAATGGTGGCCTTAAAATATTATATTTTAAGTATAACATGTAATCTGTCATTGGGAATAATCGATACTGTGTCAGAGATTCCAAAATCTCGAACACAGTACATCATTTGATTAGAACAGTCGGGATTAGGACAATTAAATGAATAATTGCCAGAGCAGTTGGGGCGGTCAGTTCCATAAATATCAAATTTAGTCTTACATGCTTCACATTCATGATTTCTTTTCCAGCAGAACATTAGCAAGCTCCTAAATTAAATTGTATAAAATGTCAGTACGACTAAACGATTATTCCAAACAACCCCCATTCATCTGCCATTGCATCAAACACTTATTGCACAAATGTACATCTTCCCCAATCTCAGGCACTCTCCACCCTTCAAGCCCCTCAGAGGATTCGTGGTTTTGCCTCACCTCGGTTGTCAATCCGCATCGATTACACACATACCACCATTGATTATTTTCGGTCCAAAAACTCATTGTTAAGTCTCCTCTTCACCATAGCCTTCCCCTAGTCGCTTTTTACGCTCTTTCTGCTTGATTATGGCTTCATGGACACTGCCAAGTCGTTGGGGGCCATGAGACCCTTTACCGGGCGAAATGCACGCACTACCACAATTTGGGCACCTCGGCAGAAACCGGCTCGCACGTTCTTTAAAGCCTAACCATAAAACCTCATCGCAATCTTCGCACACATATTTGTAACGGCCCTTTTTTTCTGGTCATGGCATAATCCCTTATGCATTATTAATCTCGTCATACCAAGCCAAATATACTTATTTGACAGGCTCTTTCCCTGTTTCCTCATCGTTTTCAATATCATCTTCGTCTTCTTCAGCAGGCGGCAACATCTTAGAATTTTCCTCATATACAATTCTGACATTTTTATTTATAAAGAGTTTATCAAGTTTATCTTGCACCTTTTGTACTTGGTCGATTAATTCCGGGTCACCATCCAAAAGTGCTGCTAGCCTAAACCTCTCTGCTTCCGGAGAATCCTTTCTTTTACCAAAAGCATGGTCAATGTTATCCAACCTTTTGCTAATAATTTCTTGATTTAAAACTTGTGTTTCTGATTCAGTCCGATCTGTTGTGGCCGCAATTTCCGCAGCACGCCTAACCGAGATTTCTCCCTTACCTGTTTGTTCAAGCACTTTGCCTTCTGAATATTCTTGGGTTAAATCTTTACCCCAACTAAACGTTCGACTAATAAGTTTTTTGAACTTCGCAAGTATCTTGTTTTCATTTGGCAGTGAAGCTTCCTTGGGAAAAGCACCGGCTCGAACAATTTCATTTTTAGTTTTATTATGCATGGATCAATACCCCCGCATTCTCCCGCACACCTCGCATTCTAAAATCAAGCCCTGACCCTCCCATCATACGGTACAGCTTAGACAGTTCGTGAAATAACTCAGCAAGGTCTTCGGCTGTTGCTTCTCCAGGATCAATCAGTAATTCTAGCGGTTGAATATCTTGATAAGATTGCTGTTTCAGCTTCTCTTGAGTAATGATAATTGGCTCGACAAATATCTCTCCAAAAATAGATTTATAACGCTCAAGGTCGACTTCCCTCATGCGAACTCTTTCAAGGTTGGCTCCTTCAAGGTTGGCTCCTTTAAGGTTGGCTCCTTCAAGGCAGGCTACTCTAAGGTTGGCTCCTACAAGGCTGGCTCCTTCAAGATAGGCTCCTTTAAGGTTGGCTCCTTTAAGGTTGGCTCCTTCAAGGTTGGCTCCTTCAAGGTCGGCTCCTTCAAGGTCGGCGAATCCAAGGTTGGCGTCCACAAGGTAGGCTCCTACAAGGTTGGCTCCTACAAGGTTGGCTCCTTCAAGTGGTATTGCATCGAGAATCCCCATCTGTTGTCGATTCCATTCTGTAAAATCTTTGGCAATCGAGCAACGCTTAAGCATTGCAAACTGCTTAGAATCATAGCTTTTCTCATTATTATTTTTGTTCTGCTTATCCATAAACCTTACCCTTCCATCTATGCATTATTAATTTCATCATACCAAACATCTGGGCTCACTCTGGCATAAATCATGGTGGTGCTTATATCGCTATGCCCCATAATCTCCTTTAGTACCGGAATCGGCGTGCCGGCAGCGGCCATCCTGTAGCCAAAGGTGTGCCGAAATAGATGCCAGCCGGTCCCAACGCCTGAATGTCCAGACCGTTTGAATTTGGGCACCCATTTCTGGATGGGCGCAAGTAAATCTTGCCATTGCTTATCCCCAACAAAACCGCCCTTCTGCCCTTTGAAAACAGGCCCATTTTTCTTTCGTAAGGGCTCAAGTACCATTGCAAGGTCTGGGTGCAGAGGGATTGTACGCCCCCTACTGCTTTTGTCCTTTGGGATAATAATCAGGCTTTTGTCGTCTTTTCGCCACTGGACATGGCCCCATTCCATCCTTCTCATTTCTGACATTCTCATACCTGTTTTGAGGGCTGTAAACACAGGTAGGTAAATGCCCGCCCTGCGAGCCAGACGGAGAGTAATATCATATTCCCGGTCGTTCAAAAATCGAGGCGGAGTCTTAACCGGTTGGGGTAGTTCTGACCGAAGGCCTGAGCAGGGATTATCAGGCAAAATGTCCCGTTTTTGCAAATAACGACAAAACGCAGAAATCGAAGACAGGTAACTTCGCAATGTGCTGGGGGCAAACTTAGGGGAACCGTTCTTTTGGGTTTGGACCGCAAGGCTGTCCAGAAATTCCAAGATACTCGCTTTGCTCAAGTCGTCATAGTTATTGACGTTGTCTATGTATTTCCCCAACTGGCACTTCAGAGTTCGGAGATTGGCCATGTTTTTTCTGGTCTCAAAAAAATTATCGAGTGATTTCTTGAGGGGTTCGATAGGCCCCTTGCGGGCCAAGTTGACATTGTGCTGGATCCGGGCCACTGCTTTTAGGGCTATTCTCTTGTGTGTAGTCTTCAGGGAAACATAGCGTTTTTTACCCGTTTCATCGACATACTTATACCACCAAAATCGAGATTTTGAACGCTTATACAGGCAGCCTTGGGTTACACCATGGGTTACACCTGCTTTTTTGAGCAACACTAAATCTTCCATAACTTCCCTAGAGATAAAGACATAGAAAAATACACCACTCAGGACTTGAACCTGAAACCCGCTGATTAAGAGTCAGCTGCTCTGCCAATTGAGCTAGTGGTGCATATCTCTCGCCGAGCGTCACGCTCAACAAGAACTAAGTATTCTAGGCAAACTCGGCTACTGTTCAAGTAATATTTTGAGCTTTTTTTCTCCGCCCCCTTAAATCGGCCTGCCCAAGCGGCAAAATCCCTGCCGTCCGAACCGACAACGTCCATATAACCTTGGCGATTATACCAATTATACCGATTACAACTCCTGAAAACGCATTTTTTTGCTCATTTCCCCCTTCTGTTGACTTACTTGCCTAAGTTAGCTGCCTGACAGGTCGATACCACCATCAGAGCCAGGAACTACAGCCCCTGTACCTTGAGGTAAATATGAATTCAAATGAGTTTGGCGAATTTCAGGACTGGTCGGACGCTGAAAACTGCATTGAGCGGGCCCACGACCTCTATGAGGCAGGCAGAATGCACGAGGCACTGGGCAATCTCCAGATTGCCATCGAAATCAACCCCGCCAACGGCAACTGGCACTTCAACAAAGGGCTTATCCTGGACACTCTAGAAAGATTCGACGAGGCCGTTGACGCCTTCACCTCCGCCCACGAACTCGAACCGGAAGACCCCGAAATTATGAACTGCCTCGGCGTCGATTATACCCGCCTGGGCCAATACGAAAGATCTCTGGAAATTTTCGAAGAACTCGTCGCCGCTGTCCCGGACTTTGAGCCGGGCTATTGCAACCGCATAATCACCTATTCGGAGATGGGCCGTCACGAAAAAGCCGAGGAAATGTTCTATCTTGCCCGCCAACTGAAAGACCACTGCCCGCTTTGCTACTTCAATATCGGCAACTCGTTATTTTCCCGTCAATTATACGACCGTGCGATATGGTGCTGGCAGCAGACCAGAAATCTTAGCCCTAACCAGCCCCAGGTCGAATGCCGCATCGCTCAGGCCTACTGGGCCAAAGGCGACTACCACAAAGCCGGCGAACATTTTCTGGCGGAACTCCGTCGCGGTCCGGGCGATGTCGAAGTACTCATGGACTACGGCATAATGCTGCTGGAAATGAACGACCTGCAGACCGCCCGCGAAAAATTCAACCGCATTATCGAACTTCATCCCGCCAACGGCATGGCGCATCATTATCTGGGCGAACTCTACCTCAACGAAGGCCGGGTTTCACTGGCCGTCGAATCGTTTAATCGCGCTATTCGTCTCAGTCCCGAACCGCACGGGTCACATTATCGACTCGGCGAATGCTTCCTGCTGCTGGGCCAAAAAGCCAATGCCCGCGAACATCTTCTGGCTGAACTTAAAAACGCGCCCGAACAAGCCGAAGTAATGCTTGACCTGGGTTGCCTGCTGGTCGAAGTGGACGAAATCGCTGAAGCGGTCAGTTGCTTTGAAAGAGCCATCGAAATTGAACCCCAGGATCCCAGCGGCTATCAAAACCTCAGTCTGTGCTATTATCGCCTCGGCCTCATCGAACGCGGCATCGACCTGTCCGACCAGGTTCTCGAAAATGACCCTGAAAATATCAGTGCCCTGCTTTCACTGGCCCAGGCCCATTTCGTCAGCGGTAATCTTATGGCCGCCCGCGAAAACATCCAGCTCGCCCGCCAACTCCTGCCCAAAAACAAGGCCGTCAACGCCCTCAGTCGCAAAATCCAGACGGCCCGAATCAAAAACAAAATTACCAAACCCCTACGTAATCTCACGGCCAGAAAACCCAAAACGGCTTCGTCCTCCAAATAGTGTGCGTTATTTCGGATTGGTAAAATCCTTGTAATTTCTTATTTTTTTAGGGAAATGGGGATTAGGGGAGTTTTTGGGGGTGGGAATGGGGGTATTTTTTTGTAAGTCTTTATTTTGCAAGGGTTGATTGGTTGGGGGGCAGCGCGATTTTGCCTTAAAATAGTGATTTTTTCGTGTTTTTCGTGTTTTTGGGGTGGGAAAAAACGCGTTTTTCTCGATTTTTTGACGTTTTTTCGTTTTTTGGCGAAATACAACTATACTATATCACCTTTTTGGGGCTATTTTTCTTAAAAAAGTACCATATAGTATGGAAGAAGGCATTAGGCATGAGGCATTAGGCATGAGTGAACGGAACGGAGGAAGGCATTAGGCATGAGGCAGGAGTGAACGGCGAGGTTTCGGCCTTTGGCCGAGGGTTGAATGATTAACGGCGCGGTGCCTGCCTTCGGCAGGGATTTATTATTTTTTTGCTTCAGGACCGGGGGCTTACGCCGCCCGGCTATGCGCTCTTACGACCCCTTGGGGGGTGATAATAAATCTGGATAGAGATATAGGCCTGTTTTTTATCTGGAATTTTAACATCTGGTTAAACAACAAGTTAGGGTTTATCGTCCGGAAATAACCGCACAACATAGGGACAACTTTTTAACATAATCAACACAAAATCGCCGTTTCCGGCTTGAAATCAAAATATCAATCCGATATATTCATAGTTGTACCAACAATTGGTCAACCAGAAAAGTACAGGTAAAATCTTCTATGGAAAAATTCGATACTCTGAAATCTACTAACAACGCGCGTTCGGGATTGAAGTGGCAGGTTGTCAAAAAATTCATCATTTCCGAAGTATCATCTGGCAAATACCGCCCCGGCGATGTACTGCCCAGCGAAAACTATCTTACTGACAAAGTGGGCGTTTCCCGCAATACGATACGTCAGGCTTTTGAGGAGCTCGAAAAGGAAGGTTACATTTATCGGGTACGGGGCAAGGGAACATTTGTTTCCAGACCAGCGCCGGTTAAAAACACAAATAAGTCTTCGATCTTTGGTCTGGTTGTCCCTGAAATCAGGCGCAGCTTGTACCCTTCACTGGTCCAGGGTTTCGGTCAGGAGCAGGCTGGCAAAAGCCAACAGACTCTTATCTGCCAGACCAACAACGACGTACACCAGCAGGGCAATATCATTCTTCAACTTCTTCATTGCGGGGTAAACGGCCTGGCAATCGTGCCGGTTACGATAGGCCAAACTCCGGTCTTCCAAATCGAAATGGTACTGGACAGCGGCATCCCCGTGGTAACCTGCCACCGCGCTATTCCCGGCGCTGACGTGCCGGTAGTTACCTGGAACCGTGAACTTGCCGGCCAAATGGCCTGCCGGGAATTCCTCAAACTGGGACATCGTTCCATTGCCTATTACGGCGTACACCGTTATGTCGTTACGGAAGCACACGTGGCCGGCATGCGACAGACTCTCAGGCAGGCCGGCCTTTCTCTGCCCGACACTCACATAGTGTGGGATCCGCCTTCGGACACATCTGAACAGGACCGGTGCAAACAGGAACAGTTTTTGAAATTGCTCAACTCTGAAAATCCGCCCACCGCTGTATTTTGCAGCGACGATAACGAAGCCGAAAGGATTTACTGGCTTCTGACGGATAAAGGTATGAAGGTTCCCGATGATTTATCTATTATCAGCTTTGGCAACTCGCTCCGCGATACCGTCTTTCGCGAACACCTGACCTCTATAGTCGTCAATGAACACGAACAGGGAACACTGGCAGCTCGGATTCTTCATGAAATGACCACCGGTAAGCGACCTATCAATGACAGTGAAGTTTTTGTGATGGACCTTAACGTTTATCGCGGGATTACTCTGGGGACGCCTGCATTTAAGAAGGCATGAGGTATGAGGCGTTTAAGAAGGCATGAGGCAAAGATATAAGATTAACGGCACGGCAACGGCGGATTTACGGGATTAACGGTGGACGACGAAGGATTTCAATTTAGAGACAAGACATAAGATATAAGATTAACGGCCAGGTGCCGACCTATGGTCGGGATTTATTTTGATTAACGGATTTAATGGTGAAACTATTTTGCGGCGAAGGAGCTGTTTATGAGTACAAGAAAAGGTTTTACACTCGTTGAGTTACTGGTAGTAGTTGCAATCATCGCTTTGCTGGTGAGTATTTTACTGCCGGCGTTGGGTCAGGCCCGGTATCAAACCAAGCTGGTACTTTGCGCTACCCGGCAAAGAACCATACTTCAGGCTATCAACTCCTATTCGTCCGAATATGGCAAGCTGCCCCCCACAAACCAGTGTTGTTGGGAAAATGCCCGAAAAACTGACATATGGTATACTATCCCCAATCGTGTTAAATACAAATACGGCTCATCCTTTGAAATGAACGGCGGGTCAGTAATAAAGACATTGGGTGAATACATGGAGTCGGCAGCAAATTTCACCTGCCCCGCTATCACTGGTGATGCCAAATGGGAAGAAAATTTCATCAAGAATTCCAACGATGACGGCATCCCTCTGCTTGACAGCTCGTTTTTCATGCTCTGGAACTGGATGAAGTACGAAAATGACGGATTCAGGCCTACCGATAACAGCGACACTTTAATGGTCATGGATATGATGATGATTACAGACCAATACAATTGCATATCATCGCCAGGCGATTCCTGGATGACCAGCCACACCGTAAAGGGTGGAACAATAAAACTATTCGAAGGCTTATCATCATTATATCCCGAAGATGAACGAATCAAGATATGCCGCGTCCCCAATCGTGACAATACACCCCCTGATATCAACATCAACGCCGGATATGTCGACGGGCACGTAGAACAAATCAATGCCGCTGACGACATGTCCCAGATGATTACCAGAGACGGTTCCCCCAAAGGATATTTCTTTCCGAAAGGCAGTTTTCGTCAGCAAAAATAACTCTTAACAATCTATTACTGATGCAAAGGATAGTTGGCTTGCCCGCGTAAAGCAGGCCGCAAACGAAGTTATCTTATAAGGAGAAACACAAAATGAGAAATGTAATTCTGACAATGTTGGCAATCTGCCTGACAGCGGCGGCAGCCAACGCCGGGACCGTAGCACTTTGGAACTTCGACGACAAGGCTATTGGCGAGTTGGCTGATTCGGGCGGGCGTCTGGTTGACAGCACTGGCAATGGCTATGATGTTTTTATTGATGACGCTTCAGTTCCTGTATTTGATGATCCGGCACCATTTTACAGTGATAGTGGGGCAGCCCTTCTTACCGCAGCAGGCAATGCAAAAATCATATTTGAGCCGAGCCATGACTTTGGCGATGGCGGCGCAAACGCCAACAGTGGCAACCTAGGCAGCTTTGGCACAAACGATTCATTTACATTAGAAGCTGTAGTCCGGTACACTGCAAAAAATCAGCCCAGCAAAGTATGTTGTTTGATGTCTAAAATCAGTGGTGATGCCGCAGATCCGCAGTGGTGGTGGCGTTTGGAAGGCGGCGGTAAGACATATAAATTTAATATGAAGGATGAGGGTCTCGTCAACACGGCCAAGACAGTTACCTTGGCCAACAGCGTTTACGATGGCGAATGGCATCATTTCGCTTTTGTTCGTGATGCGGCAGCGTCAAAAATATACCTGTATATCGACTATGTCCAAGTAGGTAGTAACAATGATGTTACGACCTCTGATATTGGTGTAGGCGGTCGTTTTTGCATTGGTAATTTTGACGGTGTAGATAGCCGTGACATGATCGGCAGTATGGATATGGCGCGGGTCAGTGATGTTGCGCTTTCTCCTTCCGAATTTTTACCGATGCTTGAAGTTTTGCCGATTAAGCCTGGCAACCCCAGTCCGGCCAATTGTGGTTTTGATGTCGCCACGGCATCGGTAGACTTGTCGTGGGATACTATTGAAGCTCTTGATCCAAATTTCACCCTGGGCAGTCAGAGCGTAACAGTGGCCTCAGACGCTCTGATGTCAAATATAGTTCAGACATACTCAAGCGTTACCGGCAACAGTGTCACCCTGACCGGCTTAGATGAGTCACGGAGTTATTACTGGCGTGTGGATACTGTTGGTACTCATGATATTGGTGGTGCCATTACACGCGAAGGTGATATCTGGAGTTTTTATACGGTAGAAAAGCCAGGTGATGTTGCTGGTTACTGGAAATTTGACGATGTGACTCCGGGCACAATTATGCTTGATGGCGACAAAATTCTCGATTCCAGCGGCAACAACCGTGACCTCTACCTCCTCAACGAACTCGAAGACGTATCCCCATCATCCTATGACACTTCCAACCCTGCTTATGGTTCTGGCGGTTCATATCTAGGTTTAAGCGATGCTCAGATGATGCTTTTGTCAGGCTACGATTTTGGCGGCAGTACTTTAGCCGGCAGCCCGATTGTAATACCGACAGGCGAAGACTTCAGTATCGAGGCGGTAGTGCGCTTTGACGCAGCTGAACATGATAATTATAACGCAATTATCGCTTTTACCCCAAAGCATCCGGATTTGACTGACTGGTATGGTTATGATTTACCTCAATACTGGTTCCGCACCGAGACTGATGGTAAGCTACGTTTTTGGACACTGGATGCTGGTGCGAATACCGGCTGGGTTGCCGGCTCTACCGACATTTATGATGGTCAGTGGCATCATGTTGCCGCAGTACGTGATAAGACTGCCGGTACGGTAAGCGTTTATATTGATGGTGTTCTTGACGGCAGCTCAATGGACGAGACTACCACTGATATTAGCCCGAACGGATATATGGTAATCGGCGGTTTTAATGGCTACACGAGCCGTAACTTCGGAGGGAATCTCGACTTTGTCAAGGTAACCCGTGCCGCTCTGACACCGGCTGAATTTGAGCAATCTGTCGCTCTGCCCACCGCCCCCAGTCCGGTCAGCGGCGCAACCGGTATTCCTACTACCTACGTGCTGAGCTGGACTCCTGTCGCTGGTGCGACTATTACCACCCAAACCGTGGTACTTTCCAGCGATCCGTTCATGGTCAATGTTGTTGATACGATTGTGGCGGATTCCGGCGTAAACAGCGTGCCGGTCAGCGGCCTTGATATTGAAACCATCTATTACTGGCGTGTTGATACAGACGGCTCCGATGCCGGCGGGTCATTCAGTCGTCAGGGTTACATCTGGAATTTCCGCACTCCGATTTGTGTGCTGGAAATGGCCGAAGGCGATATTAACGAGGATTGCAGTATCGATCTGCTTGATTTTGCGATTATGTCGGCCAACTGGCTTCGTTCTGAGTACGAATGATGTGTTGATTGTTTTTAACCTGTAACGGGGTGGGTCGGAGCATATCGGCCCACCCCGTATTTTTAGAATGATTCGGAATAAAATGAAATTAAAATTAGCCTACATCTTCGCTTTAATAACGTTGTTCACCTCGATTACCAATGCCGCTCCGCTCTACCAGCAGGTGCTTTACCAGCGTGGCATGAATAATATCCACACCTATCGTATTCCTTCGCTTATCCAGGCACCGGACGGTACTATTCTGGCTTTTTGTGAAGCACGCGTAGACGGCGGCGGTGACGAAGACAATATTAACATTGTTCTCAGACGCAGCCGTGACGCTGGCAAGACGTGGTCGGCGATGCAGGTCATCTGGGACGAAGGGGTCAACACCTGCGGCAACCCTACGGCCCTGCTCGATGAAACAAATTCCCGTATCTGGCTGTTTATGAACCATAATCTCGGCCATGACCGGCTTAGATATTTTGTGAACGGCACCAGCCAGGGCAGAAGAACCACTTGGTGCTGCTACAGTGACGATAACGGTAAAACCTGGTCGGCTCCTATCCAGCTAAAACATATCAAAGCGCCCGCAGAAGAAGAAACTGGGAACCTATGGGATGCCGTCGGGCCCGGTAACGGTATTCAGCTCAAACAAGGCCCTCACGCCGGCAGACTTATCGTGCCGGCCAACGCCCGTAATATATACAGCGACGACCACGGCAAAACCTGGCATGAAGGGACCATATTCTATCCCAACGGCGGTAATGAAGGCACCGTGGTGGAACTTACCGGCGGGGCGATCCTCCGCAATGACCGCATGAACGACCTCTACGCTCAATATCGTCGTCGCCTTTACTGCTACAGTTACGATCAAGGAGAGACCTGGACCCCTACCATTCTCCATGACCAGCTTATAACGCCCATGTGTCAAGCCGCCATCATCTCTTACCCGGTTGAAAACAATCGGCAATATCTGCTGTTCTCCAACCCTGCCTCATTTTCACGCAATAACATGACCGTCCGCCTTAGTTACAATGACGGGCTGAGCTGGCCTGTTTCCCGTATGATATGGAAATACAATTCGGCCTACTCGTCTCTGGTTCGTTTGAAAGACGGTCGAGTCGGCTTGCTATACGAAAACGGCGACGGCAGTGCCTATCAGCAAATTACCTTTGCTTTGTTTGATATCGACTGGGTCAAGGATGACAGTGTCTTCCGCTGGGATTTTGAGAATCTGAGCAAATCTCAACTATCCGCCCAGACTATAATTTCCGACACCATGGGCTACAACCTCAGCGGTAAACTTACCCACAACATTCAGACCGCACCGGGTGGTGACAAAACCACCGCTCTGCGTTTCAGCGGCGAACAAGGCGTTACCCTCCTGCGTGACCAAAGCTCCGGCTATCTCGACTTATTTGCTGACACCGATTTCTATCTAAAAGCGGTATTTCGCACTCAATCTCACGGTCCTCAGCAAAAACCCGGCGCCCTTATTTCCAATGATTACGCACCCGGCCAGCCGTCATGGTGGCTCAGAGTACAGGATGGCAAACTAAAATTTTACATCCTCGACGAAAGACGCAACTCATCCGCAGTTGACAGCAAAACTAAAGTCAACGACAACAAATGGCACGAAGCCCTCATCGTCCATAACGCCGCGGAACAAAAACTCCAAATCTACCTCGACGGCAAACTAAACGCCGAACAATCTTCAAACTGCAAAGGCTCCTATGTAAACGACAAAAACATCTCCGTCGGCCAATTCAACAACGGCAGTTCAGGGTTCATTGGCGACCTGGACCTCGCCCAAATCAGCTATGGCTTGCCCAATCTGAAAAATACAAGCGATAACCCCCGGCACGAAGTCATACTCAAAGTACAGGAGTTGAACTGAAATGACGCTCAAACAAGACGTATCCGAAGCAAATCCTAATCGCCGGGCCTTCCTGAAATTCTTAGGGCTGGGACTGGCTACGCCGCAATTGGCGAATTCACTTCTGGCCTCGCCATCTCCCTCCGTCAAACGGCCTAACTTCCTTTGGATATGCACCGACCAGCAGCGTTGGGACACCATCACCGCCTTGGGCAATACACACATCAAAACCCCCAACCTCGACGGCCTTGTCAAAAACGGTACCACTTTCACCGTTGCCCATTGCTCCGCTCCGCTTTGCACCCCCAGCCGTTCGGGGTTCATGACCGGCATGTACCCTTCGGCCATCGCCGCCTGTAAAAACGGGGCTGCCTGCTGGGCTGAAAAAGCCCCGCTCGTTACCAAACTGCTCAAAGACGCGGGCTATGTCTGCGGTTTGTCCGGTAAACTGCACCTTTCCTCAGCCTACGGCGATAAAGTTGAAAAGCGTCCCCAGGATGACGGCTATTCCGAATTCTATTTCAGTACCAGCCCCTATCAAGGCGGCCCGGCCAACGACTACCTCACCTGGCTGAGAAAACAGGGATACGAATACGAAGATTTCAAAAAACTTTCCTGGCAGGAACAAGCTCCGCTCCACCAGACAACCTGGTGCTGCGAACGGGCCGCTGATTTTCTCACCCGCCATCGGAATCGTCCCTGGCTCTTCAACATAAATATATTCCATCCTCACAGCCCCTACCACATCCGCGCAGACTTTCTAAAAAACCACCCCAATCTCGACAAAATCTCTCTACCCGAATTCCGTGAATCGGATATTTACGAAAAGAGCGGCTGGGGTTTCACTCCCTACCGCTATCCCGACTCATATTTTCAATCTCGCCAGGCTGAATACTACGCCACTATTGAGCTTGTTGACCAGAATATCGGCGGCCTTATCGAAGCCCTTGAAGCCACCGGTCAAATCGATAATACTGTAATTATTTTCACTTCCGACCACGGCGAGAATCTCGGCGACCATGGCTTATACGGCAAAGGCAACTTCTACGAAGGCTCTGTCCGCGTTCCTCTTATCTGGTCCGGCCCCAGTATCCAGAAAAATATTATCAACGATTCACTCGTCGAGCTGACCGAAATCGCCCCTACCATCCTGGATCTGGCCGGCGAAAAAGTTCCCCAACACATGCAGGGTATCAGCCTGGTTCCTGCCCTTCGGGGTAAAAAACAGAAACTTCGCGACCACATCCACAGCCAATTCTACGCCGGCACCGGTCCGGCACCCGGTTCCGAAGACTGGCCCGAAGAATACCTCACCATGTACCGTGATAAAAATTACAAGCACGTCGTCTACCACGGCTACGCCCGCGGCGAGCTTTTCGACCTTCAGAACGACCCCCACGAATACAAAAATCTCTGGGACCAGCCCCAATACCTCGAAATACGCGACGAACTGCTCCTGAAAAACTTCAATGTCGCCGCCCGTGCCAACTACCCTGCCATGCCCGTTATGAGCAATCAGGCAGATGCCCGCAAGAAAACAAAGCTCAAAAGAATCGCTATTTTTGAAAATCACCCCGACCCCGACCTGCCCGGCCACTGGCTCAGCATCTACAGCGACAGGCTCTACCACCTGGAAGTCCGCCACGGCTCCGGAAAAGTCAAACTCACCGACAAACATAAAAATGAACTTTGGTATAGCGATAACCACGATTTAAAATATAATATGCTCCGTAAATGTTTTGACGCCTTTGTGTTTTCCATCGACACCGGACCAGAACGAATCGGAAGATATTAAGGCAACCAGGTGAACTTCATGAAACGAGGAGTATATTATGTCATTCAGTAAGGATTTCAAATGGGGCGTGGCGACTGCCTCTTATCAAATAGAAGGTGCTGTCAACAAGGACGGGCGTGGACCGTCGGTGTGGGATATGTTCTGCGGGAAAAAAGACGCGGTCTATCAAGGGCAGACCGGCAAGGTCACCTGCGACCATTATCACCGCTACGCTGAAGACGTCGATATAATGAAGCAGATGTCGGTTCAGGCCTATCGCATGTCGATAGCCTGGCCCCGGGTCATGCCCCAGGGTCGGGGACGGGTAAATCAGGCCGGTGTTGATTTTTATGACCGGCTCATCGACGAACTGCTGGGTCAGGGCATCACCCCTTATATAACCTTGTTCCACTGGGACTATCCCTACGATCTTTTCTGTCAGGGCGGCTGGCTTAACAATGACAGCCCACAATGGTTCGCTGACTACACCAAAGTTATAATGGACAAATTCTCCGACCGTGTGAGCAACTGGATGACCCTTAATGAGCCGCAGGTTTTTGTCTGCCTCGGCCATCACGACGGCATTCACGCACCCGGTCTGCAATACGGTTTCCGCGAAGTGCTGCGTGTCGGACACAATGTTATGCTCGCTCACGGTCGGGCCGTACAAACTATCCGTGCCCACGCTAAAAAGACCCCCAACATTGGTTACGCGCCTGTTGGTTATCTAACCGTGCCGCGTGACCAGAACTCTCCGGCTGACATCGAACTGGCCCGCAAAGAAACCTTCGCCGCCAAACCCCAAAACGCCTTCAATGCCGCCTGGTGGATGGACCCCATATTCAAGGGCCATTACCCCGAACAGGCCCTTGAGGTCTATGGCAAGGACGCCCCGGAATTTACCGACGAACAAATGAAAATCATTTCCGAGCCTATCGACTTCCTCGGCCTTAATATCTATTTCGCCTTTGAAGTTTATAAAGGCATGACCGAAAACTATGAAACCGCCCCGCGTGAAGATGGAGCGTGGTACACGCCCATGGGCTGGACCGTTGACCCGACCGCGTTGTACTGGGGGCCCAAATTCTATTATGAACGATACAAAACCCCCATCGCCATAACCGAAAACGGGATGGCCAACCTCGACTGCGTTTCTGAAGACGGCAAAGTACATGACCCCCAACGCATCGAGTTTCTCCGTCGCTACATCACCCAGCTAAAACGAGCCGCTAAAGAAGGCGTTGATTTAAAAGCGTATTTCCAATGGTCCCTGCTCGATAATTTCGAGTGGGCTCTTGGTTTCAGTAAACGTTTCGGACTGGTTTATGTCGATTACGCCGACCAGAAAAGAATTATTAAAGATTCCGCCTGGTGGTACAAAAACCTAATCGAGACGAATGCCGAGCAGTTATGATAAGGTGTCCCATGAATAAAAAGAAGTTCGTATTTCTGACTATAGCGTTAATCATGATTAGCGTGGGAGTAGGCCAGGCCGCCCCGCTCTACCGTAACATTCCCTTCTATCAGGGTATGAACGGTTACAACACCTTCCGCATCCCGGCCCTTATCGAAGCTGGTGACGGTACTATCCTGGCCTTTTGTGAGGGGCGTGTCAACAGCTCCAGCGACACCGGCAACATTGACCTCGTCCTGCGTCGCAGCTTTGACGGCGGGCAAACCTGGCAGAGCCTCCAGGTCGTCTGGAACGATTCGGTCCATACCTGCGGCAATCCGGTACCTGTCGTGGATGAGTCTAACGGTCGCGTCTGGCTGTTCATGACCCACAACCTGGGCCAGGATACACAATCTGAAATTTCAGCCGGAACTTCCGACGGGGTACGCACCATCTGGTCCTGCTATAGCGACAATAACGGTGCCACCTGGTCAACTCCGGTCAACCGCTTTAATGAAGTTCAACCTTCAACAACCCGCTGGGACGCCACCGGTCCCGGCAACGGCATCCAGATTCAGGCAGGCTCGCATCCGGGGCGACTAATCATCCCGGCCATCAGACGAAACATCTACAGTGACGACCACGGCCAAACCTGGCATGAAAGTGCCTACCTCGCCGCCGGCAGCGGTGAAGCAGCGTGCGTCGAACTCAACTACGGCGTACTAATGCGTAACGACCGCGGCGGCTCCGGTTACAATCAGTACAAACGACGACTCATCAGCTACAGCTATAACCAGGGCGCCTCCTGGACGCCCTGGCAGCTTGACGACGAACTCATCAGTCCGACCTGCCAGGCCAGCATAATTTCGCACCGCCATTCCGACGGGACACCCGTATGGCTGTTCTCAAACCCTGCCGCTTTGGAACGCGTCAAAATGACCGTACGCATCAGCGAAGACGAAGGCAGAAACTGGACCACAAAAAAACTTATCCATCGCAATGACTCCGCCTATTCATCACTGGCGAACCTTTCCGGCAGCAAAATTGGTCTGCTTTACGAGAACGGCCCCGACTGGCCCTATCGCAAAATATCATTCGCCAAATTCGATACCGAATGGCTGAGCGACCCCACCATCTTCCATTGGGACTTTGAACAGTTCCCCCCCGGCTCAACCCTCTCTACCGTCGCTGGTGCTGTACCTGACCAGCGTGGTTATGACCTGGACGGCCAGGCAGGTTTTGCGTTTGATATTGTTGCCGGTTCAGAAAAATACCTCGGTACTGCCGCCGTCAGCTTCACCGGTAACGGTTACGGCATAACCATCGACGACGATGACGCTGCTGACATGCTCGACTTTGAAGCCGACGAAGATTTCCTTATTCGTGTTGTTTTCCGCACCGACCAGCACGACACCGGCGGCTCATCGGGTGCCGGCGCACTCGTTTCTAAAGATGTCGGCACCGGCTATCCCAGTTGGTGGTTCCGCGTTCAGGACGGCCTTTTGCGATTTTTTGTCACGGACGGCACGACCAGCGGCTCGGTCTATTCTGATGTTAAAGTCAACGACGGGGTATGGCACGAAGCGGTCGCCGTCCGTAATACTCAGGACCAGAAAGTCAGAATATACCTCGACGGCCAACTCTCCGGCGAAGCAGACGACACCACCACCGCTTCTCTCGCCAACGACAACGCCGTAATGGTCGGTCGATTTAACAGTGGAACCTGCTCGTTCATTGGCGAAATCGACCGCGTATCAGTAATGGCCGCCACCCGCGAACAAATACTTCTGGTTCAGGACGGTGACCTTAACGGTGACTTTATGATAAACTCGGATGACCTGCTTATCCTGCTCGGTAACTGGCTATATTTTGAATAACTATTTTTTGTTTTAGTGCTTATGCGCACGAAAGGTAAACATTGTGAAAACTTCTAAAAAAATCTCAGGTGTAATTGTCCCCATTATAACCCCCGTCGATGATCGTGACCGCGTAGACGAAAAATCCTTCCGTGCCGTCATCACCAACTGTCTTAACGCCGGTGTAAACGGTATCTTCGTCGGCGGCTCAGCGGGTATGGGGCCGCTGCTGACCGAAACCCAATGGCGTCGCGCCATGGAAATCGCCCGCGATACCGTCGGTGCCGAATTCACCCTGATGGGCGGCATCATCTGCCCCTCTACCGGCCAGGCACTCGAACACCTTGCCTTCCTCGAAAAAACCGGCTTCGACACCTTTGCCATCACCCCAACGTTCTATATAACCATTGAACATGAAAACCAGTTTATCAAACATTTCGAAACCTGCTACAACAATACCGACATGGAAATGGTCGTTTACAATATCCCCGGCTGCACCAATTCCAACATTCCGCTCACGGCTGTCGCTCAGATGGCTGAAAAGGGCTGGTTCAAAGTCATGAAGGAAAGCAGCGGCGACAAAAACTATTTCACCGAGATAATGAAGATCGCTCGCGAACACGACCTCACTGTCTTGCAGGGCAGTGAAGTAGACATCGAATGGGGCCTGACCATCGGTGCTCAGGGAATAGTACCGGTCTGTGCCAACTTTGAACCGGCGACTTTCGTTTCAACCTGGGACGCCGCCTGCAAAAAAGACCTTGCCCGGCTCGCTCAGATGCAACAAAGAATACATGAAGCGAAATCAAACGTGATATGCGTATCAGAAAACTGGGTCGCCGGCATAATGTACGCCGCCAGCCTGCTCGGTTTTGGCTCGGGCAAACCGGTAGCACCTATTTGCGAAATCTCAAACGAAGCCAAAGCCCACATCGAAAAATTTATGCAGGCCAAACCTCAATCAAAACAAAAAGTATAGTAAATGTTCATATCCTTATTTGCATAACATAAAGGAATCCTGAAATTAAAATGAAATTATTAACGAGTCAAAACTTCAATATAATGTAGAGAAACGCACGATTAAGATAAAAATTGACGCCAGCGTCAAAAGTTTGTCGTTCCTTCAATATTTGAGCGTGAGAGTGTTTTTTTAGCTTGATTTGGACTTTGGACGGTTCAGTCAAAAATCATTACTTGAAATGTTAATAATTTTAATATATATTCTGTGCCCCCGGTTTACTTGATTGTGGTGCATGGAATATTGGTCTTATAAGGAGCAGTTTATGAAGCGTCTTTTCACTTTTTGTTTTATTTTATTCGCTGTAACTACTTGTGCCCAAGCTGTTCCTTCTAACGATGGTTTCTTCATCTGGTCAGAATTCGCCCAGCTGCCCCCTGCCACCGGTCAAACCGAACCTGTCGGCCTGGCTGGCGCTTTCGCCGGAGTACATAACGGCGCTCTCATCGTCGCCGGCGGTGCCAACTTCGACAAGCCGTATTGGGAAAACGGCAAATCATGGCTCACCGACATCTGGGTTCTCCAGAAAACCAAAGAAGGCGACAAGTGGCAAAACGCCGGCAACCTAGAACACCCCCTCGCTTACGGCATGAGCATATCAACCGACAGCGGAGTAATTTGCATCGGGGGTGCCGACGCTGATAAATGTTATAGCGAAGTTTTTATACTCAAGTGGAACCTGGCCGAAAACAAAGTCACACGTGAGGAATTACCCTCACTTCCGCAGCCCTGTGCCAATGGCGGAGCGACTCTTATCGGTAATGTAATCTACGTCGCCGGCGGAACCTCGGCAAGTCCTCTTTCTACTGCCCTGACAAATTTCTGGTCGCTTGATTTGGCTCAGCGTGATAACCCTGATGAATTCAACTGGAAGACACTTCCCGCCTGGCCCGGCCCCTGCCGTGCGTTCAACCTCACGATCGCCCAGCACAACGGTAAAGAAGACTGCGTCTACGTCATCAGCGGTCGCCGCGAAATTGAATCAGCAGATGGACCAACGCTGGACTTCATGACCGACATCTACGAATTCTCACCGCTGAAATATCAAAGCCTCACCCAGAAAAACTTTGCCGAAGAAGAAGTCGCTCAGCAGTCCTGGCGTGAATGTGCCCAGTTGCCTATCCCGCTTGTCGCCGCGACCGGAGCCGCCATCGGCCAAAGTCACATTTTTATCTTTGGCGGTGCCGACGGCAGTCTCTACCAGAAAGCCGATGAACTGCGTGAAAACCACCCCGGCTTCCCCAAAGACATCTATGCCTTCCACACCATAACCAACACCTGGGTCAAGTCCGGCCAGGTTCCCCAGACCCACGTCACCGCGCCGGTCGTCAAATGGGGCGAAGATTACCTTATCGTCAGCGGCGAGGTCAAACCACGCGTCCGCACCCCCATCATCCTCAAAGGCACATTGCAATCCTCTCAGGCATCCTTCGGTGCTGTCAATTTCGGCGTACTGGTTGGTTATCTGCTCTTAATTGTCGCGGTCGGTTTCTACTTCGCCACTCGCAACAAAAGCACTGACGACTTCTTCCGCGGCGGCCAGCGTGTCCCCGCCTGGGCTGCCGGTCTCAGCATCTTCGCCACACTACTCAGCTCTATCACCTTCATTGCCATCCCCGCCAAGGTTTATTGCACCAACTGGACCTTTATCATCCTTAATATGATAGGCATAGCAACCCTGCCCTTCATCATGTATGTCATCATGCCCTTCTTCCGCAACGCTGATGTCACCAGTGCCTACGAGTTCCTCGAAAAACGTTTCAATGTCGTTGTCCGCCTCTTCGCCGCGACCTCTTTCATACTCTTCCAGATTGGCCGTATGGCTATCGTCATGTTCCTGCCTGCCCTGGCCCTGGCAACCATCACTCCGCTTTCCGTCTCCCAGTGCATCCTCGTCATGGGCGTTCTCAGCATAATCTATTGCACCATGGGCGGGCTCGAAGCGGTGATCTGGACCGATGCCGTACAGAGCATCATCCTGCTCGGCGGCGCGTTCGTCAGTCTCATCATTATTTTCAGCAATATCGACGGCGGCTTCTCAAGCTATATTTCCATCGCCAATGCTCAGGACAAGTTCCACGCCTTCAATTGGGACTTCTCATCCACCAGCTTCGTGACCAGTGCCTTATGGGTAATGGTCATCGGCGGTTTAGGCCAGAACATCGTCTCGCCGGTTTCCGACCAGGCGGTCATTCAGCGTTATATGTCGGTGTCCAGCCTCAAAAAGGCTCAGGACTCGCAGGTCATCAGTGTCGTCGCCGGGGTCGTCGCCACGTTCATCTTCTTCGCCACCGGCACCGCCCTTTATGTCTTCTACCAGTGCCAGCCCGAAAAGCTCGACCCTACCTATCAGAACGATGCTATCTTCCCGCTGTTCATCTCCCATGAACTGCCTATCGGTTTTGCGGGCCTGGTAGTTGCCGGAGTGTTCGCCGCGGCCCAGTCCACGATTTCAACCAGCATGAACAGCATCTCCACCGTTTTCGTAACCGACTACTTCCAGCGGTTCAATGTATTCAAGACCGACAAGGCCTATCTGAACCTGGCCCGTTTCAGTACATTTTTCTTTGGCGTGTTAGGTACCGGCCTGGCCCTGCTCTTTGCCACCGCCGACATCAAATCCATCTGGGAATCATTCATGGAAGTACTCGGACTGCTGGGCGGGGCCATGTGCGGCCTGTTCCTGGCGGCCATGTTCACCAAACGAGTCAGCGGTATTAGTGCCCTCATCGGCGCCTTCGCCAGTGCCTTTGTACTCTACTTCGTCAAGAAACACACCGACACCAGCTTCCTGCTCTATGCCTCCATCGGCATCGCGGCATGTTTCATAGTAGCCTGGCTCACCAGTTTTGTGTTCCCCAACAGGAAACCAGGGTAATAGCTGTTTCGCTAAATCCCCCCAGCATCAAAAGTTTTCAACAAAACATTCAGGCCCGGCGTAAGGTTCCGGCCAAGTGCATCTTGCGGGGTTCTTTGAAAAATTGATAATACGGCTCATGATTTAATGGAGAGGCAATCATGGGCAAAGCGCGAAAATCTGATACGGAACAGCGGCAGTTTTGGCGGATGGTGCTGGAGACATTTCAATCCAGTGGGTTATCCGTTCGTCAGTTTTGTCGGCAGGAAGGTTTATCTGAGCCATCTTTTTATTCCTGGCGCAGGCGTCTGACCCAAGCCCGAAACTCTGATTACGACAGCAAGTCAGAGGCGCAGCCGGAGGCCTTCATTCGCGTTTCGATGCCCCCGTCCCAGCCCGGTTCTCTGGAGCTTGTTCTGGCGGCTGGCCATACATTGCGGATACCTTCAAATATCGACGATGCATTTTTAACCGGCGTTCTTTCCGCGCTCGCGTTTCGATGCCCCCGTCTGGTGATTAGCATTGAAAATGGAGCCAGATTTGCGGGTTTTCTCTTCTGAAAAAGCATCGAAAAAGGAGCCACTGTAAAAGGCCGATAAGATGTGTTTAAGATACGTAACATTTTAGACACAGGAGGCTTAGAAAGGTGCTTACAGTGGAGCATTATGAGATTATCAGACGTAAAGTTCGTGATGGGATATCGCAACGTGAGGTTGCCCTGGAGCTGGGGCATTCGCGTAACACGGTGGCCAAGGCCCTGAAAAATCCGATTCCGCCGGGCTATCGGCTCAGTCAGCCGCGGGTCAAGGCTGTCATGGATCCCTTCGCGCACATTATTGACACCTGGCTGGAATCTGACAAAAAGGTTCGGCGTAAGCAGCGGATGCAGGCGACCAAAATGTATCAGCGGCTTTGTGACGAGTATGGTTTCACCGGCCATTACAGCACTGTCCAGCGGTATATCAAGGAGGCGAGTAATCGCCAAAAAGAAGCTTACCTGCCGTTAGCGTTTGAGTTTGGCGAAGAAGCCCAGGTTGACTGGCATGAAGCTAACATTAAAGAAAACGGCAGGGAGAAGAAGGTCTACGTTTTTTGCATGAAGCTGTGCTGTTCTAAGGCTCCTTTTGTTTGTGCTTACGAGAGCATGAAGATCGAATGTTTTCTTGACGGCCATGTCCGGGCGTTTGAATATTTCGGCGGCGTGCCCAAACGCATTGCTTACGACAATTTAAAAACTGCGGTTCTAAAGGTTCTCAAAAAAGGCAAGCGTCGGCTCAACCGCAAATTCGTAGAGCTTAAGAGTTGGTATTTGTTTGACACTCGTTTTTGCAATGTCGCTAAAGGTAATGAAAAAGGCGATGTCGAGAATCTCGCCAAGCGAAGTGAAAGGCAGTTCTTCTCTCCGGTTCCGAGAGTTACCGATATGGCTCAGCTGAATGAGATGCTGATTGCTCAGTGTATCAAAGAACTGGATCGCCAGGGCCCTGCACCTCATACGAATAAAACCATTGGCGATTTATTTGCAGAAGAGAAAACACATTTATACGAACTGCCTGAGCAGAAGTTTGAAGCCTGTCGTCGAATATCCACCTTTGCGGACAAACAGCTTACAGTACGGGTTGATACTAACCGGTATTCGGTGCCGACGGAGTATGCCTATCAATCTTGCCAGGTCAAGGTATTCGTTGACCGGGTTGACCTGTTCTATAAAAATGAGCTGGTTGCCTCGCATTCCAGATGTTACGATAAAGACCAGTATATCCTGGATCCGCTGCATTATATCAAACTTTTAGAGCGTAAGCCCGGTTCGCTGGATAATGCTCGGCCATTCAAGGGCCAGCCCTGGGGCGAAGATTTCACCTTGATGCGAACAGAGCTTGAATATCGATACGGCAGTGAAGGGACCGGTAAATACATCAACATCCTGCTGCTCTTTATCAGGCATCCGCAAAAAGAAGTTGAACATGCCGTTGGTGTTTGTGTCAAGTGCCGGGCGTTCAGCGATGAAGCGGTGGAAAGCTTTTTACGTAACGGCTCACAATTGAACCTTGCCGGCAATCAAGTCCTGGTAAACCAAGGCGATGGCAAACGCAATCTCGATGTTTATAACCAGTTGGCCGGGGAGGTAGCATGAAAGATCCAATGGTTTTATTAAAAAGCTATCTCAAGACCCTGAAGCTTCCGACAATTCAAAAAGAGTATCAGACAATTGCCCGGGCATCCGCCCAGGCAAACGAATCCTATGAAAGTTACCTGCAAAGACTGGCCGAAATCGAAGTCTTTCATCGACAGTCGCAGGCCATCGCCAGGAGATTGAAACAGGCAAACTTCCCCATGACTAAGGAACTTGAAAGTTTTGATTTTATGGCCGTGCCGCAGATAAATAAAAAACAGATTATCGACCTTTCGATGTGCGGCTTTATCGACCGCCGCAGTAATATCGTCTTTACCGGCCCGCCGGGCGTGGGTAAAAGTCATCTGGCCATCGCCCTCGGCCGGGAAGCCTGCCGACGAGGTTATAAAGTGCGGTTCTTTACCGCTGCTGAACTGGTTAATACGTATCTCGAAGCCCGACAGGAAAGAGCGGTGTTGAAATTAGAGAGCTATATAAAAAAATGCGACCTGATCATCATCGATGAACTGGGCTATGTCCCGTTCGACCGTATCGGAGCGGAACATCTGTTCGGCTTTTTCAGCCAGTGCTATGAACAAACCAGCCTGATCGTAACAACGAATCTGCCATTCGCCGATTGGCCCCAGGTCTTTGGCGATGATGAAAGATTAGCCGGTGCTCTGCTGGACCGACTGACCCACCATGTGAGCGTGGTCGAAATCATAACCGACAGCTGGCGACTTAACCAGAGTTTAGAGAAAAAACGGAAAAAAGAAGGCTAAGAAAGCCTCAATCCAACGAAAAAGGACCAGAATCCCTATTGACAACGCCGAAATCGGCGTTATTTTACTAACCTAAGTGGCTCAGATTTCGATGCAAATCTGGCTCCATTTTCAATACTAATCACCACCCGTCCCAGCCCGGTTCTCTGGAGCTTGTTCTGGCGGCTGGCCATACATTGCGGATACCTTCAAATATCGACGATGCATTTTTAACCGGCGTTCTTTCCGCGCTAAAACAGGCAAAGCTATGCTAACTCTGCCCCCGGCGGTGAAGATTTTCATTTACTCTCAGCCGACGGATATGCGTTGCGGTTTTAACAAGCTTTCGATGCTGGCGGAAAACTTCATGCTTCAAGATTCGTTCAGCGGCCATCTGTTTGTGTTCTTCAATAAACGCGGCGACAAATGTAAGATTCTTTTCTGGGACCGCACCGGATTCGTCGTTTGGTATAAGCGGCTGGAGGAAGGCACGTTTGAAAAAATCCCCGGCAAAAATAATCAGGCATCAATCGAAGTTGATATTGCCAAGCTAAGCTGGATACTGGAAGGCATTGATTTATTTCGCAGTCGCCGCCGAAAACGCTATGAGCGTAAAAGCTCGCTATAGGCTCTTAGAGTTAAGAATATTACATATTTTCTCATTTTTATGCTTGCTTTTTTCATCATTTCGCTTATCATAATCTCATCGTTAAGGATGACGAAGTTACTAAACGTTACGGATTGATGATGGCTGAAAAGATAACCGCTCAAAGCTCTGTCGAGCAGCTTCCCGATGATGTTGCCACTCTTAAAGAGATGGTTCTGACGCTGTTGGGTCAGATTGATGATCTCAGCGGCCAGTTGTATTATCTCAAGCGGCAGTTGTTCGGCAAGAAAAGCGAAAAGCTCGATCCGGCTCAGCGTTTGTTGTTTGAAAATCTTTACGAGGAAGTTCAACAGAAGATTGAACAGCAGAAGCCCTCACGCGCCAAGGTTGTCAAAGGCCGTAAGAATGCTAATCATCAAGGCCGCAAGCCGCTGCCGGAAAATTTGCGCCGCGAAACTATCGACATTGAACCTGCCGAAGAAGAAAAAACCTGCCCGGTATGCCATAACGAAAAAGAACGTATCGGCGAGGAAGTAACCGAAAAGCTGGATTATGTGCCCGCATCTTTTTATGTTCAGCGTTATGTCAGAAGCAAATACGCCTGCAAGGTTTGCGAGAATAATATCTCGATTGGCGAACTGCCGCCCATGGCGATCGACAAAGGCATTCCCGCTGAAGGTTTGCTGGCGTATATCATAACGAGCAAGTATGCGGACCACCAGCCGTTGAACCGTCTGGAAGGTATTATTAAGCGGCACGGCGTGGAAATCAACGTCTCAACCATGTGCGACTGGGTGGGCAGTTGCGCTGAACTGCTGGAGCCGCTGGTCAAACGTATGCGGGAGAAGATTCAGCAGTCGGAAATCATTTATACCGATGATACCTCCATCCCCATCAAGAGCAAAAACCGTAAAGGATCCACGTATAAGGGCTATTTGTGGGTTTATATCGATACTGATTATAATGTGGCGTTTGATTTTACGCCGACGCGTTCGCGCGAAGGTCCGCTAAATTTTATCGGCAGAGATTATCAGGGTTTTGTGCATGCAGATGCTTATAGCGGCTATGATGAACTGTTTCGGGCTACCGATGCCGTTGAGGTGGCTTGTAATGCGCATGCGCGGCGGAAGTTTGAATACGCTTTAGACAGCGACCCGGTGCGGGCGGCACATTTTATGGTGCTCTGGGGTAAGCTTTATGAAATCGAGCGACGGGCAAAAGCGGAAAAATATTCGCCGGAGCAACTTTTGCAAGCCCGCCAGGAAGAAGCCCTGCCGATCTTTGCCGAAATCCGGGCGAAGCTGGATGAGTATCAGGGACAGGTTCTGCCTAAAAATAATATGGGCAAAGCCGTCACCTACGCCCTGAACCAGTGGGATGCCCTGGTCCGCTATACCAGCGACCCACGGCTGAGCATCGATAATAATCTTTCGGAACGAACGCTGAGAATGGTAGTCATTGGCCGAAAAAATTATATGTTCGCCGGCAGCGAAGCCGGAGCCGAACGCGCCGCCATAATCTACAGCCTGGTCGCCGGCTGCAAACTCCACAATCACGACCCATTCGCGTATTTCAATTATGTCCTCAGAAAAATCTCCACCACCGGCGCCAACCAAATCGACACCCTCCTGCCCGCCAACTGGAAAACCCCGCAAAATTAACCCGCCCCAACCGCAATCCACCAATTGTCAGCCAAGGTGTACTTGGCCGGAAACTTACGCTGAGAATGACTCCGCTCACAAGAGGAAGTTCCTCACAGAGCAGTTGAGAGTTGTCAAAGGGCAGCAAAGGGACCGGCAAGGCACCTGAGTGAATCAGCCAGTCAAAATAGCGGCTATCGAGGCGGGCCTCCTCACGCGAATTATCGTGAACATGATAGTTCATGCTCACGCCGATGCGGACCCTCATGCACAACCTCCGTTATTTGGAATTAATTCTTCGTCAGGGTTTACTTACCTTGTCCGGCTGGGAAGTTACCACCGCGACGGTAATAGGCCCGGTCAGATACTTCGCGGCAACTGCCTGAATATCCGCCAGAGTAAGAGCCCCGATTCGTTGGGCTTGACTCTGGGAATAGTCATAACCAAAACCATAGATTTCGTCCAGAGCGGCAGAGGCGGCGGCGTCAGAGTTGGTCTGTTTGCCCAGAATTTCAGCGCCGATGCGCTTGCTCTTGGCACGAGCGACTTCTTCTGCCGTGAACTCGCCGCGAGCGGCTTTGTCGATTTGTTCGCGAATCGCGGCGATAACCTCATCAACTTTTTCCGCTTCGCACTGAGCTGTTGCTCCGACAAACCCTTCAGTAAGAGGCGAGAAGCTGAACAACCAGGCGTAATAGACCAGTTGTCTGCCGCGTAAAGTCTCGTGAAGCCAGCCGGTGTTGCTGCCCACGATTTGCGACATCACTTCCATAGCGTCCTGGTCTTTATCGTTGAGAGTCATGCCGGGATAACCCACAAAAACAACTGCGCCGGGCTTGGGAGTTTCTTTTATGAAGAAGCGGTCCTCAGTTTGTTTCGGTTCAGCGGCAAATTTGGTCAGATCGATACTTTTGCCTTGGGGCAATGCCGAAAATTTCTCACGCAGCATATTTTCGGTCGCGTCCACATCGATATCGCCAAAGACCGCTAATATGCCACGTTCAGCGGTCACATTAGCGTTATAGAATTCGACTACCTGCTCACGGGTAAGCGAGCTCATGGAATCAATAGTTCCTGTACGCACCCGTTTGTATGGGCTGTTGACAAAGAATTGATTACGGAAATATATCTGCCCCAGCGATTGCCAGGAATTATCCGCCTGTTCAATATAAGCCAGTATCTGGGGACGCAGCTTGTCGAGTTCTTCTTGCGGGAATGTCGGCTTGAGCACGACTTCAGCAAAAATATCCAGTGAATCCGCGAAATCCTCGCTCAAAGTTTCCATAGCATAATAAAAAGTGTTATTGCCGGAAGACGCGCCAATATCGCCGCCAATACCATCGAAATAATTTGCGATTTCTTCGTTGGTATAGCTCTCAGTGCCTTTCACCGAAAGGCTGGCCATGAGTGCGGTCAGGCCGTTATTCTGGTCGTTCTCATCAATAAGCCCGCCCAGAAAATATAACCGGCAATTCACCAGAGGGGCCGCCGGGTTGCGCTTGAGCAGAATCGTCAGGCCGTTATCGAGCGTGACCTTGCGAATGTCTGATTGCTCAGTATCTTCATCCTGCTTCTCGCCGCTTTTAGCAAGCGGGACAGGTGTCATAATAAGAGTCAGTTCTTTTTGGGCCAGCAGGTAACGCTTGGCAATTTCCTTCACTTGCTCAGCTGTTACCGACTGCATGTTTCCGACATAATGGTCCGAGAAATGAGCCTCGCCGGTCGAAATATAATCTTCACCCATCCGGCCTGCTTGTGCCTCGGCCGTCTGGTTGGAGCGGATATGCCAGACCTTGAGCTGAGTTTTGGCGCGGTCGAGTTCTTCTTCGGTTACGCCTTCATTTTTGATGCGTTCCAGTTCCACCCAGACTGCCTCCTGAACGGCGTCGATATTGTCCGGTTTGACCACACAGTTAATAGTGAATGTGCCACTGGCGTAGGCAGGAGTATAGCTTGAGGTAGAAACCCCCAGTACCAGCTGGAGCTCATCACGCAAGCGACGGTAGAGCCGGCAGCTTTTGCCTTCGCCAAGTATATTGGCCAGAGTATCCAGGGCGTACAAATCTTCATGTTGCAGAGTGATAGTTGGGAAGCCTATGACTAGCCGGGCCGGGCCTTTAAGCTCAGGCATCACCTTAACAATTTTACGTGGAGCGGATACATCCGGCTCCTGAGGGAGAACGATATTGATTTTGGCACGACGTTGAAAATCCGCATATTCCTTTTTGACTACCTGAAGCATCTCCTCAGCGTCAAAATCGCCCACTACCGACACCACGGTATTATCAGGTATATACATTCGGTTGTAATAGTCCAGAATATCTTCCCGACTGAGTTCCTGAACAATAACCTGATGGCCAATAACCGGATACTTCGCCGGATGAACAACGTACCGAAGCTCGTCCAGCAGTTTCCATTGTACCCGACCTGGATCTGAAGAGCCCATTTCCAGTTCTCGCTGAACAACTCCCCATTCCCGATCAAAAGCGTCTTGAGGAAAAGTAGGGCGGGTAACCCAGTCGGCAATCAGATTAACCGCGGTAATAGCATGTTCAGCCGGAACCGTCAGATAATAGCAGGTCCGCGCTTTACTGGTATTGGCATTATATTGAGCACCGATTTCTTCGATAAGTTGACGGGATTCATCTTCGGTACGATTCTCCGTTGCGCCGCAGGCCAGAAGGTGCTCAAACAAATGGCTCAGACCCGCCCCCAGATGGTCAACTTCATATATGCTGCCCGCCCGGACATACATCCGAACCGCCGCGACCGGAGCGGTATGATGTTCTTTGATTATTGCGACCATTCCGTTTTCCAGAATTGTCACGATTTCACCAGGTTTATCGACTAAGCGGATTTCCTCGACTGTCCAAGGAGCGTCACTTTGAGCGTGACAAACGGTAAACAGGGCAAATGAACAGACACACAGGACAAAAAACAACTTTTTCATTGCATTACCTTTTTTAGTTATTGGTACTGTAATTATAACTACCTTTTCCAGCTACACTAAACAGCCTACGGTCTTAGACGCAAGACTCTCTGTATCTAGTTTATCCGCCTGGGAGTATAGGCCCCCGCTTGGCTCAAGGTCAAGCCTGAGAGGTGTTTTTGCTTTGTTCATGCTCGGCTCCTTCAACTTCGGCCAGATAACTCAAAGTACGCTCCAGTTGACTTTTCAGGTGCCTGACACGCAAAAGACTTTTTACACGGGTGAGAAGCTCAAGTTTGTTGACCGGCTTACTCAAAAAATCATCGGCACCGCAATCGACCGCCCGCTCCATATCGCCGGTCTCGTTCAGGGCGGTCACCATAATAATTGGAATATCACGGGTTTGGGCTCCATTTTTCAGGCGGCGGCAAACCTCAAAACCGCTCATCCGCGGCATCATCACATCCAGCAGAATAATGTCCGGCGGCTCAGTATTGACCATATCGAGCGCTTCAACGCCGTCCCGGGCAATGCGGGTTTGGCAATCAAGTCCCTCCAGGTAAGCCTGAAGCAGTTCGGCATTCTGGTCATTATCATCGACAATCAGAATGTCGCTGACGGTTATTTTCACCTTATCATTTTCGGTCATCATAGGTTGTATCTCCGTATGCAATCATGGTTCAGCCTGACAATACCCTCTGCGGGCATAACCCGGCCCAAACCTGCATTGTAACCGAGCGATAAAATTTAGTCCAGAACTCGCTGTTTTGGGCCTAAAAACCAATAAAACCCGTTGTTTACGCAAAATGGCAACATTTTGCAAAACTCCTGTTTAGAATTTGGTGCTTAGAATTTCCAGCTTATCTGGTGGGCCCAGAATCGCCGTGCTTTTCAATGATTTCCCTGATTTCAGGTCTGACATAAATCTCTTCTATTTCCGGTACATTCGACAATGCTTGAGCAATCATGTTAATTTGTTCGATTAATTCATCGTCTATATCAATAAAAATGACATTATGCCCCTTTAAGCGGCAAAAACCGCCCCCCGAACCTGCCAAAGGCACTTGACGCAGCTCAAAACCCACTTGCTTTGCCAGGTCTTTAAGCTCTTCGAAAAGCTCTTTCTTATCCATATCTCAAGCCATTGCCAGGGGGTTTCCGATAACCTTATTAGTGTTGCGGTGTGGCCTGCTGGGCTGTGGGCCTACCGCTGACAGGTGATATTATAGTACTTTTGGAAGTTATTTGCCAGCGTGGGAGGTTATCGTGCCCAGCTTGCTAGGTCAACGAGAGAATCTGTATTTGCAGCTGGAGAGAAGTCGCAAGCAGATTGAGGAACTCCAGCAGCAGATTCACCATACTCAGAAACTGGCGGCTTTGGGCACGATGTCCTGTATTGCCGCCCACGAATTCAATAATATCCTCGCCCCCATGATAAACTATGCCGAACTGGCCTTGAAGCATCCCGACGATATTGGGCTGATGAGAAAAGCCCTGGTCAAGACCATCGAACAGGGACGTCGTGCCGCCCTGATTATAGAAAGCATGATGGGATTGGTACGGGGTGAGTCGGACGAAATCCAGTGGGTTGAATTGAAACAACTGGTAGATGAATGTTTTCAGGCCTTGGCCAGGGATTTCAGCAAGGACAACATCACAGTTAAGCTGGATATGCCGGAGGGCTTTCGGATTTTTGCGGTGGGACCCCAGATTCAGCAAGTGCTGTTGAACCTGATACTTAATTCTCGCCACGCGATGTCCCAAACCAGCGGTGGTACGCTCACAATCAGTGCCCAACCCGGCAGCGGCGATAGATGCGTGATTAAGGTCAGCGATACCGGCTGCGGCATGAAGCCGGAAGTAGTTGAGCGTATCTTTGAACCGTTTTTCTCGACCCGCAGTAAATCTGACCATCCCGAAGCCAAAGGCACGGGACTGGGCCTGGTGGTCTGTCGCGAGATTATCGAGCTTCACGCCGGAACAATAGAGGTTGAAAGTCAGCCCAATCGCGGTACGACCTTCACGATTACTTTGCCCAACCGGAGTGAGCCAGAATGAGGCACGCACTGTCATTGCTCTTTGTATCGTCGGTATTGCTGTTAAACCCCGGATTGCTCTATGCTGTCGGTCAGGACGAACCAGAAGAAGAAACCGAGCCTGTTGACTTACTGGCACACCTGAACGAAGAACAAAGAATATTCGCCGTGTTCGATTTTTCCGACCCGAATTTTCTATGGCAGGATTTTCTCGACGCAATGGAACCCGACCCCGAGGCCGAACCACTGCCGCCCTGGCAGGAACACAAGAAGTATTATCATAAGCATCACCATCCGCAGGTAACTCCTGAAATTTACCAACTGTTGTGCTATCCATATTACCCCGGAGGTCTTGATTATGTTAAAGGGGTAGAGCTCGACTCTGCCTTGCCCGAAATTGTCAAGGGGGACAGTGGCTCCAGGGCCAAGATTATCCAGGGACTGGAAACCTGTGTGGATATGATTCACAGATGGCGCAGTCTTAACGAAGAGCCGGCGGTTGCTGTCGAAGTTGTCCGAGCGGTGGAGCTGACTCGTATTAGTACAAATATTTATACTACGTATCCCAAACTAGCCATTGCGGTAAGGCGGACGCTGGGGCAGTTAGGCCGAACCAACCGAAACTTCGACCAAGCCTCGCGAATAGCCCTGCAGATGCTGCTTAAAGGACATTATGATAAAACGGTATTAGCCCGAAACGAAAAAATTTTCTCCGATTTCCAAACCCTGCTCGACCTGCTGGCAGACCAGAATGACCAGATAACCATCGCTCTGGGAATCGGCCCGACAGACCGCAAAAAGAAACTTTCTCCCCTCTACGAAAAAATAGACTATTCCAATCTGCCTTCACCAATTGATAAGCCGTTGGAAAATATAAATTAGATTACTTGTAACTGTTCACGCCTTTGGCCACTGGACAAAAATATTACTCTCTTTTAGCAGCCCCGAAGGGCTGGCTTCTGGTTTTGAAATTGATAAGGAAGGATTTATTGTGGAAAACGAAAAGTCCAGCAATGCTTGCTCGTGCAGCGGGGGATGCGGTCCGGCCCCCAAGGGCGGATTGACCCGACGTGAATTTGTCAAGTTTACCGCATTTGGTGCCGCGGCTATTTCCGGATTAGACGCACTGCCGCTGATGGCAGGTCCGTTCAATGATAATGACTACCTGAAAATTATCATGGAAGACAAAAAACTCAGTCCCGAGTGGGTAAACTCACTCTTCATCCGCGGTCAAAAACAAACCTATAGCGACCGTAAGGCACTGGATCATATCGGAATGCCGGTCGGCGGGCTTTTTGCCGGCACGGTCTATCTCAGTGGTGATGGCCGCCTCTGGCTTTGGGATATATTCAATCGGGATCAGGAAGGCATCCTGCCTATAAAGATTACCTACAAAGGCAATCAATTCCGCTCGCGGGATGGCGCACGGTATATTGAGCCGGCAACGGTAACCGTTCCTTTTGAACAGGAATTTGGCGTGTGGGTCAATGTGGATGGTGTAAAGCAGAATATTCCGTTCAATGCCGATGGCTTTGAGAACGTTTCTTTCAACGGCCGGTACCCGCTGGGGCAGGTGGATTACCAAAGTCCTCGCCTGCCGCTCAAGGCAACGCTGAAAGCGTATTCGCCGTTTATCCCCCTCGATCTTGACGATTCATCGCTGCCGACAACTCTGATGCACTACACGATTACCAATACCTCTGACAAAACAATTGAGGTCGATCTCTACGGGAAACTTCAGAACCCGGTCTGCATGGAAACTCGAAGCCAAACCAGCGGTCGTCTGGTAAATACGGTAGTAAGGAAAAAGGGTTTTTCCGCTGTTTACTGTTTTGCCGAGCCGGGGAAAGAGACTGCCGAAAAACTGCGTCATGATATCGTCTTTGAGGATTTTGAAAAAGGAACTTATGAAGATTGGACCGTCGAAGGCGAGGCGTTTGGAGACGGCCCCATCAAGATTAAAGACATGCCAGGCTATCTGGGCGATGTTGGCGGAAAAGGCGAATGGCTTGTCAATACCCATGCCTCGGCGACTGGTAAAGATATTCGCGCCAAAGACAACGCCATCGGCACGCTGACCAGCCGAGCCTTTATCATTGAGCGAAACTACATCACGTTTCTCATTGGTGGTGGTTGCCACACGGGAGAAACGGGTATGAACTTGATGATTGAAGGTGAAATCGTGGCCTCCGCCACCGGAACGGACAAGCACCGGATGTCTCCGGTAAACTTTGACGTTAGAGCGTGGCAGGGCAAATCCGCACAACTGCAAATTGTTGACGCCGCCGCCAGCAGCTGGGGCAATATTGGTTTGGACCAGATTGTGTTTACCGACCAAAAGGTCGAAAGCGAAAAACTTGACGAACAGCGTGATTTCGGCAGCATGTCGCTGGCTCTGTTCGGTGCTCGTTCTGATGATTATGCCTTTGCCGCGGAGGGCATGGACGCTAAACGCGCCACCGGCAAACTGGAAGATAAACTTGTCGGGATGATTGGCACAACACTAAAACTCGAACCCGGCGAATCCCGGACAGTCAGCTTTGCCGTCACCTGGAATTTTCCGAATTTCTATGGCCGCGGGGTGGGCGGTCAACTCGTGGGCCACTATTACGCCGCACGATTCAAAACCGCATTGGACGTTGCGGAATATATCGCGGATAATTTTGAAAAACTCGTAGCCCAGACCGAAAAATGGGTTGCTACCTGGTACGACTCTACACTTCCATATTGGCTGCTTGACCGAACGATGGCTAATACCTCGACTCTGGCAACCACAACCTGTTATCGTTTTAAGAGTGGGCGTTTCTGGGCCTGGGAGGGCATCGGTTCCTGTCCGGGAACTTGTACGCACGTTTGGCATTATGCGCAGGCTCCAGGCCGAATTTTTCCTGAGATTGAGCGTATTGAACGTGAGTTGGTCAATTTTGGTCTTGGCCAGCATGATGACGGCGGGATTGGGATGCGAACCAGCCTGAACGGAGCAAATGAGACAGCTCATGATGGCCATTGCGGTCGGATTCTGGGTGCCTATCGTGAACATCAGATGTCGGTTGATGACGCTTTCCTGCGGCGGATATGGCCCAGAGTCAAGAAAGCCCTTGTCTTTCTTATCCGCAAAGACGGCAACAAAGATGGCCTGATCGAAGGTGCCCAGCCTAATACCCTCGATGCGGCGTGGTTCGGCAAAATCTCGTTTTTGCAGTCACTCTATATCGCCGCTTTAAAGGCAGGCCAGGCGATGGCCATCGAAATGGGCGATCAGCCCTTTGCCGCCGAATGTGATAAAATCGCCCAACGCGGCGCCGAAACCATTGAAGAGCTTTACGACGGCGAATATTTTGTTCAAATCGAAGACCCCGCCCATAAAAACGAAATCGGTGTCGGCCCCGGCTGCTATATCGATCAGGTCATTGGCCAGAGCTGGGCGCATCAGGTGGCCCTGGGGCACATTTTCGACAAGGAAAAACAGTTAAAGGCGCTTAGGTCGCTGTGGCGATATAACTTCGTTCCCGACATCGGAGTTTTTCGAGATGTCTTCAAATCAGGCCGGTGGTATGCCATGGCCGGTGACGCGGGCTTGGTGATGTGTACCTGGCCCAAGGGTGGCCAAAACCCGAATTTCCAAAAACACTGGCAGTACGGTTACTTCAACGAGTGTATGAGCGGCTTTGAATGGCAGGTCGCCTCACATATGATTTACGAAGGGATGCTCAAAGAAGGGCTGGCCATCGCCCGGGCGATTCATGACCGATACGATGCGTCATTACGTAATCCCTATAATGAAATCGAATGTTCGGACCATTACTCCCGGGCTATGGCCAGTTACGGGGCGTTTATTTCGATTTGCGGATTTGAGCATCACGGCCCAAAGGGGCAGGTTGCCTTTTCGCCGCGGCTGATGCCGGAAGATTTCAAAGCGCCCTTTATCACCGCCCAGGGCTGGGGAACATTTGTTCAAAAGCGTCAGGGCAATACGCAGACCGAACAGGTTCAATTAAATTGGGGACAATTAACGCTTAAAGAATTGGCCTTTGACCTGCCGGCTGGAAAGACTGCGAAAAAAGTCCAGATAAAGGCAAACGGAAAGAAACTTGAGAATTCATATAGTATGGCCGATGATCGTGTCCTTATTTCGCTGGATAAGTCTGTTGAAATCCAGACCGGCCAAAAAATGGAAATCGAAATTAAATGCTGAGATTCAAGGAGAGAATAATCGTGCGAATTTACAGAATACTTAAAGTTGTTGTTTGGACGTTACTTGTTATCAGCGTATGTGGATGCAGCGGTTGGCAGAGCCGTTTTAGTGAGATAGTGCCGGAATACGGCCATCGCAACTGGATTGTTGTAGCGGATTCCGCCTATCCCAAACAGAGTGCTTCCGGGATCGAAACGATTGCTACCGGCAAAGGGCAACTGGAAGTGCTGAATGTTGTGCTGGAGGCGATTGACCAGGCACCGCATGTTCAGGCGATTGTGATGTTGGATGCTGAGTTGAACAGCGTCCCGGAAGCGGATGCCCCCGGGGTAACCGCCTATCGCAATGCACTCAAAAAAGCCCTGAAAGACAAACAGGTCAAAGTCATGCCGCATGAAGACATTATCAGCCAACTGGATAAAGACTCCAAAATATTCAACGTTCTGCTGCTGAAAACTGACCTGACGATTCCCTATACCTCCGTCTTCCTCCAGCTCGATTGCGGCTACTGGACAGCAGAAAAAGAAAAGCGACTCAGAGAGACGCTGTCAAAAAATTAAGAAACGGCGTTTTGTCGTTATTTGTTGTTATGTAACCGTTCACAGCTTTTTCCTTAAAAAGACCCAGAAGGGGTCGTAAGAACAAGAGCCGAGCCGCGTAAGCGGCAGGATTTTACCAGACAAAAACAACCACAAGCACCAAAGGGGCGAAAGAAACTATTGTGAACGTTTACAAAAATATATATCCTGAAAAATCCTGTCAAAAAAAATCTTTGTCTTCGCCGTTAAAATCCGCGTCAATCCGCGTCATCCGCGGTTAAATATTTTTGTTCTTTAGGAATAAACCCACGGAAATCACGCGGGCTCCTGCCCGTTATTCTTCCAAACACGCGAGCAAAATAAGCCGGGTCTTTATAGCCGCAGGCACGGGCCGTTTCCGAAATATTCAAAGCCGTCGCCGCCAGCAGATATTTGGCTCGATTTACACGCTCGCTGTTTATATAGCTGGTCAGTCTCGTACTGGTCTCTTTGTGAAATAAATGGGACAGATAATCTGCCGAACAGTCCAGCACGCCGGCCAGATACTCGACAGACAATTTGCAATTACCAAAATCGTCCGCAATCAACTGCTTACAGCGAGCCACCGCGAAATGCTCCTTATGGGAAACGTATCGGCGCCCTTCCAGACCTTCCAGAACAATGGCGAAGGCCGCCAGCAAGGCTCCTTTTAGCCGCCATTGCCGACCCGATTGTTCTTGATGAAAGGTTTCGGTTATATCGTCCAGAAAATTCGCCAGCCGATTTCCGCCGTCCGGCTCAAAAGTGGTCGAGGCAATCACCGAGGGCCGCTGCTCACTGTCGGCCTGAGCGAGCAGACAATAGTTAGTATTACGAACGGCACATATCACCAGGTCATAAAAGCCGCCCCGCCAGTTACCGGTTTTTTCATTGTGCGATATGCCACGGGGCATAACGCATATCTGGTCGGGATAGAGCCGGAACCCTTCGTGGGGAAAGCGGAATTCCGTCAGCCCTGAAAGTTGAATGAACACTTCCGGATGAATATGGAAATGAGAGTCGGGGATGAACTTCATCTGGTCCCGAATCTGGGGCACACGCAGTTTGTACTTGTCAGACTCAATCAGTTTTATTTGGCGGACCAGTACAGCTTTGCAAAGTTCGATATATTCGATTTCGCCGGCCAGATATTCCCGGAGGGGATTGTCGTCCATAGCGGTTTTGTCCTTGTTTTTTAGGTTTTGTGCCATTTTATTCACTTGATGTCGGCCTTGGCTTGGCTTTATTATACCGTAAAAGGTAAAAAATGCCAAAAAAATTAAAAAGAGGTTTTGTCCACAATTAGGAGTGTAAAGAATGGCTGAAAAAATCAAAGTTACCGTCTGGAACGAGTTTCGTCACGAGCAGAACAACGCCGATGTCAAAAAACTATACCCCGATGGCATGCACGCGGTAATTGCTAAAACCCTTAACGCTGCCAGCGATATGGATGCAAAAACCGCCACTCTCGACGAGCCGGAACACGGCCTGACCGAGGATGTCGTCAACAATACCGATGTTATGCTCTGGTGGGGGCACATGGCCCATCAGGAAGTCTCCGACGAGATCGTTCATAGAGTCCAGAAACGTGTACTTGAAGGCATGGGACTGATAGTACTGCATTCCGCCCACTTCTCAAAAATCTTCAGAACCCTGCTCGGTACCAACTGCTCCCTTAAATGGCGTGAAGCCGCCGAAAAGGAACGCCTCTGGAACCTCGAACCCAGCCACCCGATTACTCAGGGTATCGGCGAGTATATCGAACTGCCCAATACGGAAATGTACGGCGAGCGTTTCGATATTCCCACGCCCGACAAACTGATTTTCGTTTCCTGGTTCGAAGGCGGCGAAGTCTTCCGCAGCGGCTGCACCTGGCAGAGAGGCCACGGTCGTATCTTCTACTTCCGGCCCGGCCACGAAACCTACCCCATTTTCTATAATGAACAAATCCAGAAAGTTCTCGTCAACGCCGTCCGCTGGGCCCGGCCACGAATTATTATGGCCGACAAATGCCCCAACCCCGACCCGCTCGAAAAGCTCTCGAAAAAGAACGTGGAGTTTGGAAAACTCTCAAAAAAATGATGTAAAACACGTTCAAAACCCAAATTTTTGACAAAAAAACAAAAATTTTTCAAAAAAAAGTGAATTTTTGCCCCCAATCAGGCTGATTCGCGCTGAAAAATAAGGCTTTTTCGACAGGAAATTATCATGATTAAACTGGCAATCATCGGTACCGGAGGCATGGCCCACGCTCACGCCCGCAAGTTCAAAGAAATCAAATCCTGCAAGATTGTAGCAGTTTGCGATATAGTCAAACAAAGAGCTGCCGCCTTCGCCAAGGAGTTTGACCTTAATCCTAAAACCGTCTTTACGGACATCGCCGAGATGTTCGATTCGGTAGCAATTGACGCTGTAACTAACGTTACCAGCGATGCTTACCACGCCCCGATTTCCCTGAAATGTATCGCCGCCGGCAAGCACATCCTTTGCGAAAAGCCGCTGGCGACCAATCATGCCGACGCCCGCAAAATGACCGCCGCCGCCCAACGTAAGGGCGTTATAAATATGGTCAACCTTTCCTACCGTGACTCCTCAGCCATCCAGAAAGCCCACCAGCTCGTCGCTCAGGGCACCATCGGCAGAATAATGCATTTCGACGCGTCCTACCTGCAAAGTTGGCTCTCCTCAAAATGCTGGGGCGACTGGAAAACTGAAGAACAATGGCTCTGGCGGCTTTCTTCTAAACACGGTAGTAAAGGGGTGTTAGGTGATGTTGGCGTGCATATTCTTGATTTTGCCACCTTTGCCGCTGGTGACGCCGAGCGGGTAAATTGTCGTCTGAAAACCTTCGAAAAAGCACCGCGAAACCGCATTGGTAAATATAAATTAGATGCCAACGATTCCGCTATTATTACCCTGGAACTCGCCGGCGGAGCTCTCGGCACGGTCCATACCACACGCTGGGCCACCGGTTACAAAAATTGCCTCCAACTACGTATTTTCGGCGAAAAAGGTGCCCTACGCATCGACTTGGACAAGTCGTACACTGAACTGGAGATATGCAAAGGTCGTGACATTGACAAGGCGGCATGGAAAATCGTCAAATGCCCCAAAACCCCAAATATCTACCAGCGGTTTATTAGTAGCATAAAGACCGGCCGGAACGACCAGCCCGACTTTAAACGCGGTGCCCAGGTACAGAAAATGCTGGATGCCTGCTTCAAATCCGACCAGACCGGCAAAACCGTCAAGCTCTAAAACGCCAGCGGTTGCTACAGATACTGCCGAAGGTTCTCTTTGAGTTCCTGATAATGGAAAAGCCGGTTGTACTCCAGCAGGCCCGAAAGTGCCCTTGAATGGGTTTTAATGCCGGATTCGACGAGAATAGAAATTGGGTTCAGGCCGCCAATTACTACCGCACCGATACATTCTTCGTTGACCGGAATATCAAGAATCGGTTTGCCGGGCATGCCCACCTTCATAAACGCTCCCAGGCCGATGCTTGTCAGTCGGTCGGCCAGGTGCAGTACCAGTTCGCGGCTGGAGGCGGGCAGTTCCCGGAAACTCGCTCCAATACGGCCATTGCCGTCGGTGATCGCCCCTAAATAATTGGTCATGCCGCTCTTGATGAATATTTCCAGCGGGTCAATACTGGTAGCATTGTAATGTATAATCTCCGCGAAACGGGCAGGCTTGCCGTCGGCAAGGTCAATTACGCCTCCAAAGCGTGAGGTGGTGGGGATGCCGTGCTTGAGCAGTACTCCGTTAAGCGTTACGGAGCATACCGTGCAGAAACCTATGAGCCCCTGAGGAATAATAGTATCTTTAATCTTCTCGCCCGGCGGCAGCAGGGTCAGCAAAGTACCCATCGCATAGCCCTTTTCGAATACCTGGCAAATCTGGTCAACATACCGGTTCAGCTCATGGGGGTTCACCAGCGAAGTATTGATTACCACACTGCCAGAGCGGGTCGGCAGGTCAAATGTCATTTTATAAGTCATCTGGTCTATTTTGGCAGAAAGGTAACCAACCCTTTCCAGTGTGCGACTGTTATGCAGATCCGCCAATCCTTTCTCTGTAATGCTGCGGCCCCTTTTGCCGTGCGAAAGAGTCAGGCCTTCCTCGTCCATCTCCTTCAGGTAAAGCCTCACGGTTCGTTCGCTGTAGTCATACCCGGAATCATTGAGTTCCTGGGTCAGATTAATCGAGTTAACAGGCTGATCTTCGGAGGAAAGAACTTTGAGCATTTCCAGAATTTTTAATTTTTTCTTGTTCACGCCTGCTCCAATCTGGCAATATTGCCATACCCTGCATTAGATTTCTGTGGTGATCATGTGTTTTTATTGCCGATAATTGCCAAATTTACTTGTTTTATGGCAGGATGTCAATATTGTAACTTTTGATTTTGTGGCAATGTTGCCATATGTCTATATTTTACAACAAGATAAGTAAGTTTTCCAGAATATTTTTATTTGACAACAAAAAAGTCGCGAGTTAATGTTGTATTAGTTGTGTTGCTTTCACTGGCATTAGATTGCCGGAAAATATTGTAAAATGCGATTATTATGGTCTCCCGTCAGCTTCGTTCTTGTCGGGAAAATATGTCGGCCCAGATTGTTACGACGTAACAGAAATGGAGATTACAATGTCTTACGTATCAGAAGTTATGGATAAGGTACGCAAACGCGATGGTCATCAGTCTGAATTTCTACAGGCTGTAAAGGAAGTGCTTGATTCTCTGGAAGTTGTTGTCGAACGCAACCCGCAGTATCAGGAAGCCCGCATTCTTGAGCGTATTGTCGAGCCGGAACGTGTTTTCATGTTTCGCGTACCCTGGCTGGACGACAAGGGCAAGGTCCAGGTCAATCGTGGTTTCCGCATCGAGATGAACAGCGCTATTGGCCCTTATAAAGGCGGATTGCGTTTCCATCCCAGCGTTAATCTGGGCATCCTCAAGTTTCTGGCCTTTGAACAGGTATTCAAAAACTCGCTTACGACCCTGCCCATGGGCGGCGGCAAAGGCGGCAGCGATTTCGACCCCAAGGGCAAATCGGATAATGAAGTAATGCGTTTCTGTCAGTCGTTCATGACTGAACTGTGCAAGCATATCGGCCCGAATACCGACGTGCCCGCCGGTGATATTGGTGTCGGCGGTCGCGAAATCGGCTATATGTTCGGCCAGTACAAACGTATTCGCAATGAGTTCACCGGCGTTTTGACCGGTAAAGGTCTGAACTGGGGTGGTTCACTGATTCGCCCTGAAGCCACCGGCTACGGCGCGGTTTATTTCGCTCAGAATATGCTCGCTACTCGCGGCGACAGTATGGAAGGCAAAATCTGTGCTGTTTCCGGTTCCGGTAATGTCGCTCAATATACCGTTGAAAAAGTAAATCTGCTCGGCGGCAAATGCGTTACCCTGTCGGATTCCGCCGGCAGCATTTATGACCCCGCCGGTATCGATGCCGAAAAGCTCGCCTTTGTAATGGAATTGAAAAACGTCAAACGCGGTCGTATCCGCGAATACGCTGATAAATTCAAAGGCGTGGAATACCTGGAAGGCAAACGCCCCTGGGCCGTCAAATGCGATTGTGCTTTCCCCAGTGCCACCCAGAACGAAATTAATCAGGCCGAAGCTAAGACTTTGGTCAAGAACGGCTGTACGCTCGTCTCGGAAGGTGCCAATATGCCCACCGAACCGGATGGTGTTGATGTCTTCCTTGAAAGTAAAATTCTCTACGGTCCCGGCAAGGCTGCCAATGCCGGTGGTGTCGCAGTTTCTGGTCTGGAAATGTCCCAGAATTCGCTGCGTCTGAGCTGGACCCGTGAAGAGGTTGACCAGCGGCTGGAAAATATCATGAAGGCCATTCACACTCAGGCCTTTGAAGCCGCCGAAGAATACGGCATGAAAGACAACCTTGTCGCTGGTGCCAACATTGCCGGTTTCCTCAAGGTCGCCAATTCCATGATGGATCAGGGAGTTGTTTGATAACGGTTTAAACTGCCGATAGGGTTTTGTGCGGAATCCGACTTCAAGCGAGGTCGGGTTCCGTTTTTTTTGGGGGGGGTATGTTTTTTATTATGAGTAAGGTGTGAAATACAATTTGTGGATAAAGGCTAGTTTTTTTATTTTTACTACATTTATATAACTCATTTATTTATAATTATTTAGCCTTAAACACAGGCCTTCTTGACCGGGACAGACCAGCTAGATATGTAGAAAAAGTAAAATATAATTGCGTTTTTTGTTGCATTAATTTTTATATTTGTGTATATACGGTAAATAAGCAACAGCATATTGGTTGCCTTGCGAGTGTAACGCGATAATAGAGGGCATGTTGTGATAGATTCAATCAAAGACAAGATATTGATTGACAGGGCGAACGGTAAAAAATCTCCTGTCTATAAGCAGATTCATATTGGTATTACGGAGTTAATATCAAAGGAAAACCTTCCTGATGGTTACAGTTTACCCACGGTTGCTGAGCTGGCTAATATTCTGGGGGTGAATTATCGGACGGCTAAACTGGCCTATGAAATGCTGGTGGCGGACGAGTTTATACGATATGTTCCCAATAAAGGAGCGGTAGTAAATAATAAGGCAGCCAATCAATCTGAAGCGGGCGTGTCAAAAGGGATTTTCCGGCGTCTGGCAATAACTTTTATCAGGCCTCGGATGGCTGCTGCCTGGCTGGAGATGGCCAGCGGGGTTTCTGACTACTGCAAAGAGAATGATATTGATTTGACAGTTATCGATGCCCTGGGTTCACACAGTGATTATCTGGAGGCATTGAAGTGTGAGGTTCGGTCCAATGAAGGTCTATTGGTTGTTCCTTATGAGTTGCCGGAATATAACAAGGCGATAGAGTCTTTGATGGCCAAAGAAGTTAAGTTTGTCTTTATGGACCGGTATCTTGAGGGTGTGGAAGCGAGTGTGGTTGCGGCGGACCACTTTGGTGGTGTCTATGGCGCGACTTGTCATTTATTGGAAACACATGACCGTCCGGCGTATTATTTGGGTCAGTCGATGTCGCCCAGCTCTTCTCGCAGTTGGTATGAGGGGTGGAAAGCGGCGATGGTTGACCATGGCTATGGCAATCTGGTCGATTCTTATGTATATACTTTGAAAGAGCGTGAAGCGGAATTGTTTGGCCGTAAATGGCATTGTATGGAGGATAATACGCAGTTGGGGCTGGATTTTCTGCGTATGGTGAAACGGGGGCCTTGTTCGGTATTTGTATCTGGTGATTATCTGGCAAACGGTCTATATCTGGCGGCCAATGAGCTGGGCTTTGAAGTTGGCAAGGATTTGTTTGTGGTTGGTTTTGGCAATGTTCCTATGGGTCAGAAACTTCAGGTTCCGCTGACCAGTGTAGACCAGAACAGCAGGCAGGTTGGGTATAAAGGAGCTGAATTGTTGTCGCGGCATATGAATGGTCAGATGAACGGGACGATAAAGATTTCCTGTGAGACCAAGCTCCATATTCGCGCCAGCAGCGTGAAGCACGGCTGACTTAATTCTATTTAGTTTTAAGAATATTTATTTAATGGTTTTGACCGAGAGGCTCAATCAGAAGGAGATGGTACGTTGAAAAAGGCAAAGACTATAAAAAACAAAGCGTTTACTCTTGTGGAACTGCTGGTGGTGGTGGCGATAATCGCTTTGCTGGTGAGTATTTTGCTGCCGGCATTGGGTCAGGCTCGTGAAGAGACCAAGCGGGTGGTATGTTCGACGAATCTGCGGCAGTTTGGTTTGGCCTGGTCGGTTTACGCCGAGGACAATCATGACAAGAGCATGACCTGGAGCTCTACGGTGTCCGACCCTGATTTCTGGTTTTATCGTTTGGCTCCCTATTTGGGTGATTCAACTTTTGAAAGTGGCTCGGAAAACGAAAAGGGAGCTTTGCAGATACTGAAATGCCCATCGGCGGGCGTGTGGAGAGATGCTTATGGATATGGTATGGGTTATGGCGGGGCTAAATATTCGTGGCGTTGGCCTTTAGTGCTGTCCAGTGTGGATCAGGCTATCGTTGAGGGTGGTTATACGATAAATAACTGGATGCGTGAGTGGCCTAATCCTACTCCGGAAAACGCGAATAAATTTTACACCCAATTTTCGGTTGCCCCTAACAATGTACCCATAATGAGTGATGGTGCCTGGCCCACAGCTACGCCCCAGACTGAAGATGGTTACAAGGCTCGATATTTGATAGACGTAAACGGGGGCGGCTTGCCGGGCATGAACGGCGCGAACCACTCAGTCGCTCGTTTGATAATAAATCGTCACGGGAAGAATACTACGAATGTTCTATTCAAGGATGTTCACGTGGAGCGTGTTAAGCTGGAGAAGATGTGGGATTTTCCGTGGCACAGAGGTTTTGAGCGTATTAGTGAGCTTTATATACCGAATGATTAACCATTTAATTTGTGAGCCGCATTAGCAAAGGGTGTACAAACGGCCGTTTCCGATGCTGAGGCAGTTAAAAAAACTTTGTGTAAATTTTTCCTGAAGTAGTTGTCAGGTAAATCTGAAGTTGGTTCTTTTTAGAAAAGGAGTAAATTATGAGAAAGCTAATTATGGTGTTGAGCCTTTGCATTTCAGCATGTGCTTACGGAGGTGAGATTGCGAGATTTGACTTTGAAGGCAATCTGACGGATTCGGTGGGCAGTTATAACGGTACTGCTGTCGGTCCTGTCGGTTACGCTTACGGTGGTTTAGCTGGCGGCAGTCAATGTCTGGATTTAACCTGTAACGGTGGTGTCGATGGCACTTATGGCGTGGTTCTGGCGGGTACCGAGGGTGTTTTGGACTCGCCCGATACGATGTCGGTAGCGTTATGGTTCAAGGCTGAAGTTGCCGCTGGTGACGCCAGATGGGATGCAATGGTGAGCAAGCTGGGGCCGGGCACGAGTTGGGATAATCAGGGCTGGTCGGCACGTATGTACAGCGACAGTGAAGACCTGGCGTTTACCACCAGACTGCCCAGCGGCGGCTATGGGTATACTTCAGGATATAATGTTCGTGACGGAAATTGGCATCATATCGTATGCACGTATTCGTCGGCGGCTTATTCAACTCCTGATACTCATTCTCAGGCGAAAATCTATATCGATGGCGAGTTGGCCAAGGAATATAACGTCGAGGGTGGCCTGGCGATGAAGACTTCCGCTACTGTTCCCATCAGCATCGGTGTTTCGATCGAAGATTACGGCACTGGTTTCAATTATCGCGATGGCCAATATGGTTATATTGATAATGTGCGAATATTTGACAATGCCATTACGGCGACAGAGGTTCAGAATATATATAATTCCTCTATGACCATTCCGTTGGTAACGACTCAGCCGAAATCGACTGTTGTGGCCGCGGGCGATAACGCTATATTTAATATTGTCGGTAGCGGTGCTTTTGACAGTTATGAATGGTATAAAAGTACTGACCCGAACAATGACACTCCGGCGGACGATACGCTCGTAGGCGGCAATTCCGCTACGCTGACGATTGCAGGTGCTCAGTTGACCAATGAAGCATTTTACTTTTGTGTGCTAAAAAGCACTTTGGGTGATGTTGCCTCTGAGACTGCCTATCTGATGACCGAGCGAGTGGTGGCAAACTGGGGATTTGAAAGCAGCCTGAATGATTCTGTGGGTGGCCATGATGGTTCGCGTGTCAATACGGCGGTTTATGATACGGGTATTATTGGCTCGAGCGCGTTGCTGATAAATGGTGATGTTGGTGATGTGGTAACCGTGCCGTACAGCTATGAGTTGAACACCGAGAGTTACACTTTTAGTGCCTGGGTTAATGTTCCGGTAGGTGCTTCCGGGTCGAGTGTTGGTATATACAGCAATCGCGACACCGTTGCCCAGCAAGGTAGTATCGCTTATTATCAATCGACCACCAAGTGGGTTACCAAGGTCAGAAGCGTCAGTGGTACCGAGTCAGGTCCGACCTCAGTTTCTACTACGGACGAAGGTGTTTGGCTATTCTTGGTCTGCACTTTTGAGAAGACTGGTGATAATAGTAATGGTGTTGAGGGCATTTTAAGTATATACATGGACGGTGAGCTTGATGCCCAAAGCAGTTCGGTGGTTTTCAATCCGAACACCTCTCTGGAGACTGTGATTGGCTCACTGTGGTCGAGTACCAATAGTTATTATGGCGTTATTACCTGCTGGCTTGATGATGTCAAGTGGTATAATTACGCTTTGTCCGCTGCTGAGGTCGCTCAGATTTATGTAGATGTGATGGGCGGCTCGATTTGTATTACTCAGCCGACATTTGATACGAATGATGATTGTGTAGTTAATTTGTCTGATTTTGCTGATTTTGCCAGCCATTGGCTGGAAAGCAACCTGGTTTATCCGTCAAACTAAGAGCGAAGGATTGGGCTTGGGGTCCGGAGTTTTCCGGGCCCCGAGTTTTTGAAAGAGTTGTATGAATAAAATATTTGTAGTATTACTGCTGTTATTGCTTAGTGTTACTTCGGTTTATGCCCAGGATATGACCATCCGGGTTATGTCCTACAATATCCTTTATGGTGCTTATCCGCGTGAGGAGCCTTACGACTGGGACCGGGCGGACGCGATTATTTCGGCAATAAACTCTTATGACCCGGATGTGCTGTTGCTTCAGGAGTGCAACCAATGGGCCGACACGGGCAATACCCGATTGACGTATTTTGCACTTCAGACAGGGATGTCTTACAAGGCTCTGTCCACCAATCACGGCAGTTTTAAGCTGGCGATATTGAGTAAATATCCCATTACGAGTTATACGTTTTTTGACAGTTCGGTTTATTATTGGTGGAATGTTCTTACCGCCAACATACAACTGGCTCCATCATTTACGCTGCCGATAGCTTCGACACATTTTGGCTGGTGGGGAGCGACTGACTATTACTCGATGAGCGAAGAGGAACAGGCCGCGTCTTATGTGGCCCAGAAAGCGGTCCTGATAGACTATTTGCAAAATCGGGTGGATGGCGATTTGATTATCGGCGGGGACTGGAATCATTCGGCGTCCTCTATGCCTTTTGGCGAAAGTAATTTGCATGATGACATCGCGGCATTGGGGTATGGCCTGGACGCGTTGCGGAGGTTTTACCCAAGTCTGAATCCTATTGATAATATTTATGTGAGCCGGTCGGGGAAGTTTGATATTCAGAATTGTTTTAAGGCTTCGGTCGCGGCAAACTTGTCGGACCATACGCCGACGGTCGCTGATATCGCGATTACCTTTAATCCTCCGCCGGTAATAACACAAAATCCAGAGTCTGTAAGTGTGGCCCTGGGTGATACCGCGGTGCTGGATGTGGCGGGTTTGAATATAACGGCTTATGCCTGGCACAAGTCGTCGGACAACAGTAATTCTACGCCGGGAGACGATGTTCAGGTGGGCGGAGCTGCGGTTTTGTCTGTGGATAATTTTAAACATTCAGATGAAGGTTATTATTATTGTATCGTCAGTAACAGCTATGGAAGTACATATTCTGATGTGGTTTCAGCGACCGTCGCGTATGATATTGAGCCGCGGGAATCGCTGGTGGAATCAGGCGGCAGTGTTGCATTTACAGTGTCCTATCTGGCTGATTCTGATTATGCCTGGTATAAGTCTCAGGATAACAGCACCGAAACCACCGCGGATGATGTGGCGGTGGGTGGTAATTCTCATATCTTAAATCTAACCAATGTCCAGATGACCAACGAAGGTTATTATTATTGCGTAATCTCCAGAAACAATCTGAACACTGTATCGAAAATGGGTTTTTTGATGACGAAACGGCTGGTAGCTCAGTGGGGATTTAACAGTTCTCTGAACGAATATATCAGCGGCTATAAAGCTGTAAGCGATGTTACCGCTGTATACGATACCGGCATTGAAGGCAGCGGGGCTGTGATATTTTCGGGCGACGGAGATGACTATTTGAGAGTCGTATATCGAAAAAAGCTGAATCTGAGCGGTTTTACATTTGTGTTCTGGGCCCAGACCGCTGCCGGAACGAGCGGAACATCCAGAGTTTTGATAAATAGTCGCAATACTCTGGCTGAAGATTCATCCGGCGTATTGGCATATATCAGGGGAAATGACAACTGGGCTTATGTACTCAGGACGGGTGATGGCAGCTCCAGTCTTATTGAAGGTTCTCAAGTGCCTGAAGGTCAATGGCAATTTGTCGCTTTGACGTTCGAACTGAATGAATGGGATAGCGAAAATGCTGTCGGTACCGCTTCGCTTTATGTGGACGGTTTGCTTGTGGGTAGTATGTCAAATGTGTCTTACAGGCCTAATTCCGCCTCATCAGCGGTTGACATGGTACTGGGCAGCGGCTGGACGGTCGAAAATGGCTATTTCAATCCCTTTAACGGACTGTTGGACGATTTGCGATATTACAGCTATGCCCTGAGCGGCAGGGAAGTTGCCCAGATTTACGCTGACGCTACTGGTCAGGAGATATGTATGGGAGAACTGGAAATAGATTTTGACAATGACTGCGATGTTGATATAAATGATTTGGAAATGCTGCTGACCGAGTGGCTTATCAATGGTAATGTATCCTCAAGCAGGTAATCAGGGTGCTTATTTGTTTATGGCGTGTTGTAATTCTTACGAATTTTGTAACAAGAAAGGTCAGTTAGATGCAAACCGGGATAATGAACGTTTTTTTTAATGTGGCAATTTTTACCTGTGCAATGTTTGCAGAACTGACGTTGGGTGCTGAAATGAATGTGGCAAATGGCAATGACAAGGAAACTCTGCGAGTTATAACCTACAATATCATGAAATTTGAAGGTTATCCCAAGACCACCGGTTGGCAGGGCTGCCCGGTGTATGAATCTAATGAAACCATATTTAGCCGGGTTCGGGGTCAGATTCCGTTGCGAATCGCTCTGGAGCTGGCGCTTTATCGGCCTGACATTATTTCATTGCAGGAAGCCAATAGTGAGGAGAAAGTGGCTGAAATAGCTGAGTATTTGGGTATGAATTACGCTTTCTTCCCCGGTAACGGCAGATGGCCGGGAGCGATATTGACGAAATATAAGATTATTGAACCGAAGCTGGATTCTACCAGCGAAAAGTATGCCGCGCAGGAGCTGTTCACCCGTCATTGGGGCAGAGTGTATCTGGACGCGGATGGCCAAAAAATAGTTGTGCATACCGTTCATCTTCATCCGGTAGATGGTGAAATACGTAAAACAGAGATTCAGGAAATTATCAAGACTGTTAAAGCTGATATTGGTACCGGCAATTCCGTTTTGCTCATGGGCGATTTGAATCACCGGGACAATGACGCTGAGTACAAACTTTGGGTTGAAGGCGGGCTGAAGGATACCGCGATTCTGGCCGGAATAGACTCCAAATACACCGTTCCGAGTACCGGCCCGATGAAGCGTATCGATTATATCTGGGCCTGCGGTCCGATTCTTGAAAAGCTGGCTGAGACCAGAGTGCTCAATCGCGGGGCGTTCAAAATGAATTTTGATGACACACCTTATTTTGCCTTGAGTGACCATCTCCCGGTCCTGGCAATATTTAACGATTAGCGTTTTCGCTTGCGTTGGTAATCAAAGTCGTTATTACCACTCTAACAATTTGCGCAAAATTAAGACAAAGGGATAATATGAATAGATTTAATATGCGCTTTTACCTGATGGCAATGGTTTTAATGTTCGGCAACATCGCCAATGCCCAAAAGACTTACAAAACCTGGGACCAGTTCAAATGTTCCGGCCCCGGCCTGAAACAAGTTGGTGTATTGGCGGTTAAACATTCGCGAGAAATATCCTCTTCTGCCTGGTCGGTTGGTTGTGAAACACTGGACCGTGATTACGGAGATTTCTCGATTTACAAGGATTATGTGGGAGAACTGGGCGTCAAACATGCCCGAATACAAAGCGGCTGGGCAAAATGCGAAAAGGAAAAGGGTGTCTATCAATTTGAGTGGCTTGACCAGATTGTGAACGGGCTGGTCGAACAGTCAATCGAACCCTGGATGTGCCTTTGCTACGGTAATCCACTATATGACTGTGAAGTCAAACTTGGCTCGCAAATATTTACCGACGAACAGACAATGTCGGCATGGCTGAAATATGTAGAAGTGACGGTAACGCGTTATAAAGATGTGATAAAGGAATGGGAGATTTGGAATGAGCCCGACGGCGGTCAAAACCGGGGGAAAGGCCACGAGGCTTATGCCAATCTTCTAATGAAAACCGCGGAAACTATCAGGAAAGTCCAACCAGACGCGATTATCATTGGCATGTCAACAGTCAGGGTCAATCTGAAATATATAGAGGAAATCCTGGACACCCTCAAGGAGAACGGCAAATTAGATTTGCTTAATTATGTCTGCTATCATCCGTATTATCATAATCCCGACGAAGTTTACGATGAAGTACAGAGCTTGAGAGGGTTGGTAAAATCTTTCAGCCCTGACCTGAAGTTGTTCCAGGGCGAGTGCGGCTGCCCGTGTATTTTGGAGTATGACCATGCTCTCAAGTATTATCCGTGGACAGAGATAAGTCAGGCCAAATGGCTGATGCGGCGGATGGCCGGCGACAGGGTTCGCGACATTCGGACTTCCATTTTTACCATCATCGATTTGAAATATTCGAATATGCTGCAATCATTTGGATTAATACGCGCTAATCTCTTGCATGAAATCATATATAAACGTCCCTCTTATTACGGCGTGCAACACATGGTCAGCTTTTTTGACGATAGTGTTATTCCGGTTGGAGAATTGACTTACAAGGCAAAATCCTATCGTGAAATGACAGTGGCTGGTTTTAAGAAAAATAACAAGCCGGTTCTGCTGGTTTGGTATAATGACCGCGTCCCCGATGATAATTTAACGTGGGATATTGTTGACCTGACTGTTAATGATACAAATTTCGCGGACCCGATTTACGTGGAAATGGTTTCCGGAAAAGCATATGAGATAAACGGTGTGGATTGGAAAAATCACGGCAGTTCGGTCAAATTCACAAACCTGCCTGTCTGGGACAGTGTCATAATGATTGCGGACCGTCCTGAGGTCGATTTTGTTACTGAATAATAGTCTGCTGGGATACTGAATGATTAAGAATATATTACGTTTTTTTTCCTCCGGTCAGGATGCTTCACCGATTGAGGATTCTCAGCAGGTCGATTGTCTTTATAAAAAATGTCGATTGTCGATTTTGATGTCTATTACCATTGGCTATGGTTTTTATTACACTTGCCGGCTGGCGTTGTCGGTGGTAAAAAAGCCTTTGATAGACAACGGCATCTTCACGGTTGAAGAGCTGGGTACTATAGGTTCGGCGATTTTTTATGGTTATGCGTTTGGTAAGTTGGCCAACGGTTTTTTGGCTGACCATGCCAATGTGCGGAAATTATTTTCAACGGGATTACTCCTTTCGGCGCTGGTAAATTTGCTGGTTGGGGTGTTTCCGATATATTGGCTGATTGTAGCTTTGTGGGGCCTGAACGGCTGGTTTCAGGCGTTTGGCGCTCCTTCGAGTATAATATCTTTGTCGAACTGGTTCAGTAATCGTGAACGGGGACAGTACTACGGCATTTGGAGTTCTTCCCATTCCATTGGTGAGGGTATTACCTTTGTTTTAACCGCGGCGCTGGTTAGTTGTTGGGGATGGCGGGCTGGTTTTGTCGGGCCGGGCATTATGGCGATTGTGGTAGCGTTTTTGCTTTATGCTTTTATGCGGGACAGGCCCCGGACTGTGGGACTGCCCCCTGTGGCGGATTGGAAAAACGACCACGGTGTCCCCGTGCAGGATGCCGGCACCGCGGCAGGTGATGAGCATCGCAGGAAAATATCATTGCAACTATCGGTTCTCAAGCGACCGGCACTTTGGGTTTTGGCCCTGGCCAGCGCCAGCATGTACATCAATCGTTACGCGGTGAACAGTTGGGGCATATTGTATCTTCAGGAAGCCAAGGGTTATTCCCTGATTGAGGCCGGCAGTGTGCTGGGCCTGAATACTATCGCGGGCATCCTGGGCTGTATCGCTTATGGGTTTATCTCGGACAAACTGTTTAACTCCCGTCGACCACCGGTGACGTTGATATTTGGCCTGATACAGTTTATTTCTCTTTGCATTATATTTCTATCGCCGTTTAGCGGGAAAATGATACTGACGATTTCTTTTATGGTTTATGGTTTCACCCTCAGCGGTTTATTGGCGGTTATCGGCGGCCTGTTCGCGGTCGATATAATGCCTAAGCAAGTCTCAGGTGCCGTCTGCGGATTTATCGGCATCAGCAGCTATCTCGGCGCGGCTTTGCAGGAGAATATCTCCAGCTATCTGATTGCCGGGGGGGTTGAAATCATCGATGGCGTAAAACATTATGATTTCAGCCAGGCGGTAATCTTCTGGATTTCCTCATCGGTAATCTCTATGATTCTGGCAGCGACATTGTGGAAAATTAAGGCCGCCGACTGATTAAAGTGATATTTTCGCGTATTGGGCCGGCGATTTTGAAAATCAATGGGAAGTGTGTATGTCTTTGTCAAAAATAGACATAGTGATTATTTTTCTTTATATCGTGTTTACCTTTTTGATAGGTATCGCGGTATCGAGAAAGAAACACAATTCCTTTGAGAATTTTTATCTGGCAGACCGAAAGATGCCCTGGTGGCTTATCGGGTTCTCGATGGCAGCCACGAATTTCTCGATTGATACCCCCTTGGTAGTGAATAAAATTATTTATGAATATGGCCTGCCGGGAATGTGGTTTCAGTGGAGTAATTTAATATCAGCTATGTTGGTCGCGTTTATTTTGGCTCCTCTCTGGCGTCGGGCGAACATAATAACCGATGTTGAATTCATCGAATTGCGATACAGCGGCAAGGCCGCCAGTGCGCTAAGGCTTATCAAGGGGATATATTTCGGCCTTATTCTCAACACGATAATTATGGGCTGGGTATTCATCGCGTTGCTCAAAATTCTGACGCATTTCGCGAATATCGACCCGATGACAATAGCGGTTATCGCGGTCCTTTTGGTTTTTATCTATAGCTGCCTGTCTGGTTATCTGGGGATTGCTCTTACTGATACGCTGCAGTATCCGATTGCTTTGGCGGGCAGTTTCATGCTCGCTGTTTTTGCGGTCAAAAAGGTCGGTGGGATGAACATGCTGCTCAGCAAGTTAAGTGTGGTCCAGAAGCAGAGCCCGATAGAATATACTTCGATGTTTCCAAAATTAGATATGGGTTCTTTTGTGACCCTGTTTGTTTTGAGTTGTTTACTGATTCAATGGTGGTCCAACTATAACGCTGACGGCGGCGGCAAACATATCCAACGGATACTATCGGCAAAAAACGAGAAACACGCGGTGGGCGGCGTACTTTTCTTTTCGATAATGACCTATGTGGTGCAGCTCTGGCCCTGGATTATTACAGCTCTATGTTCGATAATTCTGCTGAATGACACCACTGACCCAGAAAAAAATTATGCCGTAATTATTTCCGAAGTCTTGCCGGTCGGCTGCAAAGGATTTGTGTTGGCTGGGCTAATCGGTGCTTTTATGTCAACCATTGACACCCATCTCAATCTGGGAGCTTCCTATATCTCCAGAGATATATATAAACGTTTTCTGATCAGAAACGGCTCGGAGCATCATTACATAAGAATGTCACAAGTCTTTATGCTGATTATGCTGATTATGGCGGTAATGATTACTTACTGCTCGGATTCAGTGTTTTCCGTGCTGAAATTTATTCTGGTTTTGAGCAGCGGGACCGGACTGGTAATTATCATGCGCTGGTTCTGGTGGCGCATAAATGTCTGGAGTGAGCTTTCCGCTATTCTGACATCAAGCATGGCCGCTGTATTTCTGAAGTTGTTTGTTAGCCACTGCCCTTATTATTACCAATTAACAATTAGTGTTCTGGTCTCAAGTATTGTCTGGATACCCGTAACCTTGCTGACCAGGCCTGTCCAGGAAGCAACGCTGCGTGAGTTCGTTGAACGCTTTAAGCCTTTACCCTTCGGATGGAGGAAGATTTATGTGAAATATTCTATTGATATGCCTCGGAATCCATTCAGGCCGGTTCTGAATTGGATATTGTCAGTAATTATTTTAGTTGTAATTACATTTGTTATAAAATATTTGTTGGTGCGCTCGGCGTAATCAAATTCTTTTGATTAATGTGGAATGATAGTAAGATAGTTGTATTGAGTAATAGAAAGAGTTAGAAATGAATTTCAAAATTAAAAATCTCGTTAATGTGCGTATTGTTCTGGCAAACGCTATTATGGTTTTGGCTTGCGTATCGGCCTGTTCTGCTGCCGAAATCAAACCCGCTCGGACCGATATTCTCAACAGAGAGCTTCGTCAGCCCTATGGCCGGGTAATGGTTGTCGCCCACCGCGGCAATTGGAAACATGCGCCGGAAAACTCCGTTGCCGCTATTCAGGGATGTATAGCAATGGGAGTTGATATTGTAGAGGTTGATGTCCGCAAAACCCGCGACGGCCAGCTTATCCTGATGCACGATGCGACAGTGGACAGGACAACTGACGGGCACGGTAAAATTTCCGAGATGACCCTGGCGGAAATCAAACAGCTCCATCTCAAAGACCACAAAGGCAATATTACCGACCATCGTGTCCCACTGCTCGAAGAGGCTATGTTAGCTGCCAAAGATACCTGTCTGGTCAATCTGGATAAGATTGGTACCATCATGGATGATGCCATGGCAGTACTAAAGAAAACCGGAACCCAAAGCAACGCGCTTATAAAAAGCAATTATCAAACTGATACTGCTGGCAAATTTTTTGATTCAATCGATGAGTCAATTAACTATATGCCGGTAATAAAATTTCATGGTCCGGATACTCCGAAATTGGAAGAGTTTTTCTCAATGCTTGATGAACTTCAGGGCAAATGTGTAGCGGTCGAGCTGGTTTTTGATGACGACCGCCACCCGATAATATCGCCGGAAACCGTGGACATGATTAAAAAACGTGGCTTACGCGTATGGGTTAATACCCTGGACGTTAGATATTCAGGAAGCCACATCGACCCGCTGCCGAATGAAAAACCCCTGGCATGGGACTGGCTGATAAACCGCGGGGTCAACATGATTCAGACGGATGAACCGCAAAGACTTGTGGAGTATTTGTCTGACGCGGAAGACAAAAAACGGGACTCTAAATTTCCTTAGCCGCCCTGAGCTTCAAATTTTTTTATGCCGCGGTCGTAGAGGCTCAGCAGAATTACCCAGAGGGTTATGGCCCAGAAGTATTGGGAACCTACCAGGGTGAGGGATTCTTTGGGGGTGAAGATTCCGGTGAAAATCCCGCCGGGAATGAAGGCCAGGGAAGCGAAGGGCAAAAACTGCAGGATGTGGCGGACGGCAGGGCTAAAGATTGTCAGAGGAACCATTTCCCCGCTGAGCAGGTTGTTAATCATGCGATAGAACCGTTCAAGCGGGAAGACGTCGTAGACCCAGAAGCTAAGTATGCCGATGCCCATAAAAATGGCGTATTGGGTCATTATGGTGGCGATGATTGAAGCGACGAAAAGTGGAACCATTAGGCCGGCGGGGGTGGGGGCGTTGATGCTCACGGCCAGAACGCTGACCAGGACGATACCGGTGGTGCCGGAAATAAGAGGGACTGGCAGATTGCGGAAGAATAGCCAAATTAGATAGTGTATAGGACGGACAAGACGCATGGTCAGATTGCCGGTGCGGATTTCTTCGTTGATGTCGGTGATGCAGCGGCCGCCGGGTGAGAATACCGCGATGAAACGGATGGTGAGCAGGTAGATTATGAAGGAGGTGCGGCTAAATCCGCCGATGGTCTCGCGGCCTGAGACCCGGAAAAGCACCATCCAGAGCGAGCCCACCGCGGCGGTCATGACGACGGGGCGGATGAGCTTGAGCCAGAAATTGACGCGATACTCAGCGAGGTTTTTCATCTGGGTGATGAAAATAATTATATATTTAGCCGCCATTGCTTTCATAACGTTTCAGGCCTTTTCTCCAGATGAAGGTAAACAGTTTGATTTGGCAAATTATGATTATCAGCAGCAGGCCCAGCAGACCCAGTGATTGCAGGTTGGTCAGGCTGGTCAGGGCCAAGACGGGGATGGTGGCGGAAAATATCAGGGGAATAATAAATGTAAAGACGGCAATAAAGCCGCGCGGAAATTCGCTGAGAGGGTAGTTCTGAAAGACGAACAGTTCTACAAAAAGGTCGCGGAGAAATTCTGCCTGTCCTATCCAGAAGACGCTCAGGCATATCATGGCAAAAGGCATGAAGGTGGTCAAAAAGCTGAGCAGGCTGAGTATTGCGGCCAGCAGCACGGAAGTGAAAGTACAGGGCAGGTCATAGATATTAAGGGCCGTGATAATAACGCCCAGGCCCAGCAGAACGCGGGGTACGCTGCGGAGGTTTACGCGACGGAAAATAAAATGGAGGAAGGGGTGGATGGGTTTGATGAGGTAACCGTTTAGTTCGCCGCTGAGCACCTCGCGGGGCAGACGCCAGACGGCGGAAAATGACATCCAGAACCCGGAGTTGATATTGACGAATCCGGTCAGCAGTACCATCATGGGAAAATTCCAGCGACCGAAATCTCCGATTTTGCCGAGCAGGGCTTTCCAGAAAATCAGCCAGACTGCGACGCCGATAAGCTGGTGGAAGATGAAGCTGTAGAAGCTCGCTTTGTATTCCGATTCTCGCTTCAGGGCGAGGCGGAGGTAGTCGGGTATTATTTTAATGTGCTTTTTTAATGGTGTCGCTGCCATGCAATCGTCCTCTGGATAGATGATAACCGTGAACAGAGGGCAGGGCAACTTTTCTGTGTGGTCAGACACGAAACATAAAATATACTGCTCCCATAAGGCAGAGCCCGGCCCAGACATAGTCCAGTCGAAAACTTTCTTTGAGGTAGAACATCGAAAAAGGGACAAATACGGAGAGGGTTATGGCTTCCTGAAGGATTTTGAGCTGACCGACATTCATTGTGGTGTGGCCGATACGGTTGGCCGGGACCTGAATGAGGTATTCGCCCAGAGCGATGGACCAACTGACCAGAGCGGCAATGACCCAGGGTTTGGCGGCCATGTTCTTGAGATGACCGTACCAGGCGAAAGTCATAAATACGTTAGAGCAGACCAGCATACCGGCAGTTATAAGTATTGTTTTCATTAGTGTTTTTATCCTTACGGTTTTAAACAGTATTCTGGCAGACAGTTATAACGGCCAAGATAAAAAAGTCAATATCCCGAATCCAAGCTAATTCGCCAAGGGGATGAATATATAATCGTTGGACAAACAAGAATTCTGGTGATATTAATCCGGCTTAGTTATGGGACTACGTCGGAGTTCTGTTGAATTTTCGGAAATTCAGGATAAGGTACAGCGAGGTAGCTATGCACGTTATTCTGCGGGATGTTACTGATTTCGGTTGCGAATGTTATGGGTGGTACTTATTCTGAGGGGCTGGGCATCTGAACAGATAGATGTTGTAGTTACAAAAGGGATATTTTTTTATGCATAATGTAGATATTGCTTCGTTTATCGACCATGCGGCTTTGAAGCCGGAGATGACGGTTGAGAAGGTTCGGGCGGAGTGTTTGGTAGCTGTAACGTACGAGGTGGCAAGCGTTTGCGTGCGACCGGCAGATGTAATGGTGGCCAGAGAGGTGTTGACAGGCTCTAAAGTCGCTCTTTCGACAGTGATAGGTTTTCCCCATGGCAGTATCGCCGGTGATATAAAAGCGGCTGAGGCCGGGCGGGCACTTGACGACGGGGCCGTTGAGCTGGATATGGTACTCAATTTCGCCCGGTTGATTTCGGGGGAAAATAAATACGTCAGAGATGAGATTGCGGGAATAACCTCGCTGGCAAAACCACGGGGGGCAATGGTGAAGGTTATTTTGGAGACTTGCTATCTAACCCCTGAGCTTATCAGAACGGCCTGCCAAATCGCCGAAGAAGCTGGAGCCGACTATGTCAAGACCTCGACCGGGTTTGGTACAGCCGGAGCGACTGCCGAAGCGGTAAAAATCATGCTGGAATCAGTAGGTGGTAGACTGGGCGTGAAAGCATCCGGGGGGATACGAACAGCGGAGCAGGCGGTTAGGTTCCTGGAGATGGGCTGTAAGAGGCTGGGTACCGGTTCCACCCAGGCGATTATAGCGGAGTTGAACCCAACAAAATAAAGCCGATGGTGGGACTCGAACCCACAACCGCGGCTTTACGAAAGCCGTGCTCGACCAATTGAGCTACATCGGCGCTGCTCAGACCCCCGCAAGGGGCAGCAAAGGGGACAATATAGCCCAAAATCGGGTATTGTCAACAGTTCTTATTATGTCGGTTCGCGCTGATTTGAAACTTTTTTGACCAGTTTGTTCATTTTTAGTTGGTTTTCGCTGATAGATTTGACCAGCTTGAACTGGGTGCGGCAGCGGTCGAGGTTTTGGTTGTCGCGGTGAATTTTGAAATAGGTATCTCCGGCCAGGTGGTCGGTCAGAAACCGCGTACCTATCGTCAGGGTAATCATCTGGCCGCTGAAAACCAGATGGTCCCGCTCGGCCTGATTCAGAAAATCACCCGCCGAAGAAAGATAGCCTCTCAAAACCGCTTCAAAACGGGGCATTTGCATACCAACTTTAGATAAATCTCTTTCGTCTTCTTCCGAGGGGCTGAGGGTTGTTCTTAGGATATCGCCGAAATCATATAGGGCCAGGCCGGGCATTACGGTATCGAGGTCAATAGCGCAGATTCCCTCGTTGGTCTCGTCGTCAATCATGACATTGTTTATTTTTGTGTCATTATGGGTTATGCGAATGGGGATTTTTCCCTCCTCGACCAGTTTGGGCAGGACATCGAAAATCCAGGCGTTTTTCAGCAGATACTCAATTTCTGCCTGACAATCTCGGGCACGATTGCAGATGTCTTTTTGCAGGGCGTCACGGAAATCTCGAAATCTTTTCGGACCGTTATGGAAATCCGGTATGGTTTCAAATAAGGGCGGCTTAGGCAGGTCAACGAGCATTTTTTGGAACTGGCCGAAGGCTTTGGCGGCCTGAAAAGCCTGGTCGAGGTTCTGCATTACATCATAAGTTTGGGCCTTTTCGATAAAAATATAAACTCGCCAGTAATTTTCCTGTTCGTCAATATAATATCCCTGGCCGTCTCGGGCGGGGATGATAGTGATGACTTTTCTGTCAATATCGCGAGCCTGGGCCACTTTCAGTTTTTCGCGGAGGTGGCTGGTGACGCGTATAATATTTTCCATCAGTCGCGGCGGATTTTTGAAGATATTATGATTGATTCGCTGAAAGATATAGCGAACCTTACTGCTGTTATGGTCAGAGGTTACGGCGAAAGTATCGTTTATATGGCCGCTGCCGTAGGGACAGGCGTCAATAAAACTCGCGTCAATCTGGAAGTTTCGGAAGATTTTTTCAAGATTGTATTTCATAATGCCACTTTCGATTTCAAGCCAAATTTGTCAAAAAGTCATTTACTATCTGGATTATAAAGGCTTTTAGCTTGACTAAAATGGTCATAAGTAATATTGTGATGGATATAAGTCATTTTACAGAACGGCTGCCAGATGAAAAAAAAGGATAATTCCGCCAAGATTATCAAAGACCAATACGCCCAGAACCCACGCGGCAAGGTTCTGGACGCCCGCTATTTTTATTATGATACTTCGCCGGATTACAATCGAGATTTGGCGATTGTTTGCGGGGGTTATGAGAAATGCGCGTCGAATTTTGATATTAACCGTTCGACGTACCCTTATTATTTTGTCAAATATACGACAAGGGGCAAGGGGCGGCTGGAGATAAACTCGCGGCGTATAGAGTTGACGGCAGGTTCGGTTTCGGGTTTTTGTCCGGGTACGGCTCATCATTACCGTGCTGATGGGCAAGAGCCTATGGAGCATATATTTGTGACTTTTGTGGGTGCTGAGGCTGAGCGTCTGCTTCGGGCAGGTTCGCTATATGAGGCCGGGGCGGTGAGGCCTTTGAAGTCGGCTGAAGTTTTGGGGGTATTTGAGAAGATTTTTGACGCGGGTATCGAGAAGGGGCGGTATTCGCAGGAGATATGCTGTAACTATTTGCGGATATTGTTTTTACTGCTGGGTCAGGATTCGGGGCAGCTGAAACGGAATTATTCTCAGTCGATGGCGACTTATTTTGAGTGCAAGAAATATATTGATGACAATTTTTCCCAACTCTCTTCTTCGCAAGAAGTTGCGGAACATTGTGCTATAAACTCCCGTTATATGTCCTCACTGTTTAAGCGGTATTGCCATACCTCTCCTCACGAATATGTTATGCGGCTGAAGTTGAATAAGGCGGCTAATCTTTTGCTGACGTCTTCGCTTTCGGTTAAGGAAATCGCGTATCAGGTGGGATTTGAGGATCCTTATCATTTTTCACGTAACTTCAAGAAAATTCATAGTTTACCGCCTAGAGAGTATCGGGATTTTCATTCGTGAGGGTTGGGATTGACTGTATAAAAACTGGGGAAGCAAAATGCGTTTAGCCCCAATTTCTCACTTAAGGGGTAAAAAGTGGATTTTTGGCTCCTTCAGGGCTGTTGGTCTGTCGCCAACAGTGGTGTTATTTTTTGAGCTGACCGCTGTATATTTTCGGTGGCTTTTGCGGCGGCATTTCCATCTTCAAATGGTATAGCAGCAATTTCTGATCGCCATCGGGCTCGGTATATCTCTGCATCAGCAGAGTCCTGCCGTCCTGGGTTTCAAAGGACACATCGAGCATCTGGATTCGTGACATTGTTTCCAAAACGGCCTGGCTGGTTATCCCGCAGGCACTGGCCCGCAGTCTGTGTCTCAAGGTCACTTGCAGACAATAGCTCATAAACGCTACAAACACGTGAGCATCGACCCGGTCTTCTTTATGGTGATAGACCGGCCGAACACCCAGATCGCTTTTGAGCTCCCGGAACGCTTGTTCTACATTACATTGCAGCATATACTCCTGCCAAAGCTCTATGCCATTCTTTCCGGTTTGATTGGTACGCAAAAAGTATGTGCCGTCACGATAAATCATTTCTCGGTATTTGTTCCTATCGAATTTATAATCAAACTCACCTTCCTCAATTCTTTCCTTTGGTTTTGGAATTGTAAGAGTAACGCATTTATACGAACTGCCAGCATGATGTTTGAGTTTGCCCAGCCTTTGCATAAAACGGGCGTAATCACGATATTTCTTCAGCTTCTCCAGACCTTCCAGATAGTCACGCAGCTTGCGCTTACGCATAGCCCGTTCTTTAGCCATCCGCTCTTTGCTGCGGGCTAGAACATAACATTCACCATCTTTTTCGATATGCTTTATGCGAACACTGTCATTTACATCATGCCAGTTTTTCACCGAGAGTTCTTTTGAGAATTCATCCAGTAATTTACGAGGAGTACCAACAAGGTAACCAATGTCATTATCACGCATGTGCTCAAGTACCGCTTCTGTGGGGATACCCCGGTCCATCAGCCAAACCCTGCCGACTTGGCCGTATTTTGACTCTATCTTGTTCAATAACGGCTTTAGCGTGGTTTTCTCCGAGGTATTACCCGCCCAGATTTCATAATTAATCGGAAAGCCATCGGGCGTAACTACCAAAGCTATCAGAATCTGCCGACAATCACTTCTGCGATCTTTGCTATGACCAAATTTGGCTTTAGGATTCTGTTTGCATAATCCCTCAAAATACGTACTGGTGATATCGTAAAGCAAAATATCGTATTCCAGATTGAACATCATCTGCCAGGTATCTTTCAGATAAGAGCAAAGCTCCTCTTTGTAGGGCAATATCCTGTCCAGGCAGCGGTAAAGCCGGTTCTTTTCGGCAACCTCAAAATCACAGTCCAGCAATACATCCATTGCGGTTTGAGTAAACCAGTGCTGATGAACATAAAACTCCGCGCCGGGTTTGATAAGACGATTTACCGTCAATAATTTAACGACTTTGGAATACTCCACCGAAGATCTTTCGGTGTCTATACGAGCGGACCAGAATTTATCCAGCCCAAGAGTATCCCATATCTCACAGCCCAGCCAACAGTCACCAAATGTTCGGGGGTTTTCCAGCCGCATCTTTGATAATTTCACGGCAATGGTATCGACATCATGGTGGGCATGATTATCCTGGTCATAAGCAAACAATGATTTGCGGACAGGCTGGTTATCCTCGTTGATTATCTCAATAGACTTTTCCCAGGACTTCTTTTGCGAATCGGAAATCTCCCCGAGATACAGAACCATCTTCTCCACATAACGACCGCGCGAGACTTTACGCTTCTCAGCTATGCTGTAGTAGGTGTTGTACTTGCCGTTCTTCTTTCGCTTGTGCTTCTTCAGGTACATGCACATATTATCGCGGCTGAAAAACACCTGGCAATAGGGCAGGTCTGTACCAGAGCCAATATCGAACTAAAATCGCCGCTTACAACTCAAAATCACAGAAAATATTTTTATTTTTGACGGTTTTGACCGCTAAGTGAGAAATTGGGGTTAGCGTTTACGGGCTGCCGGCAGGCCAACCGAGAAGGCCCCAGAGTTACCCAGGGCTTCCTGCCGTATAGCCGGAAACACGGCGCCCGGGTCGCCCGCCTGCGTTGGGCTATCCTCCGTGATTCCAAGGGGATAGTAACCTTTTGCTTGGGCAGATTCCGGGAGAAAATGAACGACGAAACCCCGCTCCTGCCCGAAGCCTCCAAAGCGATAAACGCATCTTTCGAGAAGGCACAATGCAAGCTGCCCCCAACCTTTGGGACGATAACTATTTTTTAACGTTTTTTTTGATGCCGGTTATCTAGCCGACGGAATCGTCAGTTAGTGTTTTGCCGCGACTGATAAATTCGAGGGTGTCTTTGCGAACTTCGTCTATGTTCAGGCCGAGGTTCCGTAATACCAGAGTGCCGGTGCTTTCGCCTTCGTAGAGCATACCGAGCAGGATGTGTTCGGTGCCGATGTGATTATGTTTCAGGAAGCGGGCTTCTTTGACAGCGTCGTCAAGGACTTCCTGGGCTTGTTTGGTGCGGGGCAGGGTTTCATAATCGCCGTTTTCGGGGCCTGGTCCGTGGGTGACCATTTTTGTGATTTGTTCTTTGGCATGGAGCAGGTCAACATTCTGATGCTGCAAAATCTCAGCCGCCAAACCCTGTTTAACCTCTATCAGGCCGAGCAGGATATGGTCGGTGCCGATGTGGTCGTGTTTGAGGTGCTGGGCTTCCTGACGAGCCCGATTCAGTACACTGCGGGCGTTTTCGGTATATCTTTCAAACATTCATTATCTCCAGGTTACTACGTTATACAGAGCCCCTTGGCTCCGCAACCCGGCATGATAATCTGCTTGCCCACCGGGGTCAAGCCGCGATGTCAGCGGCCCGGCAATTCAATCTGAAAATAGCTCTGAGCGTTATTAAAACAGATATTCTGCACCATAGGACCCAGTGATTTGGTGTCATTGGGTATTTCCCCAATAGCTGCCCATTCGCCTAGTAATTTGCATAGTATGCGGCGGAAGTATTCATGGCGGGGGTATGAAAGAAAGCTGCGGGAGTCGGTCAGCATTCCTACGAATCGGCTGAGCAGGCCGAGGTTGGCTAACACGGTCATTTGCTTTTGCATACCGTCACGCTGGTCGAGAAACCACCAACCCGAACCGTACTGGATTTTGCCGGGAGTCTTGCCGTCCTGGAAATTGCCGAGCATGGTGGCCATCAGTTCGTTGTCGGCGGGGTTGAGATTGTAAAGTATGGTGCGGGTAAGCTGGTTGTTGCGGTCGAGCCGGTCGAGCAGACGGGCCAGCGGCTGGGCGCAGTGGAAGTCGCTGATGGAGTCGTAGCCGGTGTCAGGTCCGAGGATGTTCATCATTCGGGAATTATTGTTACGCAGGGCACCGAAATGGAGCTGCTGGGACCAGTTCTTTTGGTGGTTCATGACCATTAGCTCATAAAGCAGCGCGGACTGGAATTTGAGGCAATCATCAACGCCGATAGGTCTGCCGCTGCGCAGCTTGTTGAAAATGTCATTGATCTGGCTTTCGGTATAATCTGCCGCGGGGATAATGGTCAGGCCGTGGTCGGCGATACGGCAGCCGTTAGCATGAAAATAATCATGACGTTTGCGAATGGCCGTCAGATAATCGTCGAAACTGCTGATTTGGCAATCCGCAGCTTTCTCCAGACCGTTAATCCACTCATTAAGCGACTCGACATTTTCACAGGCCAGAGCTTTGTCGGGTCGCCAGGCGGTGCTGACGGTAATATCAAAATTATCCGCAGCGATTTTCTGATGATGTTCCAGGTTGTCCAGCGGGTCTTCGGTGGTGCAGACCATTTTAACATTCATTTTACGCATGATATTGCGGACGCTGAATTCGGGCGAACGCAGCATTTCGGAACACCTATCGTAAATTTCTTTTGCGGTGTCCGGTCCGAGCCGTTTGCCGGTTATGCCGAAGGGACGTTTAAGTTCCAGATGGGTCCAGACGTAAAGAGGGTTGCCGATGGCGTAAGGGGCGGTTTGGGACCATTTCTCGAATTTTTCGTAATCGCTCGCACTGCCGGTAATGAATCTTTCGTCGATGCCGTTGCTGCGCATCGCCCGCCATTTATAATGGTCGCCGTTAAGCCATATCTGAGTAAGGTTATCGAAATTGCGGTCCGCAGCGATGTCGGCAGGGGGCAGGTGACAGTGGTAATCGTAGATAGGCATGTCCGCGGCGTAATCGTGATAGAGCCGACGCGCGGTCTCGGTGGTCAGCAGTAAATCGTCGCTCATAAATTCGATGGTCATGACATTTACCTTATGCGAATGAAAAGGCAGACGCTTTTGAACGCCTGCCCGTAATTTATAGTCATCAGACGACGTAAGTGCTGGCTGCGGTGTTGCCGCCTCTGCCGGTCCAGTTGGTGTGGAAGAATTCGCCGCGGGGTTTGTCTACGCGTTCGTAGGTATGGGCGCCGAAGTAGTCACGCTGGGCCTGGAGCAGGTTAGCCGGCAGTCTTTCACTGCGATAGCCGTCGAAGAACGCCAGAGCCGAAGAAATTGCCGGCATGGGAATCCCCAGTTCAACCGCGGCAACGACAACACGGCGCCAGGCAGCCTGGGCTTTGCTTACAGCGTTATTAAAGAACGGGTCCAGCAGCAGATTGGAAAGTTCTGGATTCTTCGTGAACGCTTCCTTAATCTTGCCCAAAAAGGCTGAGCGAATAATACAGCCGCCGCGCCACATCAGGGCGATGCCGCCGTAATTGAGGTTCCAGTTGTAGGTTACTGCCGCGGCCCGCATGAGCTGGTAGCCCTGGGCGTAACTGACGATTTTAGATGCGTAAAGCGCATGCTGCAAATCGTCCACTAGTTGTTTTTTGTCTCCGGTGAATTTCGAGACCTCACCTTTGATTTGCTTTGAGGCTTCGACACGTTCGTCTTTGATGGCCGACAGGCAGCGGGCGAATACTGCTTCGCCGATGAGCGTTAGCGGCATACCTTCATCCAGTGCGGCGATGGCGGTCCATTTGCCGGTGCCTTTCTGCCCCGCGGTGTCGAGGATGAGGTCGAGGGTATCGTTGCCGTCTTCGTCTTTATAGCCCAGGATGTCGCGGGTTATTTCGATGAGATACGAATCGAGCTCGCCTTTGTTCCATTTGGTGAATACATCATGCATTTCGGCGTTGGTCAAACCGAGTCCCTGTTTCATCATCTGGTAGGTTTCGCAAATCATCTGCATATCGCCGTATTCGATGCCGTTATGGACCATTTTGACGAAATGTCCTGCCCCGTTTTCGCCTACCCATTCGCAGCAGGGTTCACCGGCTTCGGTCTGAGCCGAGCATTTCTGGAAGATGGGCGCGACATGTTCCCAGGCCGCGTTACTGCCGCCGGGCATGATGGAAGGGCCCAGCAAGGCTCCTTCTTCACCGCCGGAGACACCGGTGCCGATGTAGAGCTTGCCTTTGCTCTCGACGTATTCGGTGCGGCGGATGGTGTCGGGGAAGTGGCTGTTGCCGCCGTCGATGATGATGTCGCCGTTGTCGAGGTGGGGCAGTACCTGTTCGATGAAGGCGTCCACGGCACCGCCGGCCTTGACCAGCAGCATTACTTTGCGGGGTGATTTGAGCGAATTTACAAATTCCTCGATCGAGTGGCAGCCGACGATGTTCTTGCCTTTCGCGCGGGCGTTCATGAAGTCGTCAACTTTCGATACCGTGCGGTTAAAGCACGCCACGGTAAAGCCTTTGCTTTCCATGTTGAGGATGAAGTTTTCGCCCATTACCGCCAGACCCACCAGGCCGATGTCCGCTTTAGTCATTTGCTTGTCTCCTGTTTTGTTTAATGCTTTTAGGATGATTTCAATTTATGTTTTTTGTTTAACGTTTTACTCTTGCGTTGCCGTCCCAGATGCTCCACAGTTGCTCTTCATCTGCCGGTTGAGCGTAATCGGTCAGCATGGTCGCGGCGAGTGCCCCGCTGGCCCAGCCGAACCGGGCACAATCCTGTACGCTCCAGCCTTTGAGGATGCCGTAGAGCAGGCCGCCCACAAAACCGTCACCGCCGCCGATGCGGTCGAGCACGCCGATTTCGCGAGGTTTGATAACTTCCCATTCCCTGCCGTTAGTGACAACCGCACCCCACATATGGCAGTTCGCCGAAACAACCTCGCGGAGCGTCGTGCCAAAATAAGTAGCGTTGGGATAGGCTGATTGCACCCTGCCAATCATTTCTTTGAATCCCTCGATTTTCGCGTCCAGCCCCTGCCCGCCCGCTTCAGGGCCTTTGATGCCCAGACAAAGCTGGAAGTCTTCTTCGTTGCCGATGAGTATATCGCTGCGTGAAGCGATTTCCGCGAAGGCCTGTGAGAGTTCCTGTTCCCTGCCTTTCCAGAAACTCGCTCTATGGTTCAGGTCGAACGAAATCAGCGAACCGTTTTCCTTTGCGATACGGGCGATGTCGAGGCAGAATTGACTGGTCTTGGGCGACAATGCCGCGATAAGCCCCGAAAGATGTACGATCGTGGCACCTTCCTGCCCGAAGATTCTGTCGAGGTCAAAATGTTCGACGCTCAGCTCACGACCGACTTCGCCGGCCCGGTCATTTTGTACCCTTGGCCCGCGCGAGCCCCAGCCGCTGTCAGCCATGTTAATCTGATGGCGATAGCCCCAGGGTTGCCCTGTTCAAATTCCGGCCCTTCAAAATCCATCCGCCGGCTGCCGAGATCATCCTTAATGAAATGCGAAACCGGACTGCCTTTGACAAACGCCGTCAGCACTTTCACCGGCATACCGAGGTACGATGATACGCTGGCGACATTACTTTCGGCGCTGGTGGCCTGCATTTTGAATGTGTCACTGCAATGGAAGGGCTGCGAATCGACCGGGGTCAGGCGAACGCCCATGCTGGTCGGCACGATCATGGAATATTTTTTTGCGTTTTTTTGTGTCATTTTATTTACCTTTATTTGAATCTGTCCTTCCCGGCCCAGAGGCCCATGCCGGGGTTTGAGATATAGAAGATTTCTTCGCCATTGACCGTATTATAACCATCTTTGAGTTTGTGTGGGTCATAAACTTTCAATATTTTTTCGAGGTTGGCATAGGCGAAGTTCGCTTTTTCGATTTCCTCGCGACCCAGCTTGCCGGGGCAGTATGTGACCTTGAACCGTCCTTCACTCGAACCGTGAATAAGGTGAGCCGCGGCACTGAGATTCGCGCGGAGATCATCATTTTTGCCTACCCAGTCGAGTACCCGCTCAGTGCCGAAATAGCCGTATTTACGAATCAGCCGGTCAATTTCCCTGTCTTCGCCGAACTCTTTCAGTCCCGGGGCAAGGACAATCAACTCACCTCCGTCGGCCATTGCCATCCGCGTGCGGTAGATGCTCTTATTGCCCAGCCAGGTGCTTTTGAATTCTTCCGGTTCCAGATAGACCACGACTTTTTTCAAGGGGTTCATCCAGCATCTGAAAATTAACCTTCAGCGACAGCTCCGCCGCTTTGAGAAAACATTCCCGGTCACTGCCGATATACAGCCCGCGCGTTACCGGCCCGTCGTCAGTGGCGGCAACCACCGTCTGGACATACACCAACGGTAAATCCGACGCGAAATGTTTTTCAGCGTAGTTCAGCACCTGACGGACAGGATTGGTCGGCTCGGCCCCATGATGCGTTCCATACCGTAGGCGGCCCCGAGGAAGTGGCTTTTATTGATTCCTTCGACGCCGCCGGTGCCAACGAAAATATTTTTGTTGTAGTTGGCCATGCCGATTACTTCATGCGGAACCACCTGGCCGACCGAGAGCATCAAATCAAAATCACCTTCAACCAACAGTTTCGCAACCTGTGCCGGCCAGTCGTAATTTACGCGCCCTTCACTTATTTCGTGCAGAAATTCGCCCGGCACATTACCCAGTGTCACCACGCCGTTACGCCAGTCGTGTTTGCGAAACAGGTTTGTCGGCATCGCACCGAACATGCGTTTGATTTCCGGTTCGGTCATGGGGAAATGCGTACCCAGAGCCCGGCAGAATATCGGTCATTTTGTCGCCGTAATATTGCCAGGCCATTTCGGTCAGTTCGCCCGCCCGCGAATAAAAACGCGTAATGTCCGGCGGAATCGCCAGCACTTTATTCCTCCCGCCAAGCTTGTCCAATGCTGCGTAAAGACCCGCCTTCAGGTCGTCAGCGGTCAAATTGTCAGTTTCGCTTCCGCGTGCGTAAAGCAGCATGATTTTATTCCCTCAACTAAACACCGCTAAATGCACTGAACCCACCGTCCACAGGTACGACGATGCCGGTTACAAATTTCGAGGCCTCCGAGAGCAGCCATTGCACCGTGCCGCCAAGTTCTTCGGCCTGCCCGAAACGCCCCATGGGAGTATGGTCCACAATCGTTTGGCCGCGGTCGGTTAACTGTCCCGTCTTTTCTTCGGTCAGCAGAAAGCGGTTTTGTTCGGTCAGGAAAAACCCCGGCGCGATAGCGTTTACGCGAATATCTTTGGAGTAATTCTGACACATGTGTACCGCCAGCCACTGGGTAAAATTGCTGATGGCGGCTTTGGCGGCGGAATACGCGGCGATACGGGTGAGAGGCCGAAAAGCGTTCATGCTGGAAACGTTAAGGATGTTGCCGTGCCCCTTATCAGCCATTACTTTTCCGAACACCTGGCAGGGTAGTAAAGTACCGATGAAGTTCAAATCAAATACAAACTTAATCGCGTCAGCAGGCATGTCGAAAAATGACATATCAGCCGTTGCGGTAGCTTCTTTCTTATTGCCGCCTGCCCCGTTAATGAGAATATCAACCGAGCTGAGTTTTTCAGTGACGGTCCGGGCAGCGGTCTCGACGCTGCTTTTTTCCAGCACGTTACATTGTACCGCTAGAGCAGTACCGCCGGCATGGGTAATTTTATCAACGACCTTCTGGCCGTGTTTCCTGATGCAGGTCAAGAATAGCGACTTTAGCACCCACCGAAGCCAGATGTTTCGCCATCGCGCCGCAGAGTACCCCACCGCCCCCCGGTAACAGCGATTACTTTGTCTTTAAGGTCGAATAGTTCACTCATCCGATTATGTTCCTTTTGTTATAATGCGAATATTCTGCGGATATGACGGTCCATTATATTCTCGAAAACATTTTTCGCTACGGATTCTTCGTGGTTTTTCAGAGCGCTCAGATATTCATCGCCCAGCTCCGCGGCGACTTTATAGCCCACGTGCAGCAGTTGGCGGAAATTGGGATTATAATCACCGCAGCTTTGGTCATGACGCAGCGTTCGGGCAAACTTTGGTCCGTCCCAGTTTTTTACTTCGTCGGGGCTGGGCAGATTGTTTTTGTTAATATCAATCACCGTGGCATAAGGGCCGCAAAGTTCATCAAAACGCCCTAACGCATTACTATACACTTTTTGAGCGATAGTCAAGCCATCGTCGCCCGCCTCTGCCAGGCCGATAAGTTCCTCCAGCCAGGTCGTACCCGCGGTTTTGAGGTGCAGCCCCGCGCCAAATTTGCGGATAGCGCTACCGATAGGACCGTAGATGGAGAACTTATCCGACCCGCCTGTGTACGCTGAGTTTCAGGTCCGCCGGCAAGCAAAACTCTTTCACCGCATAAGCGATAACCGCCAGGTCCTGCTCGAATTCACGAGTAAACTGCTCAACATCACCGACATAATCGACACCTTTATTGAACCTGCCGGTGAACTTGGGTGCTATAGTCTGGGCGGGGATGTCTTCCTCGGCGACCGCCAGCAGAATAAACAGCATCTCCACCGGCGTTTGCGGCAGGTCGGTTTCGTCCATGGAAATTTCAGTGACGAAATTGCCTTTACCCTTGGCCGCTTCGATATGGCGATAAATCCTGCCGGCTTCCTTAACTGCTCGCAATACCTTGCCGGCAATGGCCTCGACCTGCTCAGCTGTAATCTCCAGCGGCACATCAATACCGGGAATAGTCAGTTCGCCCACAAAACGCGAGCAACTGCCCAAAAATGCCGCCAA
>CAXXMR010000012.1:0-605461 GCA_963663805.2 Sedimentisphaerales bacterium
CAACAAGTTGGCAACCTCCGCCAATGCACCTTCAGCTGTGGCAACCACATTGGAAGCACGTTCGGAATTACTGATGGCTCGGCTTATACTGGACATTTCCGAACGCAGTGATTCCGAAGCGATTAGACCAGCCGGGTCATCCGCTCCGCGATTGATACGCAAGCCGCTGCTTAATCGCTCCAGCGTGCTGGCCATCGAATTGTTCGCCCGGCCTAGGTTAGATTGTGCTGTTAGTGCCGATACATTTGTGTTAATTCTAGTCATCGGAAATCCTCCTTGACTAAATTCCGCTTATCGCGGCAGGCATCATGCCTCTGGGTGGCGATAACACGGAGCGATTCCTTTCGCCCTGACTTCTTCTGACAATCCTATGCGTGTTATCACTTGGGTTTCCATACTGTCCCTACTTATCCAGGTTCTTCTTGCCGCTCCGAGCTGAGGCCGGCAGCTTCGCCAGGTCGTCAGGCGATACTTTCGCCGCTTCCTGATTCTCTCGCTGTATCGCCTCATATACCTCTTTACGGTGTACGGGAATTTGTGAGGGTGCCGAAATTCCCAGCCGAACCTTGTCGCCACGTATATCTACAACGGTGATTTCTACGTCATCACCGATCATTATGGTCTGGTCTTTTTGTCTGCTTAGCACCAGCATCCTGAACTCCTTCGCCCCAAGGGGCACTTCTCGGTTCACATCCGTGCGAACGTCCGAATCAGCCTGACGCATCCAAAACGCCATAATACAAATCAGCCTATCCGGGCCAATCAACGTGCGGCTTACAAAGCCGGGGATTCAGGCAATTCTATGCGCCTGGTCCTTACGCTCGGCAAGTTCGATCAACGGATGTCTGGTACTGTATTTACGCTCGGCCAGAACCATCTGGCGAGCCTGACGATTCGCCGCGTTTATCAACAGCGGTCCCTGAAGATTGCCCGTCAGCATACGACCAACCTTGTTAACGATTATCATCACCTGGGCCAGCTTCATGTCCGTCAAGCCAACCTCGGCTAAATCGTCACTCTTGACGTTAATCTGATAGTCCGCACAAACAGCAGCGGATCGCATACCACGAACGCCAGCTCAGGCGGTCCACAGATTGCAGCCAGAAAAAGTTGCCTTCATTGTTGGTCTGCAAAAGTACATAATCTTTGTTATCAGGGAAACCCAGCAAACCCTTAGCGAATGTTATAACTCGCTCCTGCTCTAGTTCCACTAATCCAAAACGCGTGGTGTTGACTTGCATGTCAAACCTCCTTAGTCCCTTGGTTGGTCCGGGACACCATCCTGGTTAAATCCGCCGGGAACGCCTTTGCTCCCGTTGCCGAATCCTCCGGCAAGTTGATATGGATAACTGTTATCCATTGACTGTTACTTTTAACGATACCGCTCATGCCAGAAACTCCAGTAAGCTCAGACTATTCATCTGGCCCGCACTCATCAGGTTCGCCTGCATCGCTGTATATAAATTCTGATATCTAATCAAAGCTTCCGTGAAATCTATATCACGAATATCACTTCGCAGAGTCTCTGTGGCTAAAATACTGTCTTCAACATAATCCGCCGCTCTTCTAAAGCCTTGGTCTGAGCCCCCACATTACCATGAACATTAGATAACTGCTGACGGGCTTCAGAAACCGACTCCGAATATTTCGTTATCCCCTGGTCATCGCCGGCCAGAACCGCCTGATGCAAAGCTATCAAACTCGAAAACAAGCCTTCCGGCTCACTGGATTTACATCCTCAGCACTTATGGTATTTGAAGCCACCGAAGTTTCCTCCGTAAAGCCCAACTGCGCCGCAACGAAATAGCCGTTATCACTGGAGGTCGTAATTTCAAAATTGCCCGCCCCACCGCTGCTGTCGGTCAACACCAGACCATTACCCACACTTGCCAGAGAAGCCGTCACCGAGGCACCCGCGGCACTCGCTTCAGTATTAATCAAATCAATTACATCCTGAACCGTAACCGCCGTCGAAAGATTAACCTCAAAACTCGTGCCATCCCGACTGGTAATACTTATCGCTCCGTCACGAGTAGTGCCGTTCTCGCCAACAACCTGGGTCGCCACCCCGTCCCCCTTATTAAGAGAGGCCAGAGTCGTCTCGCCCGTCATTGAGCGTATCCCAGGTCGGTCGCCGTCGTCCCGCCATTTTCGCCAATAGTCAACTCGAACCGCTGAGCATATTAATCACTTCGATACCTGTGCCCTCAGCGTTTATTTGAGCCAAAGCACCTATACCGGCATTATTTATCGCCTCAACCACATCACCCAGAGTATCACAATTTGATATATCTATCGGATCAATCTCACTCAGCAAAGAGTTCTGGATGATGATACCCGAAGCAGTATCGATGCCCACCCCGCCGGCTACCGCCGAAAGTGGCGTAGCTGACGTAAGGCGGGCATCAAGGTCCTGGCTGTCCAAAGCATCTCCCGCACCGGTCGCGTTGTATATACCCAAATCACGGGCGGTGTAACCCGAACCAACCTCCTTGATAGTTATATCTGACGCCGGGTCAGACGACTCTATATGTATCCCGCCGTTCGCCGAATTATAAATCGCCGACATATTAACAGGCAAATTCGCGTCTATCTTGTTTATTACATCGCCCAGAGTCACACACCCCGACAAATCAATCTGAGCGGAATTCGTGCCGTCACTAACCAGTATACTGCCCAGACGAACACCCTCACCTAATGCGCCGTTCATATCCGAAAGCAATGTCGCCATCGTCGAATCTGGCGCCAGACGACTGCTCCGCAAACCAACCGAAGTCCCGTCAGGGTGTCCCCGCCTACGCCGACACTGTCAAAAATACCTAAATCCTGCGCCGTCGTGCCCGCCCCGGTTTCAACTACTGTCACATCAACACTCGGCGGCGGCGGCGGACCGGTATAAGTCGAGGTAAGCGTCAAACCCGTACCGGAACTGTTAATACTCGCGATTGTCGTCGCCACCGTACTGCTGTTGATTGTATCAATTACATCACCAATCGTCTCGCAGCCGGTAAGGTCAACCAAATCCACATTCGTGCCGTCACTTATGGTTATCTGGCCCAGCCGAATACCCTCGCCCAAACCGCCGTTCAAATCGGACAAACGAGTAGCTTCGGTTATCACACTGCCCACGCTCGTTACACCAATAACACCTTTGCTCAGCGAACCAAACGTCGTATTCGCGTCAACCGTATAATTCGCCACCGAGTCGTCCGCCACGCGGGCACTCAGATTATTCAAATCGCCCATATACATCACCCCGCCCGATACCGACTGAAAAGGCATCTCGGTGATACTCTCGCCCGCGAAAATATAATTACCCATGCTCGTCGTATTACCGATGGTCACCAGCGAATCGATGATTTCCTGAATACCCTGAGCGTTTGCCTTATAAGTCGCGTCATCTTTGCCAATCGCGTCAGAAGCCAAATCATAAGCATTCTGAAGCAAATCAATCGCGTTGCCCAAAGCCGTATCCGCCGCATCAAAAACCCGCACTGCGTGGTCTATATTACCCAGATACTGGTTCTGACGCTCAATCTGACTGTCCAACCCCATTATCGTCGTCGCTTCTGCCGGAGAATCGCTGGGACGAGACAGCTTCAAACCTGTCGTCAACTGATTCTGAACCTTGAACATGTCCGTAGTATTATTGCGAATACTGTTCACGAACAGATTGCTTTGCATCAGCATTGTTACGCGAGAGGTAGACATCTTAATATCCTTGTTCCTTGTTCATCAGTTCGCCAGGGCGATTACATCGTCCAGTAGTTCGTTTATCATATTCACATAACGGGCCGCACCTTGAAATGCCCGCTGAAAAGTTATCATGTTTATCGCTTCTTCATCCAGAGAAACCCCGCTGATACTCGCCCGCTCAGAATCCAAAGTCTGCATTATCACATCAGCAGCCTCATAACTGTCCTGGGCCTGACGGCTCAAAGAAGCTACTCGGGCAATCAATGAATTAAAATCATCCGCCAGAGAAATTCCGTTCAGAGAATCAACCCCGCCCGTCGCCAGTTGAGCGATAGCGTCCGCAACATCAGGATTACCCGCCAAACCATTGGAACTTGCCGCGATAGCGTTAAGATTGCTCGAAAGCCCGCTTCGCAAGCTAATATCGTGGGCACTGCTGCCTTCAAAAAACGTGTTGATACCCAATACCGCCAAAGCATTGCTCGCGTCCGACAAATCATCCGGACTTACAAAACCAAAGGTATTCGTCGAATCAGCAGTTATCTGCAAACGACCCATACCATCTATCGAAGCCGTAACATAATTGCCCGGCCCCGTCGTCGTATCGTTCAACGCCGCAACCAGGTCATCCAGAGTCGTATCAGTGCCGTCAACACCCACCTCAACTTTAATATCAAAAGTCTTCGTGTTACTTGTATCGCCCCCAACATTCACTTTAATCTTGAAAATGCCGTTGGTAACATCCCATGCCAGACCAGACTCATCCATATCCGAAAGCTCTGCCGAAGAATCAGCCACACCAAAGCTGCTGGTAACACTCGTAAAAGCCTCCAAACCCTGACCGTTAGAATGTATCTTGTTAACTTCCAGAATCAAACTCGCCGTCCAGCGATCCAAATCCGCAATCGTGTCACCCAGAAGCTCATCACGTGAACTCACCTGGCCATATAACTTGCCCGAACTTAAATCCAGACTCTGATTGTCATCAGCATACACCGGCAAAGAAATAACATTGCCGTTGGCATCCATGGTCTCGATAAATTCAACCCCACGAGCTGTCGAATTCTGCACCAGAGGTGAATTACCGATATATACATTCATCGCTCCGTTGTCTGTCTCCTGAGTCTGGATATTAACCAGCTCACTCAACTCCCGAAGAATTGAATCACGCTGGTCACGCAACGCCGAAGCAGCGTTAGTCCGACCCGCCTCGCTCGTTACTATCTGCTGATTAAGATTCGCTATCTGGCTGGCCAGAGTATCAATTTGATTAACAGTACCCTGAATCTGGGCATCCAAATCATTCTGGATTATCACCATATCCGAACGCAAATCACGAATAAACGACGACAAGCCCGTCGCCTGAGTAATAACATTACTACGCGCCCCGCGTTGTTCGGGTCCAGACTTAAATCCGACCAGGCATCGAAAAATTCATTCAAACGGGATGACAAATCCGAATCCGTAAGCTCATTGAAAGTCGATTCTATCCGCGACATAGTCTGCTGCTGAACCAAACCACTGGCCGAATCACCCACCGCCGCCCGTAAACGGTCATTCAAAGCCTCGTCAACCTCACGACCAATATCATAAATCGCAACCCCCGTGCCCGTATAAGTGCCCAACTGAATCTGAGTTGACTGAGTCGCGTAAGTGTGAACACGCTGACGAGAATAATTCTCGTTCGCGGCGTTGGCCATATTATTACCGGTAACCGTCAAGGCCGCCTGAGCGGTCAGAATACCTGACCTGCCGATTTGTAATGAGCCGTTTATTAGTGACATAGTTTATTCCCTGGACTAAGCCCGCGCGTCCACCAATTGATTCTGAATCATCGGCCGGGACTTGCCCGACGGACTGTATAAACCAACCTCACAACCTGAATTCGCGATAAGATTGAATACCTTGTCAAAATGACCCATCATCTTACGAGTCGCCATAGCGTTTACATTATTCAAACGCTTAACCTTTTCACAAACCTCCAGTAACTCATCCGTCAAAGCCAGTATCGCCTCTTTCTGACCCGCCGGAGCCAGATACGCCAACTGACGGGCACTGACACTCCGCAATTCACTTTGCGGCAGCAAACGACGCGTCGCACAACGTACCGCCAGAGTCCGACGCTGAACCCGCTGACGAACCTGGTCCATCATCTGCTGCTCTGCAATATTCAACTGCTGTAACTTGACCGCGTCAAAACCACGCATCGCCTCCAGCTTGCCGTCCAGCAAATTCGCCAGATACTGCTGACACTGCAATTCTTCCTGCATCGTCTCGATTAGTTGTTGTACTGCTTCAGCCATATCAGGCTCCAATATTTGTTCGCACCGCGTAACTACGCGCCGAACCGCTCAATTGATTTATCAACGATTCCGCCACCGGCGAACTTTTCTGCGACATACGCTTGACAAATTCCATATCCAACTGACTCTGAAACGCTTTTTCACCCGAACCGCCGTCAACCACTGTCGCCTGCTGGCCCTCACGCGCCTGACGAAGCAAAGTACCGTAAAATACCTGGTTCACCAGCTCGTTAGCCGCCTGAACCAGCTTAGTATCTCTTGGAGTTGTGTTGGCCACACTCAGATTCATCATTAATGTTCCGTTATTATTTCCGCCCGCAGGGCACCAGCGTCTTTCAATGCGTAAATCGCCTTAATCTTGCCCTCGGTCGATACGTTCAGCAAATCCAGAGAATCTATAAGATTACGAATATTTACCGTCTTGCCCGCCTCAACAGTACTCATATTCGCCCATTCCGTAGTACGCACCACCGGCCGACCCGGCGCTGGTTCCGGCTCAGGCTCAACCACCCGAATTACCATACCGTCAACCGAAACTATCGCCGGAGCAATTTCAACATTACCCGTAAAAACAATCGAACCGGTACGTTCATGAATCACCACCGCCGCCGGCGGGTCCGGCAGCTCAACCGGCAAATTCATTATCTGGGCGATGAACATCGTCGGATTACGCAACTGACGCTTCGGTATCTCCACCCCGAATATTACGAGCGTCCAGCGCCATCGCCGTCTCAGACATACCCGTATCAATGTTCGCCTGACCCATCGCCACGCCCGGATCAGAAGTCTCTTCATTGATTATCATCGCGATATTCTTAGCTACCTGAAAAGACGACTGGTCATCATCCAGAATCAGCATAAAATTCGCCGAACCGTCATTCTCATAATTTATGTAATTATGATAAAAATCAATTTCAATATGGGCACCGTTCTTAACCACCCCGCTCGGCTTGGAAGCGTTAGGAGTACTCACCGGACCCTGAGCCCAGCCGATTATCCGATCATCCTCGACATAAGCACCCCGCAAAGCCGTCAAAACCAGCTTTCCGCCTTCCAGACTCTTGGCGTCACGAATACTGTCAACATAAACATTTATTTCGTCACCGTCCCGACTGCCGTTGCGACCCAGCTCAGCCGTCACAATTACTTCCGCCACGTTCTTGCTCTTGATTTCCTCGCCCGGTGCGATATTCTCACCCAAACGCTGAAGCATCGCCACCAACGAAGGATTCGCCGCACTATCACCCGTACCCGCCAGACCTATCACCAGCCCCCGACCTATCAGCTTATTACCCCGCTCACCCAGCGGACGGGCAATATCACGCACCCGCGTAATGCCTTCCGCCGCGTGCGCCAAAGCAAACACCAGCAACGCCGCCCCAACCAGCGTCACCCAAGCCTGCTTGATATTCATCATTTTGTTCAGCCCAAAGTTGTTCATATAATAAACCTGTCTAAACCTTAAAAAATCGCCAATGCGTCAAGTATCCCCGACAACAAGCCGCGTTTCGTCGCGTCCGTCGCCACACCCGAATGGTCCTTCCTCAAAGACAAATTTGCCAACTGACTCGACAAAACCGTATTGGCTATCGTAACATCCTTAGTACGACACATACCCGCCAGAGTTATCGTCGTCACTTCATCGTCAGTGACTATCGTGCTGGTCGCTTCCAAAAGCAAATTACCGTTCGGCAGAACATCAACCACCTCCGCCATCACCTGGGCCGAAACACTGTCTTCACGCTTGACATCACCCTTGCCTTCAAAAGTCTTGTCATAACCCATCTTTACTGCCGGATTACCATGTGTCTTGTCCGCCAGACGCATCGCCTGATTCGTTAATGTAATATAATCTTCAATACTCGCGTCCAGTTCCCACGAACGTTCCGACTTCGTGTCAGCCTTCGACGCGTGACTGCTACCCTCATGCACCATAATCGTCACCAGATCGTGAACATGAAAACCCTTAGCCGCCGGCTGAGCAACCATATACCACGATGCCCCACTGACCGTCATACCTTTAGAGGAACTACCACTGCCGCCGCGATTGCCGCCCATATTACTGCTGCTGCCCCCCCCACCGCCGCCGCCGCCCCCACTCATCTGACCACGAATATTCGAATGCTCCGTCGCCCGACGAAACAAACTGTTACTCGAACTCTGCTGACCATAAACCGTCCCTGACAGCATCAGCAACGAAATCATATTTATAATCAAGCTAATCTTCAGCTTTCCCATCTTATATCACTCTCCTCAACCCGCTCGACAGGCTTGCTGACCTTCGCGGGCTGCTTGTATTCAATTTCTTTCTGATGGGCCGGCGATGTTACCGTCACCTCACCCGCACCGCTGACCACACCCTGAATCACCTTCTGATTACGCTCATCACGAACCGATACCATATCACCCATAGCACCGTTACTAAGCGCCCGGCCCCGCAAAGTTATCTGCACCGGCCCCGTCTGAGCAACCACATCAACAATTTCCTTCGCCTTAACCATCTGCAAAAGTTTTATCAAACGGTCGGTTATTAAATCATTCGGACGTATAGGCCGGGCCACCTCCTGCCCCACCACCAGCTCAACATCAGTATAACCAATGTCACTCAAACTGCTGATACGCCGCGACACCAGTTTCACATCCCCCAAACCAATCACCTGACCCGCCCGCAACGGCACCGCCGCCACCACCGACTGACACTGATACTGAACATCACCGTAAACACGCTGCGAACGCCCGCCCCCCGGCTCCGTCACATCAAAAACAACCCGCCCCAAAGTCAACGGACTACGCGGCACAATCTCAAATGCCCCATCCACAAACTCTTTACAAAGCAAATTGGAATCATTGCAAATCCAGTCAACCGCCAGATAAGCCTCGCCAATCGCCGCGGAATTACTCACCAGCCGACCAAGCTCATCAGCCAATGTATATGAGAATTCGCCCGGCCCCGCCGGCAAAACCACCATCGGCTCCGCCGCCTCCGCTTCTTCTTCAGCCTCCACGGCGAAACTAATCTCACACATACTCGAACCATAAACATCAACCGAAGCCGGAGCGATATTAACACTCGACAACGCCCGGTTAATCGCGAATACATCAACCTTACCCACCACCGAACCATTCGGGGCACTCAGCACTACCAGCTCTTCCAACCGCCTCTGCTGCTCAGAACTGTCCGCCCGCACCTGGGCTATGTCACCCAGACGAACCTCAACATCATCAACCTCAACCGACGGTAATACCCGAATCGCCGTCGCCCCGCCCGCACGGCTCATCGGCAGTAAAACCGCCGCCAGAAGTATCAGAATGTTAAGTTTCTTTATCATCGCTTACCTGTTATTAAGTTACCGACGCAGATTGCTCACAACCTTCATGTTCTCGTCAACTGCCCGGATAGACTGTGAATTCATCTCAAAACTCCGCTGAGTACGAATCATACCCACCAGCTCACGAACCGAATCAACATTGCTCGCTTCCAGATAACGCTGCACAATCGTACCAAAACCCTGGTCACCCGGATTGCCCGTTATCGGCGAACCGCTCGCCAATGTCTCCGTATACAAATTCCCGCCTTCCAGACTCAAACCATGAGGATTCGGAAATGTTACCAGCTCGATTGTCCCCAGTTCCTGAACCGTACCGTCAACATCAGCCGTTACTCTCCCGTCACCCAGAATCGTGATATTTGTGGCGTCAACACCTTGAGGAAAATTGATCGCCGGATTCAACAGCGGACCATCCGAAGTGCCCAACACCAGATTGCCTTCATTATTAACTACAAAATTCCCCCGCCCGAGTATAAGCAACCCCGCCGCCGATACCGTCATAAGTATCCACCCGGAAAAAACCGTTACCCTGAATCGCCATATCAGTAGCGATCCCCGTCTCCTCCAGCGGACCTATCTGCATATCAAGCTGAGTATTCGATACCCGCGTGCCCAGACCAACATACAAACCCGTCGCCGTCCGCTGACCCTGACTATTCAAAGCACCCGGTTGACGACGTTCTTCGTAGAACAAATCCTCAAAATTCACCCGCGAACCTTTGAAAGCAGTCGTGCCAGAATTCGCCAGGTTGTTAGCAATGACATCAAGTTTCGTGTCCATCGCTTTCATGCCCGAGGCCGCTGAATGTAGTGCAGTTACCGCCATTATCTATCCTTATCTATCATTTAGCACTGACCGAGCCCAGCCGCGTTACCGCGTAACCGAGCGTCTGATCCTGCATCCGTAACATACTTATGTTGTCCTGAAATAAACGCTGAGCCTTTATCATCTCCGTCAGCTCCGATACCGCGTCAACCGTCGATGCCTCGATGAAACCCTGCTTAACCACTGTATCCGCCGGAACCTGAACAGCGTTTTCACCCCGCCCGATAAAGATTCTTACCAACCTTGTTCAATTGAGTCGTATCAGAAAAATCAACCTGACCCAAACGAGCTATAGCTTCACCATGCTGAGAAATAACCCCCGTCTCATCAACCACAAAGTCAGCCTGACGATCAACCGTTATACCCGCACCCGAATCATCCAAGTACCGGAAAATTCCCCGCCACTGTTACCAGATTACCCTGCTCATCAGCCATAAAACGACCGTCACGGGTATAAGCGACTTCATCACCCTGACCAACCTGAAAGAAACCAGATTTCGTCATCGCAACATCATAATCATTGCCGGTACGTTCCAGACCGCCCGGCGAAAAATCCGTATATGTCGGCAGCGCAAAGGTACCACCGCCGATCCCTTCCAGCAAATCGGCGGTATACCTGCTTTGACCGTTTTCCTCGGCCTCCGTAGCACGCGACTTCAGCAAAGCCAGATCACGCTTAAATGATACTGTCTCTGCATTGGCAAGGTTGTTCGCAATAACATCCTGTTTGTACGAACTTGCCAGCGCGCCCGCGGCTGATACATACATTCCGTATAGCATCGCTCATCCTTAAGCTATCTGGTCGAGTTCTCCGCCTCGACCTCGGACCACATTGCCTGAGCATTCAGAAGCATGTGCTTCGCCGCAGCCATCCTGGCAGCATCAGCGATACGGTCCGCCAGCAGGCCGCCACTCAGGGACTCCAATAAAGAATCCAGACGAGACCGGGCATCCGTTCCCTGACTCACTGAGCTTGTAACCTTGTTCTGACTTTCCATTTCCGGCAACACTTCTAAATCTCCTATTTTACACCCAGGCCACTTCCAGCAACCCAGGCGGTACAATGCCAATCCGTCACAAACCCACATAACGCAAGCACCGTGCCAAATAGAAATTTTTTAGAGTTTTTTTGAATTTTCCACCCCTAAAAACCCCGCTACAAAGCATAAGTTATTAAAAAATAACAACTTACAGAAATAAACCTCCCGCCCCAAAACCTACTAACCCCAATAGGACATTACCAAACAAAAGGCCCCACAAATCCCCCCGCGCAATTAATGCGCCCCAACCCGCAATAGTTGCCAAACAAATGGCCCGCTCAAATCCCGCCAACAACAACAGAAGCCGAGCCGCGTAAGCGGCCGGATCGAACACCAAAACGCGAGGTGATGGAGCCAGTCAATAACATGCTTACCAACCAGGAAAGCGACCAACGGAAGCGCCAAATACGACAAATGCCCACGGCGATCAATCAGTGCGATACGCACAAACAGAAGCCGAGCCGCGTAAGCGGCCGGATCGAACATCAAAACGCGAGGTGATGGAGCCAGTCAATAACATGCTTACCAACCAGGAAAGCGACCAACGGAAGCGCCAAATACGACAAATGCCCACGGCGATCAATCAGTGCGATACGCACAAACAGAAGCCGAGCCGCGTAAGCGGCCGGATCGAACATCAAAACGCGAGGTGATGGAGCCAGTCAATAACATGCTTGCCAACCAGGAAAGCGACCAACGGAAGCGCCAAATACGACAAACGACCACGGCGATCAACCAGTGCGATACGCAACCCTGCCGAAGGCAGGCACCTCGCCGTTACCCTCATCCCTCTTGCCTCTTGCCTTCTTCGAAGCCGTTCACTAACGCCTCATGCCCTCCGTCAAAATCTGTCTAATCCCCTTACCTCCCAAATCCAGCATCTTATCAAGTTCCTCCCGACTAAAAGTCCCCTGCTCGCCCGTCCCCTGAAGCTCCACAAACCGCCCCTTATCCGTCATCGCCAGATTCATATCAACTTCCGCCCTGCTATCCAGCTCATAATCCAGATCCAGCACCACCTTACCATCAACCACCCCCACGCTAACCGCCCCCACCGCTCCGATGATCGGATTTTCCGTGAGAATACCGTCTTTCAGTGCCTTTTTAACCGCCTCCACCAACGCTACATACCCACCGTTAATCGAAGCCGTCCGCGTCCCCCCATCCGCCTGCAATACATCGCAATCTATATATATCGTATTCTCACCCAGCTTCTCAAAATCCACCACACTCCGCAATACCCGCCCAATCAACCGCTGAATCTCCGTCCCTCTGCTGTCAGCGATACCAATCTTAGTACGCCCCTTCCGTGGACTCGTCGAACCCGGCAGCATATTATATTCCGCCGTAACCCACCCCTTACCGCTATCTTTACGCCAGCCTGGCACCCCCTGCTCAAAACTCGCCGTACAAAGCACCCGCGTCCGACCCATCTCAAACAGAACCGAACCCGCCGATACATCCGTAAAACCGCGCGTTATCTTAATCTCCCGCAACTGATTCACCCGCCGCTTCTGAGCCTTCTTAGCCATCAAACCAACCTTTCAGAGCCGCGCACGTCAGTAAGCGGCCAAGCCACCACACATTTCAGAGCCACGCACGTTAGTAAGCGGTTGCGGTTGCCGTTGCCGTTAAATAAAAATCTCGACCGCAGGTCGAAACCAAGCCGTTCACTCATGCCTCATGCCTCATGCCTTCTTCCGTGCCTTCTTCCAACAAATACTTCATCAAAAACCGCTGGAAGTGCAGCCGATTCTCCGCCTGGTCAAACACAATACTCTGCGGCCCTTCCATAACCTCATTGGTAATTTCCAAACCGCGATACGCCGGCAGACAGTGCATCACCTTCGCACCCGCCGCCGCGACCTTCAGAAGCTCATCATTTATCTGATAGCCCTTGAAATTCGCCATCCGCTGATGTTTTTCTTCTTCCTGACCCATACTCGTCCACGTATCGGTATAGACAATATCCGCATCCTGCGCCGCTTCCGCCGGACTCTGCGTCGTAATTAAATTACTCCCATCACCCAACTTCTTCAGAAACTCAACCGACTCTTTCGGCAACGCGTAAGCTGCCGGAGCAGCTATCGAAAACGCCAGACCCAAACGCATACATGCCGCCGCCAGCGAATATGCCATGTTATTCCCGTCCCCAATAAACGCCAATTTGAGACCTTCCAGCCGACCAAAATGCTCACGTATCGTCAGCATATCAGCCATCGCCTGACAAGGATGACATTTCTCCGTCAGAGCATTAATCACCGGCATCTTCGCGTAATGTGCCAGCTCAATCACCGAGCTATGCTCAAACGTCCGCGCCACAATCAAATCCACATAACCGTTTAGCACCCGCGTCAAATCGCTAATCGGCTCACGCTGCCCCAGCCCGCCTATATCTTCAGGCCGAAGATAAACCGCCGAACCGCCCAGCTGCGTCATCCCCACCTCAAAGCTCACTCGCGTCCGGCTGCTCGGCTTCTCAAACAGCATAACCATCGTCTTACCGCTCAGACACAAATCCCGCCCACCCTCTTTATAGAGCTTCTTCTGAGCCGCCGCCATATCCAGCAATTCCCGCAGTTCAGCACTGCTGTAATCCGCTAATTCCAAAAAATGTTTTATCATAGTCACTCACCTGCCCCAAATACTTCGCCCATCGCCTCGTCCAGAATCCCCAACGCCGAATCGAGCAGTTCCTTATCAACATTCATCGCCGGCATAAACCGCAGAACCGTATCCTGCGTGCAATTTATACGCAACCCCTTCGACCAGCACTTCTCCACAACCTTCCCGCCCGGCTCCGCCAACTGAATCCCAATCATCAGCCCCACCCCCCGAACTTCTTCGATTGTCGGATGCTTCGCCGCCAGCTCACGCAGTCTACCTTGTGCATACTCACCCAACTCAACCGTCTTGGCCAGAAGATTTTCTTCTTCGATAGCTTCGATCGTCGCGATACTCGCCGCACACGCCAGCGGATTACCGCCAAACGTCGAAGCGTGCGTACCCGGCACCAAAGACGCCGCCACATCCGGCTGAGCCATCATCGCACCAATCGCGACCCCACCGCCCAGACTCTTGGCCATCGTCATAATATCCGGCTCAACACCCGCGTGCTGATAGCCAAACCATTTACCCGTCCGACCCATACCGCACTGCACTTCATCCCAGATCGCTACCGCACCGTATTCATCACACAACTCCCGAATCGTCCGCAGATAACTTTCACTCGCCGGCCGAATCCCGCCCTCACCCTGAATCGGCTCAACAATCACGCCCGCCACCTCATCATCAAAAGCATCCCGCAACGCCTGCTCATCATCAAAAGGAACATAAACAAAACCCGGCACCAGCGGATGAAATCCCTGATGATATTTCGGCTGAGCCGTCGCTGTTATCGCCGCCATAGTCCTGCCGTGAAAACCACGCTCCGCCGAAATAATCTTGTACTTACCCTTAGCAGTATGCCGACGTGCCAATTTTAGAGCACCTTCAACCGCTTCAGCCCCGCTGTTGCAGAAGAAACACTTCCCACCAAACGCCCGCTCACTCAGCATCTGGGCCAACTCACCCTGCACCGGATTATAGAACGTATTGTCCATATGAATCAGCTCACCCGCCTGCCGACGAATCGCCTCAACCACCTTCGGATGACAATGACCTATCCCGCTCACCGCCCAGCCCGGAAACATATCGATATACTCACGACCCTCAACATCCCAGATCTTACTGCCCAACCCTTTGTTTATCACAAAAGGAAGCCGACCGTAATTAGCGATAACATACTTGTCAAACTGAGCCATTATTTCCGCTGAATTCATAATAATTCCTGTCTCTCAAAAAACCAGATCGCCTAAGCAACCGGATAATAAAAAAAAATAACATCTCCTGCCCAAGGCAGGCACCTTGCCGTTAAATATTCAACTCTCGACCGCAGGTCGAAACCATGCCGTTAAATAAAAAAACTCCGACCAAAGGTCGCACCTCGCCGTTCACTTTTGCCTCTTTGCCTTATCCCTCTTGCCTGCCGTTAAAATAAACAAATCCGCCAAAGGCGGCACCGAGCCGTTACCCTCTTGCCTCTTGCCTAATGCCTCTTGCCTCCTACTTAGTAATAAGCGTCCCCACACCCTTATCAGTATAAATCTCCAACAGCAACGAATGAGCAAAACTGCCGTCAATAATATGGGTCCTGCCCGTCCCGCTGTGCAGCGCCTTCAAACACGCCTCAACCTTGGGCAGCATCCCGCCGCTGATTACCCCTTTAGCAATCAACTCCTGTACTTCTTTTTCGCTCAAACGGGAATATTGAGTCGCCGGGTCTTTCGGATTCTCGAATATCCCATGCGTATCACTCATCATTACCAGCTTATCCGCCTGCACCGCCGCCGCCACCATCCCCGCTGCCGTATCGGCATTGACATTCAGCTTACCGCCAGCCCGATCCCGCGCTATCGGAGCGATAACCGGAATAATCCCCGAATTACAGATAATTTGCAGCAAATCACCGTTGACATCCGTTACCTGCCCCACCAGCCCCACATCAAGCCGCCGACCGTTCTCACCCTCAAGCCGCATCTTCTCCGCATGAAGCACACAACTGCTCAAGGAGTGCAGCCCCATAGCATTAACCCCCAAATCCTGTATCGTCTTGACAATCTGCTTGTTAATCTGATTTACCAGCACATGCTCAGCTATCGCCAGAGTCCGCTCATCCGTATACCGCCGACCCTGCACAAACTGCGGCTCAATGCCCGCCTCTTTCATTGCATTACTGATACTCTTACCCCCCCCATGCACCAGGATAGGCCGCATCCCCACCGTCGCCATAAAAACCACATCCGTCAGCAAATCCCGCTGACTATGGTCGTTCTCCATCAGCGAACCGCCCAGCTTAACAACCACAATCCGGTTCTTAAACTGACGGATATAACTCAATGCCTCAATCAGGCCCGCCGCCTTATTTATCGCCTTATCCATTTTTCGGTTCTCCCATTTCAGGAAAACCGTTTAAACTACCCCAATTACCCCCAAACCGTCAAGAAAATTCAAGTCGCACACCCCCCCAAAAAAAAACGTCCCGCCCGTCCAGGAAGTCCACAATATCCCTTCCGTCCACAAATTCTCCGCCGTTAAAGACCCCAAAAGGGTCGAAAGAATGCCGAAGCCGAACTGCATAAGTAGCCGGATACGGCCGCCAGACACCTCGCCGTTTACTCATCCCCCCTGCTTTTTCCCCTCCTTTCAGAGCCGCGAACGTCAGTAAGCGGTATGTTAATTCACCCCGCCAGAGCCACCGCACGTTTCAGAGCCGCGAACGTCAGTAAGAGGTTGCCGTTGTCGTCAAATAAAACCCCTCCGCCAAAGGCCGAAACCTCGCCGTTCACTCCTGCCTCACGCCTTCCCCTTCTGCCTGCCGTTATAACCCCTCAAAATCCCCAAACAAAACCGGAATCCTGCCCATAATATCATCCAAAATCATCCCCGCCACCTCCCGCATCTGCGGATGGGCAGCCCGATCACATCTCAGCCGCAAAAACTGCCGCCACTGCCGTAAATTACCCGTAATAATAATTTCCGTCTTAAGAGAATTAGGCAGCACCGACCGAGCCTGCTGGGCCTGCCAGCCCCCCGTCAGCAAATCCAGATAAGCACGCTCCTGAACCAGCATATTCCGCAGCCATATCAGCCGCGGGTCATCATCACCCCAAGCGCCATACTGCTCACCCAAACTCTCAGCCGTCAGTTCCCCTTCCGCAATCCCCGGCATCCACGAGGGGATAATATACGCCACCCCGCCCTTATAATTGCAATAGCGGGTCGATTCCTGAGCAAAGCTGAACAGCCGATGCCGAACAATCTCATGTGTCACCCCCCGGTCACAAATCACCCGGTAAGAGGCCGAAACATGCTCAACCATAGCCTCATGCCCTCTATTTACGAGCATTTCCACAAAACGAGCCGAGGATTCCCCCGTAATCTTATCTTCACTTTTATAGCATGTCCGCCCCGCCCGCTCAATCACTTCCAGCGGACTCTCCGTAGCCCAAATATATTCTATAGAAGGCTTCACAAGCCGCATAATCACCTGCTATTCGTTTTCCAGTTCCATAACTTTATTGATACGCCTTTCGTGACGGCCACCCTCAAACTCTGTACTGAGCCAGGTTTCAATAATACGATTAATGAGAGTATCATTAATAAGCATCGCCGGCAGACACAAAACATTGGCGTTATTGTGCTTACGTGACATCTGGGTCATCAGCTCGTCATGGCACAGAGCCGCCCGAATGCCTTTGACTTTATTAGCAGCGATGGACATGCCGATACCACTGCCGCAAATCAGAATCGCCGAATCAGCCTCCCCCTTAGCCACCGCCTGAGAAGCCGGAATAGCCGAATCTGTATAATCACAACTTTTGGTATCATTAGTACCAAAATCAAGTACTTCATTGCCGCTACGCTGCAAAATGCTCTTGATAAGTTCTTTGGCTTCGTATCCTCTGTGGTCTGAACCGACGGCTATCTTCATGTGACATCAATCCTTATAAACATTCCCGCTTTTTGCCGGGGCCAATATTATTCAGTCGGAATTCAAATTCCGGCGTCTATCAATTTGTCAAGCTGTGCCCTCAAATGCTCGTCAATCTGGCGGGCACATTTATCGTAAGTGTCCTGGTCCATCCCCACCGGGTCAGCCACCTCCTCGGTGCCGCCCAGCATGAATGTCTTGTTCTCCGCGTAGGGATCCATCTCCAAGACAGCCCGGTAATGGCCCTGCCCCATAGTGTAAATTACGTCTGCCTGATGGACAAGTTCGGGGGTCAATCCCTGGGAACGATGCCGGGCAATATCAACGCCCATTTCCCGACAGGACTGAACCGCTTCCAAAGTCGCTGGCGCCCTGCCAAAACCTATCAAACCCGCAGAGAAGACCTTATATCCTTTTGTGTTCAATTCGTCAATAGAACAGACCAGTTTTTCAGTAAGTCTCAGGCGGCATAATCCTTCAGCCATGGGGCTGCGGCAGGTGTTACCAGTACAAACAAACATAATATTTACCTGACGGAGCCGGTCGATGGCCGCCTGCGACATAGCACCCGGACGGATAATACTATAACTATCGCCCTGAAACTTAATTATAGTCGATGCCTGACCGTGTCGGGTCGGTCCGTTATCCAGAACAAGGTCGATTTTTCCGTCGAGCTGGTCAAGTACCTCCTGGGCCGACGTAGGGCTGGGCTGGTCAGAAATATTGGCACTGGGCGCGACAATCGGTTCATCAATAGCCGAAAGAAATGCCTTAGCTAGAGGCTCATCGGGCAATCTCATGCCAATACAGGAGTTATGATAAAGATTGGCGAAAGTATCAGAGTTCAATTTTTGGGTTACGATAGATTCCTGACGGGACGAAAGCTGAAAAATCCCCGTCAGCGGGCCGGGCCAGGCTTTCTGGAACAGGAAATAATCAACAAGCGGCAAACCCGGCACATAGCGTCTCAGGTCAGATTTTCTACCGACATGGAGAGTATAGGGCTTGCCCGCGGGTCGATTCTTAACTTCGTTAAGCTTTTCTATAGCATGAGTTAGGTCAGCACGGGCCGCCAAACCATAAACCGTCTCGGTAGGAAAAGCCACCAGACCGCCCCGAGCCAAAACCGCAACCGCTTCTGACACAGCCCAGTCGTAGGTCTCGTCCGTAGTTATAGTGATAACCCTGGTGGTCATTTTTGAAAGCCTTTGCCGCCCGGAAGTGTTTTTTTTCGCCAGGATGCCTCGTTCCAACTTGTTGTTAATGGGGAAGTTATTATAAGAGGAGGGTAATGTCAAGTAATTCTGATTGTGGAACAGGAATTAAGGGTTCCCTTAAATGTGCTGGCCAAAAATAGCTTTTGTTATTATAGAGTATTGTATGATAGACAGTTACGAACATAAATACCCTGAACCGATTACCCCGGCGGAACTGGAAAAGCTCGGCCTAATCGACGACCTCACCCAAACGGGCAGACCTAGAAAACCCAAAAAATTCCGATTTGAGCTTTTGAGCGACTGGATTTTGGCCAACTTCCCGCCCTGCCAAACCGCCGATGTGGGAGGCGGCAAGGGGCTGCTCAGCTATCTGCTGAATGAGAATGGTTTTACCGCCACTGTAATTGACCCGGTCCATCAGGAATTACCGGAAAAATATAAAAATCTCACCGACGGAAAAAGAATAAAAATCAGCCCTGACAAAAAGGTTCCCCGCCTGAGCCAACCTTTCAATATTAAAATGGGCGAAAATTTCGATTTGCTGGTCGGCGTCCACGCCCACGGCTGTAATATGATGATAATAGACGCCGCCGCCAAATATCATCGTAATTTCGTACTCCTGCCCTGCTGCGTTATTGACGAACCCCAAACTCCGCCCCCCGGCCAACACTGGTTCAAATGGCTGGTCAAATACGCCCAAAAACGCGGTTTAGAAGTCGGGTTTTTCATGCTGAACTTCAAAGGTCAGAACGTCGGCATTTACTGTCGGCAATAGCTATCAGATATTTGCCAGTACGTTATCCAGTTCATCATCGGTTTTCGCGAAGAAACTGCTGATATTTGACTTATCGACATTATCAGCCACCAGGCTGGCAACCTCCTCGACCGAATCTATAATACCCTCAATGTCGCCATCGGAAACCTTGACTGACTTGATAAAATTCGCGGTCAAATCGCCAATCAAATCCCCTGCGGAAATCTTAAGCTTTTTCAGCTCACCGCCAACACCAATATCACCCAGAATATCGCCAACCTTGACAGTCAGCTTATTGATGTCTTCAGCGATATCCAAATCAGCGACCAGGTCGCCGGCAATAGTTATTTTGCCGATACTGTCGGCTTTGAGCAGACCGCCCAGGAAACCATCAGCGACAAACTTACTGATAGCGCCATCGACAATTATCTCAGAAGCACCGGTAATCAGGCCCAGGCTCATATTTACAGCATCATCAGCATCGGTGGCAAAGCTGATACCGGCATCATTGAGAATATCACCCAACTGAACTTTATCCAGCGTCCCTTCCAGAGCGATACCCAGACCACTCAGGTCAACATCCTTGGCCTTGATAGCCTTCAACGAACCGCTGCCGATGAGACTGCCCAGTTCGGTGGCAAGACCCTTGACCTTAATCGCCAGCGTTTCTGAACCTTCGCCGTTGAGCAGTTCAATGCTCTTGATGTCAGCTTCGTCGCCCCTGCCCAAAGTAATACGCCCTTGAGCATCACCAGAAAGACTTACGGTTACTTCATCGCCGTCCTTATCAACGAAGCTGAATTTCTCGCCGTCGCCAAACAAAGCGAAAGGCTCGGCACTTAGTTCCGCGACCGCCTGACTCAGACCGTCAACACTGACCGTCAGGGTATCGGCACAGGCACGAGGCTGGGCAGCGTTAAGCTGAACATTAACATTGTAGCTCTGGCCCGGCTGCAAAGTAATCGAAGCTGGTCCAATGATACTGAACTCAGAATTATCATCCAAAGCCAGATTAAACGTCCGGACACTATCACCGTCATTGACAAGCTGATAAACACCCATGATATGCGACCGACCGGCCTGGGCGGCACCCAGGCTGACCAGATTATCGTCACTGCCGTCCAGTTCGACTATCTGGAAACTGTCATCAGTATCAACCGGTTCATCTTCAGCAGGCCCAGCGACAATCGCCTGCTCCGGCTCGTCAACATCGGCGTCAAGAACAAACGAAACGCTGGAATGTGAACTGTCGTTAGTAGCGAAAGTCAGATTGCCGCTAAGCTCACCGGTATTTTCGGAATCGACATCAATAATAAGGGAGGAACTCTGGCCCGGACCAACACTGATGGTTTGGGCATTGCCGCGGATACTGAAAGGACCTGTGATGGTTAATCCCGTCAGATTCAGCACGGCATTGCCGGTGTTGTTGATGGTGATGGTTCGCGAGGCGCTTTGCTGATAATCGAGCTGACCAAAATCCAGAGTACTGTCGTCAGGGACAGAATCGTTGGCAGTCAGACTCATCTCAGGGGCAGGCGCCAGGGCGGTGCCGGTCAGGGCCAGAGTTATATTCGTATTTTCTGTATCGTTTGTAGTCAGGCTTATAACACCGTTACTCACCCCGATGGTCTGAGGGTCATAAGTAACGCTGATAGTCTCACTAGTACCCGGAGCGATGGCAATATCGTCACTATCGCTGGAAGAAACGCTGGTCTGGCTAAGCTCGAAATAGCCCGTAGCAACCAGTTTGCTGATAACCAGGTCGGCATTGCCGGAATTAGCCAGCGTAATAGTCGCGGTAGAGGTTCCGTCGAATTCTATCGTACCAAAATTCATCTGCAAATCAGTAGCGGAACCAATACTGTCGGTCAGTTCAAGTTCGGGCTTGGCGGTCGGAGCGGTAATGTTCAGCAGATAACTGCCCGAAGAATCGCCGCCCGAACTCGATACCACCACAGTATAATCACCGTTTGAAGAAGCGTTAAAAGTGAGTATCGGATCGTTACGGCCTATAGCGTCATTGCTGGCGACTATCGCACCGGAAGCATCATAAACCGTCAACACCGCATCCAGATTGCCATAGCTGGTCGTACTCAAATCCACCAGAGCCGCCCCCGAAGCAGGCGAAGTGAAGGTGAACGCGTCGCTGTCATCGCGACGTTCCAGAATACCATTGACAACAGTCACCGCCGAAACTTCATAAGAGGTGCTTATACTGTCGCCGAAATCATCACTATTACCTGCATAGCCGATATTGGAACCCAGCAGGCTCTGGGTGTCCTGATATTGACTCGTGCCCGGCACATAACCTTCGCCGAACATCGTGGTCCGCGGACTGAAAGGCAGATAAGGATTCATAATCGCCGAGGTATCAGAAACATGATTCGCACCGAAAGTATGGGCCGCTTCGTGACTGATAAGATTACCCAGATACTCGCTGAAATTCTGCAATGAGCTGCCCGAACGGGCCGCGTAACTTGCCAGACTGTCGCTGAACGCGAAACCAAAATTACTCGCGTCCCGGTTGCCGGGGTCATAACTTGCCAAACCAATGATATTACTGTTGGGCATGAACCAGTCAGCCGTCCCGCCTACGTACATGGTAGTGTATTCGCCGGAGGTCGGTTCGGTAGTCGTTACGACAATATCATAAGCGGCGTAATCTTCGCGGATAAATTCCGCTACATATTCGATGGCGGTAAGCTCCTGCCCGCCCCAGCCGTAATCAGCCAGACTGAACGCCGGCACATCAATATAATCACTGCCCAGATAGAAATCACCCGAACGGCTGTAAACCCGCTCGCCGTCAAAATCCAGATAAAGAACCTGAGTGCCGCCCGAATAAGACGCCAGCGATTCGGTATAATCATCAACTGAGCTTTCTAGTTCAGAATCAGCCTGCTCCTGCTCATCTGTGGCGGCTTGAGCAGCGGCACAGGCAGGACAGGTACAGGCAAAAGGATGAGTGGCATTGTCTTCGTTCAAAACAACCGTGGAAACTGACGCGTAATTCTGGTCGGTAAAGTCAGCGTGCGTATCGACATCGCCAGAAGCGTCATCAACCGAAGCGTCCGGCAGAATCGGACCCATGAAATCAGTCGAAGCATTAAGCAGAACTCGACGGTCCAGAGTCTCCAGACGAAGGTCAGCCGACGATTTTGATTCTTTTTTACGATTTTTCCGAGCACTCGCAGCACGCATGTAACTTACCTCCCAGTAAGCTGCATTGAGCGTCCCGAAAACCGCTGCCAGGCGATTTCCGCTGCATCCGCGTGCTACACATCAACAACTATTAAAATACCATCTTCAATTCCCGGTGCGTCAAACACACCGCCATCACACCTACAAGATGCTAAATAACCCGCCCGAAAACAAACCGATTACCCAGAAAAATGTGAAAATATTCCACCCCCGCGTTAAAAAATAACGATTATGCCGGTTAGATAAAAATACCGACCGACCCCATGTTATCGGACGATGATGTCTTTCAGGCTGCGTTTCGGCACATGATGCACCATTTCCGCGTCACGGTAGTATTTGATACTGCCCTCAGCGTCAATATCTTCCAGCACGACCTTCTCCGCCGGCTTGCCCAATGCCAAAACCAACGCGATTTCCAGATGTTCGGGCAGTTCCAGCTTCTCAGCCAGTTGGGCCTTCTTGATAGAGCCTATCATACAACCGCCCAGGCCCAACTCCGCCGCCCCCAAGAGAATGCTCTGGGCCGCGATGCCATGGTCACAGCCACAATTCTTACTGATATTCGTATCGCACAAAATAATTATATAAGCCGAAGGCCGCTCACCTTCCTTAGCGCCCGGCCAATTACACAAATAACCCGCCCAGGCCAAAAACGGAAAAATCACGTCATTCCCAGCTTTATCACAACAGAGATAATATTTCAAAGGCTGCAAGTTCGCACCCGAAGCCGATAACCGACCCAAATCCACCAGACCTTCCAAAACCTCCCGCTCAATCTGGTAAGACTCATCAAAACGACGAAAACTGCGGTTTTTTATTACTAAGTCGCCTAGCATATCAAAATCTCCTTTCAAGACTAACGAAAGCAAAATCCAGGTTGTTATTGTACTCCTCACCCCTAAAATCACCAGTTAAAATAATTCCCCAAAAACCCGCTTGACTTCCCCCCAATCACCAAATATACTTATTTGTATAGTTAGCCAAATAAACAAATAACGGAGCCCGAATGACAACAACTGCCCAAAACCTTAAAAAATATAAAAACAGAGCCGAAATATTCAAAGCACTCGCCCACCCCAGCCGCCTGCTCGTCGTGGACACCCTCGCCCAACACCGCAAATGTGTCTGTGAACTGACCGAACTCATCGGCTCTGACATCTCCACCGTTTCCCGCCACCTTTCCGTCCTCAAAAACGCCGGACTCATCGCCGACGAAAAAAAAGGTACCACCGTTTATTACTCGCTCCGCGTTCCCTGCGTACTCAATTTCTTCAAATGCGTTGAAACCGCACTGGAAAAGGCCGAAAAATGAAACTCGCCCGCTTCAAACCACTACTGTTAATCGCCGCCCTGTTCCTCATCTGCTACTATCTCCCCGTAGGCAGCGAACGATTCGACCACGCCTGGCTCTCGGCCCTGGCCCTGGTCAAATGGTACGCACGCGAACACGTCGTACTCTGCCTCCTGCCCGCATTCTTCATCGCCGGGGCCATCGCTGTTTTTGTCAGCCAGACAGCCGTCATGAAATACCTCGGAGCCAACGCCCCCAAAGCCCTCGCCTATGCCGTCGCTTCAGTTTCCGGCACCATACTGGCCGTATGTTCCTGCACAGTGTTACCATTGTTCGCCGGAATTTACCGCATGGGAGCAGGACTCGGACCCGCCACCGCATTCCTCTATTCCGGCCCCGCCATCAACGTCCTGGCCATTGTATTCACCATGCGCGTCCTCGGTTTCAAGCTCGGACTGGCCCGAGCCATCGGAGCAATACTATTCAGTGTAATCATCGGATTAGCCATGAACTTTATCTTCCGCAAAGAAGAACTCCAACGCATCCAGACCGCCCCGCCGACACCTGCCCAAGCATCACGCCCCCTCTGGCAAACCGCCCTCTATTTCGCGACCATGGTAGCAACCCTCGTCTTTGCCAACTGGGGCAGACCCGCTGAAACCGCCGGACTCTGGTATCAAATCCACCACATCAAATGGATTATCACCGCCCTGACCGCCGCCGCCTTCGCCCTCACCCTCATACTATGGTTCAAAGTACCACTCTGGCAAATTATCCTGGCTATCCTTGCCGTAATCGCCCCTGCCCTGCTCATCCCCGATAATCCCACCATCGCCTTTGCCATCGGCATACTTTCACTCTCCCTTATTACCGCCAACGGCACCCCCGAAAACTCATCATGGTTCGACAGCACCTGGCAGTTCGCCCGCCAAATCCTGCCCCTGTTATTCGCCGGGGTGTTCGTCGCCGGACTACTGCTCGGCAGCCCCGACCAGGGCGACTCCGCAGGCCTGATACCAAACCATTATATCGCCCAGTGGGTAGGCGGAAACTCACTCGCCGCCAACTTCTTCGCTTCGCTGGCTGGCGCACTCATGTACTTCGCAACCCTAACCGAAGTACCTATCCTCCAGGGTCTCATCGCTCACGGCATGGGACAAGGGCCCGCCCTGGCCCTGCTCCTGGCCGGACCAGCCCTGTCACTGCCAAACATGCTCGTCATCCGCACCGTACTAGGCACAAAAAAAACTATCGTATACGTTACCCTAGTAGTAACCATGGCCACCATAACCGGCCTAATCTACGGAAACTTATTCCCATGACCAAAAGCATGCAAATCAAAGCCATAGGCACAATACATTCATCATTCACCAAAAACACAAAAGCCGACAGTAGATTCCATAACTAAATTTTAAGGAGAACAATCACCATGAAAAAAATTCAGATTCTAGGGACAGGGTGCCCCAAATGCAATCAACTCGCCCAGGCTGCCGACACTGCCGCCCAGGAACTCAACCTCGAATACGAACTGACCAAAGTCACCGAACTAAACGAAATTATGGCGTTTGGCGTAATGGTAACCCCCGCCCTGGTCATCAACGGCCAGGTCAAAACCGCTGGCAAAGTACCCTCAACAGAAGAAATTAAATCCATGTTGGCCTAAACCACCGAAAGGAAATATCATGTCCGAAACAAACTGCTCCTGCTCATGTTCCAGCAGCCTCAAACTCGTCTTCGCGTGCAGCGGCGCCGCCGACGTGGGCGCCGTAGCTGACCAGGCCGCCCGGAAACTTACCCAACAGGGCATCGCCAAAATGTTCTGTACCGCCGGTATCGGCGGACGAGTCAGCGGCATTATGAAAACCACCGAAGCCGCCGACAAAATCCTCGCCCTCGACGGCTGCCCCCTCAATTGCGTCAAAAACTCACTCGAACAAGCCGGATTCTCCAACTTCCAGCACCTCCAGCTCGCTGACATGGACCTCAACAAAGGCCAGTGCCCACCCACCGAAGAAACCATCGACAAAGTCGTCAACCGCATCCAAACCATGCTCTGCTGTAAATAGGAACCAGCCCATGAACAAAACCACCAAAATTATTATAGTCCTGGTGCTGTTCGGCGCCATTGGCTTAGTTATCGCCAGAAAAAACTGCACCTCATGTAACTCATGCCCCCCGCCCCCAACAGCCGTGCCCGCGGAAAACACCAACCCTCAACCCGAAAAACCAGCCAACCATCTACCGCGATTAGTAGACCTCGGCGCCGGAAAATGCACCCCCTGCAAAATGATGGCTCCTATCATTGAAGAACTCCAAACAGAATACCGGGACACCTTTGACGTAACCTTCATTGATGTCTGGGAAAACCCCAACGAAACTAAAAAATACGAAATCAACATCATCCCCACCCAGATTTTCTACGACGCATCCGGCAAAGAACTCTTCCGACACGAAGGATTCTTCGCCAAAGAAGACATTCTCGCCAAATGGCGGGAACTCGGCATTACTATCCCCCAAAAAACAACTCCTGAACCGGACCAGCGGGAGAATCCATAACATGCAGGAACTCTTCACCCAACTTACCCACGCCGTCGAAGGAACCTGGTCCATCGCCCTGGCCGCCGCATTCATCTGGGGCATACTCAGCGTACTGCTAAGCCCCTGCCACCTGGCCGGTATCCCCTTAATCGTAGGCTTCATCAGCCAGCAAAAAAAACAACTCTCACCGCCGCGACTGCGCTCTGGCCTCACTCTTCGCCGCCGGAATACTCATCACCATCATCATCATAGGCCTCATCACCGCCGCCGCTGGCAGAATGCTCGGCGACCTCGGACCCTGGTGCAACTATTTCGTAGCAGCCATTTTCTTCATCGTAGGCCTCCACCTCCTCGGCGTAATCCCCTCACCCTTCGCCGGCCCCTCCCAGGTCAAACTCAAACAAAAAGGGACTGCTCGCCGCCTTCATACTGGGCCTGATCTTCGGACTGGCACTCGGCCCCTGCACCTTCGCCTATATGGCACCCATGCTCGCCATAACTTTCCGAATGGCATCAACAAACCTGCCTTACGGAATACTACTCCTGCTGACCTACGCCATAGGCCACTGCACCATAATAATCATCGCCGGAACCTCTACCAGCCTCGTCCAGAAATATCTGAACTGGAACGACAAATCTCACACCACCCAAATCATCCAAAAAATCTGCGCCATCCTAATCATTGCCGCAGGACTCTGGCTAATCCACACCGCACCATAGTACCCCAACATTATTCACCAGATAAAACCACCAACCCCAACAAAACCCCAAAACGCCAGCGCCGGGATAAACCACAAAAACCCGTCCAGTTTTGTCCACCCCGTCACTACTGCCTCATTAAAAAAAACTCAACTTTTTATATTTGCCTTTCCGATTTCTTGATGCGATTCGAAAGATTCGAAACGGTGTCCGGTACACTTTCCCGCTCCACTCCCCAACCACCGCCCATCAGAGCCGCGCACGTAAGTAAGCGGTGCCGTTAATTAAACCACTCCGACCAAAGTTCGCCCCGCACCGTCGCCCAAACCCCAGCTCAAAACACCCGTTGCGTCACTACCGTTAAAGACCCCAAAGGGGCCGAAAGAGCGTATAGCCGGGGCGCGTAAGCCCCCGGTCCTGAAGCAAAAAAATAATAAACCCCTGCCTAAGGCCGGCACCTTGCCGTTGATCATTCAACCATCGACCAAAGGTCGAAACCTCACCGTTATAGTTATCCCCGCGATTTATTCGCAGGGTTCGACATCCCTGGAAAATGGCACCAAAGGCCAAAACACCCGGTCACCACCATGATAATCATGACCCCACAGATAATCCTTATCCGCCACCCCGCCGCCGTCCTCATAATCAATCCCCACACTATACAAAACAAAACCACCCTCATCCCGCCGATACTTCAGCTTCCCTTCGGCGTAAGGATCCTCCGGCACCGCCGCCAGATACCCACCCGCAACCAGCTCAGCCAAATCATCAGGAAACTCCCCCTTCTCCTTCTGCCACCGAAACACAGACAGCACCACCCCCGCCGCCTCATAATCTACCCGCATTCGATGATTTATTTCAGGAACATTATCCGGAAGCCAGCCAATCTGATAAAAAAGCATATAACGAAACGACTCTAAGCATATCTTTTTCGACCGCTTGGGTATTACCGGATACGCCCTATTACGATACACAAATGGCTTTTCGTCCAGCCGCTTATCCAAAATATCAAAATATGCTTTAAATCTATCTTCCGCCTCGTCACGCTTGATATGCAATAATGTCATTAAACCAAGCCAGCTATAAGAAAACTTTGCATAGAGTTCATCATCTTCAAGACACTCATCCCAGAGTATAACACCGCCACCCCATCCTCCCTCACTGTAAAAACACTCTATCGCCTGCCTCCAAAACATCCGTTCCATAATGTAATCATGCTTAGGATGATGCTTCGGGTAAAATGCTTTCCATCTCATCTCTATCTCTGCTGTCTCATCTAAACCAGCCCCCACCCCCAATCTAATAATCTCCAGGCAGGCCAAACTTGATATACCCTCACCACATAGTTGCTCACAAAACATTTTCTGATCCTTGAGATGTCTGCCCACATTCATAACTGCCATTATCTTATCCAGAGCACCTCCCCTTTCACCATTCGCTACCGTGCGCCTGTTAAGCCACAAAACCTGCTTCACCAGACTACGAATCTTAGTAAAATCAGGAAGGTTTACCATCCACAGCAATGCACCCTCCGAATACTCATACTCAAAATACAGCCCCTTCTTCATCGCCCCCGACAATAATGCCGCTCGTGCCCCTTCATTATCATCGATCCACCTCAAGAACCTTGCCCTGTTATCCTCCGAACCAGACGAGAATACCCCATTCCCACTATCCTTTAACACTTCACTAAACCATTCCTTGACCTCACATTCCGGCTCAACAAATATCTCTATCGCCCGCTGATAATCACTCCAGGCATTTTCTTCTTCAGTTAATTCACCCCGCCCGATCTTGTTAATCTCTTCCAGATAATCAACCCGCAATACCGGCTCCAGACTATCAACCCACGCCCCGTAAATACACAATCCCACCAATAACCCACTCCACGACACCGAAAATATTAAAAGAACCGCCGAAACAATTTTAACCCACAACCGCCGACAGCGTCTATTAACCGACCAGACCAACCGCTTAATCCGCCAACCTTTTCTCAGCCGTTGTATAAACTCATCCCCCCGCTCCTCACACTCAACCGCACCCTCAATATCCGCCTGTTCCGCCCAAAACCGCTCCACCAGCTCCGCCCGCACTGCGTCCCGAACAACCTGCCGCCCTTTAACGCTCGCCACCACGCCATCAATAAACTCCCCCACCCGCTCCGGCAACTCAACCTGTCCAGACTTTCCACCAGCCATAAAAACCACGTCCCTGACATAAACACATTACCACAGAAAAGTAGATTGTACCAATATCCCCACCGCTCCGCCATGACTATTCCCCTCCCAGAAAAAAAGAGGACAAAGCTCTTTTAACATATCTACAAGATTACCATCCCCAACACCCAAGAAAACAATATCTACCAAGTCCATAAAATTCACTATCGCTCACCATCAATCTACCCCATCTGCGGTTCAAACTGTTTCGTCAGCTATCATCATCAACCACTACCACCCCCAGAAATGTTGCCACCTTTTCCGCTTGTTCAAGCACAATTGATTTGCTTGCCCTCCAGTTCAAATTATGCCGCTCATCAATTCTGTCGCGAACTATTATATTCAATTCCCATACCCGTTTTTCACTCTCAGAATTACCAGATCTAACCATACCAATTACTGAACAAATTTGTAATGCCGCAATATCATCGGTATTGCATAATACATGGTTAAATTTTGCACCTGCATGACTTTTATACCCTACAATTCCGCTTGCTCGGTCAATCACCAGACAGCGTTTTAGCCAATACTCTCTCAACCACCAGATACCGAATCCGATCAATACCCCTCCCACAGGCCAGCTGAGCAATCCTAATTTCCAGTCTATCACACCTGATTTTTCGCTAGACCAGAAAGGCCCCGATGCCAAAAATATGCCCATCCCCAAACCAAGTACAGCGAGAATATTATTTTTTGCCTTTTTAATCCATACGATAGAATCGTTATTCCATTCTTTTTGTTTACGAATAGTTGTTGGTTCATGTTCTTTTAATAGTGAAGTCGTTGAATATAAAACCTCCGTCCCGTCTTCCAAAGTAAGTATTTCGCCTGCCTCATCCTCCGCTTCCTGACCCAGAAATTCCCGAATCAACTCAAACGCAGGCCGCAGTTTGTCTTTGTAAACACTCGCTCCCAGAATTAACTCCGATTCCCCCCGCACCAGCCCCAAAACCGTTTGCCCAACCCGTGCCGAATATTTTTTTTCTTCTGTCGTGCATCGAAAAAGACGCACCGAAAGATCTTCCTTTTCAAGCCTCACAACCTTGAGAAATGGCCAATAGCCTTTATTTAGCTCCACTGAGCCAGAATCGTTATACAAAATCACAGAAATTGTTCTGGATATACCTATAAGGAAGAAAATAAGAGAACATAAGCCAAAAATAGTTATCATCACGCGGGTAATTATTCCGCTTTTGTCACCTTCTATGCCAATTATACCTATGTATAAAAAGATTCCACCAAACATCAGAGATATTAAGCCGGCGATTAGAGCCGGAATCGAAAAAGGTTTCAGTACGATCTTGTTTGTTTTTTTCTTTATCCTGACTTTCCCCACATATACTGAAGCCCTGCCCAGAAATGGCTCACGATTAATCGTCTTTTGAGACCATTCACTCCAGGTATCACTCGGTCGTGAGTTTGCTATGGCTTCCTGAATATTCTCCTCATCTTCTACTGTAAGATAATGACTCATCACCCCGCACAATTTAACTGCCGATTCCCTTTTCGCCAGAGCACATAAAACCAGTTTTTCCTCGCCGCCTTTTTCTGCCAGCGTAAATAACCAACTGCCATATCGCACTCTGGCCCGCAGTTCCTCTCCCTTATATCGCTGAACCTTCAGCACCAGATTTTCCACGCCTAGCCGCAGTTCACGTGTTTTCCTCAACTTTTGACACCATATATATATTTCCCCGCCTTCCCGGTTAATCGAAATTTTCCCCCTGCGCAGCACCTGAAGGATAGTAATATAAAGAAGCACTAAACTAAAAACCGCACCCATACCACCTTTGACCAGCATTTCCCGATATTTCCCCTCAGGCATTTCTGGAGAACGAAGAACAAAAAATAGCAGAGGGCCCATAAAAACCAGAACGTTAAAAAACAATTCGCCCCCAGCGCCCGAATCCTCCCCGCACCGTCACCCCTTCGATTCCCTGTTCGACCCTAACCGAACTTACCGGAATCACAATCCCGAACATCTCCGCCATCCCCCTTAAATCCATCACTTCAGCCACCCATTTACTCCTTGTCTCTTAACTTGGCGGATTAGATTTTTTGTAACATTTTAGCCAAGTGAAGCAAATTCTATAGCTTTTGGGTTGGCTTGTGCAAAAAAAAGACAAAAAAACTTCAAAATGTTAAGATGGGTAATTTGCGCTATTGCGTGTAATGGTTTATAGTTTCAGCATGATGAAGCCGAATGCTGAACGGGCTATCGCCGACCTGGCCTTAGAGCAGGAATTGACTGCGGAGCAGGCTGAGCTTATTTACGAGCAAGGCAGAGAGGCGGTGGTTTTTGTTTTGCTGAGACTGTCGAAACTGGCAGCGGAAAAAACACAAGGTACGTTAGTTGCCGGCAGTCCGGCTGATCCTTCGTGTCCCTCAGGTCAGAAGCCGGTTTTTGTCAAGCCGAACAAAACAGATAAAAAACGCGGCAAAAAGTTTGGCCGTAAAAAAGGGCATCAAGGTACTCGCCGCAATCTGCCGACCCAAATAGACCGTACCGAAGAACATCGCGCTTCATGTTGTCCGGACTGCGGCGGCGAACTGAAAAAATGTTCCGGCACACGTGAACGAATCATCGAAGACATCCCGGAAGATGTTCGCGTTGAGACGGTAAAGCATGTTATTCATCGCGACTGGTGTCCGAACTGTCGCAAGGCGGTTGAGCCGATCGTAACCGATGCTCTGCCAAAATCATCTATTGGCAATGGTATTGTGGTTTTGTGTGCCTGGCTCCACTTTGCGTTGGGCAATACGATAGCGCAGATCCTGGAGGTGTTTAATTTTCATCTCCGGTTTAAGATGTCGCCGGGCGGATTAGTCCAGATGTGGCATCGTTTAGCGGATATACTCCTGGCCTGGTACGAAGAAATAATCGAGGACATTCAAAAAGCCGGTGTCCTGCACGGCGATGAGACCGGCTGGCGGGTAAACGGTAAAACGCATTGGTTATGGTGCTTTACCAGCCATCAAGCCACGATTTTTACGGTCGAGCAGTCGCGGGCCGGGCCGGTGGTTTTGGAATTTATCAAAGAATGTTTCAACGGCGTGTTCGTAAGTGACTTCTGGTATGCTTACAATGTATTGTCATGCGCCAAACAAAAGTGCCTGGTTCACTTACTGCGTGATTTGGAGCGAGTCTGGAAAGCCAAAGACCACAGCGGCGATTGGCCGAGGTTCTCCAAAAAACTCAAACGATTAATTCGCGACGCGATACGCCTGCGTAAACGCATCGATGAACTGGATGCGACGGTTTACCAGCGGCGCTGCCAACGAATCGAAAAAACGCTTGGATCTTATTATCGCGCATGAGTGGTCGAACAAGGAAGCTCAGCGGTTGATTAAGCGTTTGAAACGCCATCATGATGAGCTGTTCACTTTTCTGAGCAATCGCGAGGTGCCGTTCGATAATAATTTTGGCGAACGCAGCATTCGCGGCGCGGTGATCATGCGAAAGAACAGCTATAACAACCGCAGCGACCGTGGAGCCCGAACGCAATCGGTGCTGATGAGCGTGTTTTTTACCCTGAAACAACGCGGCCTAAACCCGGTTGCTACCATCAAAAAAGCCCTGCGAACATACATCAAAACCGGCAAATTGCCAAAACTCGCGGAGTTCTCTGCTTCACTTGGCTAAAGTGTTACGATTTTTTACAATTCGCATCTCCGCCTTATCCCTGAAAATAAACCCTCGTTAATCTAAACTTTACCCTCAGCACATTCAACCCAAATCCCTAAAAAAACCGAGCTGCGTAAGCAGCCGGATCAAACACCAAAACCTTTATTTACGTAAAAACACCGTACGGCAGCTTCTTACCAGGCAAGGCCCTGGTTTTCGCGGCTGATGACATCATCGACTATTTGGGCAACACGCCCGTAAGCCCCCAGTCCAAAGCAAAAATAAAACAACCCCTGCCGAAGGCAGGCACCGAGCCGTTCACTCTTGCCTCCTGCCTGCCGTTAAATAAAAACCCTCGGCCAAAGGCCGAAACCATGCCGTTCACTCCTGCCTCATCCCTCATGCCTCATGCCTTCTTCTACCTTCCTAAAAATCTAAAAAACGCCCAAAAAATCAAAAAAAACGCTCGAAAAAAACAATCCTGTTCGGCACATTTATTGCTCAAATACAGTTTTTCTGTGGTCTTTGCAGTTCATATGATTTAGCGGGGATTACCCCTCAGTGGGACTGTCGGCACTGGTTATTTTGGCGCAGCATCAGCGGCAGCGGCGATTTTTTTGAGGATCGGCCTTAGTTTTGGCTTTGGAGTTTATTGATATGGTTCTGCATTTCTTGCTCGTCGGCCATGCCGCAGAGGTGCCAGCAGAGCATTTCGTAGGTTCTTAAAGTTGGTTTTTTGCCCGTCCACAGGCTGATCAGCATACAGGCGATAATCGCGGCGTACATCTGTAGTTCGATACCGTTTTCGCAGAGGCTTAGCAGATGTCGGCAGCCCAGCACATGCTTAAAAAAGCGGAAAAATATTTCGATGGCCCAGCGTTTCTGATAGAGCAGGGCAATGACTTCGGCGTCCAGGTCCAGCCGGTCGGTGGCAATCAAAATCATCTCACTCTGACGTGGTCCCTGGCCCCGTTTCAAATGCGGTTGACATTCAACCGCTATCAGGCGTAACGGTTGTTTGAAATCTTCCCGCAGTTTTTCACTGCTGCCGGCGATTACCGTACGATCAAAAATTATCCCCGCTTTTCGAGCATCTTCAGTTAAAGGTTTTTCCTGAATAGTTTCGTAAACCGTATCCTCACGCAGCCGACAGACAAAAGAGCTTTTACTATCCACAATGGCCTGAAACAGCTTAAAACAGGCATATCCGCGATCATTGACATAAATCCGGCCGGGCTGAAGATTCTCTAAAAAAACCTTTCGCTCATCAGACTTGTCTTCACTGATATTTATTTTCAGAGGCACATATTTTTCCAGATCAAACTGAGTGTGTGCTTTAATTCCGGGTTTGTCGGTGTCCCAGGCAGCCTGAGTGAGTTTTTGCAAAGCCTGAATACTGCTGCCGTCCACCAGGGTAATGACCTGACCGACTTCCAGTTTTTTGTCCTGAGATATCGGCCCTAACTGCTCAGTGAGTTGAGCGATTATCGGCTCTAACAAAGAACTCTCAAAAACCCGGGATGCTTCCGAAAGCGAACCCAGCGAAGCACGCGAACAACCCAACAGCCGCTGTACCTTTTTGAGCTCGCCGGCCTGCTGCAAAGACCGGATGGAACTGCAGATCGGATTGAACATGTATAACAGCAGCAGACTGACATACTGGTCCATGAATAATGTGCGATTGCCGGCCCGGTCCCGCTCACATCCCGCCGAGTGAAGACCTTTCAGCAGAGCCGAGAGGGACTTGAAATACTTGAACCCACGCAGGTCCCGCTCCTTGATTTTTTTACGCTTAGCACTCATGCCTCCTATTAGAGCATAAATATCCCTCGAGCGCAAATTACCTATCTTAACATTTCGGGTTTTTTTTTAAAAAAATACAGGAGGCCAAAAGCCTAAAGCAATAAATGTGCCGAACAGGATTGTCGAAAACATTAAAAAAACGTCAAAAACCGGTCACTCCAGCCCCATTCGCGCTGGCTTTTGGCGCGATTTAGCACTGCCTGCTCACCGCGTTCCCGCCTCATAAAATAAGCACTTACACTTCGTCATTTGGTATTGGCTTGACAAAACGAGCCGGTTTACCTATAAACCCCTGAAGGAAAAGAAAAAACATGCTCAGAAGCATTAACATCGCTATTATTATCGCTATAGCAACCGGCTAATCCCGGCTGGCGATTGATGTGCGTCAATAAGCCTCGGGGTTAGACTCCGGGGCTTTTTTTATGGCTTGACGGCCGCTAACTTTTTTGGGAAACGATAGTTATGAATGCAAAAGCAAACACCTCCCCTTTGGCAGAGAACCGGGTTGAGATATACGATACTACTTTGCGGGACGGCACTCAGGCTGAGGGTGTGGCGTTCTCTCTGGAAGACAAACTACAAATTACTAGCAAGTTGGACGAGCTGGGAATTGACTATGTCGAGGGCGGATATCCGCTGAGCAATGCCAAGGATGAAGCCTTCTTCAAGGAAGTTCGCAAGCTCAAACTTTCGCACGCCCAGATCGCTGCCTTCGGAATGACTCGTAAAAAGGGTGTTGCCCCTGAGGATGACACGTGTTTGCAGGCTTTGGCGGCTTCGCAGGCACCGGTAATTACCTTGGTGGCAAAGGGTTGGGACAAACAGGTCAAGAATGTGCTGCACGCTTCGCTGGAAGAGAATCTGCGTATGGTGGCCGATTCGGTGAAGTATTTGAAGCGGAAACGGCGGGAAGTCTTTCTGGACGCGGAGCATTTCTTTGACGGTTATTTGGCCAACTCTGAATATTCCATGAAGGTTCTCTCTGCCGCCGCCGAGGCCGGAGCGACCCGGCTGATTCTTTGCGATACCAACGGCGGCTGCATGGTGCCGCAGGTCGAGTCGATCGTCCAGGAGGTCTGCCAGGCGTTCCCAGGGCTGATAGTGGGCATTCACACCCATAATGACACCGGCCTGGCGGTAGCCAACAGTCTGGCGGCGGTATGGGCCGGAGGGCGGCATGTGCAGGGCACCATGAACGGTATCGGGGAACGCTGCGGTAATGCCGATTTGTGTGCGATAGTGCCAAATCTAGCTCTGAAAATAGGTTACGATTGCCTGCAAAGCGATAGCCTCAAGAAAATGACCGAGGTTTCGCGGTATGTATATGAGTTGGCGAACCTGAATCTGCCGCTGAATCAGCCATATGTCGGGCAGTCCAGCTTTGCCCATAAAGGCGGGATGCACGTTCATGCGGTCAGCAAGGACAGCAGCAGTTATGAGCATATCAATCCTGAGCTGGTCGGCAACAGCCGGCGGGTGATTATCAGTGAGCTTTCGGGGGCATCGAACCTTCTGGCCAAGAGCGAAAAACTGGCCATGAACCAGGATAAAGCCCTGGTGCGTAAGGTATTAAATGAGGTTCAGGATTTGGAGAACCAGGGCTATCAGTTTGAGACTGCCGAGGGGAGTTTCGATTTGATAGTTCGTCGCTTTATGGGTCATTATCATAAGTTCTTTGATTTAGACTATTACCGGGTGGTGATTTTCAAAACCTTGAACGGTCGGCCTATTAGTGAGGCGATTGTTAAGCTCAAGGTGAATGGCCAACCTGAGCATCATGTGGCCGAGGGCGATGGTCCTGTCAATGCTCTGGATACAGCCTTGCGCAAGGCTTTACAGCACCATTATCCCGCTATCAACAACATGGCATTGGTTGATTACCGGGTGAGGGTGGTCAATTCCAAGGCCCATACCGCCGCGAAAGTACGCGTAGTAATAGAATCAAACGACCAGCGGCACCATTGGGGCACAATCGGCGTTTCGGACAACATTATCGACGCATCCTGGCTGGCGCTGGTTGACAGTATCGAATACAAACTGTTAGCCGAGGAAGAAGCCAGCGACAAGAAAAAGTAATGTCAGTTTGCCGGGCGGGGGTAATGGTCCTATAATTAAGCTACAAGTTTGATAAAACGGACTTTTCGGAGAAAAAACGCATGCTTTTCTGGCTCGCGAAATTACCTTTTGGGACAGTTTTGTGAGCAGGCATAATAAGTCTTTTTCAGCTCAGGATAAGGTTTTTCTGGGTTTTCAGGCCTTTTCGGGCTGTTTTGATATTGATAATAATACCGATAACTCCATTTATGCGGGTTGGTGCGTCTATGTCCGGCAAAACTGGTTTGCCGGACAGGTTAAGACGGGCGGGCCTGGAGCCGAAGAGAGTATCGGTTGTATATGTAGAGATGAAAATTACCGGCCGTATCTGAGTTTGTCAGAATCAGCGGCCCCAGAGGAAAGGCAGGGTCTTATGAAGACCATCCGAACTTTTGTGGTAGAACCATCGCTTCCTGAGAAGCTCAAACCCTTGAAGCGAATCGCTTATAACGTGTGGTGGAGCTGGGATCATGATGCCACGGAACTTTTCCGGCGGCTGGACCGGGATTTGTGGGAAGAAACCGGTCATAATCCGGTAAAAATGCTCGGTAAAATATCGCAGGAACGCCTGAACACCACAGCCCTGGACGACGCATATCTAGCGCACCTGGACCGCATCTGCCGCCGTATGGACGCTTATATTGAAGGCAGCCGGTGGTTTGACAAGGTTGAAGACCCCAATGGTCGAGGCAGGGTGGCTTATTTCAGTCTGGAATTTGGTTTGCATGAGTGTCTGCCGATTTATTCGGGCGGTCTGGGCATCCTGGCTGGCGACCATCTGAAGAGCGCGAGTGATTTGGGCATACCTTTGGTTGCTGTGGGTCTGCTGTACCGTCAGGGTTATTTCCAACAGTATCTGAACGCCGACGGCTGGCAGCAGGAGCAGTATCCTGATAATGATTTTTACAATATGCCGGTCACGCTGATGCTGCGCGATGATGGTCGGCCAATTCGGTTCCATATTGATTTGGCTGGCCAGGAAGTTGTGGTTCAGATATGGCAGGTTAATGTTGGTCGTATTACTTTGTATCTTCTGGACACGAATCTTCGTTGCAACCGTATTGAGGACCGTCAGGTTACCGCTCAGCTTTATGGCGGCGATAACGAAATGCGTATTCGTCAGGAGATTATTCTGGGCATCGGCGGCCTGCGGGCTTTGGAAGCTCTGGATATTAAACCAACGGTATGCCACATGAACGAAGGTCACGCGGCGTTTCTGTCTCTGGAACGTATCCGCAAGGTTATGGAAGAGAAACAGGTTTCGCTGCCGGAAGCTCGTGAAGCTACGGTTTGCGGCAATGTTTTTACGACTCATACTCCGGTTCCGGCAGGCCATGATGTATTCCCGCCGACGATGATGGAGAAATATTTTGGTCATTATTACAAGTCTTTGGGTCTTTCGTGGCAGGATTTCCTGGCGTTTGGTCGCAATGACGCTTCGGATATGCAGGAATCGTTCAGTATGACGAATCTGGCCTTGCGGCTTTCGACGCATCGTAATGGTGTAAGTCAGTTGCATGGTGAGGTTTCTCGTCATCTGTGTTCGACGGTATGGCGTGATGTGCCGGTAGACGAAGTACCGATTACTTCGATTACCAACGGCGTGCATGTAATGAGCTGGATATCGAATGAGATGTGCGAGCTGTTCGACCGTTATCTGGGTCCGCAGTGGCGTACTCATCCGACAACTCCTGACTTGTTCAATCGGGTTGATAATATTCCTGATGAGGAATTATGGCGTACGCATGAGCGTCGTCGGGAAAGACTGGTTTCTTATTCGCGGAAACGTTTGCGTTGGCAGTTGGAACGTCGAGGCGCTAGTCCGGCTGATATTAAGATGTCCGAGGAAGTGCTCGACCCTGAAGTTTTGACGATAGGTTTTGCGCGTCGGTTCGCGACTTATAAACGCGGTGCTTTGATGTTCCGTGATATAGAACGGTTCGCCAGGATAATCGCTGATGAGGACAGGCCGGTACAGGTGATATTCGCTGGTAAGGCCCATCCGCATGATACAGGCGGTAAAGAGCTGATTCGCAAGATTGTGCATTTTGTGCGTGAAGATGTTTTCCGGAGGAGAGTAGTATTTCTGGAAAATTACGATATTGATGTCGCACGTAATCTGGTACAGGGCGTGGATGTATGGCTTAATACGCCGCGTCGCGGTATGGAAGCATCGGGCACCAGCGGTATGAAGGTTCTGGGCAACGGTGGTCTGAATTGCAGTATTCTGGACGGTTGGTGGTGCGAAGGTTTCGCTCCGGATACCGGCTGGGCGATTGGTCACGGCGAAAGCTATGACGACGGCAATTACGCGGACGAAGTTGAATCAAACGCGATTTATGATTTGCTGGAAAAAGATGTAGTTCCGCTGTTCTATGACAGAGGCTATGACCGTCTGCCGCGTTCGTGGATTCGGATGATGAAGAGCTCGATCAAAAAACTTACGCCGCGGTTTTCGACCAGTCGGATGGTGGCTGAATATGGCCAGGGTTTCTATGTGACCAGCGATAAGCGTCATCAGTTGTTCAATCGCGACGAGATGAGCCGTGCCAAAGGTTTGGCGGGCTGGAAAGAAAGCATTCGCGACCGTTGGGGCGAGGTTTCGGTCGGTAAGGTTGATATAGTCAATCCGAGTGAATTACTTGTCGGTGGCAAATTGCAGGTTCGCTGCCGGGTAGCGCTGGGCAGTATCGACCCGGCTGACGTGGCGGTAGAGCTTTATCATGGTCCTTTGGGATCGGACGGCCAGATCGAAATGGGTGAAGCGGTGATGATGGACTGGGTAGGTTCTGCCAAGGACGAAGCCCACGTTTTCTCCGGTTTCATACCTTGCCGCTATAGCGGTCAGTGCGGTTTTGCCGTGCGGGTCGTGCCTTCTCATCCTGATTTGGTTGACAAGCATGATACCAGTTTGATTCGCTGGGATGAAGAGACCGCCCAGGTGATGGCGGCTGTTAAAGAAAGTGATGATTTGATTCTTTAATACAAAGTGAGAGAATTGAGATAGAATCCCGGAGCCAGGGGGTGGTTCCGGGATTTTTTTTGGTCAACGGCTCACGGCAAACGGAAATTTTAGCCGCAGATTACACGAATTACGCGGATTTTTAACGGCAACGACACCTCTTACTTTCGTATGCGACTCTAATAAATTGTTACCATTTTGCGCAAGATTTCATTTGTAAAAGACTAAAACAACGAGTTTTTGGTGGTCTTATCCCGGCGCTGGCGCTTCGGGCTTTTGTTGGGGGTTTGGTTAAATATGGTTGGTGGTGTTCTTATCCGGCCGCTTACGCGGGGCGGTTTCTGTTTGGGAGTGGATAAATGGGGCTTTACTTTGGGGGATGGCTGGGGTAGAAGTGGGGTTTGGTTTTTGGCAGAAAGGTTGAAATGTTTACGGGACTGGTAGAAAGCATTGGTAAGGTTCAGGCGGCGGCGAATACGCCGGTCGGGAAACGTCTGAAGATTCCGCTGGGCCAGCTGATTGAGGATGCCCGGCTGGGTGACAGTATATGCGTGAATGGGGTGTGTTTGACCATTGCTGAGCTGGCGGGCGATTGCGGGGTTTTCGATGTGATGGCTGAGACGGTGCGGGTTAGTACGCTGCAAGATTTGCGAGCGGGTGACAAAGTGAATCTGGAGCGGGCATTGAAGGCGGGTGACCGGTTGGGCGGGCATATTGTTCAGGGGCATGTTGACGGGGTGGGCGTGGTGAGCAAGGTTGAGAAGATGCCGGATAAATATGTTTTGTGGATTAGCGCGGGGGCAGAACTTATGAAGCTGATGATAAGCAAAGGTTCTGTGGCGATAAACGGGGTAAGCCTGACGCTGGTGGAAGTTCGGGCGGACAGGTTTAATGTTTGGCTGATACCGACGACACTGGGTGATACGAATCTTTCAGAACTGCGGGTGGGCGATAAGGTGAATCTGGAAGCGGATTTGATGGGCAAATGGATAAACAAGCGACTGGACGCGGTTCTGGAAGCGCGAGGCGGGCTGAATATTGAAAAACTTCGGCAGAATGGATTCTGATAAACCTGTTATTGGCCTAACCATGGGTGACCCGGCGGGAGTGGGTGCTGAGGTAATTGTCAAGGCGTTGGCTGACCCTCTGCTGCGTGCCAAAGCTCGTTATGTGATTTATGGTTTGAATGAGCTGATGGCTTATGCGGCGGATATGGCTGAGGTTGAGGTTTTTTGGTGGCGTGACCAGCATGAGCGTGCGAATCGTGATTATCCGCAGGCGGTGGTGGTGGCGGATTATGATGAGATAAACTGGCTGAGCCGGCAGAGGCGTGAGCCGAGTCTTTTGGGTGGTGAGGCATCGATGCGTTTTATTAATGACGCGGTTGACGATGCTTTGGCGGGTAAGATAGACGCTATTGTTACGGCCCCGATATGCAAGGAGTCTTGGCAGATGGCGGATTATAAATTTCCGGGGCATACAGAGTTTTTGACGAATAAGTGCCGGGTAAAATATTCAGCGATGATGTTCGCGGGCGGACCTTTTCGGGTGGTTTTGGCGACGATACATGAGGGGCTTTTTGAGTTGCGGCATCGTTTCAAAATAGGGACGGTTTTTACGCCGATTGATTTGGTGAACGATGCTTTAAAAAAATGGTTTGGTATCGAAAGGCCGAAAATCGCGGTGGCGGCTTTGAATCCACACGCCAGCGAGAACGGTCAGTTCGGCGATGAGGAAAAACGGGTTATCAAGCCGGCAATTCTGATGGCTCAGGAGGCGGGAATTGACGCGGTTGGGCCCTTTCCGGCGGACACGCTTTTTCATAACGCTTTGGACGGCAGGTATGACGCGATTGTGGCGATGTACCATGACCAGGGCTTAATACCGGTTAAGACGCTGGCTTTTGATAAGGCGGTTAATGTTACAATCGGGCTGCCGATTATTCGCACGAGCGTTGACCATGGCACGGCGTTTGACATTGCGGGTAAAAATATCGCCAGTGGGGTGAATATGACCGAGGCGATAAAGCTGGCTTGTCAGATGGCGAAGATAAAGAGAAACAGTAAATAGGTTTCGGAGAGATTTTTGTGCCGCATACTAAAGAGCGTCTTCAGGAATTACTGGGGGGGGCGGGTTTGCGTCCGCGTCATAAATGGGGACAGAATTTTCTTATCGACCTGAATCTGATGCGGCTGCTGGTTGACGCCGCTGGTGTTACTGAGCGTGATGTAGTGCTGGAGGTTGGTTGCGGGACGGGTTCGCTGACGAGTTTGCTGGCGGAGCGGGCCGGGGCGGTTATCGCGGTGGATATTGACCCGGACTTGTTCGCTATCGCTCAGTCTGAGCTGGCGGAGTTCGATAATGTTTCGTTTGTCAATCGTGATATTCTGCATAATAAAAACCGGCTGGACGATGAAGTTCTGGCACTATTGAGCGAGGCGCGGGAGCGGTTGGCGGGTGAGTTTTATTTAATCGCGAATTTGCCATATCAGGCGGCGTCACCGTTGATTGTTAATCTGCTGCTGGATGAGACGATTCGTCCGTCGGGTTTTTATGTAACAATTCAGGCAGAGGTTGGATTGCGGATGGCGGCGGGGCCGGGCGGTAAAGATTATGGCCTGCTGAGTATTTTGGCTCAGGCGACCGGCAAGGTGGGCATCTTGCGTAAGCTGAAACCGCAGGCGTTCTGGCCCATGCCGCAGGTTCATTCGGCGATGGTGGCGTGGCGGCGTGATGACGAGAAAATCGCACAGGTGGGTGATATGAAGGCCTTGAAGCATACGGTAGATTTGCTGCTGCGGCATCGGCGTAAGAAAATCCGGACCTGTCTGGCTGGTGAGGTTGATAACGCCGCGGTGTTGCTAGAACAGGCGAAGATTGACCCGGACGCGCGGGGTGAAACTCTTGGTGTTTGGCAGTTTGTCGCGTTGGCGCAGCTTATTTCAGCTCGATGATTTCGTAGCTTAGGTCGGCGAGGTTGACGATGGCGATATGGGCTTTGCCGGTTAGCCAGGTGGTGGATTCGCCGGGGTTGATAATCAAAGTACCGTGAGCGTGGCGGATGTCCTGTTTGTGGGTGTGGCCGTAGATGATGAGGTCGTAGGCGGAGCTTTCGGCGAGCTCGTCGATATTGTGCTGGGTGTGGGTCATGTAGATGCGTTTTTCGTTAATGACGGTTTTGATACAGAAGTCGTGTATTTCGCCGCCGAAGCCTTGAATCATTTTTTTGAGGCCGATCTTTTCGCCGTCGTTATTGCCGAAAGTCGCGATGAACTTGGCATCTTCGGCTTTCTGGAAAGTTTTGGCGGCGAAGGGCGAGCACATATCGCCGGCATGGAAGATGTAGGCAACCTGCTGTTGGTTGAAGATGTCGATGGCTTTATCGATATTGGCGGGGTGGTCGTGTGAGTCGGTAATGATTCCTATTTTCATGGTTTTCTCTCCGATTTAGTTTGTTTTAGAGGCTTTCTACTGCTTTGGGGCTGACGGGTCTGCGGGTTAGGTACCATTCGCGGCCGTCACGTTCGATAAGTTCATCTCCGGCGGCTGGTCCCCATGAACCGGCGGGATAGCTGGGCAGCGGTTTGGAATTGTTTTGATTGCAGCATTGGAGTACCGGTGCGAAAAATTCCCAGGCGGTTTCAACTTCGTCGCTGCGGGTGAAGAGGGTGGCATCTCCCTCGGCGGCTTCGAGTATCAGCCTTTCGTATGCTTCGGGCGGTTTGTCGCCGAAAGCGTCGGCGTAGCCAAAGTTCATTGTCAGTGGTTGGATGTCGTCAGCAGCGCCGGGGACTTTGACCTGGAACCGCAGGGACATGCCTTCATTGGGCTGGATACGTAAAGTAAGCACGTTAGGCGGCAGGGGCGAAGCAGGGGCGTCGGGCAGGTTGAACAGGACGTGAGGTACGGATTTGAAATGGATGCCGATTTCGGTAACGCGGGCAGGCAAAGTTTTGCCGGTGCGGAGATAAAAGGGTACTTCGGACCAGCGCCAGTTGTCTATGAACATTTTAATTGCCGCGAAGGTTTCGGTTTTTGAATCATTGGGTACGTCTTCGAGTTCGAGATAGCCGGGAACGTGATGGCCTTTGACTTTGCCGGCGGAGTATTGGGCGCGAATGAGGCTGCTGTCGACGGATTCTGGAGTAAGGGGCTGGAGGGATCGCAGTACCTGGACTTTTTCGTCACGGATGGCATCGGCCTTTAGAGAGTGTGGGGGCTCCATGGCGACGAGGCAGAGCAGGTGCATCATGTGGTTCTGGAGCATATCGCGGAGTGCGCCTGATTGGTCATAATATGAACCGCGACCGGCGACATCGACCGTTTCGGCGACGGTAATCTGGACATGGTCGATGTATTTATTGTTCCAGATTGGTTCAAAGATACTGTTGGCGAAACGAAAGACCAGAAGATTCTGTACGGTTTCTTTGCCGAGATAATGGTCGATGCGGAAAATCTGTTCTTCGCGGAATGCTCGGCGGATGTGCTGATTCAGTTCCTGAGCGGAGGCGAGGTCGCGTCCGAAAGGTTTTTCGATAATGATACGAGCGAAACCGTTTTGCGGGGGTTTGCTAAGGCCGCTGTCGGCGAGGCCCTGGATTATGGGTACGAAAACACTAGGCGGGGTGGAGAGGTAGAACAGGACATTGGCTGAACCGCTACTGTGGATACGTTGGGCGAGTTGGGCGAAGTTGTCAGGTGAATCGTATTGGCCGGGGCAATAGCTGATGCAGTCAATAAATTTTTTCCAGGCGGGATTTTCGCTGGAGCAATCGGGGCAATGTTCGGTCAGCGACTCGGTCAAGCGAGTGCGGAACTGCTGGTCGGTCATTTCGCTGCGGGCATAACCAATCAGACGAAAGCCTGGGGGAAGAAGGTTCTGTCTAAAGAGGCTAAAAACAGCGGGTATTAGTTTTCGCTGGGTGAGGTCGCCGGAGGCACCGAAAATTACCAGAGTATAATCCGGGGCTGGGTTATTAACATTACTATGTGATATTTCAGCCATCAAACATTCTCCGCGAGGTAAGGGCCTTTTGATGTTACTTACGGAATCATTTTATACGAGATTCGGGGTTTAGGCTAGATTTTATGTTTTGGGTCTACATTTAATGTTGAGCATAGCGATTGGTCGGCCCAAAAGATGCGGTCAATGTGCCCATAAATTCTGACATGAGTTGACATTAGCGAGGATAGGATTTATTATTGAAAAGACTTTTTGTGTTTCGTAGGTTGTTTAGCGAAAGGTAATTATCGTGAATAAAAAGTTGGTCGCTGTGGTTATGGTTTGCCTGTTTGGGATGGTGGTTAATGCTGACACGGTTGTTTTTAAGAATGGTGACAAGCTTAGCGGTAAAATCGTGAGCATAAGCGGGGGCAAACTGGTAATAAAGACCGAGGTCGCCGGGGAGGTTAAGGTTGATTTTGGGAAAGTGTCGAGTTTTGAAACGGCTGAACCGGGTAAGTTCAATCTGAATGATGGGACAACCATCAACAGCACCGCTTCTCAGGGCAGTGCGGGCGAGATTAAGCTTGAAGGCACTGAGATTATGTCGGGCGGTGTGGTTAGTCTGGGTTCGATTAAATCTTTGAATCCGCCGGTGGTGCCGGAGGTGGTTTGGAAGGGTAATGTTGGTATCGGTCTGAGCAGTACTCATGGTAATACTTTTTCGGAGAGAGGCAGTGTTTCGGTTAATCTGAATCGGCGTAGTCAAAAGCACCGCAGCAAACTGGGCGGGCTTTATCAGATTGGCCGGAACAAAGATGCCGACGGCAAAAAAATGACTACCGAGGAGAGCCTTACTCTCGATGCCAAACATGATTATTTTATAAGCGAAAAAGTTTATTCTTATATAAACGGCAGATTCAAGAAGGACCATATCGCTGATTTGGATTATCGTATTATCGCGGGGATGGGTTTGGGGTATCAATGGCTGGACCAGGACAATATGCATTTTTCCACAGATGTCGGTTTAGCGGAGCTTTGTGAGCAGTATACTACCGGGGGCGAAAAAACGCGTGAAAGTGAGCTTTCGCTGGCGCTTGGTTATGACTATGACTGGCAGATAACCGAGAAACTGCTGTTTGTCCATAATCTGGATTATTATCCAAGTTTTGATGATTTCGCGGATTATTTCTTGCACATCGATGGCGAACTGAAATATAAAATTTCCGGTTCGATGTTTACCAGTCTCAAGGCTATTCTCGATTACGATACCAGTCCGGGCGAAAGTGTGGGCAGAACTGACACCAAATATGTTATGAATGTGGGTTGGGAGTTTTGACCGTAGCGGATTTGGCTTGTGATGTGGTTGTTTACGAAGGTTCCAGGTTAAAAATGGTGTTTAGATTGAGATTTTCGCTGCTGGTTGCTTGTGCGGGCCTGGCGGCGGGTCTGTTCTTCATACTATTGGCCCTTATACTTGGCGTTGAGCTTCCGTTGTCTGTAATCGCGGCGATTTTGATTGTGATAATAAGCGGTTCCGGGGCAGCTTTTGTCGCGGCGGGCAAATTCGAGCATCTTCTTCAATCATTTCCCCGGTCTGGCAGTGAATCCCCGGCGGAAGTAAAAATGCCTGAAGCTTCGAGCAAGAATGAGTCGCCGTCGGATGCCGCAGATGCGGGTTTTTTTTCACTGGAGAGTCGGCAGGATCTGATGAGAGAGTTGTTGGATGCTACTTCGGATTTGATCAGTTTTACCGATAGCGAAGGGAAAATTGTTTATATAAACCCGGCTGGCAGAGATATGCTGGGTTTTGGCCGGGAGGATGATTTAGGCGAGATAGAGATTTCTACTCTTCATCCTGCCTGGGCCTGGGAGATTCTCAGCAAAGAGGGTTTGCGTGAATCTAAAGAGAAAGGAGTCTGGCGGGGTGAAACGGCCATTCTACACTCTGACGGCAAAGAGATACCTATATCTCAGGTGGTGATGTGTCATCGTGACGGGAATGGAGAAGTAGAAAAATACTCGACGATTATTCGGGATATTTCCGAGCATAAAAAAGCTCAACAGAATATGAGTGAGCGTATCGAATCTTTGACTTTGCCCTTGAATGAAGTTGAGAATCTTCGTTTTGAGGATTTGTTTGATATGGAGCAAATCCAGAAGATTCAGGATGCTTTTGCTTTGGCGACAGGTGTCGCTTCGATAATCACCGACCCGCAAGGCCGACCTTTGACCACTCCGAGTAATTTCTGTCGGCTGTGTAATGATATAATTCGCAAAACGGAAAAGGGGTTGGCAAACTGTATGCACTCGGACGCGATGTTGGGAAAGTTGAATCCTGATGGTCCGGTGATGAGTTCTTGTCTGAGCGGGGGGCTTTGGGATGGCGGAGCGGGCATTAGTGTTGGCAATCAGCACATAGCCAACTGGCTAATCGGGCAGGTTCGTAATGAACATCAGAATGACGAGCAGATGATGTGTTATGCCCGCGAGATAGGTGCCGACAAAGAAGAATTCGCTAAAGCTCTAGCTGAAGTAAATACGATGACCACTGAGCAGTTTGCCAAAGTATGTGACGCTTTGTTTCTGGTGGCGAATCAGCTTTCGGAACTGGCGTATAAGAATGTTCAGCAGGCCCGGGCGATTAACGATTTGGAAACAGCCGAAGATGCTTTGCGGCTGGATGAAATGCGGCTGGAGGCTTTGGTAAAGTTAGCGGAGATGACGGATGCTTCGGTGACCGAGCTTTGTGATTTTGCTTTGGAGCAAGCGGTAAACCTGACCAGTAGCGAGGTTGGCTATCTGGCTTTTTTGAGTCCGGACGAAAAGAATCTTACTATGCATTCCTGGTCCGGTCAGGTGATGGAACAGTGCAAAGTGGCTGATTATGCCAGGGATTATGTAGTTGAGCATACCGGGCTTTGGTCTGAAGTGGTTCGCGGCCGTCAGCCGGTGATAAACAATGACTATCAGCCCCGGTACACCGAAGGAAAAGGCTATCCGAAAGGACATATTAGTATTTTCAGGCATATGTGTGTGCCGGTTTTTGATGAAAACAAAATAGTCGCTTTGGTTGGTGTAGGCAACAAAGTTGATGATTATGATTTGTCCGATGTGCGTCAACTAACTTTGCTGATGGATGGGATGTGGCGGATTCTGCATCGCTGGGACGTTAAGGCGGAACGGGAAAAGCTCTTGAAAACGCTGGCGAATAAAAACGAGGAGCTGGAAAGCATTGTTTATGTGTCCAGTCACGACCTTCGTTCGCCGCTGGTGAATATTCAGGGCTTCAGTCGCGAGCTGGGCCGATGCTGTAAGGAATTTGAAACAATAGTCAATTCTGCAAAGGTGTCGGATGAACAGCGAGAGAATCTTAATGTTATTCTTAACGACGAAATCCCAGAGTCACTCAGTTATATTGAGGCAAGTGTTGCCAAAATGGATATGCTGTTGAGTGGCCTGCTGCATTTGTCGCGGGTGGGTCGTGTGCAACTGGACATAAAATCGTTGGACATGAACCAGATTGTGCAGGAAGTTACCGACGCGATGCATTTTCAGATTGATGAATGTGGTGCGGAGATTGTCATGGACGAACTAGCTCCGTGTCTAGGGGATTGGGGACAGACCAGCCAGGTGTTCAGCAACCTCCTGGATAACGCGCTGAAATATCGACACCCAGAGCGTGTACCCTCGGTTGTAATAAGCTCACACTCTGAAAACAGCAAAACTATTTATTGTGTAGCGGATAATGGGATTGGGATTGAATCCCGTCATCAGGAAAAGATATTCGAGGTGTTTCACCGCCTGAATCCGCGTGGTGACGTTGCCGGCGAAGGTGTTGGTCTGGCGGTGGTCAAGCGGGTCATAGAAAGACAAAATGGCCGGGTCTGGGTGGAGTCGCAGGCGGGACAGGGAAGTGTTTTTTATATTGAACTTCCCAATCAAGACTCCGGCGAAGTATTTGCCAAAACATAATATCCTCATTCTGCCGTTTTTTTCTTTCCAACAGGCCTTGTTTTCGCCATAATTTTGCAAGTACAAATTGATTAAACCGGTTTTTATGTCAGAAAAGGATATTGTTATGAATGTCAGCGTTAAACATTTTGGGGAGTATCAGGGGCAGAAGGTGAAACTTTATTCACTGGTGAATGATTCGGGAATGCAGGCTGATATTATGACTTATGGGGGCATTTTAGTGAATTTGCTGGTGCCGGACCGGGATGGTAATTGTGCGGATATTACTCTTGGTTTCAAAACTTTCGATGAGTATTTGCAGGACGGTGTGCCTTATTTTGGCGCTTTGGTAGGTCGGTTGGCCAATCGTCTGGACCAGGGTAAGTTCCAGCTGGACGGCCAGGCTTATCAGTTGCACACAAATAACGGGGCTCATCATCTGCACGGCGGAAAAGTCGGTTTTGATAAAGTGATTTGGATCGCTGAAGCGATTGAACAACCCCAGGCGGTGGGGGTGAGATTGAAATACCACAGTCCGGCAGGTGAGGAAAATTTCCCCGGTAATCTGGACTGTACGGTGGAATATATTTTGAACGACAAAAATGAACTGTCGATTACCTATCACGCCCAGACCGACGCTGCCACTCCGGTGAATCTGACTCAGCACAGCTATTATAATCTGGCCGGCGAAAGCTCTGGAAATATCCTGGGACATGAACTCACTCTAAATGCTGATAATTATACCCCGGTTGACGATACGCTGATTCCTACCGGTCAACTGGCAGTGGTTGCTGATACTCCATTGGATTTCCGTAAACCCAAATTGATTGGTGCGGAAATTAGTCAGGTGCCCGGCGGCTATGACCATAATTTTGTGCTTAACGAAGGTAATGAAGGTTTGAATTTTGCCGCTCGTTTGTGCGAGCCCGCCTCTGGCAGAGTTATGGAAGTATTTACGACCGAGCCGGGGATACAGTTTTATGCCGGTAATTTTCTGGACGGCACGCTTCTCGGCAAGGGTGGGATTGCCTACCAAAAGCAAGGCGGATTGTGTCTGGAGACCCAGCATTATCCGGACTCTCCGAACAAACCACAGTTTCCCTCGGTGATTTTACGCCCCGGCCAAAACTACTATCATCACACAGTTCACCGTTTTTCTCGGGCCTGAGAATAACTCTAAAGCGCTATCTCCTGTAAGTCGATATGCTAATCAGGGACGCTGTGTTAGCGGTGTCCTGATAAGTAAACATAGTGACGCCGTTTATCGGACGAATCAATATTGATTTGCTGATAGGGCAGGGGTTAGGGCCTATGGCCGAGTTGAAAATTTGTGAATTAGTTGATTGCGATTACCTTGGTCGCACCTTGCAGCTTCTGTATCGCGGCAGCACTTTGCCCGCGACGATTTTCGATAGCCAAGGCAGGGTTTTGGCCAGTGTTCCTGAAGAGTTCGCCGGACAGGTGTTGCTGGACGAAAGGTATGTCTCGACATTTTATCAAATTGGTTCTCCGGACGCTCAGTGTGAAATCAAAGCGTCACCTTTGCATTGCTGCCTGGTGGAAATTCCGATAATTATTGAGCAAGAGTCCGTTGCCCTGTTGCGGGTAGGTCCGTTTTTCTATAGTGACGAGGTCCCCTCCGCCGAGCAATTTGTTGAGGAAGTTTCCCAGTTCCTGGACAATGTATCAAATCCTCTGGCGTTATATGAACAGATTCCCCATTGTCCCCAGTCGCAGATTGAGCAGGCGATACCCTGGTATCTGGATTGCGCCGAACATCTAACCCGTCAGACCGAGAAGTGTTTGGATATCTCCCGGCATTTTCGGGAGCAGCAGGTTCGCCAACGGCAAATAGAGCAGAACGAAAAGCACTATCAGGGAATAGTTCAGGCTCTTGATGAGGCTCGCTGGCGTGCCGAAACGGTGAATTCGGTTTTGGCCGAAATAAGTCAATATATCAGCGGTAGTGAAATTGCCGAAGCGGTTGTTCGTGAAATCAGCAAAGTACTCGATGCACCGCGTTGCAGCATGGTTTTATATCAGAATGGCAAGACTCATGCGGAGGTGGTCGCTTTTTACCGGAATGGCAAACCGGCTCCCTTTGGCGAGCTGGGTTCCATGCCGATGAATCGTCATCCGGGCCTGGACCTGGTCCTCAAGAGTGGCAAATCAGTTCGTACCAAAACCCAGGGGCATCCCCCGGAGCAGAAAAATTCGCGAGAAGTTCTTAATTATACCTGGAATTATCTTCTTGTGCCCATTGCCTTGCGAGGGGATGTAATTGGGACGCTTAATGTGGCACGCGAGATTGATAAGCCACCGTGTACCGAAGCTGACCGAATAATGATTGAGACGATTTGCAAGCATGTTGCTCAGGCGCTGAAAAATGTCCAGGCCCTGGAGGAGCAGGCCAGGGCTCGTCAGTCAGCGGAAAAAGCGAACAAAGACCTTGAGGTCGTTAATCTTAAATTGGAACATTCCATCGCCCAGGCTGAGGCTTTGGCCTTGGAGGCGCGTCAGGCAAACATGGCCAAAGGTGACTTTCTGGCGAACATGAGCCACGAAATCCGTACTCCTATGAACGCGATTGTCGGTTTCAGCGATTTGCTGGCCAAAGGTAATCTTTCGGAGGAAGACGTTGAATATGCCCAGATAATCAGCAATGCCGGCAGGGACCTGCTGCGAATCATCAACGACATTCTGGACTTTACGAAAATTGATTCGGGCAAACTGGAAGTTGACAGATATGAATGTACTTTTGACCAGATAACGACCGGCCTGGATGGGCTGCTTGGTGCGTCGGCAGCTGAAAAGAGGTTGGAATTTCAGATTAATCTGGATTCAGCTTTACCTGATTTTATCATTACCGACCCCGGTCGGGTGCGGCAGTGTTTGATAAACCTCATAAGTAATGCTGTTAAATTTACTGATAGTGGTTACGTTAAGTTGAATGTCAGGCCTCACACCGAAAAGGGTAAACTTTACATACGTTTTGAGGTTGTTGACACCGGTGTGGGTATTCCCAAAAATAAAGTTGAGCATATTTTCGAGTCATTTTCTCAGGCCGACAGCTCAACTACCCGAAAATACGATGGGACGGGACTGGGCCTGACCATTACACGAAAACTGGCCGAGATTCTGGGCGGCAGAATCGATGTTAAGTCTGCACCGGGTGAAGGCTCGACTTTCAGCATGTTGATTGACGCGGGTTTTGAAAGAAATATCGAGGGAAATATCAACAGTGTGGTTCGTCAGGAGGTCCAAACTGTCGCCAACATCAGTTTGCCGGCAGAGAGGGTTTTGGTCGTCGAAGATGATGCCGCTTCCAGTCGGGCTCTGGTCAGACGGCTGGAGTATTTCGGTTTTCAATGTCAGGCGGTAAAGGATGGCGTTGAGGCGCTTGCGGCAGTTGAAAAAGAGTCATTCGCGATGATTTTTATGGATATGCAAATACCTAACATGAACGGCTATGAGGCTACTCGGACACTGCGAGAAAAAAGGATTGAAACTCCTGTTGTCGCGGTAACTGCCTATGCCATGACTATTGACAGGGATAAATGTTTACAGGCCGGCTGCAATGATTATATCGCCAAACCGGTCAGCCAGGATGAACTGCTCAAAGTCCTTGAGGAATACTTCTCTAAAGAACAGCTTACGCAGAGTAAAAAAGAAGCTTCTCAATTGGATTCAGATCGTGCCGCTAACGAGTTTATGAAAGAGCTTGAAGGCCAGGTTGTCAGAATTGTCGCCGCAGCTGCCCAGGAGGATTATCAGGGGCTTAATCGTATTTTGCGTCAATTGTCGCGCCACGGCAGTCAGGCTGGTTTTATTGAGTTAGTCGAAAAAGCCGGCGAGATACAGGAACAACTCCGCCAACAGCAGTTCCAGCTTCTGGAAGAACAGGTGTACGACCTGGGCATGATCTGCCGACAGTTACAGGAAAAGAACTCCGTTCAGTAAAAAAAGGGCCTTCGTGCCTGTTCGCAGCGAAAGCCCTTTTATCTAATCTATGTTTCTCAGGATTACAAACCTTTCTTAAACCTTACGATTACTAATTCGTCGCTGTCCATAGTAACATAATTGACATTCGCGGTCGAAGTGTCGTCATCGGTACCAACCCAGTAATAAACTGAATAACCGGGGTCTGGTATCGCGATAAGTTCAACCGTCGAACCTTGCTGGAAATCATTGTCGCCCACAGGGTTCACCGTGCCGTGGCCGGTATAATAAACATGCACTGACAGCTCACGCATGATAGGCTCGAAGTTGACACTGACATAGCGGTCACTGGACATTGTCACAGTGTTCTGTGTGCCGGTCAGTGAGTCGTCATCGGTGCCGGCCCAGCCGCCCATCTGCCAGTTCTCGGCAGGTATAGCTGTCAAGCTGACAATCCTGTCCATATCATACATGCCGCTTTCCGGCAGTATAGTGCCTTCACCGCCGTCGACTTCGGTAGTCAGCATATAACGCTGCAATTCACGCAGCCACAACTCACCGAACATCATAAAGTCAGGCATCCCAACCTCACCGTCCCGGTCAAAGTCCGCACCGTAGCAGATATTTTCAGGAGTGTCCGAACAATCGGGAACCAGCCACTGATTGGCCAGTACCGCGAAATCAGGCAGAGTCATTGCACAGCTCTCGGCGGTCAGAGGGTTCGGGTCCGAGTCGTAACCAATTTCTTCAAAGGTGTTGTTACGTATAATAAGCGGCAGATAATCACAGTAGCTTAATGCGTCAAGAGGATTTTCCTCAAGATGCATGTTGATAAGCGTTGTCATGAAAATCAGCGGCGAAAGATCACGTATCACATTGCCGTCGAGCCAGAGCGTCCCCAGATTCGGCAACGAACCAATCGGACTCAAATCCTCAATCTGATTGTCGCCCAGGTCCAGGAATGTCAAATTATGAAGCTGGCTGAGGGGGGTCAGGTTGCTTACGTTGTTGGCATAAAGATCAAGATGTCCCAGATTTTCGGCGTATTCCAAACCGGTCAAATCAGAAATACCAGCATCTGTCGCTTCCAGATAGGTTAAAGTCAGCATCTGGCACATGGTCGGGTTGGTAACACCCAGTTCATCTTCAACAGCTATCTGAAGTCCTTCGTCATTGAATACGACCGGCTCTGTCAGGCCGTTGGGGTCGTCATAGTCAACTCCGACGCCGTTGGCCTCCAGAGTCGGTATATCAGCCGATAGAGCGGTACAGCCCAGCGGATTCTCGGACAGATCGACCGATTGAAGCTGAGGCAGATTCACTAACGCGGCGATACCTGTTATGTTGTTATTTCTCAGGCAGGAATAATACAGATTCGTCAGCGATGCCATAGGACTGATGTCACTGAGATTGGTATTGCCGCACCCCAAAAATTCCAGATTTGTAAGTGCTGACATGTCTGGCAGGAACGCAATTGGGTTATATCCAACAGTCAGTTCTTCGAGATTGCTCAAGCCTGAAACCGGGCTAAGATCGGTGATCGCGTTATTGCCGGTCCTGAGATCTTCCAGGTAGGGCATATTGGCCACAACCGAAATATCACTGATGCTATTATTGTGAGCAAAGGTAAGCTCACGAAGGTTGACCAGATTCGCCAGTGGCGACAGATCGGAAACCAGATTGCCGCTGAATCGCAGGTATCTTAAATTAACCAGATTTGCCAGGGGCGATAAATCTGATATGTTATTATAACCCGCGTAAAGCCCAGTCAAATTATTGGCATACTCCAGGCCGGTCAGGTCGGTTATAGTGCCGTACTCTCCTTCGCAAATCCACAACTCATCAAGGCCCAGCATATCACAGCGGGTGGGATTGCTGATTTCCAGACGGTCCTCAACCGCCAATTGCAGATTCGGGTCACTAAATACAACCGGGGTGTCATCACAAGTAAGTACATTAATTGTGAAATTAGCTGTCAAGTAATTAGGCATTGCCACACTCATGTAATACGTCTGGCCGACAACCGCGTCGAACTCATAAATTTTACTGTTGCTTCCTATTTCCTTTGTCATGCGAGGGCCAAAATCTTCGTCATCATAGGGATGGAAATAATAAAGCTGGTTACCGCCACAGGAGTCGTAAATCCTTACTCCCGGACGCGGGCCATACCATTCATAAGGAGTACAGGGGTCACACGGATCGCATGGATCGCATGGGTCAAACATTACATCGTATTTATAGTGATCTTCATACCAAGGCTCGTAAATAGCCATGATATTGCTTATGCTCAAAATATAGGTGCCGCTTTCCGGAGGAGTATAGCTGTACCAGACATCGCGAAGATCTTTCGCTGGCTCCATTTGTAAATCCTCAGTACAGCCGGAGGCAGCGTTGCCGGTGGCATTAGCGGAGGTTGTTGCTATGGGTGTAAAATCACCTAAAGCGACAGCACCCGGACATTCATCATTTACCGGCGGCTGGCCGAAATAATCAGCCTGAATAGAGAACAAGCCGAGGTCGTAGTTGTTGTTAGCGAATCGCACAGAATAACTTACTCCTGCCTGCAAACTCGCGTAAAGCACAGGAAATTGACAGCCGGTCATGAACAATTCATCGCCGCCGCAACTGTCAAATACACTCATAGTACCGTAATCATAATCTCTATTATAGCTAACGTTGGGGTCAGCGTATTCATAACTACTGAAAGCGTAAACCCCAGTTTGGCCGGGAGTGAAGTTGTACCATAGGTCGGCAGCGTCATTCCAGCCGCGTTTGGTTATATCTGTGCCCGTGGCTCCGTGAGTATTACCATAAAGCGTTTCGCCTTCGGTCATAAGTAAAGAATTAACACATTCATCATTGACCTGAGGTTCGCCGTAGTAACGAACTCTGAGGGCAAATGAGCCATAATCTGAATTGTTTTTCGCGTAACGAAGATAGTATGTCTGCCCCGACTGGAATATGACATATCTGGTAGCGCCTTCGATACTGTCAGGGTTAAGAATATTTCCGCCGCAGACACCGTAGACTGCTACCGTAGCTTCATCTTCATAATAATTGCAGGGGTCACAGGGGTCAAAGACCGCATCTTCATTGGTTATCTGATAAACGCCGCTCTGGTCAGCTGTGAAGGAATACCACAGGTCATATTTATCATCCCAGCCACCCTCGGTAATATCCGTACCAGTAGCTCCCAGGGTGCTGCCGTAATAAATCTCATTCGGATTCAACGAGATAGCGCCGCTGCATTCGTCATTAGCAAGAGGATTACCGAAATAGTCCAACTGAACCTCGAATGCACCAGCATTACCGGATTTTTTGGCATAGCGAAGATAGTATGTAGTGCCGCTTACCATCGGGGTATAGGCCTGACCTTCACCGCAGATTAATTCATTTCCTTCGCAGGCATCATATACCGTTAAAGCCGTATTAGAATAGCTGCTATAGTTTGGGTCGTTAACAAATTCGTCTGCGGCAAAACGGTAAATACCGTCTTGCTCAGGCGTGAAAACATACCAGGCGTCGTAATAGGCCACATATCCGCACGACGAAAGGTCTATCGGAGCCCCCTCGGCAACAGTTGTTCCGGAAACCACATCATCAACATCGATGGGCGCGGCATCCGCACAACCACTCTCGAAATCAGAATAATCGTAAATGGTCATTGCGTAATAACCTGTGTAATTTCTGTGACCATCAACAGCTATATAATAGGTCACTCCTGCGGTTAATTTGTGTGTTAGCAGGGGCAAGTTATAATATTCCTCACTCTCGGCAATAATTGCTCCGCCGCAGGCATCGTAAAGATAGAGATAACTGTAGTATTCACAGTCGAGGATTTGGATTGTGTGGTATCCGCTCGTCTCAGGCGTAAAGGTGTACCACACATTGGCATCGGTCGCGCCTTCTGTGCTGCCGGTGTATACAACACCTACGTATGCCGGTTGTGCGTTGGCACATTCGTCAGCACCCTGCGTGGGTATGTATTCAACATTATCCACGGTGCCGTTGTATTCTCCAAAAATCCCTACACCCTCGAAGGTTACTTCTTCGATTTGGGTGGGTTCTTCAGGGGTCCAACGGAGTATTTCAGTGCTGTCCTGATAGACCACCACGTTCGGGCCTTCCTGTACCACGCTGAAGACGTAAGGCGTATCGTGGCTATAGGAGAAAGTTTCGCTGGGCAGACTGCTAGCGACAGATGGGCCGATAATGATTTCTTGCTCTTCGACCGACACAACCCCACCCTCGCCGTCTATCATTTCAATTACAACTTCATAGTCATTGGAAAAAGTCACGGCCATTTCCATCTGAATGTAGGATGTTTCGCCAAGGCCGGTGTTGGCATTGCTGATTGCTTCGACAAAATTAACAGTAGCTCTAACGCCTGCGGCTTCCATCTCCGCCGACATGATGCTCTCTGCGTAGTCTGTGCCGGTGTTGTTGCCGTCGCTGTCAACACCGATAAAACGTACCAGACCGTTGTCCGCGAAAGGCAGGCTGCCTCCGTCCTGATTTTCCAGTTCCCATACGTTGGTATCCAGACCGGCATCAAAATTGTCGAACACCTGCCAGCCGGCATCACCCAGTGAAACTGACGAAATAAACAACAATACAAACAGGGACAGAGCTATCTTGCGAAACATTTCATTTCTCCAAAATATAAATAAAATCGACTAACAATTGAACAGTAGGCCTGAAGGCTTCCTATATTAACACCAAGCAACCATCCTACCGTTAAAATAGGATAATTGTCAAGAAAAAATGGGCGTGCCAAGAGTGTGGCAAAGTACCCCCCCCCTGATAGACCGATTTTTGGCGATTTTTGAACGTTTTTTTTGAAAAAAAACGCTTTTAATCGCGAAATATTCGAAAAATGACAACTTATAATCGTTTTTTATAGTGCCAGCTAACTCTTAGCCCTTGCCGTGGGCGTACCAGTCGGAGTCTTGAGCGAGCTTGGCTTTGGCTTCCTCGGTCATCATCTCGAAGGCGGGGTGGTCGCTGGGCCAGGCGCGGGAGGCGAAGTTGCCGTCTTTCATTTTTTCGAGTTCGGGGGCGGCTTCCTTGAAATAGCTGCCGTAAATGTGCAGGGAGTCGGTGATGTCCACGTATCTGCCGACCTTTACGGGGCGATTGATATTGGCGGCGATTTTTTCAGCGATTATCCGCTGCAAATCTGTCAGGGCATAGGCGTTCATGTACCAGGCCTTGTATAAATCGCGGCTGCGCCAATGGGAATTCATATTCAGCACAGCGGTGCCGCTCTGGTCCTCAAGGATACGGAACCACAACCGCTGTAAACACGGTGGGTCGTCGGTGTCGGGGTCGCAACTGGGCATCCAGGTAATGGCCTGGGCGCGGCGGGAATGAAAGGTTTCGGATAGTTTTTCGATAACGTAAGCAATTTGGTCAAAGGGTGTTAGTGGTCTTTTGAGGTTGGGATTGCGCAGGTCGTCGGTGGGTGCATAGGCGAAGATACGCTCGTGATAGGTATAGGTCCATTTGCCCGCGGCAGGGTCTATCCAATGGTCGTGGATACCGTCGCAGACTTCCTGGCGATATGCTTCGAGCTCTTCGGGGCCGCCGGGGAAGTTTTTGTGGATACGCGGTTCAGCGAAGGGGTCTTCCACTGTGATGATTACGGTGGCGTCTTTGCTGGCGGGGTCGGAGGGTTTGTCGTATTCGGTTTTGACATCCACACCGTCTCGCCAGACAGCCAGCACGGCTTTTTCCCAGGCTTCGGGGAGGCATTGAGCGTTCACTACGAGGACAGGGATATTACCGTTCATCGTAACTCCTTTCGCAAAAGTTCAGTTCTCAGATGGAAGGATATATTCTTTGGGTTGTTTTGGGAAGCTAAAATGCTTCAAAAGGCTTATAATTGGCGAAAAATCGGTGTTTGGGTCGATAGTGTTATGATAGACTGCGGTCTGTAAATTATTGTGAAGAAGATTAGTTACTAAAATTTCGGCGTTGGGGCAGGGGAAGTTTTGATGAAGGATTTCAGGTCATATTTACGAGAAAGTCAGGTTCTGGACTCTGAGCAGTTTGAGCAGCTTTCCCCGGTGGACTCTCACAGCCCGGAGCCTGTGTATTATGAGGCATTGCGGAAATGGCCTGAGCGTGAAGGGGCGATCTGGCAGGGTTTGGCGGATTTTCTTCAGGTTGAGCTGGTTCAGATTCACGAGGTTCGGCTGGACCGCCAGTTACGAAAGCTGGTGCCAGCCCGGATAGCCCATGATTATTCTCTGGTGCCGCTGCACTGGTGGGGCAATCGGCTGGAAATTGTGCTGGCAGACCCGGCCCAGTTTGATAAATGCGATGAATTTGCCATGCTGCTGACCCAGTCGGCTCGTCAGGCGGGTATGGAGGTGGATGACCTGACGGTTATTCCCTTATTGGCCCGGCCGAGCCAGGTGGCGGAAATGATAAAATGGCTCTACGGTATCGGGGCTGACACAGTTCAGGATGCCCTGGCAGAGCCTTCGGATGGTGAAATCGGGCTAATCACCGGTAGTGAGATAGTGGATTTAACCGGTATAGGGGCTGATTCCGAAGATGCCGCTATTGTGAAGTTTGTGAATCAGCTAATGTTGGAGGCGGTCAAGGCTGGCGCTTCAGATATTCATATCGAACCGTTTGAAAACAACTTACGGGTGCGGTATCGGGTTGATGGTATGCTTCGGGAGGAATCAGTTCCGGAAAAAATAAAACATCTGGAACCGGCCATCATTTCGCGTGTCAAAATAATGGCCCGGCTGGATATAGCTGAAAAACGTCTGCCCCAGGACGGTCAAATCCGATTGCGGGTGATGGGTAGGCCTATAGATGTGCGGGTATCGGTACTGCCGACTCTTTTTGGTCAGGGTTTGGCTTTGCGTCTGCTGGACCAACAGGAGGCGATGCGTGAGCTGGACAATCTGGGGATGGAGCCGGCGCAGTTGAGTGAATATCGGCGGGTGCTGGAGCTTTCTCACGGGGTGGTGTTGGTGACCGGGCCTACGGGAAGCGGCAAAACGACCACGCTTTATGCCGCCATAAACGAAATAAACAGTGTTGAACGGAAAATTATCACGGTTGAAGACCCGATTGAGTATCAACTAGCGGGTATTGCCCAAATCCAGGTCAAGCCGACGATTGATTTGACGTTTGCCAACGCTTTGCGGAGTATTCTGCGGCATGACCCGGATGTGATTATGGTAGGTGAGATTCGCGACCGCATTACAGCCCAGATCGCTATATCAGCGGCAATGACCGGTCATCTGGTGTTCTCGACATTGCACACCAATGATGCCCCGTCCGCGCCGGTTCGTCTTTTGGAGATGGGGGTTGAACCGTATCTGGTGTCATCGGCATTGGAGGCGGTGGCGGCTCAGCGGCTGGTGCGGGTATTATGTCGGAACTGTCGGCGGAAAGTAAAACCTGCCGAGGTGATGACTAAATCTGACGCGTCGGCTTTTGCCGATACGGAAATTTATGCCGAGCAGGGCTGTCATTTGTGTCGGGACAGCGGTTTTGCGGGTCGCACCGGTATTTTTGAGATGTTCACCCTAAACGCGGAAGTCCGCCAGATGATATTGAATTTTGCTAATTCGGGCCAGATACGTGAGTCGCTTTGTCGTAAAGGCATGCAAAGTTTGCGTGACGCGGGCCTGTGCAGAGTTCGTCAGGGCCTGACATCGGTAAGCGAAGTATATCGTGTAGCCCGCGAGGGGATTAGTGCCGAGCAGGAAGGGGGGCAGGTCTGATTATGCTTGGTATCGACATTGGCGAAAATAGTATACGGGTGGTGAACCTGCGGCGGCGGGGCAGCAAAGTGAATATGCAGGAGCCGCTGCGTATAGATTTCAGCGAGGATGAAGGTCGTGACCCGGAGCTGCTGGGCGGGCGGCTTTATGAAGCATTGCTTGAGCGAAACTGGCAGCGTCAAAGAGCAGTAATGACTCTCTCGATGCGTTCAGGCAGTTTTGTGCGTCGCTTTGAACCGGGTGAGCTGACGGGGATGACGGGCAGTTACGGTTCGCGCAGCGGTCTGGAGATTATGCTGGCAGCGGCCCGCCGGTCATTGCTGGCTCCGGCGGACGAGCTGGTGTTTGATTTTTGGCCCAGCGATTCTGGTCATCATGGTAATATGCCCAAGGGGCCGGTCTTGTTGGGGGCGGCCCAGAAGTCGGCTTTGCAATATTGTCGCAAGCTGGCGGCGGCTTCGTCATTACGGCTTCATAATTTGGAATTGCGTCCTCTGGCGGCGATAAATGGTTTGCTGTTTCACTGGCGGGGAGCGGAGGAATCGAATATCGCGGTGGTTTCGGCTGAAGGCAACCGTGCTTCGGTGGGGATGTTCGATGAGGAAGGTTTAATTTCTCTTTATTCTGTCGCTGCTCAGGACGGCAAAAAAGAGGCTGACTCTGAGGTTACAGAACTGGGTCGGGCTTTAGTGCGTGTGTTTAACACCTTAAAACTGGGTGATGAGAAACTTATGCCGGAGCGGGTGTTTGTCGCGGCGGCGGAATCGGCAGATGAACTGGCGGAATTTATTCAGCATCGTCTGGGGGTCTCAGTTACAGCGTGCCATTCGTGGGAAGCTACGGATTTGAAATGTACGAAGAGCGATGTTGCTGTGGCTGAATATGCCGGTGCTGTAGGTGCGGCTTTTGACGGCATGTCGGTTTCGCCGATATGGTTTAATTTTCTGCATCCGCGTAGTGAAAAGATTCCGAAGAAGAAACGTGTGAGCTGGAAGCCCTTTGGGGCGGCCTTGCTGTGTGCGTGTGTGGTCTGCATTGGTTTTTGGGGTACTCTGGTGCAGCAGCGTCGCAATCGTCTCCAGGAACTGGAGATGCAATTGGTTCAGGCGGCGCCGATGCAGCAGAAAATGCGTAAGGCCCGTGACGAATGGAAATTGCTTCTGCCTTATGTTTCGCGGGAAGCGGGCGGTCGGCGGGCGGAGTATCTGCGGGTGTTTTATGAGCTGAATCGGCTGCTGCCCAATACCGAGAATCTTTATCTTGAAGAATTGACCATTTCGACGACCACCCGGGCCAAGACCGCGGGGGTTTCGGATATTGTAATCAAAGGGCGGGCTCGTCAGGTTGAGGCGATAACCACTTTCATCAAAGCCCTGAACAGTTCGAATATGTTTCAGGAAGCCGAGCAGGAAGGCAAGGTGACGATGCGGGAGACGCCGGACACGTATTATCCCGCGAGTTTTTCGGTCAAATGTAATTTGCGTAAAGAACCAGTGACGGTGCTGCCATGAAAAAACGTAAGCGTGACATAGCTATCTTTATTTTGATAATCGGGGTATTGGCTGGTTTGTTGGGGCATCAGGTCTATTTATGGATGCGGCATCATCTGGATATGCTGGATGAGGAGATCGCCGCGCAGGAACAGTTGCTCGAAGCCGCCCAGACGGAGATGCAGGCGAATTCTATTTATGCCAGTAAATGGGATGAGCTGAGTGGTTTTCTGGATGAACAGCCTGAGGAGCGTAAGACGAGCTTTACGGAATATCTTCAGGGATTGGCGGCGGAGCGTGAGTTTGTGTTTACCGATTTAGGGCCGGGCGATTCCCGTATTATCGAGGAGAACCCCAAGTTTCAGATTTTACAGTATGAGTTGTCGTATTCGGTGGAGCTGGCTAAGCTGGTTGATTTTGTGATGGGGCTGGATGTTTCCGGTGAACTGATGCGTATCGAACGGTTGAATATAAAGGCCAAGCCGGTGACGGCTTATTCGAATTGGCTGGACCGTAATATAGTGGGTGAGTCGCTGGATGTGCTGACGGTGAAAATGTCGGTGGCGACGGTGGCGTCTCAGCCGGAGATTACGACAGATTCAGATTCGGATTTGCCGCTGCTGAACGGCACATTACGCTAAGTGTAAGGGTTTTTATATGTCGCGAAAAACAATAGTTCGGCGGGGACTGATATTCGCTGTGATTTTCGGAATGGGAATTGGTGTGTGTTCTTTATGGGGTCAGGATGAAAAACCTCCGGTTCCTGCCGCTCCGACGGAGTCTTTAGCAGCAGAACATCCTAAACAGGAGATCTTGACCGCTGAGCAGATGCGTCAGGAGATTGTGAAGAAGAATATTTTTCTACCGGCCCGGATACCGGAATTTTCCAGCGTCAGCTCTACCAGTTATGATATTGTGAGTGATGAGCCGATTTTACGTCCGCTGGATCGTCCTTTTCGGGTGAGAGGTTTTCGACTGACGGATGAGCGTGCGGAGGCATTTTTGCATTTTGCCGACCATAGCGAAGATCGGATTGTGGTCGCCGGCGACGAAATCGAGACTGTCAAGGTTTTGAAAGTTGAGCCTCCCTATTTGATTTGTGATTATTCCGGTCGGGAGGTTCGTATCGCTGGCGGTGAAGGCAGCCGGGACGCTTATCTGCGTTTGAAAGGTTTCGGCAGTGATTGCCATCTGATTGGCACGACGGTTCTGCCGGAAGGTTCATTTGCCCAGTTCTATTTTCCCGGCGAAGGTATCTATCGTCGGGTCGAGGAGGGCGATGTGCTGGGTAACGCGACGGTAAAGAAAATCGAGTGGGGACAGGTAATTGTGGAATTGACTGATGGCACACTGGTACCGCTTAAAACAACTACTGCTACCAATCGTTAGCGGAATTATTGTCATGGTGCTGGGTGTCGGTTGTGCCGCACCTGTCGCAAACAATAATATTGCCGCTTATGATAAGCCCGGTGTTCCAGTTGAGCCGCAGGTTACGCTGGTAAAATGGACACGCGACGATTTCTGTAAGCAGGATTGTCAAATTCCGGCATCTGGTGACGCGGTAGCTGAGATTTTCTTGAGCTATTTGTCACGCGGTCGAGATTTTCGTGAGCCCGAAGGACCGGATGGCTATGTATTACGTATGGTGTTGATGGATGAAAAATATAATTCGGTCGCGGTTGAGGGCGATTTGATAGTTGCCTTGTTCGCGGAGTTGGCAGAGGAAGAAAATCTGGCGGCGTTGAGGCCTTTACGCTATTGGCAATTGCCGAATCGTCTTTTTTCGCGGTATTGGCTCAAGGGCAAACTGCTTAACAGCTATCTGCTGCGGCTGGACTGGGGTGCGGACGAGGTTCCCAAGGGGAATTATATTTTGGCGGTAAGGTTACGATATAAGCAGGGACAGGAAAACCGGGTTTTGGTTGCGGAGATACCTTTCGGCGATAACTGACGATTGCCGGAAAAGTTTTAATAAATCGGTTCAGACAGAAATGGAGATTTAATGGTTATGGAACAGGCAAGCCGGATTTCAAAAAAAACTGTATTCTTTATGTTGCTGGTGATTTGTATGTTGGCTTTGCCGATTGCCGCTCAGGAAAATCCCGAGCCTAAGCCCGCTGCGGAAAATCCCAAAGATGTGGTGACGGCAAGCTGGTTTTTTCAGGACGGCGAACCTAAGCAGCTTATGCAGGTTCTCACCGAAACTTATCATGTGCAGTTTGAGGGTGTTGACCTGCTGACCGAACCGATAACTCTGATTACGGAAGAAAAAAAGAAGGTTGATTTGGACGGGGTTTTGGCCCTGCTTAATAACGTACTCAAGGAACGCAACGTTATTGCCCGGCGTGAAGGTGATATTGTGCGGATTATCCCGCGGGTGGATACCGATGTGCAATGGTTTGACATTAAGTATACTGATGTGAAGAGTCTGGTTAAGTGGCTGTCGGATATTTATCTGCCTCTGCCCGGTGACCGTCCCGAAGATGCCGCCCGTAAGGCCAAACTGATAAAAGCGCACCCAACTAAATCTCGCATTATGGTTTCCGGACCCAAAGATGTTGTGGCGGAAATCAAGTTTCTTATCGAAGAACAGCTGGACCAGCCCGAATCTAAATCTGAAAAAGCTCTGCCGGCGGGTCCGCCTATGATTCGTCGATATATCACTTTGGAATTTATGGACGCTGAGGAGTTTATGCTGCTGCTGGGGACTAATGACCAGCTTGAAGGACGTTTTACCGCGGCGCTGGCCCCCAGTAAATATGGGTCGGTCAACACCTTGATTATCGCCAGTGCCGAAGAGGAAGTTTTTGGTCTTATCGCGGAAATGAAAAAGGCGTTCGATGTTGACCGTCAGGAACTGCGTTATATTCGCCTGAGTAATGCCGATGCCAAAGACGTGGCGGATTTGCTCTCAAAAGTATATCCCAAAGAAGCACCGGCGTTGCCGGAAGAGTTGGTCCGGGCTCGTCGTTCTCGCGGGGGCCGGGATACGACCGAAACCGAAACACCTGTTTCTGATGTCGCCCTGGAAGCCTTTACCCGTGCCGGCGTAACTGAAACCAGTCTGCGTCAGATTCTCAGTCGTTCGCTGTCGATTGTGGCGGTGGGTGAAGTTACCATTGTGCCCGATGTTACGCGTAACGCCCTGATGATTTATACGCATAGTCGCAACTTTCCCAAGATTCTGGAACTCATCGAACTGCTCGACCAGGAACAGAAACAGGTTTATATTGATGTGTTTATTACGCAGGTTTCACTTGATAACGCTGTTGAGCTAGGTGTTGATTTTACGCGTACGGGTCAGGAAGATTACATGGGCACCGATTTTGATTTTACTCTCAACCAGAATGTCGGGGCCGGAATTGCCGGCGGCATTGGCGGTTTGAGTTACGAGTTAATCAGCAGTAATATCCAGACATTCATCCATGCCCTGCAAACTTCCGGCAATCTGGACATTGTCAGTCGGCCGGGTATGGTGGCGACCAACAACAAACAGGCTGTGATTTCTCTGGGCCGGGATGTGCCTATCATTAAGGATACCAAAGTAAGTACCGAAGGTGCCATCAGCAGTACGGTTGCCTATACCGAGGTTGCGACCAAGCTGGAGGTAACGCCGCAAATTCACGCTGATGGTTATGTTTCGCTGGTGATTGTACAAACGGTTGATGATGTCAGTACCGAGACGTTCCAAATTTCCAAGGATTTTAATCCGCAGGTGATTATCAAACGCAAGGCCCAGACGGAACTGCGAATCAAGGACGGCCAGACTGTGTGCCTGGGTGGTTTTATTATGGATAAAATCGTAGTAAATGAAAACGGTATTCCGCTGCTGATGGATATTCCTCTACTGGGAAATATTTTTAAGTTTACCGACCGGCAGCGTGAAAAAAGCGAAATGATAATTTTTATCACGCCGCATATTCTCAGTAAGCCCCAGGACATGCTCAGAATGACCAATCAGCAGCGGCGGGAGAGCAATTCCGGCGGTATCGGCAAACGTGAATGGGATTTTCTGGAGGAACGTGATGAGCTGGAGTATCCGCGTTTCCAGGAACCGCTGCCGGAAGTGTCTAAGGAATTACTGCCGCTCAAGGAAGTGGTTGAAGGGGTAGAGTCTGTCGAACCGCTCCAGACTGAGCCGGAAGCAAAACCTGAACCTAAACCCGAAACTAAAGCTCCTGCCAAGGAAAAACCTAAACCCGCACCCAAGGCTAAAGCTGAAGCAAAACCAGCACCAAAAGCAGAGGCCAAACCTGCCGACGAGAAATAGGTTTCTGGTTAGTGTGTTTTGTCAAGACCGTGCCTGCCGCTGTCCAGCCCCGGCAGGACCACGGTTTGGACTTTGGGGTCTTTATATGAGCCGCTGATTTGGACGTGCATCAGAGCGGGTGTCAGTACCGATTCATAGAAACTGGTTACAAAAGGCAAACTGGGTAGCTGCTGCGGTTTGCGGGCGGCCAGGATAATGTTAATGTCTTGTCCCACACCTTGCATGGAGCCGGAACCTTGCAGGCTCAGGGCGTCGCCGTTCAGCCGGATATTTTCGAACCAGGTTGTTTTGTCTGCGATGCTGGCTGATACCGCCATGTCGCGGAACACCCCTGAACTGGGCAATGAGAAATTAAGCACTTGCAGCACCTGGGCCAGTATGGGCAAATCACCCAGTACGGTATCGGTTACCCGCAGCATTGCCCGCCCCCGCTGCGGAGTGTTCGGGTCGGGTTTACAAAGGCTGATACTGCTGTCGAATTTTCCGGTAATTGTCGGGCCCTTATTGATTTTTTGGGGGTCGGTTACGATTAACTGGAGCAGTTCGCCTTGTCTGACCGCCAGGTTGAGGTCATATTGACGCTCTTGTTGGGAAGTGCTGCTGGTGAACCTCCCGGCCAGTTGGCCGTCGCAGAATACGCCTTTTATCTCATTTAATTGAAGCAGATTATTTTTGCCATCAACTTTAATCCGGGCAGTCAAATTTGAAAGCGGCCGCCCCTGCCCCATCATATCGGTTGACTCTAAATTGCCTTCAAAGTTGAATTGTTTTGTGGTCGGGTCATAAGTGCCTTCTCCGGTAATCCCGCCGGTAACCATCTCGCCGTTGATTCTCTTATCGAAGGACACATTGTGAAAGTCGATTCTTCCTTCGGCCTGCCAGGAATTATTGGTGTCCGGTTGACTTTTGATATTTAAGTCGGTAGCGATAGTGCCGGTGAAATTATATTCACGACAGCGTCGACCAAGTTTGCCCGGCAGGGCCTGCTGCTGCTCAGTGGTGATTTCCAGAGCCCGGCTGATGAGTTTGAGGTTTGCTTCCGGGCTATTTTTATTTTGCTTTAGTGTGCCCGACAATTCAATATGTGTCGGTTCTTTGCCTGCCGTAAGCGGCTCAAATTTGAATTCGCCTGGCCGGGCTGTCATCTGGCCGTTGATATTCTCCAACCTGCTGCCCCCAAACAGCGGGGTAGCCGAACAGTTCAGCGGTTCAATTCGGGCCAGATAATCCATCTTTTCGTGGTCCGGGCCGCATTGCAAATCAAGTTCGATTTTGGCCGCACCTTCCGGCTGATATTGCTGCCAGTATTTTTCCGCTTTCTCGCCCAACGCCCCGCGCAGGTCGTTGTCAAGTTCCAGCATGGCAATGATGTTAATTTTATAATCCTGCCGCGAACGTGCCTGCCCGCTAAGCGTAATCACGCTCTGGTTGTGACTGCCCTCAAATGATTTGATGTTCAATTGTTGATTGTCCAGTTCAAGATTCGCGGACAGGTGCGTGAGCTTATAGGGAAAATCAGCGTATTCCAGCAGGCCGTTCCGTATTTGCATTTGCAGCTGATAATCGAGTTGACGTTTATTTTCGGTTTCATCGTTCGGCAGGCTTTTAAGATGCGCTCTGCCGTCAGCAATAGCCCGCAATTCCAGTTTGTCCTTAATTTCCGATGTGGTCTGGCAGAGATAATCGACCAGCTCGTCCTGCAGATAGAAATTTGCAAATTCGATGTCTAGTTCGAAGGGCGGGTTGGGTTGCCGCGGCTGTTCCAGGCGACCTTGCAGCCTGATTCGCCCCCGCTGTTGGTCGGCGAGCTGTTCAATATCGAACATAGCCAGTTCCGGCGTTGCTTTGACCTTGCCCTGAGCGTTTTTTAAATCGATTGGGAATTCATCATTCTTAACGCTCAGGCTTTTCAACTCAAATTCCGCTTCGATATGTTTTTGCCGTTGTTCGTCTCTACTTACATGATATACAACATCAAAAACTCCCTGCGGGTCAAATTTATCCCAGGTTTCCTGGTCGTTTTCCGATAAAGCGTTCCGCAAATCATTATCAAAAGAAATGTTTTTAGCTGTAACAGTTGTCCGGAAAGGGCTGGAAGGCTCAATGTCGCTGGAAACCCCTTCAATATGATAAGTTCTCTCGCCGTCGTGACCGGTGAAAGGCCCAATAGTATTGCCGTCCGGCGAAACCACTATCTTGCCCCGCAAATGCCGCAGCGGATAAGCGAACTGCCAGAAGCTCACTGTTGTGTCATGCGACTCAATAATCAATTCCTGATGGCCGGGCACGTTTTCGCCTTCTTTTTTGCTCAAACTGAGTACCATATCCGCCCGTCCGGTGGGTTTATATTGCGTAATCAGCCTTTGCACAGCATAAGGCAGCAGGCGATACATCTGGGCCATGCCCGGCGTGTCCGCGGGAGCTTCCGACGGCTCTTGTGTGCCCGAAGGAATAAACGACCAGGACTCGTCTGGAATCAGCAGATTTTCCGTGCGGGCTCTAAGCTCGAATGCCGCGTCAGGTTTATAGCCATAAATAGTGCCGTCCAGATGGAACGTGCAGAAATTTTCATAATGCCCCGAAAGGTTTACCAACTGAATATTTTCATTGGTAAGATGAAGGTCCGCGTCCACTCCTGACAGTGGAATATTCGCGTTCGGTACCGGCAGACGCAAGGCCGCGTCGCGCAGTTGCAGCTTCAGGTCGATACCTGCCCGGCGGTTATATTCCGCTTGCAAAAACAAACTGCCCGTCGGCTCGGCTTCGGTGTACATCTTGCCGGCTTCTTCCAACTGGCTGGGCAGGTTGGCCATACTGATAAGTTCCAGACGGACCTGACCCTGGACCTGCAGATGACGCGAAACCAAATCGAAAGTGCCCTTGATGTCGGTTTTGCGTAATATCCCCTGGTCGCTGCTGATAAGTTCAAAGCCCAGGATATGATTTTGCGTTGCCTCCCGGAAAATCCGTCCCGAAAATTCCTGTTCACCGCTGTGGTTCACTTTATCGCCCATAATATCGGTGTAACTTATGCGGCTGTTTCTCAGGAACACTGTCGGCAGGGAAGCACCGGGTGCGTGTTTTTGCGGCGGCTGGAGCAATTGCAGGTTGGCAAGTTTGCGGTCGTGATCATACCAGATATTCAGCTTACCCTGCGAGACCACAATCGAGTCAAGCTGTAACTGCCGCGTGATAATACTCAGGGGCTTGTGCAGCAGCAGTACGTCGTCAGCGGCCAGAACCAGATTCTGGTCATTGTGTCTGGAGTTGGGCAGATATACGCGCAGGCCCCGGATGCGTACATGATGCAGAATGTCCAGCGATGCTTGTTCCAGCTCGACATCACCACCCGAAAAATTCTCCAGAGCCCGCAAAGCGTGATTGCGGATACGCTTGTCGTCAGTGAAATAATTCCAGCCCAGAAAAACGCTTAGCAGCAGCAGTAAAACAAACCCTCCCAGAATCCGTCGGCGTAACCTTTGGCGTGGGGAATACCCGTGCGAGCGTCGGGTTCGCAGTTGGGCCGCGAGTTTTTTTAACCATCCATGGTTCGCCATTTTATTTTTCGGTATCCGCTGCCAGTTTGATATGCCTGAGCAAGGTTTCCACCGCCTCCGAAGCAGGCACGGTAGCGACTTTTTCACCGTGGGCGTAAATTATCGCTCGGTCCCTGCCGCCGCACAACGCGAAATCCGCGCCGTCGGCTTCGCCCGGACCGTTCACCACACAGCCCATTACCGCCACACTAAATGGTTTATGAATATCTTGCAGGGCGATTTTGACACTTTGGACCATTGCCGGCAAATCAATTTCCGTTCTGCCGCAGGTCGGACAGGCGATGAGTTCCGGCCCCTGTCGTTCCCGCAGTTTCAGGGTGTATAAAATTTCCCAGGCTACATCGATTTCCGCTTCCGGCTCGCCCACCAGCGAAACTCGTATGGTGTCGCCGATTCCTTCTGCTAATAGTGTCCCCAACGCCGCTGCCGACCTGATAGAACCGGTCTGGACATCACCAGCATGGGTCACGCCCAGATGCAGCGGATAATCAAACCGCTCACTCAAAGCCCGGTTGACCTCGATGGTACGAGCGGCGTCATGGCACTTGGCTGACAAAACCAGCCGGTCAAAATTCCGCTGCTCAAAAATGCTCACATAGTCAGCCATTTTCGCGACCATAAGCTCCACTAAATCCTGCTGAAGTTCTTGCTGGTACTTTTCTCGGTCGCGGCGTTCTACGATACTGCCCTCATTTACCCCCACCCGAATCGCCGTGTCGTTTGCCGCACAAGCGTCGATTACCTTATTAACCTGTTGGCGGTCGGAGATATTGCCCGGATTGAGCCGAATTTTGTGTACGCCCGCTTCGATGGCCTCCAACGCACGGGCATAGTGGAAATGTACATCGGCTACCACCGGAACCTTGACATTACGTAAGATCTCCGGCAAAGCCGCCGTATCTTTGGCGGTCGGTACGGCCACACGCACGATTTCACAGCCGCGACTGACCATCCGCTCGATTTGCTCAAGGCACGCCTGGACATCCCAGGTATGGCAGTTGGTCATACTCTGGACCCGCACCGGGTTATTGCCGCCCAGGGTCAGCTCACCCACCGCAGTCGTTCGGGTTGTACGTCTGGAATATTTCGATTCGCAATTTTTCATCTGCCACCTTATTATGTAGTTAGTTATTATAATAAGTTATTAGGTTTTAACCGGCAACCGGAACTTTCAGCAGATGCGTATATTTGAGTCAATTACAGATTATACCGCTCAGGCAGGCCCTGCGGTAATCACGATAGGAAATTTCGACGGGGTTCATGTGGGGCATCAGTCGATAATGGCCCGTGCCCGCGAGTTGGCTGATGCGGAGTCATTGCCCCTGCTGGGGGTTACCTTTAACCCGTCGGCGGTAAAAATCCTGCGTCCTGAACTGGTATCGCACATTTTAACGCCTCGCCCACTGAAAATCCGGCTTTTGGCCCAACAGGGACTGGACAGCCTGTTAATAATTACGCCCGACAGCGATTTTCTGAGGCTTTCCCCGGAACAGTTTGTCCGGGAGATACTTATCGACAAACTAAGGGTCCACCATATCGTCGAAGGACAGACCTTCAATTTCGGCAGACATCGCAAGGGGACCATGCTCACCCTCCAGGAATTTGGGGGCAAAATGGGTTTCCAGGCCCATATGGTGTCCGCTCGCAAGATTGAACTGCCCGATGTCGGCTCGGTCGCAGTCAGCAGCACCCTGACCAGACAGCAGGTGCGGGCCGGCCGAATGCTCAACACCCGTTCATGCCTCGGACGCAGCTATACCTTGCTCGGTAAGGTCGTGCCCGGCCGCCATATAGGGCGTGAGATTGGTTTTCCTACCGCCAATCTTGCATTGGACGAACTCGACCAGCTGGTGCCCGATGACGGGGTTTATGCCGGTTATGCCCGACTGGGTGATTCTCTGGAGCAGGCCTGGGATAGTCCTCACAGGTTGTCGGCGGCGATAAGTATCGGCCATTGCGAGACTTTTGACAATGGCAGGTGGCAAATCGAGACATTTTTGCTGGATTATGATGGGCCGACCGATTCGCTTTACGACAAAAATATCCTGCTATCAATAGAGCAGAGAATTCGGCCTCAGCAAAAGTTTGAAAACGCCCAGGAACTCTCAGCCGAAATCAGCAACGATTGTCAGCGGGTTCGGGAAATTATAGCGAAAAATGGAGTTGACCTTTGATGGATTATAATGCCGCTATCGAAAAAATACGCTCAGCCCGGAATATTCTGCTGACCACCCATACCCGCCCCGACGGTGACGCTATCGGCTCGCTGGTAGGTCTAAGGACCGCCTTGCTCGCTGGTACCGGATGTGACAATGTCCAGATTCTGCTGCTCAGCAAGGTCGCCGACAACTACCGTTTTCTGTTGGATGGTAACGAATGGATATGGTCGGTTAATTTCGACGAAGCTGCTCTTGCCGCCGGTAAACTGGATGCGTTTGATTTGGTCATTGTCTGTGATACCCGTGCCGCCAAACAGTTGCCCGGCATTGCCGATTACCTGCGCTCCCGCAACGAAAGTGTTGTCGCTATCGACCATCATGTAAGTGGCGATGATATAGGTAGTTGTCAGATTGTCGAAACTCAGGCCTGTGCCGCCGGGGAGATTGTTTATAAATTTATTTGTGCCGCCGGCTGGCCTCTGAACGAAAAATCCGCCGCGGCCCTTTATGTCGCGATTTGTACTGATACCGGCTGGTTCCGGTTCGAGAACACCACCAGTGCCGCTATGCGTGCCGCCGGTGAGCTTATCGATGCAGGCGCTCGGCCTGATACGCTCTACGAAAAACTCTTCCTCGATTTCCCGCCCGAACGGCTCAAACTCGTAAGCCGGGCCCTGGATAGTCTGGAATTGCATTGCGATAACCGCTTAGCTATTATGCGCATAACCAACCGCGACCTCGCCGAGACCGGTGCCCATCGTACCCTCATCGAGAATATCGTAAATACTTGCCAGGAAATAGGTTCTTTGCAAGTTTGGGTGTTGCTGGTCGAACAGAAGGATGGCCATACCAGATGCAGTTTCCGCAGCCGCGGCGGAGTGGATGTAAACGTGATTGCCAACCAGTTCCACGGTGGAGGCCACGCCCGTGCCGCTGGTGCCACCATAGAACTGCCCCCCGAACAAGCTGCAAAAAAAATCCGCGAGACTATTGAATCTGCCTTATGTTGACTGTAAGAGGGTGGTTCTGAAAAACAGGTTCTTCCCTGAAAATCTGCAGCCAGAGGCGTATCGCACTGGTAGATTGCCGCGGCGGTGCCCGCCTTTGGCAGAAGTTATATTATCATGTCGCTGGTGTTTTATGCTGTTGCTGGTTATTTGTTTTTGGGGTCAATAGCGATTCAGTTGTTATTGAAATACGATCAAGTGAAATTTCACTTGAGGAAGTCGGTGTGGGTGACTTAGGTGGGTGATGTGGGTATGTTATGAGTGAACGGTATCGCCTCTTACAAATGAAATCTTGCGCAAAATGGCCACAATTTACCAGAGCCGCGTACGTAAGTAAGCGGTGCCGTTAAAATCCGCGAAACCCGCGTAATCCTATGAACCGGAGCCGTGTCAACCGTTATATCACAACATTTTTTCATCTTTTTTTCGCATAAACTTCTCGCATACCAGCGGCGTTAGCAGTCGCCGGGCCATCATGGCGGCGTCAGCCGGGGGGAAACCGGCGGGCCGGAAGCCCGAGCCGCGGTTTCACCGTCCCCCAACCAAAACCGCGAGGTGGTGGGGCCGGTCATCTGTCACCAAACAGCAGGCTGACGGGAGCAAACGGGTCACAACGGCCCAAACTCCTATTCGTGCTCACCCAAAAGCGGCACATCAAACTTTATACGGCCCAAAGCTCCCATTCTCCGCGGCGTGATCCCGACAAAAAGCCGACTCACATTACGCAGACCGAGATCCTTTGGTTATCCCGTCAGACCTAAAACCATATCGCTAAGCCGCTTCCTCCAGAATTTTTTTCACCAAAGTCTCATTAAACATCTCGCCATTAATCAGCATTGCTCGCATTATACACAACAATTTACGCCCCAGAGCCACAATAGCGACGTTTTTGCGAGATTCATGCCCATTCTTCTTTATCCGCTCATAAAACGCCCGCAAAGCCGGACATCCACAAACGATTAGCCCCGCTCCACCAACTGCCCTTGAACTCCGCCCCGACGATAACCGCGCGCCTCCAAAGTCGCCCGAATCCGATTCTTCAGAAGCACCACCTTGTCAACCGTCTTCTTGCGATGCAAAATCAACTCCCGCCACTGCCGAACTTCTTTCGAGGGCATATCCGCGGTTAAATATTTTTGTTGTTTATGTTGTTTTGAATTTTGTGTTTAGAATTTAGAGCTTAGGGTTTCCAGTTTATCTGGGTCAGGGGTTGTTGACGATACTGTTTTGTGTTTTGGGGGGATTTACTTTTTGCGTTTGATGGTTATTATTCCGCCCAGAGATAACAGCAGCAGGCATGATGGTTCGGGGATTACTGAAGATGCGTCACCGGTGATATTTGTAAAATCTATAGTAAATTGATTTTGGCCTGACCCGAAAATGTCCGCAGAGGTGATACTGTATGAAATTAGTAGACACATACAACTTAATATAGATTTCTTCATGACATTCTATATTGTAACGAAAACGTTAACGGTCAGATATCGGCCTGTGTTTATTTAATTCTGATCTTCTATGGGGATGCATGATGGATTTTCAGGACTCTGCCTGCAATTGATCAACCAATTTGAAGCCATCTGGGCAAAATCGCCAAGGTCAACAACACAGTTTCCGTCAAGGTCACCAGTCAGTTCAAACAAGCACGGCGGGTTAGAAATGTTAGCAATCCACGCTTCATCGTTACCGTCAGGGTTAGTGCCGTAACCGACAATAGTCATACCGTCAGCCGATATACCGCTACCGGTCCCCAAGTGTCCAGCCGCTAAGATCAAGAGCATGTTCATGTTCCAAAACAACTTTGAGGTCCCTCATGCTGTTTACAGCATCCCAGATAATTACCTGGCCGCTGGATGAACCCACAATCACCGAACCGTCACTGGAGACATCCCCTGGAGTAAAGCTGCCAATGGAAACCATTCCGTCCGCAGCGGTCCAGCGAAAGGCTGAACCTCCACTTGTGCCGGCAACTACCAAGCCATCAGCGGATACTGCCATTGCCGTGCTGTTTGAGGCGTCCGGTAATAAGCCGAGGCTTTGCATGCCACCGGTTGGTGTCCAGCGAAAAGCTCTCTCTGACGTTCCTGATGTCTGATTACTGTTCGCACAAAAACCAACTACCACCACCCCATCATCAGACACAGCAAATGCCATACTTGAATCCATGCCCGGCAAATATCCCAGTCCGACCATGCCGCTTGCCGAAGTCCCAGCGAAAAGCTTCCTGCTCAGCATTTTCAGTGAAAAACCAGATGCGTATTTCATCACCTACGATTACTGAGCCATCAGCGGAAGCGTCAATAGCCCAGCTGCTGCCCATATCGGCAGAGCTTGAAGTTGACCCCAGTGACCGCATGGTCCCTCCATTGTCCCAATATGCTGATGCCCCGGTTGCATAACAATTACCAACTACAATCGCACCGTCACTGGAAATACCATTGCCGTTAGTCGCCGCTCCCAACCCAACCATGCCGCCCGCAGCAGTCCATTTAAAAGCCTGACGTGCGTGATCATCACCGTTTGATATATCAACACTTGTTCCGGAAACAACATGTACCGTCCGCGGAAACGCCACTAGCCGAACTGTCAAAAATGCCGCCCGGCAAATCTCCAAGCCCCTGAAAACCGCCCGCCTTCGCTTCCATTGCTGAAAAGATACATATAGACAAAGACAAAATCGAAACCGCTACCAACCTGGCTTGTAACATTTTCTCACCTTCCGTTATTGATTGCACTAATTACTTACTGTGCGATTTTGCATAATAAACACACAATTTGCCATATGTTACCATAATCTCTTTCCAAGTCCAAAACAATAAATCGCCCCTGTGCATTGCATAAAGACAGGGTTTGACAGATTTGGGGTTGTTTGTTTTCGGGGTGGGTCTATAATATTGTAATTTTGCGGAACTTGTTTATTTGTCGGGAAATATGGGATTTGAAATGTCGATATTGCGTGTTGTAAATAGCTCTGACAGCGATTTTGAGGCGGTTTGGGGGCAGTTGCGGGGTAAACTTAGTCTGGCGGGCGAGCTGCTGGATAACCGGGTTCGGCTGGAGGCTGTACATGATATTGTCAGTTCGGTCCGGCAGGGTGGAGATGCTGCGGTGGCTGAACTTACGGCGAAATTTGATGGGGTGACGCTTGGGCCTGCGGAGTTTCGGGTGGCTGAAAGTGAGCTTAAAAAGGCTCATGCGGGGATGAACGCCAAGCTGTTGGCGGCGGTGCAAGAGTCGGTAGCTAATGTTCGGGCGTATCAGGAAGCGATCAAAATATCAGGGCCGGCGGACTGGGTGGCTGACGGTAAACGGTTGGGGGTACGTTATTTACCACTGAAAAGGGTGGGGGCTTGTGTGCCGGGTGCTTCGGCTCCTCTGGTCTCAACGGTGATAATGACGGTGGTGCCGGCTCAGGTGGCGGGGGTTGAGGAAGTGGCGGTGATAAGTTCACCCAGCTTTGAGGGCAGCATACACCCGGCAATATTAGGGGTATGTTATGAGCTGGGTGTTAAGGAAGTTTACCGGGTGAGCGGGGCTCAGGGGGTGGCGGCGTTGGCTTTTGGGACCGATACGATTGGTAAGGTTGATAAGATTGTCGGGCCTAGCAGTTGGTGGGGGCAGTTGGCGAAGAAGGAAGTTTACGGGCTGGTGGATATTGACAGTTTCGCGGGGCCCAGCGAGGTGTTGATTCTGGCAGACGGTTCGGCGAAGGCGGCGTGGGTGGCGGCGGATATGCTCAGTCAGGCGGAACACGCCCCAGGCAGTGCGATTCTGGTGACCGATTCGGCGGAGCTGGCGAGCGAAGTTGAGAAGCAGTTGGAAGAACAACTGGCTCGGCTGGGGCGGGCGGTGGAGACGCGGCAATATGTGGAAGATTTCAGCTTGGCGATCGTAACGCGGGATATGGATGAGGCGATTGGAATCGCCAATGATTTTGCGGCGGAGCATTTGCAGATTCAGTGTCGCGATAGTGACACGGTGGCAAAGCGGATAGTTAATGCCGGAGCGATATTTATTGGTCATTATACGCCGGTGGCGGTGGGTGATTATTACGCGGGGCCTTCGCATACACTGCCGACAGGTGGCTCAGCTCGGTTCTTCGGGGCGCTGAATGTGAACGACTTTTTGAAGCAGACGAGTATCATCAGCTATGACAAAAATGCTCTTAATGCGGCAGCGGATGCGATTAAGACTATCGCTGACGCGGAAGGGTTGGGGGCACACGGTAATTCGGTGACAATCAGGCAAGAGGCAGCAGGCAAGAGGCAAAAGTGAACGGCGTGGTGCGATCTGGCGACCGGGTTGTTTTATTTGGGACTGGAGTTTGTGGTGAGTTTTAGGTTTCGGGATAATATAGAGCGGATGGCGGGTTACGTGCCGGGGTTTCAGCCAACGGACGCCGGAGCGGTTAAGATAAATACCAATGAAAATCCTTATCCGCCTGCTAAGGGTGTTTTTGAGGCATTGGCGGGGTTTGACGGATTTGCAGTTGCGGCGTTATCCGCCGATCGAGTGGGACGCGTTTCGTAAAACGGCGGCGCGGGTGCATGGGATTGATGAGAAAATGGTGGTATGCGGGAACGGCGGGGATGAACTGCTAACGATGCTGGTGCGGCTTTGTTGTGACCGGAAGAGAGGGCTGGCATATCCGGTGCCGACATATACGCTTTATCCGGTTTTGGCGGAGATTCAGGATTGTCCGGTTTATGAAGTGCCGTTCGCTGATGATTACGCGATACCAGCGGGGTTGGCGAAGACTGGTGCGGCGTTAACGATATTGTGTAATCCGAATGCGCCTACTTGCAGCTATATTGAGGCCGGCGGCGATTGAGGAACTTGCTAAGGCGGTGGCAGGGGTGCTGCTGATAGATGAGGCTTATGCTGATTTTGCGCCGGGGAATTGTCAGGAGCTTTTGGGGCGGTATGAGAATGTGGCGATCCTGCGGAGTATGAGCAAGGGTTATTCGCTGGCGGGGATGCGGTTTGGTTATCTGCTGGCGAGCGAACGGATTGTTGCCGGGCTGATGAAGGTTAAGGATTCTTATAATGTGAATATCGCGGCTCAGGCGGCGGCGACGGCGGCTTTGGCGGACCAGGAATATTTCAGGGGGAACGTTAAGAAGATCATCGCTCAGCGGGAACGGCTAGTAAAGGCACTGCGGGGGTATGGGTTCGCAACGCGGGACAGTCATACGAATTTTGTTTTGACGACGGTTGGGCCGCGGGCTAAGGAGATTTATGACGGGCTTTGCGAACGAGGGATTTATGTGCGGTACTGGAGTACGGGCGAGATGGCGGATAAGCTGCGGATTTCGGTGGGGTCGGCGGCGGAAATGGATAAGCTGCTGGCAGTATTAGAAGAAGTGGTTTGACGGCAGGCATGAGGCAAAAGGCATAAGTGACACGGCGAGGTTTCGCCTTTGGCGATAGTTTTTTTATTTAACGTCAACGGCGTGGTGCCGGTCTGTGACCGGGTTGTTTTAATTAAAGGCAATGGCAGTCAAAAAAAGTACCGGACACCTTTTTGGAGAGCTATTATGGGTGATCGTAAGGTAGAAGTTAAACGTGAGACCAAGGAAACGGATATTGAGCTTAAGCTGAATCTGGATGGTTCGGGTGATTATAAGATCGAGACGGGATGCGGTTTCTTTGACCATATGCTCTCGCATGTGGCTAAGCACGGCAGGATTGATTTGAAGCTTAAGGCTAAGGGTGATTTGCATATAGACGCTCATCATACGGTTGAGGATGTGGGGATCGTTTTGGGCGAGGCGTTGGATAAGGCTCTGGGTGACAAGAAGGGAATCGTGCGGTTTGGGGCAGCTAAGGTGCCGATGGAAGATAGTCTGGCGGAGGTGGCGATCGATATTTGCGGGCGGCCTCACCTGGTGTTTAATGTTGAGTTTCGGGGCGGTAAGGTTGGTGATTTTGATGTGGAGCTGGTGGAGGAGTTTATGCGGGCGTTTTCGAATAACGCCAAATTGAATTTGCATGTCAATGTGCCTTATGGCACGAATAATCATCATATCGCCGAGTCGGTGTTTAAGGCTTTGGGGCGGGCGCTGGCGGAGGCGGTTAGCTTTAGCGGCACGGATGAGATACCCAGTACCAAAGGTGTGCTGTGAACGGGGCGGGTTTAAAAGGGTCTATCGAAGCGCTGGTTTTTGATCTGGATGATACGCTTTATCCGGAGATGGATTATGTGTGGAGCGGGTATCGGGCGGTGGCGGCGCGGCTGGCGGGGGCGGATGGTGCGGCGGATAAAATTTTCGGGATGCTCAAGGCGACGTTTGAAAGTGGGGACAGGAGCAGGGTTTTTAATCGGGTGCTGGAGCAGTTGGGGCGGGCGGCGGATGGTCAGGTGGTTGCGGAACTGGTGAGTGTTTATCGTTGTCATCGGCCTGTTATTCAGCTTGACGATGGGGTACGGGAGCTGCTGGAGGGTTGGCGGGATGAGTATCGACTGGGGCTGATTACGGATGGTTATCTGCCGGGCCAGCGGCTAAAGGTGGAGGCGCTGGGGATTGAAGATTTGTTTGATAAGATTATCTATACCGAGCAGTTGGGGCGGGAGTTCTGGAAGCCGTCAACGCGTGCATTTGAATTAATGAGCGAGGCACTGGACTGCGCGGGGGACAGTTGTGTTTATGTGGGTGATAACTGCGGGAAAGATTTCATAGGGCCTAACAAGCTGGGGTGGCAGACGGTGCGGTTTAAACGGGCGGGAGGGATTAATGAGAATGTGCAGGCGGTTGAAGGTGGTGATGCCGGGGAGGTGATTGGTTGTTTGGGGGAGTTGGTTTTTAACGGCAGGCAAGAGGCAAGAGGCAAGAGGCAAAAGTGAACGGCGTGGTGTCGCCTTGGGCAAAGCTGTTTATTGGGCTAATAATAAAGCCCGTCGGGTGGGACGGGCTTTTTTGAGGGATTGACAGTAAAGGGGGTATTCTATTTGTTACCGGCGATTAAATCGCGGATTTTGTACGCTGTTATTTTTGTTTCTTCAGCGATGGTTTCTATGGTTTGGGCGGGGTTTTCGAAATTTGCCGCTTGCGCTCTTTTTTCGGGGTTGATAATGTTATCCACAGACACCTTGCCGGGCATTAGGATGAACAACATTACTATCGCACCGACGAAGAAACCAAATAAAACCTTAAACATGGACTGCCTCCATAAATTTTCTCCTGACTCTCCTGTGGAATCACATGTTTGTATTGAACTTGCTATAAGATAACTTATATAGGTGGTTGGGGCAAATTGGGGAGGCGAGAAAAATTAAAAATGAGTAAAAATAGGTAAGCGGGATATGAATTTTTCGGTTTGTGCGGGTGAAAAGGATGGAATTTTGGTGGGGTTAGGCGTTTTTTGTCGATTTGAAGGTATAATCCTGTAAAGTATGCAAAATAACTTGAAAAAGGGACGTTAAAATGGATTATCCGATTTGGGATGTGCCTTATCTGGGCGGGTCGATGATTATAGCGATTATATCGATTGTGCATGTATATATCGCTCAGTTTGCGGTAGGGGCGGGGATTTTTAACGCTCTAACCGAGAGTTTCAGTCTGAAACATGACGACGGGACTCTGCGGCAGTTTTTGCGGGATAACAGTAAATTTATTATTCTGCTGCCTTTTATCGGAGGTGTGGTTACGGGGGTTGGTATCTGGTTCAGTATCGCTCTGGTAAGCCCGGAGGCGACGGGGACGCTTATTCATTTGTTTTTGTGGGGTTGGGCGATAGAGTGGGTGTTCTTTCTTTTGGAGATAGCAGCGGGTTACGTATATTTTTACGGTTGGGACCGGATGTCGGCCAAGGCTCATTGTGCGGTGGGTTGGGTTTACGCAATCGCGGCGTTTATGTCGCTGGTGGTAATTAACGGGATATTGAGTTTTATGCTGACGCCGGGCGGTTCGCTGGACAGCCCGGTCAAACCGATGGAGTTTAATTTCTGGGCGGGGGTGTTTAATCCGAGTTATTTCCCGTCACTGATTATGCGGACGGTAGTATGCCTGGCTTTGCCGGCGTTGTTTGCGATGCTGCTGGTAAATGTATGCAAAGGGTATGACCAGGAGCAGAAAAATAAGGTGATACAGCACGCGGCTCGCTATCTGCTGCCTTTGGCGGTTTTGGTTCCGGCGGCGGGCTGGTTTTTCGCTACGGTTCCGGATACGGCGTTTTATTATGTGAAGGGCGGGGCGATTGCGATGGTAATGCTTATGGCGTTCGCCGCGGTGAGCCTGGCGTTGCTGGCGTTATATAGTTATATAGCGATAATCTGGCGGAAGGGGACGGTTAGTTTAGAAACGACGGCACTGCTGATGGCGTTGGCGCTGATAGCGGGCGGTGCAGGTGAGTTTGTGCGGGAGGGGATGCGCAAGCCGTTTCTGATTTGGGGACATGCTTACAGTAATGGGATAGTCAGGGCTGATATACCGGCGATGCGGGATAAGATAAACGCTATGCCGCGTGATGACAAGACAGCTTTGATATTTTGTCCGTGGCGGGTTGTGCCGTCGGAGGGTGGTCTGGATGCTGAGGCGGTTCAGGCGGCTTATGTGTCGGGTGATTTCAGTTTGTTCAATGAGGTTAAGGATGTGGTGCGGGGGAAATGGCTATTTAAGAGTCAGTGTGCCCGGTGTCATTGCATCGAGGGGTACAACGGGATATTGCCGCTGGTGAAGAACTGGTCGCCGGCGATGCTGAACCGGGCTTTGCAGGAGTTGGACCAGGTTAAGGCGTTTATGCCGCCTTTTGTGGGCAGCGGGCGGGACCGGCAGGATCTGGCTCAATATATGCATAATCTGCAGGGCGGGTGTACGCGTTGTCATGATAATGTGGATGACGAGGGGAATCTGCTGGACGCGGAAAAGAAGATAACCATCAAAGCAGACTGGGAGCCTGAAATATGATAGATATGATACTTGGAATTGTGCCTGTACCGGATATCAGCGGCTGGTCTTTACCAGGTCCGGCGTGGCTGTTGATGGAGTTGAGTATCTTCACGTTCTGGCTGCACCTGATAGGCGTGGGGGTGGTGCTGGGCGGTTCGTGCATTCTTTTGCTGCGGCGGTTAGGACTGGGGGGGCGGTCGGAGATCGATACGCAGTTGAACGAAGGGGTACTCAAGACTTTGCCGGTATTTATGTCGTTTACGATAACGCTGGGGGTGGCACCGCTGTTGTTTACGCAGGCTTTGTATGGCCAATATTTTTATACGGCGAATATTCTAATAGGCGAGTTTTGGCTGGGAACACTGGGATTTCTGCTGGTGGGGTTCGCGGGGCTGTATCTGGTATGGTATTTTCGTAATAAAAAGTTGGGGTTTTTATTTAGCGTTGCGGTGCCGGTGTGCCTTTTCAGCGTGCTGTATATATTTACGAATAACGCGATTCTGGCGGTTCAGCCGGAACATTGGGACGCTTTTAATGAGTCGGTTCGCTATCTGCATGTGAAGGACGCGATTACTCTGCCGCGGCTGCTGCATAATTTTGGGGCGGCGTTTTTGATTGGTGGATTGGGGATTGTGTGGATAGGTAAGCTGCGGGCGGCGGACGCTGATTCGGCGGCGTATGCTACGCGGACGGGTTTGCAGTGGTTTATGCTGGGCTGGGTTATGCAGGTAGGGTTTGGTTTGTGGTATCTGCTGTCGCTGCCGGTTGAAATGCGGGACAGGATGTTGGGGTTTGGGACGATAAACAGTCAGTTATGGTATGTAGCATTGGCTCTGGCGGCGTTGAATTTTGTGACGGCATTACAGGGGATAATGAATCCTCGTAAAGTGATTTGGCCGACGTTGAGTACGCTTCTACCGGTTTTGGGATTGGTGGGGATGATAATGGCTCGTCAGCAGTTGCGTCAGGATTATGTGGGTCGCGAGCAGGCAGGCGGGTTCAGTATTTACCGGGACTGGCCGGTTGATACTCAGGTGGTGCCGATGGTATTGTTCTTTGGTCTGCTGGTAGTGGGGCTGGTGATTGTGGGGGTTATGGTGGGAAAGTTTTGGGAGGCGGGCCAGAGACGCGAATTTAACGGCAAGGTATAAGGCCGAACGGTTTAATAGCGACATCGATGACGCGACACCTGCCTTTGGCGGGGATTGTTTACGAACCGGCGTCGGGGCGGCAAAGCCCGACAAATGCATGGGAAATGCATATTTAAAAATGTTGGGAAGATTTCTTGACAGGGCGGGTTTTGTAACTAAAATGGCTGGACTTGGTTCGCGGATGTGGCGGAATAGGCAGACGCGCAGGCTTCAGGTGCCTGTGGGGGCAACCCCGTGGAGGTTCGACTCCTCTCATCCGCAGTGAACCGGGTACCCGACGACAGCGAAAAATGTTGATGAGAAAAAAGTTAATTTTTCCTTTTTTTTCTTGACCGATTCTCGTTGGCGAGTTAAGATTACCTCAGTGATTCGGAAATAACAGTCTTCGGGCTGATTACGAACCACGGCGAGGGCGCATGGATTGCCAGTTTCCCCCCCGACTGGCCCCATCACCTCGCCATTTTTTTGCGCATATCTAAAAAATCGCTTTATTAGTTCTAAAAATGACTTATAATCAATCTCCAGAAGCTCGTTCAATCAACTTTTTTTATGAGGAAGTAGATGAGTCTGCGTCTGAAAAATCTTACGGCAGCTACTTATATCAGTCTTAGTACCGCGGTTTTGTTTCTTTTGGCGACGCTGGTGGGAATTTGGGTAATTAATTATAGGGAACAGCAACTTGCGTTTGAGGTGGCAGAGGAAAAGGCCCAGATACTGATAGACCGGAATCTGGCGACCCATACTTATTTCACTCATCAGCTAAAACCTGATTTATTCAAGGCGATTGATGCTTTGGACATGCCGGACTATTTTAATCCGGTATGGATGTCATCCACCTATGCGGTCAGGGGTATTGAGAAGTATTATCAGCAGTTGAGTGATGAGGGGTATTATTACAAAGAGTGTGCGATAAACGCTCGTTCGCCGGAAAATGAGGCGGATGAGTTTGAGAAAGATTTTATTGAGAAGATTAACGCTGATGAGAATTTGGAGAAGTGGGCGGGCCGACGCGAGATTAATGGTCAGGATTATTATGTGTTGATGAGGCGGGGTGAGGTTATGGGGCAGTCGTGTCTGCGTTGTCATAATACCGCGACCGAAGCACCAGCGGGTATGGTAGATATATACGGGCCTGAGCGATCTTTCGGTCGTAAGGAAGGTGAGGTCGTATCAGCAATCTCGATTCGGATACCTGTTTCTGAGGCCTTGGCGGCAGCTAATGACTATTCCTTTGATTTGGTTTTGTTGCTGGTGATAACGCTGGGGTTGATATTCCTGGGGCAATATCTTTGTAATCGTCATTTTATTTATGGTCCTTTGACGCGGATTCGTCAGAAGGCTGAACGGGTGGCCAATAATGTCGAGGCTTTGGGGGAGGAGTTGCCTTTGCCCCGCGGTATTCAATTGCGTATTTTGGTTGAAAATCTTAACAAGATGTCCGGCAGCTTGAAATACAATCATGACCATTTGGAAGAGGAAGTGCTAAAGCGGACACAAGAGTTGGAGCTGGCGAATGAGGAGCTGGAGCGTTTTACTTATGTGGTAGCTCATGATTTACGCAGTCCGATGATTACTATAAAGGGGTTCGCCAGTGAGCTTAAACGCAGTCTGGCAGAAAGTGCCAGTGAAGACCAGCAAGTCTTTCTGGATATGATCGAGGAGGGCATTGGCAAGCTGGATGGTTTTATAGAAAGTACGTTGAAGCTGTCGCGGGCGGGCCGGGTGATTGAGATTCCGGTGGCTGTTGATATGAATGAAGTGGTTTCCGAAGCGGTTGAGCGTATTGAAGGACGTTTGCAGGCAGTTGAGGGCGTCATCGAAATTGCGTCGGGCTTACCGGTAGTAATGGGCGACAAAATTCGGCTGATTCAGGTGGTGCAGAATCTACTTGATAATTCAGTTAAGTACAGGCAGGAGGGGCAGCCGCTGAAGATAGAATTGGGCTTTAAGGAACAAGGCGGCGAAGCGGTATTTTTTGTTAAGGATAATGGACGGGGGATAGAAGAAAAATATCTTAAAATGATATTCCGGGGGTTCAGTCTGTCAAGCGTCGGAGAGGGTGGATATGGTATTGGCTTAGTGACGGTTAAACGAATCGTTGAGGTACACAAGGGGCGGGTATGGGTTGAGTCGGGGGGAGTTGGGCAAGGGGCGGTGTTTTATTTCAGTTTGCCGGTGGTGAGACAGTAATTGTTAGTCTGAACAGATTTTTACGTGCATACGACGGTTGCGGGGACCGTCGAATTCGCAAAAGTATATGCCCTGCCAGGTGCCCAGCAGCAGTCGGGAATTTTCGATGATGACAGTCAGGATCGGCCCTACCAGTGAAGATTTGACGTGGGAGTCGGAGTTGCCCTCGCAATGGCGGTAACCTTTGCGGAGATGGGGCAGCAGTTCGTCTAGGGTAAGAATAATGTCGTGGCAGACATCGGGGTCAGCGTTTTCATTGATGGTGATGGCCGCGGTGGTGTGGGGGATGGAAATCACGGCCAGTCCTGAAATTACACCACTTTCAGAGACCACCTGAGCGATAAGGTCGGTTACGTCGATAAGCTGATTTCTTTGACTGGTCTTGACATCGAAGGTTTGCATGTTGTCCTCTATATGGTTTTGGCTTGCCAGTTGGGTTGGATAGCCTACAATGTTTAGCCTTGTGTTAAGGCGAAGATTATTTTAGCGGTCGTGGGCGGGACAGGCTAGTTGAAAAGATAAATTGCTTTTTAGTAGGTATTTATGAGTTTTTGTGGGAAAGATAATTGATGGCAAGTGCCCGGTTGATGAAGTTGGAATGTGATGACCTGGAGTTGGTGGGCTATTCGGTTGCGGGCGAGGAGACGGTAGTGGCGGCTCCGAGTCTGGATGTTTGTTTTGATATTGGCAAGGCTCCCGATGATGTTCTGCCGGTGAACCATGTTTTGTTGAGTCATGGCCATATGGACCATGCGGCGGGGATTGCTTATTATTTTTCGCAGCGGGATTTTCGGGAGATGGCACCGGGTACGGCGCTAGTGCCGGCGAGTCTGGGTAATGTGATTGAGCATTTACTGGATACGTGGGGGCGGCTGGATGGTTCGCGGCCGCCGGGCAAAATCGTGGAGATGGAGCCGGGCCAGGAATATGAGATAAGGCGGGGGCTGTTCGCTTACGCGTTCGCGACGAATCATTGTTATGGCTCACTGGGTTTTACGGTGATTGACCGGCGAAAAAAGCTCAAGGATGAATATCTGGGGCTGAGCGGGCCGGAAATTGTGGCACTGAAAAAGAAAGGTGTCGAGATTACCAATACAGTGAGTGTGCCGCTAGTGACGTATCTGGGTGATACGATGGGCGGGGATTTTGAAAAGCTGGATTGCGTGCGAAAAAGCAAGGTTTTAATCGCAGAATGCACGTTTTTTGACCCGGATCATCACGACCGGGCGCGGGCGGGGCGACATTATCATTTTGATGCATTGGCGCGGGTTTTGGGAGATTTTGAGAACGAGCATGTTGTTTTGACGCATCTTAGTCGGCGGACGGATATTCGGCTGGCACGTAAGGCGGTTGACGCGGTATTAGCACCGGAACTGGCGGGTCGGGTACGTTTTTTGATGGAGAGGCCCAGAAGAGGCAAGGTCTGAGCGGAACGTAAGTACCGGTCTGGTCTGGGTTTTCAGCACATGGCGGCAAAAGATGCTATGGCCAGGGCCAGGTAACGATATTTGCGACGCATGAACATCGAAAAAGTGTAATAGTAAACTTCCATCGCCAATACTCCTAAAGTTTAGCTGTTTCATGCCTTCTTTATAGGTAATGGCAAAGGGTGTGCCGGGAGAGGTTTTTCAGGGGTGGTGTTGTAAGTTATTGTTTTTGCAGGGTTTAGGGGTGGGGAAAATTTAAAATTGATTATGGGGACGTTGCGGCCTTTGCGGGGGTGTTGATTTGGGGCAACATTTGGGGAGGTTATAGAGAAGTAAGTGTATTGGTGGTAATTGTTTAGGAATAATGTTGACAGTGATCGCAGTTAGGGGGACGGGGATGGATTGGGGCATCATTTTATCGGAGAGGGCGTGCGAAAACCTCAAAAAACAGCGTAAACAAGCCTTAACGTACCGTTTTTTCACGTTTTTTTGTTTTTTTTAAACGTTTTTTGGCATTTTTGAGCGTTTTTGAGCGTTTTCTTGGAAATTTGGAGACTAAAGTCGGGTGGAAAGTGCATCTGCAAGCGAAAAAGAGATTTGACCTCTTTTTCAGAGAAGTTTGTGTATGAACATTTCTTCTGCCGAATCATAATAGTAGAATAGGGTGCTATGGAAATGAAACCGAGACAATTGAATGAAGCTGCTTTGGCTAGTCAGGCCCGCGATGGCGACCAGCAGGCGTTGCTGGAACTGGTCAACCGGAACTGGACCTGGCTTAAAGGGTTACTATACAACGTTTTACAGAATTCTGACGACGTGGACGAGGTTCTTCAGAATGTATGTATTGTTCTGATAGAGAAAATCGAGAACCTGCGTGAGCCTGAGCGTTTTAAGCCCTGGCTGGCGACCGTGGCCCGCAACTCGGCGTTGGCTTACCGTAAACAGCGCAGCCGCAAGCCGATACAACTGGACGAACTGATAGCCGCTCAGCAGCAGGACCACCAGGACGATGCCCTTACCCGACTGGCGGTAGATGAACAGCACAACTCGATCCTTCAAGCCGTAAAGGAATTACCCGAAAAATATCGTGAGGTCTTCATTCTCAAGCACTTGAAAGATGCCAGCTACGCGGAAATCGCAGAGACTCTCGATATTGCCGTCACCACGGTACAAATCAGACTGGTCCGGGCCCGCCGCATGATACAGAACAAGCTGACCGGCAAACCCAATGACAAAATACCTCGTACCTGAGGAGCTTTAGTATGAACTCTGAAATGACCGAAATCCTGATAAATAAATATCTCGACAGCGAAATAACTCCGGCAGAACAGCAGATGCTGGATGCTGAACTGGAGCAGAATCCGCAAAGTCGTCTGCTTCTGGCGGAACTTACTCAGCTTCACCAGCAGGCCCGCGAAGTTCTGACGGTGGAACTTCTGGAAAAAGGTGAGAGCGTCGAGGTAATCTTCCAACGGGCCCAGCATCTGGTTCAGGCCAAAACCCGAACCTCTCGTCGGCGTAACTGGACCAAAATTATTTTTCATATGGCCGCAGGCTTTGTACTGGCTTTGGGTATTATGTCTGCCCACGATTACAGCCGGCGACCAGCTGTGAACAGTGTTCCAATGGCGGCGGAAACCAACCAGAATGAACAACCGGTAACGGCTGCCATTGAACCCGCACCGGCTAGTCGTAGTCTGGCAAACAGCAACCTTGCTCGACCATCCTTTAATGTTGATAATCAAAATCGTCGGCCTAACCGTCAGGTCAACTGGTACAGCTATACCGAGCCGGACGGCACACGGTGGATGATTGAGAATTATCGCGAAAAACCTGTTTCGACTGCCGCTTACCACGGCGATCTATAATAATCAGGAGAGCATAGCCATGAGAACTTTTCTTAAAAAGCTGGTCGGCATCGTCGCCGGGTTACTCCTTACCTTGTATTCATGCAGCACTAACGCTGAGCAACTCGGTCGGCCATTCATTGGTGTGCGGCTGGACCCTAACCCTCTGCCTACGCTTATAACCAGACATCTCCAACTGGAGCCAAACGCCGGGTTGCGTATCATAAACATCCAGCGGGGCGGTCCGGCGGACAAGGCAGGTCTGGAAAAAGATGATATTATTATCAGCTTCCAGGGTAAGACGGTTATGAATATGACGCTTTTGTAGAGGCCATCAACGAAGAAGGGCCGGGCAAAGAAGTACAACTGCAAATAATTCATGACGGTGTAAGAAAAAATATCAAACTAATGCTCGGTTCTTTTACCGATAACTCGCCGGAGCCTGAATGGAAATATCCTCATCAGCCTCTGATGAGTGAACACAGTCAGCCGGGTCGGGTTTTTCAAATGCCGCCGGGCGGCAACTCGTGGCAGCAGGTACCGTTTGATAAATTTCCGGGCACGAACAGTCATACGCAGCGGTTCTTTGAGCAGAAGTTTATCTTCAATCACAAGGTCAACGGTAAAGGCTGGCAGATAACCATTACGGGTGACCCTAAGAGTAATGATGCCCGCATAACCGTTGAAGGTGAGGGTCGGAATTATGAAATCACCGCTGACCAGATAGCCAAACTGCCGCCGGAACTACAGCAGCCGGTCAGTGAGGCCCTGGAGTCAGCTCGTGAGTCGTCAAGTTCGAACGGTTTTGGTTTTGATTTTAAATCTCATTTCAATGATAGTGAAATTTTGCAGGATATTCATCAGAGAATGCAGGCAATGAACGAGCGAATGGATGAGATGTATCGTGACTTCAACAGTCAGCACGGGCAGAAGATGGACGCAATGAAACAATGGTTCCTTGACCGGCAAGAAAAACTGTTCCGGCAGTTCGGCGGTGATGATAATAACAATGGTTTGATTCTGCCGGACGATCCTAATCTGGAACAGGATGCGGAAGAGACAATGTAGGTTTTCTGGTCGGTGACTAACGGAGATTTTTAGTCGCGGATTAACGGATAACGGCACCGCTTACTAACGTGCGCGGCTCTGATATGTACGCGGTTCTGATATGTAAGAATTAAGGGTCAGGTTAGTTGTTTATATAGTTTGATGAGTTGTTTTACGTGGCGGGTCATGGAGACTTCTTCACGTATTTTTTTATTCTTGATGGATTCGGCCATCTTTTGTTGGCGCTGCCGGTCGCATAATGTCAGGAGTGCGGAGGCGAGTTCCCCGGCGTCGCCGCACTTTTCGAGTATTATACCGAATTGGCCCTCGTCGAGGAAATCGGCGGCACCGTTATATCTTGTGGTTATTCCAGGACACCCGGCGGCCAGGCCTTCCATTATTGTTCGGGAGCAGGCATCGTTATATGTGGGCAGGACCATTGCATCGGCCATTGTCGCCAGGGCCGGGACTTTACTGGTTGGGCCATTAAAAATCACTTTATCGGTAAGGTCCAAGCGGTCGGCCAGGGCATAATAATCTGAATAATCCTCTGAGCCTATTACTAAAATCCGAAAATCTCTCAGGTTATCCGAGCGGTTATTTTGGGCCCGGTGAGCAGCTTCGATAAGAGTTTTAAGCCCTTTCAGTCGGAAGTTCTGGGAGATGAACAGAAATATCGCTAATTCGTTTTGAGGGTCGTATCGACGGCGGAGCTTTTTGGCCTCGTCGCTGACCTGTGTATCGTTGAAGGGGCGGATGTCGATGCCGTTTCGTATTACCGTAACTCTCTCGGCTCCCAGGCCATGGTGTTTTTGGAACTGTTGTTTAACGTAATTACTCAGCGCCACGATATGTGGTCCATCCGGGTAGCGACACAAAATCATTTCGCTGTCAATCCTTGCCGCCCTGCCGAAATTAAAATTAGCGGCCAGTCGTTTGAGCTTTGCCGCCAAGCCATCGCCTAAAACTTCGGCATGGCGTATGCTGCTGTACAATATGCTCCCTCCCCGCGGCTGGTATATATCTGCCCATACTATCGGCGTCATACTGTGCGAAATGTCAAAATCGCTTGATTGGAGGTATTGCCTTATCGCCCGTTCGAAATTTCGCCACCAGCCGGCGCGGGTTTTTGCCTTTACAGGGACTTCGTGGAACTTCAGGGGTGATTCGTTTGGGGGCCGGTTAATCCTGCCGGCGACGATAGTAACGTCCATGCCCTGGCGGGTTAGCTCGCAGGCCATCTCGTAGGTTGAACGTTCCAGGCCGCCGCGTTCGATGTCGAATCGTTCCAGTATTAAGGCTATTTTCATTTTGGTTCTCGGGTGAATCTGATTTCTCGGCGTTGGTCGTGGCGGCTGATGCGGTTGGCTTTGGTTGTTATGGCCCGGATGAAATTTTTCTGGGGCGTGGTTAGTTTTTTAACTTCAAAATATTCGTGGAGAAACCGTGTCATCTCTTTGGGGGTGAACAGGTCGCGGGCGGAATAATACAGCTGGGCGAGGTCTTTTATCTGCCAGCGTCGTTTAAAGATTTTTGGTTGGAAAACCCGCTGTAAATCTATGAGTGATAATCTTTCCTGGCCTTTACTGTCGCGGCAGAGGAAAATATGGCAGAGGTAGAAATCACGGTGGAATAATCCTGCCAGGTGCATTTTTCGGGCGAGTGTCGCCAGGTTGTTTATCAGTTTTTTTCGGTCGGTTAGCATTTTGTATTCATGGCTTTGGCTTTTTAGCAGGCGGTCGAGGGCCTCGGCGTGTGGTAGTTCTTCCAGAATGGCGAAGCTGCGTTGTTCGAAGAGTCGGGAGTGTTTTTGGCCAAAAGCTATTGGGCGGGCTACTTCTATTCCTTTTTGGGCTAATTCGAGCGAGCCGGCGAAATCGTAGAGGCCCGCGGCGGCGTTGGTGCGTCTGGAGATATAACGTCGCAGTAATTTAGCGAAAGGCTCGCGGCCATAACGTTTGATGTAAATCACTTTGCCGTTTTGGAGTTTTGCGCGTATGCGTCGGCGTGTGCCGAGGCCGGGTTTGGTTAAAAATTCACCGCCGGTGAAGTTGAATATGCCGGAGAGCGAATCCAGACCGGTTTTCAGGAGTTCGTCTTTATAATCGTCATGCACCAATCCGCTGTTGTCTGGCAAAATAGAGTAATTTTCGTTGTAGACTTCAAAATAATCTTCGGTCGGAGTGGTTTGGGTTTTATCGCCTTGCAGTTTCTTAATCGCGAGGGCGTGGACATCATCGACGGTAATTTTTTTGAGGCATCGATGATTTGTTGAGCATGTTTTTTGCTGACATGGTCCGCAATCGACATTTACTCGTAATCGTGTTTCACCGGCATAACCTGTTGCTGTCCAGCGGGGGTCGGTTGGGCCGAACAGCGTTATCAGGGGCACAGTGAAAGAGGCGGCGATATGACAAGGTCCGGTGTCGTTGGCAATCATAAGATTGGCACGACGGATAATCTCCTTGAGCATACCTAATGATAATTTTTCGTCGGCAAGACTAACGGCTTTGTGCCGCATAGTAGATTTTATCTGGTCGGCGATGCTTTTTTCGGCGGGCGAACAGGAAATCAGAACCTGACAATTTTGCTGGTCGATGAGTTTGTCGGCGAGTTGGCAGAATCTTTCGGCGGGCCATAATTTACTGGGGCCGAACGCGCCGCCGGGGACGAGTATGACAAGCGGCTTTGTATTGTCAACTTCCAGTCGGGTTAGCAACCGGTCTGTTTCCTGCCGGTCGTTGGGGCTGGTGAACAGTTCCATTGGGCCGGTGTCGGTTATTTTTTGGCCTTTGAAATACTCCAGGGCGGTATCGGCCAGGCGTTCGTAATATTTGAGCATGGAAATTACGGCGGGTCGGCCATTTATTTTCAGAACGGGGAGGGCACGGTTCAGGAGCAAGCCGCGGCCATCACGATTATAGCCGATAGTACGCTTGATTTTTGCCCGGCGAATCAGCAGGGCTGAGCGAAAAGAATTTGTAAACAGTATGGCACCGCCAAAATTATGGGTGCGTAACTTTGATATAAGTTCGCCTGATTTTTTCTTGTCCCACAAAATAAAATCATCGGCCCAGGGGCAGCCAGATAGAATTTCCTTAACTGTTGGATTAGCGAGAAAGGTGATACGTTTATGGGGCAGGGCCAAGCGGAGTTTGCGCAAAGCCGTGGTTGCGAGTATGGCGTCCCCCATGGGGGTGGGTAGCGCTACCAGAATATTTCCGCTGTCATTATTCATATTGAGGATTCAGAACCGGAATTCATGATGCCTGCCGGTTACTGGTTTCGGTGCATCATCAGCAGGGTGAGTGTCATGGTCTGGAAGACCGCGGCGAGCATTAAAGATGTGTGGACGGACTGGATTTTGGCTTCGGGGTCGGACCAGAAATAAAACGCCAGGCCCAGGCAAAGCAGGACTATCATCTGGACAATTCCGGCGAACAGTTTCGGCAGTGAAAATTCCGTGAAGCTATGCTGGCGATTCTGAACCTGAAGCTCTCTTAATATCTGACGCAGTAAATCGGCACTTTCTTTTGCGCGTTTGGCACGTTTTTTAGGCTGAGGCTCATCTGCCGCCCCGTTATTTACCAGTTTAGCTTTAACCGCAACTTCTTCTGTCGATTCAAGCGCTGAAATTTCGTCATTCATTACAGGTTCACTTTCCGATTCAGTTTCTGGTTCGGGCTCAACTATTGCTTCAATCTTATTAACCGTCGCGTTTTCCTTACTGTAGCGGACTACAAGATTGGCGGCTTCTTTGAGATTAACGGCTTTGTAGTCGGGGACGGCACTGCCCCGCCGCACGAGCGCTGAACTGCCTGGGGTTTCGATAAGAACGGTGCGGCAGCCAGCCCGCTGCCCGGCCATAATATCGCGGTCGTCATCGCCTATCATCCAACTGTGCTGCAAATCGAGGTCAAGTTCCTCCGCCGCCAGCAGCAGCATACCGGGTTCGGGTTTGCGGAGTTCACTTTCGCGTCGATATTTTTCGATGGCTCCTTCGGGATGGAAGGGGCAATAATAAATCTGGTCGAGAAAAACACCTTCGCGAGCGAGCAGGGCCTTCATGCGTCCGTGAATCTCACTGAGTTTGGCTTCGGTAATCATACCGCGGGCAACGGCAGACTGATTCGTGATGAGAACCAAAACGTAATCTCGTTCCCGCAACTGACGCAGGGACGCACCGGCATGAGGTGCCAGGCGGACCTGGTCGGGGTCTGTCAGGTAGTCATAATGTTCCAGTAGAGTTCCATCTCTATCGAGAAATACCGCTCGGCGTGCCATTATTCTTTTTCCAATATCTGCCCTGATGTTTTTTTGATAACCTGTTCAATTATGTTGGTGGTACTGCGGCCCTTGCTCAGAGGGACAAGCACAACCTCGCCGCCATGGTCCTCGACCCATTCCTGACCGACGACCGCACCTTGCCAGTCTGTCCCTTTTATGAGAACGTCCGGGGTGAGCATTTCGATTAATTTTATCGGCGTTTCCTCGTCGAACACGGTGACATAATCCACCGCCTCGAGTGCGGCGATCAAGGCGGCCCGGTCCTGCTCTTTCAATATTGGGCGAGATTCGCCTTTCAGTTGCCGCACCGAACGGTCGCTATTGATTGCCACGACCAGGACATCGCCCTGCTCTCGTGCAAAGCTCAGGAGTTTGATATGGCCGGGATGGAGTAAATCGAAACAGCCGTTGGTGAATACCACTTTCATACCCTGCTGTTTGTAGGACTGTACCTCGCGCAGCAGGGATTGATGGTCACGAATTTTGCCTTTTTCGCTGCGATTCTCACGCAGTAAGTCTGTTACGATTTCATCTCGTGAAATGCCCACACTGCCGAACCGTTCGACCTCCAGTCCGCCGGCGACGTTTGCCAATCGGACCGCTTCGCTTAACGTGGGAGTGTCCTGGGATTTTTGGGCACCGCCGATTATCAGGCCGAGCATGGCAAGTACCATATCGCCGGCACCGGTAACATCATAAACACTGCGGGCACGGGTGGGGACGAGCTCACTTTTGACATCCGGGTTGCGGCTGAAAACATAAGCGCCCTGCATATCCAGAGTAACTACGACATTTTCGATGTCATATTTTTCGCTGAGTTGGCGGGCGGCCTGGGCGGCAGTAGATTCGTCTTTAACTTCGATGCTGGTTGCCAGAGAAAGTTCGCGGCGATTTGGTTTAATGAGCCAGACTCCGCGATACCTTTGGTAATTTGTGGTGGAGGCGGGGTCGACGATGACTTTTTTGTTGGCCTGTTTCGCAGCGGCGATTACCTTCGGGCTGAATTCCTCGCTCAGCACGCCCTTATTATAATCTTCGAGGCAAACCACGTCGCAGTCTTTCAATTCCGCCGTAACATAATTCAGTAGTCTTTGCTGAGTGTCACTGTTTATATCTCCGGTTGATTCTTCATCTATTCTCATCAACTGCTGGCGGTGGCGGTGCTGAGCCAAACCGATTATTCGCTGTTTGGAGGTGGTAGGTCTGTCTTTTACTGAAATCAGACCGGAGACTTCGACCTCTTCCAGTTCGTTCAGCATACCGCGGAGTTTATCGCCAGTCGCGTCATCGCCCAGTACTCCGACACATTTGGTCGGGACTTTTAAGGTGGCAAGATGCATGGCGACAGAACCGGCACCGCCGGGGCGTTCCTCACGGCCACATACGTTCAGGACCACCACAGGGGCTTCGGGCGAAATGCGGTCGATATTGCCGAGCAGATAATGGTCCAGCATGAAATCGCCCACCAGCATGACCCGCGGATGACCAATGTGATTTAATATTCTTAATAATCGCTCAAACATTTTTTAACTTTCCAGCAAATGAAGTATCCACATCCGCAAAAGCGGCAGGTTGATTTCATGATGGCCCGTAACCGAGAAACTCCTGCCCTTTTGCACAGGTCTATCGAGGACATTTTGACGGACGCGGTACTGGTTCATCATATCGAGGTTGGCGGTGTACATTTCGTCGAGGTTGACGCCCATGTTTCTTGCTACCGAAACGGCTTTGAGGAAGACTTCGGGGAGGATTACGGCTGAGCCGATGTTGACCCAGACTCCGCCGCCTGATAGGTCCGCGACGGCGGCACAAATTCGGCGAAAATCTATGAGGGACGCCTGGCCTATATCGGCACCGCAGGCCTGGGGGTGCATGTGTACGGTATCGGTTCCGACGGCAACGTGCATAGTGGCAAGTTTATCATATTTATCTACAGCGGCGAGTAAACTGGAATCTCGCTGGGGCAATTCGCGTTCGTTTATGAGCCGTCCTAGCGCACTGGCCAGGCCGATGCCTTGTTCACAGCCGAGCTTCGCGGCGGCGGATAGTATTTCGGGTGCTTCCTGAGTCATTCCGAAGCGGCCTTTGTTTAAGGTGTCGCCTACATCTTCGGAGGTCTGGCCGAAACCAGCCATTTCAAAATCGTGGATTCCGCCGGCACCGTTGAGAGCGATGCCGCTGAGGATTCCCCGCTTCATTAAATCTATAATGATGGGCGAGCAGCCGACCTTGATTACATGGGCTCCCATAGCGAAAAATACGGGGCGTCCTTTTTTGACGGCCTGGGCGATAACTTCGGCCAAACCGCGTAACTGCGCGGCGCCGAGAAAATCGGGGAAACTTTCCAGAAACTCCGCGGCAGAAGCTGACGCTTCGGGCAGCTTCGCCAGGGCAGCGACATCGACTTTATGAGAGCGTTGACAGGTCGGGAATGTCTTCAAACCTCTGACGTCTATCGGCTGGTATTTGCCGGGTACCTGCGACATAAATCATTTAGCCTTTCTTCGAGCTTATCCTGGCCGTGGCTTATAACCATTTCTACTGACAGGATATACAAATTCAGGTTTTGTAATTCTGATTCAAACCGTCTTAGCTTGACCCAATCTTTCTCTGTCGTCAAGATATATTCGGCTGGCGTATCCTTGAGCATTCCGATCAATTCATCAACGACTTTGGGGTCATAAGTCTCATGGTCATTCTTGAATCTCCGGGCGACGACTTCGGCTCCCAGGGCTGTTACGGTTTTTTCAAAGGCTTGGGGGTTGCCCAGTCCGCAAAAAACCGCTACTTTGCGGCCTTTGAGACTATCAAGTTCCGCATTTTCGCCCCGGACCCGTTTCAGTTGGCAGGGCTGGTGCTGGCATTTAACTAAATCTTTTTCCAATCTCGCGGCCTGGCGAGATACTCTGTCAACCTGGTCGGGTTCAGCTATGTCACAGCGGCTCAAGGCCAGTAAGCTGGCCCGTTTCAAGCCTGTCAAAGATTCCCGCAGTAATCCACGGGGCAGTACCCATCCGTAACCAAATGGGCAGGTCGCGTCTATCATGACCAAATCCAGGTCGCGGGCCAGTCGGCGATGCTGAAGGCCATCGTCCATAACAATTACATCAGCCTGGTATTTATCAATGGCCTGTCGGGCGGCGGCAACTCTGTCGGAATCAACCACCATGGCGACATGGGGCAGGGCCTGACGTAAAAGTTTGGTCTCGTCATTATCGCCTGTCGAAGTACCTTTATAACCCCGGCTGACAATTGCGACTTTTCTACCTTGAGACTGTAAATATCGACAAATCCAGATGACCATCGGGGTTTTGCCCGTGCCGCCCACGGTTATATTACCGACGCATATTACGGGGACAGGCAATACCGCGTGAGAGAGAATCCCCCAGTCGTAAAGACGATTTCGCAGGGTCATTATTAAAGTATACAGCAACGCCGGGGCGGACAGAATCAGCCGCATCAGCGTTGCTCGTATACTTTTATCTCGGCCGCTAAGGACCGCTCTACATTTTGGCGATAATCGCATCAGCCATCTCGCTGGTGCCCACGGCCGTCGGGTCGTCCCGATTGGGCTTCATATCGTAGGTAACGTCCTTGCCTTCAGCGATGACCGCTGCAACGGCTTTTTCCAGTTTATCGGCTTCGGCCCGGAGGTTCATGTGCCGGAGCATCATAACCGCGGAAAGAATCAAAGCGACCGGATTGACCTTGTTAAGGCCTTTGTATTTGGGAGCACTGCCGTGGGTGGCTTCAAAGATGGCCATATCAGTACCGATATTGGCACCGGGGGCCATGCCCAAACCACCGACCAGACCGGCACAAAGATCGCTCAGTACATCACCGTAAAGGTTGGGCAGTACGATAACATCGTAAAGCTCAGGCTTCTGAACCAACTGCATGCACATATTGTCAACGATACGGTCTTCAAATTCGATGTCAGGATTCTTGTGGGCGACTTGGCGGCTGACTTCCAGCCACAGGCCGTCAGAATACTTCATAATATTGGCTTTGTGAACGCTGGTGACTTTTTTGCGACCATTCTGGCGAGCATAGTCAAAAGCGTACTGCACGATACGTTCGGTACCGGTAACCGAAATCGGCTTGATGCTAATGCCTGAGTCGGGACGAATCTTACGGTCGCTGTGTTCATTAACCCAGCCAATGAGTTCCTTTACCGCGTCAGAGTCCTTCTCGAACTCGATACCGGCGTAAAGGTCTTCGGTGTTTTCACGGACCAGCACCAGGTCAATGTCTTCGTACTTACTGCGTACCCCTTCGTAGCTCTTGCAGGGCCGCAAGCATACGTAAAGGTCGTACAACTGCCGCAAATGCACGTTGACACTTCGGAACCCCGTACCGACGGGCGTGGTAATCGGGGCCTTGATGGCCAGCCCGTTGGCCTTAACCGAATCCAGTGTCGCCTGCGGCAGCGGCGTACCGGCTGTCTCCATTATATCCACACCGGCTTCCTGAACGTCCCAATCAATTGCTGCACCTGTGGCATCGACACAACGCCGGGTTGCCTCGGCGATTTCCGGACCAATCCCGTCACCTCTAATTAATGTAACCTTTTGCAAAATAAGCACCTCTGTTTCCTACGTACCGCAACTAACATAAATTACTACTATCCCTAAAGATTGTGGATGCTACCGCCGATTATGGGTGCTGTCAATTAAATTGCCGAATAGCACCTACTGAAGCACAGGGCTTTACATACCGGGGATTGTGCCCACCGCCCGGAACTGTCGCGGGGTCATGCTCATCCGTCGTCTAAAGGCCCGGGCGAAATTGGTGGGCGAGTCAAAGGCCAGCCGGACCGCTATCTCTTTGTTGCTAAGTACTGTCTCTTTAAGGAGATGACAGGCTAACACGATTTTTTGCTGCTGGATATAATCCCGCAGAGTGACCCCTACTTGTTCATGGAATATCCGAGAGAGATGCTCGCGTGAGACCTTAAACTCATCGGCCAGGTCGGTTATCCGAATAGTCTTTTCCAGCGACTCCTGAATCCGCTGACAAATCTGCCGCACCAGCGTATTTTGGATATCGCTGCTTCCCTGAGCCGCCGCGGTACGCCCCAGGTTCAGCAGTACATCCATAACCATCTGGGCACTGTCGTAGGGCAGCACCTCAAACGTCGTCCCGTCGTACCGTTGATAAGCCGCCAGCCGCTGCAAATATCGATCGTCTGTGCCCAACTGGTATACCGGCCCAAACCGCCCTGTCAGTTCGCGCATCATCTCGATTGACCGGCCCCCTTCGAAATTCATCCACAAAAACTCCCATGGTTCTTTGCCGTCTGAGGGATAATAATACGCTGTGGCGGGGTCGCAGACCTGGCAAATAAACACGTCGCCCGGGCTGACCCGATGTTCGCCGGCACCATCCCGAAAAACCCCCTGGCCTGAAAGGGTATAGACCAGCAGACCATTCCGCTCATTCTGGCGATACTTGCCCACGTTGCGATATATCTCACTCTCAGCCCGCCCCACCGCGAGCATGGTTGCCTGGGGCAGTTCCGCCATGGGCCGAAACACCCGAAAAGCCACCGTCCAGCATCTGCGTAAAAAAATCACAAATTGAGCCTCAATGTCACCTACAGTAATCAGTTTAGTCCTGAAATTACCAAAAAATCGGTTACAATACAACAAGAAAAATTATTACCACCAAGTCGCAGCACCACACAAAATGAATATAAATCTCACATTGTGAAAATCCGAAAGGACGAAAAATGCTTCCTTCAGCGTGCAAACTACGCAACACTTACGCTATCACACCCAACGCCCCGTTCTACCAGAAGACCTTTGGGCTATCGATGTGCCTGGAGAGCTGGCATGAAAAAGGTCTGGACCGTGGAACCGACCTTAACAAGCTTTTCGGATTTGACCAGCCCGGCTTCCATAAGGTCGACCAACTGGGCTGGTGCGAAGCGGCTTTCTGTCCGCTTTTTGAAACCAGGCATATCGAATATCGCGACGAAAATCATGAAGTCGTTCAGGACAGTGCCGGGCGACATTTGCTGGTTTTCAAAGGTCGTCTTCAGGGCTTTATGCCGGAATACCTCGACCACCCCGTCAAGGACATGAAAAGCTGGGTTGAAAAGGTTAAATGGCGGCTGGACCCGGCTGCTCCGGGGCGATTTGACAGTCTGGAAAAACGTATGGCAGAAGCTCAACTCGCTGAGCGAGAGGGGCTTATGATTCAGCAGAATCTCATCGGCGGCTATATGTATCTACGCAGTCTTATCGGGCCGGAACCGCTGCTTTATGCCTTCTACGATATACCGGACTTGATACATGACTGTATGCAGAGCTGGTTCAATCTCGCTGACGCGGTGATTGCCCGGCATCAGCAATATGTTACTATCGATGAAATTTTCCTGGCTGAGGACATCTGCTACAACCACGGTGCGTTAATCTCGCCTGATACGATGAAGGAATTTTTGCTGCCCTATTATCAGCAGTTGATTGCAAATCTGAAAGGTCGCCAGCTCGAGGCGGCGCGTCATCTTTATGTTCAGGTCGATACCGACGGGCTGGCTGGGCCGGTTATCGATATTTATCGGGAAGCTATCGGGATGGATGCCATGAGTCCGTTTGAGGTTGCCTCCGGCTGTGATGTCGTAGCGGTCGCGCAGCAATACCCCGACCTGGTTATCAGCGGCGGTATTGACAAAAGAGTATTGGCTCAGGATTTGACCGCTATTGACAAGCATCTCGATTATATTCTACCTTACATGCATAAACGGGGCGGATATATACCGACCTGCGACCACGGCGTGCCGCCTGAAGTACCCCTGGAAAACTACCTGCATTATCGCAAGCGGTGCCTGGAATACAATTAGAACCGGTTTAATTACTGGAAAACCGCCTTACCCCGACCTATGATAACATAATGATGTGAGGGACTAAAAATCCCCTCCCCCGTGAATACATAATAGAATGGGTTTAAGGCGGCTTCCGTGTATTTAAGGCTTCTTATAATAATATTAACCCTGACCATCGTGGGGTGTGACCGCGAGGAGCCGTTTTCTGAGGCGGCTGTGCCTGTAGCCCAGCTCAGGATTAACCACAGTTGGCTTACCTATCGCAACAGCCCTGAGCTGAATGGTTACGTTGATGCTGACCTGAGTGACAGGTTTGAGATTGCCTGGACCTTCACCACAGGCGGTGAGGTTCGAGCTTCGGCGGTCATTTCTGACAATACCGTTTACATTGGTTCCTACGATGGTTTTTTCTACGCCCTTGACCTTGACAGCGGTAGCGAGATATGGCGTTTTCAAACCGAGGATATAATCGAAAGCACTGCCTGCATTCGTGAAAATATCTTGTGCTTCGGCTCGGCTGACGGGTATGTCTATGCTCTGGAAAGAGATAATGGGCGGCTGCTCTGGAAATTCAAGACCAAGGCCAAAATTCTCGGCCCGGTAAACAGCTTCACCGATAGCAACGCTCACGAATATGTAATATTTGGCAGTTATGACAGCAATCTATACTGTCTGGAGCTTCAAACCGGTGCGGTCAGATGGCAATACGAAGCGGAAAGTTATATCAATGGCGCAGCGACGATTCGAGCTGGCCAAATTGCCTTTGGCAGCTGCGACGCGAAAATCAGAGTTCTCGCTACGAATGGCCGGCTCATTCGCGAAATTGAAACCGCCGCCTATATCCCCGGCTCTGTCGTCATGGATGACAATTCAGTTTACGCGGGCAACTACGATAATATTTTTGTTCGTGCCGACCTCGAGAGCGGTGATATTCTCTGGAAGTTTAAGACTGAATCACCATTTTTCGCTCCGCCGGCGGTATCGGAAAATCGTGTCATTGTCGGCTGCCATGATAACCGACTATATTGCCTCGACAAATCGACTGGCAAACAACTCTGGTCTTTCACCGCTCAGGATGAAATCAATTCCGCCCCCATTATCTGTCGCGAACGGGTGGTCTGCGGCTGCGATGACGGCAGATTGTATATGCTCAATATCAGCAATGGGCAAAAAATCTGGTCCCACAATCTGGGACAGCCTGTCGAGTCCAGCCCCGCTTTAGCTGAGGGGAAGTTAGTGGCGGGCTGTGACGACGGAAAAATTTACGCCTTTTCGATACCAAAATGAAAAATGCCATGATCGAACTAAAAAACATCCACAAACAATATCCCCGCAACAATTCACCCGCACCGCTGGTGGTCCTGGACAATTTGAACCTGCAAATTTCCGCCGGTGAATCCCTCGCCATCGTCGGTCCTTCCGGCTGCGGCAAATCCACTCTGCTGCATATCGCCGGGGCTCTCGATGTCCCCACCAGCGGTACAGTTCTGCTGAATAATCGGGACATCTCCCAACTCAACGAAAAACAACGTGCGAATATCCGCAACCGCGAAATCGGCTTTATTTTTCAGCTCCATTATCTGTTGCCGCAATGTACCGTACAGGAAAATATTTTGCTGCCGACTCTCGCGAATTCATCCCCTAACAATGATCAGGTCGGGCAATACGCCCACCAACTTCTTAAGGCTGTCGAACTGACAGAATTCGCCGATTACCTGCCCGGCCAACTGTCAGGCGGACAACGCCAACGGGCCGCCGTAGCCCGTGCCCTCATCAATAAACCATCAATCATACTCGCGGATGAACCGACCGGCTCACTCGACGAACATACCGCCGAGACGATAGGCGAGCTGCTGATTAAGCTTAATTGTGAACATCAGCTTACTTTGCTGGTTGTTACGCATTCGCCGAGTCTGGCGGGGAAAATGAATAGGACATATAAACTGGCAAATGGACAATTAGAGCTTCACCAATGAAACTTTTTCGGGTAATCAGCGCTGACCTGCGACATTACCGCGCGGCGAATATGGCTATTGCGGCGGCGGTGGCGGTTTGCGCGGCGGTTTTGCTTGGCGGATTGTTGATTGGCGATTCGGTAAGCTACAGCCTTGGTCGCATCGCCAGACTCCGGCTGGGGCAGACAAGTCAGGCCCTTTACAAACCTCACGGTTATTTCAGTGACAGTCTGGCCCAACGATTATCTGACAGCCTCAACACTACCGCCGCGGCAGTGCTGTGTCTTGCCGGGCCTGCGTCTACGCCTGATGATAAGAATTTCATACCGAATATAAATATTTATGGAATTGATGATAATTTTTACAAATTAGCTCTTTCTGATATTCCGCTGACAAGACCGGGGCCGGGTGAAATAATCATTAACCAGAGAGCCGCGGAAAAACTCCATGTAAAAGCCGGTGACTCGCTTATCATCACCCTGCCCAAACCAGCCGCCCTGCCGGAGCAGAATGCTTTGGGCAGTCAGAGTAAACGTATCAGACTGAATGTGGCCATCGCCGGCAGCGCAGGTGATGAGGAGATGGGGCGGTTCAATCTGCACGCGAACCAGAGTATGCCGATTAATGGTTTCGTTGACAGGGTCTGGCTTGAGGAAAAAGTTAATATTCCCGGCCGCGTAAACCTGTGCCTGCTGGGTGAGACAAAAAATGATAACGCCAATGCCGCACTAGAAAAATCTATTGCTCTTGCTGACCTTGGCTTAAAAATTAGCGCGGAAAATAATATATTTCGTCTGACTTGTGAATCGGTATTTCTCAATGAGCACATAGCTGACAAAATAGTCGCACTGTATCCTGACGCTGCCGCTATTGTTACTTATTTCGTAAATGAAATGTGTAAAGATGGCCTATCCTGTCCCTATTCGATGGTGACAGCTCTGAACACATCGAAGGTGTTACCTAACCTCATTCCCGTTGACCTGCCCCATGACCAGATTATTATTACAGACTGGCTGGCTGATGACATTAATGCCCGGAGCGGTGATAAGGTTACGATTAAATATTATGTTCTTACCGATGAGCTGGCCCTTCGTGAAACTGAACGGTTATTTACGGTCGCAAAAATTATTCCGCTGACAACTGCCGGGCTGAACTTTAGTCTCATGCCGGACTTTCCCGGTTTGAAGGATGTCGAAAACTGCCGTGACTGGGATTCGCCGGTGCCTGTTGATTTGTCACTCATTCGTGACAAGGACGAAAAATACTGGAACGATTATCAGGGCACTCCCAAGGCGCTTGTCAACCTCGCCGCCGGCAAAGAAATGTGGGCTGGTCCTTACGGCAGTCTTACCGAAATACGAATCCCGGCAGAGAAAATCGACAGGGAAACCCTTAGTCAAAATATAATTCAGAATATCGACCCCGCTTCGGCTGGCCTCAGGTTTAATGATGTTAAGGCCATCGCCCAAAAGGCTGCGGCTGGTTCGACTGATTTCGCTCAGCTTTTTCTGGGGCTGAGTATGTTTCTTATCTTTTCGGCGATTATCCTCATCGCTCTTACTTTTATACTCAGTATCGAAAAACGCGTTGAGCAGCTGGGCATTCTTAAAGCTCTGGGCTATACTAATTGGAGTATCGCTTTTCTGTTCCTCACGGAAGTATTTATACTCGCCTTTGTCGGCAGTGGTGTGGGTATTATCATTGGTATCGTATACACAAAAATACTTATCTGCTCTCTTACCGCCGGCTGGCAGGACGCTCTGGCAGGAATAGATTTGCATTTCGCTATCAGTTTTTCCAGCGTGGGGATTACTTTTGCTACGGTAATAATCATCAGTTGGGGGGTATCGACTTTGGCCCTGCGGAAAATTTTAGGCAACTCCGCGGTCAGTCTGCTCAATCGGCAAATTCAATGGCAATACTTTTTGTCATCTGGGCCCAATAAAGAAACTCACCGATCACACCGAATGGTTATTGGGGTTGTTTTTGTCATTAGCACGGCAATAATCTATCTGGGCCAAGCTCAAATGATTCCCACTACAGCGGCTTTTTTCGCAGGTGGAGCCTTACTGTTGCTAAGCCTGATTTTCATGGTTCTTGATTTGCTTGACAATTCGACCCATTGCCGGCATTTTCAATTACGCAACAGCTTTACTTTGGCTGTCAAAAATTCCGCCCTGCGGCTGGGCCGGTCATTGAGCGTTATCGCGTTAATCGCTGTCGGCACTTTTACTATTGTCGCGGTGAGTGCCAATCGCCTTGGCCCACCCGCTGACCCACATTCGCGAAATTCCGGCACCGGTGGATTTGCCCTGTGGGGCAGTTCGTCTCTGCCGGTCAGACATAATCTTAATACTTCTGCCGGTCGCGGACAGTTGGGCTTTAGCGACAACGAACTTGTCGGATTTGAGTTTATTAATTTCCGGGAATATCAAGGTGACCAGGCAGACTGCCTCAATCTTAACCGGCCGCAGCGTCCGACAATTCTTGGTGTTGACTATGAACGGCTAGCGAAACTGCAAGCCTTTGCTTTTAACTTTCCCGCCGCCAACTCTATAAATCCCTGGCAGCTGCTCCAGGACGATAATCCGGATGATAATATAATCCCCGCTATCGCTGATTACGCTACGGTTCACTGGTCACTTCATAAAAATATTGGTGACACTGTTGAATACCATAACCATTCCGGTCGTCCGCTTAAACTGAAAATTGTCGCCACCCTCAGCGGTTCAGTCTTTCAGGGGGCACTTATTATTTCTCAGCGGTCGTTTGTCAGGTGTTTCCCGGATATGGCGGGGTTTCGCACCTTTCTTATTGATATAGACAATCCCTCTCCGGAAAAAATCCGACAAATGTCCAGTCTACTCGATAGTCGGTTACGTGATTACGGCTTTGTGAGCCAGAGAACTAGCGCCCGGCTGGGGGAATTTCAATCGGTCCAGAATACCTATCTGACAATTTTCCAGATGTTGGGCACTTTGGGGATGATTCTGGGTACTATTGGGCTAGCGGTTATCGTCATTCGCAATGTATGCGACCGGCGGGGTGAATTTGCTCTGCTCTGGGCGTTGGGCTTTACCAATCGGCAACTTATCAATATAATATTTCTCGAAAACCTGATATTGCTGATTTGCGGCTGTGTCATCGGTCTGATTAGTGCATTGGTGGCGGTTTATCCTGCCCTTGCTCAGTCCGGCAGTGGAATACCAAGTATGGCCCTGACAATAACTTTATTGACCATCATCCTAAGCGGAACCCTGTGGACACGGCTGGCGGCCTGGTGGACCTTGAAATCTAACCCGCTGGACAACTTGCGAAATGAATAAATCGAAAAACATTTACCTGATTCAGGCCCTGCCCATCGTCACAGCCTTGCTGGCGGCATACTTTATATATTATCTACTAACTGCCCAGCCGTCTCAGCTCACCCGGCGTCTGCCCGGTGCCGACAACGCCCCAGCCAAAACCACCAATCAACCTGTTGCCAAAACCACTGGCACCCTCAAAACTTTCGATACTCAACCGGCAGATATTCCCGGCAGTTTTCCGCAGTTTCGCGGCCCCAATCGCGACGGTGTTATCAGCGACCCCAAAACCAGACTGCTCTACCAATGGCCTGACAACGGTCCCGAAATACTCTGGCAACTCCCCGTTGGCGAAGGTTATGCCGGTGCGTCCATCCATAATGGCAAGGTTTATATCATCGATTATGACCGCGAAAATCAACGTGATTTTATCCGCTGTTTGTCGCTGGAGACCGGTCGTGATATATGGCAATTTTCCTATCCTGTCTCTGTCAAACGCAACCACGGCATGAGCCGCACTATCCCGGCGGTTAGCGACGAGTTTGTCGTCACCATCGGCCCCAAATGCCACGTCACCTGCCTTGATTCCGCCACCGGCAAATTCCTCTGGATGATTGACCTGGAAAGAGAATACGGCACGACTGTGCCGCCCTGGTATGCCGGGCAATGCCCTCTAATTGATAATCGTACCGCTATAATCGCTCCGGCGGGGCCTGAATTTCTGGTTATCGCGGTTGATTGTGCAACCGGCGAAATTATCTGGCGCAGCCCCAACCTTCGCTCCTGGAAAATGACCCACTCATCAGTTATGCCCGCGGAGTTTTTCGGTCGAAAAATGTACATTTATTGTGCCACCGGCGGGGTGACCGCTATTAACGCTCAGGACGGCTCGGTCATCTGGGACAGTAACACCTGGAAAATTCGTATCGCTAACGTCCCTACGCCTGTGATTATCGACAACAACCAAATTTTCTTTTCCGGCGGATACAATACCGGCAGTATGATGATGCAGCTCACTCAGGAAAACCAGCAAATCATCCCCCAGGTTATCTATACCCTGCCGCCCGACACCTTCGGCTCGGCCCAGCAAACTCCTATATATTATCAAGGTCACATCTACGGAGTTCGACCCGATGAACAGTTCGTCTGCCTTGATCTCACCGGGCGTATCCTCTGGACCAGTACCACTGCTCAGAAGTTCGGTTTGGGGCCGTATCTCATCGTCAACGACATCATCTACATCCTCGACGACAACGGACGAATCACCATGGCCCGCGCCCAGCCCACATCTTTTGAAATGCTCGGCCAAGCCCAAATCCTCACCGGACACGATGCCTGGGCCCCTCTCGCCTACGCCGCCGGCAGAATCATTATCCGCGACCTCAACACCATGGCCTGCCTCAAAATCGCCGATATCTCCCGGCCTTGATTTATGACAACAACCCCGATAGAATAATTTATATGAACTATGAACCACCCAAAAACCCTCTAAAAGTTTACCTGATTCTAATTGCGGCAGTCAGCATCACCATGGTCGCGATGATGACCTACGATATTGCCGGGCGAAAACCAAAACCACTGCCCAGAAAACACACCTACCAAATGCCCCCGCAATTCAATATCAGCCCTGACCAGGTCTCTTATATGCCCGCCCATATCCCCTGGCCTACCATGCTCACCGAATCTCGCGCGATTACGGTCAGCCACAGAGGCTTGATTTATATCGCCGGTGACAGTCTGGTGAATATATTCGAACCTGCGGGCCATTTACTCAAAACACTTGAGCTGCCGGGCGAACCTACCGCAATTCAATGGTTTGACAATAAACTTTTTATCGCCCTGAACAACCAGTTCATCATCCACAACCTTCAGACCGGTCAGCAGGAAAAATGGGACCTCAAATCAGAAGCTCCCCTCATCACCAGTCTGGCCGTCGATAACGAAAACATCTATCTTGCCGATGCCGCCAACCGAATCGTTCTGCGCTGTGACCATCAGGGCAATATCATCAACCGAATCGGCGAGGCTGACCCCGAAAAGGAAATTCCCGGTTTTGTCGTACCCAGTCCTTATTTCGATTTGGCGCTGGCTCCTGACGGGCTGCTTCGCGTGGTCAATCCCGGCCGCCATCAAATAGAAGCCTACACTCCCAACAGCGACCGCGAATTCGCCTGGGGTAAACCCGGTGCACAGGTTGAGAATTTCTGTGGCTGCTGCAACCCCGTCAGCCTCGCACTTTTGCCCGACGGCAGATTTGTTACCGCTGAAAAGGGAATACCCCGCGTTAAAATCTATGACCTTGACGGCAATTTTCAAACCTTCGTCGCCGGAGCCAACCAGCTTCTTGATGCGGACGAAATCGAACTAATAATGGAACTGCCCGGCGACTCAAAAACACACAGCTACGACCTGGCCGTCAGCGACAAAACAATCATCCTGCTCGACCGCGGCAGAAATCTCGTCCATTCCTTCATACCCCGACATCCCCCCAAACATGAAGACTTGTAGAAGAAAAATAATCACAGACTTTATCTATCTCGCCGCTGCCGCTGCCCTGTCAGTCGCTGGCTATACCCTCACTCGTAAAAAAACTTCTGGCCAGTCCAGTCAAACCTGCATCGCTCAGGGAATATGCAGCCAATGTGATGTTTATCGAACCTGCCGACTGCCCGCGGCCTTGTCACGGAAAAAAGTTTTAGCGAATTTCCAAAATGAAAAATGAAACGTCAGACCAAAAGCCTGTTTCCCGCCGTGAGATAATCGCCCGCTGGGCCGCTGCCGCCTGCGCGGGCATTACCGGCCTGTCGCTCGCCCGCCGCAGTCAGGCCGAAAACTACCTCTGGCAAATCGACCCGCACAAATGCATCGCCTGCGGCAAATGTGCCACTCATTGCGTACTTGAAGAATCCGCCGTCAAATGTGTTCACGCCTTCGCGATATGCGGCTATTGTGAGTTATGTACCGGTTTTTTCGAGCCGGAACCCCGCCAACTCGACACCGCCGCGGAAAATCAGCTCTGTCCCGCCGCCGCCATCAAACGTACCTTCATCGAAGACCCCTACTACGAATATACCATCGACGAAACTCTTTGTATCGGCTGCGGCAAATGCGTAAAAGGGTGCAGCGCGTTTGGGAACGGTTCACTTTTCCTCCAGATTCGCCACGACCGCTGCGTCAACTGTAATGAATGCTCCATCGCCGCGGCCTGCCCCGCTCAGGCCGTCAGTAAAGTACCCGCCTCATCACCTTACCTAATCAAAAACATGGAAGGCCGTCCATGACCTGCCCCCGCACCTTCCTGCTACCCTTAATCATTTTCATAACGGTTCTCACCACCGCCCTGAATGCCGTCGAACGCTTCCCGCCGCCCGACTTCACCGAAACCAACCACCAACTACCCAATACCAACTACATCCTCAACGCCCAGCCCCGCGCCAACATCTGGCAGTACATCGACATCGCCCTGCTCGCCAGCTCACTCACCCTGGCTGTCTATTTTGTCATCTACCGCCGCTCTCGCAAATTGACCTACATCCTCATGATTTTCAGTCTGCTCTATTTCGGATTCATCCGCCGGGGCTGTGTCTGTTCAATCGGCTCAATTCAAAACGTCACCCTCGCGACTTTCAACTCAACTTACATTCTGCCACTTGTCGTACTGATTTTCTTCCTGCTGCCTATTATCGTCACACTTTTCTGGGGCCGGGTTTTTTGCGCTGCCGTCTGTCCGCTCGGCGCTATCCAGGATTTCGTTTTGCTGCGTCCCTTGCGTATTCCTGTCTGGCTGGAATCAGCCTTGCGTTTAATCGCGTATATCTACCTTGCCCTGGCTGTTATTTACGCCGCCACCGGCACGGGCTTTCTAATCTGTCGCTATGACCCCTTTGTTTCCTTTTTTCGCTTTTCCGGCCCTTTTAATATAATAATTTTCGGTCTGGCCATCCTTGTTATCGCTCTTTTTGTGGGTCGGCCTTATTGTCGCTTCCTGTGTCCTTACGGTGTAATCCTCCGTCAGTTCTCCCGCCTTTCCCGCCGCAAAATATCCATCACCCCCGACGAATGTATCAACTGTCGCCTCTGTGAAAACGCCTGCCCCTTCAACGCCATCGGCAAACCCACCGCCGACTGGCCGGAACAGGGCTATCACTTCCGCAAGAAACTTCTTGCCGCCTCAATCCTCCTGCTGCCTCTGCTGATTTTCCTAATGGCCCACATATTCGCCGCCCTCAGTCCTCAAATGGCCCAATCTCACCCGACCGTCCACCTCGCCCGCCAAATCAAACTGGAAAACACCAACCCCGACCTGCCCACTACGGTTGCGTCTCGCGCATTTCGCGCCGTCGGCAAACCGGTCGAAACCCTCTACCTGCAAGCTGAAATCATTACCGGCAAATTCCGCTTCGCCGCCTGGCTGGCTGGTGCCTGCGTCGGTCTCATCGCCGGCCTCAAACTAATCGATATGTCCATCCAGAAAAAACGTACCAATTATTACGCCGACCCCGCCGGCTGTCTCGCCTGCGGAAGATGTTACCAGCACTGTCCCCGCGAACAACTGAGATTGAAATGACCGAACCAAATAATAATCAATGGCAGAAAAGTCTGCTCGCTACCGCGATTATCGCCGGGGTGTTTTCGGCTGCGGTTCTCTCTCTGCTGGCTGTCAACTATGTCCGTGCCAAAGTAATCTATCCTCTCAAAAGCGAACGACTCGAACTGCTCAAGCTCAAAATCTCCGAAACCCCCAACGACCAAAATCTGCTCGAACAAATCCGCCAACTCGACCTTGAAATCCGCCAATACGCATTAGACAAAACCCAATTATCCCGCCCCGCCGTGATATTTCTGATTTTCGGCATTGTCATTTGCCTGGCATGTCTCCAGATTCGCGACAGTCTCCACCGAAAAACACAAATCCCCCCACCCGACCACGACCGACCCTATCAACAATTAAAAAACTCCTACCTCACCCGCACTTCCCTGCTCACCCTGATAATCATTATAATAACCACATCCCTGTTTTATATCATAAATCAAGACTCACCTGTCGTGGAAACCGCCACCGAATCCGCACCCTATCCCACTATCGAACAACTCCGCTCAAACTGGCCTCGTTTCCGCGGCTTCGCCGGCGCCAGCCATTGCCCATATACCGACATCCCGACCCAATGGAGCGAATCACAAAACCAGAATATCCTCTGGAAATCACCCGTGCCGCTGGCCGGTTTTAACTCACCGATAATCTGGCAGGATAAAATCTTCCTCGCCGGTGCCACCCAAACCCAACGACAGGTCTACTGCTACAGTCTAAACGACGGCACATTAAAATGGACCGTCGATATTCCCGGCCCCACCGACACAAAGGTTGAGGTAATGGAAGACACCGGCCTGGCTGCTCCAACCCTCACCACCGACGGACGAGCTGTTTACGCCATCTTCCCAACCGGTGACATCGCCGCGATAACTCTTACCGGAAAAATCATCTGGCACCGCTCGCTCGGCGTCCCCGAAAACGCCTACGGCTATGCCACCTCGCTTCTCATGTACCAAAACCGCCTCATCGTCCAGTACGACCAGGCTACCCCTGAAGACAACAAATCCAAACTGCTCGCCCTCGATTATCGCACCGGCCAAACCATCCGCGAAAAAACCCGTCCTGTTGGCAATGCCTGGACCACGCCAATCATCGCCGAAATCAACGGCACCGCCCAGCTCATCACCGTCGCTGAGCCTTATACCATCGCCTACAACCCCGCTGACTTCACCGAAATATGGCGTGTTCGCTGTATCGGAGCCGACGCCGGCGCTTCACCCATCTACGCCGCACCGTATATCATCACCGTCTCACCCTACGAAGAAATCACCGCCATCAATCCCACCGGCACCGGCGACATCACCGACACCAATATCGTCTGGACCACCTCCGAAGGACTGCCCGACACCGCCTCACCGCTCAGCGACGAAAATTATCTCTATGTCATCGAAACCTACGGCACACTGACCTGCCTCAACCTCAAGACCGGCCAAAAAATCTGGGACCACACCTTCGACACTTCCTTCCAGGCCTCACCCTCACTCAGTGCCGATAAAATCTACCTTATCGGTGCCGAAGGAACCAGCTTCGTCATCCAGGCCGGACCAGAATACAAACAAATTGCCCAATGCGACCTGGCCGAAGGTGCCCTCGCTTCACCGGCCTTCGCTCCGGCTCGTATGATAATCAGAACCAAAAACTATCTCTACTGCGTAAGTTCAGCTAAATGACAGATAACCAGACCAGACAATTTGTTGATACGCTCATCAGCGAAAAGGGAAGCTCCTTAGAATCGCTGCTTGGTCTGCTTTACGGTATCCAGAACCGTTTCGGCTATCTGCCCCAGCCGGCACTTGAGTACCTCTGTGAAATTACTGAAATTACCCCCGCTAATGTTATCGGTGTCGCTACCTTTTACGACATTTTTCGTTTTAGCCCCGCGGGGAAGTATACCATAAATGTCTGCGTGGGTACTGCCTGCCATGTCAAAGGCGCTCAATCGGTTTTCGAAGCCTTCAAACGCAGCCTTAAAATCTCACCCGATAATGATACCGACACTGACAAACTTTTTACCGTCCGTAAAGTCGCCTGCCTCGGCTGCTGCACCCTCGCTCCGGCGGTGCAGATTGACCAGACCACTTACGGCCACGTATCACCCGACACCGTAAGCGACGTTATCGAAAATTTCCTGCTCCACCACAGTCAAAAATCAACTGTCACAACCAGCGACAAAGGTGAGGTTCACCAATATCAGGGAGAAACGCGTATTGGACTAGGCTCCTGCTGCGTCGCCCGCGGCAGTGAAAAAATCCGCCAGGCACTTATCGCCGCTCTCGACCAGACCGGCATCAAACTCCGCATCAAACATGTCGGCTGTGTCGGTATATGCTCCCAGACCCCCCTGCTCGAAATCGTCATGCCCGACCAGCAAACCTTTCTCTATGCTCGCGTCCAGCCCCACGAGGTCAAAGACATCATCCTCCGCCATTTCAAACCCACCAGCCGCATCCGCTCCGCCCTCAACAGAACCTCCCACTTCCTCGACCGCCTCCTCACCGACAGCCTCGAACCAACCCTGCGAACCTACCCCCTCGACCAGCGTGACCCCATCCTCACCGACTTCCTCACCCCTCAACATCACATCACCACCGAAAACTGCGGCACCGCCGACCCCACCGACCTTACCGAATACCAAAATACCGGTGGATTCAGCGCCCTGGGGCAATGCCTCCAAAACCTCAACCCCGACCAGATTATCAACATGATTAAAACCGCCGGACTCAGAGGCCGCGGCGGAGCGGGCTATCCTGCCCACCTAAAATGGTCAGCCGTCAAAAACCATCACGCCGAAACAAAATATCTCATCTGTAACGGCGACGAGGGCGACCCCGGTGCATTCATGGACCGCATGTTAATGGAGTCATACCCCTTCCGCGTCATCGAAGGCATTATCATCGCTGCCTTCACTCTCAATATCAGACAGGGCTATTTCTACATCCGGGCCGAATACCCCCTCGCCATCCGCCGCGTCACCCAGGCCCTCGAAATCTGCCGCCGGAACAACCTGCTCGGCCCCAATATCCTCCAGTCAGATTTCTCCTTCGACCTCAAAATCACCCCCGGTGCCGGCGCTTTCGTCTGCGGCGAAGAAACCGCCCTCATCGCTGGCATCGAAGGCCGTCGCGGTATGCCCCGCCTGCGACCCCCTTATCCCGCTCAAAAGGGTTTGTGGTCCCAACCGACTCTCATCAACAATGTCGAAACCTTTGCCTCCGTACCTTACATCATCAATAAAGGCCCCGACCACTACGCTCAACTAGGGACAGCTCAGAGTAAAGGCACTAAAGTATTCGCCCTGGCCGGCAAAGTCGCCCACGGCGGACTTATCGAAGTGCCTATGGGCATCACCATCCGCCAGGTCGTCGAAAAAATCGGCGGCGGCATCGCCAACAATCTAAAATTCAAAGCCGTCCAGGTCGGCGGCCCCAGCGGCGGCTGTATCCCCGCCCATCTTGCCAACACCCCCATCGACTACGAATCATTAAAACACGTTAACGCTATCATGGGCAGCGGCGGCCTGGTCGTACTCGACGAAACCGACTGCATGGTTGACATCGCCCGCTACTTCCTCCAGTTTACCCAGGACCAGTCCTGTGGCCGATGCACACCTTGCCGTGTCGGCACCCGTCGTATGCTGGAAATCCTCGACCGACTCTGCACCGGCACCGCCCAACCTGACGACCTCGACCAGCTTCGCCAACTCGCCTCATACATCCAGTCCGCCAGCCTCTGCGCCCTCGGCAGTACCGCGCCCAACCCCGTAATCTCAACTCTCGAACATTTTCCCGAAGAATACCAAGCCCACCTCCAGGGGCGCTGCCCTACCAAAAAATGTAAAGCACTCATAACCTTCACCATCAACGATGAATGTATCGGCTGCACTCTCTGTGCCCAGCACTGCCCCACTGCCGCCATCGAGCCGGACCCTTACCAAAAACACCACATCGACCCCGATAAATGCGTAAAATGCGGTACCTGCAAAAACATCTGCCCCACCCACGCCGTGGAGGTAGAATAAGAATAATATGATTACCCTGACTATCGACAACCAGACCGTAACCGTCCCGGCCAACAGTACCATCCTCCAGGCCGCCCGCCAACTCAATATCGAAATTCCGACCCTCTGTCACCTGAACGATTGCGAACCGTCAACAAGCTGCATGGTCTGCGTCGTCGAAACCCAGACCGGCCAACTGCTCCCCGCCTGCGCCGCCCCCGTTCAACCGGACCAGATAATCTCCACCAATAGCCCCCGCGTCATTGACGCCCGCCGCAACGCCCTGGAACTCATCCTCAGCGAACATCTCGGCGACTGCCACGCACCCTGCCAACTAACCTGTCCCGCCCAGATGAACATCCCTCTGATGATTCGCCAAATCCAACAAGATAAAAATGAGACGGCCATTGAAACCGTAAAGACCCACATCGCCCTGCCCGCGACCCTCGGCCGAATCTGCCCCGCACCCTGCGAAAAAGCCTGCCGACGCCGTCAGCAGGACCAGCCCCTTTCCATCTGCCTGCTCAAAAAATTCGTCGCCGACCTCGACCTCGCTGCCGAACAACCTTATCAACCCCCCTGCGCCCAACCCCTTAATAAATCCGTGGCGGTAATCGGAGCTGGACCCGCTGGACTCGCCGCCGCTTATTATCTCAAACAAGCCGGATTAACTGTCACCATTTTCGACGCCAACCCCTTACCCGGCGGTACCCTGCGTTATTCAATCCCCTCCAACCAGCTCGAACCACAAATACTCGATCGCGAAATTTCAACCATCCTTAACCTCGGCATCGAGTTCCGCCCCCAAACCACCATCGGAACCGACATAACCCTCGACACCCTCGCCCAAAATTACAATGCCGTTTTCATCGCCGCGGGTTTTTCCGCTAAAGACTATCTTCTGGCTGACCTGAAACTCACCTCCGGAACTTTCCAGACTTCCACCCTCAACATCTTCGCCGGCGGCGACATCATCCGCCCCCACTCCCGCCGTCTGGCCATCCGCTCCCTCGCCGACGGCCGACAGGTCGCCCCCATCATCACCGCCTACCTCCAAAACCAACCCATCCAACCTATCGCCCAACCTTTCAACTCCCGCATCGGCCGCCTCGAACCCCACGAACTCCAAACCATCCTCCAGCTCGCCCAGCCCAACCCCAGAATCGAACCCGCCGACTCAACCTTCACCCAATCCCAGGCTCAGACCGAATCTCAGCGCTGCCTTCACTGCGACTGCCGCAAACTCGAAACCTGCCAATTAAAATCTCTAAGCCAGAAATACCATGCCTCACCCCGCCGCTACCAATCCCCCCGCCGCGAATACCGCCACGACCTCAGCCACCCCAAAATAATTTTCGAACCTGGAAAATGTATCAATTGCGGCATCTGCCTCCAAATCACCCGCCAAAACCACGAACAGCTCGGCCTGGCCTTCACCAACCGCGGCTACGACGTCCGCCTAGCCGTCCCCTTCGACCGCCCAGTCAGTCAGGCCCTCCAAAACTCCGCCCGCCAATGCGTTCAACATTGCCCTACCGCCGCCCTGGCCCTGAAAACACCCGGTAATTGACTTTCAACCATTTCAACCATATCATGAAAGACAGGCAAAAGAATACTCCACATAATAAACGTTGATTCCCTCGGAGAACAATTAAGATGAAATCACTCACCAAAACCATCACCCTGCTGACTCTAATCCTCGCTTCAATTACCACCCTAACCGTCGCCGAAGATTGGCCCCAATGGCGCGGTCCCAACCGCGACGGCACATCATCAGAAACAAATCTGCTCAAAAAATGGCCCGACGATGGCCCTAAACTCCTCTGGCACTTCGATGAACTCGGCGACGGCTACGCCTCACCCAGCACCTACAAAGGTAAAATCTACGTCCCCGGCACCATCAACAAGCAGGGCTATCTCCACGCCTTCGATACCACCGGAAAACACCTCTGGAAACAACCCTACGGCTCGGAATGGACCAAATCATTCCCCGGCTCACGCAGCACCCCCGCCCTCGACAACGACAAAGCCTACCTAATCTCCGGCCTCGGTGTCGCATACTGTCTCAATGCCGATAACGGCTCAATAATATGGTCGCAGGACATCTGCCAAAAATTCAAAGGCAAATCCGGTCGCTGGGGCTACGGCGTCGCTCCCCTGCTCTGCGACGACAAAGTAATCTTCTCGCCCGGCGGCCCCCAAACTGAAATTGTCGCCCTTGACAAAGACACCGGCGAGCTCATCTGGAAAACCCAAAGCACCAGCGAATCCGACGCCTACTGCCCACCCCTGGCTTTCACCCACGCCGACAAAAAATTCATCGTAACCCTGATGGAAAATTCCGTCTGGTTCATAAATGCCCAAGACGGCAAGCTAATCTATCGCGACCTGTTCTCCGAATATCAAGACCAACCTAAAGACATCAATCCTGTAATGCCCATCTATCACGACGGATGTGTTTTCACTACCAGCGGCTACGATTCCGGCAGTGCCATGTACCAGCTTTCACCCGACGCCAAAACCATCACCCGAAAATGGACCCAGGACGCACTCGACACCCACCACGGTGGAGTCGTCCTGCTCGACGGTTATATCTACGGTTCCAACTGGAAAGGCAATCGCGACGGCGACTGGCTCTGCCTCGACTGGAAAACCGGCAAAATAATGTACCAAACCCACTGGCAAAACAAAGGCTCAATCATCGCCGCGGACAACATGCTTTATTGCTATGAGGAAAAAGACGGCAACCTCGCCCTAGTCCACGCCACCCCCGAAAAATTCGACCTCATCAGCTCATTCCCAATAACCCGCGGCGGAGAACAGCACTGGGCCCACCCCGTCATCAGCAACAAAGTACTCTATATCCGCCACGGCAACGCCCTCATGGCCTACGACATCGCCGCTCAATAAAATATAATGAAATATTCAACCCAAATAATCTACTGTCACTGTGCCTACTACGACATCATACCCGTCGAACAAAAACAGCAGGCCCTCGACTTCCTGACCAAAAACAAACTCGCCGCCCAAACAATTCTCGACCTCTGCCAAATAACCGCCCAACATCCCGAACAGCTCAACCATCTGAAAACCTCAGACCAAATTATAATCTTCGCCTGCCACCCTCGTGCCGTCCGCGCCCTGCTCAATTTCGCAGGCCTCGACCTGGCCCACAAAACAGTCAAAATTATCAACTTACGCCAACCGCTCGCCCCTCAACTAAACAACCTCGACCCAAACACCTTACCCAAAACAAATCAACCACCCATCGACCCCAACTCCCAAACCCGCTCCACCTGGACTCCCTGGTTCCCAACCATCGACCGCGAACGCTGTACCAACTGCAAGCAATGCCTCAACTTCTGCCTCTTTGGTGTTTACTCTCTCGACAAAAACCAAAATGTAACCGTCACCAAGCCCGCCGCCTGCAAAACCAACTGTCCCGCCTGCGCTCGCGTCTGCCCAACCGCCGCCATCATCTTCCCCAAACACCCCGACTCCCCCATCAACGGAGCCGAACCACAAAATAACCCGCATACAAATCCTGTCGACCCCACCGACATCCTCCAGAAAATCCGCAACCGCGACACCAATCTAAAAGATTCACTCGGCATCCCCGACGACGTAATCAACAGCCTCACTCCTCACGACCTCGCCCGCCTTAACAAAAAGCACAAGGACAACCATGACTGACCCAAAACCCAATGTCATACTCGTTGCCGACCGCACCCTCTCCGGCGAATACAAAATCCTCTTCGAAGGCATTTTCGCCACCATGCAAAGCACGCATGTCCCCGAATTATTCATGCGTTACTTCGTCTCCCCCAAAGTAAAAACAGATTCAAACCATCGGGCCCAAAAAGCCCCTCTGGGACTCCGCCGCGTAGAATCCGCTCTCATCAACCTTACCGGCCTCACTCCCGAAAATGTAATCTGCACCACCCCCGAAGACCTGCCCAAACTTCTCGGCCCCCACATCGACATCGTCGCCTTCAGCTCCAGCGACCCACTCGGCATGGGCATGAGCAACACCACCACCAAAAACTTCTGGCCCGGCCAACTCTACACCAAACACTGGACCAGCCAAACCCTCAAAATCCTCCACGACGCCAAACAAAAATATCATTTCAAAGTAATCGCCGGCGGCGCCGGTGCCTGGCAGTTCAAACAATACCCCGACCCCCTGGCCCATTCCACCCTCGACCTCATCTTCGACGGCTACTTCGAAAACGCCGGTTCCCAACTCGTCACCGACATCATCAACCAAAAAACCGTCCCCAATTATTACCGAGAACCCGATTCCTGCGTCTCCCGCGTCCAGCCCATAACCGCCCCCACCGTTCTCGGCATCGTTGAAATCTCCCGCGGCTGCGGCAAAGGCTGTAAATTCTGCACCATGGCCCACCAGAAAATGCAGCACCTCGAACCAGAACTCATCTGCCATGACATCGAAACCAATACCGCCGCTGACCAAAACACCATCGTCCTTGCCAGCGAAGACTTCTTCCGCTACGGTTCCCCCACCGGCCAACCCGACCCCAAACCCATCTTCGCCCTGCTCAAAAAAATCCAGAAAATCAAAAACCTCCGCTTCCTCCAGCTAGACCACGCCAACATCGCCACCGTCGCCCAGCTCAAACTCGACGACCTCAAACAAATCCGCCGACTGCTCACCTTCCAGCACAACCCCCGCTACCTCTGGGTCAACATGGGTATCGAAAGTGCCAACGGCCAACTCGTCGCCCTAAACTGCCCCGGCAAAACCACGCCCTATCCTCCCGACCAATGGGACAACATTGTCCGCCAGACCGCCGAAAAAATGAACCACGCCGGGTTCTTCCCCGTCTTCAGCATCATCCTCGGCCTGCCCGGCGAAACCCCGAACGACCTCGAAAAAACTTCTCGACTCATCGACCACCTCGACCGCACCGCCGCCGTAATCTTCCCCATCTTTTACGAACCCATCGACCCCCAACAAATCGCCGCCGGACAAAATTTCACCATCACCAAAATGACCCAACAGCACCTGGCCTTATATCAGAAATGCTATGAAATAAACTTCCGACGCGTACCCAAACTTTTCTGGGACAACCAAACCGCCGCTGGCGAAAAATTCCTCAAAAAACTTTTCGTCCAGGCACTCGGCAAAATCGAAGTTGCCACCTGGCGCAGCAGCTTCCGCAAACTAAGAAAAAATCTACCGGGCCAAACTAGATGAACCTCCCCAACAACACTTACCAAACATCCCCAGCCATCCCCTCAACACCCGAACTGCGTAACAACTTCCGAGAACTCGCCGCCCAATACACCCAGATAAACCAGCTCACCGGTCCTGTCACCCTTGACCAGCTCAAACACCACTGCCAAACCATCATCAGTCAGCACCATCTCCCGGCCCAATATCAGGACTTCCTCGCCATCTGCCTCAACAACCAAATCTGGCACGATGCCGTTGCCGCCGTCCCCTATAACCAGCGACTGCTCCTGCTGCCCAAATGCCTCCGCCACTCCACCCGCTGCCCCGCCGATTTCGACCAGTACGGCCTCAAATGCCAAAACTGCGGACTCTGCCCCCTCGGCCCTCTCACCGACCAAGCCCGCCAACTCGGCTACACAATCCTCATCGCCGAAGGCTCACCCATTGTCATGTCCCTCATTACCTCCGGCCAAATCCACGCCCTCATCGGCGTAAGTTGCCTCGCCGTACTCGAACAAACCTTCCCATTCATCGAAGCTGCCGCCCTGCCCGCGCTCGCCCTGCCCCTCCTCTACGACGGCTGCACCGACACCACCCTCGACCTGCCCTGGCTCGAAGAAGTTCTCACTAACTATCAAAACACCAAACAACCAACCCTAACACTAAACGACCTGAAGAACACCCTCAAACAACTCTTCACCAAAGAAACACTCCAACCACTTTTTCCCGACCCCCAATCAGCTACCACCCAAATCGCCCTGGATTCACTCACCCACGAAGGCAAACGCTGGCGACCACTGCTCACCGCCGCCATTTACAACGCCCTGGCCCCCAACCCCCAAAAATTATTACCACCCGCACTCCGCGACATAGCCCTCGCCGTCGAATGTTTCCACAAAGCATCACTCATCCACGACGACATCGAAGACAACGACGACTACCGCTACAATCAGCCCACCCTACACAAAAACCACGGCACCGACATCGCCCTCAACATCGGCGACTATCTCATCGGCCAGGGCTACCATCTCATCGCCCAGGCCGACCTTTCCGACCATCAAAAAATAAAAATGCTCCAGGCTGCCGCTCACGCCCACACCCAACTAACCCTCGGACAGGGCCGAGAACTCTCCTGGCTCAAAAACCCATCACCACTGACCGTCCCAGAAATAATCGAAATCTTCGCCCAAAAAACCGCACCCGCCTTCGAAGTCGCCCTCAAGCTCGGACTCTACCTCAACCCCGACCATCCACCTTTCGACAAACTCATCGAAAATTTCAGCCGTCAACTCGGTATCGCCTATCAAATCTGCGACGACCTCGCTGATTTCGACACCGCCGCTAATACCCGCCAACCACTCAAACTAAAACCATCGTTAATCTACGCCCTGGCCTGCCAAAACGCCTCACCAACCCAAAAGAAACTCCTCGAATCTGCCTGGCCCCAAACCAAACTCGACCCCGCCGACACAAACAAACTCCTCGAAACCTTCAACCAACTCAACGTAAAAAAACAAGCCCTAACCCTGCTAAACTCACACAAACAAGACGCACTCAAAATCATTGCACCACTCAATCACCCTCAACTAAAACCACTCTTACGTATAATCATAACTCGAATCTTCCACGAAATGGAATACCTGAGCTGCTGCCATGACTTTACGAACCGACATGATTAACAGTCTAACCGCCGGACTCGCCCAACTGCCCGACCGTCAACCCGCTATCCAACGCGCCATTCTGAAACACACCCACCCCAACGGTGCCTTCACCGGCCGTTCCCCCGACAGCGACCTCTACTACACCATGTTTGCAGCCGAAATCCTACACACCTGCAAAGAACCAACCTTCCAACCAAAACTCATCTCCTGGCTCTCGCCCAACCAACCCAATTACACCAACCTCGTAGAGTTTGCCTCACTCATCCGCCTCTACGCCAACTTCCTGCCCAACCAGCTCAACCCTCAAACCCCAAACTTCCGCGACCAGCTCCAACAACTATTCACACCCAACATATATTCCTGCTTCCTCACCCTCGGTATCTGCCAGGATCTAAAAATACCTGTCCCCAATATCGACACCATCAGTCAATGCATCCAAACCCTCCGCCTGCCCGACGGCTCCTACATCAATAGCCCCAAAATCCCCCTCGGTGCCGCACCCGTAACAGCCGCCGCCCTACTCACAAAATATCACCTCACCAAAACCATAGACACCCAAACCGCCCAATGGCTCAAAGAACAGTTCCTCTCCACCGGAGGATGCAAAACCGTATCACTCGCCCCCAAACCCGACCTGCTCGCCACCGCCGTCGCCCTCCACGCCCTAAAAGTCACCCAGACCAACCTCACCGACATCGCGCCCACCACCCGCGCCTTCGTCCTCGCCCTCCAGAACCCAGAAGGAACCTTCAACCCCCAAACCGGCCTGAACGAAACCGACCCCGAATACACCTATTACGGCCTCATGGCCCTGGGAGACCTCCAGCCATGACCGACATCGCAACCCTCAACCAACGCTGCCAGACCGCCCTGCTCAATCAGCTAAACCCGCAAGGACACTGGACCGGATACCTCAGCTCCAGCCCACTCGCTACCGCCCTGGCTATCTACACCCTCAACCTCATCGACTCTGAAACCCACGCCCCACTCATCAAACCAGGCCTCAACTGGCTCATCCATAACAGCAATCCCGACTCATCCTGGGGAGACACCACCGACAGCCCTGGCAACCTCAGCACCACCCTGATAACCCTCGCCGCCCTAAACACCATCGCCCCGCACGAACACGCAGCCACCATCAAAAACACCCAACGCTGGCTCGCCACCCAAACCAAAAGTGAATCACCCCAGTCCCTCATCACCGCCGTCCACCAGAAATATAAAGACGACCACACCTTCGCCTCACCCATCCTCTCGGTCTGCGCCCTCGCCGGTCTGCTCGGCCCCACCAGACCTGCCTTCGCTCAAATCAAACCACTCCCCTTCGAAATCGCCCTGCTGCCCCACGCATTCTACAAAATCATCAAACTACCCGTCGTCAGCTACGCCCTGCCCGCCCTCATAGCACTCGGCCAACTACAGTTCCACCAACATAAACCCACCAACCCCATCACGCGTCTCATCCGCCACGCCGCCCGCCGCCGCACCCTCAAAAAACTCCAGACCATCCAGCCCAACCACGGCGGATTCCTCGAAGCCGTACCCCTAACCGCCTTTGTCGCCCTCAGCCTAACCACCGCAGGCCAATCCCAATCACCCATAACCCCAAAATGCCGTCTGTTCATCATCCAGTCCGCCCGCCCCGACGGCAGTTGGCCCATCGACACCAACCTTGCCACCTGGCTGACCACCCTCGCCATCAACGCCCTGACTCCCGCCGACCCCACCGCTACCTCACCTCTCACACTCAACCAGCGCCAAAACCTTCACAACTGGCTTATCGACCAGCAGTTCACCAACCCTCACCCCTACACCGCGGCACCGCCCGGAGGATGGTCCTGGACAAACCTGCCCGGCGCCGTACCTGACGCCGACGACACCGCCGGAGCACTGCTCGCCCTGGCCAACCTCGACATCACCACCAGCCAAACCCTCTCGGCCGTCGCCAATGGCATCACCTGGCTGCTAAATCTCCAAAACCCAGACGGCGGAATACCCACCTTCTGCCGCGGCTGGAACAAACTCGACTTCGACCGCAGCGCCCCTGACCTCACTGCCCACGCCCTTGCCGCCCTCAACCGCTGGCAAAACCAACTCAACCCCAATCTCAAATCCCGCATCCAGAAATTCACCACCCGCGCCCTGCAATACCTCCAAACCACCCAGGACTCTAACAATCTCTGGACCCCATTATGGTTCGGTAACGAACACCTCCCCCACCAGACCAACCCCGTCTTTGGCACCGCCCGCGTCATCTCCCACCTCTGCGACCCCCGCCTCAACCTAAATTTCCCACCCAAAAAAATCACCGACGCCCTCGAAACCATCCTCAAAGCCCAAAACCCCGACCACGGCTGGGGAAGACTCAACCCAAATCAGTCATCCATAGAAGAAACCGCCGCCGTCCTCGATGCCCTCGCTACCGCCCAGACCAACCCAAAACTCCAAAACCAACGACCCAACCTGAAACCCGCCCTAAAATCAGCCCTCGATTTCCTAACCCCCCTCCTGACCACCCCAACCAATCTAAACCCCGCACCCATAGGACTATACTTCGCAAAACTTTGGTACCACGAAAAACTCTACCCTCTGATCTTCGCCGCCGCCGCCCTCAACAAACTGCATTCAACGATATAAATACACCCGGTACGCCCCAGAATCACACCCCACTTCAAACTTCTCAAATCGCTGCCAATTATCCATTAACAGCATATCCATAGGCTCATTTGCGCCGGGCAAAGCGTCCCGCAAAAGCATTACCCCCAGAATCTCACCCGCCTCAAACTTTTCCATGGTCTCCGCCGCCGTAAAACCCATATTCCGCGCCAGCCGTCCCGACGCATAATGAACAATAGATTCATTGGCACACAAAATCGGTTCCGGAACTTCACCATGCTCACCAAACCATTCCCCCATAACATAATAGGGCTCATAACCCATCAGCATAGGCCCCCGCGACCCAACTATCCGATGCTCCAACATCCCGTAAATCCCCGCGTAACCCAAAAATATCAGCAGGTATACAACCGCGAAACTTTTAACTATAACCCCCAGCATCTTCCCACTACCCGCGACCAATCCAATAACCAACCCCACCAATGCCAAAACACTATAAATTGCCCCATAACGAATCATAACTTCCGGCGAAAGCAAACCACGCGGATTATCTGCCAGAGCAATAAAAATTGGAGCAGCCGCCATCAAAAGGGGTACTGAAACACATAGATATGTCAGAACTGGCCGCCGACCGACCCATTCTACTACCTTTTCCACACCAGCCAGCAAATAAATCAGCAACAGAGGCAGCAGAGGCATAAAAAAACGCACCCCCTGATCAAACCAGACACTCATAAGCCCAATGTAACAAAGGAAATACCAGTGACAAAGAGAAGCACGCCGCCGAACAAGAACCCCAAACCCCAGCAGAAGAACACCCCAAATCATTACAGCAAAGAAGGTAGCCTTGAATTCAACATTCATTGTTATTTGTGCCACACGCACAAATACAACATAAACCATTTCCTGCCATCTATTTAGAACAATCGACGGTATGCTGCCCTCGCCCGTAACCGTCATCCAGTACTCAAAATAATCAACTTGCGGTGCCGCAAAATACAATTTCCACACCAGCCACGGCATCGCCACCAACGGGGGTAATAATACCGCTTTCAATAAGAAGCTCACCCGTCCACCCTTGTCAGAAACTGCCCGACTAAAGCAATAGCAAATCCACGCCCCCGCTAGAACCAAACCAACCGAACGAGTCAGCCACGCCAAGGCACCAAGGACAACCCCGACCGCAATAGCCCGCACACCCTTGTTCTCCTCCAGCAGCACCAGTGACCAGACCGTCAGACACCCAAACAGCATATCCGAAAGTATGTACATACAATGTTGAAACACCGCTAGATTACCCAACACCAACAATAACACTATACGAGAACGTGACTTATCGATAAATCGCTCCGCGAGCTTACCAGCCCCGACCGCCAACAGACAAGCCAGAATCAACTGAATTATTTTCATCGAAAGAATGACAAAACTCTGTTCAGGCGAGATTCTAATGACAACAGAAATTACCATGGCCATAAAGGGCGGATAATAACCGCTTTCAAAACCGTTGAACTCCAGCCCCCTGCCATCAGCCAGCGACTGACCGGTCCCCAGATATTCACAACTGTCAGGCGTAGGCTTTAACCGCGTACTAAGCCCCAGGCAATATAACAGTACTGTTAGAGCGACTAACAGATGTAACAGTTTGGAATTTCTAAAGTTCAGCATTTTACTGATTTTTTTATCGACCGTCATGCCATTCTTTCTGTAAAATACCTTACCAAATCACACGCCAAACCTTAAACGCCCACCAATAAACAAGTTACACCAATCACCAACCACACCCTTCCAACCCCGCCAAAAAAACAACACCTCGCCCAAACTCACCCTTGCTAATATCTTATTTTAAGACTAAAATCAGCGGGCACGTTGGTTTAGCAGGCCTGATAAGGCTGTTTCTTTGTTAAACGCTTACGATTGTATGCCGCCTGGAGGGGCGAAACGGCGTAAGTCGCACAACCCGCGGCTGTGACGACAGCAGAAAAACCCGGCCAGACAGTGAGGACCGTACATCGTGATACTTGATAGCATTTTAGGATTATTTTCAGTTGATATGGGCATAGACCTGGGAACCTGCAACACCCTCGTCTGCGTCCGCGGGGACGGCATTGTACTGAATGAACCTTCGGTGGTAGCGGTCAAAAAAGGAACAAACCGAGTCCTCCAGAACGGAAATGCCGTCGGCACCGTCGCCAAGGAAATGCTCGGCAAAACGCCCGGTTCCATCACCGCCATTCGCCCTCTCAAAGATGGAGTCATCAGCGACTTTGAAATCACCGAAGCCATGCTCAAATATTTCATCCAGAAGGTCCACGGTAGACGCGGATTCCTCAGCCCCAGAGTCGTTATCGCAGTGCCCAGCGGCATCACAGCTGTGGAAAAGCGGGCCGTACTCGATTCCGCCGAACGAGCCGGAGCCCGAAAAGTCTATCTCGTCCAGGAACCAATGGCCGCCGGTATCGGAGCGGGACTGCCCATCACCGAACCAACCGCATCGATGATTGTGGACATCGGCGGCGGCACTACCGAAGTTGCCATCATGAGTCTCGCCGACGTTTCCGTGCGCGAGTCTGTCAGAATGGCCGGCGACGACATGGACGAAGCCATCATCAACCACCTCAAGCGTACCTACAACCTGCTCATCGGCGAAGCAAGAGCCGAAAAAATCAAAATCGAAGTCGGCTCCGCCGCCCCCCTGCCAGAAGAACTTACCATGGAAATCTCAGGCCGAGACACCATCTCAGGCCTGCCTCGAAAAATTGTTATTACCAGCGAAGAAATTCGCGAATCATTAAAAGAACCCATCTCCGCGATCATCGAAGCCGTAACCCGAACACTCGAAAGAGCCGAACCCGAACTCGCCGCCGACCTGATCGACAACGGAATCTGCCTCGCTGGCGGCGGGGCCCTGCTCAGAAAGCTCGATACCGTAATCAGTAACGCCACCGGCCTTAAAGTCTGGGTCGCCGACGACCCACTTTCATGCGTGGCAAGAGGAACCAGCGTGTATCTGGAAAACCTCGAACTCTGGAAAGACACCATGGAATCCGACGATACCAACTTTTAAGTAACTCAAAAAACAACAGGGTTATCATCGTGGGCACAGCCCGCCTTCACAGAAAAAACGTATATGAACGCATGGAGGCACACACACCGGACGGGGGGCAAGCGGAGATTCATCTGGCTTATGCTGCTGGCTGGACTCATGCTCCTGCTGCCCAAGGCAATGACCGACAGAGCCGATAATTTCCTCGCCGCCGTAACTTCCCCTTTCAGCGGACCCACCCGAAATTTGTCTTTAGGAGTAGTCAGTACGGTCGAAGACACAACTGCCCGCCGCAAAGTGCCCGCTAAAGACTATCGCCGACTGGTCGAATTGTACAATCAGCATGAAGCACTGCTAATCCAACGCACCGAAGAACTCCGCCAACAACGAAATTTCAACGCCCAACTTTCCGGGCTCGTACAAAATTTCGGACTGGGCCAGACACTGCTTATTGGTGCAAGAATTACGGGACAGTCAACCGCCGGCCAGAGACAACTGCTCACCCTGGACCGCGGCTCACTCGAATACGTGACACCCGGCCAAATCGCTCTGGCCTCGCTCGCTCCCAACCAACAAGACCAAACCGACCAGCCCATGGTGGTGGTAGGAAAAATCCAGCAGACAGGTCTCAGAACCTCACAATTACAGCTTTTGAACGACCCGGAATTCACCCTGCCCGTTACCATCGAACCAGCCTGGCAACGCGAAGACCGTTTTCAGGCACGCGGAGTACTGCGCGGCAGTGCCCTCGGCGAAATTACCGTTTCAATGGTCTCCATGAACCATCCCGTCCGCCCCGGCGATGTAGTCGTGGCCCGCAGCGGCCCGGAAACATTACCCATCGGTGTCCTCGTCGGAACAGTCGCATCCTGCAGCCCGGATGAAAACAAGTCCATGTTATGGCATATCGTGGTTCGGCCAGCAACAGAACTGCACGAACTCCGCGAGGTGGTGATAGTCAACACCGTTAACGCCGACAAACATTGAACCCTTTAAGCATCAACAACCCCTGACCAAAAAAAATTATCAAGACATTTTATCATGCGTTGGTTTAATTTCGGAATTCTGGTATTCGTGGCCCTGCTCCTGCAACTGGCGGTGGTCGATTCAATCGCGCTGGGGCCCCAAAGAATCAGACCCGATCTGCTTTTACTCGTAGCGGTCGTAATCGCCCTGAACGGCCCGGAAGAACAGGCACCAACCGCCGGATGGATACTGGGCTTATGTAAGGATTTAACCTCAGAGGCAACCTTAGGAAGCTACGCGATTGGCTTTGGCCTGACGGTTTGGATGATAGTAAAAATCAGGGATCTGTTTCTGCTCGATAGAGCCCTGACCACAATAATCCTGACTCTGATTGGGGCATTTGGATTGGAACAGTTGGTACTGCTGATAAACTACCTAAAATCAGGCAGCATTGTCGGAGGATACGCCACAATCACCGGAGCGATATTCTTCTCCGCCGCTTTCACAGCTGGATTAGCCCCCTACGCCAGATGGCTTATGCTGAAAATGGCCCGATTATTCGGCCTGAGAACCAGACGCGGTTATAATTAACCAGGCAACCACGCCTGCAATATCCCCTCAATTAAAGGGCATGCAGGGTACCGCCGCGGTCAGCTCACGAAGATCCAATGCCAATAGATGGTCCATGTATTCCGTAAGTTCTTCTTCTTCGAACTGGGAGAGAAATTCAAAAGAAGCCGTACAATTTAATTCCCGGATTGATTCAATGAGTTCCACTTTGCTCATGGCGGGCGTCTCCATTTTTCTGCAATGGGGGTATTTTTCTGCATTTCCTTGAGCCAGCTCTGCGGGGCAGACTCAATGTGTCATCCTTGACGAAACTTCTTATCGTCAGGGTTCAGCCAAAATCTTTAGCCCCTGAGACAGTAAAAAAACGGGGAAAATGGTGTCCGATAATAAGCCCTTTGGGGCCTCAAAACCGCTATTTGAAAACAAAAAAAAGTTATCGGAAAAAAACCCGAACCAAACCGACTGGACAACGAATACAATAGTGTAAGGAGCCCAAAATCGGGGCCAATTGATTGCTCATAAATAAAAATAATCCGACATGGTGATTATCGGACAACGGACCGTTAATTAACGGACAACTATGGCATTAGAAATTCGGACAACGTATTCAATCGCAACCGCCGACAAGACCAGTGGAAGTTCAAACTCTGGACTTCCGCCGGCCTGATGCTCACCTACGAATGTTCAGGAAAATGTCGATGCTGCTATAATTATTCCGGACCAGACGCCGGAAGCCCCCAAACCGAAATGTCCGAAAACCAGGCACTCACTTGCTGGGAAGGGCTTTCAATGTTGGCCGGGGAGCGAACCCTGGTACACCTCACCGGCGGTGAGCCGTTCCTCAATTATCCCAGATTGGCTCGGATATTACAGCTAAGCAGTGAAAAAGGACTGAGAGGACTCGAAAAAGTCGAAACTAACGCTTCCTGGTGCAAAAATGAACAAACAGTACGAGAAAAGCTGGAGAAATTACAAGAATTTGGGCTTACCACCTTGCAGTTCAGTACCGACGCGTATCATCAGGAATTCATCCCGCTCGAACAAGTCAAACTCGGCGTAAAAGTCGCCGCCGAAGTTCTGGGCCAAGACAACGTCCGGGTCAGATGGCAGGAAGACCTCCAAAACGGCACCGGCTGGGGCCTGCTATCACCCGACGAAATCATCCGCAACGCCCTCAATAAACGCCCCGAAAGACTCCTGGGGCGTGGGGCCGATAAGCTCGCAGGTCTTTTTCCGCTAAGGTGTTACAAAGATTTTACCGACGAAAATTGTAGAAGCAGCTTGCTGGGCTCGCGCCACGTACACATCGACGGAATGGGTAACGTGTTCCCAGGCACCTGTGTTGGAATCATTCTGGGCAGGCTGAACGATAATCCCGACAGCCTGGCTGAATTGTGGCGAAGATTCGACTACCGGCAACATCCGGTGGTCTCAACCCTCGCCGAAAAAGGACCGGTAGGACTGCTCAAAGAGGCTCAAAATATAGGCTATAGAACAGCCGAAGGTTATGCCAGTAAGTGCCATTTATGTTACGAAGTACGTAGCTTTCTGCGAAAAAATGACAGGTATAAGAAATATCTGGGACCATCAGTCTGTTACGGAGAATGTGAACGCGACGGAGAAAAACAAAAAAATATTAATCGGAACAAAGTCCACGCTTGACGGGCTAGCCGAAAAAGACTAAAAAACACCTTTTGCATTCCGGTTGGGCTTACTCGGCTGCTTCCCAAAGGTGCACTGGCAATTACGCTGAGTATATATTTATGGCTGAAAACAACAATAATACCAAAGAGACAAACCTGGATTCCTTGATGGGGAAAATGGCTATCACGGAGAAGCTTTGCACTCCGGACGAAGTCAAGGAATGTATCGAACAGGTCAAGGAGCGGGCCCAGAAGGAACAGCCCATGAGCCTGGCAGAAGCACTGGTCGATAAGGGATACGTCACAAATTCACAGCTGGACCGACTCCAGAATAAAGTCCAGGAAGCACGCCCCTCACATAGAATACCCGGCTACCAGATGCTCGAAAAACTAGGCGCCGGTGCCATGGCCGTCGTCTTCAAAGCCAAACAGGTCTCACTCGACCGACTCGTAGCCATCAAGGTTCTGCCCAAAAGACTCAGCGAAAACCCTGAATACGTCGAAAGATTCTACAAAGAGGGCAAAGCAGCCGCGATGCTCAACCATAATAATATTGTCCAGGCCATCGACGTTGGACAAGCCAACGGCCTCCACTATTTCGTCATGGAGTTCGTTAAAGGTAAAACCGTTTACGATGACATCTGCAACGGAAAACCTTATTCCGAAGCCGAAGCACTCAATATTATCACTCAGATCGGCGAAGCTCTCGAACACGCTCACGAAAGAGGCCTGATTCACCGCGACGTTAAACCCAAAAACATCATGATTACCGAAGACGGTATCGCCAAGCTCGCTGACATGGGTCTCGCACGGGAAGCCACCGACACCGCCGCCGCCGAGATGGAGGCAGGCCGGGCTTACGGTACACCTTATTATATCTCGCCCGAACAGATTCGCGGCGAACGAAATATCGATTTCCGGGCCGACATCTACTCGCTCGGCGCCACCCTTTACCACATGGTAACCGGCAAAGTCCCCTTCGAAGCACCAACCCCCTCAGCCGTCATGCACAAGCACCTCAAAGAGCCGCTCGTACCACCGGACCACATCAACAGTTCGCTAAGCGTCGGCCTCGCCGAAGTCGTCGAAGTCATGATGGCCAAAAACCGCGACGAAAGATACAGCAGCATGAAACTCCTGCTGGAGGATTTGCAGGCAGTGCGGGCCGGCGAACAGCCTTTGCAGGCACATCGCAAAATCGACAAAAACATGCTCGCCGACCTCGAAAAGGGCGCCGACATCGACGTGGACCTGGAACGCAAGCTGGGACCGGTACCGGGTCTGCTCGGCTGGAAGATGGCCACCATCATCCTCGCCGGAGCATTGGTCGTCACACTCCTCATAATCATGATTATGGCTACCAGCGAATAAAAAAAGTTCAAACAAAACCCCAAAACGCCAGTACCAACAGAAACCAAGCCGTTCACTTCTACCTCATGCCTGCCGTCAAATAAAAAACCTCGACCGCAGGTCGAAACCTCGCTGTTCACTCATGCCTCATGCCTAATGCATCTTGCCTTCTTAAATGCCTCCTGCCTGCCGTCACCCCCCCCCTCCCAAAACACATTTTCCATATCAGCGGAAATATGGTATAATCCGGGCCGAAATTTTGTCAAACTTTGTAAGTTGTTTTATTGAGGTGAAGTTATGAAAGTACCCCTGCTGGATTTGAAGGAACAGTATGAAAGTATCAGAAGCGAAATCGAGCCTCGAGTTCTGGAGCTGATGGCTAGCCAGCTTTTTGTGCTGGGCAAGGCGGTTTCAGATTTCGAAGAAAATCTCGCATCCCATGGCCAGTGTGCTTACGGGGTGGGAGTCAGCAGTGGTACGGACGCTTTGATTTGTGCTTTGATGGCGTTGGGAATTGGAACTGGTGATGAAGTTATTGTGCCAACATTTACGTTTTTCGGCTCAGCTGGAGCCATAGCCCGGATCGGGGCCCAGCCGGTTTTTGTCGATATTGACCCTGAGACTTATAACATTGACATCGAGTGTACCGAAGCCGCGATTACATCAAAAACCAAGGCGATTGTGCCGGTGCATCTCTATGGCCAAATGGCCGACATGAAGGAACTGACCGAACTAGCTTCAACTCATAACCTGAAAGTGGTGGAGGATGCCTGTCAGTCGGTCGGCAGTAAGCAGAATGGCAAGATGCCGGGCGAGCTGGGCGACTGCGCATGCCTGAGTTTTTATCCGAGCAAGAACCTGGCAGGCTTCGGCGACGGCGGAATGATTCTTACCAACGACCAGGCCCTGGCTCAACGCTGCAAACATCTGCGTATGCACGGCGAGGACAAGCGTTATTATCATAGTATGGTGGGCGGCAATTTCCGACTGGACGCTTTGCAGGCGGCAGTACTGGACATCAAACTGAAGCATCTGGACCACTGGAAGACAAAACGGCAGGCACATGCGGCAATTTATAATAATAAACTGAATGACAAGGTCGTTAAGCCGATGATTCGCAAAGGTAACGAGAGTGTCTATAACCAGTATGTGATTCGTTCGCAGCGACGCGATGACTTACAGAAGCATCTGACAGAAAACGAAATTGGGGCCGCGATATATTATCCAGTCCCCTGCATTTGCAGGAGTGTTTCGCCTATCTGGGCGGCAAGACTGGCGATTGCCCGGTAGCGGAGCAGGCCTGCAGGGAAGTTCTGGCAATACCGGTTTATCCCGAACTAAGCGATGAACAGATAGAATTTGCCGCAGATGTGATTAATAAATTTTAGATATAAGATAACGTCACGGCCCGCCTTTGAGCGCGCTTTCGGAGCTGAGTTATGAAGGCATTGATAACCGGGGGCGCAGGTTTTATCGGTTCGCATCTGGCAGAACGACTGATTGGTCGCGCTGACGAGGTCGTGGTTATCGACGACCTCAGCACGGGTCGTATAGAGAATCTGGCCGGGCTTTCGGGCAATGACCGGTTCAGCTTTGTATTTGACTCGGTGCGTAATGAGCAGACCATGTCGCAACTGGTGCAGCAATGTGATATAGTTTATCATCTGGCCGCGGCGGTGGGGGTACAGCTTATCGCGGACGAACCGGTACATACCATCGAAACGAATATTCACGGCAGCGAAGTTGTTTTGAATATGGCCAACAAGTTCCGTCGGCCCGTTTTCCTGGCCTCCACAAGCGAAGTTTACGGCAAGAGTGAAAAAGTGCCGTTTTGTGAAGATGATGACACCGTACTGGGTTCGACTCGTTTTTCACGATGGAGCTATGCCTGCTCCAAGGCGATTGATGAATTCCTGGGCCTGGCCTACCATGACGAATACGGCCTGCCGGTAGTGATTGGCCGGTTCTTCAATACTGTTGGCCCGCGCCAGGTGGGCCATTACGGAATGGTTGTCCCGCGTTTTGTGCAATGGGCGCTGGCCGGTGATGATTTGCTGATTTGTGGGGACGGTCAGCAGAGCCGGGCGTTTTGCCATGTCTCGGATGTGGTGGACGCGGTAATTCAATTGGTGAATTGCGAAGATGGCTATGGCAAGGTGTTTAATATTGGCTCGGATGAGGAAATTACCATCGAAGGCTTGGCAAAAATGGTAATTGAACTGACCGACAGCGATAGCCGGATTCGCAAAGTAAGTTACGAAGAAATGTATGGCCGGCCTTTGGATGACACCCGACGGCGGGTGCCCAGTCTGGAACGGCTAAGCGGAGTAATAGATTATCGTCGGGAATATGACCTGCGGGCAACCCTGAAATCAATAATCACGAAAATGCGGCTGGAAAACTAAGGAATAAAATTGACAGAATCGCACAGGGCAGAGAGCAGGTGGGGATTGAAGACTAACGCTTTCTGGGGCGTTTGGGCGAATGTGATGATGGGGTGCGGACGGTTTCTGGCTTTTATAATTCTGGCAAAGTTTTTCAGCAGTGCGGGGCTGGGCCAATTCATGCTGGCCTGGGCAATCGTGCTACCTTTGGCGGCAGTTATAAATATGGAAGTGCGAATGGTGCTGGTAACAGACGCACGCGGGGAGTTGACAGCGGGCGAGTGCCTGGGGGTACGATTTTTGAGCAACGCGGTTTTGTGGGGAATATTGATGTCAACGTGCTATCTGGCCAGGGGGTACTGGAACAATTTTAATGGCACACTGCTGCTGGGGGTGGGTGGGATTAAAATGGTGGAGAGCTGGGCGGAGATATACCTGGGAGTATTGCAAAAGCGAGAACGGATGAATGAAGTAGCGGTTTCGCAAACATTGAAGACATTGCTGCTGTTGGTATGGACGGGGTTCGTTGCCCTTAGAAATTTACCACTGATTTTTGTGCCGGTAGGATGGATTATGGTTTTGCTGGCAGTTACCTGGGCGTATGACCGGGTACGTGCAGGACGCTGCGGTGATATAAATTTGCGATTCGATTACGCCTCGGCAGTGAAAATTAGCCGACGGGCGTTTTGGCTGGGATTATTCCTGATGATGGTCCACCTGAACGAATCGACAGCTAGGTACTTCATCGACCATTGGTGGGGCGAAGTGGGTGTCGCCTATTACGGCATGATGATGATCTTCGTAACCGGCGCGGTAATGGCCCAGACCGGCTTGAATCAGTCGGTATTGGGGCGGCTGGCGGTCTATTATCATAATGGCGAGATTGGACGGTTTGGCGAACTTTTAGGCAAGGTAGGCGCAATATCACTTCTAGGACTTGGCGTTTTATTTTTGCTGGTGTGGTTTGGCGGCGAGCAGTTGCTGCATCTGGTAAGTCGCGAGGAATATGTTTATGGAGTTTACGGACCGCTCAGCGGACCACAGCCGTGGGGCCTGCCGGTTTTTGTGGTGGTGATGCTGGGCGGAGTAATGGTGGTTTTAGGTATGGTGGCCGGTGACGCAATTGTCGCATGTCACCGTTTTAAGAGCAGAATGATCGCGGTTGCTTTAGGGCTGGCAGTAAATGCCTGGCTGTGTCGGGAATATGTGGCAGAATATGGATTGGTGGGAGCGGCATGGTCGCTGATTGCAGCGAGCACGGTAGTGTTTGTAATTTGCGGATTAGTGTTGATTAGTGCAATTTTAAGTACACTGCGAATAAACAAGATATGATAGGAAAAACATGTATTTAACTGGTTTTGCTGATGAAGCAGCCGTAGATATCGAGGGACAGATTCGGGCGACCCAGGAGCTGGGCTGGCACTATATCGAAAGCCGAAATGTGAATGGCCGAAATATACATGATATCTCCAATGAGGAATTCGAGGTTGTCTGCCGGAAACTCACCGAGTCGGGAGTACGGATAAATTGTTTTGGTTCCGCGATTGCCAATTGGAGCAAGCAGATTACCGAATCGTTTGACAGCTCGCTGGCCGAGACCCGACGGGCGATTAAGCGGATGGAGCGTTTACGTACAAAACTGGTGCGTATAATGAGTTTCGCGGTACTGAAAGACCGCGGCCCAGATGACCAGATGGCAGCGGAGCGTTTCGCCCGGCTGCGCGAACTGCAAAAAATGTTCGCCGACGCCGGAATCACAGCTGTGCATGAGAATTGCATGAATTATGGAGGAATGGGCTGGACCTATACGCTTGAGCTGCTGGAAAATGTGCCGGGACTGAAGCTGGTTTTCGATACCGGTAATCCGGTGTTTACGGACGACCGAACCAAAAAGCAGCCCTGGCCTAAACAGTCGGCGTGGGAGTTCTATCAGCATGTGAAAGAGCATCTCGTTTATGTGCATATCAAGGACGGCCTGTGGGATAGCGAGAACCAGAAAACAAAGTATACCTTTCCGGGTGAAGGACGCGGGGACGTAAAACGCATTGTACGAGATTTGCTGGCCAACGGTTATGAGGGCGGGTTTTCGATGGAGCCGCATCTGGCAACGGTTTACCATGACGACAGCGTAACCAGCCCGGCAGAAATTAAATATGCCAACTACGTCGAGTATGGGCGACGGTTTGAACAGATTTTGAAAGAGTGCGGCTATGAAAAGTGATTCGCCAAGGACACTGGATGAAGCAAAGAAGATATATGCTCTTACGAATGAAAATCTGCTGAAATCACTGGAAATTCTGGAAAGACAGTTGAACGTGCTGCATACTCGCGCCCAGGTTTTGATGACGCTGGCGGGCGTGGTCTTGACTGTCACAGGTTTTTCGGGGAGGGTGATAGCCGGAACCAGCTCTCTGGCGAAAATGACAATTGTGCTGGGCTTGCTGATTGTCCTGACCAGTGCCGTCTGGGTCTGGAGCAGGGTTATGGGCATCAAATGGGTTACCGACGGAGCGGAAGGTGAACCGATTGAGGTCTTGAGAATAATAATTGAGCGGCGAAATTTGAAAACGAGAGCTTATCGACTCGGCGGAGTAATTCTAAGTCTGGGTTTGTTTGTCTACGGATTAGCGGTAGCGCAGATGTTTTTATTTTCGGTTTGAGGAACTGCCTGATTTGGGGTTTACGCCCTGTTTGGTAAGCCGGGCCCATCTCAGCGCTTCCTGCACACCTCGTTTGGTAAGTGGAAATCCTCGCCCGGTAATATCGTTCAGGCAACGAAGAGCGTAAATTTGATGTTCGCCTTTATGACGCAGGGTAAGAATTACGGTAGGCAGACCAGCCTGGTCGCCCATTTGACGCAGGGCAACAGCGGCAGCACAGCGAACATTGGGATTGTGGTCCTGGAGGCTGTCATAGAGTTTAGATTTCTCGTCGAGCGCACGAATCTGGCCGAGCGATTCGCAAGCGATGGTACGCATGTGGGAATCGGAACTGCCCAGCAGTTTAGCGATTTGAGACGCCGCGTCAGGTCCGCCGATACGCACGAGCGAGGATACGGCACCTTCACGAATAACCGGGTCAGCGTGATTGAGCAAAGGCGCTATCTTCATAATCTCCGCAACTGAGCATTGATTAGATAAAATAGCGGCAGCGTCAACACCGCTTAGTCTGCGTTGCTGATCGGGTGTACGCCAGTAATGTTTGCTGCTCAAGGTCATTATTTTCTAACTGGTTCTCCGTTATCGGCCTCTGCTTTTGCGCAATAAGGCCACTATAATAGTTTGCCAATATCAATATACAATTCGAGAGGAGCAAGGGCAGGATAAACGGGATATTATTCCCAGGTTGCCTGATTTTTAATTTTGCCTAACCGTCACAACCGGTATTGACTGGAAAGAACCCGAAACCAAGCCGTTCACTCTTGCCTCATGCCTCTTGCCTTCTTAAATATCTGGCTTACGGTGTTATCCTATTGAATCTTCTGGAGCCGAGAGTCAGGTTTTGCAGCGACTTGGGCCAAATGCTGAATGAAAATGATGCACTGTCCCGGTTGGCGTCGTAGCTAAAGCTGAATGCCCCGTACCATTGGGGAAAAGAGCGAATAATGACTGCCTGAGTATATGCAGCGGAACCACGCTCAAGATCAAACTCGTGAGCGGCACCAACGGTATATTTGGTATTGACGCGATAGCTTCCGCCCGCAGTGAGAAAATTACTGTCAGCCTGGTCGTAAGGGTCGCCGTTATTGAGAAAGCGGCTGCCGAAATAGTAACTCAAACGAGGGCTGCGCTGCACCGCAATCGCCAAATCTGACTGACTGAACACTCCATCATGAATATTGGTGTTATTAGAACCGATAAAAGCAGTGCTATCGGAAATAAGCCAGACCCACGACGCTTTTACGTGGTCGCTATAGGTCCGGTTGATTTCCTCACGGCGGGCCAGGTCAAAGTTTGAAAGATCGGTGTTCACCAGCGGACGCCTGTCGAGCTGCCATTCGGGGGTATTAAAATAAAAGTCGCTGGGCAAAGCCGCATTGTCAATATCGTGCTCGACCAGAGTAAGTGAGGAATCAAAGCGAAGAAAATCAACATTATGCTGTTTGTTTTGCGGGCCGCGTTTAGTCTGCCAGCGTTGGGAAATCGAAATATTATACAGGCCGTTCTGAGAAATGTCTTCGGAGTCACAATCAACCCAAAAGGCACTGAACTGGGGCACAACAATATGACGAACGCGGTCAATATCCCAGAAACGAGAGTAAAAATTATCGTTGAGGTGCCAGAGCTGAGTCGATATTCTGCCGCCCAAAGCACCCTGAAATGTATGCGTGTGAGGCAAAACGTCATTGTAGGCGTAGGTGCCTATAACGGTGGGCACAACACGCAGGTTTTCAATCTTCAGCGGCAGAGCCAGTTCATGTCGGCTGACACCGGCAGCATATTGACCTTCGTCCACATTTCCGTTGAGGATACTGGGCTGATACGAGCCGCTGGGGTCGGGCACATCACGGTCACCGTATGCCTCAGCCTGGCGAGAAATGTAGCCGTCATGGTAGTAAGTCAGTATCTCGAAAATATCCTGACCAGCCAGATGCAACCCCGCCCGCGGCAGTTCGGTCACGGTATAGTCGAAATCGTTAAGCTGCCATTTAGCGAGAAAATCGAAGGCCCAGTTGTCACGCTGCTGTTTGAGATAGACCAGGGTTTCCTGTTCCTTGCCCGTGTCGAACTCTTTTTCTGACCAGCTTTCGAGAAAGTCAGGGTCAGACAGATAGCTGGTCTCGAAAGTCACCTGCCATGACTGGGGCAGATATTGACGATGCTGCCAGGTTGCCCGGCCCCGCCAGTCTTGCAGTGGTTTGACATCTTTACGGGAAGTTTGTTGGCCGAGCCGGTCCAGTCCGTTGTCGTGTACTGCATAGGTTTTCAAATTGCCGAAAAAATCGTCCGTTTTATAGTCAGCCTCAAAACCGCTCGCCGGGCCGCGTTTAGTGAATCCGTCGAGCCGGAGCGTGGTGTCTAATTCTTTTTCGAGTTTATTCAGGCCCAGCAGCCAGTTGCTGTCCCACTCTGTTTCGACGCTGCTACCGAACGCGGAACTGCTGGAAAAATGAACGGATTTGATGGGCGTGGAGGCTTGGCCGATACCAACCTGGGCAGCGGCTTTGGGCCAGAAAAAAACAGGAATGCCTTCAAAGTTTAGCACGATATTTTTGATTTCGTAGTCGTAGACTGGCGATTTATCGGTTGCCTGACTGCCCGATTGGCCCTGAGGGGTGGCAAAAACGGTTGCCTCTTGGGCACCGATGTAGGTGTGGGGCTTATAAAATTCATCGGTGGTCAGCTTGACATCTTTCAGGGTGAAAGTACTCATCGACTCAATTTTGATTTCACGGGCGCGGGCGCAAAGGGCAGGGTAATCAGAGTCAAACTGCATTTTCAACCGGGCATCTATTACCAGGGCGCTATTGCTCTGGAAATCGAAATACATACGTTCGGCAGTAAATTTATTCTCGCTGCGCGCGTCGCCGGCGGTTACCTGCATAATAACATCGTCTTCGAGGTAAATACCCAATGCGTCGGGCTGCTCAGATGGATCCTGAAGATTCTTCTGGGCGTAAAAAACCACGGCCCGGCGAGCCCGGAACTCGATTAGTCGATTCTGGTCTTTCTGGTCCTGGAAGATATATATACCGTCGGTGCAGGTCAGCACATCTGTACCGTCTGGCTGGGGCTGAGAGATAAATTTGCCCTGGGGCACGACGTGTATGGGATATTGGGCTATCTCTGGAGTCTCGACAGCAAGAGTCGGTAGAGCAATGAGAACCAACAGCATCAGAAAAAAACATGATTTGAGACGTTGGAGCATAAGTTTTTATTTCACAGGCTTATAGTAGTTGACTTTTGGGGAGTATTATAAGATGTGGGGAAATAAATGCCAGTAAAATAGCGAAAAAGGAACACGGTAATATCCCCCATCCCCCCCACATCCCAACAGAAGCCGCCCCGCGTAAGCAGCCGGATTAGAACACCAACAACGCCCCCCAACAGAAACCCGATTCAACCTCCCAAAAACCCTCAAAAACCTTCCAAAAATGCCAAAAAACGTAAATTTTCGTCAAAAAACGCCAAAAAACGGGCCTTCTAGGCCCATTCGCGCTGAATTTTTGCCAAGTTTTGGCCCTCATTACCGCACTTCTGCCTACAAAAAATAAGCACTTACAACAATTTCCAAACTCCAATCTTAGCCCTTGCCGAACAACCATCCCCAAGATATAGTACCAAAAAGAAAGGATACAAACATGAGATTCACCAAAATGCACGGCCTGGGCAACGACTACGTTTACGTAAACTGCTTTGAACAAACAGTTAACGACCCACAAACCTTGGCCCTCCAAATCAGCGACCGACATTTCGGCATCGGCTCCGACGGCCTCATACTCGTCATGCCATCAGACATCGCCGACGCAAAAATGCGCATGTTCAACGCCGACGGCTCCGAATCTCAAATGTGCGGAAACGGAGTCCGATGCGTCGCTAAGTTAGTTTACGACAACAACTTAGCACAAACACGTCCCGTAGACCACCCCATCTGCCAACGGCTCCTGCAGGACGCCTGCCCAGATGCCGATTCACTTGCTCAACTCAATATTGAAACCGGCAATGGCGTCCTAACTATTGCACTGGCAATAACTTCAGGCCAGGCAACCCACGCCTGTGTCGATATGGGCAACCCCATCCTCGCCCCCCTCCAAATCCCCGTCAACATTCCCGGACCCGACGCCGGCGCAATCCCAATAGCAGTAAATGGTTACAACTTCATCGGAACCTGCGTCTCCATGGGCAATCCACATGTAACTATTTACGTAGAAGACGTTTCCGTCATAGATCTGCCCACCCTCGGCCCCCTGATTGAAAAGCACGAGCTTTTCCCTCTCAGGGTAAATGTACATTTCGTACAAATCGTTGATGAAAATGAAGTTATAATGAGAACCTGGGAACGCGGCTCAGGAATCACCCTCGCTTGCGGCACCGGAGCCTCCGCCGTCTGCGTCGCCGGCGTACTAACCGGAAATTCCCAACCCCAAATCCTCGCCCACCTGCCCGGTGGAAATCTACAACTACTGTGGGCACAAGAAGATAACCACGTTTATATGGTAGGCCCCGCCGCCAACGTCTTCACCGGAACATACCCCGCATAAGCGATAAAACAACCTCCGCCCAAGGCAAATATCGACCATTTCTTAAAAAAACCCGACCTTCCCCAAAAACATATCTTATACTCTAACAGATAGTTATCGTGATTTTCCCATGAAATTATGGGAACCGTCAAGGCCCCGGAGCCGCCTGAGCAGAATAAGTGTAAATACTTGTAAAAAGGTGGCTTATGACTCTACACCAACGAGTAACCCTCTCCGTACTGGCCGTTATCGTGCCCGGCCTGATAATCCTGGCGATTCTACCCCAGGTATTTGAAAACTATAACCTCCAGTATTCATCCGTACTTACCGTCCTATATCTCGCCCTGCTGGTCCTGATTCTCCTCAAAATCACCCACAGCATGATATCCAAACCACTAAACGCCCTGTTCGATTCCGTACACGCCCACGACCTTTGCCCCCAGGAACTTACCAGACGCTCCGACGAAATAGGCCGTATCGCCCGACTAATGAATAACTGCCTGAAACAAAGAGACTTACACCAAATGGCTGCCGAGCGAGCCAACTCCCGCGTCAGCACCGAATTATACCGTGTCGCCCGCAATCACAAACTGCAAGTCATTAACCTGCAAAAGGATGCGACAACCGACGAACTCACCCGCCTGGCCAACCGGGCCCGACTCGAACAAGAAGGCCCACAACTCTTTGACCAGGCCCGTAAACAAGATATTGATTTATCTGTCATGATGATAGATGTTGACAAATTCAAACAAATCAACGACTCACTCGGCCACGATGTCGGCGATAAAGTTATCGCCTTCATGGGTGAAATTCTCCGTGGTTGTACCCGCCCGGTCGATCTCTCCGCCCGATTTGGCGGGGACGAATTCGTAATAATACTCAAAGGATGCAGCCTGAAAAGCTCTGCCGCTATCGCTGAACGTATGCGTAAACTCTTTGAGCGAGAGGTCTTACAAATAATTAACCCGACCGGTAAAAAACTCGACTTCCAGCCCGGCCTAAGTATCGGAATCGCCTCACTCAAACGCAGTAAGGTCAGCCAGTTCACAACCCTCTGCAAACTCGCCGACAAAGCCCTCTACCGCGCCAAGGAAGGCGGTCGAAACCGGGTCGCCATCTAAATCTAAATTGTGACTTTTGCACTGTCTCATTCTGTCATAGCCGCTATAATCTGAGTCTTGGATTATTCGTTTTTATTTGCTCAGGAGAACGCCTATGACAGCTAAACTCATTAAGGGCAAGGAAGTAGCCGCCCAGATTCGTGACGAAATCAAATTTTCCGTCGATAAACTCAAAGCCGAAAAAGGCATCACCCCCGGCCTGGTGACCATCCTGGTAGGTGAAAACCCCGCCTCCCAAAGTTATGTCCGGGCCAAACAGAAAACCGCACATGAACTGGGCTACCATTCCATCCAGGAAAACATGCCCGCCGACATGTCCGAAAAAGACCTGCTCGTCCTGGTCGATAAGTATAATAAAGACAAAGAGATACACGGCATACTCGTCCAGCTGCCCCTACCCAAACACATCAACGAAACCAAAATTCTTTATGCCATCGACCCCGACAAGGACGTAGATGGATTTCATCCGGTAAACGTTGGTCGCATGGTCATCGGTGAACCGGCGTATCTGCCTTGCACACCTTATGGCATTCAGCAACTACTCATCCGCTCCGGTGTCAAAACCGAAGGGGCCGAAGTTGTGGTTGTAGGCCGCAGTAATATTGTGGGCAAACCCATCGCCAACATGATGCTCCAGAAGGCCGAGGGGGCCAACTCAACCGTAACCATCTGCCATACCCGCACTAAAGATATGGCTACCCATACCAAACGTGCCGATATTCTCATCGTCGCCGCTGGTGTTGTTAATGCCGTCACCGCTGACATGGTGAAACCGGGTGCGATTGTGATTGACGTTGGTGTGAATGAAATCGGCAGAACGGCAGAAGGCAAACGCAAACTGGTTGGTGATGTGGACTTTGCGCCGGTGGCGGAAATTGCCTCGATGATTACTCCAGTGCCGGGCGGTGTCGGGCCTATGACAATTACCATGCTGATGCTTAATACTTTGCAGGCTGCTCAGCGATTATCGTAAGTTTTTTGCGTTTAATAAGTTAAAGAAACATCGTTTTTTGGGCTTATGACTTTGGGTGCCAACAGGATATATGATATTCCAATCCGGCCGCTTACGCGGCTCGGCTTCTGTTGGTGGTATGATTAATTTTGGTTGTTGGCAATCATTTCCTGTACGGCCTGATAGATGAGGTATCCGCCGGTCAGGTTTCGGCAATCGAAACCATTCTGGCACAAGATTCGGCAGGCCAGGTAGCCGCGTTGGCCTACCCGGCAGAAGACCAACAGTTCTTTGTCGCGCGGTATTTCATCCAGTCGGTCGCGTATTTCATCCAGGGGAATATTAACCGCACCGGGAATTGTACCATCTTCTGTAAATTCTTTGGGCGTTCTGACATCCAGTAAGAACTGATTGTCCTTTGGATTCATCAGTTCCTCACTATGACAGAGTTTAGCGGCTTTATCCATTACATTAGCAGCGACGAAGCCAGCGAAATTCACCGGGTCCTTGGCGGAGCCAAACGGCGGAGCGTAGCATAATTCAAGTTCGCATAAATCATAAACCGTCATGCCGGCACGAATAGCTGTGGCAAAGACATCTATTCGTTTGTCAGCTCCGTCAGGACCAACGGCCTGGGCACCAAGTACCTTACCGTTATTAGGGTCGTAAAGCATTTTCACAGCGAGCGTCTCGCCGCCGGGATAATATGAGGCATGGCTGGGGGGATAAATATATATTTTTTCATAAGGCATATTTAAGCGTTTGAGAGTTTTTTCGTTAGCGCCGGTGCAAGCAGCGGCCAACTCGAACACTTTACAAATCGCGGTCCCCTGAGTTTTTTTGTAAGTACTATTGATACCAAAAATGACATCTGCGGCGATACGGCCCTGTCGATTGGCGGGACCAGCCAGAGGAACCAGGGCGTTTTTTCCGGTGACATAATCAGTTACTTCTATAGCGTCACCCACCGCGTAAACGGACTCGTCAGAAGTTTTCATATGGTCATCAGTCGCAATTCCACCCAGCGGGCCGGTTGAAATTTCGGCATCTTTGGCCAGGGTTGCTTCCGGTTTGACACCGATAGCAAGAATGGCTAAATCACAATCCAGACTGCTGTCGCTGGACAGTTCGACTTTGATCTGACCATCTGAATCGCTAAATGACTTAACGGAAGTATTGAGCAGCAACTCAACGCCATGCTTACGCAGGCACTGATTAACCGGAGCGGTCATTTCCGGGTCGAGAGGCGTCATCACCTGGCCGGCCAACTCGACCAGTGAAACTTTAACTCCTCTATGTATCAATGCCTCGGCTGTTTCCAGGCCGATATATCCACCGCCGACAACCACCGCGTTTTGAGGTTTTTGGGCATCGACGATATGCTTAATACGGTCCATATCGGGGATATTCCGCAGCGTAAAAACACGCGGATTATCAAAGCCGGGCAGGGGCGGCCTGACGGGTTCAGCGCCGGGGCTGAGAATGAGATAATCGTAAGGTTCGGTGTATTGCTCATTACTTGCGAGGTTCTTGACCGCAACTTCTTTTTTATCTCGGTCAATGGCAGTAACTTCAGAATTAATACGGACATCGATATTAAATCGAGTACTCAATGATTCGGGGGTCTGGACCAGAAGTTTGCTGCGTTTGGTGATTTCACCTCCGATATGATAAGGCAGTCCGCAATTGGCAAAAGAAACAAATTCGCCACGTTCGAACAATATTATTTCAGCTTCTTCACTCAGTCTGCGGGCTCGACAAGCGGCAGAGGCGCCACCGGCAACACCACCCACAATCAGAATACGTTTCTTTCCCTGTGGCATTTGTTTTCCTTTTCTCAACAATGTTTCTGGATACATTTAATTAGTTCGGGCAGATTCGGAGATTCGATTTTGTAATAAACCTTTCGTCCGTCGCGTACACTCGACAACAAACCATGCCCCTTGAGCAGCCGAAGATGTTCGCAGGTCTGGCTGGGTGAGGTATCACAAAGTTCGGCAATTTCATTTACCGTAAAATCCCCCTGCATAAGAATATTAACAATTTTCAGCCGGACAGGATGGGCCATGACTTTGAGGCATTCGGCGGCGGTTTGAAAAACGTTATCGGGCAGTAATCCTGGTTGTTTGCTTTTCATAAGGCATAACATATCGAAACATTTCGATATGTCAAGACGTTTTACGGAAAAAATATGCCGATAGCCAGCTGGGCTGGAAATTCTAAATCCGAAATGCTAATTTCTAAATAATATCGAAAGCATAAAATCTTAAATTTCAAACAACGGCGCGGTGCCTGCCTTCGGCAGGGATTGTTTTATTTTTTGTATGTGTTCACAGTGGTTTCTTTCGCCCCTTCGGGGCTTGTGGTTGTTTTGGTCAATTACTCCGGGGGCTTGCGCCGCCCGGCTAGCATGGACAGATAATCCGCCTGACAAAAAAAGACCCACTCTTGAGGAGAGTAGGTCTTTGGTGTTACGGGCTAAAATTGTACCAGGTTTTATCTGGCAGGCTTGCTCTGCTCGCGCATTTTCTTAACCACGCCGGTTTGAAGCGAACGCAGGCTTTCGGGCCAGCAATATTTATCTATGCTCAACCGGGAAACCGTCCCATCCTGTTCCCGGAACAGCAGGTCGGTAGTTTCCACTTCCTTGAAGGACGTCCCGATCTGGCACCAGTATTTAACTCCGGGAACAATATCAATTACGGTAGCATAGGTGCGATAATCAATCTCAACATCTGTCTGCGTTTCATCTCGTGCGGCGGTTGAGCGACGTTCGTTTCTATCATCAGAGGACCGGTCAGCCACTTTTTCGCCAATCATTATGCCAGGCGTGATTCGGAAGAGTTTTTTGTGCCACTCGCCTTCATGGAGACGATAGACCTCGACCGACATATTAAGCGCGTCCTGGCCCGTAGTTGATTTGGGCACAAAGAAAAGGCGTTCAGGGATGCGTGCGATAAGTTGTTTTTCGGGCTGGTCCTGGGTCGGAGTAAACTCGGTCCAGAGTATCGGTTTAAATTTCAATTGCTGCTGCTGCTCGGTAAACCAATCTCGCAGAGCGATAGGATTAAAAATCCCCAATCTAATCCTGTAACGATAAGTTCTGCCGGGCAGAGCCCGTCCGTCATGAGCCCAGACGGTAATATTTTCTTCGTCAAGCTGAGTAATATCATAAGTCAACGCACCGCCGGTATGGGTTCTTCGAACATCCTGAGCGGGACCGCCGGGTGCCATCCCCATATCCATGCCCATCCCCATATCCATCATGGGCATGTCCATCATTGGCATACCACCGCCGGGCATTCCCATACCGCCGGGCATATCCATCATCATATCACCACCGCCGCCGCCCATTCCGCCGGGCTGACGACGCTGCTGCTGCTGACGCGCCCTTAACGCTTCGCGCCGGGCTTTGGCTTTTTCTTCGCGGTCCGCGCCGGAGTTTCTGCCGCCGGAAGCCCTGTCCTCCTCTTCGGTCGGGGGCATCCACGGTTCAAGCACCATATCGTAAGGCCAGGGCTGAATCACTTTCATTTGAGTGTCGGGATATCTTCTCTGGCCCATGACAACTTCAAACTCTGGGTATGACTTGGTGACTAATACATCTTCGTCCATCTCTTTGTCGAACAGAGGGTCAACTTCAAGTCGGGAAACTGTCTGCCAATCGCTCCATGAACCATCAGGCATCAGTCTGCTGCGCTGCAACTGAACCGCCGCGAGGACCGGGTCGGGACTTTCCAGAGGCTTCTCAACTGTAGCTCCGGCAAAACTTTTTTGAAAATCTTCTTTGATTTTAGACCAGGGAAACTTCGCAGAGAGAGTGACAAAATCAGCGTCTTGCTCAACCAGACCGGTACTGTTACCGGGGGCCAACTGTTGGTCTGGTTCATCGTCAGGCACCCAGGCCAGACCGTGATTCAACTGGATTTTGACATCGTTGAGCTGGGGCATGTCAGGGACGACATAAGTTCGGGGATCTTCCGGCCCGGCAATGCCGATACGATGTTCGGGGAACAGGGGCATTCTGTCAACATCAAGAATAGCCAAAGGTTCGACTTTACCGAACCAATCAGCCCTGGGCTGATAAACAGGAGGCAAAGGCTCACTCGTAGGCCTCGATATACTGCCTTTGATTTCCTCAGCCATATCGGCGGCCTGGCTTACCGCCTCAGACGCGGACATGGTTTCGTTATCGAATTTGATTCCGGGCGCAAACACATAGCGGGTTACGACTACCCAGACACAAACCGCAACGGCGATAAGTAAAACAAGTTTTTCGACATGCGCCTCAAAAATATTGAGCGATTGTTTTTTTGCCATTTCATATCCTTCTCACTGGAAAGCTTTGCTCAGGGGGAAGATGGTTACTAGTTAAACTTTGCGGTAATTTATCTTTTCATCATACCTGGTCCACCGGCCTGTACGGGCTCGAACAGAGCTTTGACATCCGCGGGCATAATATCAGAATAACCGCTCTTGAAAAGAGTATATTCGCAAATCATCCTTAAAGTTACAAGTGAACCTGGGCCATAATAATAGCCCGCGTTTTTCTCCGCTTCGGGGTCGATTGGGTCAAGCGTCATCTGCAAAACAGTTATCTGGCTTTGCTGTACCGGGTCCTGGTCAGGCCTTAGGCGTCCTGTCTGAAGAGCGTTAATAAAATCATTCACTGCGGTTGACTCAATAATCGCGGCAATTTCAAGATGGACTACGTCAATCAAATCATCACCGACCCTCTTGGTCCAGGGATATGTCATAATTCCCGCGGCCATCGAAACGTCGGCTTCGGCCCCCTGAGCCCCAATAACATAATCCGGCAGAGAATTCATACTGCCGGCTCTGCGAGGGGCGACAACCCCGGTATCGGCACGGCGTGAAGAAGCACCGCCTTTGCCCGAATCAACTTCGGCGCCATTGAAGGAAACTTCTATTAACCTTTTAAGAGGTGAGTCTGCCACACGTTGCGATTCACCATTCATGAGTTTAACCGCATTGACAACATCCTGTTGAATCCAGGCCGCCAGCTGCGTAAACCACATATCCATAAGCATAATGGGTTTTTCGAGATTGGGCTGAGTCTCCCAGTAGTTATAAGCGGCAAAACAATCTTTGTTGGCATATACCGTAATGCTTTCAGACCGCTGACGCCGGAGTTCGTTTACCAGCTTCTGGGCAGGACTATCCTCGGCAACCCGTGTCCGGCCCGGCATAGCCATCCCCATTCCCATATCCATGCCCATGTCCATCATGCCGCCGCCACCAGGAGCAATGCTGCGAGTATTTTTTTCGCCAACGATATTTTTCTGATAGTCCAGACGAACCTTTTCCTCTTCATGTTCGCTGGGCCTGTCCGCTGCGTTCATCTGCACAAGATAGTCTTCGACAACCTTCAGATAATTATTAGAGAAGTTTCTATAATAGATAATCGGATTACCGCTGCGCAGATCAGGAAATACTTCTTCGCGCGGGTCAGAACAAATCAAGGGACGGGCGGATGTCTGGGCAGCCTTTTCCAAAACGACTTTCAGATCCTGATTGGCAAGATTACCGTTTTCCGTAAACCGGGCGTAAACCTGGTCATTCAAACCGCGGGCGGCGCTGCGGGCACCGGGGACACTGGAAAGGGTGGTTTCAAGTTTCTTGCGAGCCTGAGCGTTTTCCCCGGCTTTCATATACCCCGGCACAAAAATCCCAATACCGGCTAAAACCACCAGGCAGCAGATTAGCATGAAAATATTCTTTTTGATAAAGTTCATAAGCACAATCTCGAAATTAAGGTTCTCTGAGAATCAGAATTATAAATTATATTCAACCTTTGTCTTTGCCGGCTTCCGGCTTGAGCTGGATTTTCAGCTTGACCCGGAACCAATAGTCATGATTTTCTACGGCAGGCTCGTTGTTCTCAAACTTGATTTCGCCGTTATCTTCCATAACGTAAGTGTCACTGATAGGCTCCATCGTCAACGGGTCGATATAAATCGGAAGGTCCGGAACATTTTTGCGGGTCGCAGTATGCGTTCCGCCACCGGCCATGGGATTCCACACTCCCGTTCTTCCGGTCGTCCTCACGGGCTCTTCGACCTTGAGAACTCCAATACCTTCCGGCTGCTTGTCTTCTGGTTTGCCGCTCAACCAACCACCTTCGGTTGTGTCAAAATACCAGGTAAGTTTATCCTCCGGGTCAACAAATGCGTTAAAGGGCAGATTGGCAACAGCTTCGGGGATTGCAACCTCCGCGGCAACAGTCTCAGCCTGTCCCGGAGCAGTCGCGGGAGGGGCAGTCGGCAGCGCAAAAGGTTTATTTTGGCCAGGCACTGCCGCAGGGGCGGGTTTATCTTTTTTATCCTGAGCTCTGATTTCCTGGTCACTAAGCCCCAGGTAACGCAGCCTCTGGAAGAAACCCCATTTATCCCTTTCGTATTTTACGTTCGACGGCTCCAAAAACTGCAAGTCATCCTTATGCGGAGTACTGCCTTCTATCACCACGACAAAACCAGGCACCGGATCTTTGGAGGTACGGTCAAAGGTATCAACAACTGTCCGGCTGCTTCCGGCCCCCCTGCCGCCGGGCATCCCCATACCCATTCCCATTCCCATTCCCATTCCCATACCGGGCATCCCCATACCCATGTCCATCATGGGCATGTCCATCATTCCCATATCCATCATCATGCCACCACCGCCACCTGCGGGCGTACGGCCGCGGTTGCCGGCACCAGCCGATTCCCAGCCTTTGGTAACTTCATCGAAACTCTTATATAGATTGTCAGTATAAATAATTTTTATGTTGGAAAGAAAAACCTGTTCCCGCTCGCCGCGGTTCAAGGCCAGAATACCTTCCAAATCTCCGTTGGCAAATGCCTCGTACAGGGCCAACTGCTGAGAATCTTCGGTGTAATCCGGGCCGGGCAGACAGCCGCGAATAGCCTGGAGAATTTTCGGCACGATAATACGCGGCCCATAAGGCTGCAAATGTCGGGCAATTTCTTTTTGAGCTTTGGTAACAGCGGCCTGAGCGGCACCCACCGCGGAGCGACGCTGATTCAGAGTGTTGGTCATGCTGGAAATTGCGCCGGTATTGTTCTGAGCTTCCTCAATATCCGCCGACTGAGAATAGGCCTGGAACAATGCCAGCAGAGCACTGAAACAGAACGCCGCTGTCGCAGCGATAAACCAAATGCGTTTTTTACGCCATTGGGTGCGACGGGCGATTTCCTTGGGCAGCAGCGAGCTTTCCACCCGTGCCAGCCCCAACCCCTGCAAAGCCAAACCGTAAGCGACTCCCATCGAAGGGACGTTTTCGGTAAACTGCGAAACCGAGACCTCCGGCGAAAGTGAAAGCTGGTCAAAATTATCCATCCTCTTGACCGGCAGCGACAGACTCTGCTGCAGAAATTTGACCAGGCCCGGCAGCTTCATCGCGTTACCCATAGCGATAACTTCGCGGAACTGAACATCACGTTTGCTCGAACTGTAGTAACCCAGCGAGCGCTGAATCTCCGCAGCCAGGTCGGCGAAAACAGGCCGCATAGCCTGAAAAATCTGACGGGCGTATTTGCTGGTATTGGCGGTACGTTTGATAGCTTCTGCTTTGTTGAATCCCAGCTTGAACGCCTTCTGGACCGCTTCGGTAAAATGATTGCCGCCGACAGGAATGGTCCGCTGCCAGATACGAGTTCCATCAGCGATTATCAGGTCGGTATTGTCAACCCCGATATCCAGAGCGATAACCGCTTCGTTCTGGGTAGCAGCAGAAAGCTTTTTTTCGTAAACGACAAAGTTATAAAGAGCCATCGGGCTCATCTGCACCGAATCAATCGTAATCTGGGCATCAGAAAAGGGTTCCAGGGCAATTTTGACTAAATCACTCTTTATCGCGAAGATACCCACTTCGACATCGGGTTGGTCCGGTTCTTGAAAAACCTGCCAGTCCCATTCCACATCCTTTATGTCAAAAGGAATCTGCTGGCCGGCCTCGAAAGCCACCATCCGGGGAATATTCTTCTTGTCGGTGTGCGGAAGTTTGACAAACCGGGCAAAACTGTTCTGGCCCGGCACGGCAACGACTACCGCGGAATTGCTCAGGTCATAAGACTGGGCCAGCCTGCTGACCGCGGCACTTACCAGTTCGACCCGTTGTTGAGGCTCGACGTCCGGCTGAGTCAGAATGGTCTCATGCTCCAGCGCCGCGAAATCAAGTACCTCAACACCATCCGGGGTAACCCCCAGCTTCAGGGCCTTAATGGTACAGTCTCCAACGTCAATGCCCCAGGCAATCTTGTGAGCCTTTGCCATCGGTAAATAATCCTTAAATCACATGTTTTCGATTATTTTATTTGCCGGCAAGCGGTTATCCCCGCCCCTGCCGGTACGTTCTGTCTGGTCACCTGCTTATATCTACGTATCAGAACCGTAAAGGGTCGTGGTGTCAATAAAAAAGGGGTATCCTGGTTTCGGTAGAACTACGAGGGTATCAGTTGACCGAATCAAGCTTCTGGATGCTGATAACCGACTTGCCCCCCGAAAAACATGGTAAAAAGAGGAAATTATTGCGGTTCAGGCCGACCATGCAGCCGAGCAACCTGTTTGCGGGCTTCATCGAGCGTCAGGCCTAGCGAACGAAGGGCCTTTTCCGCAACACAGTCCTTTTCCCGAAGCAGGCCCAGCAGCAGATACTCCGAACCAACTTTTTTATCCCGGCATTTTTCGGCCTCCTCTATTGCCAGAGCAATCACCTGCTTATAGTGAGGTGTTCCGGGCAGTCTACCAAAAACCCAGGTTTCTTCCATGCTGTGACGGATAAAATTATGTATTTCCCGATGAACCGCAGCGGAAGTTATCGAACAATTTTGAAGAATCTGTGAACCCAACCCTATGCCGTGGTCAACTATTGACGTGAGAATATGCTCCGTGCCGACATATTCCTGACTTTCATGCTGAGCAAGTTTCTCGGCAAGCTTCAGGATGTCTTTAGCGTTTTCAGAGAGATGCTGATACATTATTAAAACTCCAACCCTCCGGGAATAAATATGTTATGTTAATCAAGCCCTGGTCACGTCCAATGCCTTGCGAATTTCGCCCAGGAGCTGGTCTACTTTGAACGGCTTATATAAAACCGCCGAAAGTCCTTCACGATTGGCACGCACAATTGAATGGCCGGGGTCATAACCAAAACCCGTCATCAGAATAACCGGGGTTGACTGGTCAGCATCGCGAGCGGCAGCAAAAATCTCGTAACCACTTGCGAAAGGCATCTTTATGTCAGAAATCACCAGGTCGTATTTCTTCTGCTTGAGCATTGCCAAAGCTTCCCGGCCGTCACAGGCAATGTCGGTCAGACAACCGTACTGCTCCACCACATCAGCTACAGTCTGACGGATGAAATGCTCGTCGTCAACCACCAGAAAATGTCGGCCAGCAAATTCTTTTTGGTCACCATATGCGGGCTTACCGGGCTTGGCCCCCAGAATACCCTTCGGGGCTGAACGCACCTGGCGAATACCCGATTTGATTTGGGTGGCCAGGTCTATCACTTTTTGCAGGCGATGACGTATATCATCATGACCGATATAGTCCTCCAGCAGCATCGCCGCCTCCGAGACAATATCGTTCAGAGGTTCCGACACACACTGATTGAGATTCTGGCTGGTTTCACCGGTGGTCTGATAGCGTTGCACAACCAGTAAGTCCAGAATATTCAAGGCAATAGCGATATATCTGCCCAAAATTTCTGCCATCTGTCGGTCGTCTTCGCCAAAAGCACCTGCCTGATGGCTTTCCACGTTCATAGTGCCAATGATACGGTCATGCAGACGCAGGGGCACGGTAAGACTGCACCTAACCCCGTCAAGGCCGGGCAGGTAATGGACGTCTATCTCCGGATTATTACATATATAACTGCGACCAGTAGAGGCTACATAACCAGAAATCCCGTTGTTGTCAGGACTTACAAAAACCTCCGTCTGTTCATCAGCCGGCAGGTCCACCCCAAACAACACCTCCAGCTTGTTATTCTGGCGGTTCCAGATACGTACCACAAAATGGTCAAAGTGTAGAAGTTTGCGGGCATATCGAACAATTTTGTCCTGAACAACCTGGATACGCTGTTCCACGGTCATCTCCGCGACCGCCTCGGCTTCCAGCCGAACCAGTTCACGACCGGCACTATCAATCGCTTCGATGCGTTTGCGCAACCGGCGGCTGGAGGTCTCTTCCCAGATTACCACAGCAACCTGACCGAGCTGCCCTTTCTGATTGGTCATAGGTGTAACCGCCATCTCAAAATAACGGTCGGTCGCCTCGTCGGTCAATGAGTATTTGCGGGGCCGCCACTGCCCATCCCTGGCAGTACGTCCCTTGCTGATGAGACCATTAAAAAAATCGTAGCCTTTTTTACTGAGCTCAGCCAACTGAATCCGAATCGGCTCCGGGAAAGAACCCGCTTTTCGATTCGCCCAGAGCAAGGTGCCGTCACCACTGACAATGCAAACTGCCTCATCAATTGTATTGAGAATATCGACCGCCTGCTGAGAAACCGCCGCCTGCTCCAAGGGAGGAAAACCGCTCTGGTCGGAAAAAACCGCGTCAAAACTGTATTCTCTCAATAACTTAAATGCCTGCTGAGCGTTTTCGACCACAAAGATCTCGTATTCAGGTCCCAGAGAATCGAGGAAATCCTGATTTTGCCTTTGAGGGTCACAAACTACCAGCAGTTTGGGTTTGGTGGCTTTTTCTGACATTTCCGAAGACAGGTTCATACTCCTACAAAACTCCAAAATACTTCTAATAGCCTTACTACTACAGACTTAGAATGAGTATAGCGGCACCGGCAAGTTAAGGGCAACAGGAAATACAACTTTTTTCAAACTCTAACAAGTCATTATTTGCCAACATGTTATAAAATCAAGAGCCAACCTGATTCAACTCACTACCCGGAACCGAACGATTATTTCAGCGCAGAAAAAGCCCGGCTGTTTTTCAGTCGGGCGCTCTCAATTCCTCCCAGGCAATCAAAACTGCATTGCTGGTTTTGGTTCGTAAATATCAAAATATTAAAACTGATTGTGGTCAGTTTGATTATTAGCTGGATAGGGGTTTTCCTGGGCATGGGGATGGGCTTCATCATAAACCTGTTTCATGCGGTTAGTAGTCAGGTGAGTGTAAACCTGCGTCGTGCTTAACGAACGATGGCCGAGCAACTCCTGCACAACCCGGAGGTCCGCTCCATTATTGAGCATGTGAGTCGCGAAACTGTGACGCAAAGTATGAGGGCTGATTTTGGGGTCCAGACCAGCCTGAAGGAGGTACTTGTCGAGTTTGCGGCGTACAGAACGGGTGCTGAGTCGCTGTCCGTGCTTGTTGACAAACAGGGCCTGAAGGTCGAAAGTATCTTTGCGAGGATGAGCGTCGCGGAATGTCAGATAGCGTTGAATTGACTGCAACGCAGTCGAGCCGATGGGCGAAACACGTTCTTTTTTGCCCTTACCGCGAACATGAACCACTTCGCCGAGGAAGTCAATATCGGTCAGATTCAGACCGACAAGCTCACTAACCCGCAACCCGCTGCTATAAAGAGTTTCCAGGATAGCCTGGTCGCGAGCGCCCAGAATCGTGGTGATGTCAGGACTGTTAAGCAGGATGTTTATCTTTTCCGGGTCGAGACAGCGGGGCAGCCGTTTCTCCTGTTTAGGAGTACGAATAGCCGCCACAGGGCTGGTCGCGAGATGCCCTCTGCGAACACAGAACTTGTAAAAGCTGCGTAAGGTTGCCAGCTTTCGGGCGGAGGTCGCCTTGGAATAGTTCTGCTCGTTCAGAAAGGCCATAAAAGCCCGGATATCATTCGTGGTCGCCTGCAGGATCATGGTTTGCGGATCGGCGGCGACCGCCGTGCCGGCCGTTTCCGGCTGGCCGTAAGCGGAAAGGCTGTTAGCGTCCTGGTCGCCTTCCGCTTGTTCGGTGAGATTTTTGTTGTAGCCAACATACTGATGAAGATCAGCTGAGTAGCATTTTATAGTATGCGCGGAAAAATGCTTCTCGTAGTTTAGGTAATTCAGGAAATCGTTGATAACTGGGTAATCTTGCATGACAAGGTCATTTCCATCGGCGATGGTTTATTATTGCTCTGACTTAACGGTGGGTGCTTTTGCTGCTACCGTCTGGCCAGTTCCCACCTCAAACTACCGCCGGGTCAAGGCAATAGTGCAAGGTGCCGCACATATATATATTTCGGTTTCTTAGGCCGCCTACTTGAATCACAAATTCGAGGAATTGCTTGTTTTAGCAGGTTTTTTTTCCTCATGCCTGTCTTTTGGACAAAGCAGTTCGTCGGCCTCTTCTACAAGGTGCTTACTTAACTGAAAACTCAGCACTGCTGCGTCAAACCAATCAAAATTATTATTCCGTTCGTTGGCCATGACCACAAAAGCGTCAAGTACATCTTCTTCGTTGCCGGGCTCGTAACGAAATACAAATCGTTCTTCACCCTTTACTAATGATAGTTCTCTTTGTTTGGACATTACCAGGCTTCCTCTTCATCTGAATGCAGTCGCCGTCTTTCCTTAGCCAGCAGTTCTCCAATCATCTCATGGCAGGTAAAACTTATGTAGTTTCTGCTGGTAGTATATTTCTTCCAATCCAGCGGAGTGTTTTGCAGTCTGCGGCTTCTGGAAAAATCCTTCAGCCTTATCACCACATCATCCTGCTGGGCATCGTAAATTCTCACAACTGTCGCCGAAGGTTCGAGCCTCGCGCCCGGATTCATGACAAAGGGCTTGCCTTGCCGGGCCAATGCTCCGGGGTCCACAAAATCAATGTTCTGATCCTGTTCGCTATCCTTTTCCGGCTTGGTGTATAACTGTATCGCCATACCTACCAGCGGCGGGAAATAAGGGTCATAGCGGGTAATCGAACCGACGATTATGCCGTCAACCTGCAAAGCATTCGCCAGATTAACCGCCTCTTCAGGGCTATTAACCCCTTCCTGCATACCCAGCTCACTCATCACCGCCAGAACACGATTTACCGGAACCACACTTAATCCCCGAACCTGTTGCAGTTCAGTAAAAAATTCGTCGGTCACGGCAATGCTGTCCAGGTTTTCCGAACCGGACTGGTTGAGAAACGGAGCCACCGCAAAAATTTTCGGCTCATCATACGGATTGTCGAAATACCGGTCGATATACACCGACGGTCTGCGACATCCAGCGGAAATCAGCGTTGCCGCGACAACAGCTAATAACACACTCCTTGATTTGCGGGGGGTCCGGCTCATCCTTGGGCCTTCACTATTAACTTTTTAGTTTGCCAAAAATCCACTCTGAGGATGCCGCGTCAAATCCACGGGTTTATCCATCGCGAAATCTATCTGATGCGGCTTGACCGACCACACATTATTCGTCCCGGAACGATCAGAGCAGAAATAAACTCTGCCGTCAGGACCACAGGTCGGCGAGAAGTTCGCCGCGTCACCATTGGTAAGCCTCAGACTGTTGGTCCCGTCCAGCGAAACCATAAATACATCCTCACCGGTATTGTCGGGGACCGGCTCCTTGACTTTTTCGTACTGACTCCTGCCTACAGTACTGTAAACCAGAGTCTTGCCGTCCGGCATCCACGCCGGACCAATACAGGCATGGTCAATGCTTGTAGCGATTTCGGTCGGGAATTTCGCTTCGCCGTCCAGATAATCAACCGTCCAGATACTGAACCACTTACTGCCCCGATTGCGGGCTAACTGGAAAGCTATCTTGGGATTTTCCTTATCGGGGCACCATTCAGGATAAAGACCATAGCCTATCCATTGCTTGGTCGTGGGATTATCAACATCCAGAACCCAAAGCTCCCACTGCTCCGAACGCGGGCCGTAAGAACTGTAAACAATCTTCTTGCCGTCGGGCGACCAGGAAGGATGCACATCGTTACTCGAACCAGTCGTTAAACAAGTCGGATTTGTACCGTCAACGCCAACCACCCAGATATCCCAGCTTCCCGAACGATTACTCGTATAGGCCACCCGGTCGCCCAGGGGCGAAAAACACGGATGCATTTCACTGGCAGGGTCGCTTGTCAGCTTTGTCGCGGTCGAACCGTTTATCTTCTTAACATAAATATCCGGGTTCGGAGCGTGACGCAGCGAACTGAAAACTATCCATTTGCCATCAGGGCTAATATCAGGGTCGTAATCGCCGCCTTCTTCACAATAACTATGCTGGGCCAGCGAACTAAACGGCTTAGCTTCAAACTGACGCGGTTTCCAGCCGTTGAATTCACCATAAAGATTGGTCTGAACGTGACGAGGCTGCTTAGGCCGGAACCACGCACCGCGTTCAACCGACTGACAACCAACCAGTAACGACAGAAAAACCACCCCTACAAAAACACAAAGCCGCTGAGAACCTCTGATGGCATAAGACATCTTGCCTTGAGTTTTATATTGTTCTATGGCTCGGCTTGTTTTCATTTCTGTCTCTGTCACCAGGATATCTCCTGCATTCTTTTGCGCTTTATATAGCATTAGCCAGCTCCTATGCCGCTGAGTTAACTCCCGAAATGCAGTGCACTCCGCTTTTCTCCACTCCCGAACGGAACATCACTGGTGTATTTATCGGCCGCCATATAGTCCCAGCTAAGTAAAAACCTTTCTATTTTTTCGCCGCTTCAGGTATAAACCACAGCAGTGTCATAGTTATCGGCCAAAAAGGGGCAGTTGCTTTAGCAAAGTTCCAGAAATAAAAAGCCGCCCTAAAACCATAACTGCCTTATTAGCAATAAAATACGACAATAACCCCCACCGAGACATCTTTTTATATCTCAGGATAAACCTTAAGATAATTCCATTTTCAACCCAATCTGGAAGGCCCAAAAAATCGCCGCCAAAACCCAAAAATCTATAGGTTTTCAAATTTCCTCCCCGACCATGCCCGATAACCTTGTTGATAACGCATTATCCACATCACAAACAGCAACTCCAGCAATTACCCATGCTCCGATGCAAGCAAAATGCCTTACTTTTAGCAACACCTAAAAAATAGAAGATAATTATTGACATTTTTCGACATAGTTATACATTGGGGACTCCTAAAGGGTTGTATTTTCAGACCGCCTTGTGCTGGCGATCATTATGTGTGCGTTTTATACCTTTTTTTGGAGGAAAATGTCATGTTCAGTTTGCGCGCAGTTTCTGTCTGTCTATTTTTATACATTGCCATCTCCTGTTCCACATCTTCAGCAACTTGGTCTGAGCCCGCACATTTGGAAGAACTCAACCCGCCATACACCAATCTTATTGCCGCCAATCCATTCTTAAACGAAGATGGCACAAGACTTTACTTCGCAAAATTTGAGTCCTCGCCGGGGGATCGTGAAATATTCTACGCCGACCTTGACCCGGTTAATGGAGATATCCTTTCGGTAAATCCCGTTCTGGGGCTTTCTCAGGGATACAATAAACGCTGGCTTTGTGTAAGCCCTGACGAATTAACACTTTATTATACTTTGGAACTTTCGGCAGACCAATGGGTCATTCAAGTGGCCAAACGTGACGCAATTACATCGGCCTGGGATTCTATCGAAACCCTTACAGAACTAAGTATTACAAGCGGACAAACCTTCGCACCGTCGCTCACTCCGGACGGCCTTACTATTTATTATTCATCCAACAACCCAGACGCTTCCGGCAATTATTCAATCTGGCGGGCAACCCGTTCATCAGTTGACGACCCATTTGGTACCCCCGAACAGGTTTCTGAGCTCAACTCTGAACGGGGTGGAATAGCCCTGCTTAGAAGGAAAAAAACCTGATTTTATACCTTAATTGTGCTTCTGGTATTTTACGGCCCCCATTATTAAACAGATGGGGGCCTTTTTTATAATTCCCTCAACCGCTTGACTTTAATGGCTTTATAAGATAGACTCGCTCCATCTGGCGCATAAAAACCAGGCGGAACCATCTATGGCAAAAGTTGACATCATCATAGCACTGTACAACAAAGAACCTTATATTGCCCGGACAATCAAGTCCATTCTTCATCAGGAAGAGACCGACTGGCATCTTATTGTGGTTGACGACGGCTCAACCGACAAAAGCCCGGATATCGTAAAAAAATTCGCCGACCCACGCATTGAACTCATCCACCAACAAAATGCCGGACCCGGCCCCGCCCGTAATAAAGGTATTGAATTAGCCACAGCAAAATATGTAGCCTTCCTTGACGCGGACGATGAATGGTATCCCTGGTATCTCACCAATGCATTAAAGACAATAAATAGTAATGATGTCCAAATGGTAGCCAACACTTATTATCAATGGCCCCAGCGAATAAACACCACCGCCAAATGGAGTAATGCCGGTGCCCGGCCGGGCATTTATGTGATAAAAGGTGATGAACCTCTGGACTCGATCAGACATGCGGTTAATTTCCTGGTCCCCTGGAATACTTTATTATATACAGAAACCGCACGAAAATATGACGGCTTTTATGAACATTCCCGGCGCGAGGAGGACACTGTCTTTTATACTCGCGTGGCGTTCAATGAAAAATTTATGATTTACGGTCCGCCCGGAGTCAGATTTCACAGTGAATGCTGCGGTCTGACCTTGAAGAATCGCCCCTTGCCCTTTGAGGGAATCAGAAAAGATCCTGACTCCGTACTGAAATATTGCCCTTCGCAAAAAAAAGAGCTTATGACTCAATTTGTCAATTATCGCATTCTGGAAACAGCTTTGAGATGGGCAAGATTCGGTTTGAAAAATGAAACGCAAGAAATACTCGATAATCATCCGGGAACAAAAGTTTTTAAAAAAGAATATCAGCAATGCCTGAAATTACTGTCTTATGGCAAATGGTTCAAATACTGGAAGGATTTAAAATGCTGGACAGGTCCACCGATAAGACTTAACCTGCTTCGCGTTGCTCAGGCCTTGCATATCCACGAACAGGCTCCTCCCATGCCTTATAAATAATATCTGTTTAACAGGTTTAATTAAATGACCAGAGTCGATATTGTCATCCCACTTTATAACAAAGGCCCTTTCGTGGCCCGGACAATAAAGTCTGTTATGCATCAGGAGGAACAAGACTGGCGATTGATTGTAGTCGATGACGGTTCATCTGATAACGGCCCAGAGATTGTCAAAAGTTTTAACGATCCCCGCATAGAACTTATAGTCCAAGAAAATGCAGGGCCCGGCCCGGCACGCAATACCGGAATAGCCGCAGGAAACTCACAATATGTCGCTCTTCTTGACGCAGACGATGAATGGTATCCCTGGTATCTGAAAAATGCTCTGGCCGCTCTCGATAAGAATCAAGATATTGGATATGTGTCAAGCCTTTATTATGAGTGGCCCAGCCAAATAGACGCTACCAATCTGTGGGCGGCACGAGGAGTCAAACCCGGTGTTTACCGTTTCAACGGCACCGAAGACGCACATAACATAATGCAGTTCGTGGTTTTCTCGTTACCGTGGAACACTGTATTTAGGCGACAAGCTCTGGAAAGTAGCGACTGTTTCCCGGACTGCCACTTTAAGCCCAAACAAAACGACTTCGGCACAGACATGGAAACCGAATTCGGCGAAGATACCACTTTGATGATTCGAATGATTATGAACGAATCATTCATGGTCATCGCTCCGCCCGCCGCACGCTACCATACCGAATGCTCCAACATCGCCAGAAGAGACCGCCCACAACCTCTGGAAGTTTATCTGGCTAGACCCGAAGTTCTTAGTAATTACTGCCCTGACAATATGCGCGATTTACTCGAAAGAATCATGAACGTTACAGCCCTGCATCGCGCCGGACAATGGGCATATCACGGCTACAAAAAAAAAGCACGTAACCTAATCAAGAATTATCCACGGGCATCAGAATTTACAGAACAATACAAAATATATCGGTACTACTGTTATGTCAGGCCAAGACTCTGGACACTATTCAAATGCGCAATTGGACCGCCAATGCGCGGGTTTCTGAGAAAACTTGAACACAAAACCGGCACAACTCCAACAGCGCCGCCAATGCCCTGGGAAACCGCATCCAATGAATGATGAATTTACAATATCTGTCATTATTCCCGCGTACAATGCCCAGGAATATATCTCACGAACGCTAAACAGCGTCGTCACACAATCACTGCCACCGCTGGAAATAATTGTAATCGATGATGGTTCAACCGACAATACCGGTAAAATTACCCAAAGCTTCGGCGACAAAATAACGTATATCAGACAGGAAAACCAAGGTGTCGCAGCCGCCCGCAACCTCGGCATAGCAATGGCATCTGCACAGTGGGTCGCGTTCCTTGACTCTGATGATGAATGGCTGCCCGATAAATTACAAAAACAAACTGACATACTCAAACATAATCCGGAATTAAACTGGGCAGCATCTAATTTTATTAAATGCCTTTGTAAAGATAATCGTAAAGAGCCTGTAATCAACACAGAAAAAGCTCAAAAACTATTAGCCGACAAAGACTACTTTCCGGATTTTTTTCCGGCCCAGATTCAGTCAACACCCGCCTGGACCGGCACGGTAATTGCCCGCAAAGAAACCTTGATAAAAGCCGGCCCTTTCCGCAAAGAGGCTTCACCCGCCGAAGATATCGACCTCTGGTGGCGTATCGCATTTGAAAACCCAGCCATCGGTTATTGCCCCGAACCACTGGCAATTTATCACATGGACATTCCCTTGAGCATTTCACAAGGATTAAGACCACTAGGCCATCTTGTAGACTTGCTTGAACACAATTTCGCTATTGCCCAAAACTGCAATCAACAGTATAGACTGGCTATAGTTGCTTCTCACATGGTTAAATGCTGGATCAGGGCAGCTTTTTTTGAAGGACGACATAAAGAGATTAACATCTTAATGAACCATTTCGACAATCTTCTGTCTCAGAGATTTAAAACCATCGCCAAGTTAATGCTCACTTTGGGCCCATTAACTACTTACAGCCTGAGAACTCTCTCAAGTATTAATCGCAAATTTCTTATTCGACGTAAAATCACACGCAGACCAGGCCCCGTTCAGAAGGGAATGAATTAATGTCGAACATTAAACCCAACATCACTATCAGCGTCATAATCCCGGCGTATAATATCGAAAAATATATTGCCCGGGCCTTACGCAGTGTGTTGGGTCAAACCCGACCGGCAGATGAGATTATCGTAGTAGACGACGGCTCAACCGACGGCACCGCTGAGGAAATAAAAAAATTCGGCGACAAGGTTCGTTACCTTTATCAAGCAAACAGTGGGCCAAGCACCGCAAGGAATACCGGCATAAGGGCAGCAACATGCAAATGGATCGCCTTCCTCGACGGCGACGATGAATGGCTGCCGGAATACCTCCAGAGACAATGCAAAATTATCACGCAAAACCCGGAATTGAAATGGCTGGGCGGCAACTATATCCGCTGTCTGTGCGATGAAAATTTAAAAAGAGAAGTTGTCTCCGCAGAAAAAATGACAAAACGTCTCGGCAATAAAAATTACTTTGATGATTATTTAATCGCCCATCTACAAGGCCCCCACTGGTGTACAGATACAATGATGGTACAGCAATGGGTATTTGACGACATTGGTTTTTTCCCTGAAGGAATAACAAAGGCCGAAGACCTAGACATGTGGCTGCGTATCGCATTTCGATATCCGCAATTTGGCTATTCACCAGAACCGGGAGCAATATACCACTTAATTCGCCCGAACAATCTCTCCGGCAGTGCCGCGCCGGCGGACTTATACATAGATTTCTTCGACCGACTAACTCGCCAGGCAGAAAAGGCAGGCAGAAGCGAAGCCTTCGAGCCTCTAGCAACAAAACTATTACGCGGATGGATAAGATCAATGTTGTTCGCCGCACGTGGCCAAGACATTCGTAAAATGATTTACAATTGCCAAAATTTACTAAGCTGGCCTTACCGAATCAGCATAATAACATTAACCTTCACCCCAAATTTAACCGCCCATTGTTGTCGCCTATTGGGAAAAACGGTCAGACTTATAGGCGAACGGCAACAACTAACTCGTAAACCATCTATTAAAAAAATTAGCGGCAAACTCATATGACACCAAACGATCCTTTCAATATCTTAAAGAATCTGAATACAAATGATTATATCCTGCGACATCGTAGTGTTATAATCTACAGCTTCATCATAAACCTGATTGCCTTTGCCACCAGATTAACTACCACTTCTTACTGTGTTGATGACTACGATTTTATTTTTGGCAACCCTGATTTTCTGGCTCACGGAAGATGGATGTTCCACTTCTTTTATCATTGTGTTCAGGGCTCTCAATACATTGGCAGCTTGGCATACTTAATCGGGTTTATTTTTATGATTTTGGCGGGGTTGCAAATATGCCACTATTGGAAAATAAAAAGAACATTTTCACAAATAATCATTATTGCACTGTTCTCAACCCACCCCTATCTCGCAGACATGTATAATTTCCATGTCATCGCAATCCCTTTTTCACTAGGGTACTTTTTGGGATTGGCAGCATTGAATTTACCCGGCAACAACAAAATACTCTGCGGGCTTTCCACATTAATGATCGCTGCCTCGCTGGCCTTTTACCAACCTATATTTTCTGTCATTTGTATAGTTATCACCATCAAAATCATTCTCTTACTAATTTCAGAATCAATTAACCCCGAAAAGCATAAACAAGCCCGCAACTTCGCTGCCCAGTTAATAATTATCGCGGCTGGCGTAATACTGTATTTCACCCTGACCAAAATAATCTTCATGATAACCTCCAACCCCGTAAACCCAAGATTCCAGCAAGGCCTACTCACTCTTGACTGGAACACATTAAAACCCAAAATAGGCTGGACATTAATTACTCTGACAAACAAAATCCTGCCGTTTCCAGAGGCTGCAATAAGAACTCCGGCAAAAATAATTATGTTTGGCATTGCAACTATCGCCTTTTCCCTGTCCTTATATCGGACATATAAAATAAAATATGCTATTTGTTATCGAATCATGTTAGCCATATTATTTCTTGCCGCCCCGGCAATCAGCATTATTCATATTCTACCTTTAACCTCAATGGCTTTGCCTTGGCGTGCCTCATTAGGTCTGGTCGTGCTGTTTGCGGGATGCTATGCGATTATACTATCATGTTCGAATACAAAAATTATTCGAATAATACATGGCTTGATGATCATTGTAATAACCCATTTCATAATTCAAAATAATGCTTTGTTTTTCAAACAATATCTTTGCACTCAACAGGATTTAGCCTTGGCAAACAGAATTGTAGAACGAATCGAATCGATGGAACAATACCAAAATGGCCTAAAACTGGTTATAGTCGGAGACTTAGCCCCACAAAAATTTCATAAAGAAGGAAAAAACACTTATCAGATTATCAAAGAATATCTCAAAATTTCTTCTCAAAAAAGCTACTCTATCGGAAGCAGTGCCTTTCACACCCCCTGGTCCAAATATAGTATACTTCTAGATATGTTAATGCTTCAACTGGAACTCCCGGAAAACAAGGACATCTATTTGGCTCAGGAAATCACAAAAAAACGCAAACCTTTCCCTTATCCTGAATCGATTTTTATTCACGACGATATGGTTATTGTTTTACTAGATCATCCCAAATAAATCGACAATACAATTCCTTAAGTTTAAAATTATATTTTAAGACAGTAAAATCATTGCAGTATTGACTTGCATCTTTAACAATTTGCCCTACCAACCCTTTATCTTTTTGAATTCCAGCTATCAAATCAGCCAAAGATAACGATGAATAGTCCTCCATCACTAAACCGTTTTTTTTATCTTTGACAAACTGAGTCAACCCATCAATCTTTGAACATATTACAGGTTTGCACATAGAAAAAATTTCAAAAATAACCAAAGGACAAGCCTCTTCTCTTGAACAGATCACAGCCACATCAAAAGCCGACATTATCTCAGGAACATCGTCTCGAAAACCCAGGAAGCGAATACGCTCAGTAATGCCATGTTGAGCAGCGAGGTTTTTCAGTTTTTTCCTCTCCGGTCCGTCACCAACCAGCAATAACAGATAGTCCGGACTCTTTGCCAACAGATAAGACATAGCTTCCACTAAGATATCCACCCCCTTAACATAATTCAGCCGTCCCACAAACCCCACAACTATATCCTGTTCAGCAATCCCAAGCTGACGCCGGCATTCTTTCCGGTCATATTTTTCCGGATTAAAGACCGTCAAATCGACAGCATTGGGAATAACCGTTATGCGATCCGGATTGATACGCGTTTTTTTTCTGAGCTGACGGGCCGTAGCTTCGGATACCGCGATACAAGCGTCGGCTTTATGGCCAAACAACCTCAGAAACAATCTGTAAAAAGAATACTGAATACCACGCCGAAAAATTGGCCCATGCTCGTGAACCACAACCTTAACCGGCAAAAAAAACCGGGCCAGCAAAGCCCCCATAATTGCCTTGTGAAGATGAGCGTGAATTATGTCTATTTTATAGTCACGACAGATACGCAAAATATCAAAAAACTTACGTAGGTCATAGTTGCTACGTGGAATAATCAGAACTTCGCCCTGAATCGGCATTTCAATCGACTTACACCTCAGAGGATAGACAAAGTACTCAACCTCCCCGGAGTCGTTGTTGTCAACAATATGCTGGAGACACTTTTGGGCTCCGCCACAACGAAGACTGCCGATAATGTGAAGAACTCGTATAGCCATATCTGAACTTTCTTCGAATCCGGTTCCAATTTACGAGAAAATGCCATCGCCAAGAATAAAAGTATAGTAAATCCAGATCCAAATAGCAACTCTGCCCCAACAAAGAAATTCTGTTTTTCTGTTTGGCAATAAAGAACTCTGCGGTATGATATTTGCGAACAAGGTGAAGTCGTGCTACTATTACTCCAAGCATAGAAAGGCCGTTCAGACCATGAGAATGCCGATAATCGTGTTATTGACACTTGGGATAATGCTTACAGGCTGTGACGGCCGACGGCGTATGATGAGCCTGCCTCCGAATAATACCAGAACCCCGGAAAAAGTTACCCCGGCTCCTGCTCCTGCACCTGTTAAGGCTCAGCCCCAAAAGCTTCAGACCAAAACTGCCCCGACTGCCCCAAATCAAAACGCCAGACTCCACAACCGGGCCCGGCAGGTAATACTCGAAGCTGCCGGCGGCAATGACCCCGCGGTCCGCAGCCATGCCTATGAAATAATGGCCCAGATGCGTGATTATGACATCCCCCAACTCGTCAGGCAAGGCCTGGCCGACCCCTCACCTGCGGTACGCTTTGCCGCGGCGATTGCCGCTGGCGACCTGACCGACTACGCTGCCCGACCGATGCTGGAAAGACTATTACGCGACAGTAACCCCTCGGTCAAACTGGCCGCCGCATACGCACTCGAAAAACTCGGCGATAAGCGATTCGGCAAATGGTACGATTATGTCCTCGATTCAGACGACACCGCCCTGGTCAGTCAGGCCTGCATCCTGCTCGGCAAATTAGGCAATACCTCCCTGCGAACCGATAGCAAAGAAAAACTCTGGCGGATTCTCGAAAAGAAAAACCAGCATGCCCCCGTCAAGCTCCAGGCCGCCGAAGCACTGGCCCGACTCAGCGAGGATAAAATCACCCGACGTCTGCTGGCCTTCGCCGGAAGCGGCTATGCCGACGACCGACTGCTGGCCATCAACGGCCTGGAGCTAATCGACGGACCGGAATCGTACGCCATGCTCACCGTACTGCTCGACGACCCGCAAATTGAAGTGCAGCTGGCCGCAATTCGGGCCCTGGGCGGTAACGCCGGCGACGCCGAACGACAGCTGGCCCGGCAGTCCGTCGAATACAAAGACCCCGAATCAGACGACATCGCCACCGCACGCGTCAGGGGCCTGGCGGTACTGGCTCTGGGTAAAACAGGTCTGGCCGAAGATGAAACATATATAATGCAGGCGTTAAATGACAATTTCGACTATGTCAGAACCGCCGCGGCCAAAGCTGCTGTCGAGTGGCTCAATCGCCAGGCAAACCAGAATAATATTTCGGGAATGTAACAAAGGCGGCATATTATGACCGGATTGATACTATATTTTTGCCTGGCCTTGGTGGTATCCTTTTTCTGCTCCTTGATGGAAGCGGTCCTGCTCACGGTTTCTCACGGCCATATCGAAACCATCATCAAAGAAGGTGGACGTTCCGGCGAGATTCTCCGCCATATGAAAAATCGTATCGACCGTCCCTTGGCGGCGGTCTTGACTTTGAATACAGTCGCCAATACCGCAGGAGCCGCTGGCGTAGGTGCTCAGGCACTCAAAGTCGCCAACGAACTCCGACCGGGCCAGAGTAATAACTTCTGGGTGGCCGTCGCCTCAGCGGTTTTAACGTTATCTATCCTTTTCTGTTCCGAAATCATTCCCAAAACCCTCGGTGCGGTGCATTGGAAAAAACTGGCCCCCGTAACCGCCCATTCGGTAAATTTCCTGGTTAAGGCCCTTATGCCTTTTGTGCTGACTTCCGAGAAAATCGGCAGTCTGATTACCCCAAAAGGCGGACTAAAAAAAGTCTCACGCGAAGAAATGATTTCCACCGCTGAACTGGGCATGGACGAAGGCACACTTATGGGACAGGAAACCCGTATCATTCGCAACATTCTCTGTCTCGGTCAGGTTCGCGTTAAAGACGTGCTAACACCCAGAAGCGTACTGGTAGCATTCCCTCAGGGTCAAACCATCAAAAACATCATCGAAAAGCACAGCCCCATACGTTTCAGCCGAATCCCCATCTACGGCAAAGACCTCGACGACATCACCGGCCTGGTCCACCGCTACAAAGTCCTCCAGACCTTCAGCCAGGGCAAACAGGACATGCCCATCGAACGCCTGTCAGTACCAATTTACGCCGTCCCCGATGTAAAAAGCATCGCCAGCGTGCTTGATGAGTTTATCAAAAGACGCGAGCATTTGTTTCTGGTAGTAGATGAATACGGCGGCACCGCGGGAATCATCACCCTCGAAGACGCGATCGAAACCTTATTGGGCGTAGAAATTGTCGATGAGTTCGACACCGTGGCGGATATGAGAAAGCTGGCTTTGCAGATATGGGAAAGCCGTAAAAAAATCCAGTTGAAAGACTACAAACCGGAACTGCCCAAAAAACAGAAGCGGGAATAACATCCCGGTTTCACAAAGCAGACTATGAGCACCTCTAATAATTGCTTTTGAGGTACCCTTATTTATTTATCGCCGATTCCAACTGCGCCAGCAACGGATTTACCGGCATAGACTTCCGACCCGCCGGGGTTTCCCAGCAGACATCTTCTTCGCCCTTAAGATAAGCCTGAACCTTCCGACAAGCCAGAATCACGGTTGCGTGATTTTTGTTACCCATAAAACGACCTATTTCCGGAAAACTCATCGTCGTATGCTTCCGGGCCAGATACATCGCTATTGAACGAGCCAGACTGATTGTGCGAGTCTTACGCGAAGAATGAACGTCAGCCGGGGTAATACCAAAAAACGTCGTAACCGCCGCTTCGATATCCGAAAGGTGAACTATCGGGTCAGTCCGGGAAATATGGTCTTCCAAAGCTTCACGGGCAGTATCCAGATTAACCGCCCCACCACCTAGGGACGCATAGGCGATCACCTTCAGCAACGCGCCTTCCAGCTCACGCACATTCGCCCGAATATTATTAGCTATATAATCGATAACTTCTTCCGAAACTTCCTTGTTCATCTTCCGGGCCCGCTGACGCAAAATCGCACAACGAGTCGAAAATTCCGGCGGGTCCACCTTAACTATCATACCCGATACAAAACGATTCACCAAACCTTCCGAAAACTGGCCTATCATCTTCGGATGAGCGTCCGAAGCCATAATAACCTGTTTGCCTGCTGTATCAATCGCGTTAAAAGTGTGAAGAAATTCTTCCTGAGTAGCCTTCTTGCCCGCCAAAAAATGAACGTCGTCAATTATCAGCAGTTCCGCCTGACGATATTTATTCCGAAAAATGTCCAGCTTATTCGTCTTCAAAGACAAAACAAATTCATTCGTAAATTCCTCACCCGATACATAAGCCGCCCGAACATCAGGACGAGCCTGAAATACCGCATTGTAAATCCCTTGAAGCAAATGAGTCTTACCCAGACCGCAGGCACCATGAATAAATAAAGGATTGAATAACGTACGCGGCTGGTCCACAACAGCCTTGCCAGCGCTAAACGCCAATTGATTCGACGGACCTACCACAAAGTCATCCAGTTTCAAACGAAGATTATCGCGATGAGCTCTTGTCGCTGGCAATGTCCCTCTGCCAGTCGGATTTGTACTCCGCGCGACGCTTTCTGCCTGTGAATCAAGCTGACGACGACGCTGACCACCAAAAAGCTCAGGGTCAATATTGAAAATCACCTGTCTTTCCTGCCCTGTAACTTCATTGGCCGCGGTTTTTACATGACCGGCAAAATGACTCTCAATCCAGCCCCCAATAAAGAGGTTGGGAACACCAACTTTTATATAATCGTTCTCTAAAGTTATCTTAGTGGAATTCTTGAACCAGATCTTATAACGCTGCTGCCCGACTTTCTGGGCGATTAGCTCACTAATTCTATCAACAGTATCCAAGCAGTCTGTCGCCATGCGGGGACTCTCCTCTTAACTCTGGTAGTAAATCTTTGCTCTTTAATTCGACTCAGACGTGCCTCATGGGCGTTACTGCAAAGCCTGACAGTCACTTCTGCGGATGACTACGGCGTCCATGTTAATAGATACCTGTCAGGTTTCAAAACGAAAAACTAACATTTCTTTTCCACACTCAACCAGCCAAGAAATAACAAATAGTTAGCTAAGAAAAAAACTTCCTGTCCACTTGTTTTCCACCACCTAAATCCCCATGTGGATAAGCTGTGGATTTTATTTGTAAGTTGTGTGAATTATTCCTTAACTTTTGCAAAATGAATGCCCCCCATTCAGCCGCACATTAAACAACCGCCGAGGGTCTCTTATAAGTGGAATTTTATGCAAAACAGCAACTATTTATCAGGGCCGTACGCTAAAATAAGCGGTGCCGCTGACTTCGCCATAACATTTCACTAATCTCACCCGCATTATGGGCCGATGGTACGGTAATGGTAGTCCTGGATGTTTTTTATTACTGTTATGGGAGATGATATGATGATTGATATGGGCTCAGAAATTTTCCTCCAGGTTCCGGATAACCTGAAAAAAGTCGTTTTACACTCCGGAAAGGTCGTGGACCACGATGAGGAATACTTCACCGTGGATTTCGGATTTGATATGGAAGATGGCCAGGAAAAGGCCGTTCCCGTCCAGCCAGAGCAGGAAGTACTTATTTTCTGTGAAGTCCGAGGCGAGTTTATGAAGCACTCCGCCCGAATCACCGAAATCCTCCAGAGCGAACCGGCTCCTGTCATTCGCTACGAAAGCACCAGCCAACTGGTTTCTGCCGAAAACCGCCAGTGTTATCGGGCCTCAACCGTTATTTCCGACATGTTTATCAAATTCGGCCCGGAAGAACGTTGTCCGTTATTGGACGTTAGCGCCTCCGGCTTCGCCGTAATGTCAGAAAAAAGTTACAATGTCGGCGAGACTGTCGACGTCGTTATCGAATTTGACGGCAAACAGTACACCGGCTCCGGCAGCATCCAGAGCATCGACTACCGCCAGCCAGGCCAGGTAAGATACGGCCTGCTCGGTATGGGCAGCAAAGCAGGTGACAATCTCGTAAAAGGCCTCGCCCACATCACCATGAACATACAACGCCAACAGCTACGCAGACTCGCCGGTGCAGTATAAGTTTAATATAGCTCTTTAAATTTACGACATGGGGGCAAGGGCAGCAGGCAGATTCAGGTTGTATACTGAAATCTGTAAGCTGTCCTTTTTTTGATTTATAAACTCATATTCTGCCGAAAAAGTTATTATGCTAACATCACGCAAAATGAATTTCGGTCGATACGACTACGCTGCCTTCATGAGCTTCATCTCCTACGCTGCCGGCTCGGTAGTTGTTCCCGTCGCACTGGTACAGGTCGCTCGCGAACTTGGTTTTAATTTAGCCGAAGGAGGTTTTTCCGCCGGCGGCGCCCTGCATCTGGGACGAACCACAGCGATTGTCGCTGCGATGCTGCTTTGCGGTTTTATCGCCGGACGCTGGGGCAAACGAAAAACCGTGGGATTCTCAGTCGTCCTGATGGCCCTGGGCATGGCCGCCTGTGCTTTCACACCAACCTACAGCATCCTGTTCCTCGCCCTGCTCATCGCCGGTCTGGGTGAAGGCGTCATCGAAGGACTCACCACCCCCTTCGTCCGCGAACTGCACCCCGAAGAAGCAGGTCGCTATATCAATTTCTCCCACGCTTTCTGGTCCGTCGGCGTACTCACCACCGTTCTTATCTGCGGATGGCTTTTATCACGGGAAGTCTCCTGGAGAATACTCGTCGCCGCCGTCGCGGTTTTAGGATTCATAACTTCGCTGATAATCCTGCTGCCCGAAAGCAAAGGCCGCCAATATCCCGAACACCCCGAACCCATCCATTGGAAAACAGTCTGCTACCACGCTCAACAAATTTTTCACGTCAAACGATTCTGGATTTTCTTCGCTGCCATGTTCCTGGCCGGTGGCGGAGAATTCTGCCTTACATTCTGGTCAGCCAGCTATATCCAACTCCACTTCAATACCGCCGCCTGGGCCGGAGGAGTCGGTACCGCCTGCTTCGCCGCCGGAATGGTACTGGGCCGAACCGGATGGGGCTATATCATCAAACAACATCAGTTACGCAATCTCGTTTTATATTCCGCTCTGGCAGGCTCTGCCATAACCGTAACATTCCCCCTGCTGAATAACCTGTGGCTGTTTTTCCTGATGCTCTTTTTCGCCGGAATCGCCACCGCACCCTTCTGGCCCAGCATCCAAAGCTACGCCGTTGACCAGATGCCCGCCAACGACACCACCATGCTGCTGATTCTTCTGTCATGTGCCGGAATACCCGGCTGCGGAGTATTCACCTGGCTGATGGGATATATCGGAAACCTAACCGGCAGCCTCAACGCCGCCTTCTACCTGGTCCCCGCCTGCTACCTTATCCTGGCTACCCTGATAGCACTGCCAGCCAGAAGCAAATAACTCCGCCGCAGGTACCCACCACGTCATTCACTTTTGCCTTCCGACTGTCTTCACTTCAATTCATCCCAGAGTTTATCTTCAGCCTTCTTGAACTGACCGAAAGCGGTCTCCAGCTCCGCGACTATCGTATCAATTCGCTCCTTATCAAGAGTAATTGTTTCACCCGATGCTTCGAGTACGGCCTTCAGACGCAGCGACACCGCGTCGAGCTGTTCAGCACCTGCCGCGAACGCACCCGCCGAATCAATCACCCCCTGAATATACTGTTCATCTTCACCCGGCTTATACAGCAGTCGCCACGGGGCCCGCCGAATCTCACGACTAACCAGCTTCAGATTCGCCGAAATCTCATGAAAATTCCGCACCGTACTGCTGATAGTATCCCGATTCAAACGAATCGTATCATACCCTTCCTGGGCCAAAGCCTTAATCTTGGCAATCGCTTCCTGGGCAATCTCAACACCATCGTCAGCCTTCTTGAGAATATTTTTAACCTGCTCCAGAATCTCGGCCATTTCCTCTTCCAGGGTACCTGCCGTATTGCGAACCGAAACGACGGCCTCGTTGATAATCGGCTTGTTCGTCACAATAACATCCTGAATCTCCGCCAAATCCGTATTCAGCTTATCCAAAGCAGCGTGAACCTTGGCCAAAGCACTGGTATTCGTATCCGCCGTCATCTCCCGATTAAGCGACCCCACAACATTATCAAACCGGTCTAGAATACTATGCACCTTGACCATCAGCGTTTTCTTATCCTGGGTCAGCTCCGTCTGAGCGTTGATATTACCGCTCAACTGCTGCAAATTCGCCGCGATATCCAGCAAACGATACATCAGTGAATCCGTATTCTGCCCCGAAAGCTGATAAACCAGACCTTTGGGGTTCTCCGGGTCCAGCACCTGCTTGAAATTCTCGATAGCTTCGGTAATACTCGGCTCAAAAGCCAGCTCCAGCACCGCCCCGTCTGGAATAACCGCCCCCTCAGAACCAATATCCTTAATTACCAGCGATGACTGCCCGCCCAAAACATTACTGTACGCCGAAAGCACACAATCATCACGCAACTGATATTCCTGAGGCATAGTCATCGTAAAATAAACATATATCTCCGGCAACTCACCATCCGCACCGGGCTTGTTCTCGATATAAGTATCGCTAACCGTGCCTATCTTGGCCCCACCTAGAAAAATAGGACTGCCCGCCATCAAACCCTTCAAGCCCACCTGATAAGGCTGCTGAACTGTAACATTGCGTTCCGCGACAAAAAGATTCGACCAGTCCGCCAGCTTAACAACAATGATTATCGCCAGTATCAGCGAAACCATCACCGTAAGACCGACAGTTACTTCATTCCGAACTTTCTTAGACATAACATTTTTTCCGTATAAATATCAATCTATCTCACCTGATTCTACAAGGCCCGCCGAAAACTAAAACTGCTCCGCCGGCCCCATCAGAATATCAACCACATAATCTTCATCATCACGCCGTTTCGTAATCGGCCCGGTCGCCTGCCCACGCAAAAACTGACGTATCAGCAAATCCGTCTCGCTCGTCAGCGATTCTTCGTCACTGTCACGCAAAATCTCAAAATCCTTACGCGGCCCAATCCTCAACGCCTTGCCTTTATCCAGCATACACATCTTATCAGCTATCGTAAACGCCGAATCCATTTCATGCGTCACCACCACACTGGTAACATTCAGCTTCCGCGTCAGGTCGATTATCAACTGGTCAATCTGAGCACTGGTCACCGGGTCAAGCCCCGCCGAAGGCTCATCATAGAACAATATCTGCGGGTCCAGAGCGATCGCCCGCGCCAGCCCCGCCCGCTTTTTCATGCCGCCCGACAACTGAGCCGGCATCTTATCGGCGTGCTCCCGCAGATTCACCAGCTCCAGCTTGATCTTCACCATAATATCTATCGTAAACGGGTCCAAATCCGTATGTTCCCGCAACGGCAGCGCCACATTCTCCGCGATCGTCAGAGAACTTATCAGAGCCCCCGACTGAAATAAAATCCCGAACTTCTTGCGAATATCATCAAATGCCGATTCCGCCATATTGGTGATTTCCTCACCAAAAATCTTGACCGACCCCTTATCAGGCGTAATTGAACCTATCAGATGCCGCAAAAGAGTACTCTTACCACACCCCGAGCCCCCCATAATGACCATAATCTCCCCACATGGTATGTCCAGATTAATCCCGTCCAGTACCCGCTGAGCCCCAAAGCTCTTGGTAAGGTCACTAATCGCGATTGCGGGTTCTTTATATTGTTTGTCAGAAACCATTTTTACTCCGATGATTTTGCAATATTCTAACGCTGGCGGAAAGTTATAGCAATTATTTGTTAAGGCACCGCTCATCCCGACACTTTCCATTCTGTCATATCGGCCCGGCCCCAGAACCCACACAAAAAAACACACTGCTTAATCTGGGCAATCTAGGCGATCCAGGCAATTACAGAAACCCGAAATCCTGCCCCCGCCCCCAAAACCTACATAACGGGGATGATTCTTGACGGGCCCCGCCCGCTGGGCTAGACTCCAACTTTTGAATGTTTAAGCGAACAACGTATGGTTTCCCCATGACAACCGCGTGCCAGAAAACTAAACGCTATCAAGCCTTGGCGAACCTTGAGCTTATCGCTCCGGGCCGCGGATGTCGAATATGGCTGCCCCAAAATGACCAGGCCGACCGCTCGGCGATTCAGAAAATCACCCAATTCCTGCTTGGCAAACCAAACCCAAAAATTAAATCGGAGATTCTCCGCCGCCATAAGCGAGTGACTGTTTACCGCTTCCACCACAACAACCAGACCTATATCGCCAAAACCTTCACCCTAAAACGCTTCAAAGACAAACGCCATCACGGTCGCTTCGCCCTGGCCGAGTTTACCAACCAGCAAGCCGCTCAAAAACTCAATATCCCCGTCCCGCGTTACAATGCGTATTTTGAAAAAAGCATCCTCTCCGGCACCTTCGTCAGCTTCTGCGGCGTAATCATGCAGGACCTCTCACCGGAATATATCCCGCTCCGCCAAGCCCTCACTCCCGGCTCCGCGGAGATCATAAACATAATCCCCACCCTGACAGACCTCTGCCGCAAAGGCATCAACCACATCGACCTCTCGCCCGACAACATTTTCATTAACGACCGCCGCCAAATCAAAATCATCGACTGGCAATACTGCGAGTTCTTCGATAGACCCAACCCCAACCAACTGCTCATCGTATCCGGCCAGTTCCTCCGCTCCGCCGCCATCCCGCCCCACAGCGAACTATGGAACAAATGGCTCAGGGAAATGTTCCATCAGGCCCGACCAAATCTAACCTTCGAAAAATTCGAAGAACAAACTATCAGATTCTACCGCAGCAAGTACAACACCGACGACCGCCTAAACCTTAACCTCGACCACCCCAAAAGCATAATTGAATTAGGAAATCCATGATATACTGGTTCAGAAAACGCAAACTGCTCAAAAAATGGCGCAAGAAGCGTAAACATAAACAAACCATCCGCCTGCATATTTCCGATGTTCTGGGCTTCCTGAAAAAGATCGAGCAGCACAATATCCGCTACCTCATTCTCCGCTGGTTCGAGGAAGTCCCTCCAGACCTCCAGGCCGAGCAAAGCACCACCGAAGATGCCGACCTGCTCATCGACATGGATGACTCCCTCGACATCATCGCCGAGCTCGCCGCCCGCCAGCCCGGCCAATTCTGCTGCGACCTCTACAGCCCCACCGGACGACGCGGCGGCTCCTACCTCGGCTCGCCCTATTACCCCCCCATCATCGCCGAACAAATCCTCAACAGCCGCATCCGCCACCCCCGCGGCTTCTACATCCCCGACCCCGAAACATATTTCCATTCATTAGCCTATCATCTCGTCTATCACAAAGGCCTCAAAAGTGGCATCGAATCCGGCTGCCCCCATAAATCCATCACCAACCCCAAACGTAACTACGCCTCTCTGCTCCAGGAGATAGCTTCTCAGGCCAATATCCCCCTGCCCGAAAAACTAACCCTGCTCAGCCTCCACGAAATGCTCAACGAAAAACTCTGGGCCATGCCCTACGACCTCATCGAACGCTGGCCCGTGAAAAGCCCCTGGCACGAGTTCCTGCTGCAATACGAACAGGACAAACTCGCCCCTGCCGCCGAGCAACTGCCCGAACTCATCATCTTTTTCGTGAGAGACTCACTCATCTCCCACGGCGAAGAAAAACTCATCTACGAAATGCTCCGGGAGAAGTTCCGCATCCTCATGCTCCACGAGCTGACCGCCCCGCAAGTCAATTCGGTAATCCGCCAAACCCGCGGCGGCAACTGGCTGCTCTACAAAAGCACCAAAATGGACAACCCCGTCAAGGTCGTATTCTGCTACGACGACAACCCCGTCCCCATCGACGAAAACGACCACGAACGCCGCCGCCTCTACCCGCTGGTCACCAACGAAAACGTATTCCACAAACACACCATCCGCAAACACATCACCGAAAAGCTCGGCCTCGACAAAATGGCCTACGGCATACACAGCAGCGACAACAAATACGGAGCAATCCACATGCTCCAGGCAGTCTTCGGCCCCCAATGGGCCCAAATCCACCAACAGTTAATCGAAAAAGCCCGCCGCTAAGCCGCACCGAAACTTTGCCAATCGACATGGCAACTATTTACCAGAGCCGCATACGGAAGCAAGCGGTGCCGTTAAAAATCCGTGTAATCCGCGGTCAAATAAAACTTTTATTCCACACGCCGCGAATGACGTTTCCGGTCCACTTCCTTCAGATACCGTTTGCGAATCCGAATAGCCTGCGGCGTAATTTCCACCAGCTCATCATCCTGGATATATTCCAGGCATTCTTCCAAAGACATAATCCGTGCCGGACGAACCCGCGAAGCGTCGTCCTTGCCCGCGGCGCGGACATTACTCATCTGTTTTGCCTTGACGACATTAACGGTAATATCCTTGTCTTTGCAGTGTTCGCCCACAACCTGGCCTTCGTAGACATCCTGACCCGGCTTGACAAAGAACATGCCGCGGTCATAGAGGGCATCCAGGGCATAAGACGTAACCTGCCCAGTTTGCGTCGCGATCATCACGCCGGCCTGACGCTGCGGAATACTGCCCCGCATCGGACCATAACTTTCAAAGGTATGGTGCATTATCGCCCGCCCCTGGGTAGCGTTGAGCATTCGCGCGTGCAAACCAAAAAGACCACGGGCCGGAATCATGAATTCCATATGGATAAATTCGCTGGCACCGGTTTTGGTGTCCATCTTCAGCATCTCGGTCCGCCGTTCGCCCAGCAGACTCATCACCGAATTCTGACAGTCCCGCGGACAATCCACCACCAGCAGCTCTATCGGCTCCTGCCGCCGCCCGTCAATCTCACGATAAATCACATTCGGCTTGCCCACACAAAGGTCATAATCCTCCCGTCGCATATTCTCCAGCAGAATACCGATATGCATCAAGCCGCGACCCGAAACCCGAAATTCCTCCGGAGTTGCACCCTGCTCCACCCGTAAAGCCACATTGTGCTGCAATTCTTTCTGTAACCGTTCAAATATTTCCCGACTGGTAACCGAGCGTGTCCCGTTTTTGCCCGCGAACGGGCCATCGTTCACACGAAACGTCGTATGCATCGTCGGCTCATCAACCGCGATAATCGGCAAAGCGCAGGGCTCGTCCGCACAGGCAATTGTATTGCCTATGTCAACCGGGTCCAGCCCCGAAATCGCACAAATATCACCCGCCTGAACCGAGGCCGCACGTTTCTTGCCCAAACCCTCAAACTGGTGAATATGCAGAATCTTCTGCTGGGTATGTTTGCCTTGACGGTCAATCACCGTCACCGGCTGACCCTCGGCCAGCCTGCCCGCAAATACACGCCCAACAGCAATACGACCCACATAATCCGAATACTCCAGCGTCGTTACCAGCATCTGAGGCGGGGCGTCCAGTACGCCTTTGGGATGAGGGACATACTTAATAATCGCTTCAAAAATGGGACGCATATCTTTGTTGCCGTCATCCATAGCCTCACGAGCCCAGCCCTCTTTCGCCGATGCGAAAATTATCGGAAAATCCAGAGATTCGTCATTAGCGTTCAGTTGAACCAGCAAATCGAAAACTTCATCTACCACATCATCGGGCCGCGCGTCGGGCCGGTCCGCTTTGTTCACCACAATGATAGGACGCAAACCATGCTCCAAAGCCTTACCCAGCACAAAACGAGTCTGAGGCATGGGCCCTTCAAAAGCATCCGCCAGAAGAATTACCCCGTCAGCCATCTTCAATACCCGCTCGACCTCACCCCCAAAATCCGCGTGGCCCGGCGTGTCGATAATATTGATTTTATATTCTTCACCCGTAGGCGTATGGTATGTCACCGAGCAGTTCTTGCTCAGAATCGTAATCCCCCGTTCCCGCTCCAAAGGATTTGAGTCCATTATCAGGCCATGCTGACCGCCCGCCAGCTTGTCCAGATCCTCATTCCGAAACATCCCCGACTGATATAGCAGCTGGTCAACCAGCGTTGTCTTGCCATGGTCAACGTGAGCGATTATCGCGACATTACGTATAGTTTCAATTTCTCTGGTCATATACCCGTTCTTAACCTTTCTATCTGTAAAGTAACGCGTCAGTCTATCACCACCCCCCAAATTGTCAAACTATAAATAACGTTGGTCCAGGGCAATCGCATGAAATTCAGCTTGAAGCTATGTTTAGATAAAAAAGCAAGGTAAGCCAAAATACGCTTCAAAAAGACCCCAAACAACAACAGAAGCCGAGCTGCGTAAGCAGCCGGATTGAACACCAAAACCCCTTTTTTGTGTCGTTGTTTGAAACCGGATGTTCGGGATGAAGTCGATCATCGCCTATCATGCGAATCATTCGCGGGAAGGCTATCGGCGGTTGACTCATATGATGATGGACAATATCGTTGGTCGGCGAAACGGACGCAGGCTCTGCAAAGGTGCAACCTGCCAGGGATAGCCAGGCCAGGGCGACGAATTGTCGTGGGGGTGGCAGTTATACACCTGCCGCCCCAGGTGTGAGGCGTTCGGCAGACAATTCAGAGCCTTCTTATGCCTTTAAAAACCTCTTGCCGAAGGCAAGTTTAAGAGTTAATCGTGAAAGGCATTTGTCCAATTTACGCTGAACCAATACACCAGAAAACGCACATTTCTTCGAAAAAATCACCCAAAATACGAAAAAATCGTCAAAAACCGGTCGTTCCAGGCACGATCGCGCTGGAAAATAGGCAGTATAGCGTTAAATATCCGCGATTATGCCACCATAAAATAAAGACTTACAGCAATTTCCTCTACGTAAAATAAGCACTTACCACCCCAAAACAACGCGATTCCGCTGCCGGAAATCGCCGCGTTATCGCCTCAATCTTAATCTGAACATACGTTTTTCAGTTGTTCATTGTTGGCATTCTGACTAAAATGCCCACCATGAAAACACCATTAATAATGAGCATATCGGGTGTCAGAGGCATCATCGGCGATTCGCTAAACCCTGACCAGGCAGTAAGTTTCGGACTTTCCTTCGGGACCTTCCTCAAGCAGACCCTCGGCCCGACCGCCCAGCCGCGTATCTGTATAGGCCGCGACAGTCGTCCTTCCGGCCCCATGATCTCCGCCGCCATCTCCGCCGGCCTGATGGCCTGTGGATGCGCCCCCATCGAACTAGGAATTGTCACCACCCCCGGTGTCGCCCTCATGACCCGCCACTTGAAATGTAATGCCGGAATCGTCATTACCGCTTCACATAACCCTATTGAATACAACGGGATAAAGTTCTTACGCCATGACGGCATCGCCTTCCCCGCTGACCAGGTAAAGGCCTTACACAAGATTTATCATGAGAAATCTTACCAGGTTTCACCCTCCATCGGCTGTGCCACCGCTGAAAGTAATGACGAATCTCACGATGTTCATCTCGCTGCCGTACTCAAAATTTGTGATGCGCAACTTATTGCTGAAAAAAAGTTTAAGGTCGTTTTGGACAGCGTCAACGGGGCCGGCTGTATCGTTACGCCGCGATTGCTGGAGAAGCTCGGTTGTGAGCTGATTCACCTAAATGCCCAGCCCACAGGGATTTTCGCTCATACCCCCGAACCCACCGCCGAAAATCTAGCCGACTTAGGCCAAAGTATAACCCAGCATAATGCCCAGATTGGTTTCGCCCAGGACCCCGACGCCGACCGCCTGGCCCTGATCGATGAAAATGGTAAATATATCGGTGAAGAATATACCCTCGCTCTGGTCGCTAAGTATATATTTAGCAAACAGAAAGGTTCAGCCGCGGTGAATCTTTCCACCTCCCGTATGATAGATGATTTAGCTGCCGCCACCGGCAATACGGTGATTCGCACCCCGGTCGGGGAGGCCCACGTCGCAAATACAATGGTGGCAAACAATTGCATTATCGGTGGCGAAGGCAACGGCGGTATCATTGACTTAAGGGTCGGCCCGGTCCGTGACAGTTTGGTAGGAATTGCCCTGGTGCTGCAATTGATGGCGGAAACCGGAAACACGCTGAGCGAGCTGGTAACGCAAATCCCTTCATACGCACTGGTTAAAACCAAATTCCCCTGCCCGGCAGACCAGGTTGCCCCAACCCTGGAAAAGGTAGTATCTCACTATCAAAAAGCCAGCGACGACGCAAAAATCGACACCCGCGACGGAATCCGAGTCGATCTGCCCAACGCATGGCTCCAGCTCCGCGGCAGCAACACCGAACCCATCATGAGAATCATGGCGGAATCGGCAGAACTCGCCCAGGCAGAAGAACTTATCAAACAAGTCCAGAGTTTGATCTGAGTTTCTGAATATTTGGCAGTCGATAAGTGAAAACCTGCCCACTTGGCATATAATCGAGTGGGCAGCTGCGGGGGAAATAGTCTCTAACTATCTATATATAATGGCGTTATCTTGTTGGCTGGCATTCTGGCACGCTGTTTGCATAATATAAAATTGCAAGAACGGATACTATAGGTTTAGATACAGGAGCAACCAGCAATGGGTAAAATTATTGGCATAGATTTAGGAACGACCAACTCGGTGGTAGCGGTTTTGGAAGGCAGTGCCCCCAAAGTGTTAATTAACGCTCAGGGTTCCCGCCTAACACCTTCGGTGGTCGGTTTTACGGATAAGGGTGAACGTCTGGTCGGCCAAGTGGCCCGCCATCAGCAGGTTACGAACCCGACGAATACGGTTTTCTCGATTAAGCGGTTCATGGGCCGTCGCCATAAAGAGGTGTCATCGGAAGAAAAGCTGGTGCCCTATAAGATTACGGGCGGGCCGGACGAACTGGTGAAGGTTGAGGTTCGGGGCAAGGAATACACTCCGCCAGAAGTCTCGGCGATTGTTTTGCGTGATTTGAAAAAGACCGCTGAGGATTATCTGGGCGAAACCGTCGACCGGGCAGTAATTACGGTTCCGGCGTATTTTAATGACGCCCAGCGTCAGGCCACCAAAGATGCCGGTAAAATCGCGGGTCTACAGGTGGACCGTATAATCAATGAACCGACGGCAGCAGCCTTGGCCTATGGTCTGGAAAAGCAGGCCAATGAAAAAATCGTGGTGTTCGATTTCGGCGGCGGTACTTTCGACATTTCCATTCTCGATATCGGCGATAATGTCGTCGAAGTGTTGAGTACCAATGGTGATACGCACCTGGGTGGCGATGACCTTGACGAGAAACTTATCAAGTACATTGCTGACGAGTTCAAAAAACAGGAAGGCATTGACCTGCGCAACGACCCGATGGCTTTGCAGCGTCTGAAAGAAGCGTCTGAAAAGGCCAAGTGTGAACTGAGTACTTCGGTTGAAGCTACTATCAACCTGCCGTTTATTACGGCTGACCAGAGCGGGCCTAAGCATTTGCAGATAACGGTTAATCGCAGTACGTTTGAGCAGTTGATTGCTGATGAGTTGCAGCGTTTGCGTATTCCGTGTGAAAAAGCATTGGCGGATGCCAAGTTGAATCTTTCGGATATCGCGGAAGTTGTGCTGGTGGGTGGTTCGACGCGTATTCCGCGAGTTCAGCAGTTAGCCAAGGATATTTTTGGTCGGGAGCCCAACAAGAGCATCAATCCTGACGAGGTAGTGGCTTGTGGCGCGGCTATTCAGGGCGGGGTGCTTTCCGGCGACGCGAAAGATATGGATATTCTGCTGCTGGATGTTACGCCGTTGTCGCTGGGTGTCGAAACGCTGGGCGGGGTAATGACCAAGTTGATTGAGCGGAACACAACTATCCCAACTTCCAAGACAGAAGTTTTCAGCACAGCGGCTGACAGTCAGCCGACGGTTGATATTCATGTATTGCAGGGCGAGCGCGAGTTTGCCAAGGATAATCGTACTTTAGGTCGGTTCCAGCTTACCGGTATCGCACCGGCTCCACGCGGCATACCTCAAATTGAAGTTAGTTTTGATATTGACGCTGATGGTATAATTCATGTCAGCGCCAAAGACAAGGCCACTGACCAGAAGCAGTCGATCGAGATTAAAGGTTCTTCCGGTCTCGATGAAGCTGAGATAAACAAGATGACCAAGGACGCCGAAGAACACGCCGAAGAAGACAAACGTCGTCGTGAGCTGATTGATTTGAAGAATCAGGCTGACCAGGCGGCTTATTCGGTGGAACAAACGCTCAAAGAGCATGGCGATAAGATTCCGGCTGAGGAACGCAGCAATGTGGAGTCGGCGGTGAATTCTTTGCGTGAAACCTGCAAGGGTGACGATACCGAAGCTATCAAGCGTTCGATGGAAAATCTCTCGCAGACCAGCCAGACCATCGGCAAGATAATGTATGAGCAGGCGGCCAAACAGCAGGCAGCGGCAGGCGGTGGTCAGGCGGCAGGCGGTGAAGCACCCGCCCCGGAAGCCAAAAAAGACGACGACGTGATTGATGCGGAGTTTGAAGTTAAAGATTAGATAGCAGGCATGAGGCATGAGTGGTAACGGCTAGGTTTCGACCGGCGGTCGAGATTGTTTAATTTTTAACGTCAACGGTACTGCTTACTTACGAGCGTTTTGCTCAAATGGTTGATGGTGGCATAAGTAGCGAAGACCAGCCCCTTGCTACGCAAGAAGTTGCCACCCGAATGGTGTTTTTACGTAAATAAGGGTTTGGATTTTCGAGCAGGACGCTTACGCGGCTCGGTTTTTGTTTGAGCAACAGGGGTTATGGGATTAATATAGCGGGTACCGGCCTGGAGCGTTTGAGGCTCCGGGCTGGTACTTTATTTTATTGGAGTTAAATCGTGAGTGAAAAAGAAAAAAAAGAGCGTCGTCCTCTGGATGTCAGTCGGGCGTTTGCCGTTGAGGTTGCTAGGCTGGCTGATGACCGGCATTTAACCAATATCGTAGTGCTGGAGTTGGCGGACACTTCGCCGGTAGCGCGGCATTTCGTTATTGCCACCGGTGCCAGTGACCAGCAGTTGCGTTCGGTGGCGAAGCAGATTGTGGACCTGGGCAAGGAACATGGTTTCCCCACTTTCGGTAACGCCGGCTTGCAGCAGGGCAAGTGGGCGGTGGTGGATTTAGTGGATGTGGTGGTGCATCTGTTCGATGAGGAGTATCGGGAGTTTTATGACCTGGAATTGTTGTGGGGTGATGTGCCGCGGGTTGAATGGCAGCGGGATTGACGGCAACGGATTTTTAGCCGCGGATTACACGGATTTCGCGGATTATTAACGGCAACAGCGAAATTTTTGGGTTGAAATATGAAGCCTATAGTTGAGATTCTGGAAGAGCGGATTGGGGCAGTGTTGTCAGAGGTTGCAGGTCAGGCTTCGCCGGCGGTGGTTCGGCCTTCGCAGAATCTTCAGTTTGGCGACTATCAGGCAAACGGGGTGATGGGGTTGGCAAAGAAACTGCAGATGAATCCGCGGCAGTTGGCGATTGATGTTGTCGCTAAGCTGGATTTGTCGGATATTTGTGAGGGGCCGGAGGTGGCGGGGCCGGGCTTTATCAATTTGCGTTTGCGGGGCGCTTGGCTTAATGCCCGGCTGAGTGAGGCGATAGCGGATAGGGAGCGGCTGGGGGTTGACAGGGCAAATAGGGCGGGGACTATTGTGATAGATTTTTCCGGACCGAACCTGGCGAAGGAGATGCATGTCGGGCATTTACGTTCGACGATAATAGGGGACGTACTGGCTCGGGTTCTGGAGTTTGGCCTGGGAGTGGAAGGCAATGTTGTACGTCAGAATCATGTGGGGGACTGGGGTTTGCAGTTTGGAATGCTGGTAGCGCATTTACGTGATACTAACCCTGACGCGGTGGCGGAAGGTTTGCAGGTGGCGGACCTGGAGCAGTTTTATAAGCAGGCCAAGCAGAAGTTTGATTCGGACGAGGATTTCAAAAAGCGGGCCTATGAAGCTACGGTTAAACTGCATGAGCATGATGAGGAGACACTGCGGGCATGGCGGTGCGTGGTGGATGAATCGCGGCGTCATTGTCAGACGATATATGACCAGTTGAATGTGCGGCTGAATCAGGCAAACGAAAAAGGCGAGAGCACCTATAGCAAAGTGCTGGGGGATGTGGTGGGGGATTTGGAAAAGGCGGGCTATCTCAAAGAGTCTGACGGGGCGGGTTGTGTATTTCTGGACGGGTTCAAGAGCAAGGAAGGTGAGCCGCTGCCTTTGATTGTGCGGAAGTCGGACGGAGCGTATCTGTACGCAACGACGGATTTGGCGGCGTTACGGTATCGAGTAGGGACACTCAAGGCAAGTCGGATAGTTTATGTTACCGACGCGCGGCAGAAGCTGCATTTCGAAATGGTTTTCGCTTGTGCGCGACAGGCGGGTTGGGCGAGTGGCGACGTGCGGCTGGAGCATGTACCGTTTGGTTCGGTGCTGGGCGAGGATAACAAGCCATTTAAGACGCGGTCGGGTGAGAATATCAAGTTGAAGTCGCTGCTGGACGAAGCTCAGGAACGGGCCCGGGCGGTGGTGGAGCAGAAAAATCCGGAACTGGCGGAGGAGCAGAAAGACGGAATTGCCCGGGCGGTGGGTATCGGTGCGGTGAAATACGCCGACCTGTCGAACAATCTGGTCAGTGATTATGTTTTCAACTGGGATAAGATGCTGGCGTTGGAGGGCAACACGGCTCCTTATATGCAGTATGCTTACGCGCGGGTACAGAGTATTTTCCGTAAAGGCGAGGTTGCCGAGGCGGAACTGGAAAACAGTCTCGACAAGCTGGAATTGGCTGAGGCAGAGGAGCTGACCTTGGCGAAGGCTTTACTTCGTTATGGCGAAGTGCTGGAGATGGTGGCTCGTGATTTGCGTCCCCATTTATTGACCAGCTATCTGTTTGATCTGACTCAGGCGTTTAGCGGTTTTTATACGAATTGCCCGGTACTCAAAGCTGCTGAGCCGGTGCGGACTTCGCGGCTGCTGCTGTGCCTGCATACCGCCCGAACGATTCGGCATGGTCTTAATTTACTGGGTATCGAGACCATCGACCAGATGTAGTCTGGGTGCGTTATTTTACGGTAAATCCATTCTGGTAGATTTTACCGCTACCTTCGGGGTCGATGGCCAGTTGGTATTTGTAATCACCGGCCCGTTTCATCTGGAAACTCCACGCTGTTTGCGGGACCACACAGGTAGTCTCGCTCCCGGCGGCGACTTCGCAGGGCAAGGGGCCAAAATAGGCTTGTTCCTGATTAATCATGAGAATCACCATGCAGGCACCGGCGGGCACATCGACATCGCCGCTGTTTTTGACGGTAAAACCGAGCTGGGCTTTTTCGCCGGCTTTGATTACTTCCGGTTTGAAATGGACAGCGGTACATTCGAGCTGAAATTTTTTGCGGTCGATGACGAGGCTCTTGCCTGAGGTAAGCAGGGTGAGTTCTTCGGTCAGCTGGCTGCGCATGTTTTGGGGGACACCGACGTGTATGGACTGGACGATTCCGTCTTTGCCAATAATTACGGTTTGAGGAATTCCGCTTACCTGATATTTCGGTGCGGCTCCTTTGTCCAGGGCTACGTTGACATTGAGTTTGGCCTGATTTAGATATTGCTTGACGGTATCTTTATTTTCATTCTGATTTAGGGCATAGAAGACCACCGATTTATCTTTGAAGCTGCTGGTTACCTGTTCGATAATCGGCAGGGCTTGTCGGCAGGGTCCGCACCAGGTCGCCCAAAAATCCAGAACCACAATATCTTTTTTGAAATGGCTGGAAAGCAGTTTGCTCGGCCCTTCGATTAGCTCCAGAGTGAAATCTGGTGCGGTTTTGCCGACTAACGGATGCTGCTCACTTGCTCCGCCGAATCGATAGACTTTTTCGGCAAAGGTCGGTGGAGTATATTGAAAATCTTTCTCATTTGCATCCCGCCGATTGCCAAACAGCCATTGAGCTTTCAGGGCAGCCTGAGCGGCCGGCGAGTTGGTCTCAATCGCGATTTTTTTCAGAACTACCGGCTCATCAACAGTAACATAAAAATCCCATTGCAGTCCCTGTTGAATGAGCAAAAGTTTGTGGCAATTTTTGTCAGCAATTTTTTCGGTGCCGATGTATTGGGTCTCGATAATGTTCTGGGTCAGGGTGGTGTAGGGGTTCTGGGAAATAAGTACTTCTATAAAGGGTAATGCCTGGCGGGCCATGCTGCCGGCTTCCATACCGGGCAGGAAAAGGCCGGGCAAATTCATCGGGGCTGAGCGGATGAGATATTGGCCCAGGTGGGGCATGAATATCAGCAGGTCTTGCCCGTCGCAGATGATGGCAGGAGTGATGCCGGTTGTGCGAGGACGCAGTGCGAGCTTGTTGGGCAGGGAGGCAGCGACGGTGAATTTTTCGGTGATGGTCTGACTAAACAGATTCTGCCTTACAATCATAGTAGATTCAACATCTACCACAAAGCCGGATTGTGCGGACAGCGAATCGGCGAATTTACGCAGGATAATTTCGGGGTCGGGTTTGTCTTCCTGGGCCTGGAGGCTGGGCAGGACGAAATTCAGGGTTGCCAGGCAAATCAGTAAGGCGCGAAATAAATTCATATTTTTCTCCGAGTAAGGGCAGCTCCTGGGCATACCATATTAACTATTATCGTTCATTTGACCAACAGGCTGTACCTTTAAAAGCATAGTATCTGAATCGGATATATTGGACAAGATAATGATTATTCCCAGTAATATAAGCGTAATTTAGGTGGCTGGTTGACAGAGTGGCGATGTTTTGTTAGTTTAGCGACAGAGTTTCAGGGATGAAACGCCCGGGACAGGCTGCCTGGGCCTCTGGAGTTTGGTTACACCCATAAAGGAAAAAGTTTATGGCAATCCAGGACTGGTCAGAAAATATCGTTGTGGCAGACCTTGCCGGCGACCCGGATTTTACCGATGAGATAAACACCCTTACCGAGCGGATGGAAAATGATGCTCGTGAGGTGCTGTTGAATTTTGCTCATGTCAAATTTCTTAATTCGTCTAACCTTTCTCGGCTGCTGAAGTTGCGCAAAGTCGTGCTCGACGCCGACCGTCGCATGATTCTTTGTGAGATTCCGATTCAGGTTTGGGGCGTGTTTTTGCTGACGGGGCTTGATGCGCTTTTTGATGTTGCTGAAGATACCGCTTCGGGGCTGGCGGCATTGCAGATTTCTAACAATTCCGGTAAGTAGCTAAAAAACAACCCGGCCACGATGCCGGGTTGCGTCACGCAAGGGGGGCGAGCCGCGATACGGCCATTGCGTGACTTCGCATACCAGGCTGCTCCACCAGCCGGATATACTGTTTATCGTTCTACTATTATTATAGGTGTCCAAAAATAAGCGTCCACCGGGTCGGTCAAAAAAAGTGTCAGAAAACTCTCAGCATCAGCAGGAAAATCTGGAAGGTTTTCGCAGTCATCCGCGTCATTACCAGGGGCGGCAACTGGTATATCCAGTGCTTACCCGGCGCGGCGGAGGGATTAGTGTTGGCGTAAACCTCAGTCCCGAAAAGGTTTGTAACTTCAACTGTGTTTATTGCCAGGTCGATCGGGATGATTGCGGTGATGGGCCGGTGAGTTTTTCGCTGAAGGTGCTGGACTCTGAGCTGCGTGAGACTATCGGGCAAATCAAGAGTGGGCAGATATATCAGTTTCAGCCGTTTTGTGGTGCGTCTGAAGAGCTGCGTCGTTTCAATGATATTGCCCTGAGCGGCGACGGCGAGCCTGCGGCATCGGAGCATTTTTCGGAGAGTTGCCGTTTAATTGCCAGGCTAAAGGGCGAGTTGGCTTTGCCGGGGGTGAAAATTGTTCTGATTACCAATGCGAGTTGTTTGCATCTGGAGCGGGTGCGTGAGGGTTTGGAAATTTTGCGTCAGAATCAGGGGCAGATATGGGCCAAGCTCGATGCCGGTACGGAAGATTATTATCGAGAGGTAAATAACAGTGACGTGCCCTTCAAACGTATTCTGGAAAATCTTCTGCTGACCGCCCGCAAGCAGGAAATTGTAATTCAAACATTGTTTATGAATATAGATGGTCAATCGCCCACGTATGCCGAAATCGAAGCGTATGTTGAACGCTTGCGCGAGATACTCGATGGGGGCGGGAGAATTGCCGGTATCCAACTGCATACTATCGCCCGGCCGCCGCGTCTGGCAAAGGTTTCGATGCTCAGGGCTGAGCAGCTTGACGATATTGCCGACCAAATCAGAAAAGCGGTTGATTTGCCGCTTGGGGTATATTACGGCTAGTTTTTCAGTACTGATAAACGTGATTCTTAACACGAAACCGGGGGACACCGTAGAGGGGAATTATTTCAAATCAACAGTGTTCGGTTTGCGTGTAAAAAAACTTGAAAAAACTTTGCGAAATCCCTTGATAAATTGAAGTTATCGCTTGTGGTCTACCGATTTATGATTATAATCACCAATGTGTGGCCGCTTGAGACTAGAGATAATCGTAAATTGGCAAGGTCACTAATGTCGGCCCCAGAGTTCAGGGAATCAGTTATGGTCAGTCAAGGAAGATTGGCAAAAGTAATGCTTTCGCTTATGGCAGCGATGACGGCAGGGGCTCTGGTCTTGTTGATGCTCGAAGGCAAGCCTATCAGACCGATGGCTTTTAGCCTCACCAGTCAGACTCAACTGCGTTCAGTCAACATGGTACTCGGCACCGAAGCCGGTATCGAACTGGGCCGCTGGAAGCGCATTGAAGTTTCTTACAGCAACAGTGCCGGCCTGCTCAGCGAGCGGGGGTTGATTGGTCCGCTGTCCAGCCAGGTTCATTTTGTCATTTCCGATGGTTCTGTCGGCAGAGACGGCGAGATTTTCGCTTCCCGCTGCTGGATCGAACAACGCAGCTGTCTGGGGCTGCCCGAGGGCGGAGATTCCGCCCGGACTATCAGAATTTGTCTGATTGGCGACCGGTCCTCACGTCGGGCGACTACCAGCCAGCACCATCAGTTGGAAGTGCTGGTCACCAGTTTGGTCAAACACTGCCAAATCGAGCCCAATATCGACTGGAAAACCCCCTGAGCTGACTATTACTGGAAATTCTGAACAATACCAGACGAAAAAAATTGGAACGACAAAGGTGTTGTATTCCGCCTTTGGCGTTTTTTTATTTGGCGTCGGGGTATTTGGAGCTGGCGGGGCAGTCCGATAATTGTTTTGTTTGGGTGAAATTTTTCGCTTTTCATACCAGGATTCCTCGGTATTATTGCCTCCTTAAAATAATGTATGTTTTACAATGAATTACAATTTGACTTGTCAACTAAGTGGACATGGCGTACAATAAGTATGTGAAGAATGAGTGCCAGTAAGATGGCTTCCGGACGGAACTTACAGGGCCTGAAAACAGGTTTCTGTTGAGAAAGTCGGGGGGTAGAGCAAAGTTGGAGTCTCGTAGGTGTGGGACTTCCTCCTCAGTGTATCCTCAGCTTCACCAGTAAGTTACAGGATATTTTTACCTGCCGGACACCGTATACCCTACGGACAAGAGGAGATTTCTTGTAGATTGGTAATGAAGTTGCCGGTTTATTTTTACGACAGAATATAATATGCCCAACGACCTACATACAAAACGCAGTGAGCTGATAAACCGAGATGACCCCCACTATGAGGGTTTTGAGGTCGTCCGTCGCCTGGGCTATGGCGCGGGAAGCGTCATTTTCGAGGTAAAAAATCTGCGTTCCCATGAGACCTTTGCCCTTAAACATGTAGTTCGCAGCGACGATCAGGACAAAAGGCTGATTGAGCAGGTTGAGACCGAGTTTCATATCGCCCAAAAGGTCAATCACCCATATATTCGCAAGATTCACGACATTCAGCGCCGCAAGAAGTATCTCCAGACCCGCGAAGTACTTATGCTCATGGAATTTTGTCCCGGCATCAGTCTGGAGCAGAGTTCCGCCCGCAGTCTGCTGGATATTTTGCTGATTTTCCGCATGGTCGCCGACGGCCTGCAGGGGATGCACAGCAGCGGGGTACTGCATTGCGATATTAAGCCCAACAACATTATTATCAGCGAAAGCGGAACCATCAGGATTATCGACTTGGGCCAAAGTTGCCCGATTGGTACGGTCAAGCCGCGTATTCAGGGCACCCCGGATTATATCGCACCGGAACAGGTCAAACGCAAGCCACTGACCAAGCAGACCGATGTGTTCAATTTGGGGGCGACGATGTACTGGGCCCTGACCGGTAAGCATGTACCAACTCTGATTCCCAAGCCGACAGACCGGGTTGAACTGGCGACCATGGACAATACCGGTCCGCCGCCCACGCCGACCCAGTTAAAACCAAAGATTCCCGTTGGGGTATCCAACCTTATAATGGATTGTGTCCAGAAAGACCCGGCCCGGCGTCCCACGGATATGCCGACTCTAGTCTCACGTCTGGACCTGCTGATTCACATGATCGCCGGAGGCCGGCCCACAGCTAACGGCAACGGCAAGAAAAAGCCGCAGCAGTAACCAAGAGATAAATGGATTATCAGGAAATTATCCAGGCACTGGAAGCAGGTGCCCAGGCGAATATGTCTAACCGCTTCCGCAACGGAAATCTGATTACCTTGTCCTCGCCCGGCCAGGTTGTCATGACCGGGGATTTGCACGGCAATATCCGCAATTTTGAAAAGCTGATTCGTTTTGCCAATCTTGAGGCAGATAGCGGTAACCACCTTATTTTACACGAACTTATCCACGGGGCTAATACAGAAAGTCCCGACCAGTGCCATTCTTACGAGCTGGTGAGCATGGCCGCCCGACTAAAGGCACGTTTTCCCAACCAGATACATTATATTCTCGGCAACCACGCCATGGCCCAGGTCACTCGCGAGGAAGTCCTCAAGAACGGCCAGCCCATGGTACGGGCCTTGAATACCGGGATGTACAATACCTTCGGTGAGCATTCCGGCCAGGTCATGAAGGCCCTGGACCATTTCATTCTGTCTCTGCCGCTGGCAGTGCGGACGGATAATCGCATCTGGATGTCCCATTCACTGCCTTCGATGCGGCATTTGCCGGGTTTCGATTCGGATATTTTTCAGCGTCAGCTGACGGTTGTGGATATGAAATCAGACCCGTCGCTGCACGCGTTGACCTGGGATCGTGCCCATACACCAAAATGCCTTGAACTGTTGACGGAATGCTTCGAAGCTGATACCTTTATTGTCGGTCATCAGCCGCAGCCGGATGGATGTTCGGTGCAGCATGACCGGATGATAATATTGGCCAGTGACCATAACCACGGCTGCTATGTGCAGTTTGAACTGGGTCAGCCCTATTCCTGCTCGGAATTGCACGGGAAGGTAAAGCCTTTGGCGGGACTGGCTTAGAGTATTTTAATAAGGATTTAACCATGAAGAGTCTTGTTTCTCAGTTGCTGATTTTGGTCCTTCTTGTTTCGGTTTTGGTGTCCTGTGATCGCAAGGAACCCCAGGAAAATCTCGGCAGCTTTGACCCAGCCCTGGACGGAGTAGCGGTCAGACCGATGGTTGCTATGGATTTGGAACGGGCTGAACGCATTAAACGTGAAGGTGCTCTGATTGGCACGGAAGACATGCTGACCGAGGACGACCAGGCTGGCGCGGTTCCGGCGCCGGTTGTATTACCGTCGGCTCCTCCGATGGGCGGCGCTGCCACAACCCCGGCAGCTCCTCCGAGCGGTGGTTTCACAATGCCCGCACCTGCGGCAGCGCCGGCGCCTGCCTGGGGCAACAACAACGACCCGAACGCTTTCTAAGTCCACCTCGATTAACGCACGAAGACCTGCCCGCTGTCAGCTACCAGAGTTTGGCCGGTAATCACCCGTGCCTGCTCAGAACAGAGATAAACGACCGCGTCGGCGATATCCTGTCCCTTGATTTCGCGCCGGAGATATGTCTTATCGACATAGAAGGGGATAACTTCTTCCGGCCGAATACCATATTTCTTGGCACATACCTTAATATATTCCGGGTTCCAAATTTTCGAACCCTCGAAAACATTGCCCGGACAGACATTGTTCACGCGGATACCGTGCGGCCCCAGTTCCATTGCCCAGCCGCGGGCCATGTGAAGCTCGCCGGCCTTGGTGGCATTATAAGGTGTGTTGTTTTTGCTGGCGTCCAGACCCGACTTGCTGGAGATGTTGACAATGCTGCCGCCCATCTGTTGAGCAATCATTATCCGCGTGGCCGCTTGAGCCATCAGGAAATAGCCGGTAAGGTTGACCTCCAGAGCGAAACGCCAAGCCTTAACCGGCAAATCCACCAGAGAATAAGCGGGGGCAACCCCAGCGGCATTTACCAGAATATCCAGCCCGCCCCAGGTGTTGACCAGCTCATTAAAGGCTTCGGCTACACTTTCTTCACTGGTGACATTGCAGGCGACAACTTTTGTTAGAGCGTTGGGCATTTCCGCAACGATCATTTTCCCGGTTTCTTCGGCGGCTTTGGTGTCAATGTCCGCCAGCGCTACCAATGCTCCCGCCCGTGCCATGCCGATGGCGATACTGCGTCCGATGCCGCTGCCGCTGCCGGTGACTATGGCGATACGGTCCTTGACAGCGCCTGCACTGGAACGACCTGCCAGTTGACGACGAAAACTTTCAGCCTCCCACTGATTAATAAAATCTTCCTGCTTGCGAGTCAGACAGTTAAGCCCGCCAAACACCGCCGCCCACATGCGAATCATAAGTGAACCGGTCGCAATTTCATCAACCGTCGCAAGACGTTTGGCATCGCATGCGGCAAACAGTCCGACGTTCTTGACGAAAAAAGTTCCCGCCGGCTTCTGCCCCCGTTCAAGCTGCTTTTTAAGTTGTGCGGTTATTTTATCTACATCGCACTTTTCCACCCACAAAGCCGGCCCGTCAACATAGGCCAGTTCGTCAGGCGCCAAAGCACCGGCACTCAGAAGCTGTTTGCCGTCTTTGCGATTAAGAAATGCGGTAACCATGTCATTTTCAATTTGCCAGATGGGCATGTACGCACCGGTTGCCTGAAAATATGCTTTACGAATCGCCAGACGACTTTGGGTGACGATTTCCGCGTCAACGACTTTTGCCCGCGGAATTTTTATTTCCTTTAATTTGCCGGCACAGGCATCGATTACGGTTTTGACCAGCCGCAGCGCCTTTGCGCGAGTGTCGGCAGTGACAAACACGCCGTGTTTTTCCAGAAACAGAATCGCCGGCTTACGGCCATGCTCATTTTCGTAGGCCCTTACCATACTATGCAGCTTGCGAGCCAGCGTATAGCCCGGATTAACATAGGGAACCCACAACGCCGGATATTTTTCATTTTTGAAAATCTTCTCGAAAAGCAACCGCCCGTTTTTAGCGTTTACATAAGCACTAACCATAAGCGGATGAAGATGGATTATATAGGTGTCCAGCATCGCGTGAAGCGGTGACTCGATGGAAGGCCTGGCTCCGGCGGTCGTATCATCGTCGCAGGCGTCCAGCAGCATCTTCACGACCTTGCCTTCCTGAGCCTGCTCATCGAGTGCGGCAAGTTTTTTGTCTTGAATGACGGCGTTGACCTTTTCGAGTTTCACTCGCCGCCAGCCGCGCGATTCATCCATATCTTTCAATGCGGTACCGCTGGCCTTGATATACATATAATCGCCGTCGGGAGTCTTGACCGAGGTGTTGCCCCCCCCCGCCCTGTACGAGCATAGGGTCTTTGCCGACCTTGCGTGAAATCTCAATTAAATCCGCCAGTGCCTTTTCCATCTTATTTCCTTCTATACTTATAAACTTCCGATTTAATCTCTTGCACTATCTGCCCAGCAGAACATTTTCGGCTTCTTTGTTCCAACGACCGTCATTTAGTTTTTCCGCTACGTCCGGGCGAACTTCTTGAAGCTTGTCCAGAGTTGTCAGCCCTAACCCTTTGCAGGCGGGATAGCAAATAATCTTGCCGACTATCTGTTGTTTTTCAACCGCGCGAATGCCGTCGATCGCACCTTCCAGGCCACAGATCGCACCTGCCGAAAGATTTGTATCCAGCCGATGTGATTGAACCTTCTCCAGCACAACCTTCATATCGTCCAGCGTCGAACCGCTCGTGCCGATAAAATACATGCCTCTTTCAATATAGGTGTCGAGGTCGATGTTGCCGCTGACCGAAGCGGGAATACCCGCGAAGATGTTAATTCGCGCGTTTTGACCACTACGCTTGACCGCCGCCGCCACAAGCTGCGGGATGGGTGCCATGACAGCGATATAATCAAACATTTCGTCGATAGTTTCCTTTTTCGGATTATAGGGGCGATAGGTCAGATTGTTTTTCGCGGCAAGTTCCGTGCAGATACTGCTCAGATTCGCAAGTCTGCCGTCGTCGAGGTCGCCGGCGAAAACAGTGACACCTTCAACACCCTGGCACAGATTGCGAATAACATGCATTACGCCCATAGGCCCGCCCGCTCCCACAACGTCGATTTTGTCGTTAGGCTGAATCTCACCGGTGGAGGGGATGGTCTTCATCGCGTCGGCAGGGTTGTCGCCCGCCGTACCAATGATGCGTATACCACCGTAGTGAGTCCTGCCCACCATAGTCGCAACGTCCCGCCCAAATCTGCCGCCGCACTGAACAATATTCAGCAGACCGTGGATAGCAACCTTGGCGAAAAGTTTCTCGGCGGTTTCCGCCCGGCTGCCGAAGTAAATTATATCGTCACAGCTTTCATCCTTAACCTCATCCAGACTTTTAATTGACGTGGTTTCAATCCCCGGATTCGCCGGTGCGTCCCCTCCGCCCAGCCAGAAAATCCTGCCCGGGTTACCATATTCAGCGAACAGTTTGCTCAGCACATCGTTCGCCGGAGATTTGTCCGCGACGATAAGCATCTGGCCGTTCGCTTTGATAGTTTGGCGTTCGACGACCACATAAGAATCCTCTACGCACGCCCACGGCTCTACCAGCGCGATGGCCGCTGCGGAAAAATCATCCGAGGCGGGAATGAGCATCGACTCTCCATTCGGTGCGATAATGACCCGTTCGTCCATGAGTACGTATTCCTGAAGGGCACCTTCGAAATTATACCCGAACGAACCGTTGCTGTTATCGGTAGGAATCCAGCGATAGTCGGTCTGAACCAGATAGCGTTCGCCGACTTTCACATCCGTAACTTTATCACCGACCGCGGCAATCTGCACTACCGCCTCGTGACCCGGCACAGTGGGTTCAGCGTCGGGTACGTAACTGGGGATTTCTTTTAATATCTCAAGGTCGATACCGGAATTGATTTTCGTCTTGCGGGCGTGTTTGGAAAACTGCTTGAGCAGCTTCAGGTCACTAAAGCACAAACCCACCGCTTCGACATGCCCCAGAATTTGATATGGGCCGGGCTGAAATACCTCCTTGTTTAAATTAAGAGTGAGCTCATCCGGGCCGATAAGTTGTACCGCGGTTTGTTTTTGGGGGATGGTAGTCATTTAATTTCCTGTGAGTCTTAGGCTAGTTTTGCCAGAATATTTTTGGGCTCAGTATCGCTGTCGATACCCGCCAGAACACTTTCATTTTGGGGGTTAAGTTTCACGCCGACACTTTCATAAAAATCGTTACGCTGCTTGAGATCAGGCAGTCTTTCACTTGCCCACTTGCTGGTATAACCCAGCAAGCTTTGCTGTTGCAGAACCGAATGACCGTAAACAATATTAGCACCCCTGAGAAAAACCGGGACGTGAACAGCCAGTTCAGCCGCTTCAAAATTATCGCGAAATTTCTGGCCCGGACTGTTCATTTCCGTGCCTACGATAATGGGCAAATTACGTTCCTGAGCGATAGCGATAACCTGATTAAGATTCTCAAGTTTTTTGTCTTTTACGCCCGGCGTAAAATTACGGTCCGGGATAATATTGATTGCCGCTGTCCCGCTGTTCATCGCTACGTCGAGCAGTTCTTCGATAACCTGTTCACCGTTGGATAAACCGTTCAGCCAGGCCAGAGTCGGTATTCCGCCCGCGGCGAGAATAAATTCATTCATTTCAGCCATTTGGGGAAACGACCCTTCGCCCGGCTGGACATAACCCACCCCGCCCTGTTTCATGGTCTTGGCACGAATCGCGTTAATCAGGTCGCCGCCTTCGGGCAAAGTAAGTTTAGTTGCGTCAGTCCCTAATTTCTCAGTCCAGAACTTCGCCAATTCCACGGTATCAGAAAAAACCTCCTGAGCTTTACGGGCATAGGCCAGACAAAGATGACGCTCGGTGGGATTGCCCGCCGGAGTAAGCGGCATAATATCCTTCTCGTTATCCAGCCGCACCAGGTCAAGATAATCATTCACCCGTTCCATCAATGAGATATTACGCTGCTGAGCCATTTGCCGCAGGTCGGCAAGAAAAATCGCACCCGACCCCGACAATTTACTGCTCGGAAAACCAACTCCCATGTGATACGTAATCCCCGGTTCGCCCGGCGAGGACATTTCCCGCTCGGCAAACTCCGGGACATAGACTCGCGTTTCAATTCCCACGGCACCTTTAAGACCCAGCATTCGGGCCGCCGCGAGAAATTCTTCCAGGCTGTCCAGCACATCAAAATCCACCGTACCCGCCGCCGCCAACCCTTCCTTGCGGGCCAGCCACGCGTATTTGCTCGGACTGTAGCCATAAGCGTTATAGGAATAAAACGTATGACCATGCAGATTGACGTATTGTGAAGGTTCCGGCAGGGTGATTTGGCCGCCGGCGACCAGAGAAACAAGTTCAGCCAAAGCACTCTGACGCTGGGCGGAATCGAAACTGTCGAGCTGTTGTTCCAGTTTTTCTATTTTATCAGTCATTACCTATCCTGTTATAATTCCAGTATAACTACTTCAGTGCGGTAGAAAACCCCCTTCTCAATATTTTTTACAAATGGAAGTTTATCCTAACTTCGCCTGTTCATAAGCGTGCTGCCATTCCCGCTGGTCTTGCGGTGTATATTCCCTCAAACAGTACGACCGCTCCACGAGTTTTCGGCCTTCAGCCAGCGAACCAATTTGCCCCGTGGCTATTGCCTGCATCAGCACATTACCCGTTGCGGTCGCTTCTATCGGGCCGGCAATTACCTTTCGACCGGTAGCATTAGCTGTCAGTTGGCAGAGCAGTTCATTTTGAATACCACCACCGACCACATGCAACACCTCAATTTTACGACCTGTCGCCTGCTCCAATTTTTCCAGGGCCCAGCGATAACGCAAGGCCAACCCTTCCAGCACCACCCGCACCAACTGTCCCTTATCCTCAAATACCGGCTGCCCGTTTTGTTTAAGGTACGTGTTTACCCGGTTGGGCATATCACCCGGCGCGAAAAAATCACCCGCGTTCGGGTCGATAAACGCCGCGAACGGTTGGGCTGCCTGAGCCATCTCGGTTATTGCGCCATAAGAAAGCTCTAACCCGTCACGCTGCCATTGACGACGACATTCCTGTACAATCCACAACCCCATGATATTTTTCAGCAGGCGAATCGTACCGCAAACCCCACCCTCATTGGTAAATTGAAAATCATAGGTAGTATCGTTAATCGCCGGTGTAGGGCTTTCCACCCCGATAAGGCTCCACGTACCGCTGGACAGATAAGCCCAGTTTGATGACTTGTCGGCTGGAACCGCCGCCACCGCGTCAGCCGTATCATGCGAACCCGCCGCAATAACCGGTATCTGTTCACAACCCAGCTCCGCGGCAATTTCCGCTGTCAGCTTGCCGACAATCGTACCCGCCGGAACAACACGAGGCATAATTTCAACCGGCAAGCCCAGCTTGTCGAATATTTCCAACTCCCATTTGCCCGTTTGCATATTCAGCAGTTGCGACGTACTGGCCAGACTGTATTCACAGAAAATCTCGCCGCAAAGGAAATACGAAACCAAATCCGCCATCATTACCAGATGTTTAGTTTTTGCCAGAGCTTCGTCACCGCTCAGCTTCATCGAAAACAATTGATAAATAGTATTCAGCTGCATAAACTGGATACCGGTCAGGTCATAAATCCTCCGCCGGCCCATAATCTTAAAAGCCTCTTCCTCCATGCCGTCCGTGCGACCGTCACGATAATGATAAGGCATCTCCAGCAATTGACCGTCCGCCCCCAACAGCCCATAATCAACACCCCAGCTATTGACCGCGATACCGGAAACCGGCCCGGCCTGTTTGACCGCCCGACCGATACCGTCTTTTATATTGCCGAACAGCTTAGCAAAATCCCAGCGCAGGGGCCCCTCAACCTCAACCGGCCCGTTACCGAACCGATGAATTTCCTCCAACGTCAATTTCTCATCCGATACCGTCGAAAGCATTACCCGCCCGCTTTCGGCCCCAAGGTCTACAGCTATATAAGTACGTGGACTGCCCATGGTTACTCCTACTATGGTGTACTCCTACTTCATAGTTTGAAGTTCCCGCTCTATCGCGGAAATACACTATCAGTTTAACCGAAGCGTTATGTCAGGTCAATATACCTGTTGGTTTGTTTCTTGACTAAACGCCCAAGAAAGGTTATTTTTACTCGTAACTCATTTAAGGAGCAATACCTATGTTGTTCGTCTCCCGACAGAAAAAAGTCGAGTCTCTCGCTTCAGACTACTGCAAAGCTGTCCTTCAGGCCCTTCAGGTCTTTCATGACGGCCTCTTGAGCTATTCCCAGACCGGCGACCGGCAAAAGCTCGGCCAGGATCTCAATATGGTCCATCGCTTCGAGAGTTCCGCCGACGATATCCGAACCGAAATTGAGGTGATGATGTACAGCAAATCTATCTTCCCGGAATCACGCGGCGATATTCTGCTGCTGCTGGAAATGATTGACCGCGTACCCAACCAGGCTGAAACCGCCATCCGCATGCTCTGGACCAATCATATAACCATTCCCGAATTCCTTCAGGATGGTATTATGAAATTGCTGGCACTAACCTTACGCAGCACCGAAGTACTTATCGAAGCCGTCGAACAGCTTTTTTCCGATTTCGCCGGTACGATGGCCATCGTCGGCAAAATCGACGAAATCGAAAGCGAAGCCGACAACATTGAAGGTTCTCTTGTCGAGCGGGTTTTCTCCTCAGAACTTGACGGATTCCAGAAAATACTGCTCCGGGATTTTATCGGCAGTACCGGCGCCATACCCGACCGCGCCGAAAATGCCGGGGACCGCATCCGTATTATTGTCGCCAAGAGGAGCGTATAAGATGATAAGTCTTATTGCTCTGGCACCGCTGGCAGGCGGCGTGTTTCTCGGCTGGACACTTGGTTCCAATGACGCCGCCAATGTTTTTGGTACTGCCGTGGCGGCGCGGGTACTCACCTACCGACGGGCTACGTTGATTTGCGCCCTGTTTGTCATTCTTGGGGCATCTCTCCAAGGGGCCGCCGGAATCCATACCCTTGGCGGGCTCAGCCAGCAAACGATGAGTACGCTGGTGATAACTTCACTTGCCGCCGCGATAACCGGGACGGCCATGACCGTAATACGCCTGCCCATCAGCATGTCGCAGGCGATTGTCGGGGCTATTGCCGGTATTGGCCTGGCTACCAACAGCATGAACTGGCACAGCCTCGGCAATGTCGTCATCTGCTGGGTCGCCACCCCGCTGTGTACCATGATTATAGCGGCCGTTTTTTATTGGGTGCTGGGCTATCTCCTGACCCATATCCCCATGAGCATGTTGACCCGCGACAAAATCCTCTGGTCAGGCCTGATTGTCGTCGGCTCTTATGGCTCTTATGCCCTCGGGGCCAACAATGTTGCCATTGCTACCGGTATTTTTTCCGGCCAGTTCGAGCGATTAAGCGATACTTATCTCGCCCTTATCGGGGGAATGGCCATTGCTTTCGGTGTGATAAGCTACAGCAAAAGAGTTATGCTTTCGGTTGGTTCGGGAATTATACCGCTTGATGCGTTTACCGCCCTGGTGGCGGTCGCTTCGATGGCCTTGACGGTCCATGTCTTCGCTTTTTTAGGTGTTCCTGTTAGTACCAGCCAGGGCATCATTGGCAGTATCGTCGGCATCGGCCTGATTCGCCGCAGCAATGCTATCAATCTGCGAAATTTACGTAATATCGCCTTTGGATGGCTTATGACCCCTCTGACAGCACTCATTCTTGCCGCCGCCGCTTACGCTATTTTCATCGATAGTGGTGTGATGAAATGAGTTTTAACTAAACTTTTAATTGACCTGCTGTTCCGCAATTGCCTGGGCTAACTGTTCCTGAGAGGTAGATGGCGTAACCTGGTCAAAAAGCTGTACGCAGATATGATCGATACGCTTGTACTTTAAGTCGTTTACTTTTTCGCGTCCCCATTTCATCTCGCCATACCTGACGGCTCCAGTCGAGCGTTTTCGGACTCAGCAGACTTGTCGCCGGATGCCGCAGACGTGAACCTTCAGCCATTTCCCGCAGCAGTTTCTTATCTGTTTCACCCAGCTTCAATACGCCCAGCAAACCCTCAAAGAGCTCCTCCGGACCCTTGTCCTGCTGCTCCTGCCGATGAGCGTATTTCCACAGCTTCGCCGTCATAACCGCCAGCGTCACCGCCCCCAGTATCATAAACAATACCACGCCCCACTGTATTATATTGCCTTTGGTGCTGCCGGTGAACGCATTACGAAACGAGCTTAGAGTCTCGTCAAACTTGTCATTTATTTCCGCCAGTACCAGCAGCGATTCAAACAGAAGCGATAAAATCTGCATATTTCATTTCCTTACCCGAACTGGTTTTCCTGACCACAGGTTCCATGTTCGGCTGGGCGATTATCTTCTGGGGCTCCAGTTGCTTGAGAACCCATTGGGCGCTGAGTCGATGTGGCGGTCGACCGTCAGTCAGCATCTTATCCAGTGCCTGCCGGACCGATTCGACTTTCCATTCCAACAGAGTTTTAATTGCGTTAGCCCGTACCCGATTATTCGAGCTGTTGGTCATCTTCTCAATAATTTCCGATTGGCCCTGAGCGTTGCGTTCTTCCAAAGCCTCCACAGCGTTAGCCTGAACACGGGTATCACGATCATTCAATGCTTCCATCAGACATTGCTCGGTCCGTATCTCCAGTTCACGCGACATATTCCGAACCCGACCCAAAGCCGCCACCGCGCTGCTGCGCACCATCCGGTCAGAATCATTCGCAAGCTCCATCAGAGTTTCCACGCATTCACCGTTATCTTCCAGAACTTTAACCATCTGCACTGCCCGCAAACGCTGTTCCGGATTGCCCGAATGGGCGTAACTACGCCAGCAGTTATATGCGTCCGGGTCAATCTTGAAGACCGCCTGACCAGTAGTTTTCTGCTGTTTCGGAGCCATCCGCTCAAACTTCTTCCAGTATTGTTCAAAAGCCACCGAACGGAACCGGCTCCGCCCCAGCTCCTGTACCGCTTCGTGCGGACTGGTCAGTAATTTCGATAGAACCGACGACGGCACCTGAGAGGCATTGTTGTTAAGTATCTTGCCCGCCGCCAGCGCGATGGTGGGATGAGACGATTGCAATGCCCGCATCAAGACCCCCACACTCGCCTGAACCGGTAAATCTTTCACTAGACGCAGCACCCGTCCAGCGACCTGAGCGTCCTTTGTATCAATTATTTGTTCCAGATAACCGCAAACCTGCTCAGCCCCCGCCGACATGTTGCCAATCAGCTCCAGAATCTCCCCCAATTCATCCTTAGTCAACCCCTTTGTCGGCATTATCGCATGGTTAAGCCATTGCGGATGACGAACCATCCGCAGACCCTTGCAAATCGCTTCATTGTGATTACGTTCAAATTCCTCCGCCACAGCGATAATAAAGCCCGGCCGAGTATGCTTATTAATACTATGGGCCGCCGATGAACGCAGATGGATATGACCCAACGCCGAAATACAAAACTTAGCCGCCGCCGGTTCACTGCAGGAACGTACAAGTTCCTGAACCGCCGCACCCGAAGGGGTGTAATTATGCAGAGTCTCACCCCAGAATTCCTCATCGTCGGCTGGAACAACATACATCGCCGCCAATAACGCTTCCGGTCGACGATGAATATTATAATTCCGCACCCCCCGACTCAACGCTGAACGAAAGTTCACGCGAATCTCATCGGTATTCGCCGGAGCAAAATCACTGTCAATCAGTATAGCTTTTTCCGCCTCATCCGAACTCGTCGCCGTCCGCGGTGCCGCAAAATGATTTTTCGCAATCTGCTCAGCCATACTCAACAAAACATTGCCCGCTCGCTGACCGATATTAGCTGTCCGGTCCGACAGAAGATTAACCACAACATCCGCCAGCCGCAAATCACCGGTATATCTAATAATAGACAGGCAATTCTGACGAGCCTGATGCCCACCTCGCGCCGCCTTCCGCAAACCACGGTGCAGACGGGTTATCTGATTTACCATCGTATCCTGCCAGGGCTTGGCATAATTATCATAATTATTGACCAGCTCAGCCGTCTCTTCCGAGCCCCGTTCCAGCAGTGTCTCAAAAATCACCGTCAGATAAGGCTCTTCAGCCCGACGCAGAGCATGTACCAACGCCTTGTCAGCCGCCGGAGTATCGCTGGCAGATAGATAGTCATAGATTGTCATTGCCTGGCTCATATTATACCTCGTCATATATATCGACCAGCTCCCTCATGACTCTTCAGGAAATGACCGATAACCTTTCCATTAACCATAATTTAGTTGGGATTTCGGCAATAATTACCAATAAATCGCTATTATCAATGCTTCCCGACCGTACAAAACGCTGCGTACAATCCTTGTGTATTGATTGTGGATAACTTTTCGCGGTATCGCCAAAGTATTGCAAGGTGGACTTTAATATATTTTCGATTTGGGCCTACGTAATTTATTACCCGTCAGAAAACTATGGTTACAAATCCATTGCCCTGAATGACTAACGGTAAATCCCCAAAATTAGCCCAATTTCCTCGATTCGTTATAACAACCAGCTTATCGGGCCCAAAAATAAACCTGTCCCCATATTTTATAGGCCCCCCGTCGGTATATTTTTTGTGGATAACTTGTCAAAAACTTTTCCCTCTACTATCAGCTAACAATTTAACCTCTTGCTAATAAACTCCTTACAAAGTGCATTGCAAATAGAGCTTTTTTGATATAACTCGCTTATCAGCCAAGTTTCCCCGGCAATTTTGACGATACATTCCCTAGAGGACACAGATTTTATGAGGCATATACCTATCAAAAATAAATTTGCGACAATAATGTCCTGTTTGTTAATCAGCGTTGTCTGGGCTGGCGGGTGTCAGCAGCCCAGCCACGTCTACAAGCAGCATGTTGGCCCAGCCGGGGTTGAATATGCCCGTATCAACATTGAAACACAGGATTTACAGCAGGGGATGGAAAGAATGTTTTTCCAGATTCAAAGCAGGCTAGGCCCCGTTGACTCCGAGGTTATTATCAGAGACCACCTGGAAAGTATTCGCCGGGACTTATACCATACCGGTTTCAGCAGAATCAGAAATCTATATATAAACGGAACTTATGTTGATATAGACATTTATTTCTGTGATGATATCGCCCCGGCCCGACTTACTCTCGATGCCCGTTTCGACGGCGAATATCAGCCCCGGCTTTCACAGGTAAACTGCTATTACCGCTCATTCTGAGCACATAATAATTCTTTCCCAGAAACAACTTATACAAAATCTGCTCTTTTATTTGAGATTTTGCTCCAGGTTGGATATATTGTTTCCAACGGAACACAATCCGCGAACAACATAGAATATCCCAACCGGAGTATAATATAAGTCATGGAAGATAAAGGCTTTACTCATTTACACGTACACAGTGAATACAGCCTCCTCGACGGAGCCTGCCAGGTCAAAAAGCTAGTCAAGACCGCCGGCGAACTTGGCATGACCTCACTGGCCCTCACCGACCACGGCAACATGTTCGGTGCCCTGACCTTCTATTCCGCCTGTGTCGCCGCCGGCATAAAGCCCATCATCGGCACCGAAGCATATATCGCCCCCGGCTCTCGCAAAGACCGCGAAGCTAAAGGTATCGGCGAAGCCGCCTACCATCTCATCCTACTGGCCCAGAACCGCACCGGCTACCACAACCTACTCAAGCTCGCCAGCAGTGCCTACCTCGAAGGGTTCTATTACCGCCCGCGCATAGACCGTGAAATTCTCAGTCAGCATTCCGAAGGTCTTATCTGTTGCTCAGCGTGTTTAGCCGGAGAACTGCCCACCTTCCTCGCCAAAGGTGAACGAGACAAAGCCGTTGAAGCCGCCCTGTATTACAAAAAACTTTTTGGCCCCGACCGGTTTTATGTCGAAATCCAGAGTCACTGTGCCGACCAGAACGCGGTAAACCCACTTCTAATTGAGCTGGCTCACGAGCTGGACATCCCCCTGGTCGCCACCAACGACGTTCACTTCCTGCGCGAGCAGGACTACGAGGCCCACGAAGTGCTGACCTGTCTGAGCACCGGCAAGACTTTCGAGGACGATAACCGCCTGAAATACCCGCGCGGCCTGTTCCTCAAGAGTGCCCAACAGATGCGGGAGATGTTCCCAGATTGCCCCGAAGCCTGTGACAACACCCTGAAAATCGCTGACATGTGCGACCTCAAGCTCGATTTTGGTCAGCAGCACGCCCCGGTCTACATTCCCCGGACAACAAGACCCCCGAAGAATATCTCGAAGAGCTTTGTCTCGAAGGCGTAAAAAAACGTTATGGCGAAATGACCGAAGAAATCAAAGAACGCCTCTATCGCGAACTGGACGTTATTCGCGGCAAGGACTTCTCCAGTTATTTCCTCATAGTCTGGGATTTTATGAACTATGCCCGCCGTACCGGCATTCCCTGCGGGACTCGTGGCAGTGGTGTTGGTACGCTGGTAGGTTACGTCCTGAATATCGGCAATGTTGAACCCTTGGAGTACGGCCTGCTCTTCGAACGGTTCATGGACCCCGAACGCAGCGAAATGCCTGATATCGACGTTGACATCTGCCAGAATGGTCGCGGCGACATTATCAATTACGTAAGAAATAAATACGGCCATGTCGCCCAGATTATCACCTATGGAACCATGAAAGCACGCGCCGTCATCCGCGATGTCAGCCGCGTTCTGAATGTCCCGCTCGGCGATGCCGATAAACTTGCCAAGCTCGTACCCGAAACGCTAAACATAAAACTCAAGGACGCCATCGAACAGGAACCCCAGATTCCTGAATGGTGCAATAAAGACCCCAAAATCGCCAAGGTTATCGAAATCGGAAAAACCCTCGAAGGAATGGCCCGACACGCTTCGGTACACGCCGCCGGTGTAGTTATCGCCGACCAGCCCCTCGACGATTTCCTGCCTCTCTACAAAGCCGCCGATTCCGACGATGTCATTACCCAATATGACGGACCAACCTGCGACAAAGTCGGCCTGCTGAAAATGGACTTTCTGGGCTTGCGAACACTGACCACCATCGAAAGAGCACGCCAACTTGTAAAGCTCGGCAAAAATTATGACCTCGACCCCAACAACCTCGACCTTACCGACCAGAACGTGCTCAACCTTTTCGGCGAAGGACGCACCAAGGGCATGTTCCAGTTTGAGTCAGGCGGCATGCGAGACCTGCTCCAGAAAATGAAGCCCGACCGCATCGGCGATTTAATCGCCGCAAACGCTCTCTATCGCCCAGGCCCCATGGCCCTTATCCCCGACTATAACGGACGCAAGCACGGTGAATCATGGTCCCTGCCCCATCCCATTATGGAGGAGGTACTCAAAGAAACTTACGGCATTATGATTTACCAGGAACAGGTCATGCAGATTCTCAATCGGCTCGGCGACCTGCCCTTGGCACGTGCCTACAAACTGATTAAAGCCATCAGCAAAAAGAAGCACAGTATTATCAATGCCGAAATGGGGACCTTTATTGAAGGTTGTGTCGCCAAGGGCATCGACAAAAAGAAAGCCGAAGAGCTTTTCGAGCTTATCCAGAAATTCGCCGGCTACGGCTTCAATAAAAGCCATTCCACTCAATATGCAATCCTGGCTTTCCAGACCGCCTTCTTCAAAACCTATTTCCCCACCGAATTCATGGCTGCCTTGCTGACTTTTGAAATGGGCTCAACCGAAAAAGTCGCCGAGTACATCGACGAATGCAAGAGCATGGACATCCAGGTTCTGCCCCCAGACGTAAACGAAAGTTTCGCCGACTTCACCGTTATTTACGATGAATCCGTCAAAAAGAAAAAAGGCCCCTACGAACTCAAGCCCATCGAAAAAGTCCAGGGCGAACGCATCCGTTTCGGAATGGCCGCCGTCAAAGGTGTCGGCGAACGAGCCGTCGAGGAAATAATCCGCGCTCGCGAAGAAATCGGCAAGTTTGAGAGCATCTACCAGTTGTGCCAGCATATCGATACGCGCCTAGTCAACAAAGGAGCCCTGGAAGCACTTGTCAAAGCTGGCGCCTTCGATTCGCTCGGCGGACATCGGGGCCAGACCATGGCCGCTCTGGAAGACGCCGTGAGAATCGGCAACGAACTCCAGAAAGACAAAGCCCAGGGACAAATGAGTTTCTTCGACGCTTTTGAGGAAGACGAGGAACTCAAGGAAGAAGCCGCCAAACTCCCCGACGTTGAACCATGGCCCAAACCCCTCATGCTCCAGTACGAACGCGATGTACTCGGTCTCTATGTCACTTCCCATCCCTTGGCAGATTATGCCCAGGACATCTACTATTACAGCACCGCCCACACCAACACCCTGACAAATCTCCGCCCCGATTCCGAAGTCATTATCGGCGGCATGATTTCCCGCATGAGATATTGTGTAACCAAAAACGGCAGAGGGCAGGCTCACGCATGGCCATGTTCACGCTGGAAGATTTGAATGGAACCGTTGACGGTGTGATTTTTCCCGACGGACTAGCCCAGTTCGACCATCTCATGCAGGTCGATGGCATGGTTTTTCTTCGCGGCATAGTCGATTTCCGCCGTGAAGAGCCTTCCCTGAAAGTCAATGAGGTCTATGACATGTCACACGCCGCCGAAGAACTGACCCATGCGGTGTTTGTCCATCTCGATAGAGAGCTGACCAACGAAAAATTGCTCAGAAATTTCCAGTCGCTTTGCGAACATCATCGCGGCAAGTGTCCCGTTTATGTCGAAATCGCCGCGCGGGGACATATGAACGTGGTTATACAAATCGAAAAAACCGTTCGCCCCGATACCGATTTCTGCCGTCAGCTTGATGCTCTGATAGGACCCGAAAACCGTAAACTGCTAAGACCCCACGACCGAATCCAGAAAGCCACCGCCTGAAAAACAACCCCCGTCTTTCGTGGCGGGCTTCCGACCACCAATCCAAAAACAATCCCCCTGCAAAAGCCGAGCCGCGTAAGCGGCCGGATTCGACCACTCAAAACCGTTATTTACATACCCCCACCACCCGGCGGACTATCCTTCAATACTCAGATTAGAACCAACTTCCTGAAGAATATGATTGAACCGATTGTCCGACTCTGACCATTAGGCGCCGGAATCTCGACATTATATGCCGCCGAGGCCGCCCCGCCCCGCTCTTCCTGAAGTTTCTCCATCAGCAGCAACCACGTCTCCCGAATATGGCGAATAACCCGCAGGGCATCATCCAGCGGCTCCAGCTCCTTGGAAATATTCGCTGTCACCAGCCGGTCATAAATGAACATATACAGCGAACGCATTTTCGCGCAGGTTTCCGGAGCGATTTCATCTTTCATTGACAAAGCCAGTTCCATAATGATTTTTTCCGCTTTGGAAATACCGTTGAAACTATCCTCAATTTTTCTCTCCAGAATAGCGCTGCGGGCCTGCTCACAAAAACGAATAGCACCATCGTAAAGCATAAGTTGGAGCTTCTCCGGCGAAGCTGTAAGAACCTTCGTCTTCAGATATTCATTGGATGTGCTGCTTTTAGCTTCCATACTATTCTCTTAAAATCACTTTTGGCCGAACCAGGTTAGGAGCTCGAACTGCTGGCGATGGAACTCAGCGATGACAAAGCCGATTGCTGACTTTGCATCGAGGCCAACGCACTCTCCATCGCGTAAAATTGACTGTAAAGTCTTTCTTCCTTGGCCGTAAGCCGCTCGGCCATAGTCTCAATACGAGTTTCATATAACTTCTGTCGGTCTGACATGCTGTCTAGTCTGTTCGTAATAGTACTATCGGTTGTTCCCGCCAGGTTCTCCAATAACTCACTAATATAAGACCCCATGCTGTCGTCGCCGTCCGTAAAGAAATTACTCACGCCCTTCGGGTCATCCTCATAGGCCGCCCGAAAGTCGCTTTCCGAAAACTGGAGCTTTAGCGAACTGCCCACCGCGTAAGATTTGCCATCCACCGTTTCCATCGACAGAGGAGCATAACTGATGCCCACCGTGGACATCCGGTTGTATGACCCGCTGTTCGGCACAATATAGCTTACAATGGAACGTAAAGCCGTGCGAATGGAGTTGATTACCGGGTCCGAGTGCAGCAAACCTCGCTCGTAAGTCGAGGTGTTAAAGCTCGTCAAATCGTCCAGCTCGTCAATGATGGTATTATAGTTCTCCACAAAACTGGAAATCTGCGAAGTAATAGTCTCAATGTCGTTACTTACTTCAATATTGATAACCTCATCACTTGCCTTGAGTAAATCCAGAGTCACCCCTTTGACAACATCTTCCACCCTATTGGTCGAACTGTGGATAAGCATCGGATTTTCACTGTCCGAACCGAAAAATACTATCGCGTCCTGGGCCTTGCTCAGGGTCTTGGTTGTAAAAGATGTTTTGCCGGGATCAATATAGATAGTACCGCTCTTGCCGTCAACTTCACTGTACATACTGATGCGATAGCCGCTGCCGTCATTAACAATAGTGGCGTTAATACCAATCCCGGCCTCATTTATCTGGTCAACCACATCCTGAAGATCGTCACCGCCGCCCAGATCAATCTTAAACTCAAACGAACCATCAATATAATTATTGCTGCCCGTGCTTGCCCCCGCAATATTCAAATCAGATGCCGTCGTCGAACCAGTCGCGTCCGCAACCTTGATCGCCAAATTACCTTCGCTGATGTCATCATACAGCAGCAAACCGTCACCCGTGTCATTTATCCGCGCCCGAATATTTGTGCCCGCGGTGTTTATCTCGTCAATCACATCTTCGATAGTCGAAATGTTAGTCTGGGCCAGATTGATGGTCTGGGTCTCGCCGTCCCGGTCGGTAATGGTGAACTTGCCGCGAAAGACTCCCTCGCCGTGGTTAAGTTCGTCAAGGTCCATCGATTCCGAAAAATATTGCAATTGCAGATTGCCACTGTTCACCGAAGTAACATTACCGTTTGCCGCGATACCCAGTTGAGCCGCCAGGGTCCCGCTGCTGTCTTCAACAACCAGCCCGCTCGACCCCGTTGATGAATCCGTAAGCTGTAAACCGTTACCCACCGAATTATAACCCGCTGTAATATTTGTCCCCGACGAATTAATCGCGTCAATTACATCCTGTACCGTAAGAGCACCCGTCAAATCAACCTCAGCCTCATTGCCGTCATTGTCCAACAGATGAATGATTCCACCTTCGGTAATCGCGCTCGCCGAATCCCGCCCGCCGTTCAGCGAACTCAGCATAACGGTATTAAGCCCCGCGATAAGCCTGCCCCCGTCCCCATTTTCGTCAATATCCAGCAGTCCCAAATCTGCCGCCAGCCGACTTACTTCGCCTTTGGCGTTTTCACCCGCCGTAACTGTAACTGCCGTTGCCGTACTGCCCGGCACAGGCCGAATACCTGTCGCCGTTACATTAAGACCCGTGCCCGCGTCATTGACAGAAACCTCAACAATCCCGTCATTCTCCCAGTGATTGTTGATCGCGTTCATCACATCGCCGAGAGTCTCCATGTGCCAGACTTTTTCGCCAAAAATATTTGTGCCGGTCGTATCACCCACAATACCCAAATCATTAGCGGCGTAACCACCGTCCAGATCTTCAATAATAAAATTACTCCTGGACTTGCCATCCTCATCCGCTCCAACCATCTCACTGTTATCTGTAACGGTAAGGTTGTCGTCACCATTAAAACTTAACGTAATATCCATACCGTGGTCAGCAGCCGTAGTCTCCACCAGGTATTTCAGCTCACCCAGAGTCTCCACACCGGTTGTATCAATGTCAACCGAAAGACCGTTCTGGTCCGTAATCCGGAATTGGCCTTCACGTACCCCCGCACCACGATTCAAAGATTGCAGTGTTGTGCTGCGCGCCCGGTCATTGTTTGTGTCTTCGCTGTCGTTGCCGACCTGAACACCGTACATCGTCGTCCGCAAATCAACTTCCAGAGTCTCGCCGCCCGCACTGAATATCAGGTCAGCCGCCCCGCCGTGCGAGTCCAGATCACGAACACCGTTACCATCATTCAATGCCCTCAGCAGCGTATTCGAACTGACCGAAAAGATGTCATTGCCCGCGTAACGATTATTACCCAGACTTGTCAGAGACGAAAGACCCAGACTATCAGCCGTATCGGATGCCTCAACTTTCATCTCAGATGCCCCCCCCGCCGTGTCCGTCAAAACCAGATGGTCGCCCGAAACACTCGCCGTTACATCAATTGTCCGGTCTTTGTTTATCGCGTCCAGAACATCCTGCATCGTCAACGCCATCGTCAAATCAATGTCAGATGTATTACCCTCCGAGTCGGTTATCGTAAGTTTACCACGCGTAATACCCTGCTGGCCGTTAATGAAATCTAAATCTGTCGTACGCTTCAGCTGGCCCTGGCCAATCTCAAAACTGATTGTGCCATTGCCGATAGGGGATTCCACGCTGGAAAACGACGACGTCACCAGTTGATGGTTCGACGCCAGCCGCTTGACAATGAAATCGTAAGACCCTGCCGTGGCATACTGAGTCGCCGAAGCCGTCAGCAAGGTCTCATCGCTGCTGCTAACAGCCTTCTTATTGAATATCGCTTCCTTGTCAAAATTTATCGCGCTTACCTGAAGAGCGACTATCTTCGCCTGAAGCTCTGTCAATGCCGCCTGCTGATTGGTCAGAATCTCAGCACGAGACTCGATCTGCTCCTTGCCAGCAGACTCAATCGCCATCAACTGAGTCACGATACTCTCTATGTCCATCCCGGATATTAACCCGGTTCCTGAGGTAATTGTCATTTCGGTTCTCCCTGTCGGGATTGTTATGCCGGTTCCACCAACAAAAAATCAGGCGCGCACATCGCCGCCTATCACAATTATCGGTCGTTCAGTAATCCCACTTGAAGTATTGACCAGATGACCGACCAGTTTATTAACTATATCTAAAAAATTTAGGTGGGCCCAATTTGGGGCTGGACTTTAACCTGAATTATTTCAATGACTTATACCGAAATAAAGAAGGTGAAGCTCCAGCCCTAAAAATCAGAATTTTCAGACTTTTTTGAGGCCAAAGTCCGCAAATTGTCCAGAATTTATATGCCAGATTGGACCGCCTGATTATAACCGCTAAAATAGATAAGACCTTACAAATACGAAAGAGAGCAAATAATGGACGCTGTAGAAACCTTTTTCGATAATATCTGGCAGGTTTTAAGGGAGCTTTCACCCTGGCTGCTGCTGGGCCTGACCATTGCCGGCGTACTCCACGTCATTTTGCCCCCGGATTTCATCCGCCGTCACCTGGGTGGACGAGGTTTCATAAATGTCTTCAAGGCTGTTTCGGTGGGCATACCAATGCCGCTCTGCTCCTGCGGCGTAATACCAGCCGCTTTGGGGCTCAAGAAAGACGGGGCATCCAACGGGGCCGCCCTGGGCTTTCTTATCAGCACTCCCCAGACCGGTGTAGATTCCATTCTCGTTAGTGCCGGGTTCCTCGGTTGGCCCTTTGCCCTCTTCAAAGTCATCGCCGCCTTGGTCAGCGGAATGGTAGGCGGGCTGCTCGTCAACGCTTCAGAATCCCAAACCGCCGACCATCAGCCGGCAAACCCCACATGTCCCCATTGCCAAAAAAGTCAGCCTCAAAATGCAACTCAACCCCAAAGAAAATGGTCCGAAATATGGTCTTTCAGTTTCGGTATGTTGTTCCGTGACATTTACGCCTGGTTGACCATAGGCGTTTTACTAGCCGCCGCCATCAAAACTTTCATACCCGAAGGCTATCTCGCTCAGATTACCTGGATACAAGGTTTCATCGGAATGCTTCTAATGCTGGCCCTGGCCCTGCCCATGTATATCTGCTCAACTTCGTCTGTCCCTCTGGCCGCCGCTCTGGTCAGCGCCGGTTTTTCACCCGGAGCTGCCCTGGTACTCCTGATGGCAGGCCCCACCACCAACGCCGCCACCGTCGGCATGGTCCACCGAACTTTCGGCCTGAAAACCACCGCGATTTATCTAACCACCGTCGCCGCGATGAGCATTGTCGCCGGAACTCTTTTTGACAGCATCATCAACGCGACCCCAATGGCACATACAAAAATGATGCACCTGCCCAACTCCCTCCAAACCGCCGCCGCCGCGATCGTAACCGCCCTAACCCTTTTCTACGCCGCAAAAAACTTGGCCCTCAAAAAAACATATCAGAGCCGCGCACGTAAGTAAGCGGGGCCGTTGAATAAAACCCTCGACCAAAGGCCGAATCAAGCTAAAAAAACACTCTCACGTTCAAATATTCAAGGAGCCACAAACTTTTGACGCTGGCGTCTTTCTTATGTCTTAATAAAAAAATCGGGTAATCCGCGGCTAAAAATATTTTTCCGTTTTACAATCCCAGTTTAGACCGCAAAAACTGACCCGTATAACTCTCCGGAATTTCTGCGATTTCCTCCGGCGAACCCGACGCTACAATCGTCCCGCCCCCCTGGCCGCCTTCGGGGCCCAGGTCGATGATATAATCCGCCATCTTGATAACATCCAGATTATGCTCAATAACCACCACCGTATTACCCATATCTGCCAGACGGTCCAGAACCCCCAGCAGATTATGAATATCCGCGAAATGCAAACCCGTGGTCGGCTCATCCAGAATATAAAATGTCTGACCCGTAGTATTCTTGCCCAGTTCGCTCGCCAGCTTCACCCGCTGGGCTTCACCACCCGAAAGCGTCGTCGATGCCTGACCCAGCGTCATATACCCTAAGCCGACATCATACAGTGTTTGCAGCAGTTGCTTGATTTTCGGAAAGTTCTCAAAAAACGTCAACGCTTCCTCAACCGGCAAATCCAACACGTTCGCGATATTCAGCCCCCGATATTTAATCTCCAGAGTCTCCCGATTATACCGGGACCCTTTGCACTGCTCGCACACCACATAAACATCCGGCAGAAAATGCATCTCAATCTTTTTCGTACCCTGTCCCTGGCAATGTTCGCACCTGCCCCCCTTGACATTAAAACTGAACCGACCCGGCGAATACCCCCGAATCTTAGCCTCACGAGTCTTACTGAAAAGCTGACGTATCAAATCAAAAACGCCCGTATAGGTCGCCGGATTACTACGCGGCGTCCGACCGATAGGGCTCTGGTCAATCTGAATAACCTTGTCTATTCTAGTCGTACCCAATAGCTTGCTGTGTTTGCCCGGTTTCTCCCGCGAGTTATAAAGCTTTCGTCGTAACGCCGGCAGCAGAACCTGCCGCACCAGCGAACTCTTGCCCGACCCGCTCACCCCCGTCACACAGGTAAAAGTCCCCAACGGAAAAGCTACATCGATATCCTTGAGATTATTCTGAACCGCCCCGCGTATCTCCACACAGTATTTCAGATTGACCTTCCGACGCTTCTCCGGCAGTTTTATCTGTCGTTCCCCCGAAAGATATTTGCCCGTCAGCGACTTCTCCGCCGCCATAATATCCTTAACTGTCCCCTGAGCGATAATCTGTCCCCCATTTTTACCCGCCGCCGGACCTACATCGATAATATGGTCCGCCGCAAACATCGTATCTTCGTCATGCTCCACCACAATAACCGTATTGCCCAAATCCGTTAGTCGCCGAAGCGTCGTAATCAGCTTCTGATTGTCCCGATGATGCAGCCCAATAGATGGCTCATCCAAAACATAACCAACCCCCACCAACGCCGAACCCACCTGAGTCGCCAGCCGAATCCGCTGAGCTTCACCGCCCGAAAGCGTCGCGCTCATCCGGTCCAGCGTAAGGTAATCCAAACCGACATTCGACATGAATTCCAAACGATGCCGCAGCTCCTTCAAAATCAACCGGGCAATCTGCTTGTCTTCCTCTGACAGCTCCAGCCCCTCAAAAAACTGACGAGCCTGAGCGATACTCATCTGCGTGACCTGGCTGATATTCTGCCCGTTGATATAAACCGCCAGCGACTCTTCCCGCAAACGCAAACCGCCGCACTGCCGACACGATTGCTCCGACATATAACTGTGCAGCCGCTGCTTTACAAAATCACTGTCGGTACTCTTGAACCTGCGAATCAGATTATTCAGCACCCCTTCAAATGCCGGCCCGTCCCCGTAATCGTCGTTCGTCCCGTACATCAATATTTTCTGCACGCTTTTCGGAATATTCTTATAGGGCGTATCAGGGCTGATGTCATAATTCCGACAAAACTGGCGAATCAGCCGGTTATAAAAAATATTCATCCGCTTGCCCCCCCGCCGCCACGCGTCAATTGCTCCTTCGCTCAGAGATACCGAGGTGTCCGGCACTATCAGTTCCGCGTCAAACTCCAGAATCGTGCCCAGCCCGTCACAGCTCCGACAAGCCCCATAAGGACTGTTAAAACTAAAGCAACGCGGCGATAATTCCGGCATCGAAACTTCCGGATGATCCAGGCAAGCGTAATTCTCACTAAAGAAATGTTCCTGCCATTTCCCTGCCTCGTCTTCACGCAAAATCATCACCAGCCCCTGCCCCAGCTTCAGAGCAATCTCAATCGAATCCGCCAGCCGACTCCGAATCGCCGGCTTGGTCACCAGCCGGTCAATCACCGCTTCGATACTGTGCAGCTTCCGCCGGTCCAGCTCCGGGGCATCCTTGATTTCGTACATCTTGCCGTCAACCCGCACCCGCACGAAACCCTCCCGCTGAATCATCCGTAAAACTTCCGAATGTTCACCTTTTTGGCCGCGTATCACCGGCGCACAAACCTGTACCCGCGTGCCTTCACCATATCCCAGCAAAGCATCCACAATCTGCTCCGAATGTTGCGTTACAATCGGTTTATTGCATATATAACAATGAGGCTTGCCCACCCGCGCAAACAAAAGACGCAAATAATCATATATCTCTGTGGTAGTCGCCACCGTCGAACGCGGATTATGACCGCCGCTCCGCTGCTCAATCGCGATGGTAGGCGGCAGCCCTTCGATGCTGTCCACGTCCGGCTTCTGCATCTGCTCCAGAAACTGCCGAGCATAAGCCGACAGCGACTCCACATATTTCCGCTGACCTTCGGCATAGACCGTATCGAAGGCCAGCGAACTCTTGCCCGACCCGCTCAGCCCCGTAATAACCACCAGTTCATCACGAGGAATCTCTAAGTCGATGCCTTTGAGGTTATGTTCCCGCGCCCCGCGTATCGTTATGTACTTCTGAGTCATAAATCCACTCATAAATCCAGTACTGCCTGCCAGAGTGAGTTCCCCATACCCACTATACTTCCCGCTGCCGCCGAAAGATTCGGTCCATTCTAACACAAGCCCCGCGCAGGAAGCAACCCAAAGATTTTACCCACCCCTCAAAACATAAAGGGGGCAAACCTCTTTTTTGATGGAACCGCCCAAAGCCCAAATCAAGCTAAAAAAAACACTCGCACGCTCAAATATTCAAGGAGCGACAAACTTTTGACGCTGGCGTCTTTTTTGACATAAACCCCCTTCAGCCCCCAAAAAAGCGCAAAAAAAATGGCGAAGCAGAACGGGAGGGGTCGCCCTGCTTCACCTACAAAGGAGGAGAAAAGAGAATATCGTTAAGTCCTCCAAATCATTTATTCATATCTGCCAATATAATAGCATATCAAATACAGTCGGCCAAGTGAAAAAATTAAATATTGATAGAAAAAGTTGAATATTTCCGCAATACACTCTTGCAACCTAACCCGAAAAAACTCACAAACAGCTCAAATTAAAGACTTTACAATTTTAACTCGTGTTATCGGAACAAGTGACGTTATTTCTTTCACACCGTCTTTCACTGCACAAACATTTATTTCTTGCCAATGAAATTAAGAAATCTGTCCAGATTAAACGTCGGTACGCCCAACGCCGCGCCCTCCGCACGGGCCGCCTGATACTTCCCCAAGGTGTCCTGCTGCTGATTACCCGCCTGGTTGTTAGCCACTCCATAGTCATCAGCCACCTGCTGGACCGCCGCCGGAGCTTCACCAACCACAAAGAAATCGGTATCTACCGAAACGCTGTCCGTTACTACACCGCCCCATTCTTCAATCATCTTGGCAATTTTTTCTCTGCCCTGAGCATCGGGTGTGCCATTGCCGTCCAGGTCAAACTCGCCCACAACGCAGAAATGATATTTCTTGTCTGCCGCCCAGACCAGGCTCGCAATCAAATCCTGTTCCATAATCGGGTCAGTTTCATCAAAACGAGTTATCCGACATTTGCTGATGGTATCCAAAATCTCAATAACTTCCAGCGTCGCTTTGCCAAAACCACCCTTGGGCATTGGGTCATAACGGTCATAAACCGAGAATGTCAAACCACGATAAATATGGTCCGCCTTACCCAGATTGATATACGCCAGCTTGTCACGAGGAACAACCTGAACCACATAACCATCCGGCTTCAGGGCCTCAATCTCCATCTCCGGGCTGGGCCGATACTGCTGAAGCTCTTTCTCATAAATGTCTTTCTGCTCTTTTAGCGTCGCACAATCTTTACGCATCGCTTCAAGGGCGTCCGCAAAATCACGAGATTCCCGCTGAGATTGAGTAATCTGCTTTTCCAGCTCATCAATCGTGTTTTCATAACGCTGAGACTGGTCCTGAGCCAAACCTTTATAGCCCTTTTCGGAGGTCTGGGCAGCCTGGGCAGCCTTGCTCAGGGCATCATCCTTCTCCGAAAGCTGCTTGTTCAGAGTATCAAGCTGTTCCTGATGCTCTATATTCTGCTGAGAAAGCGTCATTTCCGCTTCAATAAAACGGTTCGCCCACAATTCACGCTCAGTAATAAGGGATTCCATGATGGCCGCCAGACCTCTGCCCGCCTCAGCCTCATCGACATTGGTCAGTACATTCGGAAGCTGCTCATAAACATCTGCCAAACGCTTTTCAGCCGTCAGACGAATCCCCGCCAGCGGCGTACTTTTGATATCCTCGCCAGCCACTGCCACACCCAAAGCACGCATATCGTCCGTAATCCGTTTAATCGCGGTTACTTGAACAGAAGAACCAGATTTCTTCACCAGCGGCTTGAGCTGATTAACTTCCATAGAGCTGGCAATCTGGGCCAAATTATCTTGGGCGTCATCTGCCTGCTTCTTATATTCCTCATTTTTCATAAAGAACATAACCGCGAACACCGCCGCAGCCACGAAAAGAACTACAAAAATTATCATGGCTATTACAGCGGAGCGTTTGTCGTCGGAACTGGCTCTTGGCATCGTAAACTCCTAAGAGAACATAAGTTATAACTAATTCGGCCCCAACCGTTCACGCCGCGGACATATAATACTTCGGTGGGCTTCCACAGGCCCAATAATATCACCGCAAAGACCCACAAGGTCAATAAAAAAAGCCGCCCCCCAGCTTAATCTCCACCCCAACCCCAACAGAAGCCGAGCCGCGTGAGCGGCCGAATGAGACCACGCTCACCCTACCTTTACCCCCCAAACGCTCGCGGCGATCAATCAGTGCGATACGCACCCTTAAAAAACTCAATCGTATCAGCCAGTCCCCCATCAAAATCACCGCTAGGCCGAAAACCCGTTCCCCGCAGCTTATCCACATTCGCCAGCGAGTGTTTCACATCGCCTGCCCGCACCGGCCCATGCTCGACCTGCGATTTCGAACCCGTCAAAGCGATAATCTTCCTCGCCAGCCCCTCAACCGTCAGTGATTGACCATAAGCCACATTAAACACCCCGCACTCAGACGATTCCGTCGCCATATAAGCGTTCGCCGCCACAATATCCTTTACATAGATAAAGTCGCGCGTCTGCTGCCCATCACCAAAAATCGTAATCGTCTCATCCCGCAACGCTTTATGAATAAAAATCGGCACCGCCGCCGCGTATTGACTGCCCGGATCCTGACGCGGCCCAAAAACATTGAAATATCTCAGACACGCCGTCGCCAGCCAGCCTTCAGAGGCGAACATCCCGCAATAATATTCCCCATCCAGCTTTGTCACCGCGTACGGGCTTTTCGGTTCCGGAAACATACTCTCCAGCTTCGGCACCGTCGGATTATCACCATAGATCGCCGCCGACGTACTGAAGCATAATTTCTTCACTCCCGCGTCCGCCGCCGCCCGCAGCACATTAAGTGTCCCGCTCGCGTTAATATCAACACACTCGACCGGCTTTTCCATCGACTCCGGCACACTTATCATCGCCGCCAGATGAAATACATAATCTATCCCCTTCATCGCCTTCGCTAACGCCTCCGTATCGGTAATCGACCCTTCGATAAACTCCACATCAAAAGGCGACAGATTCTCCCGAAACCCCGACCGCAGATTATCCAGCACCCGCACATTACCCTTTGCTACGAAATGCTCAACGATATGACTGCCAATAAAACCCGCCCCGCCGGTCACCAAAATATTCATCTAAATAATTCCTTATCACTTTTGCCTTGTCAGAGCCGCGCACGTCAGTAAGCGGTCGCCGTTGCCGTTAAATAAAAACCTCGACCAAAGGTCGAAACCATGCCGTTCACTCTTGCCTCATCCCTAATGCCTCATGCCTTCTTCCTAACTATTCTCCACACTCCGCCGCAGCTCCCGACAGCATTCATAGAACCGCTGCGTATCCATCCGTTTCAAAAACACCAGCCCCCGCGTCGCCCGAATCAGCGGACTGTTATGGTCATTAAACCATTCCCGGCCCAGACAGGTCTTGATCTTCTGATATTGACCAACCTGAATCTGCTGAGCCAGTTGCGAGAAAGGCCCGTCATACTCATAGCTCGGAAAAGACGCATTACGCTGCGACATAAAAGCGTTCATAAACGCCTCGTGCATCGTCGAGAACATGCACAAACTCACCGGAACATAAACATCCGCGTCCGCCGGATTAAACCGATACCATACATTCCGATACCCCCATATCTCCAAGTCACTCCGACCGCCCTGCTCCTCATGAACCCGCAACGCCGCCGCCAATGCCTGCAATACCTTATAATGCGTGTCGGGCCCCGAAGCTTCCGGGTCCAAAGCGACCGTCAGAACATCAGGCCGAACACGGTTCATCGCACTAACGATCGGCGGCACATCCTGTTCCATCGTCGGGTCTTTCGTGAATATATCACCCGTATAGAACCCCAGCCGCAAATGCATCACATTATCGCACTTCCACCCATAATAACCCCACAGACATTCCGCTTCCCATTCCCGGCACATACCCTTGAGCTGCTGAATATAATGAGGGTCATGCTTACCCGGATACTGGCTCTCAAAATAATTTTCCAGTTCCGCGATTCGCTCTTCCAGATTCTCCAGCCACGTATCCTCAAACGTCTCTATCAGATTCCGCAACAAACGACGCGCACAGCCCTCAGCCTTGACCTTCTCGTCCTGACCAGCCACCCCGTCCAGATACTGCCAGATGTCACGATTACGCGTCATCGAGTCGCCCGGCGAAAAATAGCCTTCTTCAAAAAGACTGCGAAAATCAGGCTCCTTCAAAAACCCTCGCAGGCTCGACAACTGCTCCTTCATGAAATCATTCGTCACCGAAGTAAAACCGCTCGTCAGAGTCATAAAATGATGACTGTTGCTCGACTGACGAAAACTCCGCACCACCTGCGCAAAATAGCCCAGCATAACATCATCATGATGAGGCTCCGTATGCAGAAACGTCTTGTTTTCCAACCGCTCCATGCCCCGCGCGATTTTCCTGACGATACTGTCTCTCGTCATGCCCGCCAGTTCACCCAGACTCTCAGCCCGCCGCTTTAACAGCAGCCCTGCTAATTTGTCAGATTGGCAATCCTTCTCACGCAAATCCACCAGACGCTTGCCCGTCGCAGCCGACAAATCAATCAAAATCCGCTGAGCGTCTTCATCGCTGACGGCCTCTGATGTCTCCAGCACATGCAGCCGACGCCGACCAAGCTGACCCGCCGCCCCACGCGTGATATAAAACCGAGCGTTGGGAAGCTCCTGCAAAGATGACGCCGGAACCCGAATATTAGAATTACTCTCTATCGCCTTAGCTACCAGTGCCGCCTTGGCTTCACCTGCCGCGATAACCAAAGCCACACAATCAGGATTACGCGTAATGGTCCGCAGCCCGATGGTAATGGTATGGCACTTCTTCGCGATCTCAATCCCGCCCAAATCAGTCGCCGCCGCGGCCTGAGTCTCATAGTTAATCGGGCATAACCGCGTCGTCGAATGATGGTCCGAACCATAAATATTAAAACCGATATGTCCGTCCGGCCCAATCCCGCCCAGAAAGAAACCTATCCCACCTAACTGCTTGATTTGCTCCTCGTAGTTCATGCACCACTGGTCAACGCTTTCCAGAACCGCCTTCTGACGCTCTTCCTGATGACCACGCGCCTGACGATAACGCAGACTCAGGTCAACATGATTGTCAGGCCAAACCTCGGCTATCTTCTCGCCCGGTTTGAGACCAATTTGCGCACAGTCAATCAGCAGGGCTTTTTGAGGGTCAAGCCCGAAACCGCCCACATAAAATTTCTGAACATAAAAGTTAAAACTGTTCTGTTGATTCGGGCTGATAGGATAAAACTCATCTATCTGCACAAAATACAGACTTTTCATATCCGGTTTAACCGTCGGGTCAATCCCCGCCGCTTCCAGCTCCGCTTTGACATCAGCCTGTTCCCATCCCCGCACAATTCGCTGTACCCATTTAATAAAATGTTCCGGCGTTTTCCCCGTCGGCAGAGAAATTACCCCGCCCGGATTCTGCTGAACCCATTCGATAAAACGCATCGCCGCCAGCTTGCCCAGCTCCGGAAAATGTACCACTACGATAGTAGGTATCTTTTCTTCAGGCCCAAAAATCGCCGGAAAGGCCGATTCTTCCAAAGCGCGAGTCTCAACTGCCGAAAGCACCGAAGGTTTTTGACGAATCCTGGGCATCATCATCTCCAAATTGTGTACGTGACCAAAAAAATCTAAATATCAGTATTACGACCTTTAGAAGTTATCGTTAATAAAAAATCCCCAAATTACCAACTAACACACTGTTTCAGAGCCGCGCACGTCAGTAAGCGGTATTTGTCGGCCATCAAAATAGGAGGTGTCCGGTATCCCTTCCGTTAAATAAAAAACTCTCGGCCAAAGGCCGAAACCAAGCCGTTACCCTCTTGCCTCTTGCCTAATCCCTCATGCCTTCTTCACTTTACAAAACTATACTATATCACCTTTTCTTTGCAATTTTTGACGAAAAAGTACTATATAGTACAGTCCACCTTCACCAAAAACGTGAAAAAACGCAAAAAAACGTCCAAAAAAACGTAAAAACTACCCAAAAACCTCAAAAAACCTATCCAAAAACACCCAAAAACTACATATCCAATCGTTACAATCCCTACAAACTACCTATTTTAACGCAAAACTCGCCGCGTTTTGGTGGCGACCCTTCACCGCAATTCTGACGCACATTTGAACCACTTTAGCGGTGTGATAAATTGACTTCCATAGATAAAAGTAATATCTTAATGAAAATAGGTAACTTTTTGTATCCCTGCTAACTTGATAGCCATTAGTCTCTTACAAATGAAATTTTGCGCAAAATGGCAACAATTTACCAGAGCCGCGTACGGAAGTAAGCGGTGCCGTTAAAAATCCGCGTAATCCGTGTAATCCGTGGCTAAATATTGTCGTTGTTGTTATTTTGAATTTTGTGTTTAGAATTTGGTTCGGATTTAGAATTTAGAGCTTAGGGTTTCCAGTTTATCTGGCTTATAGAGTATAATCAGTTGATATGAAACAACCTATGCGTATAGCTATCGTTGGTTCCGGGGCCCTCGGAGGTCTTTACGGTGCCTTCCTCGCCCGCGGCGGCGCCGATGTCCATTTTCTCATGCGCCGCGACTACCAGACCGTTAAGTCCAACGGCCTAAAGATTTTAAGCTGCACCGGCAACTTCAACCTCCCCAAAGTCAATTGCTACAGCCAGTCCTCAGACATCGGCCCCTGCGACCTCGTCTTCATAGGCCTGAAAACCACCGCTAATGACCAGTACCAAACCCTTATATCACCGTTACTTAGCGAAAATACCCGGATTCTGACCGCCCAGAACGGCCTCGGTAACGAACATCTCCTCGCCGACCTGTTCGGCCCCCAGAGAATCGCCGGAGGACTCGCCTTCCTCTGTTCCAACCGCATCGCACCCGGCACAATCGAGCATCTCGACTATGGCCAGTTACGCATCGGAAACTACCAGCGACAACCCGACCAAATACTAACCGAATTCGCCCGCCTTATGAATAATGGAGGTGGTAAATGCTTGGTAATAGACGACTTAAATCTTGCCCGCTGGCAAAAGCTCGAATGGAATGTACCCTTCAACGGCCTGTCCGCCTGGTGGGATATGACCACCGACAAGATAATCGCCGACCCCGAACGAAAAGCACTGGCCGCCCGACTCATGCGCGAAGTCCAGACCGCCGCAAAGGCCTGTGGCTCAATCATTAACAAAGATTTTTTAGATAAAATGATGACCGACACCGAAAAAATGAAACCTTACTATACCTCCATGCACCTCGACCGAAGGCAGCACCGCCCCCTGGAAATCGAGTCTATTATCGGCGAACCACTCCGACGCGGCCAGGCCCACGGACTTAATCTCCCTGAAATGACCCGACTTTACCAGGGACTAAAGGATATCACCCATGAAGCTTAACCCCGGACATCCTTTCATCGCTAAGGTTCAGCAATTCATTGTAGATAATGAACTTATCGAAAATAATCAGGGGCTCGCCCTAGCGGTCTCCGGCGGTATCGACAGTATGGTACTCATGGCTGTCCTATCAACAATGAGACCGGTCGGTCTGTTAGTGGCCGTGCATGTCAACCACATGCTCAGAGGCGATAACAGTAGCGCAGATGCCGATTTTGTGCAGGCCCAATGCGAAAAACTGGGCATCCCCGCTATTATCGAGAAAATAGATGTCGCCCAATATGCTCAAAAAAACAGTATCTCAATCGAGCAGGCAGGACGTGACCTTAGATATAACATCCTGGAAAATAAAACCTTAGATAAAAGATTCACCACCGTGGCCCTGGGCCACCACGCCGACGACAATGTCGAAACCGTTCTGCATCGAATCCTTCGCGGTACCGGCATCCGTGGCTTGGCCGGTATCCCCCTCAAACGTTCCCAGGGCCGAGTCCAACTCATCCGTCCCTTGCTCTGCGTAACCCGCGCCGAGATCGAGCAGTTTGCCCATGATTGTGAAATCCCCTGGCGGGAGGACCAGAGTAATTCTTCACGTTGTTATACCCGTAACAAAATCCGCCATGATTTGCTGCCCCTGCTCAGAGACATGTTCAATCCCCAGGTCGAACAAGCCCTGTCACGGCTGGCCCTATCAGCCTCGCAAACCCAGGATTTTCTCGAAAATCACCTCGATAACTCACTGTCAGAAATAATCTTAGGCCAGACCGATGATTCCCTGACTCTCGATAGTGACGCTTTGGCCTGCCGTTCAACGCTGGAACAAGCCGAAATCTTTCGGCTCGCTTTGCTTGAACTGGGCGTGCCTCTGACCGGAATCGGCAGAAAACAAATAGACGCTCTGGCTCAACTCCTTCAGGAAGAAGGCACGGTTTCTTTGCCGGGCCTTTGGCAGGCCGTCCGCGAAAATAACCGACTTACCATCCAGCCGCCGGAGAATAACGACTATCTCGAAATTATCGAAGAACTCCATTTGACCATCCCCAGCCGTACAACTTTATCCCACTCATATCTGCCCGGTGGTGAAATCAGCGTTGATAAGCAAAATCGTGATGATATCGACTTTGAAGAATTTCTGCGGGCCAAAGATAAGTATCAGGAGATTATCGATGCCGATAAAGTCCTTGGTAAACTCAGGTTACGCAACAGACGCGACAACGATCGTTTCAGCCCGCTGGGTATCAAGGGGACCAAAACCCTCGGCGACTTCTTTACCGACCTCAAATTACCCCTGAATCAACGCAGCCGAATCCCCCTCCTTTGCGACGACAGGGGCATCATCTGGGTCGCGGGACTGAGAATCGCCCATCGTGTAAAAGTCGATAACCAGACCAAAACCCTCCTCCGCCTGGAAATTAAATAGTTTCCGACTCAATCTTGCCCAGTACCGCCAGAGGTATCTTTATGTTACCAAACGGAGCGCTTACCGCAAATCCCGCCACCCGTGACGAAATAGCCTCTATCATCTCCTGAGCAATAGCTATTCCTTCCTTGCGGGCTTCCTCACGCGTCTTACAGCCCTCCATACGCTTGAGCAGACTATCGGGCACGACCACCCCCGGCACCTCATGGGCCATAAATTCAGCGTTTTTGAAGCTGGTGAAGGGCCAGATGCCCGCAATAAACGGAATCTCGCTGTCTTTGGTGGCGTCCATGAACTGTATCAGCATTTCCGCATCGAATACCGGCTGAGTGATAGCATATTCGGCGCCCGCCTGAACTTTCAGACGGAACCGGTCGATTTCCCGCTCCATATCCGCCGCCACCGGATTAGCGCCCACCCCCAGAGTAAGTGCCAACGGCTCAGAAAGCGCGTTACCAGCGAGATCCAACCCGTGGTTCAGGTTGCGGGCCAAAGCGGTCAAACCGATGGATTCAATATCAAAAACCCCCGTCGCGTCGGGATACTCACCAGTCTTGGGCGGGTCACCGGTTATCAATAGTACATTACGCAAACCCAGCGTGTAAGCGCCTAAAAGGTCCGACTGAATACCCAAAATATTACGGTCCCGACAGCAAACATGAATCATCGGTTCGATGTCGGTTTCCAGTTTGATCTTTATAGCTGTTACCAAAGGTGAAAGTCGCGAGCTGGCGCGGGGGCCGTCGGGAATATTGATAGCGTCGATACCATGTTCGGCACAGAGGCGGGCTTTTTCCAGGATGCCGGTTAAGTCTGTGGAACGCGGGGGGGTAATCTCGATAGTTGTAAGTTTCTCGCCAGCAACGAGTTTGCGGCCCCAGTTGGAACGCTGGGCCAGTGGTATCGCTTCTACGGGTTCTGAGGCGGTCTGGTCGGTTTTGTTGACTGTTATGCGCGGAGCTGCTTTAAGGGTGGCGCGGTCGAGGGCACGGACGGCTTTGACCATTTGTTTGATGTGCGCTGGAGTTGTCCCGCAGCATCCGCCTATGACTCGTACCCCTTTTTCGAGGAATCTTTTGGCGTATTCGGCCATGTATTCGGGGGTACACATGTAAATTTTGCGTCCCTCGATCTGGCGGGGCATGCCGGCGTTGGGCTGTAATGATATGGGTTTGTTCGTCGCGGAACGTACTTGTTCGAGGCTGGAGAGCATCAGGGCGGGGCCGGTGGCACAGTTTAATCCGACTACGCTTACGGCTTTGTGTTCTGACAGTGGTCTGATCGCATCGACCAAGGCTGTGCCGTAGGCGGTTTCGTGGAATTCATTGGTGGTAATTTGGGCGATGACCGCGATTGGTGCGATTTTCTGAGCGGCTTCTACGGCGATGATGAGTTCTTGAGGATTAGTGAAAGTTTCGAAGAGCAGAAAATCTACTCCGGCGTTAATTAAGGTTTCGGTTTGTTCACTGAAAACTTCGGCGGCCTGCTCGGCGGTGGTTTTTCCGAAGGGGGCAACGTCAACTCCGAGGGGGCCGACGGCACCGGCGATTAGTGTTTGGGAGTCGGCGACGGCGCGACGGGCGATTTCGACGGCGGCCTGGTTGATCTGTTTGACCTGGTCGGCCAGACCATAGCGGGTGAGCTTGAGGCGGTTGGCGCCGAAAGTGTTGGTTTCGATAAAATCTGAGCCGGCTTCGATGTATTCTTTGTGAATCTGTTCTATCAGTTGGGGGCGGCTAAGGTTGAGTTCATCGAAACAGGCGTTCAGGAATACGCCCTGCTGATAAATCATGGTCCCCATGGCGCCGTCGCCGAGCAGTACGGTTTTATTCAGACGTTCGTTGAGTTGTTCTGTGTTGAGCATAGTCGGCAATATGTCCCTTCTTTATTTTTTGAGGGCACTGCGTAGGTTTTTGGAGATACGAACCGAGCACCAGTCTTTTCCACACATGGTGCAATGGTCGGTGTCAGGCAGTTTCTTTTCGTTGTGCATTGCCGTGGCGGTTTCGGTGTCCATGGCTAATTCGAGGTGTTCGCGCCAATTAAGGTCGGCGCGGGCTTTGCTGAGTTTGTCGTCCCAGTCGCGGGCATGGGGCTTTTTGAGGGCGATGTCGGCGGCGTGGGCGGCGATTTTGTAGGCTATAACGCCCTGCTTGACGTCTTCGATGGTGGGCAGGCCGAGATGTTCACGCGGGGTGACATAGCAGAGGAAGGCTGCTCCGTGGAAGGCTGCCGCGGTGGCACCGATACTGGAGGTGATATGATCGTAGCCGGGCGCGACATCGGTTACGAGCGGGCCGAGTACGTAGAATGGGGCTCCGTCGCAGATTTCCTGCTGAAGTTTCATATTGTGTTCGATCTGGTCGAACGGTACGTGGCCTGGTCCTTCGACCATTACCTGACAGCCTTTTTCCCAGGCGCGGCGGGTGAGGTCGCCGAGGGTGCGGAGTTCGGCGATCTGGGCATCGTCGGTGGCGTCGGCGAGGCAGCCGGGGCGGAGTCCGTCGCCTAGCGAGAAGCAGACATCGTATTCACGCATAATGTCGCAAAGGTCGTCGAAAATTTCGTAGAACGGGTTCTGTTTGTTATGGTGGAGCATCCACTGGGCGATGAGTGAGCCGCCGCGACTGACGATGCCAGCGAGGCGTTTTTCGACCAGCGGCAGATGCTCGCGCAGCAGGCCGGCGTGGATGGTGAAAAAATCGACTCCCTGGGCGGCTTGTTTGCGGCAGGTCTCCAGAATGCAGTCGTAGTCGAGCTGTTCGATGGGGCGGTCAATAATCATTTCGTACATGGGGACAGTACCCAGCGGTACGGGGCAATGGGCCAGCAGATTGACACGACAGTTATCGACGCTGCCGCCGGTGGATAAGTCCATGATGGCGTCGGCACCATATTTGAGGGCCATTTCCATCTTGCAGAGTTCGTTTACGTCGTCACTGTCCAGCGGCGAGGCGCCGATGTTGGCGTTGATTTTGGTGGTGACGGCGTGGCCTATTGCCAAGGGTTTCAGTGTGGATTGGAGGTGGATTCTGTTGGCAGGGATGACTAGTCGGCCAGCGGCGAGCTCGGTGCGGATAAGCTCCGGTTCGAGGCCTTCGCGATTGGCGGCGGCGGTCATCTGGTCGCTGATAATGCCCTTGCGGGCTTGTTCAAGCTGAGTCATGGAAGTTTTCCTGGTTTTGCAAACTTGCTGTGTCAAGCTATAAGTCTTTGTTAATAATCTACTTGTCGCTACCGTCGTTTGTGCGGTAATTCTTTATTATAGTGGCTGAGGTGGGGGCGGGCAAGGAAAGAGAAATGCATTGTCTGATTTGGTAAAATAAAGGCCCGCGTCCATTTGGAAACGGGCCAGTTGGGTTTGCTGTGAAAAAAAGTTCAGGAGTCGAATGCTTTGTCGAAGATTGTGTTTGATGGTTTGAAGTCTACAGATTTGGTGAATGCGCAGGCTTCTTCGGCTCCGTGTTCGCGGTCCATGCCACAGTCTTCCCATTCGACTGACAGGGGGCCGTCGTAGCTGATGCGGTTTAGGACGCGGATGATTTCTTCGAAATCTACTCCGCCGTGGCCTAATGAGCGGAAGTCCCAGCCGCGGTCGGGTTGGCCGAAGTTGAGGTGTGAGGCGAGGATGCCGGTGCGGCCGTTCAATTGCAGAGCAGCGTCTTTCATGTGTACGTGATATATTCGGTCGGGAAATTCGTTGATGAAGCATACGGGGTCGACCATTTGCCAGTGCAGGTGGGAGGGGTCGAAGTTGAAGCCGAAGGCGGGTCGGTTACCGACGGCCTGCAAAGCACGTTTGGCAGTAAAGATGTCGAAGGCGATTTCGGTGGGGTGAACCTCCAGAGCGAAACGTACGCCGCATTGGTCGAATACGTCCAGAATCGGGTTCCAGAGTTCGGCGAAGCGGGCGAAGCCGTTGTCTATCATTTCGTCGGTGACCGGCGGGAAACTGTAGAGCATGTGCCAGATGGGTGAGCCTGTAAAACCGTTGACAACTTTGAGGCCGAGGTTTTGGGCGGCGTGGGCGGATTGCTTCATGGTCTCGATGGCCCAGGTGCGTTTCTTTTCGGCGTTGCCGGCGCAGTCGGCTGGGGCGAACATGTCTGAGCGGGAATCGTCGTTGGGGTCGGCGACCAGTTGGCCGGCGAGGTGATTGCTTATGGCGAAAAGCTGGAGGTTGTTTTTTTCGAGGATAGCGAGCTGCTTTTTGCAGTAGTTTTTATTGATGGCGGCTTGAGCGACATCCATGTGGTCACCCCAGCAGGCGAGTTCGAGTCCATCATAACCCCAGGCGGCGGCTTTTTCGGCGAGTGTTTCCAGGGACAGATCGGCCCATTGGCCGGTGAATAGTGTTACGGGTCTTGACATGATATTATCCTTTCAAACGTATTAAATTCTAGCGTTTTAACGGCAGGCAAAAGGCAAGGTGCCTGCCTTGGGCAGGGTTTAATTTATTATCCGGCCGCTTACGCGGCTCGGCTCTTGTGTTTTGGTGATGCCTCTAGGGGGCTATTGTTGCTTTAATGCTCCGGAATTAGCGTTTATTTGATATATTTTGTCCATTTTTGTTTTGATTTGCTGGATGCTACTACGGTTTCGATAAACTGCATACCTCTTAGTCCGTCATCCACTGTGGGGAAGTCGGCTGCGAGGGGGCTGGGCTTTTTGCCTTCGTCGTGGGAGCGGATGGTGTCGGCGAAGTTGGCGTAGAGGTTGGCCATGGCTTCGAGGAATGCTTCGGGGTGGCCGGCGGGCAGGCGTGTAGCGTGGGCGGCGGCGGGACTTTTGGCGGCGATATAGTCATTGCCGCGACGCCATACTTCGACCGGGCCGCTGAGCGGACGGACGTAAAGATAGTTGGGATGTTCCTGATGCCATTCCAATGAGCGTTTCCGGCCGTAGACGCGGATTGCCAGGCCGTTTTCCTCACCGATGGAAATCTGGCTGGCCATTAGTACGCCGCGGGCACCGTTATTGAAACGCAGCAGGCAACTGCCGTCGTCTTCCAGCCTTCTGCCTTTGACGAAAGTTGTGAGGTCGGCACAAACTTCGCGGATTTTCAGGCCGGTGATGTATTCGGAGAGATTTTCGGCGTGGGTGCCGATGTCGCCGATACAGCTGGAGATACCGGCTTGTTTGGGGTCGGTTCGCCAGGCGGCCTGCTGCTGGCCTTCGGCGTCGATGGGTTGGACGAGCCAGCCCTGGGGATACTCCACGACGATTCGCATGATCTCGCCGAGGTCGCCCTGGGCAACCATGTCGCGGGCGAGCTTTACCATTGGGTAGCCGGTGTAGTTGTGGTTCAGGCCGAAGACTTTTTTGGTTTTGCGAACGATGGTTTTGAGCTCCTTGGCCTGGGCGAGGTCCATGGTCATGGGTTTTTCGCAATAGACGTGGAAGCCAGCTTCGAGGCAGGCTTTGGCGATGGGGAAGTGGGAGTTGTTGGGCGTGGTGATAGTGACAAAGTCTACCCGCTTATCCGCCGGGAGCGAGGTTTCGTTTTTGAGCATGTCTGCGACGGTATCGTAAACGCGGGATTTGTCCAGAAAGAGCTGCTGGCCCATCTGCTGAGATTTTTTGGGGTCGATGTCGAAACAGCCGGCAACCAGCTCGATCTGGCCGTCTATGCCAACGGCTTTGCGATGGACATCACCGATAAAGGCGCCGGGCCCGCCGCCTACCATTGCCATTCTGAGTTTTCGTTGTGGTGCCATTTGAGATATATCTCCTTATTAAGTAGAATATTTCGTACTTGTAGGATAAGGCCGTTGACGCGGGCTGTAAATCAATATTTTGTGGACCTAAGTTTTGTCCGGGGAAACTAAGAAATAGCCGGTGCGTATAGCACTGATAGATCGCCGCGAGTGTTTGGGGGTAAAGGTAGGGTGAGGGTGGTCTCATCCGTCCGCTCACGCGGCTCGGGTTCTGTTGGGGTGGGGCTTAAATCTTGACCGGGTATGGGAGGGCGTTTATACTTTCTGGGGTTGGATATGATTTCATTTAACTGGGTATTTGCCAGGGATGGTTATGCGAATTTGTCTATTGACGGGCACATTTTTTCCGAAGGTGGGTGGGGCTGAGATATGTGTGGACCAGTTGGCTCGTGCTTTTGTGGGGCTGGGGCATGATGTAGTTGTGGTTGCGCCGCGGGCTGAGGGGACGGTTGATGATGAGGGGTATGGTTATCCGGTGTATCGGTATCGGCCTTCGTGGTCGCAGAGAGGGTGGTATCTGGGTTTGCGGGGGCTGCTGACAAGGCTGCACCAGGAGCGAAAGTTTGATTTGCTGAACGCTCATATGGCTTATCCATCCGGTTATGTGGGGCTGAAGTGGTCGCGGAAATATAGGGTGCCGCTGGTGATTACGCCGCATGGGGGCGGGGTGTTTTATCGTTCGCGGTTTCGGGGTCGGCCTGTGATTTTTGGGCGGATATGCGAGAGTCTGGGCGGGGCTGAGGCGGTCATCGCTTTGAGCGGGTATTTGAGCGGGCTCATCGCGGAGCTGGCGCCGGGGCAGAAGAATATTGTGCATATCAATAACGGGGTGAATAACGCAGAATTTAATATCGCGGATAAGTCGCTGCCCGAACAGTATGGCTATCTGGGCGAGCGGCCTTATTTCATCGGGCTGGGCAGAATGGTGGGACGCAAGGGGTTCGATACGGCTTTGCGAGCTTTGGCGAAGGTGAAGAACGCGGCGGGTGAACTACAGTTGGTGCTGTTGGGGGACGGGAATAAGAAGGCAGAGCTGGAAGGCCTGGCGGATGAGCTGGGGATTGGGGAGCGGGTGCATTTTCTGGGGACGGTTGTGGGCGCAGATAAGATTCGGCTGCTGCATAACTGTTTGTTTACGGTGGTGCCGTCGGTTGAGGAGGATAATATGCCGCTGGTGCTGCTGGAAGCGATGGCTTGCGGTAAGCCGGTGCTGGGCAGTGAGCTGGGCGGGATACCGGATGTGGTGCAGACCGACTATAACGGCTATCTGTGTGAGTCGGGAAATGCCGAAAGCTTCGCTGAGGGCGTTTTGCATATTATGACGAATGCTGAAACGCTGGGAGTGAAAGCGCTGGCGACGGCACGGGAGATAGACTGGCAGAAGATCGCTGAGCAGTATATCGAGCTGTTTAAGTGCGTATCGCACTGATAGATCGCCACGAGCGTTTGTGGGCAGCGACGTTCCCGTTGGTCACTTGCTCGGTTGGCAAGCACCTGCGGTGGGCAAATCGCAACAACACCAATACCAGTCAACATCGCTCCGCCACCAACACCAGCAATAGTCCCACCAGCTGTCCCAAGAGATTCAGACACTTTCTCTTTACTTGATTTGGACATCTTACCATATTTGGCAATACCGATTATTCTGTATTTTTTATATTATATAACTTGTAAACTACTGTTTTTAAAAAAGTTACATATAGAAATGCCCTATTTTTCAAAAAAACCTTCAAAGTCAGGTTGACTTGCCGGGGTTTTGTTGTATAATGAACATAGGTTCATAACTAAAGGAAAACCGCAGTTTATGCCGAGACCTAGAAAAGACAGATGTGTTACTAATCCACCTTCGGTGGTGGTGTATAAACCGGCGGGTGTTCCGGTTCGAGAGCTGGAATGGGTGACGCTGACGCTGGATGAGTTTGAGGCGGTTCGGCAGATTGATTATGAAAGCAGGGACCAGGAAAGTGTGGCGGAGTCGATGGGGGTTTCGCGACCGACGGTTACGCGGATTTATCAGTCGGCACGTAAGAAGATCGGCCAGGTGCTGGTGTTAGGCCAGGCATTGAAGATCGAAGGCGGGCCGGTTGTGAATATGGGGGACAGATTTGAAAGTAAAGAACCTTTACCGCAACGAGGTATGGGACGAGGGCGTGGGCGTTGCCGAGGCGGTCGAGGCGGATTTGGTCAGATGTAATCTTATAAGGAGAACAGACATGCCAGGATTAAATGGAACAGGGCCGATGGGTCAAGGGCCGCGGACAGGCCGGGGAATGGGTAATTGTCAGCCGGCAAACAATGTTGATGCTGATGTTAATGTAAATGAAACCGTTCAGGCAAATACTGCTGCACCGCCGACATTTTGGGGTTTGGGTCGGGGCATGGGCCGAGGCCGGGGCATGGGTTGCGGTATGGGGCGAGGCCGGGGCATGGGACGCGGCATGGGTCGCGGGAGAGGCTGGTGGTGAGTATGAAAGCAGCGATACCTGTTGATGGCAATTGCGGTCTGGAGTCCGTCGTATGTCCCCGTTTTGGTCGGGCGGCGGGGTTTCTGATTGTCGATACGGAAAATAATGATTGCGAGTTTGTGAATAATGAACAGAATCTCAATGCCGCTCAGGGTGCGGGCATTCAATCGGCCCAAACCATTGTGAAGGCTGGCGCTAATCTGTTGCTGACTGCTCATTGCGGTCCGAAAGCATTTAAGATTCTCAGTACGGCGAACATCGGTATATATCTGGGGCAGGCCAAGACGGCGGGTGAGTTTCTGGAGAGCTGGAAGGCCAACAAACTTACGACTGCCGAAAACTGTGATGTGGAAGGACACTGGGTATAGCTTTGGAAAAACTCAAGACGATAGCAATAGCGTCCGGCAAGGGCGGTGTAGGTTAAAACGACGGTGGCGGTTTCGCTGGCGACGGCGTTGGCGAAATCGCAGCCGGTGACCTTGCTGGACTGCGACGTGGAAGAGCCCAATTCTCATCTGCTGCTGGGCGTGACGTTTACGAGCGAGACCTTGGGGCTGGTGCCTTCGATTGAGATAGACCAGGAGAAATGCACCGGCTGCGGAAAATGCGCGGAGGCTTGTCGATTCAACGCAATTGGAGCATTGGCGAGCGGTGCGATGTTTTTTGAGGAGTTGTGTCACGGCTGTATGGGTTGCGTGCTTGCATGTCCCTCCAAGGCGATAGTCGAGGCACAACGACGTACAGGCATTATTCGCAGCGGGCAGACTGGTCAACTTACGCTTCATGACGGTTTACTGGATGTCGGTGCGGCGATGGCAACGGGACTGATTCATCTGCTGCGAAAAAAAGCTGTCTCGGACAAGATAACGATAATTGACGCTCCGCCGGGAGTTTCCTGCGCGATGATTAACACGGTGCAGGGGTGCGATCATGTGATACTGGTGACAGAACCAACACCTTTCGGGTTGAATGATATGTCACTGGCGGCGGCGGCCTTGCGGGAGTTGGATGTCCCGTTCAGTGTGATTGTGAATCGGGCTGATGATGACCGGCGTATTGATGAATATTGCGAGCGGGAAGGCATTGCAATATTGACTCATATCCCGCATAGTCGCGTGGTGGCGGAATTATATTCGCGTGGAGAAATGCCCTACGATGCGGATGAAGAATTTACGCAGTGCATCAATGAGTTGGTTCAGGGGTTAAATGAGAACTAAAATGAAAGAAGTTTTGACTATCAGCGGCAAAGGTGGGACAGGCAAGACCAGTTTAACCGGATGTTTTGCCCAATTAGCCAGCGGGCATGTGGTGGCGGACTGCGATGTGGACGCGGCGAATCTTTATCTGCTGCTGAACCCTGAGAGTACGCAATCGAAAGATTTTTACTGCGGGTACATCTCCCGTCTGGACCGTGAGAAATGTGTTGGCTGCGGCAAATGCAAGGAATTATGCCGGTTTGGGGCTATTGACGACGCTATCGACCTTCGGGGCGACACGATTTCGCTGAATTTAACGGCTTGCGAAGGGTGCGGGGTTTGTGCGGACCACTGCCCAACCGGCGCTCTTAGTCTGGTGGACCGCCTTACGGGTGATATATGTGTTTCGCAGACGCGATACGCACCTTTTGTACACGGCAAACTTGGAGCGGGCGGTGAAAATTCGGGTAAACTGGTAAGCGAAGTTCGTAAGCTGGCCCGCGAAACGGCTGAGAAAGAAAAGCGTGAACTGATTATTATTGACGGGCCTCCGGGGATTGGCTGTCCGGTTATCGCTTCGGTGGGCGGGGTTGATTACGCAGTTTTGGTGACGGAGCCGACTCTGGCAGGGATGCATGATTTGCGTCGAATTGCCCGGCTGGTTCAGCATTTCAATATTCGGGCGGGCGTGGTTATCAACAAGTCTGATTTGAACGAAAAAAACGCCTGGGCGATTGAAGATTTCGCCAAGGCTGAGCAGATTGATTTATTGGGCAGTTTGCCGTATTCGCCGGTGTTCAACCAGGCCCAGCGGACGGGGAAAACGGTTATTGAATATGGCGGGGATAATGGTATTATTGATACGGTAGCTAAAATTTGGAAAAAAGTAGCAAGTAACCTTTCGTAACTGGAGAATAATTTATGAAAATCGCTATTCCGATAGCCAGCGGTCAGCTTTGTTTGCACTTTGGACACTGCGAGCAGTTCGCGTTGGTGGATGTTGACGACGAGAGCAAGCAAGTCACGGGGCAGGAGTCATTAACGCCCCCACCGCACGAACCGGGCCTTCTACCGCGTTGGCTGGGCGAAAAAGGCGCGACACATATTATCGCGGGCGGCATGGGCCAGCGTGCTCAGCAGCTTTTTCAGCAGCAGGGCATTGAAGTTATCGTAGGCGCTCCGGCACTTGCCCCGGCAGAGCTGGCGAGCCAATATCTGGCGGGTACCCTGACCAGCGGAGAAAATGTCTGTGACCACTGATTTGACAGCAAAAGCCACTAATCAGTGCCGGGCTGAAATTCGTGACCGCACACATCGTGACTGCTTTGCGTGCGGACCAGCCAACAGTACGGGACTCAAACTCGACTTCAATGTCCTGGAGGACGGGAGCGTTGAGGGCGAGTTTGGCTGTCCCGATATATTTACAGGTTATCCGGGGCGTTTGCAGGGCGGAATTGCGGCGTCGCTGCTGGACAGTGCCATGACGAACTGTTTGTTTGCCCGGGGGGTAACGGCGGTTACTGCGGAACTGAATTGTCGGTATCGTCATCCGGTGTATACGGGCACTTCGGTGAGGATTTGCGCTCAGGTTGAGCGGGAGTCACAGGGGCTTTATCTATTGACCGGCGGCATTTACCAAAGGGGTCTGCTTTGTGTTACTTCTCAGGGCAAATTTTTTGTTCAGCCGCGGCTTAACAATCCCACTCAGGAATAGCAAGCCATGCTCGAACTGCCGGAGCGGACACATTACAGCGTTCTCATAGACAATAATCCGGGGGGGGCAGGTTATGCGACGGAACATGGATTATCACTGTGGATTGAACATAAAGGCAGGAAGATTCTTTTTGATACCGGTGCTTCGGGGCAGTTTCTGGCAAATGCCGCTCGTGCCCAAATAGATGTTCAGCATCCAGACGCGGTGGTTCTGTCGCATGGTCATTATGACCATACCGGCGGGCTTGAGGGATTGGTCGATTTACCTGTTTATGTCCCTATTTATTTACATCGGGACTCTTTTTCGACAAGGTTCAGTCGCAAAAGCGATGGCAGGATAAATGATATTTCCATGCCGGTGAGCGTACGGGAGTTTCTGGAGGAGCGGGAAAAGCAGATTGTTTTTGTCGAGGAGTCGATTGAGATTTTCCCGGACATGTTTCTGACCGGACCTATCGAGCGTAAGACTGATTTTGAGGATACGGGCGGTGATTTTTATCATGACCGAGCTTGTAAAATAGTTGACGATGTGAACGATGATTTGTCGATCTTTGTCGGTCATTCGGACGGTTCTTTCACGGTTTTTTGCGGGTGCTGCCATAGCGGTATCGTCAATACGATTGAGCAAATACGCGAACAGAGAGGCGATTCGGCCTGTCGAGCAATTATCGGGGGGATACATCTAAACAGTGCCTCCGAGACGAGACTGAAGCAAACGCGGGAATATCTGGGGTCTATCGGCAGGCCAGAGCTTGATCTGCGGCATTGTACAGGGGCAGGGGCGACTGAATATTTCATGGAAAAGCACTAAGCAATCACCATCTAAAAACATCAATTTTCCCCCACCTAAATCTCCACTGGTCAAATATGTTAAGAGCGGCGTGTTTTTATGCCGATTTTGATTATGTGGATAAGTGTAGTTAGGTTTTGGTAATACAAGATTTAGGTGAGAAGCGATGAGCATTAGGGCCCACCACGAAAACATCAAACGCCGCCGCGACAAGCAGCTTTTGCTGGAAAACCTTGAAAACCGGCTGCTGTTGTCGTCCGATCCAGTTATCAGCCTCCCAAATGGGCTTGATATCATCCTGATTGACGCGACGGTGGCGGATGTTGAGACCATAACTGCTTCTGTAAACAGTGATGCCCAGTTTGTAATGTTTGATAATGACGAAAACCCCGTAGAAGTACTGGGCAGGGCGGTCCAGATTTCACAACAAAACGATATTTCGGTTCAATCGCTGAGTATTATAAGTCATGGTCAGTCGGGCAGTTTCCAGTTAGGAAACCAGGCAATCTCGTCCGATAATCTGCAAGAACTTGAAGGGGTATTGACTGAGTTAGGTAAAAATTTCGTATCCGAGTCGGCGATATATGTCTATTCGTGTTCAGTCACAAAGGATGGCCAAACGGGTCAGGCACTGATAGATGGTTTAGCTCAAATTTCAGGCTCAGCGGTTTTTGCCTCGAATGACATAACCGGTTTCAAGGGTGACTGGGATTTGGAAACCTCTTCGGCGGGAGCGGATTGGGGCTTGCTGAGTAATCAGGCTTTGGCTACTCACAACTTGAGTTCATGGCTGGGGCAACTGGGAAACTATACCACCAACGAGGATACCGCCAAGACCATCGACAAGGGCGCCAATACCCGGTTTGTCAATATCGTCCAGCCGACTCATGGCACGGTAGTCGATAACGGCGATGGGACTCTTACCTATACGCCCGACGCGAACTGGAACGGGGCGGACTCTTTCAGTTATGAGGAATATTATTATCAGTATGTCGCGGCTGCCCAGACCTGGTCGAACGCCAAGACTCTGGCTGAAGCAGCGACCTACAGCGGACTTAACGGGTATCTGGCAACAATTACCTCCGCAGCTGAGAACACGTTTATTACCAATAATATCATCGGCGGCAATGACGCCTGGATCGGTGCTTCGGACCAGAATGTCGAACAGGAATGGCGATGGGTAACCGGGCCTGAAGGGGCTGAAGCGGCGGGGCTGGGCAGATACTTCTACAATGAAGGTACGGGCTTAGCGATAGGCGGGGAATATAACAACTGGAACGGTGGTGAGCCGAACAACTCCGGCGGTGCTGAAGACTGGTGTCATATCAAAGGTAACGGCACGTGGAACGATGACAGCGCCGTCAAGACACTGGGTTACGTGATTGAATACGACGGTCCTTCGGTAACGGACAATATTACTGTCAATGCCGTCAATGACGCACCGGACCTGGACAATCCGATACCTGACGGGGCCGCCTCTATATCTGTCCCCTATAGTTACACGGTGCCAGCCAATACATTCAGTGATGTCGAAGGTGACACGCTTACTTACTCGGCGACGAAATCGAATGATACGGCATTGCCGGGCTGGCTTAGTTTTAATACTTCGACTCGTGAATTCAGCGGCACACCGACTTTCGGCAGTAACGGCACGCTATCTATCAAGGTTACAGCCAACGATGGTAACGGCGGGACGACCTCTGATATTTTCGATGTGGTTATCAATGATTATCTCATCGGGTACTGGACGATGGACAGCACGGCGGTTACGGATGAGACGGGCGACCACGACAGTGATGTTCAGACAAATCTGACCAGCGTATCGGGTGTGATTGGCAACTCGGTTGATTTTAACGGCACGACCAGCCAACTGCGGATACCAAGTTCCGGCGAAATAAATACCACCGTAGTCACGCAGCGGAGCTTTAGCTTATGGTTCCAGGCTGACGCAACCGCGGGCAAACAAGTTCTCTATCGCGAGGGAGGAACGAGTCATGGATTAGCGATATATCTGGACAATACGACAATTTACGCTTATTTCTGGAGTTCGAGTGATATTACAGCGGATTCGATGAGCGTTACTTTGCCGGGCGGGCAACTTACCGACTGGCATCATGTGGCATTTACCTTTGACGGCACGGGCGGCAGTGAGAAGCTATATTTAGACGGTGCCCTGGCAGACAGTGCCAACCAAACTGGTAATATTCCCAGCCATACGGGAAATGTGGTGCTGGGATATTCTGACAACAGTTTCGATTATCATGACGGTGAAAGCGGCGCGGTCAATGCCTTCAACGGACGTATAGACGATTTCCGCATGTTTAGTGTCCCGCTTAACGCGACTGAAGTTAATGACATTTTTGTACAGAACCCGGCGGATATGGCACTGGACAGCACATCAGCGGACGAAAACTCCAACGGGGTGGTAATCGGCAATCTATCGGTAACAGAATACAATGTCAATGACACTCACACCTGGTCGATTGCCAGTGACCCGTCGGGGATATTCGAGATTTCCGGTACTCAACTGAAACTAATCAACGGTAATTCATTTAACTATGAAACGACCGACAGTTACAACCTGACTTTACGGGTTACTGATAATACCGGTCTATATTACGATGAGGCGGTTACTGTCACGGTAAATGACATTAACGACGCCCCCACCGCTGCCAACAGTTCGGTGACTACCAACGAAGATAGCAACTATACATTCACGGCGGCAAATTTCAGCTTCAGCGACCAAGATGCCGGCGACAGCATGACGCTGGTAAAAATCATGACCTTGCCGGGAGCGGGCACGCTGACTCATACAGTAAACGGAGCAGTCAATGCCAATGACGAAATTTCCCTGGCTGACATCAACGCCGGCAAACTCATCTTCACTCCCGTCGCCAATGCCAACGGCACCCCGTATACAACTTTCACTTACAAAGTCAAAGATTCCAACGCCACCTACAGCACAGCATCTTATACGATGACTGTCAATGTTGACACGGTAAACGATGTGCCGTCTTTTACCAAAGGCGCTAATCAGAGCGTGAATGAAGACTGCGGCGTTCAGACGGTAGCGGGCTGGGCAACGGCACTGAGCAAAGGGCCGGCAAACGAATCAGCCCAAACATTATCTTTCAATGTAAGCAATAACAACAATAGTCTGTTTTCAACTCAGCCGGCAATCAGCTCGGCGGGCCAACTTACCTATACACCCGCGGCAAACGCTAACGGAAGCACGACCGTTACCGTAAGCATATCTGACAACGGCGGAACTCTGCGGGGTGGAGTGAACACCTCTGCCACCCAGACATTCACCATTACAGTAAACGCGGTGAACGATGTGCCGTCTTTTACCAAAGGCGCTAACCAGGCCGTAAATGAAGATGCAACGGCCCAAACGGTGGCAGGCTGGGCGACGGCATTGAGTAAAGGACCGACTGACGAAGCGGGCCAAACACTCTCGTTTAATGTCAGCAATGACAACAACAGTCTGTTTTCGACTCAGCCGGCAATCAGCTCAGCGGGACAACTGACCTATACACCCGCGGCAAACGCCAATGGAGCCGCGACCGTTACGGTAAGCATATCTGACAACGGCGGGACGGCACTGGGCGGAGTAAATACTTCGGCCAATCAAACGTTCACTATTACGGTGAATGCGGTGAACGATGTGCCGTCTTTTACCAAAGGTGCTAATCAGACAGTCAATGAAGACTGCGGTGTTCAGACGGTGGCGGGCTGGGCCACGGCATTGAGCAAAGGGCCGACAAATGAAGCAGCTCAGTCTCTTTCGTTTAACGTCAGCAATGACAACAATGCCTTGTTCTCGGCTCAACCGGCAATCAGCTCAGCGGGGCAACTCACCTATACGCCTGCGGCAGATGCCAACGGGACAACTACCGTCACCGTAAGCATATCGGATAACGGCGGGACGGCACTGGGCGGCGTGGACACCTCGGCCAACCAAACGTTCACTATTACGGTTAATGCGGTCAATGATGTACCGTCATTCACCAAAGGTGCCGACCAGACTGTCAATGAAGACTGCGGCGTTTGGACGGTAGCGGGCTGGGCCACGGCATTGAGCAAAGGGCCGACAAATGAAGCAGCTCAGTCTCTTTCGTTTAACGTCAGCAATGACAACAATGCCTTGTTCTCGGCTCAACCGGCAATCAGCTCAGCGGGCCAACTCACCTATACGCCTGCGGCAGATGCCAACGGGACAACTACCGTCACCGTAAGCATATCGGATAACGGCGGGACGGCACTGGGCGGCGTGGACACCTCGGCCAACCAAACGTTCACTATTACGGTTAATGCGGTCAATGATGTACCGTCATTCACCAAAGGTGCCGACCAGACGGTGCTGGAAGACGCAGCCGCCCAAACAGTGGCGGGCTGGGCGACGGCACTGGACAAAGGACCAACCGACGAAGCAGGCCAGTCACTTTCTTTCATTGTAACTAATGACAACAACGCGTTATTTTCTGTGCAGCCAGCTATCAACCCAACCGGCCAACTTACTTATACGCTTGCCCCTGACGCCAACGGCACGACAACTGTAAGCGTACAAATAGCCGATGACGGCGGGACGGCACTAGGCGGAGTTGACACTTCGGCAGCCCAGACGTTCGCTATTAATGTTACACCGGTCAACGATATACCTTATTACACCCTGGGACCAGACATTACCGTGAACGAAGATTCGGGGAGCCTGACTTTTACCAACTGGGCCAGCATTAACGCCGGCGCGTTCAACGAAGGCAGTCAGGTTCTGACCATTGCTCTCCAAAGTGAACGCAGTTACCTTTTCTCGCAGCAGCCAGCGCTTGCCGCAAATGGAACCCTGACATTTACAGTCGCCCCGGATGTTGTCGGCACAACATACGTTACCGTTAATGTGGGCGATGACGCGGGGACCGAAAACGATGGAGTAAACTTCTCATTAACATACCCCTTCAATATTACTATTGTACCGACAGACGACGAACCGCTGAGTAGTGACATCACCATATCCGGCACTGAAGATACGACCTACACATTCTCCAATCAAGACTTTCCGTTCAGTGACGCGGACGGGGACACATTCGACGGCATCATGCTGACTTCCCTGCCCCAATCAGGGACACTGTACTACGAAGGCAGCCCCATCACGACCTATCCTACAGACTACCGTGATGTAAGTAAACTGACTTATATCCCGGACACCGACGAGTACGGCCAGGGCTATGCCTCTTTCACATACTATATCAAGGATTCCAGTGACGATTATTCAACAGGAAGATATACCGCCACTTTCGACATCGCGGCAGAGCAGGACCCACCCACCTCGCAAGACTACACCTTCACAATGCTCGAGGACAGCATACACAGCTTCGCTGATTATGAATTTTACTACAGCGACCCGGACAATGACGCCTTCGAAAAAATTCGCATTACCCAGCTCCCTGTCGCGGGCAAGATTTACTACCAGAACCAAGCAATCTCCCTGAACAAAGACATCTCCATCACGAATATCGCCGAGCTGACTTATGTCCCTGAACCGGACGCTAACGGCGACAATTACGCTTCTTTCAAATATTATGTCCATGACGGGACAAATTTTAGTACAACATCGAACACCGTAACAATTAATGTCACCCCCACCAACGATAAGCCTGCCGCTCAGGATTCGACTGTAACCCTTCGGGAAGATACGCCCCACAGTTTCAGCAGTGATGATTTTAGTTTCAGTGACATTGACGGCGACCCGCTGGTGCTTCTGCAAATCACCCAACTGCCCAGCCAGGGCACTTTGCAATATCAGGGGCAGGACGTAACTGCCAATCAATATATCCCCGGCGTTTATATGGACCGGCTGGTCTTTACTCCCGATACCGATGCCAACGGTGACAGTTACGCTGATTTCGTGTTCCGGGTGAGTGATGGTATTGTATTTGCTGATGATGAATATACTCTCAATCTGAACGTTACCGCGGTGAATGACGCACCGGAATTCAGTATCAGCGGGCCGGCAACTTCGATTGAAGACAGCGGGCTGGTTACAATTTCAAACTGGCTGACCAGTTTCTCGCCGGGACCAGCGGATGAAGCTGACCAGCAAATAAGTTTCACAATCTCCACCGACCTGGCGGAACTGTTCGCCAGTCCACCTCAGGTTAATCCAGAAACCGGCGAACTAACCTTCACAATCAGAGACAAAGTCATCGGTCTCGCTAGCATTACTATTACCGCTACAGACTCCGGTGGCACCGATAACGGCGGGCAAAACTCTACTAGCATCGAATCGTATATTGAGGTTGACTCCAATCACGATAACGACTCGCCGGTATTAGAAAGCAATTCCACTCTCACCATCTTCGAAGACCGACAGGCCCTGATAACCAATGACCATCTCAGGGTAACTGACGAAGAAGACGCGCCGTCAATGATAACCTTTACCATAACGTCAACCCCTGCTTACGGCCAACTGCTCAAAAACAATGTACCACTGTCCCTGAACGACACTTTCACTCAACTTGACATTGACAATCAGGCCATTACCTATCAGAGCAATATAACCGAAGCCCTGGTCTATGCCGATAGTTTCAATTTTACCGTCGCGGACAGTTTTTGCGGGCGTATCGGCACACGCACCTTCAATATCAATGTCATTCCGGTAAATGACGCTGCTCAGATTACCGTACCCGGCACACAAACTTTGCTGGAATCGGGACCACTCAGTATTAGCGGAATAAGCATCCACGACGAGGATGCTGGCGACAATAAAATTCAGGTAACCGTCTCAGCTAATTGCGGCCATTTAACTTTGCACAATACCACCGGCCTGACATTCGTCACTGGTGACGGAACCGAAGACAACACCTGCACATTTACCGGCACCCAAACTCAAATCAATAATGCCCTGACGGAAATCATTTATCATTGCACCGCTTCCTTTGGTGACTCAGACATTATCACCGTCAGCGTTAATGACCTTAATAATACTGGTTCGGGCGGCGCAAAAACTTCGACCGCGACAATACTCGTCGATGTATCGATTATCGACCAGAGGCCGGAAATCACCGACTGGACAGAAACGGCCAAACTTACCCCGAAAGGCGAAAACAGCCAAATCAGCCTGACGATTACAGAAACGAATACCACTGACCTGACACTCCATCTCTACCTGGACCAGAACCAAAACGGGCTGCTGGAAATCGATATTGACCCCTTGATTGTCACCCAGACCAATCTCACCACCGGCACTATAAATCTGGACCTGTCCTCTGAAAATCTCCCTTATGGCGAAAACCACATCATCGCCACCCTGAACAACGCCAACGGCCTGGTAACCCGCCCCACCGGTATAACCGTACCGGTCACTTATACGCGTATCCTCGACGCGGACAGCCCGGTAAACTTTACCGACTCCCAGGGCGACAGCGTCAAAACGACACTCAAGGGTTCAGGTTCAGCGATCGTGCATTTTTATGACACGGACAACTCCGACGCAGTCTCTATCGTGGTCGATGGCACGGACGCGAAATCATCTTTGACTATCAAAAGCTCCGACCGGAACAACCCTACCAACGTCGGCGACATAACCATCAACAGCGGCTCAATTAAATCTATTTCCGCGGCGGGTATTAACCTTACCGGCGATCTTACTGTTGAAGGCTCGCTCAAAAAACTTACGCTTGGTGATGTTTCCGATTCGAGTACCATCACTATCACCGGCGACCCTGAGAGTGACGAAGCCATATCCATCAAACTAAACCACGTGGAAGACCTTAATCTTAACTCGCAGCAGGCCATCAAAAAGCTCAAACTTATCGACTGGACCGACACCGACGGAATTGCTGATTCGATTACCGCCCCGTCGCTCGGCAAGATTTCACTTAAAGGCGAAACGTTTGATGCAAACATTACCATTACCGGAACCGATGCGGAAAATGATTTTGGCGGGCTGAAGTTCAAAGGTGACATTACCGGCGGCACCTGGACCATTAGCGGTGACTGCGGAAAAATCGCGGCGAACAGTTTCAGTGAAGACTGGACACTGAACACCTCCGGCAGCGTCAAGTCAATCACATCCAAAGGTGATTTGGCGGGCAATATAAGCGCTCAGTCGATAGACAAAATTATAGTAGCTGACAGTCTGACCGCCCAAATCAACGTTACGGGTGACGAACAATCTGTCAATATCAATAAGCTCCAGGCGGACCAGATTATAAACAGCGACCTGAGCATTACCGGTCAGGTCAACTCCATCAAGGCTGACCTGTGGCAAAACAGCGACCTGAGCGCGGGCAGTCTAAACAACATGAGAATCAAAGGAGACTTCAGCGGTAACATAACTCTGAATGATTCTGCGCGGGAGACGACCTTAGGGAGCCTGAAAGTTGACGGTGCCGTTGAAACATCTCACCTTCATCTGGCCGGCAATGCCGAATCGATTGACCTGGGCGTGTTCATAGATTCACAACTACTGCTTGGAGTTAAGGAAGGACTGCCTTCCATCCCCACCGCCGCTGACGAATTTACCACACTGACAAATCTTCAAAACCTCCGGATAGGCGACGGTGCCGACAACTCAATCATAGAAAACTCATCAATAGCCGCCTGGTCCATTGACAGAATACTGCTGGACATCACCAGTACCGGCCAATATCACAGCCTGATAACCGCTGATTCGATTGATTCCTATACCCGCCAAATGCCGGATGAAAAAGTCGAACTCAGCGACCTGGACCTGCCCGGCACTTTCGACCTAGATAGTAACCTACTACTTATAGTGATATAACAAATTGAAAACCTTTTAAAAATGCACGTTCTTTAATGTCCCATAAGACAAACGATTACATATTTTTTTCTTCCTGAAGGGCCTTAAACTGACATTTTCAAATTTCAGATATAACCACTTTCTGTATTAGTCGATAAATGAATGTGAGGGGATTTTGCGGAAAAAAAGCCGCCAGCAGAGAAGTACCAATAATGAACCAAGCCAAAATATTAATAGTAGACGACAGCAGAGCTAATGCCCAGCTGGTGCATGATATTCTCGTCGATCACTATACGCTGAAATGCGTACATTCTGGCGAAGAAGCCCTGCTGGAAGCACCGGCATTTCTACCGGACCTAATATTATTGGACGTTATCATGCCGGGTATCGATGGTTATGAAACCTGCCGTCAGCTTCGCAAGCAGCAGGCGGTTAAGTATTCTAAAATCATTATGGTTTCGTCTCAAAAAAATATCGCCGAGCGGCTGGAAGGTTATCAGGCCGGTGCCGACGACTACCTGCCCAAACCTTTTGACAATGAGGAACTGCTGGCAAAAACCCGTGTCTACCTGCGGCTAAAATCGACAGAAGAAGTAAACGAAAAAATCAATCAGTCCTTTCTTCAGACCATCTCCTCGCTGGCATTGGCGATGGAAGCCAAGGACGCCTACACCTCCGGCCATTCAACCCGAGTCGCCCAGATGGCCGCGAATCTGGGTCATAAACTTGGACTGGACCAGATTCAGATACAAAGGCTGGAATGGGCCGGCTATCTGCACGACATCGGCAAAATAGGTATTCGCGACGATATACTCAACAAGCCGGGCAAGCTCACTGAAGAGGAATTTGAGCACATCAAAACTCATCCGGTATTAAGCTATCGCGTTCTTCAACCTGTCCAGGCTTTGAAATGTGTATTGCCGGCAGTCAAGCACCATCACGAACATTATGATGGGTCCGGCTATCCCGACGGACTGACCGCGGAGGAAATTCCGTTACATGCCCGCATCCTCAAGGTCGCTGACGTTTGGGATGCCTTGACAACCACGCGGTCATATCGTCAGGCGATGTCCAAAGAACAAGCTATTCAGATTCTCAAACAGGAAGTTGGCAAGACCATGGACCCGTTCATAACGCTGAAACTTCTGGAAATCATTAAAAGCGAATCAGAAATTAGTCAGGCAAGCTCCGCTCTGCCTCTGGAATAATCCCGAAGAACCATAAATAAAAAACCCCACGAATAAAATCGCAGGGTCGTTTTTTTGCGGGATATTATTTTCAGCTTAACTCTCGTGGCCGACATAATCATAATAATTTTCGTAAGTTTCACGGAAATATCCACCCTTACGCGGCTTGACGGCATTAAGCACCGCACCCAGAACACGAACCTCTCCACCCCCCTTCAGCTCACGCAATAGACGCTGAACGATTCCCCGACCGGTCTTCTTGCCGGCATTCACGACAACCATAGTACCATCGGAAAGACCCGCCAACACCTGGGCATCAGTAACCACCAACGCCGGCGAACCATCAATAATAACATGATCGTAAGACTTGCGTGCATTAGCCACAAAATCCTTCATGCGTTCACCGCTAAGCAATTCTGATGGATTGGGCGGAGTCGGACCACTTTTAAGAACATCAAGATTTTGGGACACAGCTTTTTGAATCATATCATTCAACTCACCCTGCCCAATAAGATAATTACTCAGCCCCTTGTTTTCAGAACTGTCAGGAAACAGCTTTTCAATCGCGGGGCGGCGGAAATTGGCATCAACCAGCAGAACCTTACGCGACTCGGCGGCCAACACTATCGCCAGATTTGTCGCTATCGTGGTCTTGCCGCAGCCGCCGGCGGGACTGGTAACCAGAATAACCTTCAAGTCCTCCTTGGGCGCACTAAACATCAGATTGGTACGCAGACGACGGAAAAATTCGCTGAAAATTTCCTGGGGATGAATAAGAGTGAGCTTGGCAACTTCAATTTCATCAAGATCATCCTCGTCATATTCGGGAATCATGCCCAGCAGAGGGACTTGCAAATGGCGGGAAATGTCGCTGGGAGTCTTGACGGAATCATCCATGAAATCCAACAGAAACGCCAGGCCCGCCGAAAGCAGCAATCCCAGAAAAAATCCGCCCGGAACAAAAGCTACAAATTTCGGAAAGGACTTGGTAAGCGGCACATTGCCGTTACGAGCGATTTCGGCCGGGATACGACTATCGTCGCCCAGCTCGACTCGAATCTCATATATTCTCTGATTAACCAGGTCAAGACTTTTTCTCTTAACTTCTATATCAGACTCGGTCGCCCGATACTGGAGCATTAAATCATCCAAATCCTGCTGACGCCGCGAGGCTTCCTCAAAATCGGAAACGACCTGGTCATACTGCTCAGCAAGCGATAATCGCTGTTTTTCCAAAGTGCTAAGCTCAGAAGCTGAATATGTCCCACCCAGTTGAAGTTCACGACTACGAATCTGCTCCTGCAAACTCTGCAAGCGAGTCTTAACCTCTACTACTTGACGATGGTCCTCGCCCAGACGCTCAAGCAGAATATTATAATCTTCTTCCAGCAGAGCTTCACGATTTTTCCAGTTCCGCAAAGTCGCGTCCTGGTCCAGGGCCATCGCCACCCGAGTACTCTGGCCCCGCCGCTGTTCTTCCTGAAGTTTTTGCAGCTCAAAGTTTAATTCACTAATCAAGGCTTCCAGACGCAAACGCTCCTGATGCAGCGTACTAAGCTCCTCGGTAATAACCGTTCGGCCTCGCTCCCAACCGGGTACCTTGGCCTGAAGATTCAATGATTCCAACTGAGTCCGAAGCTCTTTAACATCATTTTCAAGTGTTTTCCGCTGAACATCCAGCGCGGTCAAATTAGCATTCAAAGAGCGGTCCGCCTCAGAACGCATACGGTTCTGAAACTCGATTAGCGATTCATCAACAAACAGCTTCGCCTCAGCAGAACTGCTGGCTGACATGCTAACCGCAATATATTTTGTACCACGCTGCGGACTGGCCGAAAAACCTGACTTCATATCATCCATCATTTTTTCCGGGTTATCTTCACGCTCTTTATACCAGTTCGAAGCGCGAATATTTGACCGCTCCAGAATATCAGCCAGAAAATCTTCACTGCGTAAATCAAGGGCGCGAGTCTGGGTTTCCTGTTCGATAATATCCGGGCGATCCATAACCCTGAAACCAGTCAGAACACTTTGGGCCTGAACCTTACAGGTCACATATCCCACGGAAGTATATTCCGGCGAAAATTTCCAGAAATAGGCCCATAACCCGACCCCAATCATCGTGCCCAGAACCGTGGAAAGAATAATCATCCATAAGCGTCGGCGAATTATGCCAAGAACATCCCTGATTGTCATCGCCGAAGCCGCCGCATCCGGTCGGGGACCGCCGGGCATAGCGCCGCGAACCATTGGACGAGGCATCCCCGGAGCAACTGTCATTTGTCTGGTCATATCATTTTTCCTGGTATCTAAAATAGTTAATAAATCTATTCTGGTTATATCAGTCAAGCTCTGCCAAAGACGCCTCCACGTCCTTACGCAATACCGCGTCCGACTGAGACTGTGAATCTTTCAATCTGTTTAGAACACCTTCCATAAGCTCCCGAGCCCGGGCTTTATTTCCCTGACCGGCCAATGCTTCAGCCAGACGATATTCAAATTCCGGCAAAACAACCATGTTCCGACGCTCGGCTTCACGAATCACTTCCTGGGCGATGCGTTCCGCCTGAACAAATTTGCCCTGCTTCAACAATGCCAGAGCATAAGTATCCATAACATTAATATCCTGAGGCACCAATTTATAAGCCTTCTGAGCAAAATCTACCGCCTCGTCAACATTAGCTTCACCCTGAAGCAGGCGATAAGCCAGATTGTTCAAAACCGCAGGATCTTCAGGACGAATCTTCTGCCACTGGCGATACACTTCCAAAGAATCATCCGGCCGGCCTATCCGCTCGTAAAGGTTTGACAACTGCGAGTAAACTCTGATTAAGTCATCGTCTTTCTCTTTATTTTCAGCCAGAGATTTACCTGTCAGCATAAGATTCAAGGCTTCGTCACTATTACCCTGAACCTGCTCCAGATAGGCAGCCAACAGATAAAGCGAAACCCAATCTGAACGCTCGGCAAGTTTTTTGCGAGTCCAAACCAGAATATCAGGCACCTCGCCCACCCGACTAACCTCACGAAGAACCACTTCGCTAAGATTCGCGTCATCAGCGGCAAGAGTCAATGCTGATTCAAATTCCTGCAAAGCAGCAGTCTTTTCGCCTTTGCGGAAATACGCCTCAGCTTTATGCAGAAGCAACGGAACATCTTCCCGCGTTCCCTGCAGATTCTCATCTATCATTTTCACCAGTTCGTCATATTGACGCAACTGCAACATTACTTCGCCCAAACTGGCCAGACTCCGCGTCTGTAACTGCCCTTGTTCCTGACTGAGTTTCCAGGCCCGCTGCAACTGGGACAAAGCCTGCTCATAATATTGAGCCGCCCGACGGGTATCCTCGTTCGCAGCATATTCGCGAGCACGAGCGACCGCAGTCTCACCGGCCCCCAAATACAGATCAATCGAATCAGGATGCTTCTCCAGACTATCATCATAAAGATTGGCAAGCTCCGCCCAACGCCGCTGGTCCCTTAGAAAACCCATCAACTGCTGACGGGCTGCGTCATAATTCGGGTCACCTACCAGCGCAGAACGAAGTTCAGCGATAGCATCATCATAGCGGCGTAAACGCCACAGTACCCGCGAACGCTGCAAAACGCCCTACCGTACTGTCAGGCCCAGCCTTTTCGCGTAGGGAATCCAGACAAGCCAGAGCATCATCCAGTTTCCCTTCAAAATACAAAGCCTCAGCCTTCAGTTGATAAGCCTGCTCCGCACCAGGGCCGGAACCATCAACCAAAAGCTCATCGGCATAGCCGCGGGCCTCGGCATAGTTGCCATCCTGCAAGGCTATCTGGGCCGAAAGAAGTTTTGCCTGGGGCATATCAGCGTATTTCTCACGCAAGGTCGTCAGCAGCTCACGGGCCCGGTCCATCTGGCCAATCTGACGCAAAATATCTATTTCGAAGGCCAGAACCCGACCGCTTTCCTCTACAGCGCGAATCTCCTCAGCCAAAGCAACCGCTTCTTCAGCTTTGCCGCGACGCAGCATGAGTTCAGCCAGGGCCATTTTTAATTGAGTCGAGTCAGGCATACTTTCCAGAGTTATGCGTAAAACCTTCTCAGCACTATCCAAATTACCTTCTTCCAGATGAAATGCCGCTAGTTTAACTGCGGCGGTAACACGATTTTCACCTTCGGATTTATCCAAAGTTGCTTCCAGTGCTTCACGAGCCAGACCCACCTCACCACGGTCACGAAGGTAGATAGCATATGAAGTCGCCAAATCTGACGAGTCCGGATATAGGGCAATAGCCTGCTTGAAAACTTTGTCAATCTCGGCATAAACCTTGTCTTCGGCGGAACGAGTATCCTGAATCTCAGCGTAACGACGCATAGCCTCAACCATATACAGCCAGTTGCGGGCATTTTCCGGTTCGTTCGCGATAAATACCTTACAGGTGTTCAATACCGACTGATAGGCCATGGCAATCTGTTTTTCAATCGCCTCACGCTGAGCGTCACTGAAACGCTGAGCCTTCAACAAACGAGACAGGGCCTTCATATAATAAGGATAATATACGCGACGCAAATGCAGAGCGCCTATATGTCCCGGATTTATCACCCCAATGGCATCGAGAGGACGCAATATCCGTTGCAAATCTTCGAGGCTTAGAGCTTCCAGGTTTTCACCATAACGCCGTACATTGTCCTGATGAATCAGCGAAACCAGCAGGAAATTAGAATCAACATTGAAACGGTCCAGCCGGGCCGCGCTTTCCGCCGAGCTGATGGCTTTGGCACGCTCGTCCATTTGCTCATAAACCCGCGCCAACGAAGCGTGAGCCCGCGCGTCTATAGGACGACGGTCAAGATAGCGTTCGAAACCAGCAGCGGCATCCGTCCATTTCTCCTGAGCAGCGGCCAGATAACTTTCCAGACGCATACCTTCAACTTCATCCAGACCGCGAACCTTCGCCATCACATCACGGGCCCGGTCCCATTTCTCCTGTATAATCATAACATTGAATTTGCCGTTCAAAGCATCTATATCGTTTTTGCGTTCGGCAAGAGCGGCATCATAATACTTCAGACCCTCCTCCAGGTCAGCCTTCATCCCCTCCGCGTCACTGTCGCGCTTACCCTGGGCACGATTATGTAAATATTTAGCCAGACCCATAGACCTTTGATAGACATCGGGAATCTGCTGCCAGGCGGCAATCTGAATTTCACCGGCACGCTCCGGACTAATGGAATTCGGGTCCGGCTCATTCAAAACCAGCAGCATCTGGCGATAAGACACATTCTCCGGCACAGCTTCAACCGCCGCACCGACAACTTCACGGGCCTTGTCATAATAGGCTGAATCCCCACCGGCCTTGCCCATATAGTAGCTGTACAAACTCACTACCACCGAACCATCGCCGGGCACCTCTTTAGCAAGCTCAGCCAAAGATGCCATCCGCTTTTCAATATCCTCGATAGACATACCGCGCAGCTTGCGAGCTTCAGAGTCATCACCTTCCAGACGAGAAACCGTCTCCGACGCCCGCCTTGAAATCACCCAGTTTTAGCTGAGCCTGAGCCTTGACCTTCAGTATCTCATTAAGTGAACCAGCCTGCCCCTGATTGGCAAACGCCTCCTCATATTCGTTTATCAGACGAATAAGATTTTCCATATTATTACGACCGGGAAACTTGAGCGCTTCCCGCATGTACATCAAAAACACCTTGGGGGTACGTACGCCATATTCCTGAATCGCAGAACCAGCATAATCAACCGCCAGAGACGTATGACCCGACTCACCCAGCAGCTCGCTCAGCATAACCTTGACCCTGCCATCGGCGCGACCTTCGTCTGCCTGCTTCTTATCGGCAAGATACAAATCACGAATCGCCTCATCCACATCACCTTCAGACCAGGCAACCAAACCTTCAGCCTTTAGGGTGATAGCCAGGTCTTTGCCCAAACGGTCAACCATTTCATCGCGACAAGATATAGCGACAGTCTTATATTTATCACTTTCGACGCCTTCGGTTTCACGACACAGTACCGTCGAAACTTCGATAGTCTTATCCAGAATCATAAAACGTATATTACGCCGACTGAATTGCTCCGGACCACTCTGGGAATTCATCGACTTCAAATACAAGCCTTCACGCAACAGAGAAAACGCCGTAACTAAATCATCACTATCATCGGCTGACGACTCAGCCCGAACCTGATGGAGATTAGCCAGATTCAAATACAATTCCGCGTTTTCCTTGTCGCGAGCAATCGCTTCCCGATACGAAGCCATCGCCGGGGCCAAATCGCTTATTTGACGAACTCCCAAACGTTCAATCTGGGCCGCCGCCTTAAAGAAGCGGCCGTCTTCGGGAAATTTACTGATTATCTGGTCCAGCTCACCCAAAACTTCCTGTTTTACCGCACGAAGTTCCTCGCGAGCAGCCTCAGTATTATTACTGCCGGTCGATTTAGATGCCGCCAGATTCGCTTTACGCATCAAAACAACTTCGTACAGATTCAAATATGCCTGCGGGTCATTTTCATTCACGGCCAGACACTGACGCAAAATCATTTCCGCTTCCGACAAAGCCGCCAGTCTGTCAGGCTCACTCTTATCGTCGGCACCAGCCAAAATCCATTCGGCATACAAACGCTGACCAGCCACACTGGAACCATCAAGCTCAAGAACCTTACCTATCGCCTCACGGGCCCGCACCATACTGGCAGCAGGGTCAGCCGAAGCACCCAGCAAAGCCATCGCCATCTCCGCGTGAGCCTTCAGAATATACCCGTAACTTTCCTTGTCACCCTGAGCGATAAGCTCTTCGGACTGCTGCAAAACTTCAGACCATAAACTTGTGTTACGACCAACGTCCTTGGCCCGCTGATAAGCTATCTCCGCCTTGGCTTTATAATTCGAATAATCCGAACGGTCCAGCCGAATCAGTTCTTCATAAATCTTGGCAATCCCGTCATAAGCGTCCAGCCGCTCAAAAACCTCTTTCATCGCCTCCAGAGCTTTGCGCTTAACTCTATCGTTACTGTTACGCGAAAATTTCACCGCGTTTTGCAACTTATTGCGGGCTTCCTTCCAGACCACCAGGGCACCCGTCTCCTTCTGCTCCTCCAGCTCGACCAGACGCTCATAACGCTCCTGAGGGTCTTCGATACCGGCAATCTCTTCCTTATTCGCGGCATCAACGACACGACCGGATTCCATCAAGGCTAAACCTTCATCCAGATACGGCTCGGGGTCCTGAAAATAACGATGCATGACCACCAGTACCCCACCAACTAGAATCGTCATCCCCACCAGAAAAATTACCGTTAGGACCTTTTTGTTAACCTTTTTCTTCCGTGCCATCAGATTAGCTCCATTCCTGAATCAATAACCCCGGACATTAAAACCAGGGGTACCTGCCATTATGCTTCCAAATATCTCTTGCTCTGCCGCTACCTCAACTATTCCAACTGCTCATTATTGGCCGCATCCCAGTCGGGCCAATGTTCCTCTATCAATACCGGCAGCAATACTTCCAACAGCTTACTAAGACCCGCCAGATTTTCTTCACGAGACATCTTGCCCGAACCGCCAAAATTGACTTCAACCTTACTGAAATAAGCATACTTATCGAAAAGGTTGTTCTGCAGCAGACGCACCTGGTCACGCGTACAGCGATAGGTCCCGTTCACCGCGAAGAAATACATTACCGTCTGCTTAGCCTCACCCAGAACCGTCTCACGATAAACATCCAAAACCCGAACCGGCAGCTTGTCACCTTCCAACCCCAGACCGGGCAGCTTCAAATCATAATTGCCAGATTCCTTTATTAGTCCCCCACCGCCGGTATAACACTCATCCGGAACATGCGGAACCTTGTCAGGATTACCAGTATAATATGTTATAAATAAAACCAGATTTCTATCCGGGGCCAACGCGTCAACACTGCTGTCTTCCAAACTCCATTGCAGATACTGTTCCGTGCCCAGCTCCTCGACAATCTCGTCTGGAATCGTCATCTTCAGCATAACCTGATAAGGTGCCAGTTTCGAATCATCCAGCTCGGAAAACTCCTTGCGTAAAGGCAATGCTTCTTTACGAAAATTAAGGTCCAGCCATTCAGTCGTTACTTTTAATCCACCCGCACAAACACCCAGCACTACCACACAAACGACAAAACTTGCCCGGCTGAATATCCGCTTTAACGGACGACTTACATCGTTAGTAAAACAAAAAATCAAGACTTCGACCCTCCCACTATCAAAACGCCATCGTCACCCCCTTCATCTTCGCGTTCTTCCTCAAACAGATTGTTCATCAGCCAGGCCAGAAGACCGTAAAGACTAAAAGCCAGTATCAGCATCACCATCCCCAAAATCGTATGCAAAGTACCCTGAGCGTATTCCGGGCCGACATATATATGTATAAGACCCGTCAGCAGAACCCGCACCATATTACAAAAAACCGCTATCGGCACAGTACTGCAAAACAAAACTATCCGGTGAATCAGCGGACGCTTTTCCATATAGGCCATCGCCACCCCCAACGCCACAAATGCCAGCAGCAAACGCATACCGCTGCAAGCCTCAGCTACATTCAAACTAAACTCGTTGGGACCATGAGTACCGTGAATCAGAACCCCTACCGCCTGACTGTCAATATTCGGAAGCAAATCCAGAATCGTCGAAGCTACCGTCGAAGCCATCTCCCGCAGGGGCTGAGATATGCGATTATACAAACGAGCCGGCAGGGGCATCGCGAAAAACAGAAAAACTATCGGCAGTAAAACCCGATACAAAATCCGCCAGCCGCCCAGCATCAGCACAATACCCCCGATAGTACCCAGCATCATTATCTGCTTGGGATAAGCGAAACCCTTGAAAGAACTGAACAAATAACCGCCGATACTCAAAATAATCGCCAGAAGACCCAGATAAGAGGGCTTGCCAACCATCTCCGCCAGACGCTTACGCTCCTGATAGATAAACCACAAGCTGAACAAAGGAATCATCAAACCGTGAGATTCCTTGGGAGACATCCAGCGGTCAAAAAGACGTATCAGTTCTTCACGGTAGAGCAGCACATACAGCCCCCCGCAAATTATACACATCCACACCCGGTCCCAAAACCGGTCATGACGCGCAGAATCACCCAACGGCATCATACCCTTAGCTTTCACTTCAATTTCACTCATAAATCTAATTATCCCATCGCAGCCGAACTAACCGCCGAACCCATCCTGCTATTAATGGCCGATATCCTTGTCAGCAAAGTTCCGATCATAAACAAAACCGAAACCATAAGTAAACCGGAAGCTCTGGCGAACCACTCCAATCCAGCGGGCCACCGGGTGCGAACCTACATTAATTATATCATCAGCTTTCAGAAAAATGTCAGGGGCATTGCCTTCCATAATCTTTTGCAAATTAACCCGGTATACCACTTCCTGATTTTCACCTATCCGGCGAATTACATCGCACCGGCTCGGCCAGGCCAAAGCAGTCATCGGACCTGCCGCCGCCAACGCGTGTTTCAAAGTCAGTTTACGACCGGTCAAACTGTACGGACCAGGCCGGGCCACCTGACCCATAACATAAAACTCACCTACTGTATTATAGGGCACCTGAATATCGTCACCGGGACGAATTATCATATTCTGCTTTAAGTCGCCGCCCCGCAACTCTTTAAGATTCACCCTCACAACCTCCTGCGTCAGACCCGCTGCCGCCAGGGCATCGCCGGTACTCTTGGCGGAAGTATCACCCGCCGGTTCCATCCAGGATTTTTCCGGCTCAGTCGGCCTCGGCTCATAGGCCTCACCGCCGCCGGAAGGAACCAGCTCAAAACGAGTGCCCCGCCGCACTAGTTTCATCGGACGCTCCGCACCAGCGTTGAGAAGCACCATTTCTTTGTCGCTTTCTTCGACTACCGAGCCAGACTCGAACCGCGTTACCGCCGTAACCACTTTGTCTGATTCCCAGCGAACCAAAGGCGGGTCAACCTTAACCACCGACATCGGGGCCACACTCTCCAGCAACTCCTTACGCTCATCAACCTTCTCAGCCGGAGCAGGCTCAACCGATTCGTCTTTCTTAATCTCATTTTGCGGTTTTTCAAACGGCATCACAATTTCCGGGGCTTCCCCTTCCATCACTGGCGGCTTGACTATAGGTGTAAATTCCTGAACCGGCTCAGGCGGGGCTGCTTCCCCAATGCCCGGTGCCAGAGGCGGAGCCGGCAAATTCTCACCCTCCCACCACGGCTTCTCAACTTCACCCCGCGCTGCCATCTCCTGCTCCATTCGCCGGGCTAGCTCCTCAGAACTGACCGTGCGAATAACATAGGCATAATCAGCGTTAAACTGCGGAATACCACCAGCTTGCGCCAAGGCCTGGGACAACCGGAACTCGCCCGGCTGAAGCTCATAAGTCCCCGGAGCCTGCACCGCACCCGAAATCGAGTACACCCGCTCACGGGCAGCGACAACCACCACACTCACCTTGGGGTCACGCAAAACACTCGGACTTAGACGACCGATTATGTCGTCAGTCAACTCCAGTTCGGTACGACCAGCCCCCTGCAAAGTCCCGATGATAGGCAGAGTTATCCTGCCAGTATCAGAAACCGGCTTACGGGCGGTCCATTCCATATTGGTGCTGAACAGCTCAAAAATGGATATATCCAGAAAATCGCCAGGCCCGATAACGTATTCACGCGGGTCAGCTATCAAATCGTCTGGCCGAGGCTCACGAGCACCGGCAAACACTGCCGGGTCTTCATCTACCACGCCCAGATTATCCAGAATGACATTCGTCATCGGAGTCGCCCGGAACCGCCCCAAAGCAGAGGGGTCCGAACAGCCTGAACTCAGCAGTGCCGCTGACACTGCCAAACCAATAATGATTAAATAACGCATAGTAAATTCCTTTTTCTCTGCGTCAGCGGCCCAGCCTTTAATTCGCCGGTCGCTCATATTCCTTTCTGTCGCCAACAGATTCATAAAATACAGACCGAGCCCGCAGACCCTAAAGCCCATATATCTGCGTTATCGGGTTAAACCATAACGCCGCTTTACGTTTTATTAACTATAACATCATTAAAAAACTATGTTTAGGTTAAACAGCATCATCCTGATAAAACCAGACTCAGACCATCCTGACCTGCCCCGCCCAGCTATCCCCATTATCAATACTGTAATCGCATGTTTAACATCTGTACAACACTATTTACCCCAACCCACCTTGGAAGTTCAAGTGTTTTAAGGCTAAAAAGCAGCGCGAATGTAACTTAAAAGGCTGTTTTTTTGGGATTTTTTGGGGGAAAAACAAGTTTTGGGACGTTTTTTAGGATTTTTTGGGGCTTTTTCGCGAGAGCAAGCCATTCTCTATCACCTTTTTTTCCGACAGGCAGAAGGTAAAAATGAAGGGCATAACTAAAGATTTTTTGCCATTCAGGTCGATGTTAGTAAAACATTATCGGCCCTTAATTTTGACCGATATTGAAACAAAGCTTAATCACCTGAAGGGAAAAGGATTATGAAAATTGCGATTATTGGGGCAGGCGGCCACGGTCGCGTCGTTCTCGACATTCTCAAAAATAATCATCAATTTGATGTCGCTGGCTTTCTCGATAATAATTCCGCCCTGCAGCACAACCAAATTGACGGCATTGAGGTATTGGGTGATATTTCATTAATATCTGAATTTAAGCAACTTAACATCGGGGCCGCCGTCATCGCCATCGGCGACAACCGAACCCGACAGGCCTTCGCTGAAACCCTGCAAAGCGCCGGCATATGCCTGGTCAGTGCCATCCACCCCTCAGCCAACATTGCCGATACCGCATCCATTGGTAAAAATGTTGTTATTGCCGCTGGTTCGACCATTTGTACGCATGTGAGAATCGATGATTCAGCCATTCTCAACACCGGCTGTATTATCGACCACGAAAGCCAAATCTTACGGGCCGCCCATATCTGTCCCGGCGTTAGAATCGCCGGCCATGTCACCGTTAAGCCCGGTGCATTCGTGGGAATTGGGGCGACTATCATCCAGGGCGTAACCATCGGCAACTCGTCGGTCGTCGGCGCCGGCGCTGTTGTACTCGAAGACGTACCCGCCCACGCGACCGTAGTCGGCGTGCCCGCCCGCATCGTCAAAGACTCTAATATCCCCGGCACCCCTGCCCGCGTGCAAGCGCCCACCCCGCTGAACACCAAAGAAATCGACCCCGCCGCAGTCCTCATCAGCCAGCCGCCCAAACGTCCCATGCGCCGCAAGCCTCAGCCGGAACTGGAAACCAGTACCAATCGCTAACCGGCTTAAACCTGCTCAAAATTATCGAGAAGCTTCCCCATGAGTTGTACCGATATTCTTCACCTAATAAGTGTCCTTTCCTAAGAAATCCCTTGCCCAGAATCGGTCCCTCAGATAATAATTAAGCGTATGGTGAACTTTTCCAAGAAACTTTATCGAGGCGGCAGGCTCGGCAAATATCGGCTCCTGAAAAAGCTCGGTATCGGCGGATACTGTGAAGTCTGGAAAGCACTTGATACCGTCGAAGGACTCGAAATCGCCCTGAAAATCCCCCTCACTGACAGCAGCGGCGTCCGGGACAGCCAATCTCTTCTGCGTGAAATCAAACTGGTTTCCCAACTTCGACACCCCAATATTCTGCCGGTAAAAAACGCCGACATCATCGCCGGCCATGCCGTCATGTCGACGGAACTGGGCCAGAAATCCCTGGAAGACTGCTCCCGCCCCATGTCGGTCGCCCGTATTATCAATATTATGGACCAGGTACTCGCTGCCCTGGCTTATGCCCATCGCCGCAAAATCATCCATTGTGACATCACCCCCGGCAATATATTTCTGTTCTCCGAAGGCAGAGCCCTGCTGGGCGACTTTGGTATCGGCAAAACTGTTAAGGGGCGCATGGTCACCAGCGACGATTTCGGCACCCCCGGCTACGTCGCCCCGGAACAGGCCTATGGCAAGCCTAGCTGTCGCAGCGACTGCTTTTCGGCGTCCCTGATTCTCTACGAATTTCTAACCGGCCAATTGCCCCGCTGGCCCTACGAATGGCCCATGAAGGGACATGAAAAACTTCGCACCCGGACCAATCTCGCCCTAACTGAATTCCTGCACCGTGCCCTGGCGGTCAATCCTGCCCGGAGATTCCCAGACGCCGAAAAAATGCGCCAAGCCTTCCACGACGCAATCCCGCGTAATCTCCGCAAAAAACCCAACGTCTCTCAACATCAGCCCAAACCAAAATCATGGCAGCAGTTGCGGCGGGACAAATTCTCGGAAAAATACCTGAGAGTTCTCGGCCCCTTCCAAAAATGCCACGACTGCGGTGAGCTAATCTCAGAATTCATGCACTGCTGTCCCTGGTGCGGCAGCGAAGCCAACCATTTCGAGTCAACCACGAGCTTTTCACATTACTGCCCCGAATGCAAACACGGCATAATGCCCGAATGGCCCTACTGCCCCTGGTGCTACAGCAAAGGATTCACCTCATTCGAACCGCGAAAGACTTCACGCACCCGATACCATGACCATTGCCGTAACTGCGGCGGCAAAACCATGCGTTTCATGCGCTATTGCCCCTGGTGTCACCATAAAATCCGCCGCCCCTGGCAGGTTCGTCCCTTCCCCGAAATATGTGCATCGTGCAACTGGTCGGTGGACACCTCATTCTGGAATTTCTGCCCCTGGTGTGCCGATAATCTCTTTACCAGATAAACTGGAAACCCTAATCTCAAAAATTCAAAACAACATAAACAACGACAACAAAAATATTTAACCGCGGATTACACGGATTTTTAACGGCATCGCTTACTTACGTGCGCGGCTCTGGTAAATTGTGGCCATTTTGCGTAAAATTTCCTTTGTAAGAAACTAAAACCACGCCCTCAACCAGCCGATTACTATCAATAAGGTTTGGTCGATACCCGACCAGCCCCTAAACAAGTTATCTGGACCGGGATAACATAAAGAGGTAAAGGTTTTATAATGCACAGCAGTAAAAAGCAGATAAAAGAGCCCAACAATCACGCCCATGACTCTAATATGCAGGCACTGGTAAAGGCATCTAAAATTCGCAACCAAATACTTCTGCCTCTGCTGCTGGTTATTGGACTAACCGCTGTGCTGCGTATTTATTTATTACACGAAAATCTTAATCAGCAAATTAATACCGACACTCTTCAGTATTGCGAACAGGTTCATAAAAGCTGGGATTTCCTCCTCCAGAACCAGGCCGAAATGCTGCACAGCCACATCGAAAGGTTAGCTCAGGACGAAACCTTAAAGAATCTCTGGCTCCAGCAGGACCGAGAAAAGCTCACAGAATACACCATCAAAATCATGGACCATCTGCGCAGCGATTATAAATTAACCCATTTCTATCTGATTCAGCCCGACCGAACCTGTTTCCTGCGTGCTCATCAGCCGGAACGCTCTGGCGACATTATAATCAGGGAGACCATGCGTAAAGCCGCTCAGACCCAGACACTCTCCTGGGGACTCGAACTGGGGCCGCTGGGAACATTCACCCTCCGCTGCGTACACCCCTGGACTATCGACGGAAAGTTTGCAGGCTACATCGAACTGGGCATGGAAATCGAACATTTCAATCATAAACTCAAAGACCTGCTCCATTGCGAACTGGCCACCGTCATCTACAAACAACACACCACCCGCGAAAAAGTGGAAAACGGACAAAATCTGTTCGGCATCAAAAGCGACTGGAACGCCTATGATGATTTCGTCGTCTTCAATTACACAACGCCCACACCACCGACCGGACTGGCTGAACCAATCCATCAAACCAGAAACCATCAAGAGAATTTTGTATTCAGAACAAACGTTCAGGACCAGAATTACTCCTGCGGAATCGTCCCTATCCCCAACGCTGCCGGCATCAATGTCGCCAAAATGGTGGTAATGCGTAACATTACCCAGTCTCTCGCGAACAATAAGGCCCTGACCATCAAAATGGCGACTCTCACGATAGGACTGCTGGCATTACTTCTCATCCTGATGTATAAGCTGCTGGGCTCGCTCCAGAAAAAACTTGCCGAAGCCACCCACAAACTTAACAAGGAACTGGACAGTCGCATCACAATTGAACAACGCCAGAACGCTCTGCTTGCCACCATTCCCGCTTATGTATATTTCAAAGATAGCAATTTCAAATACATCATGACCAACAGACTCTTTGAAAATCAACTTAAACTCCAATCGGAAGATATTATTGGCAAAACCGATTACGATATTCTTAACAAAAATGATGCCGATAGATTCCGCAAACAAGACGAACATATTCTGCAATCAGGCCAACCCCTGATTAATCAGGAGGACGAATTCACCGTCCCGCAAGGCGGCACTATTGCCTTACGGTCATCCAAAGCCCCTTACCAGGACCGTACGGGCGAAACTATCGGTATCGTCGGCGTATCGCTTGACATTACCAAAATCAAACAGAGCGAAAAAGAAAAGCAACAGGCCATTATGCAGCTCGATAATATCCTTTCCTCCGCCAGCCGCACCGCTATCATCGCAACTGACAATTCCGGCATGATTACCCTTTTTAATTCGGGTGCAGAAAAAATGCTCGGCTTCAAAGCCGAGGAAATGCTCGGCCAAACGCCCGAAATATTTCACGACCCCGCGGAAATACTCGCCTGGGCCCAGAAGTGGAATTTCAACGGCACGGGCTTCGAGATACTTGCCCACACCCCGCCCTGAACGGCCACAACGAACCACAGGAATGGACTTACATTCGCAAAGACGGGAAAAAAATCAAGGTCGAATTAAACATAAACGCTGTCAAGGACAAAGACGGCAATACCATCGGCTTTTTAGGCATCGCCCAGGACATTACCGACAGAACAGTCTCTCAGGAAAAGCTTCATCGAAACGAAAAACAAACCAGTGAAATCCTGAACGCGTTACCGGCAGGAGTCATAATAATAAACGCCCGGAACCACCAGATTGAATACGCTAATTCCGCGGCACTTAATATGACCGGCTATGAAAACGAAAAACTCATCGGCAAAATCTGCCACAAGGTAGTCTGCCCCAATGCCCTGGGCAACTGCCCCATAACCGACCATGGCAAAACCGTCGATAACGCCCGCAGGACTATGGTCCGTCAGGACGGAACCGAAATCCCTATCCTCAAAACTGTCAATCGAATCAAATTCGAAGACAAAGACCTGCTTATCGAAACCTTCGTCGATATAAGCAAAATCGAAAACACGCAGCCCCAACTGCCGGAACCGGAACTGGCAGGCTCCTGTTCAAATCCTTCGGGCGGTTGCGGTAATTGTCGATAAATACCAAACGTTTGCAAAATGACAATTTGGCATTCCCAGCCCTCTTTTTTTATTAGATAACCCCGACTCATCAAACGATGGGCCGGGGTTATTATTCTAATGGAACTCTCACTTGACAGGGCTGCCAAATGATTCTAACATTAGTTGGTTGTTAAGCTGCCAAATAGAACTCCTAGTGAGAAAAGAGGTTATTATATGAAGGGTCACGGTATTCGTATCATGGCGGTGGTTTTTTGTTTGTCGGCTCTGGTCTGGGCGGGCAGTGCTAATGTCATTCTCATGATTTCTGATGGTTGCGGGTTTAATCAGTTTGACGCGGCGAGTTATTATCAATATGGTTCGCGGGGTTGTCAGCCTTATGACAGCGATCTGGATTATGCCAAATGGACGCGGGTTGGTTGTACTACTTATCCTGAGAACAGCGGATATAATCCGGAAAAGATGTGGTCGAGTTTCAAATACCAGGAATCGGGTCCGACAGATTCAGCGGCAGCATCCTCGGCAATCAATACGGGTGTGAAATATAAAAATGGTTATATGAACATTGACAGCGACGGCAATCGTCATAAAAACATTTGCCCAGTATGCTGTTGAAGCGGGACTGGTGGCCGGTACGGTAACTACGGTGCCGATGGGTCATGCTACTCCGGCGGGGGTTTGGTCGCATAATTTCAGTCGCGGCCATGCGCGTGAGATTGTTGACGAGATGGTATTTAACAGTCGCGGGCTGAATTGCGTTATCGGAGCGGGTCACCCTTATTACGACAATAACGGGCAGAAGCTGGACCATTATCGCAATGGGACTTATACACCTGAACCATTGACCTTTGAGGTATTAACTCGCGGCATTCAGGGTTGGACGTTTACCGACGACACTCACCTGATTAAATCTTTGTCTATCGGCGAGAATCTACCCAAACGCCTTTTTGCGGTACCGCGTGTGGGTGATACCTTTCAGTGCAATCGTGATGGTCAGGATATGGGGAATCTGAATCAGAATTTACCGACTTTGGCGGAGTGTTCGCTGGCGGCACTTAATGTTTTGGACCAGAACGAAAAAGGTTTTTATATTTTGATTGAGGGCGGGGCGATTGACTGGGCAGGTCACGCGAATAATCTGGCTCGTAATATTGAGGAACAGCTTGATTTTAATCGTGCGGTTTCAGCGGTCATCAGCTGGGTTGAACAGTACAGCTCGTGGGATGAGACTTTGCTGATTATTACGGCGGACCATGAATGCGGGTGCCTCTGGGGCGAAAGAAATAAATTTGCGGCGGTTAAGTCACGCGGAGAAGGTGAATTGCCCGAAGCGTTTTTTTCATTCCGGCGGTCATACTAATCAGCTTGTGCCGCTGTGGGCGATCGGACGGGGCAGTGAGATGTTCCGGGCGACGGAGATTGTTGATGGTAAAGATGTTAAAGCTGCCGAGGTTTATAAGACTCTCACTGATTGGGACGGCAGTTATGTTGACAATACCGACATTTTTACAGTTATGAAATCGCAACTTAACTGAGGGGCCGTCGCGACGTTATCTGCTGGAAAATCGGTTTGTAGGTTTCGACAATTTTTTTGATGTCATGTTTTTGTTCGACATATTTTTGGGCGTTTCGGCCTGTTTCTATATAGCGTTGATTTTCGAGCAGGAATTTCAGGGCCTGAGTTAAATTATTCATTTCGCCCTGAGCAGACAGGCCGCACTGGTATTCGTTAAGGAAGTTGTCGGGGTTGACTTGCAGCGAAAGAATAGCTGTGCCTGCCTGGCCGGCCTGAATGAAGGTATTTGGAAAGCCTTCGACGCGGCTGGTATTGACGAAAACTTTGGAACGTTGATACCATTTTTCTATCTGGTCAAATGGTACACGGTCGATAAATTCAAGATTGCTGATTTTGGCAGCGGCGTTTTTCAACTCATCGTAATTATTGTCGCCGGTGGCGTGCTGGCAAATCATCGCAAATTTTTCGTCGGGAAATTCTTTTGCCAGTTCAAGAAATTTTTCAGGCTGCTTGATAGCGACGCTGCGGCCTATCCAGAGGATATAATCTCGCGGCTCGTTTGCGGGCGGGCTGAGTCGATGACCGTTGGGGATTACTATCGCCTCGATGTTCAGGGTGTGTTTGAGGTTGACGCTGTCGGTATTATTTTGCACGAAAACCGCAAGGCATTTTCTGAGTGAAAGAGCGAACATTTTCCCCATCAGGAAATGTTCTTTAAGGTAAGTACCGTCGCATTCTCTCTGGCTTGCGGTGCGGTAGACTAAAGCCTTGTGGTTCCTTCGGCAAAAAAGGGACACTAATACCAGACCAGGCGAAGGTGTTTTCAGCATATAAATATCAGCATCGGCTTTTTGCAAGGCTTGCCAGATGCAAATTGCTCCAGAAAGGGGGTTTGAGTGAAAATTAAGGCTTCTAATAATCTTTACGTTTTCTCTGGTTTCGATATTCGGCTGGCCGTAATCGGCGGTTACGAAAGATACTTCGAAATTATCATCCTTGGCAAGTTCGGTGCCAAGGTAATACAAATCAACTTCCGCACCACCAAAAACCGCATCTGCCTCCTGATTGAAAAGCGGGTAGGCTTTAGGGCAGACAAAGCAGATTTTCAGAGATTGTTTTTTATTTGGGTTCATTTGATTATTGATTCGTATATTTTGAGGTATTGTCGAGCGACGCCGGGCCAGGTAAAATTGTAAGCGTGTTTTCGGGCTGCTTCCGACATGGCCTGATAGGTTTGATTATTGTTTGTCAGATTGATAACCGCGTCGGCGAAAAACTCAGGCCTTGCCTCAGCCACGGTAATACCATTGTCTTTAACAAGTTCGACCACGCCTTCACAGCGATTGGTGATAATAGGCAGTCCTGAAGACATCGCTTCAAGCATGGCGTTGCTCATACCTTCGTGGGCACTGCTCATAATAAATATTTCGTGTTCACGGTATATTTGCGGCATGTTTTCGGACGCGACATGCTCCATGAAAATAATGTCGTTGCCGGCATCGAGAGACTTCGCTTGAGCCTTGAGGCTCACCAGCAGGTTGCCGTGGCCGACAATACTGAGTTGGGCGTTGCAGCCTTTTTGTTTGAGCAGGGCGATGGTTTCGATGAGTATCTCAACACGTTTTCTGGTGATGAGCCGGCAAACAGTGAGAAGTTTGACGGGGTTTGAGATTTGTCTTTGCTCCGGCGGTTCGAATTGCTGCGTGTCAATCCCGTTGGCGATTACGGGCATGTCGATGTCGGGGGTGAATTTCTGGGCCAGGTCACGCAGGCCGGTACTGTTGGGGATGACGGCTGAAGCATTTTGCCAGATATTGCGAAACAGTCGGGCCAGAAGTTTATAGTCCGGCCCCAGACGGGTATTATAACCGGGTACATCAGACCCGCGCAGCGAAACAATGTAAGGTAATTTATCAGCGCTGCGATAGCAGAGCCAGCCGGAGGGAAAGGCAAAAAAAGCGTGAACTAAATCGTAATTGTTTTGGTGAATTATCCTGCTGTAGTGTTTCGATGCGCGATAGAGCCATAGGCACACTTCACTTTTACGCCAGTAATGCAGATCTTTTTTAGCGATGCCGACTTTATAAATATTGATGTTGGGGGCGGGCGTTTCATGATTGAAACCGCTCTGCAAACCAGAGGTAAGCAAGTCAACGCGGAGATTTTCTATTTGAGCATATTGATTGATAAGATTCTGATGAGCCTGACCCGCACCACCGCCGATGGGTGGATATTCGTAGTTTAGCATGAGGATATTCATGGGGCGGTCCTGTTTATTCGGCGGAATAAGCGAAAATGGGTTTGGCTTTGATTTGGATACGGGCCGGCGCCAGGCGTTTTTCCAGTCGGTCGTTAAGTTCTCGTCTGGTCTGGGCGGTTTTTTCGGGGTCGGCCTGCTCAACCGTTATGCCGAAAGTGATAAGCAGATATTGAGCTTTATCGCCGCAGCCTTCGACGCGAAGGTCGTGAAAACCGGAGATGTCTTTGTCGCAGGCGACTTCCTCGGCGACGATATTGTGTACTTCTTTATAGCGGGGGTGACTTTTGTCGAGGGGGTCAATATGAACGACAGCGGCACCGCCGAGCTGACGTTCGACGGCGGCTTCGACACGTTCGGATAAATCGTGGAGGCGGGTCACCGATTCGTCGGCAGCGACTTCGATATGAAGAGAGACCAGACTCATTTGGCCGTAGCGGTGGACAATTACATCGTGAACCCCCTGAACACCAGCGATGCTGCCGGCGGCAAACTCAATTTCCTTGAGAACTTCTCGGTCCGGTGCCGTGCCGAGCAAAGGACCGACGGCATCGCGGGCAATGGCGTATCCACTATAAAGGACAACCGCCGCGACGAGAACACCGCCCACTCCGTCGAGCCAGGTCAGTCCCATTTGGCCAGCGGCCAGGGCGGCTAGTACAAGTATGGTTGAGAGGGCATCGGAGCGGTGGTGCCAGGCGTCGGCCCGGAGCGTTTGGGACTGAATCATCCGACCCAGCTCAGCGGCGAAGCGGGCCATTAGTTCTTTGATAATTATGGTGCCGAACAACAGCAAAGCGATTGACCAGGAGATTTTGTCAGCGGCCAGGGCGGGGTTCCAGATGCGAATGGCTCCTGATTTGAGCAGTTCGAAGCCGGCGACGATGAGCAGTACAGCGACTATGAGGGTGGCGATTGACTCCATACGACCATGGCCGAAAGGGTGTTCTTTGTCGGCAGGACGGCGGGCAATGGCAAAGCCAATGAGGATGACGATGGATGTGCCGGTGTCGCTGAGGGTGTGGACAGCATCGGCGATGAGCGAGACGCTGCTGAGCATAATACCAAGGGCGATTTTCAGGGCGAAAAGGAGAAAATTGAGGATGATGCTGGCCCAGGCTTCGAGGGCGCCGAACCGAGCACGTACCTGAACATCGTCGGTGTCATGGTAATTTTTGATGCTATGGCGGACAATGAATCTGGTTAGCCGTTTCATGGTGGTATCCTAATGTGGGATTTGGGGTTAGGTCAATTTTATTTATGTACGCAGCCTGCAATGGAATAAATCAATCCTTGTTGTTGTAATACCTCATAGTATGGCGTTCACCGTAAAACATTTCTGGTAGGCCCAGGCGAGCTTAGGACTGATGCTGTAATGGCTGAAATTTTGAGTTGGGCGGGTTTGGGGGCCGATAATACCTAAGTTATTATGTTTAGTATTACTTTGAAATAGCTGGGAAGAATAATTATGGCATCTAGCGGACAGGTTAATCGGGTAGCTCTGGGGGCTTTGGGGCTGGCGAGTTGCGTTTTTGGGTTTATCAGCCTGGTGAGTTTCAGTGTTAATGACTGGCCTAACCCTGATGTTATACGCGGCGGCGAGGTGGATAACCTATGCGGACCGGCGGGGGCCTGGGTAGCGTATTACAGTAACTATTATATCGGGCCAGCGGGGATTCCGGTGCTGCTGGCTTTGGCGGGCTGGGTGGTGCTACGGTGCATGGGAAGGCAGATTAATCAGCCGGTATTGCGGACAATCGGGCTGGTTTTGATAGCTGGGGCAATTTCCGGTAGTGCCTATCTGATCAATCCGGGCGACAGTGAGTCGCTGACGCATGGCAACGGCGGGGTTTTGGGGATAGCGATAGGGTATTTCCTGAAAACTAATACGGCTTTGACAGGTTCGGTGCTGATAATCGCGGCGATGCTGATAGTGGGGCTGCTGATGGCGGCAGATAATATACTGGCGTTGATACCGGGGATTCTGGTAGCGATGTTCCATTTGGGGCGGCGGGCGAAAATCGGTCCGAAGGGCGGTCTTAGAGGTTTGTTTGGCGGACGCGACAAGAAACTGGCGTTGGAAGCAATGCCGCGAGCATCGTCGGCCCTGGCGATTTCGCAAACTGAGGCGGCAATAAGAGAGGTTACCCGGCTGGCGGAGGAGGAAGAATATGAAGAGGAGGACGAGGAAGAATACGAGGATGAGGATGAGGACGTAGATGCCGAGGACGAGGAAGAGGAGGAGGAAGAAGAAACCGAGCTTCAGAATAACAGCAAGAAAGAGACTATTGACAAGAGCAAAATAGCTAATTCTCTGGAGGCGGTCACAGAGGCATTGGCGGCGGTTCTGGGTCGGCCCAAGATGAGCGCCAGTGATGTGGCAGAACTGAAGGAGCAGGATTATAGTGGTTATATCTATCCGCCTTTGACGCTGCTGGCTAAGCCGGAGCCGGGTTTCTCGAATTTGCAGGAAAAGATAGTCAAGGCCAAGGCCGAGGTGCTGGAACGGACGCTCAAGGAATTTAATCTGGATGCGCGGGTGGTGGCTTATGAGACCGGGCCGGTGATTACCATGTTCGAGATTGAGCTGGCGCCGGGGCTGAAGGTGTCTCGGATAACAAGTCTGTCCAATGATATGGCCCGGGCGCTGGGGGCTCAGTCGGTGCGGGTGGTGGCACCGATTCCGGGTAAGCATACAATCGGGGTGGAAGTGCCGAACAGTGAAAAGGAAAAAGTTCGCCTGATGGAGCTGCTGTACCTTTGGGGCAGAAAGCCCAAGAAGATGCACATTCCGGTATTTCTGGGCAAGGACGCTTCGGGCGACCCGCTGGTGTCGGATTTGACGGCGATGCCGCACTGTCTGATGGCAGGTACGACCGGTTCGGGTAAGAGTGTATGTCTGAACAGTATCATCGTGAGTATTCTGCTGACCCAGCGGCCTGACATGGTCAAGCTGATTCTGGTGGACCCAAAGATGGTGGAAATGAATGCCTATCGGGATGTTCCGCATTTGATGTGTCCGATCATTACGGAGATGAAGCGGGCTGAGCAGATGCTGGAATGGCTGACGGTCAAGATGGATGAGCGGTATGCCCTGCTGGCTGAGGCGCGGGTACGTAATATCGAAGGTTATAACCTTCTGACTAAAGATGAGATATACGAGCGGTTCTGTCCGAGTAACGAAGAAGAACGGGCCAAGATTCCCACGCGGCTGCCTTATATTGTGGTGATTATCGATGAGCTGGCGGACTTGATGATGACCTCGGCCAAGGAAGTTGAGTCTTATATTATCCGTATCGCCCAGAAGAGCCGGGCGGTTGGTATTCATCTGGTGGTAGCGACGCAGCGGCCCCAGGCGACGGTGGTTACGGGTTTGATTAAGAGTAATCTGCCGGCGCGGATCAGCTTCCGGGTGGCGGCCCGGATGGACAGCCGGATTGTACTGGACCAGAACGGCGCCGAAACCTTGTTGGGCCAGGGGGATATGCTGTTCCTCAAACCGGGCACGAGTGATTTGGTACGCAGCCAGGGTACTTATGTGGGTGACGATGAGATTCATCGGATTGTGACGCACCTGAGGGAGGTGGCGGCTCCGACGTATCATCCAGAGCTGATGCAGCTTAACCGGCGTAGTTCGGCAGTTGACATGGAGAAGGACGAGCTGTTTGACGACGCGGTGCGAATCGTGATAGAGACCCAGCGGGGCAGTGTATCGCTGCTGCAGCGTCGGCTGACGATTGGGTATTCGCGGGCTTCACGTTTGATTGACCAGATGGCTTTGGCGGGGATTGTGGGCGATTATAAGGGTTCGCAGGCCCGTGAGGTTCTGATTACGCTGGACGAGTTTGAGGCGATTCGGGCACAGATGGCCCGGGACGAAGGGTCGGGCTTTAAGGACATGCAGGCCGAGGTGGTTGAAGGGCCTTTGGGCGGGGGCGGAACCGGTGAAATTGCCGCTGCCGACGGGGGAATTTTGGTAGTTGACGACGAGGCGATGAGTGATAATGATATGCTGGCTGGGCAGGTCGCGGAGGTCCGCGAGGCGGTCCGGACCGGCGGCACTGAGAAAGTGAAGAAGGAAGATAAGATTAAGACTCCCGATGAGATTATCGAGGAGGCAATCAGTGCCGTGCAGGTTGAAGAATTACCAGTGGAAGTCGCCGAGGGTTCGGAGATGGAAAAAGAAGTGGATAATGTAAGTCCATCGGCCCCGGTATTGGATAAGGATGAACAAGAAATGAAAGCGGAAACAGAAACAACAGTCCTGAAAAAGCAAGAGGAATTGGCCAATCAATTTGGCGATGAGGCTGAGGACGTCATTGATGATGACAGCATTGACTTAGAAGAAGATGAATACGACGATGATTTGGATTTGGACCTAGATGATGATGAAGAAGAGGAGTTTGAGGAGGAATATGGTCTGGACGACGACGACGAGGAAGAAGAAGAAATAGAGGATTCGCTCCAGGACGACGAAGAGGACGACGAAGAGGAGGAAGATACCCAGTATGAGTATCTGGATGATGAAGACGAAGAGGAGGAGGAAGATGAAGATTAAGGCTGCGGCCTGAATGTGATTTTGACCGGCGGCGTTGCGGGAAGCGGTGCCGTCGGTTTTTTTATTTAACGGCAAGAGTGGATTAACGGGATTTATTCAAAGAAATAAGGGATAAGAAATACAAAACAACGGGGGGATATATTTGAAAGTGAAATTCGATTTATGGCCAAGCGTAAGCGAGAGGATGAAATGGTTAGCGTTAGTTTTGTGACGCTGGGCTGCGCCAAGAATCTGGTGGACACTGAAAAGATGCTGGGTCTGCTGGCTGAAGGCGGGCTGGCGATTGTGGCGGCGGATATGCTGGCGGATGTTACGATAATCAATACCTGTGGTTTTATCGAGGACGCCCGGCAGGAGGCCCTGGAAGAGATTGACCGGGCCCTGGAAGCTAAACAGGCCGGTGAGGTGGGACGGGTTATCGTTACGGGTTGTCTGGCCCAGTATTGGGGTGAGCGTTTATTCGCGGAGCGGCCCGGCATTGACGCGGTAGTGGGCCTGAGCAGCCGGGATGAGATAGCGAAGATTGCGCTGACAGTGGCGAATAAATCGGGGACAGCCATTGAAAATGGAGAGTTTACGGGGGTAAGTAACGACCAGACGCGTTTGCGGATTACGGAGGGGTGCTGGAGTTATCTGCGGATTAGCGAAGGGTGCGACCGCTGGTGCAGTTTTTGTACGATACCGCTTATCAGGGGCAAGTTTCGCAGTAAGCGGCCCGATGCGATTTTGGCAGAAGCCGCGGAGCTGGCCGGCGACGGGGTGCGGGAACTTAATCTTATTGGTCAGGAGACCAGCCGATATGGCGATGATATTGGTTATGAAGCGGGTCTGGCGGGACTGCTGCGAGAGCTGGATAAGGTCGATGGTTTGCGGTGGGTGCGGGTGATATATACACATCCGGCTAGTATGAGTAATGAACTTATCGAGGCGATGAGTCAGTGCAAAAAGGTGGTGCCTTATGTGGATATGCCTTTGCAGCATATTAACGACCGGATTTTGAAATTGATGAAGCGGCGTGTCGGACGAGCGGATACGGAAAAACTACTCATAAAGATGAGGGAGCGGATACCGAACCTTAGTTTGCGGACGACGATGCTGGTGGGTTTCCCTTCGGAGACGGAGGCGGAGTTTGCGGAACTGCTGGAGTTTGTCAAGCAGCAGCGATTTGAGGCCCTGGGCTGTTTCGCTTATTCGCTGGAGAAGGATACGAAGTCAGCGGAGGCTGGGCCAATGGTGCCCTCTGAAGTGCGTCAGGAGCGGGCAGCTCGTTTGATGGAAGCTCAGCAGGAAATAGCTTTCGCTAAAGCGGATGAGTTAAAGGGTAAAGAAGTTGAATGTATGATTCTGGCTCAGTATCCGCCAAGTGAGTCGGCGGAGCTGGGGCTAAAAACGAATCGTGATTTTTATCAGGCACGCAGTGCGGCCCAGGCGCCGGAGATGGACAGCGAATGCTGGCTGCGGGTTGAGGATGCGAAACTGGCCAAGCGAATCGCGGAGGGCAGTTTTGTGCGGGCGAGAATCGAGGGACGCTCAGATTATGATTTACGGGGTGTCGTCAAGGAAATAGTGGGATAGGATTATGCAAAAGTTTGTACGGGCAATACCGAATCTGCTGACGTGGCTGCGGCTGGTTCTTACGATAGGTTTTCTGCTGCTGTTGGTGCATTGCGATGTGGAAGGGCTGGCTTCGGGTGAAGCTAAGGGTAAGGTAACCTGGGCACTGGTGCTGATTGCTTTGGGCGGAATAACCGATGTACTGGATGGTAAGATCGCGCGGAAGTATCACGTAACCAGTCTGTTCGGCAAGATGTTCGACCCGCTGGTTGATAAAATTATGATTTGCGGCGGTTTTATCGCGGTGATGCTTTGGGGGCAGGAAGTAACCGGAGTGGCCTGGTGGATGCTGGCGGTGATTCTGCTGCGAGAGCTGATGGTGACAATATTACGTCAGTTCGGCAAAGCCGCTGGCGCTGCCTTTGGAGCAAATTGGGCCGGCAAAACCAAAATGGTATTTCAGACCCTGGCCCTTTTCGCCGTGGTGGTCCAGGCAGGCTATATCCAGCAAAGATGGGGAGCGATAGTACGAGATGTTCTGCTTTACCTGGCGGTTGTTTTCACGGTCTTCTCAGGAATTACCTACCTGCCAAGAATTAAGATGATAAATGGAGTACGAACGGGGAACTCAGGGGTAAAACGTGACCCCAAACAATAATATTCGACTTATATTTGACCAGGGAACATTGGTGCTTTTTGGTGCCGGCAGGGATGAACTGCCGGGGATGGACCAGCGCTGTCAGTGGGGCTGGGACGAGCGCGTGGGGGCCTGGCGCTGTGATGCTATTCATTACGCCACTGTGACCGAAGGTTTGCGGCAGCGCTTTGGTTATCTGCTGCATAACGAAGTCATTCAGCCCAAAAATGTCTGTTGGCAGGAAATCAATTTGCCGAAACTGAGACCGGAGCAGATCGCGGCACTGGACGGCTGGCACGAAAAACACTGTCGCGGGCAAGTCATCATGCCAACCGGAACCGGCAAGACCGAAGTCGCCCTGGCGGCCCTGACTCGGACACATACCGCTACGCTGGTTGTGGCCCCGGTGCGGGATTTGATGTACCAGTGGCATCGACGGATACTTAAGGCCTTCAATTATGATGCGGGAATCGTCGGCGATAATCTTTATAATCTCAAACCGATTACTGTGACAACTTACGACAGCGCCTATATTCACATGCCGAAAATTGGGGCGGGGTTCGGCCTGCTGATTTTTGACGAGGAACATCATCTGCCCGGCAAATGTCGTCGGGAAGCAGCTATTTGCAGCACCGCCCCGATGCGACTGGGACTGACCGCTACGCCGGAACGGGCCGATGAACTGCATCTGGACCTTAACTGGCTGGTTGGTCCGGTCGCTTATGATATGCCCCTGTCCCAAGCCAGAGGAAAAACCCTGGCGGATTTTGACATCGTGCGCATCCCGGTGGCCTTGAGCGATGATGAACAGAGAAACTATGACCAGTGCAGTCAACTGATTCAGCAATTCATATACAATCGAAGAATGGACCAGCCGAAATATGACTGGCAGGACCTTTGCCGCGAGTCCGGCAACGACCCGCAGGCTCGTCAGGCCCAAAAGGCTTATTATATCAAAAAATCTATCGAAGACCGGGCCACGGAAAAACTGCGGGTGCTCGAAGATTTATTTCGATTACATGCCGGCCAACCAGTAATAGTATTTACCGGTTCAAACGCGATGGCCATCGATGTGTCACAGCGTTTTCTTGTGCCGACTATTCTGTCGCACACCAAAAAGCGAGAGCGGCTCGAAGTACTTGAGAAATTCGCTGACGGTCGGCTGCCGGTGCTGGTGGCCAATCGGGTTCTCGATGAAGGCGTTGATGTCCCCGAAGCAAAAGTCGCGATTGTCATCGGCGGCCAGGCCAATACCCGCCAGGCAAAACAGCGACTAGGAAGAATCCTCAGACGCTCGGCTAACCAGCGGGCGATATTATATGAAGTAGTGTGCGAGAATACCAAAGAAGTGCAACGATCCCGACAGAGACGCAAAAGCGATGCTTACGAGCGAACACGCCATCGTAGAATATAAATCCGGCCAGGCTATTCCTGACCGCCTGACCCGCAATACACATCAGCATTATATTGCCTATGCCGAGCAGATGCTGTGCATTTATCGCGAGGGTATCGGCAGCCAGCGTCGCTATCTGCATCGGACCGTCAGTAATCTTTTCGCTGAGGAACCGGATTGTCCGTTACGCCGTATCCAGGCTTTTTGTAAACTGCTGGACGACAAAAGTGAATATCACACTGACCCGCAGGGCGAGGCTTCACGCCTGCGGCTGAAAGTTTTTAACGAAGCCGCAAAATTACATCCGCTCGTCCAGCAGCCCGACGCCTTGTTTGAACACGACAACCTCCATGCGAAACTGCAAATCGCTGCCGGCCTAAAACTTTCAGTTGAGCAGATGGAACAACAGCTTTATGCCGATGTGATTCCCTTTCAACGCCTGAAAAACTTTGAAGGCTATCCCGACGCCGCGGCGGTTCTGTCGCGTTATAATATCGCTCAGTTGCAGGCCTGTCTTTATCGTGCGGAAAATATGACCGTAATCGCAACTGCGGATTTCAAGACCATTCTGCGCTATGCCAAACTGGCCCGACTATTGCACGAGATACAAGCTCAAGGGCCGTCAAAATATAAAATAGTTTTTTCCGGGCCCGCCTCGGTATTGCGGGAAACCCGTCGTTACGGTGTTAATTTCGCAAAATTCCTACCGGCATTATTGGCCTGTAAAGGCTGGCAAATGACCGCCCGGCTGAAAGCTCCCTGGGGCCAACCGGTAAAACTGCAATTAAGCGACAAGGATAATTTCACCAGCCATCTACCCGTGCCAGCCGAGTTCGACTCGACCCTGGAGCAAAAGTTTGCCGAAAATTTCGGCGAATCACGCGCCGGCTGGCAGCTAATCCGCGAAGGTGAAATTCTCCACGAACACCAGACTGCTTTTGTACCAGACTTCGTCTTCCGACACGAAGACGGCACCGAAGTTTTATTCGAAATCGTCGGATTCTGGACCCCCGAATATCTCGACCACCGCCGAAAAACCCTGGCAAGATTCAGGGAACAACAAATCATGATCGCCCTGCCCAAAGCCTCTCTGAAAGAAGGAGTCACCCCCAGCGAAAATGTAATTCTCTACAAAACCACCATAAAAGTCGCCACCGTAGTAGAAGCCCTCGAAAAAATCCGAAATCCCAAAAGCACGAAGTGAAAATATTGGACGTTATAACCTTTACCGGTACCCTATCATCAGCGTCGCCAGAAAACCCAGCAGCAAACACCCCACCACATTAACTAAAGCTAGCATAACTGTGGCGGCGTTCCTTTTACGCGCCATCATAAAAAATATGGGAATTTTTAGGTCAAAACAGTGGACATTCAGTATAATAGTTAAGATAAGGGCGTTCCAGGGTGGAGCCTGAATATAGATCGAGTTTCGAAAAGGAGACATGGGTATGAAAAGATTAATCTGTTTGTTTGTGTTTCTTTGTGCGTTTCCAGCAAATGCAAGTCTTGAAATTAATCTCGAACCAATTTTTATCGATTTGTTAACGCCTGGCAGTACAGGTACATTAAGCGTTATCTGCTCTAATGAAGATGAGGATTTTTCGGTATATCTGGATATATTACATATTGATGACGGAATCCTTGCTAACCTTTGGGACTCCAGGACAGGAGAGATTGAGTGTAACTTAATGATGATAATTACAGCACCTGTTGACCCTGACCCAGATTTTGTATTAGGTGAACCAGCGATGGAAATTGCTGCTGGCGATTCGGGATCTTTTCTAGGACCTTACCCAATTACAGACGGGTATCGCATAGAGTTTAATCGTGAGCAAGCAATAGGATATGCCCCAAATGGTATAATTGGTTCAGTTGACTTGACCATTGTACCAGAACCCACAGGCTTATTTTTCCTTGGCATAGGGGCTTTGCTGGTAAGAAGAAAAACTCAGGCATAATTAACACAATGAGTAAAACAGCCTCATAGCAAATATGAGTTGATGTGATTAACTGAACGGGTGGCAACCATACAGGTCGCTGCCCGTTTTTTTGCCGGTATCCGTCTAAAAAAAACGTCATTTCTGTCGCTGGAAAAATCGGCATATTCATTCTTCAAACCAGTTGAGGCCATTTTAACCCCGACCCAGACCGCCACCAGGCTCAGCACATTATTGGTCAGAATATTCGCTCCCGCCAGCAGAAATTTGCCATGCCCCGCCAAGGCCATCGTTTCATACCCAAATGAGCTGAAAGTAGTCACCCCCCCCAGAAAACCAACCGTCAGCATCAGTCGCACCGGCTCAGAAACCTTCAGCGGCCCTATCATCAGCGTCGCCAGAAAGCCCAGCAGAAAACACCCCACCACATTAACTATCAACGTCCCCCAGGGCAGCGGGGAGTGCGTAACATCTATTTTTTAGTTTTTTTCTCTTGCAATAAGAACGAGTCTCTGATAAAGTACGGGGGTCATGAGTTAGGGACATCTTTTTTTGGTCAAGGAGTAGTAAGTTTGGGTAATTTGTACGTAATATGACATGTGGATAGTTGAGATCATTGAGATTTCATTCGCTTGGCTCTAAATCGCGAAATTTATACGACAGGCGGCTTGAAAGGCTCGGTGCCCTTTGGAATAGGGCGCCGTTGCTTTTATTGCCTGTCGGGGCTTTCGCGAGCCTAGAGCTAGCATAACTGTGGCGGCGTTCCTTTTACGCGCCATCATAAAAATTATGGAAATTTTTAGGTCAAAGCAGTGGGCATTCAGTACAATAGTTGGGATAAGGGGGCCCCAAGGTAGGGCCTGAATATAAATCAGGTTTAGGAAAGGAGATTAAACGTGAAATCTAAATTTAATCGTAATGCTGGCCTGTGGTCTTTTATTGTGTTTTGCAGTTTCAACCAAGGCCTCAATTTACATTGACGGCCAGTTGTATTCCGGAAATATATTAGAAATAACTGATTCATCGTATAATAATTCATCAATTACAACTACTGGCGACTCAGTTCTTAATATTTACTATGAAGACGAATTTGTTGGAGATGCATCTTACGGCTTTTATCAGCCTGCCATCCATTTTGATTTAATGGCACAAGATAATTCAGTCGTAAATTTTATCTATCCCGAAAATTGTGATTTTACCATATTATGGTGGCATATCAATGGCTCCGACTATAGCACTTTAACTACTTACCCAGGGCTTCAGATTGATAGTAATACACGCCCTGCGATTGCGAACCAGTCTGAGTTATTCCGTGATTATGACCCTAGTATTCCTCATGTTTTAACGCCTATTATTGGCGACTTTGAGTTACAGGATGATGCTTTCATGAATTTTGTGCCAGAACCGGCAACCTTATTATTTTTGTGCTTAGGTAGCTGTGCCTTAATTCGCAAAACTCGTTAAAAAAACGTTATCATTTATTCTCATTTCTGCAGGAGGTCTATATCATGAGAATCGGTCTATCTATATTTTTTGTGCTCTGTTTAATGGTTTCATCTACTAACGCTTTAGTTTATTATCAACAAGATTGGTCTAATAATGGGGGACATGGTTTGTATCTTGATAATAACAATGCCCCTTTTGATCCAGACGCATTGACTTCATTAGGAAACTCTGCCCATAATGTAAATATAAGCTCAACTGTCATCTCATCTAACTTTGTTATTTCATGTAAACACTGGACGGTTGGTCGTGGTTGCAGATTAAAAACTATAGGAAATGAGAGCCTTTATCAAGGCAGAGATGGTCAGGGGAAAGCCATATACAGCGACATATATGTGATATCTGACTATCGCGATCTCTCCAGTACTGATTTCAGGATATATAAAATTAAGCATGCAATCTCACCGGATGACCCAAATTTCCCTGAGCCTAATGAGTACGATTGGCTAAATGACCCAAATGGTTATCTGGAAAATGCAAATCTATCTTCATATATGCCGTTATACAATCGGGATGACGAACTTGATAAAGAGTCTATAATAGCAGGTTATGGGCCTCAAAGAATATTTGGTGTTAATGATCTTTATAGCAATTCTCCCTATGATTATGAGATTGGCTCTGGAATTCTCCATTGGGGTTATAATCAGATACACTCAGCAGTAAATGGTGCAATTTCTATTCAGTATGATGTTTACGCTAATGCTGGTACAGTGCCGAATGAAGTGGGTGTCGGAGTTTTAGATTCGGGCACCGGAATATATATTTACGATGATTTTGGCCGAATCCTACGCACTTTCTGGTACGTTTTGGAATGGCAGTGCTTCTGGGGGAATAACTACCTTTGGTGGGCCAAGAGTAAGTGCCTATATTGATCAAATTGCCCAACATGTTAATGCAATGGGAGCAGTTACGTTATCAGATAAAATTCTTGGCGGCCTGAAACCCCAGACGACAATATCAACTCAAATAGAAAATTCAGCAACAGAACTTAACCCTGTGGACACCAACACAGACGAAGTTACTGTGACCATGACCATAGACAATCTCTCTGAATTTATAAGTGGAGGAGCAGTATACTTATATCTATTCTTTGATGTGCCGGTGGATTTTAATCGAAACTTTTATCCTCAAGGTTCCGATTTTATGTATAACTCCATTTATGATAAATATATTTGCTCAATAGGGCTTGCTCAGATTAACCCCAAATGACCCTGTAATTCGAACCGGCATTTTTAAGATTACTCAGTCTGCCGAACCCATGACAACTTTGGATATTACTCCGTCGCTTCTTGTATGCGATTCTTTGAGGTCGCTTCTTGGACTTTATCCTGACTCCATAACCTGCAATATCGCAAACTGGTCTAATCCTGCTAGCGAACCAGGTACAATTTATGTTGATGCTTTAGCAAGTGAGTCCACAAGCGGCACTAGCTGGGAATATCCTTACCAGACTTTACAGGAAGCATTTGCCCGCGCTATTAAGACAGGAAGCGGCATAAATCAAATCTGGATGGCGGCAGGAACTTACACATCTGATTCTAATAGCAGTTTCGCAATAGATAAGGACATGGCTATATACGGCGGCTTTGCCGGTGGCGAAACATCGACCAGCCAAAGATATGATGTTGCCAACAAAACAATCATCACCGTTGCCGATAGCTACAATGATGTATTCTGGATGTCTACAAGTGATGCGCCGCGGGATTATATTCTTGACGGCCTGACTATTGTTGGTTCTGCTCAGAACGGTATAAATTTATATCGCTGTGATCTTGAATTAAGACATTGTATTATTACAGGAAATGGAACTGCCATAGCTGGTGATAATACAACCATAATCATTGATGACAGTATACTTTCATATAACTGCCGTGCCATAGATATTTCTTATGGCGGCATAGTTATCGATAAGAGCATATTCTCTTTTAATGATGATACAGCCATAACTCTAAACACCTGTGGTTTCAGTATGGCTAATTCCGTGGTGTCAGAAAATGGCCAAGATGGAATGGATATTCAGTATTCCACCAGCACCGAGCTAATCAATTGTGATATAGTGAATAATTATGATGATGGCATATATGGGCTAAGCGGAGCAGCTACAGAAAAAGTAGCTAATTGCATCGTATATGGCAATGGTGATGATACCATTCCTACGGGGCAGTTTATTATAAACAATGTACAGTCTAATCCTCCGTTCTGGTTCCCCTACACATCCCCGGAAGTATCGGTAAATTACCTGCTTGGGCCAATTGCCACAGGTTGTATTGATTCTGGCAACAATTCGGTTGTGGGCTGGTATTCGTATGATCTTTATGGCCGGGACCGTGTGATTAACAATACTGTAGATGTTGGGGCTGTAGAATCTCTGCCGGTTTCGCCTGCGGACTTCAATGTTGACAGCATAGTAAACTTGCTCGACTTTGCAGCCTTTACCGGTGCCTGGGGCACTTCAGCGGGTGATCCCGACTATAATATTCTATATGATATTTATTATGATGGCACTATTGATATTGAAGATATGATTTCTTTTGCGGATCAATGGATGCACGGCATTATAAATACAGGGACTGTTACCTCAAAGTTTGTCGTAGATTTTGGCTATAGCTGTCCAGATTTGGGTATGCTGATGTCTACACCATCATCAATGGGAATGATGGATACCGTATCGGCAGTCGTTCAGATGGATAGCATTACGCCAGAAGAACGCCTGGCTGTTGCTCTGGAAAGATTGGTTATAAATGAATCTACTTTAGCAAAAGAAAAACCTGACCTGAAAAGGATTCAGCCCGTCGACAAGTCAGAAATTGTAGAAATTAAATATTCTACACTGGAAACGATCCTGGCAATCGAAGATGTAATCAACACTATTGAAGAAATGTATCTTTACGATGAGACCTTCCAAAAAGAAGTTACCGAAGACCAGTACAAAAAAGCGATGCAAATGCTTTATGACTGGCTCGATGAACTCTTAACAGAATGGAAAACCGAACTATCTGCCGTAAGTAAAACGTAAGGTTCCGGCCAAGTGCATCTTGCGGGGTTCTTTGAAAAATTGATAATACGGCTCATGATTTAATGGAGAGGCAATCATGGGCAAAGCGCGAAAATCTGATACGGAACAGCGGCAGTTTTGGCGGATGGTGCTGGAGACATTTCAATCCAGTGGGTTATCCGTTCGTCAGTTTTGTCGGCAGGAAGGTTTATCTGGGCCATCTTTTTATTCCTGGCGCAGGCGTCTGACCCAAGCCCGAAACTCTGATTACGACAGCAAGTCAGAGGCGCAGCCGGAGGCCTTCATTCGCGTTTCGATGCCCCCGTCCCAGCCCGGTTCTCTGGAGCTTGTTCTGGCGGCTGGCCATACATTGCGGATACCTTCAAATATCGACGATGCATTTTTAACCGGCGTTCTTTCCGCGCTAAAACAGGCAAAGCTATGCTAACTCTGCCCCCGGCGGTGAAGATTTTCATTTACTCTCAGCCGACGGATATGCGTTGCGGTTTTAACAAGCTTTCGATGCTGGCGGAAAACTTCATGCTTCAAGATTCGTTCAGCGGCCATCTGTTTGTGTTCTTCAATAAACGCGGCGACAAATGTAAGATTCTTTTCTGGGACCGCACCGGATTCGTCGTTTGGTATAAGCGGCTGGAGGAAGGCACGTTTGAAAAAATCCCCGGCAAAAATAATCAGGCATCAATCGAAGTTGATATTGCCAAGCTAAGCTGGATACTGGAAGGCATTGATTTATTTCGCAGTCGCCGCCGAAAACGCTATGAGCGTAAAAGCTCGCTATAGGCTCTTAGAGTTAAGAATATTACATATTTTCTCATTTTTATGCTTGCTTTTTTCATCATTTCGCTTATCATAATCTCATCGTTAAGGATGACGAAGTTACTAAACGTTACGGATTGATGATGGCTGAAAAGATAACCGCTCAAAGCTCTGTCGAGCAGCTTCCCGATGATGTTGCCACTCTTAAAGAGATGGTTCTGACGCTGTTGGGTCAGATTGATGATCTCAGCGGCCAGTTGTATTATCTCAAGCGGCAGTTGTTCGGCAAGAAAAGCGAAAAGCTCGATCCGGCTCAGCGTTTGTTGTTTGAAAATCTTTACGAGGAAGTTCAACAGAAGATTGAACAGCAGAAGCCCTCACGCGCCAAGGTTGTCAAAGGCCGTAAGAATGCTAATCATCAAGGCCGCAAGCCGCTGCCGGAAAATTTGCGCCGCGAAACTATCGACATTGAACCTGCCGAAGAAGAAAAAACCTGCCCGGTATGCCATAACGAAAAAGAACGTATCGGCGAGGAAGTAACCGAAAAGCTGGATTATGTGCCCGCATCTTTTTATGTTCAGCGTTATGTCAGAAGCAAATACGCCTGCAAGGTTTGCGAGAATAATATCTCGATTGGCGAACTGCCGCCCATGGCGATCGACAAAGGCATTCCCGCTGAAGGTTTGCTGGCGTATATCATAACGAGCAAGTATGCGGACCACCAGCCGTTGAACCGTCTGGAAGGTATTATTAAGCGGCACGGCGTGGAAATCAACGTCTCAACCATGTGCGACTGGGTGGGCAGTTGCGCTGAACTGCTGGAGCCGCTGGTCAAACGTATGCGGGAGAAGATTCAGCAGTCGGAAATCATTTATACCGATGATACCTCCATCCCCATCAAGAGCAAAAACCGTAAAGGATCCACGTATAAGGGCTATTTGTGGGTTTATATCGATACTGATTATAATGTGGCGTTTGATTTTACGCCGACGCGTTCGCGCGAAGGTCCGCTAAATTTTATCGGCAGAGATTATCAGGGTTTTGTGCATGCAGATGCTTATAGCGGCTATGATGAACTGTTTCGGGCTACCGATGCCGTTGAGGTGGCTTGTAATGCGCATGCGCGGCGGAAGTTTGAATACGCTTTAGACAGCGACCCGGTGCGGGCGGCACATTTTATGGTGCTCTGGGGTAAGCTTTATGAAATCGAGCGACGGGCAAAAGCGGAAAAATATTCGCCGGAGCAACTTTTGCAAGCCCGCCAGGAAGAAGCCCTGCCGATCTTTGCCGAAATCCGGGCGAAGCTGGATGAGTATCAGGGACAGGTTCTGCCTAAAAATAATATGGGCAAAGCCGTCACCTACGCCCTGAACCAGTGGGATGCCCTAGTCCGCTATACCAGCGACCCACGGCTGAGCATCGATAATAATCTTTCGGAACGAACGCTGAGAATGGTAGTCATTGGCCGAAAAAATTATATGTTCGCCGGCAGCGAAGCCGGAGCCGAACGCGCCGCCATAATCTACAGCCTGGTCGCCGGCTGCAAACTCCACAATCACGACCCATTCGCGTATTTCAATTATGTCCTCAGAAAAATCTCCACCACCGGCGCCAACCAAATCGACACCCTCCTGCCCGCCAACTGGAAAACCCCGCAAAATTAACCCGCCCCAACCGCAATCCACCAATTGTCAGCCAAGGTGTACTTGGCCGGAAACTTACGGCGTAACGTAAGGTTCCGGCCAAGTGCATCTTGCGGGGTTCTTTGAAAAATTGATAATACGGCTCATGATTTAATGGAGAGGCAATCATGGGCAAAGCGCGAAAATCTGATACGGAACAGCGGCAGTTTTGGCGGATGGTGCTGGAGACATTTCAATCCAGTGGGTTATCCGTTCGTCAGTTTTGTCGGCAGGAAGGTTTATCTGGGCCATCTTTTTATTCCTGGCGCAGGCGTCTGACCCAAGCCCGAAACTCTGATTACGACAGCAAGTCAGAGGCGCAGCCGGAGGCCTTCATTCGCGTTTCGATGCCCCCGTCCCAGCCCGGTTCTCTGGAGCTTGTTCTGGCGGCTGGCCATACATTGCGGATACCTTCAAATATCGACGATGCATTTTTAACCGGCGTTCTTTCCGCGCTAAAACAGGCAAAGCTATGCTAACTCTGCCCCCGGCGGTGAAGATTTTCATTTACTCTCAGCCGACGGATATGCGTTGCGGTTTTAACAAGCTTTCGATGCTGGCGGAAAACTTCATGCTTCAAGATTCGTTCAGCGGCCATCTGTTTGTGTTCTTCAATAAACGCGGCGACAAATGTAAGATTCTTTTCTGGGACCGCACCGGATTCGTCGTTTGGTATAAGCGGCTGGAGGAAGGCACGTTTGAAAAAATCCCCGGCAAAAATAATCAGGCATCAATCGAAGTTGATATTGCCAAGCTAAGCTGGATACTGGAAGGCATTGATTTATTTCGCAGTCGCCGCCGAAAACGCTATGAGCGTAAAAGCTCGCTATAGGCTCTTAGAGTTAAGAATATTACATATTTTCTCATTTTTATGCTTGCTTTTTTCATCATTTCGCTTATCATAATCTCATCGTTAAGGATGACGAAGTTACTAAACGTTACGGATTGATGATGGCTGAAAAGATAACCGCTCAAAGCTCTGTCGAGCAGCTTCCCGATGATGTTGCCACTCTTAAAGAGATGGTTCTGACGCTGTTGGGTCAGATTGATGATCTCAGCGGCCAGTTGTATTATCTCAAGCGGCAGTTGTTCGGCAAGAAAAGCGAAAAGCTCGATCCGGCTCAGCGTTTGTTGTTTGAAAATCTTTACGAGGAAGTTCAACAGAAGATTGAACAGCAGAAGCCCTCACGCGCCAAGGTTGTCAAAGGCCGTAAGAATGCTAATCATCAAGGCCGCAAGCCGCTGCCGGAAAATTTGCGCCGCGAAACTATCGACATTGAACCTGCCGAAGAAGAAAAAACCTGCCCGGTATGCCATAACGAAAAAGAACGTATCGGCGAGGAAGTAACCGAAAAGCTGGATTATGTGCCCGCATCTTTTTATGTTCAGCGTTATGTCAGAAGCAAATACGCCTGCAAGGTTTGCGAGAATAATATCTCGATTGGCGAACTGCCGCCCATGGCGATCGACAAAGGCATTCCCGCTGAAGGTTTGCTGGCGTATATCATAACGAGCAAGTATGCGGACCACCAGCCGTTGAACCGTCTGGAAGGTATTATTAAGCGGCACGGCGTGGAAATCAACGTCTCAACCATGTGCGACTGGGTGGGCAGTTGCGCTGAACTGCTGGAGCCGCTGGTCAAACGTATGCGGGAGAAGATTCAGCAGTCGGAAATCATTTATACCGATGATACCTCCATCCCCATCAAGAGCAAAAACCGTAAAGGATCCACGTATAAGGGCTATTTGTGGGTTTATATCGATACTGATTATAATGTGGCGTTTGATTTTACGCCGACGCGTTCGCGCGAAGGTCCGCTAAATTTTATCGGCAGAGATTATCAGGGTTTTGTGCATGCAGATGCTTATAGCGGCTATGATGAACTGTTTCGGGCTACCGATGCCGTTGAGGTGGCTTGTAATGCGCATGCGCGGCGGAAGTTTGAATACGCTTTAGACAGCGACCCGGTGCGGGCGGCACATTTTATGGTGCTCTGGGGTAAGCTTTATGAAATCGAGCGACGGGCAAAAGCGGAAAAATATTCGCCGGAGCAACTTTTGCAAGCCCGCCAGGAAGAAGCCCTGCCGATCTTTGCCGAAATCCGGGCGAAGCTGGATGAGTATCAGGGACAGGTTCTGCCTAAAAATAATATGGGCAAAGCCGTCACCTACGCCCTGAACCAGTGGGATGCCCTGGTCCGCTATACCAGCGACCCACGGCTGAGCATCGATAATAATCTTTCGGAACGAACGCTGAGAATGGTAGTCATTGGCCGAAAAAATTATATGTTCGCCGGCAGCGAAGCCGGAGCCGAACGCGCCGCCATAATCTACAGCCTGGTCGCCGGCTGCAAACTCCACAATCACGACCCATTCGCGTATTTCAATTATGTCCTCAGAAAAATCTCCACCACCGGCGCCAACCAAATCGACACCCTCCTGCCCGCCAACTGGAAAACCCCGCAAAATTAACCCGCCCCAACCGCAATCCACCAATTGTCAGCCAAGGTGTACTTGGCCGGAAACTTACGGCGTAACGGCGCTTTTGTCATAGCTCTGCTGATTAAATCAGAAGAGTTCTGACAAAAGAATCAGAGCTCTGACGAAATGATTTGCTTTGCTGACAAAGTCAGCAGATCGCTGCACAAAGGAATCGTTCCGCTGACAAAGTCAACAGAGCGACGACAAAAGGAATCATTACGCTGACAAAGTCAGAAGAGTTCTGACCAAAGGAATCATAGCGCCGACTTTGTCAGCAGAGCGCTGATTTAATCAGCAGAGCTGCGACAAAAGAATCTGGCCGCTGATTTAAGCGCAGTCTTGCCGACAAAAGCGCTGCCCCGCCGCTTTAAGAATAGAACCGCCGCCGAATGGTGATTAGTATTGAAAATGGAGCCAGATTTGCATCGAAATCTGAGCCACTTAGGTTAGTAAAATAACGCCGATTTCGGCGTTGTCAATAGGGATTCTGGTCCTTTTTCGTTGGATTGAGGCTTTCTTAGCCTTCTTTTTTCCGTTTTTTCTCTAAACTCTGGTTAAGTCGCCAGCTGTCGGTTATGATTTCGACCACGCTCACATGGTGGGTCAGTCGGTCCAGCAGAGCACCGGCTAATCTTTCATCATCGCCAAAGACCTGGGGCCAATCGGCGAATGGCAGATTCGTTGTTACGATCAGGCTGGTTTGTTCATAGCACTGGCTGAAAAAGCCGAACAGATGTTCCGCTCCGATACGGTCGAACGGGACATAGCCCAGTTCATCGATGATGATCAGGTCGCATTTTTTTATATAGCTCTCTAATTTCAACACCGCTCTTTCCTGTCGGGCTTCGAGATACGTATTAACCAGTTCAGCAGCGGTAAAGAACCGCACTTTATAACCTCGTCGGCAGGCTTCCCGGCCGAGGGCGATGGCCAGATGACTTTTACCCACGCCCGGCGGGCCGGTAAAGACGATATTACTGCGGCGGTCGATAAAGCCGCACATCGAAAGGTCGATAATCTGTTTTTTATTTATCTGCGGCACGGCCATAAAATCAAAACTTTCAAGTTCCTTAGTCATGGGGAAGTTTGCCTGTTTCAATCTCCTGGCGATGGCCTGCGACTGTCGATGAAAGACTTCGATTTCGGCCAGTCTTTGCAGGTAACTTTCATAGGATTCGTTTGCCTGGGCGGATGCCCGGGCAATTGTCTGATACTCTTTTTGAATTGTCGGAAGCTTCAGGGTCTTGAGATAGCTTTTTAATAAAACCATTGGATCTTTCATGCTACCTCCCCGGCCAACTGGTTATAAACATCGAGATTGCGTTTGCCATCGCCTTGGTTTACCAGGACTTGATTGCCGGCAAGGTTCAATTGTGAGCCGTTACGTAAAAAGCTTTCCACCGCTTCATCGCTGAACGCCCGGCACTTGACACAAACACCAACGGCATGTTCAACTTCTTTTTGCGGATGCCTGATAAAGAGCAGCAGGATGTTGATGTATTTACCGGGCCCTTCACTGCCGTATCGATATTCAAGCTCTGTTCGCATCAAGGTGAAATCTTCGCCCCAGGGCTGGCCCTTGAATGGCCGAGCATTATCCAGCGAACCGGGCTTACGCTCTAAAAGTTTGATATAATGCAGCGGATCCAGGATATACTGGTCTTTATCGTAACATCTGGAATGCGAGGCAACCAGCTCATTTTTATAGAACAGGTCAACCCGGTCAACGAATACCTTGACCTGGCAAGATTGATAGGCATACTCCGTCGGCACCCAATACCGGTTAGTATCAACCCGTACTGTAAGCTGTTTGTCCGCAAAGGTGGATATTCGACGACAGGCTTCAAACTTCTGCTCAGGCAGTTCGTATAAATGTGTTTTCTCTTCCGCAAATAAATCGCCAATGGTTTTATTCGTATGAGGTGCAGGGCCCTGGCGATCCAGTTCTTTGATACACTGAGCAATCAGCATCTCATTCAGCTGAGCCATATCGGTAACTCTCGGAACCGGAGAGAAGAACTGCCTTTCACTTCGCTTGGCGAGATTCTCGACATCGCCTTTTTCATTACCTTTAGCGACATTGCAAAAACGAGTGTCAAACAAATACCAACTCTTAAGCTCTACGAATTTGCGGTTGAGCCGACGCTTGCCTTTTTTGAGAACCTTTAGAACCGCAGTTTTTAAATTGTCGTAAGCAATGCGTTTGGGCACGCCGCCGAAATATTCAAACGCCCGGACATGGCCGTCAAGAAAACATTCGATCTTCATGCTCTCGTAAGCACAAACAAAAGGAGCCTTAGAACAGCACAGCTTCATGCAAAAAACGTAGACCTTCTTCTCCCTGCCGTTTTCTTTAATGTTAGCTTCATGCCAGTCAACCTGGGCTTCTTCGCCAAACTCAAACGCTAACGGCAGGTAAGCTTCTTTTTGGCGATTACTCGCTTCCTTGATATACCGCTGGACAGTGCTGTAATGACCGGTGAAACCATACTCGTCACAAAGCCGCTGATACATTTTGGTCGCCTGCATCCGCTGCTTACGCCGAACCTTTTTGTCAGATTCCAGCCAGGTGTCAATAATGTGCGCGAAGGGATCCATGACAGCCTTGACCCGCGGCTGACTGAGCCGATAGCCCGGCGGAATCGGATTTTTCAGGGCCTTGGCCACCGTGTTACGCGAATGCCCCAGCTCCAGGGCAACCTCACGTTGCGATATCCCATCACGAACTTTACGTCTGATAATCTCATAATGCTCCACTGTAAGCACCTTTCTAAGCCTCCTGTGTCTAAAATGTTACGTATCTTAAACACATCTTATCGGCCTTTTACAGTGGCTCCTTTTTCGATGCTTTTTCAGAAGAGAAAACCCGCAAATCTGGCTCCATTTTCAATGCTAATCACCACCGAAATCGCAGCTTCACCGACCCGGTCAGAAACGCGCCGCTTAAAGAATAGCATTTATGATGGAGTATTGGCTGCGCTGATTATCCGGCCGGGCCTTTCCGGGACGGTTTACCGTCCGGCAAAAGAGGCTGGCTCCGGGTTCGCGGCGCTGTTATAATGACCGACTGAGCAGGTTAGTCTGGTAAATGGCAATTTGGCGTTTAAATCCGTGACAATCCGCGTAAGCCGCGGTTAAGTATCTCGATTGTCATTGTTTGCGGTTCAGGATTTAAGGCCGGTAATTTCCAGTTTGTCTGGTTTAGGAGTGTGCGGCGATGATTCGGAGATGGCTTGATTTTCTGAGCAGGGATTTATGGCGGATTCGGCTGCATGGTCGGCCGTGGATGGTCAGCTTCTGGCTCAATCAGTTGCGAATCGTAGTGCTGGCGTTTCGGGGCTTCTCTCAGGATAAGTGCCGGCTGCGGGCCTCGGCGCTGACGCTCTATCTGCTGATGTCGCTGGTGCCGATGGTCGCGGTGATATTCGGGGTGGCCCGCGGGTTCGGCATCGAAAAGGAAGTTGAAAAACGCGTCATGGCTTCGTTCAAAGGCGAGGTCCAGGTGTCGGCCTTTGCCACGGAGTTCAATATGACTGAGCCTGCCGATCCGGCCGCTGAGAGTTCACCGGAGAAAAACCAAACGCCGGATAATTCCGCCGCGCCCAATACCGCGGTTGATACCGCCCCTGCCCTTAATGTTGAAGATACCGAAGAATCCGCAGAACTGATAACTCAGCGAACCGCTAATGAACAAATTGCTATTCGAGTGATTAAGTTTGCCAATTCCCTGCTGGATAATACCAGCGGTGGGCTGATTGCCGGACTGGGTGTCGCGGTGCTGTTTTTGACGATTATCAAGATGCTCAGTAATATCGAGGATGCGTTCAATAATATCTGGGGCATCAAAAAAAGCCGCACGCTGGCCCGCAAGTTCAGCGACTATCTGGCCGTGATTCTGGTCTGCCCGATCTTTCTGGTTGTCTCCGGCAGTCTTACCGTTTTTATTAATACCCAGGCGGGCAATGCTCTGGAGCGGTTTGATTATTTGCAGAGTTTTGGTCCAGCGCTGCACTGGCTGATTGGCATGTCCCCGTATTGCATCCTCTGGATAATTTTCGCGTTCATCTATTTGTTCATCCCCAATACCAAAGTGCGGCCGGGCTCGGCACTACTGGCGGGCGTGGTCGCCGGGACCATGTTCCAGCTGGCTCAGTGGGCTTATGTCACTTTTCAGGTGGGCGTGGCGAAGTACAATGCCATTTACGGCAGTTTCGCGGCGATCCCGCTGTTTCTGATGTGGCTGCAATTCAGCTGGCTGATAGTACTGTTCGGGGCGGAGCTGGCGTTTGCTCATCAGAACGTCGAAACCTATGAGTTCGAGCCGGACTGTCTGGAACTGAGCAATTCCTTTAAGAGCCTGCTCGCGCTGTTGGTGCTGACCCGTATGGTCAAACGTTTCTGCGTCGGCAATACGCCCTGGCCCGCCGGTGAGATCGCTCACGAACTGGAATTGCCGATACGGCTCGTGCGGCAGATTCTCTTTGAACTCAACGACGCCGACCTCATCAGCGAAGTGCGGCTGGAAGATGATCGTATCCCGGCCTTTCAGCCCGCCCGTGACGCCGAGACTTTGTCTGTGCAATATGTACTGGATGAACTCGGCAAACGCGGCAGCGCAACCCTGCCGGTGGTAGAATGTGATAATATCAAACATCTGCGCCAGTGCCTCGACCATTTCGCCGTTGCGACCAGAGATTGCCCCGGCAACCTCTTACTGAAAAACATTTAGAAGGGCGGCAACTCTCTTTTTCTATCGTTAAGCCTGTGAAAGTAATATAAATGTCAGCTCTAAAACTTATTCACGCCCGCGGAACATTGGATTTATCCCGCCCGGTCCTCATGGGAATCCTTAACATCACTCCCGATTCATTTAGCGACGGCGGAAACTTCTTTGATGTGGATAAAGCCGTCGCCCACGGCCTGGAAATGGCCGAACAGGGAGCGGCGATAATCGATGTCGGCGGCGAATCAACCCGCCCCGGCTCAGAGCCCGTCCCCGCCCAAGAACAGATAAAACGAACCGCCCCGGTAATCGAAAAACTCAGTGCCCAGATAAACATTCCTATAAGCATAGACACAACCTTAAGCCCCGTCGCCCAGGCCGCCCTTGATGCCGGTGCCGCTATCGTTAACGACATCGCCGCCCTGCGCAGTGATGACAGTCTGCCGGAAATTATCACCCGCTATAACGCCGGCGTAATCCTGATGCACATGCAGGGCACGCCGCGCGATATGCAGAAGAACCCAACGTATAAAGATGTCGTCCGCGAGATAAAAATCTTCCTGCAGGAGAGAATAAACTTCGCCCGCTCACGCGGCATCGCCAGAGACCACATTGCCATAGACCCCGGCATAGGTTTCGGCAAAACCCTCGAGCACAACCTCGAAATCTTACGAAGGCTCTCCGAGTTTCACGAATTAGAAGTCCCCGTACTAATCGGCGCTTCCCGCAAAAGATTCATCGCGGCGGTTCTCGATATAGAACAACCCAACCAACGCATCTGGGGCGACGCAGCCGTAACCGCCTGGTGCGCCGGAGCAACCGTCCACATTATTCGCGTTCACGATGTAAAAGAAATGGTCCAGATTGTTAAAATGGTCCGGGCTATTAGAAGTCAATAGAATCCAGTTTTGCGAGAAGGGCTGGATATTTATCTTTCAAATCATCTGAAATTCCCCGCGCAGCCTCACCAATTATTTCTAATAGCTTTGTTAGCGACAATTCCAATTGGCGGTCGGTGTCTAAATCTTTTCGCTCGCGAGATTTTGCAAAAACGATAGCTTCCTGAGCGGCTTCGATAATATGTTTAATTCGCGTCTGGTCATCTATGAACATATCGCAACTCTGCCTGATTTAATACTTGGGGGCGAATATGTCGGCTGATATCTTCTGGAGTTTTCAAGTCTATTTTCCTGCCGCCGAAAATCCCGGATAATTTCTGCTCCAATTCGTAGAGTTTGAAGAAACCTGGGATAAAATCAGCCGCGAATTCTACTAAAATATCTACGTCGCTTTGTGGGGTAAAATCATCGCGCACCGCTGAACCGAAAATGGCAAGGCTATTAATGTGATAGCACTCACAAAACCGCTGAAGTTCTTCCGATGAATATGATAATTGACTGTTCATAAATTTTTATTATAGCGGTTTGGAGCTTTTTGTCAAAAAAAAGCCCCCGCACCGTTGGGGCACGAGGGCTTTTGTCATTTATATATCCGGGAAACCCTTATTTTTTCTTGGCTTCCAGAACCGCCTGGGCTGCTGCCAGACGAGCGATTGGTACGCGGAACGGTGAGCATGAAACGTAGTTCATGCCGGCGCGGTAGCAGAACGCCACACTGCTGGGTTCGCCGCCGTGCTCGCCGCAGATACCGACTTTGAGCTTGGGATTAGTCGAGCGGCCGAGCTGGATACCAATTTCGACCAGCTTGCCGATACCATTCTGGTCGAGGACCTGGAACGGGTCGGCCTCGTAAATGCCCAGCTTGACATATTCGCCCAGGAACTTGCCAGCATCATCGCGGCTGAAGCCCATACCCATCTGGGTAAGGTCGTTGGTGCCGAAGCTGAAGAATTCCGCTTCGTGAGCGATTTCGTCAGCGGTCAGAGCCGCACGCGGCACTTCAATCATGGTGCCGACCATATATTTAACCTTGGCCTTCTTTTCCTTGAAGACCTTTTCGATTTCGTCAATAACGTACTGCTTGACGAAAGCCAGCTCTTCAACAGTGCCTACCAGCGGAATCATGATTTCGGGCAGGACCTGTTTCTTTTTCTTGCTGACAATAAGGGCAGCTTCGATTATAGCACGGGCCTGCATTTGGGCGATTTCCGGGTAGGAAATCGACAGACGGCAGCCGCGGTGACCGAGCATGGGGTTGAACTCATGCAGGTCTTCGACCTTGGCCTTGACAACCGCCGGGGTAACCTTCAGACGTTTGGCCATTTCCTTCTGGCTGGCATCATCCTGAGGCAGGAACTCATGCAGTGGCGGATCCAGCAGACGAATCGTAACCGGCAGGCCCGCCATCGCCGTGAAAATACCCACAAAATCTTTACGCTGATAAGGTAGCAGGGTCTTCAGGGCATTCTGGAAATCCTTGATCGCCGGGGCGTATTCCTTATTGAGGGCCGTGATTTCTTTCTTGTCTTCGGTTTCTTCCAGTTGGGCTTTGTATTCAGCGTACTTGTCGGCAGCCAGAATCATCTGACGCACAGCCCAGATACGGTCACCTTCGAAGAACATGTGTTCGGTACGGCACAGGCCGATACCTTCGGCACCGAATTCACGGGCACGTTTGGCGTCTTCGGGGGTGTCGGCATTGGTGCGAACACCTATGGTGCGAACTTTATCGACGAAGGTCATGAATTTGCCGAAATCGCCGCTTAGTTTGGGGGTTTCGGTGGGCAACTGTCCTTTGAGGACTTCGCCCTTGGTGCCATCGAGACTAATCCAGTCACCTTCTTTGACGGTGGTGCTGCCAATTTTCATAACTTTCTTAGCATAGTTGATTTCGCAGTCGCCGGCACCGGCTACACAGCAGCGTCCCATACCACGGGCAACTACCGCGGCGTGGCTGGTCATACCGCCACGCTGAGTCAGGATACCCTTGGCGGCGTCCATACCGCCGATATCTTCGGGGCTGGTCTCGATGCGGCAGAGGATGACGATTTTACCCTGGTCACGCCATTTTTCAGCGGTGGCGGCATCAAAGACGACCTGGCCGACAGCGGCACCGGGCGAAGCGGGCAGGCCCTTGGCCAGCACTTCACGTTTGGCACCGGGCTTGAAGGATGGGTGCAGCAGCATGTCAACCTGTTCGGGGGTGACGCGGCTGACAGCTTCGACAGCGGTAATCATTTTTTCCTGGACCATATCGACAGCGATTTTCACCGCGGCAGCGGCGGTACGTTTGCCGGAACGGGTCTGGAGGCAGTAGAATTTACCCTGCTGAATGGTGAATTCCATATCCTGCATATCCTTATAATGCTTTTCCAGGCGGGTCATCAGGGCGGTCAGCTCTTTGTAGCTGCGGGCATCCTTTTTGGCCAGCTGTTTCAGCGGCATGGGGGTACGGATACCTGCCACAACGTCTTCGCCTTGAGCATTCATCAAGAACTCGCCGTAGAATTCTTTCGTACCGGTACTGGGGTTACGGGTGAAGCACACGCCGGTGCCGCAGTCGTCGCCCATATTACCAAATACCATGGCCTGTACGTTTACAGCGGTGCCGAAAAGACCTTTGATGTTGTTCAGTTCGCGATATTTAATCGCGCGTTCTACGTTCCAGGAGGCGAACACGGCATTGACAGCCAGCTCAAGCTGCTGGGCCGGGTCTTCCGGGAAACTCTTGCCGATGTGTTTTTTGTAGACAGCTTTGTAGTTGTTTACCAGTACTTCCAACTGTTCAGCCGAAAGTTCATTGTCGTTCTTGACGCCGACTTTTTTCTTCAGGCTGTCGAGTTCATGCTCGAAATACTCGTGATGGCAGCCCATAACCACGTCGCCGAACATATCGATGAAGCGGCGGTAGGAGTCATAAGCAAAACGGGCATTACCAGTTTTTTCGATAATACCGGCAATAACTTTGTCGTTCAGTCCGAGGTTCAATACGGTATCCATCATACCGGGCATGGAGACCGCGGCACCACTGCGAACCGAGACCAGCAGAGGATTGGCGGGGTCGCCGAGTTTGGCGCCCAGGGATTTTTCAACCTTGGCGACATTGTCCATTACCTGTTTTTTCAGGCCTGTGGGCCATTTCTTGCCGGCTTTGTAATATTCGGCACAGGTATCAGTTGTGATGGTAAAGCCCGGAGGTACCGGAACGCCCAAGTTGGTCATCTCGGCCAGGTTGGCGCCTTTACCGCCCAGCAGGGCTTTCATCGTTGCTTTGCCTTCGGCCTTCTTGTTACCGAAGAAATATACCATTTTCTTGCTCATTGCGTTGACTCCTAATTCAAAGTCGTATACTAGTATCCATTCTCAATTAGAGAGAATGCTTCATCCAACATCGGATTACTCACATCCCCAAAATACCCAAAAACATTATACACCGTGGCAATTTATGAAGAACAGAGCCCCCTGTCAACGCAAAACCTTATTATTAACATTGTTAATAACGTCACGAGATATAATTCCCGTTCTCATTTTGTATGTGCCGAACTGTTTTGAGGTCTTATATCCAACCTCGCTATCGGACCGTTCGGAGATTTCAAAGGCTTTTTTGGGAGGTCCCACAACTCGTCAGGTCGATGATGCAATTTGGACCCGCCGAAATACTTCTTGCCACAGCCGCGGTATTGCCTAAAATAACAGGTCTAACTGGTGGGGCGGAAATGGGTTTCCGCCTGGCTGCGAAACCCGCGATAGGGCCTGATGGGCAGTTGAGGGCTTAGGTAATGTTGGCCAAAAGAATTATTCCTTGTCTGGACGTTGACAAAGGCCGGGTGGTCAAAGGCGTGAAGTTTTTTGACCATGTCGATGCCGGCAGTGTCGCCCAGTGCGCTCAACGCTACGAACAGCAGGGGTCCGACGAGCTGGTTTTTTATGATATTACCGCCAGCCACGAAGCCCGAGAACTAACCTTGGATGTCCTGCGGGACGCCTCGGAAAGGGTCTTTATGCCCCTGACGGTAGGGGGGGGAGTCCGCACTCTCGATGATATTAGAGTAATGCTAAATACTGGTGCTGACAAGGTTAGCATCAATTCTGCCGCGGTTCTGGACCAGAATCTCATCCTTGAGGCAGCCCTGCGTTTCGGCAGCCAGTGCATCGTTTTAGCCATCGATGCCAATCGAGTAATGAAGGACGGGCGGGAAATTTGGGAAGTCTACATTAACGGTGGCAGAAAGCCCACCGGAATTAAGGTGATGGACTGGGTCAGGAAAGGCCTCAACGACGGAGCCGGCGAAATCGTGCTTAATGTCATGAACGCCGACGGCACCAAGGCGGGTTACGACCTGGAAATGACCTCGGCGGTTGCCGACGCGGTGAATATCCCGGTGGTTGCCAGCGGTGGGGCCGGGACTCTGGAGGATACTTACGAAGTATTGACCACCGGCCGGGCAGATGCGGCGTTGGCGGCTAGTATTTTTCATTTTGGCGAGTATACTGTCGCACAGGTGAAAGAATACCTGCATAATAAAGGTATAAATGTCCGCCTGGACAAACAGGAACCGGGACCGGCCCGGTCCGCTTAGGATTCCAAGGGAGTTGTATTTTGGATAACCAGCCTATTAGCAAAGAGTTAGCCCGGGATAAAGAGCCGGAAATCAATAAGTATTTCAAGGCCGTCATCAAAATGCAGGGTTCGGACCTGCATCTCAAGGGAGATGCCATCCCGCGGATGAGGATGAGCGGCACCCTGCGTCAGATGACCACCCCGCTGATTCTTGAAAAAGACCTCGAACGAATGATTTTCGAGATTCTCAGCGCTGAACAGCGCGAGTTTTTCCTGGCCCACGGTGCCCTGGACTTCGCCTATGACATGGGCGGCACGGACCGGTTCCGTACCAACATATTCCGGCAGCGGGGCAAATGTGCTTTGGTTGGCCGGCGTGTTAGCAGCAGTGTACCGAAGTTTGAGACTCTGCATCTGCCTCCCATGGTTCTCAAAATCGCCGAAAGCCATCAGGGGCTTATTCTGGTAACCGGAGTTACCGGTTCCGGAAAGAGTACCACCATCGCTTCGATGCTGGATTATATTAACCGCAATCGCTCCTGCCATATCGTGACAGTCGAAGACCCTATCGAATTTATATACACTGATGACAAAGCCATCATCAGTCAGCGCGAAATCGGTATTGACGTGCCTAGCTTCGATGAGGCTCTTCGTTCTCTGATGCGTGAAGACCCCGATGTGGTGCTGGTCGGTGAGATTCGTGATTTTATCACCCTCAACGCCAGTCTCAAAGCTGCCGAAACCGGCCACATGGTATTCGGCACCCTGCACAGTACCGATGCCTACCAGACCATTGCGCGGGTACTGGACCTTACCCCGGAAGTTGAACGTCATATGGTGCGTCAGGCGATTGTGGGTAACCTTTACGCTATTGTTTCCCAGAGGCTGCTGCCTACTATCCGCAAGGATATTCCCCGTATCCCGGCAGTAGAAATTCTGCTGGCTAATCCGGTTATCAAAAAACTCATCGCTGAGGAACGCGAGGTAGATTTGCCCACCGTTATCAAGTCATCCTATGGCGAAGGCATGGTCGATTATACCGAATCTCTTCGGCTGCTGGTTGAACAGGAATTTATCGACCTTCGTATTGCTTATAATTTCGCACCCAAGCCGGAAGAACTCAAGATGGCCCTGAAGGGCATACGTTCCAGCGGCGGCGGTCTTATCGGATAATCATTATATCATGGAGTCATTCATGTCAGAACACATTTTAGCCCAGGCGCCTCCCTTGGGAGGATATATCGCTATCTGGAAGCTAGCCGTCTTTTTGGCCTTATTCGTATTTTGGGCCTGTGTGGGCCAATGGGTCGATAAAGATACCTTGTTGGTTCGTACCAACCGCTCTTTCTGGAACAATATCTATTTGGGGGCCGGAACCGTAGCGATTGCCTTATGGTTTCTGGTGCCGGCGCCGATATTCATTGTCCATTTGCTCCTGTTCGTGGTTATCTGGGCGATGGTGCTGATTGTCTATATCCTGCACCGTAACTCCAGGGTCTCGCCCGAAGAAAGGCTTCTGACTCCCGACCATATTCGTCACGTATTTGCCGGCGATAAGAAACGCAGAGAAGCTCAGAAACGGCTCATCTTTATCTCGGCTAACAAAAACCAACTGCCCATCCCTGACCGGCAGGCGCCAGAATATGATGGTTACGTTAATGCCGAAGATATGGTATATGAAATTGGTCAGAGACGCGTTAGTCGTTCGGACCTGCTGCCCACGGGCGATAATTATCAGCAGAGAGTTGTTATTGACGGTGTGCTGAGTATCGCCGGAGATATTTCTCGTGAGGATGCCGAAGCCGCCATCGGCTATCTCAAAGAAGTCGGCGGTATGGACCAGTCTGATAAACGCAGGCCCCAAAAAGGTAAATTTACCGTCCGCACCGAAACCGGCCAGGAAGTTAAGTTTAATGTTCGTACCGCCGGAAGTACCCGCGGCGAACAGATGTTACTGGAACGGGTTGAAGAATTCCGCACTATGGGCCTGGATGAACTGGGGATGTCCGAGGACCAGTTGCAGGCGATGCAGGAAGTTATTGAAATACCCGACGGCATAGTCCTTGTCTGCGGTGAAAAAGCCAGTGGGGCTACAACCTCTTTGTACAGTGTAGTTCGTAAGCACGACGCTTTTATTCAGAACGTCCATTCCATCGAAAGTGATATTCTGGTCGAGCTCGACAATATTACCCAGAACATCGTCGATGAGAACCTCAATGACCATGATGCTTCGATTCGTCTCCAGAGTGTTCTTCGTGTCGATCCCGATGTTATAATGGTTGGTTTTTGTACCGGTTCCGAGATGGCTCTGATGGCCCAGAAGGCCGCCCGGCAGGGCAAGAAACTGTATGTCACCTTTAATTCGCCCGGCACCTTCGAGGCACTGGAGATGTGGCTGAAATGGGTCGGCGACCCCGTCAAGGCCAGCCAGACGCTCCGGGCAGTGACCTGCCAGAGACTGATTCGAAAACTTTGTCCTGACTGCCGAGAAGCATACGCTCCCAATGCCGACCTGTTGCGTAAGCTGAATCTGCCCGCTGATAAAATCAAACAATTCTATCGTCCGCCGACCCAGATTGAAACCGATAAGCATGGCAACCCGATTCTCTGTGAAACTTGTCAGGGAACCGGCTATTATGGCCGGACGGCGGTTTTTGAAACTCTCTTTATCAATGACGCGATGGCAAAGTTGATTGCGGAAAAAGCACCTATCAATACTCTCAGGGCTCAAAGCCGAAAAAATAAAATGTTATATCTGCAGGAACAGGCGATTCGCCGCGTGATTGACGCCACGACCAGTATCCAGGAAGTGTCACGTGTCACCGCCGAAAAACCCGCTCGTAAAGCAAAACCAAAATCAGCACCCCCAAAAGAAAAAAGCTGACACCCCTAACAGTGATTTTAACTGAACTACAGCACTCGCACAGGAGGTAAGGCCATGGTGGCCATTTTAATAACTTGCGTACTCGTTATCGCCCTGACCGCTTACCAAATGTTTATTCAGGGACTTTTCAGTGCCGTCATTATGGCTGTGCTTTCGCTGGTTTCCGCGGCGCTGGCCCTGAACTATTTCGAGCCGATGGCCCAGTGGCTCAACGGGTTTGGGATAGCTGCTTTTGGTACTCAGGGCGGCAGCCTAATGCTGATTTTTGCCTTCACTCTGGTAATCTTCCGTGAAGCGACAGACCGGCTCATCAAAGGTAATATGCGGTTCCCGGTTTATATCGACCGGCCCGCCTCGGCCTTCTTCGGGCTTATTACCAGCCTGACGGTAGTCGGGATTTTTACGCTCGGTTTCCAGATGCTGCCTATTAGTGAGAATATTATCGGTTTCAACCGTTTTCCCGACCTGAACAATCTTGAGGAACGCAAGAGTCTGTTTCCCGGACCGGATAGTTTTGTCGCGGGAGTATTCACTCAGTTCAGCAATTATTCTTTTCATGGTTCCAATAGTTTTGATTCATCTCATCCTGATTTGACCGCCGAGCTTTATTTCGACCGACTGACCATCGACCCGGCCAGTCGTCAGGAAGCTGCCCAGGACGCTATAACGCTCCAGAAAGCCTGGATTCTCACCGAGCAGGTTACTGACATCGGCACCGGTCAGGCTGTGACGGCTTCCGGTACGTTGCTGGCGGTCAGAATCAATATCAAGAAAGGGGCTGTTGACAGCAGCGAAAATCGCGGCGCCGCTGACCCCGACGGAGTGATTCGTTTTGCTCTGGGGAATATTCGGCTGGTCGGTTATGAACACGACGGCCCCGGAGTTACTGTTCATCCACTGGGTATTCTCAGGCCCGGGGCCCGCAGTGTGGACCTCATGCCGCTCAATGAGGGCAAAACGCTAAGGGCCAGCAGTAACGCTGCTCATGTCGATTTGCTTTTTAACTGGCCCCAAGATATTAATCAACTGCCCCCGATTTTTGTGCAGTTCAAACGGTTCGCTCGCGACACATTGCCCGACAAAAAAACACTTATCGAATCGGCTCAGTCGGCAGGTTCTATCGATTTGGAAAAAACCTCTTTCCAGGGCGACCTTGTGGAACCGGCCGAGGCGGCGCGGGCGGTTTATAAATGTGAAAAAATGGCCTATATCGAAAATCCCGCTGCTGCCCCCCATCGACTGGGGATTCCTTCCGACCAGGCCATGTATGCCGGCAAGGACAGTGAAAATGCTATAGTGGTCCTTCCGCCGGATACTCTCGGTACAGCCATTCGCCGGATACATTTGGCGATTCCGGTGCCCAAGTCCAGTGAGGAAGCGCAAAGCTATACTCCTCTGGATGTACCCAACGGCTTTGGTTTGGTGACGCTGGAAATTTCATCACAGTCTCGTTCTGGTGCTGATAATCTCGTCCCGCCCACCCTGGTAGATTTGCTCGGACGTGAATTCCTGCCCGTTGGTGTTGTCGCCTCGGTGTCGGCCAGTACGCAGCTTATCGAATATGCTTATTGTGCTTACAGTGATGCAAAGAGTAACGACCTTCTTACTCCCGACCGGCCTATTCGTCGGGCGTTCCCCTCTTCTCTGGCATCGATGGGAAATAGGGGACGTCTCAACAAGGCCACCTATTTATATCTGGTGCCGCGGACCGGCGGGCCGGTGGGTTTGATTGGCTGCCGCGGACGTGACCAGGCTTCCGGCCCCGGTTATTTCTGGGAGTTTAGCGAAATCGAAGCCGTAGTGGTCCCCGGTTTGTAAAAAAGGATTCCGGTCTATACCGGTACGATTTTGCAGTTAAATAATCGCGAGGAAACCTAAAGAATATGTTCCAGCGCCGCCTGAAAGTCTTTCTGGCATTCCTTTTCGCGGCCCTGGTTGTTCTGGCCCTGCGAGTCATCTGGCTCCAGATTATCCGCGCGGATGATTTCCTTGCCGAAGCCGCCCGCGTTCTGGAGCGTTCACCTCAGTGGATTGAGACCATGCGTGGCAGTATCTATGACCGCCGCGACCGTGTGCTCGCCGAGGACCGGGCGGGGTTCGATTTGTGTCTGCACTATAAACTTACTCGAATCTACGACGACAGATTCTGGCATACCTTGAAACTTCGTTATGCCGATGATGCCCCCGATGCCGTGGTAACTGCCTCCCGCGCCCGTCGTCTGTTCAAAAACAGTTTTAATATCAGCGCCGACCATATCAATAATCTTCTCGACGGGTTGGAAGACTCCGACCCCGTTCCCGTGGAGATGATACGTCAGGTCGCCCGTGCCAAGGCCGATAAACTTATTGATGACCTGGCAGAAATTTGTCAGTTAAGTCCCGCTGATTTTGTCGAGCCGATTACCAGAATTAACAATGAAATCTACAATCTGCAAGTCGCCGTGGCCCGTCGCTGTGTGTATCGCAATCTGGAACAGCCGACCCCGGTCGCGCCGGGCAATCAAGCCATTCTGGACGATCTAGTAAGACTGCTGCCCGATGAAAAAAAGAGACTCCTGGAAATCGACGAAACGCGGGTATACGAAATGACCGAACCCCAACTGGCGTTGCAGTCGCTACCGGAGGACATTGCCCTTACCATTGAAGAACGTTTCGTTGGTCGTTTCTTCGATGCCAATCGTCGCGAACGCCCCATCCTGATTCGCACCGGCAAACATCGTAATTACCCCTGGCAAGATAAAGCCTGTCATCTTGTCGGCACCATGCGGCCGGCAACGGATATTCAGGATAAAAGCCAGAACTCACCGCCCGTGGACGACGAACTTTTCGCTTATCAAATCGGCGACCGCCAGGGTGACTGGGGCAGCGAATATATGTTTGAGGATGTCCTGCGCGGCCGCCGTGGCTGGGTACTCAAAGACATAGAAGACAACGATATTATCCGCAAAGACCCGGTTCTGGGCCGCGATGTCAAATTAACTATTGATATTGAGCTGCAAAGTAGAATCCAGACGCTTTTTCAAGGGCGGAACAGTCTTGCCCAGAGCTTCACCGGTGCCGCGGTACTCATAGATGTGCCCACCGGTCAGATTTTAGCGATGGTGTCCGTGCCGACCTTCGACCTGAATACATATTACAATCTGCCGCAATATGAACTGATTAACGAAATCAAAACGCCCGACCCCCTGCGTCGCCGCCGCAACCGTGCCATTGGTGTCAATTATCAGCCCGGCTCGACCATCAAACCCACTCAACTGTTAGGTATTCTTCAGCAGGGCCTGATAAACGCTCATACAACTTTCGATTGCTCTTATGCCAATAAAGACTGGTCCGGCCCACCCTCAGATATAAAAAATCACGGCCCTATCGCCTCCGAAGATGCGGTAATGCGAAGCTGTAACTTCTACTTTATTACGGTTGGCCAGACCATGGGTTCGCTGCGACTTACCGACTGGCTCGACCTGGCGGGTTTTGGCCGAACAATTTTGTTCTGGGACGATTCCCACGCCGAAAAAGCCGCTTTTGCCTTTCGGGAAACCGCCGGTCACGTCAGACCCATTGGCAAGGACCACCTTTCAATTTTTAATTTACGTTTTGTCAGTATTGGTCGTGGTTGTCTGGACGGTTCTGTACTGCAAATCGCCAACGCCGTGAGTACTATCGCCCGTGACGGAGTTTATATTAGTCCCTATATAATTCTTGAGCCAGCCGCACAACCTCAACCCCAGCGTATCGCCTCAGTTTCAAATGCTCATGATGTGCAAAAAGCCATGCGTGCGGTAATCTATAAATCGAGCGGTACTGGCTTTAAGGCTTTTCAACCCTTGCCCTGGCAGGAAGATACCGTTAAGCTGTATGGTAAGACCGGCTCAACTGACTATTCGGTTTTTGCCTGTTTTGCTCAGGCCGCCAAGGACCAGCGAGCTTTAGCTTTGGCAGTGCTTGCTGAAACAGAGGTGCATGGCTCAGATGTCGCCGCGCCGCTGGCACGTGAGATACTCATAACAGCCGCAAAGCTGGGGTATCTGCCTGAGCCGATGTTCGATGATTGAAACGATAATAACGTCCGAATAATTAAAGGTACGCACACCTGCGTCCGATAAGTATCAAGATGATGTGTGCTGTTGCAACTAAAAATATTGGGTAGTACTTCAGCAGAGTTTACCGAGGTGAATAATGATAAGTAACAGGTTTAAGGTGGTATTTGCAGCCCTGATAACCCTTGCTACCTGGAGCTTGGGGTGGGCCCAGAACGTTCAGGTTCAGACGACCGTGGTTATGCGAGTACCCGCCATGGATGTCAACTATCAGCTCGCCGGTGATGAAACTCAGATCGAATCTGTACAACTCTGGTACGCCCAGGGGTATGACGGCCCCTGGCAGCTTTTCGACTATGACCAGGACCATACCAGTCCCGTAAAATTCAACGCTCCCGGCGAAGGACTATATCGTTTGCTGGTGGTTGCTGTAGACCGCTGGGGGCGCAGTTCGTATCAAAGTCCGTCCAACAGTCCTGTTATTCCGGGCCAGATTCCCACTGATGTGCCGGCCCATCAGATAGTTTTTATCGACTGCACTGCCCCAGAGCTGTATCTGACCAGTCCCCGCGTGGAGTTTAGCGAGTATCGTCAGGATAATCTGCTCATTAGTTGGGCCGGTTTTGACGCTAATCTCGATGCTCAGCCCGTTCGTCTTTACTATCAGCAGCCCGGCCTGACAACCTGGATTCCCCTCGATCAGAAACAGCCCGCCGGAGGGCAAGTTAACTGGACTATTCCCGCGGAGATCGCCGGAAAACTAAAGATAAAGGTCGAAATTACAGACCAGGCCGGCAATGTAACAACTCAGGAATCAGCCTTGGTAAACGTAACCCGACCCGCGAAGCCGCTTCAGCCAATTAATATTCAGTCCGACACCGCTTCAGTTTCTCAACCATCTCCGCAAGCGACCAGCACTAGGATGCAAAAACCCGAACCGGAAACCATCCCCGCCGCCGCGGTCTATAATGCTCCTGACACCAATGTTCTGCCCGCCCCCGTTGGGCCCTCATCCCAGGCCCTGCTGGCTTTTGCCCGCGCCGGGCTCCATCTTCAGCGGCACGAATGGGCTCAGGCAGCCCTGGCTTACCGTGAAGCTCTGGATTACGAACCTAAATATATTGAGGCTCGCATCAATCTGGCCGGCGCTCTTTATGAAATGCAGGATTACGAACAGGCCCGGCGACAGTTCAAGCTCGCCCTCGAACAAGACCCCACCCGCTCCAGCGCTCTTTTCAATCTGGCCCGGACCGAACTGGATTTGCAGCTTTATGCTGATGCCCAGAACACTCTTACAACCCTCTTGAACCTGGACCGCCGTGACTGGCAGGGATGGCTGCTCCATGGTTTAGCCTCGGTCAATCTGGGGCAGCTCGATACCGCCCTGAGTAGTTGGCGGATTGCCGCCCGCGGAGACCTGCCCGAAGTTGCCGAGCAAGCTCGGCAGTATATCGACCAATATCAGCCTTGATTTAACGGTGCGTTGATTTATAATCAAGACCTAAGTCGTTTGAGGTAAGGATATTGGACGAATATCGCTGCTCAGGGACGCTATTATTTCGGCAGGAACTGCACCTATGCCCAGAAAAGCTCAAAGTAAATCTTCTGGCCCGCTCCAGCAACCCATAAGCCCCGTTTATGTCATTAGCGGTAAGGAACGCCGTCGTGCGGTTGACGAGCTGGGTAAGATTGTCGATTTTCTCCTGGAAGATTCTGACCCCCAGGTTTGTCTCAGTCAATATGACGGCCCGGACGCGAAACTCGCTGATGTGCTTGACGATTTGCGTACCCTGCCCTTTTTAGCGGAACGGCGGGTGATAGTCGTCAAGGATGCCGACAAATTCATAACCAATTATCGCGAATACCTCGAAAACTACCTTAATGCCCCTTCAGCGACCGGTGTTCTGGTTATGCTCGCCGATAGTTTCCCCAAGACCACCCGGCTGGCCAAGCTGGTAGCCAAAATCGGCCAGCACATTCCCTGCGACCCCGTTAAAGCCAACCAGTTACCCGAATTTATCGCTGATTATGCCCGCTCCCAATACAATCTCGCCCTTAATGTCAACGCCGCCAGACTATTGGTAGAGCTCGTGGGCGACGATTCCGGTATGCTGGAAAGTGAAATTGATAAAGTCGCCACTTACCTGGCCGGTTCTACCGAAAAAAACATTTCCGCAGAGCTCATCCAAAACCTTATCGGCGACAATCGCCAGTTTAACGCCTTTAATGTCATTGACGCTATGACCGAGGGCAATACCGCCCTGGCCCTGACCCGTTTTAATCAGATGATTCAACGCAGCAAAGACGCCCAGTTTACCGCCGTTGGTGCTTTCGCCTGGCATTTCCGTCGTCTGTATAATGCCCGCCTGCTCCTGGATGAGCGGGTCTCCGAGCGGGATATTATCTCACGGGTAAAGCTTTGGGGCAATGTCCGGCAGTTTATGACCCAGGTACACCGCCTCAATATTCGGCAAATAGCCGCGGTTATTCGTGAGCTTACGAAAATCGACCTTGATTCCAAGACCGGCCGGGGCACTGTCGCTTCGGGGCTGGAAAAACTCATTGTTAAGTTCGGTCGGACTGCTCGACAGACCGGCTGAAGATATACCGTAAATAAATTTAATGCAGCAGGGAGGCTGACCTGATGATTATCGCTTATCAGAAAATTTTGAGCATGTTCCGTCAAAATGTTTTGAGAAACATCGTGGTATTATTGAGTGCCGCGACAATTGTTATCGCGACCGGTTGTCATTCTCCGGTCTATACGCCCGCCCCGCGCGAATCAGTCGCGGCCCAGCCCGCAACCCGCAGCGATACCAGCCCGTCGCAAAACAATCCTCCCGCCCACAGCTATCCAGAGGCCGCCACCACACAGAAATACCCCCAGCTAGCGGTCCAGACACCTGATTTCCCCATGCGTCAGGAAGGAAACGCAACCCCGCAAAACTGGCAGAATTACAACCAGTATCCAACTCAGCAAATGCCGCAACCTGCTTCTGCGCCTAGAGTTACCAATGTATTCCCTCAGAATGCCCCACAGAACTACCCCTATGGACAAACTCCCTCCTACCTGCGGCAATCTGCACTGCCGCCTCGACCGGTGGTACATTCTGTGACCGTTTCGCAGTCAGCTGCCCAACCCTGGCAGTCGGGCCAGACCTTGATGGTGGCCGCGCCGAAACAGACCTATGACCCAGCCGTACCAGCCGTTCAGGCCCAGACGCTGCCGGCGACATCAGCCATCGAAGCCAACCCAAAGGACACTCAGGCTCTGAATGTCTCAGCGACTTCAGTCAATAAGCCCGCCTCGGAAATCAAGACCCAATCTGAACCGCAAGTGGATACCCGTACCAATGTTGAACGTACGTTGGATGACCTGAAAAAATTAATCAGCAAACAGCCGGATGATATTGTCGCCCAGCTCGCCTTGCGTTGTCTCTACAGTGCCTATGGCCAGAACGAAAAAGCCCTCGCCGAACTTGATGATATTGACACTCAGGACCAGAACGCCGCCCTGTCTCTGGCAGAAGCCATGGTCCTGGCAGCCCAGGCCGCCGACCCTCACAATGCTGACAATACTGATATTGCTAACCAGGCCCTGGCTTCTATCGAGCAGTTACGCGAAAAACTAGCCGAAAAAGCTGAGCCGGTCATCACTACCTTCAAAGTTTGCAGTCGGGTCGATGGTTTTGGCCGGTACGATGAAGTGCCCGTTTCTCAGCTTGCAACCGGAAGCCCTCAGAGGGTACTGGTATATTGTGAATTGAAAAACTTCAAGCATAAACGCAACGCCGAAGGTAAATACCTCACTCAACTTGCCGCTCAGGTATTCCTCTATGACAGTCAGTATCGCCCCGTTGTCCAGTTCATGGATGATGTCACCGATTTACCCTCGTATAATCCCCGTAGTGATTTCTTTATGAGAGGCGCTCTTGACATACCGTCTCTTTCGCCGGGCAAATATCAGCTGGTAGTGACCATGGAAGACAAGGTCTCTCAACCATCAAGGTGGGCCCAACCCGCCCGGATTGACTTTGAAGTCAAATCATCACCAGCCAAATAATAACATTCTCTTGTCACGGCTAACAAATACACTGTTAGTTGCCCCAGAAAATTTTGTCGCACGCGTACTGAATTTTTAATCAGATGCGCATAAAAAAAAGGCCAAAGCGAAAATCAATCCGCTTCAGCCTTTGCTCTATATAACAATCTAAGTCAAACTTAGAAGCTGGCAGCCAGACTTACGCCGGCCCACAGTTCGCCATCATCACCATTGTTCATGGCTTCATCCATGGTAATCTGATAGTTGATCGAAGGACTGAGGCTGATGTTTTCGGCGATTTCAAAAGTGGTCGAAGCGCCAAAGATCGCGACGTTCCATTCATAGTCCAGGTCACCGGTGACACTGCCGTTATAAGCGGTAGCGGCGCTGAGCGAAATAACCTGGTCGGTTACCGGGCAAACAACATCATAGCCCAGGCTCACAATATGAACCCAGCCGTTGACGTCATTATCTTCGCTGCTCTGGGCGTCCCACAGCTTGCCGGCATAGTAGCTCGGCACTAGACCGAACTCAAAAACATTAGGCAGGGTAATCGAAGCACCCAGCTCCATCGCGTCAGCGACACTGCCAGTCTTCGGATAGTCATAGTAGATATAGCCCACGCAGACATCTGTCTGGAACGCTTCATCCTGCATCAGGGAAACATTGTAATTCAGGACATAGTCCAGTTCCCATGCCATTCTCATTGCCGCTGCCGAAAGGCATCGAACCCCAAATCTTGCCGCCGAAGCTGCCCATGTCGGTCTCGACGAAAGTATAGCTGACGCTGGGCTGATAAGCACCATGGTCATCATACACATCATAGCCGTACCACATGTACTTGCTGACGAAGTCGATGCTGGCATCTACGCCAACCTGAGCCTGTACCGCACTGCCGGCAACCATTACCAGCAACGCAACCAAAATAATAATCCTTTTTGCCATTGTGAAATCTCCTTTCGCATTGCGAAAAATACTTTTCCAGTTTTCCAATACTACATACATAACCTTGCGGGCAATACGTGCTGGGTTTTATATAATCGGTAATTTATCTATCGCAACCGATTTATTTAACCACCCACCTTCTGCCCCTGTCCGGGATCCGACCGGCATAAGTTTTAAATGTCGCTCCCGAGACTCGCGTTTATTTTTTCACCGGTAAGGCCAACCCCCGCGGCATGACGCCCGCATATTGACCACGGATAATCTCCTTGGTTGATATGTCAGCATCCTGATTGACCAACGGCGATCCCGGTGTTGAAAACCGCCGTCACTGCCTCTATGTATTTTTCTGGTCTTTCAATATTCCTTTATCGAACAGGTCTTTGTTGCTCTTATTATCGTATCGCGGCTTTATATATAGCAAGCCGAGCATCTTTGCCAGTAAAAAAATAGCGTTTTTTCGCTAAATACTTTATACGGAACAGGATTATCTAATATCCCGGACCTGCCAAAGACAATAATTCTATCGGCAAAATCACTCTGGTTCGTCCAGATGAATTCCCTGGCAATTGTCAAAACAAGGTTCTCAGCCCTGAAAAAGCAGATGCCTTAGTTACAGCAACCCTTCACCAAAACTCGACAGCCCGCTGTGGCCATCATCATCATCTTCTTCATCATCTTCATTATCAGCAACGGAGTCTTCCGCCAGTTGCTCAGGACGGGACGATTCGTGGCTTGGTTTACCATCATCGTGGTCATGGTCGTGATGAGGATACATATCTTCATAGTCATCACCCAGCTCTGTGGGCCGATAGCCCGGCTGTTTCGACCTTTCAACTTCTTCATGGTAGGCTTCAACTATGGCAGTTTGAATAGCTTCTCTTGCCTGGCTGTTTACGGGGTGGGCTACGTCGGCGTGTAGTTTGGTGCGACCGTCACTGCCGCGGTTGGCGCGATTTTCGTTAAGATGCCCACCACAATCGCCGCAGAACTTTGCGCGAAGGTGGTTTTTCGAGCCGCATGAGGGGCACCTGTCGGTTAATTTTCTTGAGGGCATGGCGACGAAATATCCGCCGGCCCCCTCGATAATCTTTAAGTCCCTGACAACAAAGTCGTTGTCGAAAGTTACCGAGCAAAAAGCCTTGAGTCGGTCCGTTCGGTTTCCTACAAGTTTGATGCGAATTTCAGATATCTGCATGGTGCACCTCCAGGATTGGTTGTGCGAGGTCCAGGAATCGTACCACCTGACTCCGTGCCAGGTTGTTGTCATTTAAGAGGTTAGCCCATTCTTGGGCCTGTTCTTGCGAGTCTGTTGTGCAGTAGAGACAACTGCCGCTGCCGGAAAGATTCAATGGGCCAATGCCGGTGTTCTCGATGTCTTTCCAGAGTTTATCCAGCTGGGGATTGTGTTGGAGGCATGGTTCGGTGAGGCTGTTTATCTTCTGTATTACCAAGCCGTTAAGGTCGCCGTATTGCAGATGATACTGTACCCGGCGGAACAAGTCTGCGGTGATATTCTCCTGATGCTGATACCTTCTATATACCTCAACCGTAGAGCAGTGAATTTCGGGTAAGATTAGTAGTAAGAAGCGGTTACAGGTATGGGGGATGTTCATTACTTTTTCACCGCGGCCGGTGCAAAGGGCGACAGGACCCTGGAGAAAAAATGGTACGTCGCTGCCGAGTTGGGCTGCCAGTTCTGACAATTGTTCTATTGATAAGTCAAGGTTGTAAAGATAGTTAAGGCCGTAGAGACATGCGGCTGCGTCACTGGAGCCTCCGCCGAGGCCTGCTCCTGAGGGGATAATTTTTTCGAGGTGAATATCTACCGCCAAGGGGGTTTTGGTTGCGTCACTGATGATTTGAGCGGCTTTATAAACAAGATTTTCCGGGCCCGATGGGGTTTCTAAGCCACTGCAAGTTAAAGAGATACCAAGTTTGTTGCTGCGAGAAACAGAGATATTATCACAAAAATCGACGGTGGCCATTACGGTGTGGATTTCGTGGAAATTATCGGGGCGGCGGTCGAAGACGATTAGGGAAAGATTGATTTTGGCAGGTGCGCGCAGGGACAAACTGGTCGGTTGGGCCTGTAATGAACACTTACTCATCAGGGATGTCTGCATGTTGCTGAGTCTCGGCTCGCCTGCACATAAATTCCTGCTGTGAAACGAGTTGTTGCTTTGCCATCAAGATGTCGGCCTGGAACAGCCGCAAAAGACACCTTCAGGCACGGGTCTTATTCTAGTATTCTAAGCTGGATGGCTCCAATGTCAAGCAGAGAATATTATTCAAATACGCGGTGGTGGTGGGGCGGAATGTGATGAAAAATCCGCGCGAAAGGGCCTGAACGGTCGTTTTTTGACGATTTTTTGACAGTTTTTTTGCGAAAATTCGTGTTTTTTTGAGTTTTTGGCGTTTTTTTGGTAAAAAAGGAGCCGGAAAATGTACCGGACACCGTTCCTCATTACCATTCGTTTTTCATTATTTCTCTTAGCACGGTTGTCGCGTAGCAGCCTGAATCGAGCTCGAAATCCACCTGCACAAATTTACTATGTTCATCTATTCCGCACTCGACTTTCACATTCCGCGGCTGAAAGCGTAAAGGCCGCCTGCCGCCCTGGCTGTAATAATAGTTCAGTTTCTCGAATTCGCTCGACTCCAGCTCCACCTCCGCCAGTATCCGGTTCTCCACCTCACCAGCCGGGCCGGTAACCTCGGTCATCCGTTTGCCCATTAGCGGCCCGGTCGGCGAAATTTCGAACCGCTCACACCGCGGCTGCTCCGCTATCGCGTCCTCCACATGGAAGCAGGCTCCGTTACGGTGCAGATAAGCCACATCACCTTCCAGTATCTTATCAATCCCCGGCATACGGCCGGCCACAATCTGATTGAACACATCCGACTGAAACGCTGAGACAAAAAACCTCTTAATATCCTTACTCAGAATTTTATACGCCTTGGCCTTATTTCCGCCGTTTTTGACCAATGCCCGTAAAAGCCGTCGATGGTCCGGGAAGCTGCCCGGCCAGGCATCATGGGCCCGCTGATAATCACCCTGCTCATACAGTCCTCGCGCCACCAGCGTCACCGAACGGTCCCCCGCAATCGGCATTCCCAAATAGAGGTCCATAAACTGTTCCGGCGCATCCCGAATAATCATCCACCCTAACAGCGCCGAGTCACCCCGCTGGCCGAACCGCTGCGGGCCAAAATAATTCGGCACCCCGCGCCGCACCATAATTTCCATTATTGCCTGAGTTCTGTCCGCGGCCTCTGTCGCCTCGCCGTCAAATTCCCTCAGCCGAATCGCAAACTTATTAGCCGCCAGATGCCCCACTTTCAGCTTATTGCCATGCCGTGTAACTTCCAACACCTTAATCCCCGGCACCTCAAGCCCCGCCAGGGGCCTCCGGGTCGATATGTTCGATTGATATCCACTGCCGGGTCACCGCCCGGGTATCTTTGCGTCCGGCGTATCCGATTTGATGCCGACGCACCTTCAGCGCCCGGGCGATACGCTCCAAAGCATCCACCGTCGCCATCAGCCTCTTTTCGATAAACCCGTAAACATGCGTACCTTCCCCCGCTCAGTTCATATCTGCCCACTTCCTCAACATAAAAATCTTCCGGGTGAACCTTCAGCCGCCCCCCGATCCCCTCCACATCGCTGGTTAAATAAGGCAGCCTGTCCGAATATTCTTCAATGCTCATAACACTCCCATTCAATAGTCTTTCACACCATAACCGCCTGTTCTCTCCCCGTCAACCCTCATGCCATGTTGTTCACTTATGGGCGTGTTGCTCAAACGTTCAATTATATCATCAACCGCGAAGACCAGAGGCCTTGCTGCGCAAGAAGGTGCGTGTCGCACTGATAAATCGCCGCGGTAGTTTGGGGGTAGCGGCGCTCCCGCTGGCTTTTAATCAATCTTGCAATTTAACCAAAAATCTGCTAAAATACTTTTCTGCGTACAGGATGCCCAGTAACCAGGAGTACTATCATGACTAACCCTCCTCGGAGAATAGGAATAATTGGCGGTTCAGGCCTGGGCCAGGCCCTGACCGAGAGAACTGCTTCCGGCTACGAAAATGTCGTTGAGACTCCTTTCGGCACTCCTTCTTCGCCCATTATCACCAGCGAACTGGATGGCGTTCCCATCGCCTTCCTCGCCCGCCATGGTCCAGGCCACATGCTCAACCCCTCAGTAGTACCCTACCAGGCCAACATCTACGCCCTGCGTGAACTCGGCTGCCGCCATGTTATCGCCAGCGGCGCCTGCGGCTCGTTACAACAAGACATCCACCCCCGCGACCTGGTTATCGCCGACCAGGTCATCGATAAAACCTTCAAACGTCCTAATAGTTTTTTCGACGGCCACCTCGCCGTCCACGTCGATTTTGCCTACCCGTTCTGCGATTCACTCCGCACCCTGCTTATTGACACCGCTGGCAAACTCAACCTCAAAGTCCACGGAAAAGGCACCTACGTTTGTATGGAAGGCCCCCAGTTCAGCACCCGTGCCGAATCACTGCTCCATCAAAGCTGGGGTGCACATCTCATCGGCATGACCTGTATGCCCGAAGCCAAACTCGCCCGCGAAGCCGAAATGTGTTACGCCCTGGTCGCCCTGCCCACCGATTATGACTGTTGGAAACCCCACACCGGTTCGACCGACAAGCACGCTCTCATGACCGAAATTATAGGTAACCTTCAAGCCGCCACCGAAAACGCCGTCACCCTCATCGAAGCCGCTGTCAAAGCTGCCGCTCCATTGCTCGGCCAGACCTGTCAGCACCATAACGCCCTCGAACTGGGCATCTGGTCAAACAAAGATTCCATCACCGACCCAACCTGGCATAAATTAAAAATGTTAATCGAACCATATGTCTTCTAAATAAGCAGTATCCAGGACCATGCCATGCAGGAACCAATCCTCTCTTCCTACGGCCAACTTTCATTAACCCCTTCACCAGTTGCGGCCATGATGGCGGATTTCTCTAGAGACTTCCGGCCCGGTCTGGACATCAACCTTGGTGTCGGCTATGTCAACGAGGAAACCATCCCTCGCCAACTCATCTCCGACTCACTCAACTATGTCCTCCAGAACCCCGACAAACACCCCCATGCGCTAAATTACGGCGACCCTGCCGGTTCAGCCCGGCTGATTAAGAGTATCGGCGACTATCTCATCCGCGAGAAAATCGGCCAACTCACTTGCGACATCCTCGATACCAAACGCATCATCGTCGGAGCCAACGGAGCGACCAGCGTACTCGACGCCCTCGCCTCGGTTCTGCCCAAAGGTATCGTTATTACTACCGACCCCATTTACTTTATCTACAGCAACGCCCTCGAACGTGCCGGCTTTGAGATTCTGGCCCTGCCCGAAGACGACCACGGCCTCGACCCTCAGATTTTTCGCAAAACCATTGATTCCCTCGGTCCGCGTACCGAAGAAATAAGTTTCATTTACATCATTACCGTTAATAACCCCACTTCGGTCATCCTTTCCAGCTCCCGCAAACAACAGCTCGTTACTCTCGCCGCCGAACTCTCTCAGAAACTGAATCGCAAAGTACCCATCATCTTCGACCGAGCCTACGAAGACCTCATCCACGACCCCGAAGTACCCGAACCGGACTCCGCCCTGCTCCACGACCGGCACGACCTGGCCTACGAGCTCTCATCACTGTCCAAAACCCTGGCCCCCGCTTTTCGGCTCGGCTACCTCGTCGGACCCCGCGGACCGCTCATGGGACACCCTCATCCAGAAAGCATCCGACATCGGCTTCTCCGCCCCGCTCATCCTCCAGGAAATGGCCGCTTATCTGCTCGACCATCATCTCACCGACCAGATTGGCCGGGTCAAAAAAGCCTACCGCGAAAAAGCGTTAGCCACTAAAAAACTTATCGAAACCCATCTCGGCCCCCACCTTGAAGATTGTCGCGGCGGACAAGCCGGATTCTTCTATTACCTCACCTTGAACAATACCGACACCACACCCGGCTCACCCTTCTTTAGATACCTGTCCCGCACCACCGGCAACCCCGAAATCGACGGTCCCGCTAACTGCAAAGCCCCCGCGTTGTTTACATCCCCGGTCAATTCTGTGTCCACCGCCACGGCAGCCAGACTCACCTTGGCCAAAGACAAATACGCATCTCCTACGCCTTCGAAGAACTCCCTCAGATTCAAGCCGCGCTGCCCCTAATCGCCCAGGCCCTCAGCTACGCCCAGGAATCATCCCAGCGTTCACAACGAGCAACCCCCATGGTGAAATAAATGACCATTAACCGCAGAGATTTCATCACAGACTCTTTCGCCGCTTTACTATCGTTAAGCATTTATAATCACACCTCCGCCTCGTCTGCTAAATCAGAAAAACCTAATATCCTTTTCTGTATTGCCGACGATGCCTCATATCCTCACCTGAGTGCCTACGGCTGCCAATGGATTAACACACCGGCTTTCGATCGCGTCGCCCGGCAAGGAATTATTTTCACCAATGCTTATACCCCCAACGCTAAATGCGCCCCTTCCCGCGCTTGCGTACTCACTGGCCGAAATTCCTGGCAGCTCGAACAAGCCGCCAACCATCTGCCCAACTTCCCCCAAAAATTCATTACCTACCCCGAAACCCTAAAGGCACAAGGCTATCACGTCGGCTATACCGGCAAAGGCTGGTCGCCCGGCAACCCCGGCACGGACTCAACCGGCACACCCCGTAACCTTTGCGGAACTCCTTACCTTCAGCACAAAACCACCCCGCCCACCAGCGGCATTTCATCCTGTGACTACGCCGCGAATTTTCAAGTCTTCCTCGATGACCGCAAAGACAACCAGCCTTTCTGCTTCTGGTACGGCGGACACGAACCCCATCGCCGTTATGAATTCAATTCAGGCCGCGAAAAAGGCGGCAAGGAAATCGCCGAAATTGATAAAGTTTTCGATTTTTGGCCCGACAACGAAACCACCCGCACTGACCTGCTCGACTATGCCTATGAAATTGAATATTTCGATTCCCACCTCCAAAAGATGCTCCAGACACTCGAACAAAGAAACCTGCTCGATAACACCATCGTCGTGGTAACCGCCGACAACGGCATGCCCTTCCCCAGAATCAAAGGCCAGGAATACGAATACTCCAACCACCTGCCCCTGGCTCTCATGTGGAAAAACCAACTCGCTCAACCCGGCCGAATCGTCTCTGATTACGTCAGCTTCATTGATTTTGCGCCGACTTTTATCGAGCTTGCCGACATTAAACCAGAACAAAATAAAATGCAGCCGATTCAGGGCCGCAGCCTTACCGATATTATCTATTCAACCAAAACCGGCCAGGTAAATCCCAGCCGCGACCACGTCCTCATCGGCAAAGAAAGGCACGACCCCGGCAGACCCAACAATGCAGGCTACCCCATCCGCGGTATTGTCCAGCAGCCTTACCTTTATATCCAAAACTTTGAAACTGACCGCTGGCCCGCTGGAAACCCCGAAACCGGATACCTCAACTGCGACGGCAGCCCCACTAAAACGGTCTGCCTCCAGGCCTGCAATAAACCCGAAGAACATAAGTACTGGCAATGGTCGTTCGGAAAACGCCCCCCAATATGAGCTTTACAATATCAAAGAAGACCCCGACTGCCTTAACAACCTCGCCGAACTGCCCAAATTTGAGAAAACCAGAGAAACCCTCCAGAATCGCCTGTTCAAGGAACTCAAAGAACAAAATGACCCCAGAATGCAAGGCAAGGGCTATATCTTCGACGAATATAAATTTCACAAAAAGAGACTTCAGGATTTATACGAAAGATTTATGGCTGGAGAAGAAATCGATACCTCATGGGTAAACGATTCTGATTTCCCAAAATAATCTAATCTTCTCCGCCTCGACTTTTGGCTTCACGTCGGGAAAGCGTAATCAGCAGCAGAACTACCCCCACGCATAGCCATGCGTCAGCCAGATTAAAGGTCGGCCAGGGGTGGCAAGGCCAAAAACCTAAATCAACTTCCAGAAAATCCACTACCAGCCCACCATTAAAAATCCGGTCATGCATATTCCCCAAAGCTCCGCCCAAAATCAGCCCCAACGCCAAATGGCAAACGTGATTTTTCTTTTCCGAACTAACGAACATCCACCCCACAAAAACCAAAGCCGCCAAAGACGCACCCAGTAGCAGCGCTGTCTTGCCCGCCCCCAGACCTGCCACCGCTCCGGGATTCTCAACCAACGCCAACCGAAAATAACCTTCTATCAGAACCCGCGGCTTAGGTGCCTCCACAGTGCCCAGCGACGATACCGCCCAGTGCTTACTGGTCAAATCACTCACCAAAGCCGCCGCACCTGCCAGCCCGAACCATAAATGAGCCCCCGGACTCTTCAATGCTGAATTGCCCCAGTCGATACTACCGGAAGTCTTGCCCATAACCGCTCCAAAAAAAAGCAGGCCGGCATTTACGACCGTCCTGCTCTATCAGCTAACATTATATCGCTTATTACCTCAGTCGTTGACCTCAACGGCCTCTTCGTCCTCTTCATCCTGAGAATCTCTAAGGAAGTCGTCATTGCCACTGGGAGGTTTGACCAGACCTTTCTCGATCTTATTCATGTGCTCTACCGTATACCTAGCCCAGGGCTTGGCATTGAGCCTGGGCCTGCCTATGAACTGCCCCGTACTCTCACAAAGACCGTAAGTTCCCTCGGCCATCTTTGCTAAAGCACGGTCAATATCGGTCAGAATCTTGCGGTCACTGGCAATCAGGTCCAGAGTGAACTCCTGCTCGTAATTATCGGTACCAATATCAGCCATATGGATAGGCATACTGGATAAGTCGCCCGAACCGTCATGGCCTTTACGCAAAGCGCCCAGGTTCATAAACCCAACATCGCCAACGATTTCACGACGTTTGGCAAGTAGCATTTCCTGAAACTGCTCGATTTCTTCCAGACTCAAAGGAGCCTCTATCTCCTTTGAAATCGGAGGCTTACGTCTAGTCGTCCGCTTAGGGCTAACCTTCTTGGGAGAATCATTCTTCTTTGGTGCTGCCATTTCATAAATCCATATAATAAAAACAGTTACAACCAGTACGACAAACTGCTAAAATGCCCAACCAGCCACAGCAGGTCTACAGAATCATAGCCAGACATTAGTTCTGGTCAAGCAAAAGGAGTTGTGCGAACCATATTTTCCTACCATCTATCGGTAAGATAACAACTTGTCTACAGCCTTAATCGCACAGAACAGCATTCAACTGTAGTTCAATCTGCTTTTTTTACCTCTTAAAGCTGCCAATCCCCCCGGCATTAGTGGCCCGAATCATCCTCTCCTAACAACCGACATATTCCGCCCAGTTTTACATCCCCGCAATGCCACCATAACTATCTAACAACACAAATGTTATAAGAATGAACCTTTATATCATCCTTTTATTGCTCAGGGCACAATCTTTGCGACTTTTACCCACGAATAATGCTAAACCCAAGGAGTATCAGCATGCACAAAGTAACCGCCTCGACCTTTTTGATAATCGCTTTATGCGTAATTGCTTGTGGATGCAATACTTATAAATCAGACCCCGGCCGCAGCCTCGCTCAATCATCATACAATCCCGATATTATTTTCACCCCCAACCACAAAAATTACCACCCCGATAACTTTATCTCGCAGCTGCCCACCCGTAACACCTGGCCCCGCGACCGCAGCCAAAGCGACATAAACACATATCAAATAACCAGATACCACGAACTATTCGAGAATCGCCTTGATACCAGTAACCCCGCCCGGCCCAAAAGAAGGCTAAAACAGTCAATTTCCGGAGAAAGATTCAACATTACGGTCCGGTAAGTTTTTTCTGCTAACCGTTTCTCCAAAAAATACTTACAAAAAATATTTTTTTTGGGGGCCCGTCCCCAATTCCCACTCTAATCCTCTAAGTGCATAACTCGCTAATATCAAAATACTTACATTTATTAGCCCCATATCCCCTCATGGTCGGCCTTAAAAAAACTGACCGGCCCGCCCCCTCGCCCAAGCCCTAACCCCTTGCATCATAACTTTATCCATAGTATAATGTTATGACCAATATCCTTTTGGCCGATTATGTATACTGGCCAGGAGGGTTTCGTGCCCCAGGGCCGCATGATACAGAGTTTTTTTGTTGTTTAAGTACATCATAGTTGGGTTTTTCGGAGCTGCCCGGTCTTCGTTAAGGTCCGCTGGATGAATACAAAACGTTCATAAGGTTTTTTTGAAAAAGGGCTTGACGTTTTATAACCCTGATACTAAAGTGAAATACGTTCGTGCCGGACTACGGCGGCAAATATCACAATTGTTTCTTATCAAGGGTTTAATTTGGCTCATGGCACGTTTGCCGATGTGGCAGTTCCGGGCAGTAACAGTGCAGGCCCAGTGATTTTGGAGAGGTTCCAAATGGCGACCATCACGAAAAAAGAGTTGATTGATCGGATTTCTGAAAAGACCAACAATAAAAGAGTTGTGGTCAAAAAGGTTATACAGGCCTTTCTCGATGACATCATCGAAGAGCTTGGCAGTGATAACCGCTTGGAATTCCGTGATTTCGGTGTGTTCGAAACCAAACAAAGAGCAGCTCGAGTAGCCCAGAACCCCAAAACCCTCGAAAGGGTACAGGTTCCGCCCAAACGCACCGTTAAGTTTAAGGTTGGTCGGCTTATGAAGCTCCGCCTGCAGCAGGAGGACGAAAAGGACTTCGGCAAACAGGGCTAAGCCCATTTGCAGTCTTTGGTCTTCGACAAAACGATTCTGAGCCTGAACTCTCAGAATCGTTCCTGGTATAACAGCCCATCGGTATCTGGTGCAGAGGCAGGCTGTTAGAGGATTTGAAAATTTATGTGAGGATAGCTGGCCGCCGATCTGGGTTGGCCGGTTTCGTAGGCGGCCCCGTTTTTTTTGTGACGGTTCCGGTATTTTTCTCTTGCGTCTGGCTCGTCTGATATGATATTGTGAAATTCGTCACGTCCCCTGGATGTGATTCTTGATATAGCTCTTAAAGCGATAAGCAGGTTTTGCAGAATTGACCCTGATGCTTGGTGAGTCTATTTGTAAGGAGAAAAAAATATTCTGCCGCGACTGCTCTGGCGGGTAGGCGGTCACGTGGTGCTTCTATGGCACGTCCTGTAGCCCGCAACGGCAAGAAGGAGAGTCGTACATGGCAGTCGGTACAGTAAAATGGTTCAACGAGAAAAAAGGCTTTGGCTTCATTACCGGAGACACCGGTGAAGCCGACATCTTCGTTCATTTCACCCAGATTCAGGGAAACGGCTATCGCAAGCTGGCCGAAGGTGACATGGTCGAATTCGAGGTAGTGCAGGGTGAGAAAGGCCCAAAGGCCGCTAAGGTCATTAAAAAATCTGCCGAAGAAAATTAATTAGTCTTTCGGGTTCTTTATATTTGTAATGCTGGCGAACAGCCAGGTGTGGTTAACGGTTGGTGGTTGTAACGTGGTGTGGTACAGGGGTAGGCTCTGTACAAATTTTGCACTCCATGTTCATTGAATATGGCAAGGGGGATTTTTTTACGCGCCGATATTGAACCGCGTGTACAATTAGGATTTAGAATCAGAACTTTGGATTTATCAATTATCATTCCCGCCTTTAACGAAGCCGACAAAATCGTTGCCGACATTCAGTCCGCCTCAGAATTTCTTGCCGTCGAGAATCTCACCGGCCAAATCATCGTCGTTGATGATGGCAGTATCGACAATACCGCTCAGACCGCCCAAAAAAGTGAAACCCAGGCGGAACTAAAAGTAATATCCCTGCCCGACCATCATGGCAAAGGCCACGCCGTCAAACAAGGTATCCTCCAGACCACCGCCGACTATGTAATGTTCATCGATAGCGGTAATTGCGTTCCTTTAGAATGTGCTAACGCGGGCCTCGACCTGCTCCGCACCAACCAATGCTACCTCGCTCACGGCACTCGTTACGCGGCAACAAGCCAGATACAAAACCATCAACCCCTGACTCGCCGAATCCTGGGTTTTCTTTTTCGAAAATTTACTACTATCCTTCTTAAACTCCCCCCGGAATTAACCGACACTCAATGCGGTTGCAAAATCTATAAAGGCCCAATCGCCCGCGAACTCTACAAAGAATCTTTCACCGACGGTTTTATGTTCGACCTGGAAATAATCCTCCGAGCCCGCCGAAAAAACTATCGCATCAAAGAATTCCCCCTGACTTGGTCCTGCGACCTCGACAGCCGTCTCAAACCCGCCCGCAAACTCACCGAAATCATCAGCGAACTAATCAAAATCCGCCGCAAAATCTAACTCCATTCACCAAACCAGCAAACCTCCTCTTCCCCGTCCAGCCCCGCCACCCCAACTGCCACATCAGGATGCCCCAGACAATATGCTTCAATTTCTGTCCGTGTCATGACCATAAACGCCGTCGATAACGCGTCCGCCCGCGCCCCGCAATCTGTCCGCACCCACGCCCCTCGCTGTCCCCGCACCGCCTCACCCGTGCGCGGGTCAATAATATGCTCACCCTGGACCAACCCCGAACTGCTCAACGCCGCTTTGCACAAATCAATCTGACGCACCACACGATTCCCCGCCGCCGGAAAACTAAGATTCACAGGCCACCCTCTCTCACCTGTCGCCAGCACCGTACTTTGCCCACCGTGCAGCATAGCGTCCCCAATTTCCCAGTCCGCCAGCACCTCCACCATATAATCCAAGGCCGCCCCCTTGCCAATCCCCCCCAAATCAAAAAAAGGTGTCCGGTACTTTTTTTCATAGTTAATATCAAACGCCCCGCCCGTCTCTCGCCGTACTGCCTCGGCAACCTCCAAACATTCCTGAGTCTCGATGCTGACTGGCACCATTTCGCCCTTTGCCGCGTTCAATTGCGCTATATCGCTGTTGCAGATAAACCTGCTCCAGTCCTGCTCCAGCCGCTCCAAAATCCCAAACGCCGCATCCGCCGCCTGGTGAGCGTATCGTCTGTCCTCATGACATATCAAAATCTCAAATATCGTCGCCATCCCCTTCGCCGAAAACCGATACAGCCCAGCTTCATCTCTCATTGCCCCGCCTCCATTCTGTCCCTAATATCCTTTCGCACCAACCCAATCATCTCCAGCCCAGGCCGCAAATAGACCTCACTTTCAAAAAGCGGGACATAAAGCGACTTCTCGCCCGCTGGCAAATCATACAATCGCCCTATCACTTCATTTTTACTTTTCGCAAAGGTAATCACTGCGACACCGCCCGCTGGCACATTCTCAATATCATCGGTATATCCAACATTCCCCAAATCCCGCAAATACCACGGTATAGGCCAGTAATCATGCCCCGCACAATAAAACCAAACCGTCTCGCCGTCCGCAGCCTCGGCTGCTGCCCGCACCCGCTCCGCCATCAAAAAGACATCACGCGTTGGATGAGCATAAACCCACGGATTACTCACCTCGCTATGAGAAATATAATTAACATCGTAAGCCTGATACCCCAACCATATAACCCCTGCCCCAATTAAAACCATCAGCGTCCGACGATAGCCCGCCCGTGCCGAACTCACCAAAGCATCCAGCCCAATCCCCGCCAATATCGCCCAGGCCGGAATAACCGTAATAAAACTCCACGGTGTTTTATAAGGAAGCACACTATAAAAAATTATCAGCAAACTCGAAAACACTGCCAGAAACCGGAACAACTTTGCATCCGTCCCGCGCGGCCGACCACCCAGCAACGCCCAAAAAACTCCCGCCAACCCCGGCCCTGCTATCACTAACTCACTATGCACCACCCCGCCTTTTGCCTGAAACCACAAATAATACCACAGATAATAATACCACGGATGGCCATGCACCGAGCTTTCACCCGCCCGTCCAAAATACGTCGTAAACGTCAGCACCGAATCTATAATCCCACCCGGATTAGCGCCAAACGACGAAAAAAACAATCCCGCCGTTAATACAAAAACCACCCCGGCACCGAATAAATGTCCCCCCTTAACCCTGCGAAACCCCCGTCGACCTTTAACCGCAAATAACGCCAGCCCCGCACAAAAAAAAGAAATTACCGAAGTCTCCTTCGTCGCAAACGCCAACCCCGCCGCACAACCCGCCAGCAAAAGATAAACACCCTCAAACCGCCTGCCATACTGCCAAACAAAACCTATCGCCAGATACGTAAAACAAACCAGCAGCGTTTCCTGGATATAATACCGACTGTAATAACTCAACGCCGGCGACAACGCCATCAGCAAAACCCCCAGCACCGCCGCCCGCCCCGTCAAACCATCCCGCAGCAGCCAAACGCCCGCCAGCAGCATCAGCCCAAACACTGCCGGTGTCACCCGTAAGCTCGCGTCATCGACCTCACCCGAACCACCGCCCCAAACCAGTGTAAAATAATTCAGCGTAGGACCATGATATTCATAAGGGTCATAACGATAATCATTATGTTCCCGCAGCTCCAGAAACTTCAGCGCGTGAATCGCCTCGTCACCGTGCAGGGGACGTTCGCCCAGCCTCGCCAGCCGCAACGCACCCGCCGCACAGAATATCAACAACACCCCCAGCTCAATTCTACTCGACGGCCTTGCCAAAAATCTCCACTTCCACGTAATGGTTCAGTTCGTTCTGTGTGTTGCCATTGCTGTAAAGCCGCACATAACGCGACTTGACGCCCTTGCCGTCAATCAGCCGACCCTCAGCCGTCTCCACATAATGCATATCCGTCCCCACACCCTGACCCGCCGAGTTGTCGATATCGTTATTGTACAGCGTCTGCACATTCTGCGTAAATTCCAAATCGTCAGCCGTCTGCACAATCACATCAAAATAAACCCGGGCCGTCATATGAAAATGCCAAACCAGCACTGCGTAAATCTCATAGGGCTGCCCCAGATCAAACGTAATATGTTGAATCATCGGACCCAGCTCAACATAACAACCCTCATCGCCCGACTTATCCCCGTCATTAATCAAATCAAGCTCACCGATAATCGGCATGTCGTCCGTGCTGTAAACCTTCTTGCCCCGCGAAACAACCGCTGTCCCCGCCGGTGCATAAAACGCAGGCCGGGCTGTCTTGCTCGGCGACTCCAGATTCTCCACCCGAAAATCCTGCGGTGTCCCCACAAACATCGCTTTCGGCAGTTCAATCTTCAACTCCACCAGCCCATTCTCAGCAGCCGTTTCTTTGACTTCCTCGACCACCGCCGCTTCAATCTCTTCCGCCGCCGACTCAGCTTCTTCCGCTGTCACCTTCGCCGCCTCAACCGCCTGACTTTCAACCTCAGCACCATCCTCCCCGGCTTCAACATCCTTCACAACTTCAGTCTCACCCGCCTGCCCCTGCTCCTCATCATTCTTAGCACAAGAGGACAAACCAACCATCACCATAACCGCCAATACAACCGCAAAAATCTTAATCATCATAGCATCTCCTGTTAAATATATAATCAACCTGTCAGAACCGCGCACGTCAGTAAGCGGTGCCGTTTGCCGTTAAATAAAAACTCTCGACCAAAGGCCGAAACCTCGTCGGTCACTTCTGCCTCATGTCTCATGCCTCTTGCCCGCCGTTATACGAACCAACCGTCCGCACATCCCCAAAAACGAAACACAAACAACTATACCAGAAATCACATGAATCATTAACAACCAGTCCTGTGCCTCCGATGCCAGCACCGGCACCATACTAAACAGCACCGAACCAATCAGCGGCAGCAGCATTGCCAGCGTTACCCAGAAACACAATTTGCCAATCACCCCCGCCCGCTCACTCAACCGCTGCTTGTCAGCCTTCAGCAAAGCCAGCAAAAACACACATACCACAAACACCGGCCCCGCGCTAACATGCACCGCCAGCGTATACCCACTCGCCGAAACACCTTTCAGCAAAGGCCACAAACCCGTAACCGCCGCCGCCCCAAAACTAACCACCGCACCCAGCATAATCAAACCGCCCAGCACTTTAACAATCGCACCATAATCATCAACCCGCCCCAACACAAACAGCAGCATCCGCATCACATACGTCAGCAGCAAAACCCCCGCACCCGCCGCCACCACTGCCAGCACCACCTTCAGCATAGGCCGAAACACGAACGAAAACCCAAAAAACCGCATGTACCCCTCATCCAGCTCCAGCAAATCAACCATTCGTAACGCCGGCTTCATCGGCATATCAGGCCCATCACCCGGAACCGCCGCGAAGAAAAACGACGAATCCTTATCGTGACAATCCCGACAACTCTCTGCCCCCAAAGCCTGACCCGCCGGTCGAACATTATGAGCCACAGGCCACATGCAAAGCTTAGCCTCATTATAAAAATACCCCGCCCAGCCAGCGCCATTCAATTGATAAACCATCCCGCCCGAAACCAACACCGCCTCACCATCAATACCTGCCCCACCCAACGCCTCCAAACACTCCTTAACCTTCCTCTCGTCAAGCCCGGCCAAACCACTCAATATCGAACCAGCATTACCAATTATCCCTCCCACCTTCTTTTTGACCACCGCCAAATCCAGCGGCTCAACCTTGTTATCCTTTAACCGTCCCCAAAAAGTCGGATAAACCCCGCGCATCGGCGTAATCTTGCCGTCATAACCACGCCCGAAAAGCCCGCCGTAAATATGCGGCAGCATTTCCTTCGTCCGCGCCGGCCCATGATTCCCCAGCCCATGCCCCCGCGATGTCTGCACCACAAAAACTTCACCCCTCGGCATCGGCCCCGAATGACAAGCCGTACAACTCAGCTTCTCAAAATGCAAAGGCGGAAAACCCTTATGCAAAGGACGCGGCGCACCAAACTCACCCGTCTCCAGATGACAGCCCCGGCAGGTATAACTACCATCAGCGTTGTCATTACCTTCCTCACCCTCATAGCCCCGCACAATCGCATGCCCCAGACCATTATGATGACAATCAACGCAGCTTAGCCCCGCCGCCACATGCACATCCTCGCCCATCTGCCACTCATCCCCCTCGTCCGCCTCACGATACGAATGACAAAAATAGCAACGCCCGTTATCAATCTCCCGCCCCACGTCCATGAACACCTTGCCGTCCGTCCCGAAATATTCCTTATGATATGCCACACCCGGCGGAATCAGCTTCGTATCGTCCGGCGGAGGATCAATCAAATAATCATACATCTCATCCATATCCGACGCGTTCCCCGTAACTTTCGCCAGACAACTCGCCCCCGCCGGAGCCCACCGCAAATTCTCCTTGCCCAACTGAAAACCATACTCCGCCGCGTCATAAGCAGGATTACTGTCATGGCAACCCAGACAGTTTATCTCCATCCCGCCCGAAACCAGCCAGCGCGCGTCAAAATCCGGCTCATCCTCGTCAGCGTCCGAAAGATTACCCGGCATCTGCCTGCCAAACTCCTTCATAAAACCCCAAGGCCGCAACCCCGCCTGCTCCGGACGATAAACACCGGCCCACTTGCGATACGAAACCGGCAACTGTGTCCCGGTTTCCGCGTCAACAAATAGCCACGGCTCACCCCGCCGTCCCGCTTCAGCCGCACCATCATTAAAATTAAAATGCCACCCACCCGACACCTTGCCAACATCGTGACATGCCCCGCAAGTGTTCCGCAGCGAAAACGGCAGCGACGGCTCGTCCGCCGGATCAACCTTACTGCCTTCCTCGTCCAGCAAATCTATCCTGTGCACCGACGGCGTATGCGTACTAGTTTCCCTGTCCCCGATAAAATCCTCGCCGCTCGCCGCTCCCGCCGCCAGACAAATCGCCCACAAAGCAACCGAGAATTTATACATCAAATTCATCCTTTTCGAATTTCAGCCGACAGGCCGCCTCAACCGCCTGATTAACCTTCAATACCGTCACCGCCGTCTCATATCCAATTTCACCATCGCAGTTTAGTGTCGCCTTACCCCGCACCGCGTCAAAGAAATTCTCCAGATGAGGCTGATGATATTTCTTCTCCATCACCACCGGAATCTCATAAGCAGGCGGTGCCAGAGTCTCACGCACATCAAGCAAAGCCGCCTCATCCGTCTCCGCCGGCTGGCTTTCTGTCGGTGCCTTCAAAACGCCTGCCTCCACCAGCTTCGCCCACGACTCCGCCGCTGGCTCCGGATAAACCGAACCACGACTAGCCGACTCCGAAATACTGAGTGTCCCTTTATCGCCCAGAAAATTCTCAAAATACCCATTGCAGCTGTTAGTCGTCAGTGTCTGGTAAGTCGCCCGCACCGGCCCCGCCGCCGTCTCATATTCATAAATCGCCATCACCGTATCATACCACTGATGCGTCGCCCGGTCATAATAATCCGTACCCCCGCTGGCCATAACTGTCTTAGGCCGCCCTTGCAGGAACCAGTTATAAATGTCAATCTGATGCGAGCCTAGATCAACCATCGGGCCGCCCCCCAGCCCTTTATACCAACGCCAGTTCCGAAACTGTTCCATCGAATCAAAACCATACTTGCTCAGCGTTGGCCCATCAATCGTGTACTTCTCAGGCCAACCCAAATCAGGCCCCGCCGCCCGATTCCACTGACCGTTTACCGTAGTTATCCTGCCCAGCAGAGAATTTTCTTTAATCAGCTTCTCATAGCAGTAAAGATACCGCGGATTACTCCGCCGCTGATGACCTATCTGCAATAGCTTCCCGGTCGACCGAGCCGTACGCACCATCTCCGCCGCGTCTTCCAAATTATTCGACATCTCTTTTTCGCAATAAACATTAAGCCCCGCCTTCAGGCACGCAATCGAATGACGAGCATGCCAGAAATCCGGCGTAGCGATAATCACCGCGTCCAAATCCTTTTCTGCCGCCAGCATCTCTTCAAAATCAACGTAACTGTTCACCTCATGCTTGTATTTCTGCAAAAGTCGCGACACCCGCTTGAGACTGTAAGATTCCCAAATATCGCATACCGCCTTGAACCGTATATTCGGTATCCGCAGACAAGAGTTAAGCAAAACCTGCCCCTGAGCTCCCGCCCCCAAAAGCGCCACGTTTATATCGTCGCCCTTAATTGTACCTTCCGCCCCCCAAACCCGCGACCCCGTCGCCCAAGCCGCCCCCAGCATCCCCGCCGATTGAAGAAATACCCGACGATCCATCCCATTTTGCTCAGATTTCATAATATTATTCCCGTTCGATAAAAGACCATACCTGCCGGAGACCAAAAATTAACGCATTACCAGCCAATTCCACGCCGCAAAACCTGAAATCGCCATTATACCCCCTCCATCCCCCCTGTAAACCCCCAAACCAACCACCTCCCAACCCCAACAGGGCAAAGGAAAGAAACTATGAAAGCCAGATGCTCCGGGACGATTATAACATAATTCGTCCCGGAGCATCTGGCTTTCATAGTTTCTTAATTCGCTCTAATTGGCTGAGTTGAGTTATTTTAGTCCTTCGTCGGCCATTTTTTTTGCCGCGGCTAAGGCTTCGGCCAGTTTGGCTGGGTCTTTACCGCCTGCCTGGGCCATCTGAGGACGACCTCCTCCGCCTCCTCCGACAATCGGCGCGATATTCTTGACAATATCACCGGCCTTGACCTTACTGACAAGGTCATCGGTTACCGCCGCGAAAAGCATGACCTTGCCGTCGGGGTCGGCCATTCCCAATACGACGACACTGGACGGTGCTTTTTTGCGGAACCAGTCTATTTGGGCCCGAACCGCTTCGACTGGTGCGGCGGGGATTTCGCCGATGACAATCTTCGCCCCGCCCGTTTCTTCTGCGTCAGCCAGTATTTTTTCTGCCACAGATTTCAAATCCGCCCCGGCACCTTTTTTCAATTGTTTATTGAGCTTCTTATTGTTTTCGATCAGGGTCTCGACCCGGATTCGCAATTGTTCGGGTGTGGACTTTAGCAGGATGCAAAGGTCATCGACCTCGGCAGCTCGCTGATAAAGCATGGCGTTCAAGGCCCGGCCCGTCATTGCGGTAATACGACGCACACCGGTGGCGACGCTTTCTTCTTTGATTATCTTGAAAGTTCCGATCTCGATAGTATTATCGACGTGGGTTCCGCCGCAGAATTCCCGGCTAAAGGCTGTCTCCAAGTCGGCGTCTTCTTCTGCGCCAATAGCTAACACGCGTACTTTGTCACCATATTTTTCACTGAACAGGGCCATCGCACCCAGGTTGCGGGCTTCATCGATGGGTAAAACTTCAGAATGTACGTTATGGCCTTCACCAATTTTTTTGCGTACCAGTTTTTCGACTTCGCTAATCTGTTCGGCGGTCAAAGCCCTGGGATGCGTAAAATCGAAACGCAGATAGTCAGCCGTTACCAGCGAACCTTCCTGATGGGCATGTTTGCCCGCCACCTGCTGCAAAGCCCACTGCAATAAATGAGTTGCGGTATGATTGCGTTGGACATCGTCGCGTTCTGAATCAACGCGTACCGTTACCTCTGAGCCGATAGTCAGTCCTGCATCAGCGGTTGTTCCGTAATGGATGATCGCGGAGCCTGCCTTCTGGGTATCTTCAAACACAAACTTCCCTGTCCCCCATTCTACGGTCCCCTTATCACCGACCTGACCGCCTGATTCGGCGTAGGCACAGGTGCAATCCATTACGAGCCCGATTTTTTCGTTTGTCGGCACGGTTCCTTCGGAGCAATATTGACCTTCACGCACATAACCGAGCAGTTTTGCGGTGGCGTGACCAGTGTGATATTTGTCGCCATCAGCGGTGGCGGGCAAGATCTGGCTGAGGCTGTCGGCTTCGTAAACGGCACTCTTTTGGGCCCCGCGGGCACGTTCTCGCTGCTGTTCCATAAAGGTTTCGAATCCGGCGACATCGACCGTCAGTCCTCTCTCCTCTGCCATCAACTGCGTCAAGTCCAGCGGAAAACCGTAAGTGTCGTACAGTCGGAAAGCTTTATCGCCGGCGAGGCATTTACCTCCCGCAGCGGTCAGTTCGGCTACGTCTGATTCAAAAATTTCAATGCCGCGTCCCAGCGTTCTGCCGAAACTGGCTTCTTCGGATTCAATCACGTTGGCAACATGCTCAGCCCGGCCGGTGAGCTCCGGATAAACCTCGCCCATATATTCCACAATGGTCGGTACGATTTTATGCAAAAACGGTTCGTTAATATCGAGCAGCAAACCAAAACGGGTGGCGCGGCGCAAGATTCTGCGCAGGACATAACCGCGTCCGTCATTGCTGGGCAGGGCACCATCGGTGATTGCGAATGTCAGGGTGCGAATATGGTCTGAAATAACCCGAAAAGCATTATCGACATCGTCGCCGAATTTGCCTGTATATTTTTTACCGCTAAGCTCGGCGATACGATTCAAAATGGGTGTAAACAAATCGGTGTCGTAATTACTGGTTTTGTTTTGCAGGACCGAGACTACGCGTTCCAGTCCCGCCCCCGTATCGACATGCTTAGCGGGCAGTTCTGTCAGCTTGCCCGTCTCGTCTCGGTTGTATTGAATAAACACCAGATTCCAAAGCTCGATATAGCGTCCGCACGGACCGTTGACCATACAAGTATGCGGCACATTCGTCTTGTCGCAGCGGCCGGGGCCCAAATCCAGATGAATTTCACTGCAAGGTCCGCAGGGACCAACTTCGCCCATCTCCCAGAAATTGTCTTTACGGCCAAAACGCAAAACCCGCTCCGGGGCTATATCGGTTTTTCCAATCCAGAGCTTCTCAGCTTCGTTGTCTACATTGAGCCCGTCGGCCTGGTCGCCTCCGAAAACCGTGACCCACAGATTTTTCTTGTCAATCTTCCAGACTTCGGTCAGCAGTTCCCAGGCCCATTCAATAGCTTCAGCCTTGAAATAATCGCCGAAAGACCAGTTGCCCAGCATCTCAAAAAAAGTATGATGGTAAGTGTCCTTGCCGACTTCTTCCAAATCATTATGCTTGCCGCTGACCCGAATGCATTTCTGACTGTTCGCCGCCCGTTTGCAGCTCGGTTCCCGCGAACCCAGGAAAATATCCTTGAACTGGTTCATGCCCGCGTTGGTAAACAACAAAGTAGGGTCTTCCAGCGGGACCACACTTGAACTAGCCACAAAATTATGACCTTTTTTCTCGACAAAGAAGTCAATAAAACTCTTCCGGATTTCCTGAGAACTAAGCACTATATCTTTCCTTTAATTCCTTACAACAAACAACAGATATTTAACCGCGGATTACACGGATTTCGCGGATTTTAAAGGCAATTAATCTTCTTTCGCCCCTTTAGGGCTTGTGGTTATTTTTGCCAATTGCTCCGGGGGATTACGCCGCCCGGCTATTGTTCTGACGACCCCTTCGGGGCCTGGAACTACTATGTCTTACTTTTTCTTGCCGAGTTTCTTTTTGGTTTTGGCCGGTGCTTGCTCGACAACTTCTTCTTCTTCTTTTGCGGCTGCGACTGCCGCGACCGGCTCTGCGGCTTTGGCTTTAGCTTTGGTTCCCTTTTCCGTCAGGCCATGTTTTTCCAGAACCTTGCTGCGGAGTTCTTTGTAGAGGTCCGGGTTCTCCACCAGGAAATCCTTGGCTTTTTCGCGACCCTGGCCGATGGTCAATTCACCATAACGCAGAAACGCCCCGCTCTTACCAAGTATCTCTTCCTTGACCGCCAAATCAATCATATCACCTTCGGCGCTGATGCCCCGGTCAAACATAATATCAAGTTCCGCGTCGCGGAAAGGCGGGGCGACCTTATTTTTAACAACCCGCACCCTCACTCGATTGCCAACCGCGCCATCGCCAGCCTTGATTGTACTAATCCGGCGTACATCGAGCCGCACCGAACTATAAAACTTCAGTGCCCGTCCGCCGGGTGTCGTTTCCGGATTGCCGAACATAACCCCGATTTTTTCGCGAATCTGATTGATGAAAATCAGACATGATTTACTCTTACTGATAACCGCGGTAAGTTTGCGCATGGCCTGGCTCATCATACGCGCCTGCAAACCAACATGCGCATCGCCGATCTCGCCTTTGAGTTCCGCCTGCGGTATCAACGCCGCCACCGAATCCACCACGATAAAATCAACCGCGTTGGAGCGTACCAGCATTTCCACGATATTGAGAGCCTGCTCACCGCTGTCGGGCTGCGAGACCAGCAGCGACTCCAGATTAACCCCGATACTCTTGGCCCAGGTCGGGTCCAGAGCGTGTTCAGCGTCAATAAACGCCGCCACTCCGCCCGCCCGCTGGGCCTGAGCCACACAATTCAACGCCAGGGTAGTTTTACCCGAAGACTCAGGGCCAAATATTTCGATGATACGTCCTTTGGGTAGACCACGTCCTCCCAGTGCCAAATCCAGCGAAAGAGCGCCCGTGCTAATCCCCTCAACCTGGCTCATACTATCCTCGTCCAGGTGCATAATCGTACCTTCACCAAACTGCTTCTCTATCGCACTGAGGGTACGATCCAGGGCATTTCCCTGAGTTCCGCTGCTTTTGTCCGCTGCTTTTGCCATCTGACGCTCCTTATCGCTTGCGAATCCATCCTTACCAATAACGAATCGGGGCATTTTAGCGTTTTGTTCGGGTTATGTCACCACCAAATCCCCCATATTTCCAACCCCGACACAACCCCATTAACAGAAAAGAGTTACTACCGCCAACCCCAAAATAAAATAAAACCGCCAACAGAAGCCGAGCCGCGTAAGTGGCCGGACCGAATACCATCCAACCAGCCCCCCCCAACCAAAGGTCCAAAACGTCAACACCGCAATCCAATCACCAGTTCCAAACCCGCCTAATTCGTTACCAGCCAGTTCCCCTCAACCACCGAAAAATCCCGCAGATTGACAATCCCGTCCCCAGCTTCCGGGGCCAAATCATATTCGCTGTTCCAGCCCGGCAGACTGTTATCCAGCAGCCACACTCCCGCCAAAACCGCTAAATCACCTGCGTCCACGGCATTATCGCCGTTGAGATCACCTGCCACACTGCCCGGTATGATTCGTTCCAGCTCCAGTGCCGGGTCCGGGTCCAGAAGCATCCCGCCGGCCCGCAATACCATGTTATACTCCGTAAACAGATTCATCCCGATTATCCCGTCCAGCGTACCGCCTTCAGGCGACGATACATCCAGCAGTACCACCGGCACATTCGTGAATGTCAGCCACTCACCCAAGGCCGGCAGCTCCAGCTTATCAATATAAAACGCCGGCATATCCAGGCTCTCGCCGTTGACACCCTCGACCTCAACCAGAAAATCCGGGTTCGCCGGGTCAATCCCCAACCGGGCCCCGATACGACTGCCGATTACCGTAACCTGAGCCCCCGTATCCAGCATAAAACGATTCTTATCAATAGCCGAACGCTCCCCGTCATATAAATCCACACTCGATACAAAATACAGACTCTGTGAACCCAACCCCATCACAATCGAAGGAGTCTGCGGCTGAACTTCATCACCCAGAATAATCCCCTCAAGATTAGGCGCATACTGCACTGCCTGAGCCCCCAAAGGACGAAGCTCCAGCGGCACAACTATATCGTACTGCGGCACCAAACTGGAATATTCATCATGAAACGTTATGTTCGGAGCAATATATTCATTGCCATATCGATTAACCGTTATCATATTTTCATTGTCAAAAACCGCCGTGTAAAACACCGCCAGCGGCATCCCCAAAGCCGTCGGCAGGTTCGGCGTGGAAACCTTGCCCAGCCCAATCGAAACATTATACTCGCCCACCATATCCGACAAATCCAGCGTGCCGTTCGGCTCAATCGCCCCTAATCCATCGACATATAAAGCGAACGGCAGCGAAACATCCGCGTAAATCGAACCGGTCACGCCCTGAATCTCGATTTCATAATCACCCCGCAAACTGGAACCGATTCCCAGCCGCGTCGCGTTATCGGAACCCATAACATGCGCCCCCGCACCCGTATCGAACAGCCCAATACCATAATCCTGCGTCGGGTCAGAAACCAAATGACTGCCCAGAATATATGAACTGGCCACCGCGGTAGAGTCCAGGTCATCATACTGCCGCTTGTTCGTCGCCGCGATAGCAATCCACGGCACAAAACCTGCGATTGGCGGAGAATCGATAACATTCGCTAATACCGCATTCTGCCCCTCGACCAACAGCTCCTCCGTCAGAGCTTTATCGGACTGAGTTACCACCGGCAAATCCCCGCCTGCCGGATATTTAATTCCCGTTATCCGCCCCTCGCCCGGCATAAATATATCCACCGGCTGGATATTCCATGACTGTGACCATCCCCACGCCGATAGCGACAGGACAACAAATAAAACATATAACACTCTGTCAAATGATGAAATACGAAATTCTTTTTGCATAACATTTTCCCGGTCGCCCAGTAGAGTAAATATTTTCGCTCAGATTACTGCTATCGGCTTACCAATCGCAGTTCTAAACATCACATTGTCGTTTTTGCCTTCTAGTTGGATTATATAAAAAACAACTGCCGCAAGTCAATTAATCTGATGCTTATGTTGTTCGCGGAAAAAACCGAAAAAGAACTCAGGTTATTTTATTGACTTTAGTGACGCCGATGCTGAGAATTTCCCCAAATGGTATTTGAAGGCAGATATGAAGCTCAGTTCTAATAAGTCGTTGTTGTTTTCGACGGTAAATAAACAGGACGGTCAACCACGACCAGCCCTGGCCGAGACGTTCTGCGGCAATAGAAAACGCTGTTCATTTTTGTTACAGCCCGATAAGGGCTTGGGGCGGGATTCCAGAAGGCTATAGCGGATAATCACATCTGCGGCAGCTTACTCGGCGGGGAAGTTACCTCTCTTGTGTATCATTAATTACCTTATTTGGTACAGTTAATTTTTTATCGAGTTTTTTTATGACTATGTTCGTGCCCAAGCTGATTACGGAGCTTAAATCGTATAACCGGGAAAAAGCCGTAAGTGATATTTTCGCTGGTCTGACCGTGGGAGTTGTGGCCTTGCCCCTGGCAATGGCCTTTGCTATTGCCAGCGACCTGCCCCCGGAAAGAGGCCTCTTCACCGCTATTGTTGCGGGGTTTATCATCTCTGCCCTGGGAGGCAGCAAAGTACAGATAGGCGGACCGACAGGGGCATTCGTAGTACTGGTCTCATCAGTGCTGGCCCAGTTCGGCTATGAGGGACTGGCGCTCTGCACCATCATCGCTGGAGTATTCCTGCTCCTGTTCGGGCTGTTCCGACTCGGTGGAATGATTAAGTTCATTCCCTTCCCTGTAACAGTTGGATTCACCGCCGGCATCGCCGTGGTAATACTCTCGACCCAGATAAGGGACCTGCTCGGCCTGACAATGACAGAGGTTCCCTCGGAGTTTCTGGATAAATGGCGAACCTACCTGAACCATTTATCAACCATCAACTGGCAGGCAACCGCACTGGGAATTGGCACAATAGTCATGATAGTGATTATCCGACGTTATTTACCCAAAATCCCCGCCATGCTCGCCGCTATGCTCGCGGCGACACTGGCAGCTTATTTTCTGCATCTGGAGGTCGAAACCATCGGCAGCAGGTTCGGAGAACTGCCCCGAATGCTGCCCAGACCCTGTTTTCCTGCATTTGACCTGGAACATATAGGCCCTTTGGTTAAGCCGGCCTTTACCATAGCACTTTTGGCGGCAATAGAATCACTCTTATCAGCTACAGTCGCCGACGGCATGATAGGGGGACGACATCGACCAAATATGGAACTCATTGGTCAGGGAGCAGCCAACATTGTTAGTATTATCTTCGGAGGAATCCCCGCCACTGGAGCTATCGCCCGAACCGCCACAAATGTTAAAAGCGGCGCACGTACCCCCGTCGCCGGAATTATCCATGCCATAACACTTCTGTTGCTGCTGATGCTCTTGGCTCCCTTTGCCAAACTCATACCGTTGGCAGCTCTGGCGGGCATCCTGGTCGTGGTCAGTTATAACATGAGCGAGATTCGCCATTTCGCGACCATAATACGCGGACCACGCAGTGACGCACTGGTGCTGGTGCTGACATTCCTGCTTACCGTCATTGTCGATCTTACCGTAGCGGTACAGGTGGGAGTGGTGCTGGCGTCATTCCTCTTTATTCGACGCATGTCCGAAATCGCTAACGTCGGCATGATTACCCGCGAGATTCAGGGTGATGACAATGGTAAGGAAGACCCCAACGCCCTGGCCCTGCGGGAAGTGCCCGACCAGGTCGAAGTCTTTGAGGTCAACGGTCCCTTTTTCTTTGGCATGATAGACACCTTCAAAAATGCCGTCCGGGGCATGGAAAAAGATGTCAAAGTCCTGATTATTCGTATGCGCTATGTGCTGGTCGTTGACGGCACTGCCCTGCACGTACTGCGCGAATTACATACCCGCTGTAATAAGGACAATATCCACCTGGTATTCTCCGGGGTCCATACCCAACCCCTGATAGCCTTTGAACAGTCTGGTTTTCTTAAGGAAGTCGGAATCGAAAACTGTCAGGGAAATATTGACGATGCCCTCAACCGGGCACGCACCCTGCTGGGATTACCAACCATAGAAATCCACAGACCCTTTGTCCCCACGGTATCGAGGGAAGCAAAAGGTCAGAAAACTTTCCCAGATTAACAGCACCATATTGCCACTTCGACAAAGACGTACTAACAGATTTGACTTGCCCAAAACCCGGAAGGGAAGTTACCATTAAGCGAGTTGTTTTACTAAAACGGTAACTTGTCGGAAAATTCCGTCTAAAAACACGATTTTTGGCATAAAAACACGTCTTTTTCCAAAAAAACGCGACTTTTTGTCGAAAAATCGGTCTTCTCCGGCAAAAATGCGCTCATTTTTCGAGAATCTATATGGACTCATCAGGGTATATCCCAAAAAACCAGGACCGATTTCTGGCTGAATTATGCGAATTTATGAGTTTTGCCTCGGTGAGCGCTCAGGAAAAACACCAAAACGATGTCCGGGCCTGTGCCAATTGGCTGGCCGACCATTTGAAAAATATGGGCCTGACAGTTGAGATAATAAAAACCCAGGGCAATCCCATTATTAAAGCCTCTATGGGAAAAGGGTTACGAAAGATAGTTATTTATGGTCATTACGATGTTCAGCCGCCTGAGCCCCTGGAATTGTGGCAGAGCAAACCCTTCGAGCCCGAAATTCGCGACGGATACCTCTATGGCCGCGGAGCCAGCGATGATAAAGGCCAGCTCTTCGCCCATGTTAAGGCTGTGGAAACTCTTATTAAACAAGGGATTAAGCCTGATTATGAGATAATTTTCGTTATCGAGGGTGAAGAAGAATGCAACGGCGAGTCACTGGAAAAATGGCTCGTCGGAGCGGGGGCAGAGTTGAAACCAGAGGCTGTCTTCATCTCCGACTGCTCTATGTACAATGAGGCGACACCTGCCATAACTTACGGTCTTAGAGGGATTTGTGCTCTTGAAATTGGTATTTTTTCCGCCAGCCGCGACTTGCACTCCGGCTGTTTCGGCGGCGCGGTCGCCAACCCGGCAATAGTACTGTCAAGAATGCTCGCCCATTGTGTAACCCAGGACGGCAGAATAATGATACCCGGCTTTTACGAAGATGTAGTACCTCTAACCGACCAGGAAAGAGAAACCTTCGCTGCCCTGAAACACGACGACCAAAAATTCGCCGCCGGCCTGGGTCTCGTAAGGCCTTTTGGGGAAGCATGTTATACAACTTTAGAGCGACTATGGGCCCGCCCTACTTTTGAGATTAACGGTTTGTGGAGCGGCTATAGCGGGCCGGGCAACAAAACCATTATTCCTTCATCTGCCCAGGCCAAAATAACCATGCGGCTGGTCCCAAATCAGGATCCGGAAAAGATTTTTGAGTTTACGAGTAAGCACCTGCAAGAGATTTGCCCCGATACTGTCCGATTGGAAATCAAGGGACCAACAGGACTTGCGCCCGGAGTGCTGATCGACACAAACTGTTCAGCCGTCCAAACCACCCAGTCAGCTCTAAAAGCGGCCTTTGGCAATGAAGCCGTTCTGATACGCGAAGGCGGCTCTATTCCGGTCGTGGCTAGTTTTGCCCAGCAGTGGCAATGTCCGGTTGTACTGATGGGTTTGGGACTAGCTGCTGACAGTATTCACGCCCCTAATGAACGTTTCAAAATGGACAATTTTCTTAAGGGTATTGACGCCAGCACAATTCTGCTGAGCAGTCTGTAAAAAAACCTCGCTATAATATGATGTTATAGCGAGGTTTATGTCACTGGGCCGAGTTGGATTCGAACCAACGTAGGCTCACGCCAACGGGTTTACAGCCCGTTCCCTTTAGCCACTCGGGCATCGACCCATCACGGCATTAACCGTGAAGAGCAGATAATCTACATAATATTTCGCTTCAATGCAAGAACCAGTTTGGGAAAAAATCACGGCATTCAAATAAAATTCTGAATAGCCATTTTTGAGAGTTGACAGAGCCCTTCTCTTTTCGTACATTATCAAACCTTGACACGGGCGATTAGCTCAGTTGGCTAGAGCGCCTGCCTTACAAGCAGGATGTCACAGGTTCAAGTCCTGTATTGCCCATTTTTTTCAGGTATGTCCCGTTAAGTTCGTCCTGCGCCGCCCAACGCATTTTAGTTTATCCTTCCAACTGTCAGCCCAAAGGTTGGCTGAAACACCCGTCAAAAGTAAGCGAAAGAAAGGGTCTATCATGAATCGAAGACTGTTAATCATCCTTGCGTTATTGATTATCTGCCCAGCTCTGATTGCCGACGTAAAAATAATCCCGTCCTTCCTGCCGATAATGGTTGAGCGTAACTGCAACATGGTAATGCAGTTAAAAATCACCGGTCCCGGCCTCCTGCGCGAACTTACCGTCAAAACCGAAGGCACTACCAATCCCGAAGAAATTGAAAATATTTCAGTTTACAACCTCGGTACAACTCAGGCTAAGGCCATCACCAAAACCGACCCGGCTGCCCGGCTTGCCTCAAGCAGTACAATTGCCGAACAAGTTTGTTTTAAAATTAATCGTCAACTTGAACCGGGTGATAATTACATTGCGGTATCATACAAGATTTCACCCGCCACAAACCTGCTCCACCGATTCGGGGTTTCCTGTCCGTCAATAACCATCGACAGCCAAAAACACAAACTCAACTCCTGCTATAATAAACCCCTGCTGCCCGCTGTTAAAGTTCGCGACTTTGGCGACGACGGCAGCCTCGGCTACCGCATCCCCAGCCTCGTGACCACCAATAAGGGGACACTCATCGCCGCCTATGATATTCGCTGGGCCAGTCGCCGCGACTTGCAGGGCGACATGGACATTGGTATCAGTCGCAGTGAAGACGGCGGCCAAACCTGGGGGCCGATGCTGCGTGCTATCGACATGAAGCGTTGGGGCGGCCTGCCCGAAAAATTTAACGGGGTCAGCGACGCTGGCCTGTTAGTAGATACCGACACCAATACAATTTTCTGTGCCGGGCTATGGATGCACGGTCTGCGTGACAAAAACGGTAAATTTATCGAAGGTTTGACCGAAAAAAATGATGAATGGCAGCATCAATGGCGTGAGACCGGTTCCTGCGTCGGTATGGACCCGAAACTCACCTGTCAATACCTGATGACCTCCAGTACCGACGACGGCAAAACCTGGTCCGAACCACAAAACCTGACCCAAAAGCTCAAAGACCCCGGCTGGATTCTATTTGCGCCATGTCCCGGACACGGCATTACGCTCGACGACGGCACTTTGGTTATGACCGCACAGGGGCGGGACGGAAACTCCAAAAGTTTCACAACCATTATATACAGCAAAGACCACGGGCAAAACTGGCAGACCGCCCCGGCTCTACGTTACAGCATAGGCGAGACCGGTCTGGCCCAGCTTGCCGACGGTTCAATACTCTTTAATGGTAGAAGCCCCAAAGGTACCGGCTATCGCGGCGTTGCGGTTTCAGCTGACCTGGGCAAAACCTGGCAAGACCACCCCACCGACCTGAAAGCACTTGTCGAACCCGGCTGTATGGGCAGTTTAATAAAATACGATTATCCCGTAGACGGCAAACCCCTGCTGCTGTTCTCCTGCCCCGACTCCCAGAAGAACCGCGAAAAAATGACTATCAGAGTTTCACTTGACGAGGGCATGACCTGGCCGATAAACAACCAGATAATGCTCGACCAGTTCGGCGGAGCGTATTCCTGTTTGAGCACCGTAGAGAAAAACGTAATCGGCATCCTCTACGAAAGCAGCCAGGGCTACCTCATCTTCCAGAAAGTCGCACTGCCCGAACTTATCAGTACAAATTAGTAAGCCGACTAAAACACAATAGTCCGTAACTGGAGTTTTGCAAAAGTCAAGTCGTTAAACGTAAGTGTTCACGGTATTTCAAAAGACCGTGGACACCTTAAAACATCCACGGTCTTTTGTTATATCATCCAGCGGAAGCAAATTTCATCCGCCGTACTTTTGAGAGTTATCCCAGAGCTTTACGAACGCCCTGCCCATACTTTGGGTCGGCCTTATCGAAATGAGCCAACTGCCTTTCGATAATCTCCTTGGGCACTCCCTTCATCGCACCGGCCAAAGCCTTGCATAGCCGTCCCTGCTGCTCCGCCGTCATCAACCGATAAAGGTTTCCGGCTGCGTATAATCGTCGTTGCCCTCGCTTTGATTATAGCGGTCGGCATCACCGGAAATTGCCAAAGGCGGCTCTTTGAACTGGTCATCCTCAACCGGTCCGCCGAAACTGTTTGGCTCATAATTAACCGACCCGCCGCCGTTGCCATCCGAGCGTATCGAACCATCGCGATAATAATTGTTCACTTCGCATTTTGGTCTGTTCACGGGCAGATTCTCATAATGCGTACCCAACCGGTAGCGATGAGCATCGGCATAGGAGACGACCCGGAACTGCAGCATCTTATCGGGACTGTGGCTGATACCCGGTACCACATTACCCGGCGAAAACGCCGCCTGTTCGATTTCAGCGAAATAATTTTCCGGATTGCGATTCAACTCCATAACCCCAACCTCAATTAGCGGATACTCGCCATGCGGCCAAACCTTGGTCAGGTCGAAGGGATTATAAGAAGTTTTTTCCGCGTCCTTCTCGGGCATAATCTGCACAAAAAGTGTCCACTTCGGACAATCACCTTTTTCAATCGAAGCAAACAAATCACGTTGATGGCTTTCCCGGTCGGTAGCGATTATCTTCTCGGCTTCTTCATCTGTCAGGGTCTTGATTCCCTGCATGGTCTTGAAATGAAACTTCACCCAGAACCGTTCATTTTTGGCATTGATAAAACTATATGTATGACTGCCGTAACCGTTCATGTGACGATAGCTCCGCGGAATCCCCCGGTCCGAAAACAAAATCGTCACCTGATGCAAGGTCTCCGGCGAAAGCGACCAGAAATCCCACATCGCCTTATTACATCTCAGATTCGTTTTCGGGTCACGCTTTTGCGTATGAATAAAATCTGGAAACTTATAAGCGTCCCTAATAAAAAACACCGGCGTATTATTGCCCACCAGATCCCAGTTTCCCTGGTTCGTATAAAACTTCATTGCGAACCCGCGCACATCACGTTCCGCGTCAGCTGCGCCCTTCTCGCCCGCCACCGTCGAAAATCGTACCAGACAATCGGTCTTCTGTCCCACCTTCGCGAAAATATCCGCCTTGGTATATTTGGTAATATCATGCGTCACCGTAAAAGCACCATAAGCCCCCGACCCCTTGGCATGAACCACCCGCTCCGGAATTCGCTCCCGATTGAAATGAGCGTGCTTCTCAAATAACTGCCAGTCCTGTACCAGCATAGGTCCGCGCGGCCCTGCGGTCAAAGCGTTCTGATTATCTCCAATGGGAATTCCCGCCGAACTGGTCAACTGTTTCTTCTTCATGATATATTCCTTTCCGCGTAAATTTAACTGATACGATTGCTTCGGTCAGAAGCCAGACTATCTCCTGATACACGCTTGACAATATGTCCGGTTCTATGAAAAGTCAAGTTAATCATGGAGTTTTTTTAGTAACTAGCTTTCACCACGATAGTTACATTCCGCGGGGCGGGGTCCCGCCCGCACTGATTAAGGACGAAACAGATAGAACGAAAAACTATAAAGGCCAGATGCTCGGGGTCGAATTATGTCACAATCGTCCCGTTGTGGCCGCTACTGGGGTGTCACAACTTTTGTCTTTTCTGAGGCAGGATGTAAATTGGTTTGGGGGGCGAAGTTGGGGCTTTTATTATTCATTTGAGGGGGTATAATGGTGGGAAATGGATTTGTGGATAACTTTCGGTATGGAGGCTTTGGTTATTGATGGCAGGGGTAAGTGATGCTCGGCTGATACTGTTGCGGAAGCTGGCGATGGCACTTGCGGTGCTTTCGGCGGTGGTGGCGGTTGGTACGCTGGGATTCTGCCTGATCGGGGGGCGTTCGTTTGTGGTGGGGTTGTATCTGACGCTGATAACTGTTAGTACGCTGGGGATGCGGGGGTCGGCGAGTCCGCTAACGGGGGCGGAGCAGATATGGGTGATGGTTCTGATTGTGGTGGGGATTGGTTCGGCAATGGTGGCGCTGACCCTGGTGGTTGGTGCGGTGGTAGAAGGACATATGCGGAGTATTTTAGGGAGACGCAAAGTGAATATGAAGATCGCGTCTTTGAATGACCATACGGTCGTTTGCGGGTACGGCAAGATGGGGCGGCTGGTGTGTTCTCATTTACGTTTGCGGCAGACGCCGGTGGTGATTATTGACCAGAATCCAGATGCGACGCTGGCGGCGGAGCGGGATGGGTTTCTTTATGTGCTGGGCGATGCTACGGACGAGACGATTTTGCGGGATGCGGGAATCGCTCGGGCCAAGGCGCTGGTGACTTTGCTGGAGACTGATGCTTCGAATGTTTTTGTGACGCTGGTGGCGCGGGATTTGAATAGTAAAATATTTATCGCGGCCCGGGCGGAGATCCATGAGAGCGAGTCGCGGCTTATGCGGGCCGGGGCTGATAAGGCGATATGCCCGCAGGTGATTGGGGCGACGCGGCTGGCGAATGTCCTGACGCGGCCTTCGGTGGTTGATTTTATCGATTTCGCGTCGGAAGGTTTGGATTTGGAGGCCGAGCAGTTCGCTATTGAAGAAGGCAGTAAGCTGGTGGGCCAGACGCTGCGGCAGGCGAATTTGCCGCGGGAGATTGGGGTGCTGGTTATTGCTTTGAAGCGGGCGAACGGAAAAACGATGTTTAATCCGGACCCGGATGTGGTACTGGATGTCGGTGATACGATGGTGCTGACCGGCAAGCTGGGTTCGATGGCGGAGCTGAGTAAGAGGTATTGACGGCAGGCATAAGGCATGAGAGAAGGCATGAGTCAAGAGGCAAGAGTGAACGGCGAGGTTTCGGCCTTTGGCCGAGGTTGGTTTATTTAACGGCACCGCTTACTGACGTGCGCGGCTCTGACAGAGTAGTGGTTTTGGAATGATTTATTTTTGGATAGTGGTGGGGATTTTTATGGTTGCGCAGTTTTTGACGCTGGTGGAGGCGGTGCGGCATTATCGTTTCTATCAGAGAAAGTTTCGGCGGCGGCCGGCGGGTTATGAACCGCGGACAGCTCTTATCGCACCTTGTAAGGGGATTGATACGACGTTTGAACGGAATATTTCATCTTTTTTCGCTCAGCGGTATCGTGACTATGAGTTGTTCTTTGTGGTGGAGTCTGAAGATGATGCGGCTTATGGTAAGCTTCAGGAGATTATCGCTGAGCATGATGAGGTAAAGGCGCATCTGGTCGTGGCGGGTATGGGGACTACTTCTTCGCAGAAGCTGCATAATCTGTTGGCGGCAGGTGAGCGGGTGGACGATAGTTTTGAAGTGCTGGCTTTTGTGGATTCGGATGCGTGCCTGAGTGGGGATTATCTTTTGAATCTGGTTTATCCGCTGCGGCGTGATGAGGTGGGGGCGACAACGGGGTATCGGTGGTTTGTGCCGACGGATGAGCAGTTGTCCAGTAAGGTGCTTAGTGCGATGAACGCGTTTTTCGCAGGTCAGATGGGCCCGCACAACTGGAATACGACCTGGGGCGGGGCGATGGCGATTGAGCGGGAATTATTTGGGCGGGCGAAAGTTGCGGAGTTCTGGCGGGAGGCTTGTACGGATGATTACAGTTTGACGCGGGCCGTTTGGGAGCAGAAAAAGATTGTGGAGTTTGTGCCGGCCTGTTTTGCGGCTAGCTATGAGCAGATGAGCTGGAATGAGCTTTTTCGGTTTGCCCGTCGTCAGTTTTTGATAACGCGAGTGTATATGCCGCATTTGTGGTGGCTGGCACTGCTGGGGCTGGGGCATTATTTGGTGGGTTTCTGGGGAGCGTTTGTTTTGACGATAGTATGGGCGGTTATGGATTCTGCTTACGCGATTGTGGGGGCGGTGCTGGCGTTTAGTTTTCTGGCCAACGGGATGGTCAAGGCAATCTTGCGGCAGTGCTTTATTCATGAGGTGCTGGAGCGGGACGCGGCGAGGCTTTTGGGGCCGGCTCTGATAGATGTGATGGCACAGCCGGTGGTGGCGATTTTGAGTATTTTTTGTCTGCTGGCATCGGGGCTGAGCCGGAAGATGGAATGGCGGGGTAGAAAATATGTATTGCGGGGGATGCGGGATGTTGAGGTGGTTGCCGGAGAAGGCATGAGGCATGAGGCATGAGGTAAAAGTGGAACGGCTTGGTTTTTTGAGTTGGCAGGTTGTGCGGTTAATGGGGGACATTAACAGTCTGATTTTCGGTTTTGGGGGAAGGGACGGCGAAGGAGGGATTAATTTGTGTCGAAGCCAAGGGAGAGATGCTGGTAGTCGATGAGGTTTACGACTCCGTCGCAGTTCAGGTCGGCGGCGAGCAGGGGCTGTTGAAAAAGCCAGCTTTCGGCGAGCATGAGTGTGTCCAGGATGTCGATGCTGCCGTCGTGGTTGAGGTCGGGGTTGGTTTGGGCGGCCAGGAGTGAAATGGAGGCCTGGGCAGTGTTGCCGTAGGCGCCGAGGTTGATAGCGTTGCCGCGGGGTGGTGGTTCGGCGTTGTAGGAATCGTCGGGGTCGCCGGCGTCGATGCACTGGCTGGTCTGAGAGTCGTATTGCCATTGTTGGGCGGTTGGATCCCAGCGACCGAGTGCGGACTGGAGATGATAGTCGCTGTTTTCGAGAGCAGCGAAGAGGGGGTCTGCGGAGATGTTATTGGGGACTGGCGAGTAGGGAGTAAGGGCTCCGCCGTAGTTGGCAGGAGTGTTGGCGTAGAGATTGTTGTGGTGGAATTCGTCCAGGCTGAAAGGTGAGGTTGTATAAAAATATATGCCGGCACCGTTTTGGTTGTCGGCGATGATGTTGTTGCGGATTATGGGGGCGGGTGATTCGGCGTCCAGGGCGATGAGGCAGGTGAACATGCTGAAGCTGGAGTAGTTGTTGGCGATGGTGTTGTTGATGAGCTGGGGTGAGCCGAGCCACCAGGACAAGGCTGAGCCGTAGGCAGCGGTGTTTTCGACGATGAGGTTGTTTGTGAGGGCAGCTTGGCTGTTTTCGAGGCGGACGGCGGCGGAGCCCTGGGGAACGTGGTTGTCGCAGATGGTGTTGTAGCGGATGAGGGAGGCGTCGTTGAGGCAGCAGAGAGCTGCACCCCAGTAGATGGCGTGGTTGCCGGTGATGATGTTGTGTTCGATGGTGGGTGAGGCGGCGTTGATGTAGATGGCGGAGCCGTAGTTGGCTCGACCGTTGGTGATGGTAAAGCCGCGGAGGCAGGCGGCGTTGGTTTCGCCGGAATCGAAGGTGATGACGGGTCCGGTTTCGTTGCCGTCGATGATGGTGGATGAGACGATGTCGGGGTCGTTTGGGTCGGTACTTTGGATAGTGATGACTTTGCCGTGGAAGTCGATGTTCTCGGTGTAGGTGCCGGGGGCGACGATGATGATGGAGCCGTCGGGGGCGAGGTCGATGGCGGTTTGGAGGGAGTCGATGTCGTTGGGGATGTTGATCGTGGGCGGGGTGCGGTCGGGCCAGACGTTGCCCAGCAGAGGGCGGTAGAAGTCCCACATGTCCTCGTTGAAGCGGGACCATTGCCGCATATAGCCGCCGGTGTGGCCGAGTTCGCGTTCGGTCTGCATATAGCGGTCCATGTAGTCAAAGAGAGCATCATGGTTCCAGAGGTTCTGGGCGTTCATAATGCGGGCGGCCAGGAGATATCCGGCCCAGGCATTGGCGGTGCAGCATTGGCGATAGGGGGTCTCCCAAAGCTTATTGTCCTGGGAAGGTGAAGTTGCGTGAAGGATTCCCCATTCCGGCAGATCGGCGTCTTCATCTATATATTCCTGGGCGTCAAGATATTTTGAAGTAACACCGTGGCCGTAATAAACAAAATCCGAAATGAGGTATTCCATATTTTCATATACTGTCCCTTCCGGGTCCTCAGGAAGACCACGGTAAGGTTCAGTCAGTTCCAGGTGGGTATCATCAATTACTGATTCTCCAGCAATTTCATAAGCACGGCCCTGGGGATCCCAGATTTCCGCATCTTCCTTCACGCCGAACATTTCCGTCATAGAACACTGTGTCCATTTAGTGTCGCTGCCGACTACCTGGGTGCTGCCTTTAGTAAGTGTGGCGGTGCCCATCTGATATGAATCATGGTACCCATGTATTTCATAAGGCGGCGTATAGATGTCGTAGTCGCAGTTTCCGGCGGGCGGATCTGCGGCGGGGTGCTTACGAACATAAAACGTCTGGTCATCTTCTCCGAAATGAATGTAATCATCAGGAATATTGCCGGGACCATGCCCTTCAGCGTAAAGATAGTCACCGGACTTCTGTCCGATTGCCTTCATAGCCGGATCATGGAGAACAAGCCCGGCAAAAAGAATCGGCCACTTGCGACCGCTGGCATGGCCGCCATTGTTAGCCCAATAGCCACCTTTCTGCATAATACCGTGCATATCAAGGCCCAACTGGGCAAAACGAATCAGCAGTTTTTCTTTTTCGCTAGTGGAGAAATTAAGATGAAGCACCAAACTGGCGATACCGATCTGGTCGGCCATATCTCGACCATAATCGGGCATATTCTCAGCAGGATGATAATCTCGGCCTGTCCAGCCGACAATGTGGTCCAGCCAGGGACGCTCGAACCAACGTTCCACTACAATCAGCTCCGGAACACGAGGAACCGGCTTTAGAGAGGCCAGCAATGAATAATCAAGTAAAGTCTTATTAAAATGAATGGTTTTATCCGTTCCGCAATAAGGCGGACGGAAGCTGCCCGCAGCAGCAGGCTCGGCAAGAACAGTTAAGATAGCGGCGGTTTGAAGCTGAGGTCGGTGGCCAGCTTCATGGATGCTGATTGATGAAACCAGACTGGAATTCGGAGAAACTGTTAGGGGGGCAGTTGTTGAGATATTTAAGGCAACATTAAGTGCGGCGTCGTAATTACCCATGGCACTATCATAGCCATGGCCGCTATTTAGTGGAGATGGGTTAATCATTGCGCCGTTTTTTGTACGGTTGTCGATTTCTTCTGAAGGTGGATTGATGGCGATGATGTTAACTGGGCCAACTACCCAAAAGTCTCCATTGGCGAAGCGGCCTATCTGATATTGCTGGTCGAAGGTCCAGGTTATGCCGAATTGGGTCACTCCGGCGGCTCTATAATTAAGATTTTCCGGCCATTCGGTTTCGAATATTTCTGGGCAGATTGAAAGGATTATTATCGTATCATCAGAAGCGGCGGTCTGGGCTGTCGGGGTAAGGGTTTGCCAGGGGGATTGCTCTGTGCCGCTGTTTGAGTCACTGCCGTTTACATAATCGACATACCAGGTCTGTCCGGCGGCAAGCAGGGCAGATGCTGGCAGACAAGAAATCAGGATTAGGGCTGTAACATTGTATATAGACATCATGTTTGTCTTCATAATCTTCCTTGATTAAAACAGGCAGGTTGCATGGTCCAATAATTCCGAAGGCAAAGTTAAACTGGGGAGGATAGGAGGTCAAGGGTTTTAGCCGCGGATTTCACGGATTGACGCGGATTTTTGGATTTTCTGGGCGTTCCACATATCTTTTGGGCTGCTGAATTCTTTATCCGTACGAACGGCTAGTCGGATGGATCGCTCGGGTTAGTAGAGGCTGGCAGATTAGCCAGGTTAGGTCCAATCTGACATTAGGCTATGTTTATCAGGTACTTAGCTAAATCCCAGAGTTGGTAATCGGCCTTGGAATAGGGTGTAGCTGGTCTGCCGAACATCAAAACAGGTCAGTCCTGAATGAAAGTTGATTTACTGAGGACCATTTTTGACCTGAGATGGAACAAAGTCAATATGCAATGGAGCTTTGCAGACTCACATTAGAGCAAAGCCGGTCTGACATGGAGCAAAGTGTATTTACTTTGGAACAAAGTAAATTTGCATCGGGGCAAAGTGAACTTACTTTGGAACAAAGCAAGTTTACTTCAGAGCAAATCAAATTTACTTGGGAGCAAAGCAAACTTACTTAAGGGCAAAGTAAACTTACTTCGGAGCAAAGTAAACTTACTTAGGGGCAAAGCAAACTTACTTGGGGGCAAAGTCAATCTACTTAGGAGCAAGGCAGATTGGAGTTATCGCCCCTGGCGGCGATAACAGTACTGGCAGGGACGTTTTTATGGGCCTGAGGGCCGATTTGGCTTATATAGACATCAGATAACCGTTTTTGACACTGGATGGGTCTTAATCATGAAATAATTAATGTAATTCGTGGTTAATCTTCAAAATACACTTTTTCGCTAATCTCAGCGTCCCAATAGCCGATAATTACATCAGACAATAATTGAGTTTAATGATTGAACAAACAAGGGTTACGTACGCGAAAGCACCGGGGCCGAAGGATGGTTGGTCTTGATTTTTACCGGGGTATCTGCTATAAGGGCAGGTTCTGCCGGGCAGTCCGGCGCTCAGGGCGAATTGATGGTCGGAACATAGCGATTATGACAGACTTATTCAGGAAATATCGCAACAATAAACTTCCCCGGTGGGCCTGGTCGGCGGCTTTGGTACTGCTGATCCTGGCAGGGGCGGGTTACCGGGTCGTTTCGGCCCGGCTGGGGATACTGGATGATACTCCGGTTTATTTGCCAGTGCCGCTGAGTGAGTTTCCGGCGGATTATCTCGGCTGGGAAGGACGGGATGTGGAGATGTCCTCGACTGTGCTTAAGGTGGCGGGCAATGATGACTATCTAAACCGGCTTTACGTAGATAAAAAGACTGGCCAATGGGCTAATGTTTACGTGGGCTATACCGCCCAGCCGCGAACTATGCTGGGCCATCGCCCGCAGGTCTGCTATCCGGCCGGGGGCTGGGTCCACGACGGAACGGAGGAAACAGAGGTGTATTCACGTTCGGGCCGCAAAGCTCCGGCCCTGCTGCACCGCTTCCATCGTCCGGCACCGGAAAACACCGAAATGGTGGTCCTGAACTATTATATCCTGAATGGTAAGTTTACAAACGATGAGTCGGGCTTTTCGGCAGTGGGCTGGCGAACGCCCAACATCGAAGGCGACATCGCCCGCTACGTGGCTCAGGTGCAGATCAGCAGCGTCCTGGAGAATTCCGTGCGGATCATGGCCCATGACATTGCCGATGAGCTGATGGGATATTTCCCGGATGAAGATGGAATGGTTGCGGTTGCAGGGAAAGATGTAATTCATCCGGCACCATTGCCGGGAAATGAAGAATAAGAAACCGGCAAGGCGAATCTTTCTTGCCGTTCCTGCCGTTAAACACGGCGGAACCAAGGGCTTATATCAGAAAACCTGATGTCGTCCACGGGGACGGAGTGCGGAAACACCTCCCCATAGTTGTTTATCCGCAATTTGGCTCCCAACGTCATTCACTGTCTTTATTAATGTTCCCACCGAGAATGAAATATGAACCTATCTAAACTGTACAGTAGAATAATCAGGAAAATCATCAGGGTAACATTTCGATTCTGGGAACGGCTGGGCATTCATATTACCGCCGACCATTTTTATGAACCAGTCCCAAATACCCGCAAACTGAGCGAGAAACTTTGGCAGAAGCATTCCGAACTGATTGGCGTCAATACCAATGAATCTCTACAATTGCATCTGTTGTCTGATTTTAAGGATTCATATAAGAAAGAATATGATCTCTTGCCAAAAGAGAAAACAAACATTGAATCAAAATACTATATAAAAAATGGTCTTTACGAGTCTGTGGACGGCGAGATTCTTTACTGCATGATACGCCATTTCAGGCCGCAGCAAATCATTGAAATAGGTTCAGGAAACTCTACCTGCCTGGCGGCTGAAACAATATTGGCCAACGAGAAATTGATACCGGGCTATAAGTGCAGTTTAACAGCTATAGAACCTTATCCAAATGAGACCATCCAGAAAGGCTTCGACGGACTAACCCAGGTTGTACCCGAACCGGTGCAGAATATTCCTTATTCTGCATTTGAACAATTAGGTGAAAACGACTTTTTACTGATAGATTCAAGTCATGTATTAAAAACGGGAAGTGATGTTCAATATGAGTATCTGGAAATACTGCCGAGACTTAGAAAAGGTGTTATTATATCTTTTCATGATATTTTTCTACCGGCGGAGTATCGCAAGAATTGGATATTGAAACACCATAAATTCTGGAATGAACAATACCTTTTACAGGCTTTTTTGATTTTCAACGATGCTTTCGAAGTACTTTGGATGGGCAGCTATATGCACATAAATCACCCTGATCTTCTTCAACAATCATTTAACTCCTATAACATAAACAGAGATTGGCCTGGGAGTTTCTGGATACGCAAGGTAAAATAATAGTTGCACTTGTTTTTTAAGCAATTAGTTTCTTACTTGTCTGGTGATTCTCTCAAGGCCCGCTTCTTACGCGGCAGCGTCTGGCTGGCGGCCGGCAACATCATCGAGAAAATACTGGCTTTTGCTGGCAAGATCATCCTGGCCCGGCTGCTGATGCCGGAAGAACTGGGCGTGATCGTGCTGATCGCCAGTATCGCCGGGCTCTTTGAATGCCTGACTGAAGTAGGGGTCAAGCAGTGCATCATCCAGAACAAACAGGGCGACACCGCTGAGTTCCTCAATACCGCCTGGTGGTTCCAGGCGGTTCGGGGCTGTTCGCTCTTCATAATAGCCTGGTTTGTCTCGCCCTGGGTCTGTGAGTTTTATTTTGAGGGAAAGGAACAGGTGCTGTCCCGTTATGACTGGCCGACCCTCTTTCTCATGGTGCGGGTGGCGTTTTTGAGCGTGCTTTTTAACGGCTTTATCAGTCCGCGGGCGTACCTGCAGGAAAAGAAGTTCAACTTCGCCAAAGTCGTGGCCTATATGCAGAGTGCGGCCCTGACGGGTACAATCCTGACGATAGTTCTATCTTTTGTGTTGCGCAATGCCTGGGCCATGGTGCTGGGTTTTGTGTGTCAGGCGTTTTTGCGGATGGTGATGTCGTATGTCTTCTGTCCGTTTTGGCCCCACCTTAATATTCACAAGGAGAGCTTGCACAGCATCCTGAAATTCGCCCGGGGCATGTGGGGTTCACCATTCCTCGCCTATATTGCTTATCAGATTGACATCCTGGTTGGTGGCAAGATCGTCGGCCCCGAGTTGATCGGCATGTACGGTTTTGTTTTGGCTCTGGCTTATATTCCCCGGGAACTATTTGCGCGAATTATAGCCCCCTTATTGGTACCAACGTTTGCAGAGAACCAAAATGACCATCAAAAACTTAAAAGAATAATCAGACGACTGACAGAACTATTGGCTTGTATCTCTATACCAGTAATAATAGCATGTTTCTTATTCCATCGAACATTCGTGACAAGAATCTACGGAGAGAGTTTTGAACAAGTTTCACTGGTTTTCGCCTTCATGACTATCAATGTCACCCTAATGATCATTAGTATTATTTTCACTGGATTGATTATCGCACTAAATAGACCAGAAATCAATCGCAACTGTACTTTCTTTAGAGCAGGAATTCTGGCTTGTTTAATAATACCAGTGGCAAGACATTATGGCTTAATGGGAATAACATTATTATCCACTTTATCAAACTTATGCATGGTTGTTCTACTTCATATACAAGCAAGAAAGATAATAAACTATACATAGAGTGACATCCTAGCGTTCGTTATTAAAATTAATTAAGAGCTTTTCAGAAATGGATCATTATTTTCAAAAAAACCCAAGTTATTACGCAGGCATTCGAGATGATTGGTTTGCATATTTGTCCAAAGAGAAAAAATATCGCATACTGGAGATAGGCTGCGGAATAGGCGACAATGGACAATATGCAAAGAGCATGGGGATTTCATCGTTTTACGCAGGCATTGAACTATTTGAAGATGCTGCCAGGCAAGCTTCCCAAAAAGTGGACGAAATAATATGTGGCAACGCTGAGATAATTAACTTGCCCTGGCAGGATGAGTATTTTGATGTCTTATTTATGAGCGAAGTTCTGGAACATTTAGTAGATCCTGAGATATTTCTGAAAAGAATCTCTAGATATGTAAGAAAGGGCGGCTTGGTTTTTGCCAGCTCTCCTAATGTATCTCATTATTCTGTGATAAAGATGTTAACTAAGGGCGATTGGATATTGGAAGCACAGGGTATTATGGATGAGACTCATTTACGCTGGTTTACACCAAAATCTTACAATAGATTATTCGTAGAATGCGGTTTTCAAGTAATCGATATAAGCCCGGTATCCAAATTTGGAATAAAAGCCAAGATTGCAGATACGCTAACACTTGGCGTTCTTCAACACATATTCTGGAGACAGATCAATTTGAAAGCGATAAAGCTTTAATGAACAGCTTGGTCATAGCATCCGCAATCAATAATCAAGAGATTTTAGAAAACAATCTTCTACGATCTCCTTTATTGGCAAGAAATCAAGCCACTGTCTTCCTGCAAAAAGATTCTGAGTCTGCATCGAAAGCGTATAATCAAGTTTTAGACAAGGCAGATGCTGATTTAATAGTATTTGTGCATCAGGATGTTTATATCCCTTCTGGATGGCATAATCGTCTTCAAAATGCAATATCTCAGATCGGCAAGCACCCCTGGGCCGTAATTGGCATAATTGGTAAGACTCATGAAGGTGAGGTTGTTGGTCGCACATGGTCAACTGGCATTGGGAGGGAAGTTGGCTGTCGAATTAATAGTCCTGAACCAGTAGAGTATATCGATGAACTTTTGATCGTCGTAAACAGAAAAAGCTGTATCGTCTTTGATGATGAGCTTCCAGGATTTCATTTATACGGAACAGATATTGTGCAGACGGCTCTCAGTAAAGGCTACAATGCATACGTGATCGATGCTCCGGTGATTCATAACAGTTTACCATATGTAAAATTTGGAAAGGATTTTGTAATAGCTTACAAATACATGCAGAATAAATGGCGGAAATCACTGCCTCTAAATACCCTCGTTGCGAATATCACGCCCTGGGGTTGGTCCTTGAAGAAAAGATTAATTAAACAGCTCTTTAAGCAAGACCGTCGAGAATATCATAAGCGGCTGGACTATCCTGCTGAAAAGGCGAAAGAACTTGGATACGAATGAAAAGATAATTAATGTGCTCATCTTGGGCGCTTCATTTGATACTGGCAATCTGGGAGTTGCGGCATTGGCGTGGTCAACGATCAATCTGTTAAGAGAGGATTTCAAGAATTCTGAGATCAGTTTACTTGGAGGCAGGAAGATCACGTCTCACAATATGGTAGTTGATGGGCAGGAAACAGAGATATTTAGTTATCCTGTGCGGTATTGCCGGAATCTACTGGCGGAAAATCATATCTGGAAGCTTTTTGCAGGGGTGCTGTTTGCCAGAGTTATTAGTTCTAAGTTATTACTTTTTAGTAAAAAAAGAAATCAAACGCTGCAAGCCTTGCTCCAGGCCGATATGATCTGTGATATTACCGGCGGCGACAGCTTCAGTGATATATATGGAATGGGCAGATTCCTGCGGGGATATCTGCTCAAGCGGGTCTGCCAGATGACGGGCAAGCCTTTTGTCATGCTGCCCCAGACCTATGGACCCTTCAAATCCCCACTGACACGGTTGCTGGCAAAGCGAATTTTGAGGAAAGCGGCCAGGATATACTCGCGGGACCGGGAAGGTTTGGAAGTGGTGGAAAAGCTGATCGGCAAGTCGGACAAGGTGAGGCTGTGTCCGGATGTAGCATTTACTCTGGAGCCGAGGGCTCCGGTTTTCAGTTGTCAGTCATCAGTGATTAGAAGAATAAACAGTTCACAGTTATCAGAGGCTAATTCCCAGAATAATACAAATAAGAACTCAAAACTACAAACTACAAACTATCAACTAAATACTAATAACTCAAAACTAACAACTAATAACTGCCAACTTGTTGGCCTAAACATCAGCGGCCTGCTCTACAACGGCGGCTATACCGGCAATAATGAATTTGGATTGAAGGTTGATTATCCTCGCCTGATGCGGGAGATTATAGAATATTTTACTTCACTGGAGAATACTTATATATTGCTGGCGGCACACGTAGTGTCTCAGGATTGGGAAACCGAAGATGATCTTAGAGCCTGCCGCAAGGTGCGGGAGAGCCTGCCGGAAGCAGTGCGTCAGAAGGTAATGATCGTAGAAACTGACGACAAGGGTAATTATTTTGATCAATGCGAGATAAAGTACCTGATCGGTCAATGTGATTTCTTCCTGGGCAGCCGGATGCACGCCACCATCGCGGCAATCTCTCTGGGAATCCCGACCGTCGGCCTGGCCTACAGTCGCAAATTCGCGGGGGTGTATGAAACCGCGGGAGTGGAGGATTGTGCGATGGATTTATGCGCAGAGGGAAATGCCCAAATTTTGAATCACGTCAAACGTATTTTTGATCGTCGAACAGTAATCCAAGAAAGATTAAAAGTAAAACATCCTAAGATCAAGACCTGTATTCATGCAATATTCGACTAAAAGGGACAGCCTTTTTATTATAACTTGTTAATGGGCATTTGAAGAAATCATTCAATTTTGACGGAGCAGGAACACAAACAAGAATGAATCCAGCAACAATTACGCTATGCATCTTCTTAAGCTTGCTTATCTTGGCGATACCAAGAAAGATGTTTCTTTTGCCATTTATTACAGCAGCTTGCCTAGTGCCAATGAATCAAAGGATTTATATATTAGATTTAGATTTCACCGTATTACGAATTGTTGTATTGTCAGGAATAATACGCATGGTCCTGAAGAATGAGATTCGTGATATACACTGGAACACGGTCGACAAATTGTTGTTCGCTTGGAATGGTCACTGGCAGCATTATATATGTTCTGCAATGGGGCGACATGCAAGCCTTTATTTACAAATGTGGGGTTATGTTTGATGCGATATGCATGTATTGGTTGTTTCGCCAAGCCATTCGCAGTTGGGATGATATCATACAGATTATTTATTATTTTGCTTTATTTGCCATTGTCTCCGCTCCATTGATTATTGCTGAAAAGATTCGCCAGAGCAGTTTTTACGAAATATTTGGACCCGTTGGCGCTAAATTCCATCGCGGCCGCTTCCGCTGTGCCGGGCCTTTCCCGCATTATATCATGATGGGGGCTTTTTGGGCAAATCTGCTTCCTTTATATTTTGGTGCGATTAAGGCCGGTTCTAATAAACTTGTATATGCAGGAGGCATCATTGGTGCGACACTTTGCACAATATATAGCGCATCAAGTACGGCATTTATTACTATTGCGGCAATTATCATGTTTTGGAGTCTGTACCCTTGGCGCAAATATGGAAAACATATTTTGTTTGGCGTTTTGTGTTTATTGTTCATGTTACATATGATCATGAAAGCGCCGGTATGGCATCTCATGGCGAGAGTAGACATTTTTAGCGGTTCAACGGGCTGGCATCGCTTTCATTTATTTGACATGTTTGTAAAACATGCCTCAGAATGGCTAGCATTAGGAACAAGGAGCACCGAATCGTGGGGGGAAGGATTGCATGACGTTACCAATCAATTTGTCCTAGAGGGCGTCCAAGGTGGATTGGCAACTTTAATCATATTTATTACACTGATCATTTTTGCCGTGTCAATACCGGGAAAGACGAGCCTATCCATTGTGCACAGCAAGAACCATTGGCTTTCTTGGGCACTCTGCGTAGCAATGCTTGGGCATTCAGTAACATTCTGGGGAGTTTCTTATTTTGGCCAGATTATTATGCTTCTTTATCTTAACTTTGCTATTGTTGCTTTTGTGCAGGACCAACGCAGATTGGTAATCCAACCTGCTAATAAATCAACAAGCACGGGTAGGCAAGGATGTCACAAATACATAATTATCAGTGATCGCCGTTAAATACGTTTCCCCAACGATCTGCGGTCGGTTTTAGGCTACGCCTTTACAACTCTACATCGCCGTATTATGGTTATACGAAACAGAAGGCATCATGCTGAATAAATTTAAATCAGACTTACCTAAGGATTGGCAAGTACAAATACTTAGTACAATAGAAAGTATTGAAAACAATCGTCACATTTGGGAGAGTCTGCATTCAAATGAGTCATATCCGATTATCAACGCAGATATAGACCGATATTTATCTGTCCTAAAGACTATGGACGAAAGCCATGAACCATTCGTACTTCTTTTAAAACAAAACCAGCAAACAAAAGTGATTGTTGCAGGAAGAAAAGAATGCATGAGTATGCCTATACGCCTCGGATACAAAACATTCTTTAATGTAAGATTTAAAAGCTTAACGGTCGTCTATGGTGGAATTATTGGAAATCAAGACTCTAATATAACTAGATTACTTATCAATCAATTCCGAAGGCTTCTCTCGACTAAAGAAATCAATGTCATTTATTTTAATCACCTGTGCATAAGTTCTCTATTTTATCAACAGATAAAAGAATTGCCTTTTTATTCTCGCAATCATTTCCCCGTATTACATATTCATTGGCGAATGTCGATACCAAAAAACATTGAAACTTTTTTCAAGACCCTTTCAAAAAAACATCGCGCAAATCTTCGTCGAGCCATCAGGAAATTCGAAGAAGAATACTCTGAGCAGATTGAATTACAGAATATTTGTGAAACAAACCATCTCGACAAAATAATAAGAGATACAGAATCAATATCTCTTAAAACCTATCAGCACGAGTTGAACGCCGGCTTTTCTAATAACACATTGATCCGTTCCATACTTAAGACTGATGCCGAAAAAAAGAGATTATCATTGTCGTTGCTATATGTTGCCAATCGTCCTCTTGCTTTCCAGTGGGGCACAATATATAAAGACACTTATTTCTTGGAAAAAATAGGCTATGACCCCCAATGGTCCCAGTGGAGTATTGGAAATATATTATTTACCAAAAACCTTGAAAATCTCTGCGCAAAATCTCAAGTAAAGTTTATTGACTTTGGCTTTGGAGATGCCAGTTACAAGGAAAGCTATTCAGATGAATCCTGGCCTGAAGCGGCAGCTACTTACATATATGCGTCTCGCCTTATTCCGTTGCTTATCAATCTGATCAACAGCATTAATTCCGGGCTCACATGCGGACTGACATGGTGCTTAAAAAAAACATATTTATCTGAACGGGCAAAAAGAATGTGGCGTAGAAAGTTAAAGATGGCCGCAGAGAAAACCTCTTCAAGAGAATAGATTGGACACGGAGATGTATCATTTGTTGCGTATTTCACCGTAACTGACATGCAATTGCCCAAATAAAAATGCCATCAAACATTCCTGAATAATAAAGTGTTTGGCGGATTATTTGGCAAGTTGGCGATATAAGACAATCCTATGACACAAGAAGTACCAGACTATACTGTAATCTCAATAATCATAGTCAACTGGAACACCTGCCAGGTGACCTGTGACTGCTTACGGTCGGTTTATGAGCAAACGGAAGGGATTGATTTTGAGGTTATCCTGGTGGACAATGCTTCCACTGATGATTCTGTTGAGAGAACCAAGCAGAAATTCCCGCAGGTCATCTTGATCGAAAACACCGAAAACAAGGGGTTTGCCGCGGCAAACAATAAGGGGATGAAGATTGCCCGGGGCAGTTATATCCTTCTGCTCAACAGCGATACGGTAGTCCTGGACGAAGCCATACAGAAAACCCTAAAATTTGCTGATCAGCATCCAGACGCCGGGATAATCGGATGTCGGGTATTGAACCCGGATGGGAGTTTGCAACCGACGTGTTTTATGTATCCATCTATTCTCAACATGCTGTTGAGTACAGCTTATTTATACAAAATCTTCCCAAACAGCAAATTTTTCGGACGGGAGCGAATGACTTGGTGGCAGCGGGATGATGTGCGGGAGGTGGAGGTGGTTACCGGCTGTTTCATGCTGGTCCGCCGGGAGGCGATTGAACAAGTCGGCATGATGGATGAAAACTACTTTATGTATGGCGAAGAGACTGACTGGTGTTGGCGGTTTAAACAGGTTGGCTGGAAAGTCATGTTTACTCCCCAGGCCCAGATTATCCATTTGGGGGGAGTGAGTAGCAGTCAGGTTCGTCCACAGATGCTTTTGCAGTTACGGGCCGGGATCTTACAGTTTTTCTATAAGCACAGACCTTATTCTGTATACCTGACGGCCTGCCTTTTAACCTCGCTGTGGTTTGGCATAAGAATAATACCATGGCTGATAAAGGCCGTAATTTCTAAGCATAACCGCCAGCAATGTCTGAAAATGGCCAAGACATATTTTCTGGGATCGTTTAGAGCATTAAAAGGTTATAAGGCTCTGGAATTTAAACGCAGTTGATTACAACATGGCAACAGACCAAAACTATATAATCCTATCTCCCTGTTATAATGAGCAGCATTATATTGAGTTTTCCATCAAATCAGCCTTATTGCAAACCCGGAAACCTCTTGGCTGGATAATTGTTGATGATGGATCCATGGACGCAACGGCAGAAGTAATTAAAAGCTATGCGACAGAGCATAATTTTATCCAGTATTATTGCCGCAGAAAGCCTGAAGGGCAGGCCTATTTTGCCAGCAATGTACAGGCGATAATGGCAGGATACGACCAGATCAAACACCTGGATTTTTCGTACCTGGCGATTCTGGATGCGGATATCACGCTGCCGGAAGATTATTACGAAACTATTATCTCGCGGATGGAACAGGACAAAGAGCTGGGCATTGCCAGCGGGATATATGAAAATCTGGTGGATGGCAGGCTCGAACCGGTGATAAATGACCGGCGAAGTACGCCCAAGGCGATCATGCTTTTTCGACGGGAATGCTTTGAGCAGATCGGCGGATTTCTGCCCCTGGCCTGGGGCGGTGAGGATACGGCGGCGTGCGTAACGGCCCGGATGAAGGGCTGGAAGGTGTGGTCTTTCCCTGATATTAAGGTTGTGCATCATCGGCCCACGGGAACGGGTAAAGCCGGGAAAGTCTTAAAAGTACGGCTGAACCAGGGCCGGGCGGAATGGGCTATGGGCAGCCACTGGCTGTTTGTGCTGATTAAGTGCGGCAAGCGGGCTCTGAAGGAAAAACCTTATATTATCGGCGGGCTGTGCCGCTGGCTGGGCTTTCTGCAAGGGTGCTGGAGCAGAGAAAAGAGAATTGTTTCTGATGAGTTTGTAAAGTTTTTTCGTAAAGAGCAGTTAGGTAGAATTCTCAAGCTCAATCGTGTCTGAATAATGATTATGAAAAAAACTAAAATCTGCCTGGCGGCCTCGGCCGGAGGGCATATCAGCCAGTTGCTCAAGCTCAATAAGGCCTGGGAAGGCCGTGAGTTTTTTTTCGTTACGACTACTGAGGTCCTGCGGGATAAGCTCCAGAAACAGGCCGCGGCTTATGTGGTGGGTGAGTCTAACCGGCAGCATCCTCTTAAGGCCCTAGCGGTTCTTGGCCGGTGCATCAAGGTGATCCGGACCGAGAAACCGGCAGTGGTCATCTCAACCGGGGCACTACATGGCTGTGTGATCTGCTACCTGGCGAAGATTCTCTGCGGAGCTAAGGTTGTTTGGGTTGACAGCATTACCAATGTCGCAAGGCCCAGCCTTTCCGGTCGGCTGGTTTACCGGATTGCGGATTTGTTCCTGGTGCAATGGCCGGAACTGCGGGAGGAATACCCCAGAGCGGAATTTGCCGGATGCATCATCTAGTTTTTATCCTGTCGGCGGTTTTAATCGTGGGCCTGGCCTATTTTGCTGTACCCTGGCTGGCAGCCAGATGGCTCAAATTCCGCCTCAGAAGAGCATCTTCCGGTATAAAGCTTAGCTTTGATGACGGCCCGGGCTTGAGCAATACCCCCCTGCTGCTGAAAGCTCTGGACAATTATCCGCAGAAAGCCAGTTTTTATCTCCTGGGAAAACGGTCAGAGCAGCACCCGGAGATTGTCCGACAAATATCTGAGACAGGCCACGAAATATGTTCTCACGGCTATGAGCATTGCAACTATTGGAAGATCTCACCCTGGCGAGCGATCAAGGACATCCAAAAAGGCTGGCAGATCATCGATGCAGCTTTGGGCCGAACAAATAGAAACAAATACCCTTTTCGCCCACCTTACGGCAAGATGACTTTGCCGGTGCTGGTATATCTGCTGATTAATAAGGTGCCGATCAGGTACTGGTCATTCGATTCTGGAGATACTTTCGATAAATTACCGGATGTCAGTGATAAGGTCCGTGAACTAATAACCCAGAAAAAAGGGGTGGTGTTGCTGCATGATTTTGACCGGGATAATAGAGAGAGAAATGAGTTCGTGCTTTCTTTTGTTGAAGCAGCCCTGAATATTAAAGAAACTGACTCGGAAACTTCAGCCTGAAACAAGAATAGAATAGTCAATGATTTTCTTAACCGTAGGCACACAGTTTCCGTTTGACCGGCTTATCAAGGCAGTAGATGAACTGGCCGCTGAGGGTTTGATTACTGATAAGATCATCGCCCAAGCCGGTAAATCCAAATATGCTCCCCGGCACTTTGAGGTTGTAGAAGCCCTGGATAAGGCGGCATTCGACCGGATGATTGAAAATTCAGCCGCAATCATCAGCCATGCGGGTATGGGTTCTATTGCCATGGCCCTGGAACACCACAAACCGCTGCTGGTGATGCCGCGTCTGGCACGGTACGGCGAAGTGGTCAACGACCACCAAGTGGGTATCGCCCGGAAATTCGCCGAGGCGGGGCATCTGCTGGCAGCCATGGATGAAACGGAGCTGCCCAGGATAATCGGCCAGCTTAAAGACTTTGTGCCTAAACCGCGTGAGAACCAGGCGGAACAGGTGGCGGCGCGGATTCAGCGGTTTCTGGAGCAGGAGTGTTGAAACGTTGTTGGTTTGTCAGGTAAGTTTCTTAATATAATATTCTGGAGGTTATGATGAAGGGTGTTATTTTAGCGGGTGGGTATGGGACGCGGTTGGCTCCTTTGACTCGGGTTACTAATAAGCATTTGCTGCCGGTTTATAATAAGCCGATGATTTATTATCCGATCGAGTGTCTGGTGAATGCGGGCATTCGGGATATTATGGTGGTTACGGGCGGGAATAAGGCGGGAGATTTTCTGGAGCTTTTGGGTAACGGTAAGGAGTTTGGGCTGGGGGAACTGCATTACACATTTCAGGATGGAGCCGGTGGTATCGCTGAGGCGCTTAATCTTACCAGGGATTTTGTCGATGGCGATAAGGTGGTGGTGGTGCTAGGTGATAATATTATCGAGAATAATATTCGGCGGGCGGTGGCGGATTTCTTTACGCAGCGGGAAGGGGCTAAGATTATGCTTAAAGAAGTGCCGGACCCGCAGCGATTCGGGGTGGCGGAAGTTGATGCCAGCGGTAAAGTCCTGAGTATCGAAGAAAAACCTAAGCAGCCCAAGAGTAATTACGCGGTAATCGGCATATATATGTTTGATGGTAAGGTTTTCGATATTATCGTTCAGCAAAAACCGTCAGAGCGCGGTGAAATGGAGATTACTGATGTGAACAATGCTTACCTAAAGCTGGGTACGCTTACCAGTGAGGTTCTGGACGGCTGGTGGACGGACGCCGGTACGTTGGAGTCGCTGCATCGGGCGACGATGATGGTGGCCGAAAGTGGCGCGAATAAAGTTTAAGAAGTAGTTGAGGGAGTTGAGGGAGATAAGGCATATTTGTTGGATTCATATATCAAGTCAATAAAGATAAATATGAAAGATGTGGTAAGGAAATGAAAAGAATACTGGTTACGGGGGCGGCGGGGTTTATTGGGTCTAATTTTGTGCGGCTATTGTTGGGAGAGAAGGTGGGACAATGGCGAGTGGCAGCTTTGGATTCGCTGACTTACGCGGGGAATCTGGCAAATCTGGTGGAGTTTAAAGACAATCCTGACTTTGAGTTCATCAAAGGGGATATTTGCGATATCGAGCTGATTGACAAGACCTTAGCGGGTATTGATGTGGTGGTTAACTTCGCGGCGGAAAGCCATGTGGACCGCAGTATTCTTTCGGCGGGTGAGTTTGTCAGGACCAATATTGAAGGCACCCGAGTGCTGCTGGATGGTTCGCGGAGGCATAAGATAAGTCGATTTTTGCAGGTTTCTACGGACGAGGTTTATGGTTCGCTGGGCAAGACGGGGTTGTTTACCGAAACTACGCCTTTGAGTCCGAACAGCCCGTACAGTGCCTCGAAGGCGGCGGCGGATTTGCTGGCGCTGGCGTATCATCGCACGTTTGGTTTTCCGGCGGTGATAACGCGGTGTTCGAATAATTATGGGCCCTATCAGTTCCCGGAAAAGCTGATACCGCTGTTCGTAACTAATTTGCTGGAGGATAAGAAGGTTCCGGTATATGGCGATGGAATGCAGGTGCGGGACTGGATTCATGTGGAGGACCATTGCCGGGCAATATTGGCGGCGTTGGAGAAGGGGTGCGCCGGTGAAGTGTATAATATTGGGGGTGAAAATGAACAATACAATCTGGATATTACTCGGATAATCCTTAATTATCTGGGCAAGGATGATTCGTATATTGAGCATGTGACGGACCGGCTGGGGCATGACCGGCGGTACGCTATTGACCCGAGCAAAAGCCGGACGGAGTTGGGGTGGCGGCCTTTGATAAGTTTTGAAGACGGGATGAAACAGACGATTCAGTGGTATATTGACAATAAGTCTTGGTGGGAGTCGATTAAGAGCGGGGACTATCTGAGCTATTATGAAAAGCAATACGCTGGGCGTTAACAGGGGCAGTTTTATGGTCGATACAAATAAAAGCGTTGTGGTTATCGGCGCTGCCGGGATGCTGGGTCGTGAAGTTGCCGGTCAGTTGAAAGCGGCTGGCGTGCGCGTGACGGAAGCGAGTTGGCCTGAGAAGACGGCGGCGAGTTTGCTGCTGGATATAACCGATGCTGAAGCGGTAAATGATTTTCTGGCCGGTGTGAAGCCGGCGGCGGTGATTAATTGTGCGGCGTTTACGGATGTTGACGGTGCGGAAAGTTCCGAAGCGGCAGCTCAGGCTGTAAACGCGAATGGGCCCGGCAATCTGGCGCGGGCGTGTAAGACCGCTGATTGTCGGCTGGTGCATGTGAGTACGGACTATGTGTTTGACGGTCAAGGTAACCGGCCTTATCTGCCGTCCGACCAAACCAGTCCGCAAACTGCGTATGGCAGGACTAAGTTGGCCGGCGAAGTGCTGATAGCGGAAGAAGCTGAGCAATGGTGTATTGTTCGGACCTCGTGGCTTTTCGGCAGTGGCGGCAGGAATTTTGTAGATACGATAGTCAAACTGGCAGGCGAGCGGCAGGAGTTGAAGGTCGTAAATGACCAGGTTGGTTGTCCGACTTACGCGCCGGATTTAGCAAAATGTTTGATAGATTTAGCGGCAAAAGATGCTCAGGGTATCTATCATTTTTGTAATGGGCCGGCGTGCAGTTGGTATGATTTAGCCGGCGAAGCGGTGCGATTGTCAGGTTGTGACTGTCGGGTTATTCCTTGCAGCAGTGCGGAATTTCCGCGACCGGCTACCCGGCCTGCGTATTCCGTGTTGGATTGCAAAAGTGCTTTCACGATTCTGGGCAGGTCGGCTCGGAGCTGGCAGGAAGCGTTGGCAGAGCATCTGGGCGTAAGCGAGAATTAGATGATTGTCCGATAAGTTTCACGGACAGCTTATTATGTAACAAACAGGCAGATTTTCTTGGACAGGTTGAGAGAGAGAGACGGTCAGATAAAAGCTGTGATTTTGGCGGGCAATCTGGATTTTGGCAGATGTCCGGTGGCGTCGCGGTTGCCTTTTGCGCTTTGGCCTGTGGGTGGGAAGCCGGCGTTGATTGGGCTTCTGGAGGGATTAGCGGAGCAGGGGATTCGGGAGGCGACAGTTTGCTTTAGGGGGTACCGGCGATTGCTGGAAGAATCGCTGGCAGGTCTGGAGGTGGGGATTAAGATTGATTTGCTGGAAGAAGAACTTCCACTGGGTTCCGGGGGGTGTTTGCGCGAAGTTATGAAAAAAGATGAGGAACGGCATGAACGGCTTCTGGTCTGTCAGTCGAATGTGAGTCTGGTGCCGCAGGTTGCGGAATTGGTAGGATCGCATGAGCGGTCAGGGGCGATTTTGACCGTTACACTGCATAAAGAATGTGAAGTCGGTCGAGGAGAATACGATGCAGTTGGAGCTTATCTTTGTGATAGTTCACTGCGGGGTCATTTTTTGCCGGCGGGGTTTGGCGATATAAAGGAAGGGCTGATACCGCGGTTGAGGAGTCGCGGGTTAAAGGTTCACGCTCATCATACCGACAGGCCGTTGGGTAAGTTTGGTGGTCGGCAGGAATATCTGCGAGCGACGGCATTGTATCTGCAATCTTTTAATGAGTCTGACGCGGATATGATGCGGGTGAGCGACGAGGCGGAAGTTGACGATAGCGTGCGGCTGGTGGGGCCGGTTATGGTTGAGGCAGGGGCACGATTGGCAAAAAATGTGGTGGTACTCGGCCCGGCGGTAATCGGCAGAAATGTGAGAGTTGACGCGGATACTTTGATTGACAGCAGTGTTGTCTGGGAAGGAGCTGAGATTGGCGCATCATGCAGCATACAACGTTGCTTGCTGGACAGAAATGTTAGGGAACCGGATTGCACTCAACTGGAAGACCGCATCGAGAGTCTGGATAATCAGGGTATATCAGATGATATTACCCGGAGAGTGAGGTCGATTGTGGGAAGGTCGAAATTAAAAATTAAGAAGACAGCTGCGAATACTGGGTCGGCGAAATCGGGTGTCGGTTTGGCTGGTGTGGAAGGAAGTTTTCGTGGGCCGATTGTTTGGGGCGGAGTCATATTACTGATAGCCTTTCTGTGGTCTTATTGGGCGACGGTGGAGAATATCTGGGGTATCTGGATACGTAACGACGAATATTCCAGTGGCCTGCTTGTGCCTATAATGGCGGTGTATATTCTCTGGAGTCGTCGCAAGGAGATTACCTCTTGTGAACTAAAGCCAAGCGTGTGGGGCTTGCTGGGATTTTTGGGGGCTCAGGCATTCCGGTTTTTTGGAATGTATTTTATGTTTGCCTCGGCGGAGCGAATTTCGTTAGTTATGAGTTTGGGCGCCATAATATTATTCGTTGGTGGGTGGGGGTTATTCAGAAAAATATTTACGGTTTGGCTGTTTTTGTTTTTGATGCTGCCTTTGCCGAACCGGGTTCAGACGGCAATTACTTTTCCTTTGCAGGTCTGGGCGACACATTCGGCGGTATTCTGTCTGGAGTTGATGGGCTATGAAGTTATATGCGAAGGCAATGTTATTCATATGGGCTCAACGACGGTTGCGGTAGCTGAGGCCTGTAATGGGTTGCGGATGCTGACGGCATTTTTTGTGGTGAGCGGATTAGTTGCTTTACTAATCAAACGCGGTTTGTGGGAAAAGTTGTTTATTCTGGTATCAGCGCTGCCTATCGCCTTGATATGCAATACGATTCGTTTGACGGGGACGGCGATTGCCTTTCAGATGCTGGCAGGTAATGGTCGGAACTGGGAAGAAGCGTTTCATGATTTTGGCGGGCTGGTGATGATGCCGCTGGCGTTGGCACTTGTGGTGCTGGAACTGTGGTTTTTGAGCAAGATAGTCGTGCAACCGGAAACCGAGGTTGATGATAATGACGGTTTGCTGGTGGTGCGTGGCAATAGCGGGGGGGAGGTATCCTGATGAATCAGTTGGATAATCAAATATACTATGAAGGTGAGCATCTGGAGGCGGAGTCCGGACAGGGAGCGGGGCCTTCAATCGGACAAATGACAGCCGGGATACTGCGTTACTGGCGTTCAATTCTGGTTGTGTTTATACTAATTGTGGGTTTGGCATTGCCCTTGGTATGGTTTTTTGCGGGTGAAAAACATGAGGCTCAGACGGCTATCCATGTGGCTCCGGTAGTTTACAGCTTTCTGTTTCCTGACAAAGAATCGGATAATGTTCTGCCGATGTATGACAGTTTCAAGAATACTCAGGCTCAGTTTATGCTGAGCGAGAATGTTTTGCAGCGGGTGGCAGATGAGCTGGCGGATAAAAATCTGCCGCTGTTTGAAAAGCCCGCGGACGGTTTTTCGGAGCGATTGAAGCAGGTCTGGCGGCGACGCAGTCTGGATGTTCTGATGCAGGATAATTCCAGTATGATATATCTGCTGCGCCAGGCGATTCAAAAAGGACAACTGGTGGTGGCTTCGGACCGGCGGAGTGAATTGATTACGATTACCATGACCAGCAGCGACCCCAGAGAAGCAAAGCTGATTGTGGATGCTTTGGTGCGGGCGTATCAGGCGATTGTTTTGTCAAAGGATGAACAGGGCGAAGACAAGAAGCTGGCGGATTTGAATCTGGAGCGTCAGCGACTGACGGAACAGGTGGACCAGTTTCAGTCTGATATTTACAGTATGGCAGAGCAGTATGGTACATCGGACCTGACCGCTCGTCAGGAAGTAATGATGGATATGGTCAAGGATTTGCAGTCCCAGTTGACCCAGACTCAGGCCGAGCGAGAGGCACTGGAGTCGCAATTGAATCTGCCGCTGGACCCAAATGGGCAGTTGGAGATGACGCAGTTCGTGTCGCCGTTGAGTGAGCAGGATTTACTGAATCGGCGGAGTAAGTATATCAATGATGATGAACGTTTGAAGCGATTGACGGACAGTTTGATTACGGCGGAAGAATCGCTGATTCGCATGAAGCAGAATCTGACGGAGGGTAATCCTGAGCTTCAGCGGCAGCATGATTATATCGCGGCTTTGGAGGGGCATGCTAAGGAGCGTCGTCAGGAGCTTACCGAGGAGTTTGGGCAGATTGTCGAGGATGAAACGGATTTTCTGGAAAACACTTCAACAGGCCAGCGTGAGAGACAGCGTGAGCGATTGAAGGCGGCATTGGTTCAGGTTGAAAAGCATGAGGAGCTGCTGAATAAGAGACTGGGAAAAGCTAATGAAGAAGCGATTAAGTTAGGTCGGGAGAATCTTCTGATCCAAAAGCGTCAGGACCAGTTATCGCTGACGAAAGAGCTTTATGATACGATTCGCCAGCGTATTCAGCAGATGGAGATGGAACGTCGGCGGCCAGCACGTATTTCGGTGGCGTATGAGACTTCAGTTACCAATGTGGGCAGCAAACGCAATAAAATGTTAATCGCGGTTATATTCGCGGCTTTTGCGGCGGGGGTAGGCCAGGCGTTTTTGCGTTATAAGATGGACCGCAGTTTGCGTACACCGGAAGACATGGTACGTGAGGTAGGCCTGCCGATTATTGGCACGACGATGAGTCTGCCCAAGGGGAATCAGAAGGCTTTGCCGGAACAGTTCGCGTTTGATTATCAGACAATTCGTACGAACCTGAAACTGATAAATGATGGTAATATTCCTCAACGGCTGGTTATTACCAGTCCGGTATCGGGTGAGGGCAAGACTACATTGTCAATTAATCTGGCAATCAGTCTGGCTCGTACGGGCCGCAAGGTTTTGCTGATAGACGGCGATTTGAAAAATCCTGATATCGCGGACCTGCTGAATATCAAGGATACGCGGGTTGGGTTTGCCGAGGTTGCTTCGGGGCAGGTTACTTTTGACCAGGCTGTCTGGCATATGCCGCAGACGAGTTTGTCGGTTCTGCCCACGGAAGTTAATCGTCATATCGACCTGGTGGAATTACTGAACCGGCCCGCGACAGTGGAATTATTTGAGCGATTGGATAAAGAGTATGACCATATTATAATCGATACCCCGCCGGTAATGGCAGCTCCGGAAGCTTTGCTCTGGGCCCGTATCGCGGGTTCGGTGGTTTTGAGCAGTCTGGCCGGCTATACGGCCGCAGCGATTCTGAAGGAAGCGATTGCACGTTTGGCGCTGGCGAGAGTGCGGATTCTGGGTAATGTGATGAGCAATGTTCGTTACGATAATGCCTATGGGGCGTATGGTTACGGGTACGGTTATGGTCATGGCCATGCGGATAATGCAAAAAGACGTGAACAGAGTCAGTTTTTATTCCCTTTGGAAAACGAAGAACCAACACAGGCTGAATAGTTTGGTTATGGCAGTTGTAACTGAATATATTATTTTGAATGATGAATTGCCACAGGCTGATTGTGGTTATGTGCGGAGCCTGCTGGAAAGCGGGTCAGTGGTGGGGGAAATTTTGCGAGTGGGTTTACGGCGGCAGGATGTCAGTTGTTATCTGCTGTTGCCTCGTGGATGGGATTTGGAAAATATTGATGATGATAGCAGGGTCGGTTATTATTCGGCTGATGGCGGTTTCGATTTTGGTAAAGCAGGTAGTGCGAATTCGGAAGGGTGGATATGTCTTTCTGATGGCCGTTATGTAGTCGATATGGATTATGAAAAGCTGGCGGGGGTGCTGGACAGGCTGGACGTCGATGTCGTTTGTGTGAACGTAGCGCCGGAGCTGGCGGCGTATCACGAGAAAATAAGACTTGATTCGCAGGGTGATGTGGCGGGTTTCCGACGGCTATACACTGACGAGTCGCGACGCTGTGCGGTGCCTAATAAACAACCTCATCGCACATATATAAAATCAACAGCCTGGCGGCAGTTGGCTGAGGACAGGATAATTCCTGTGGAGTACACCTTGCTTCAGAGGCGGTGCGGGGAGTCAGGTCTCTCTATGGCTGGGGTAGAAATGGCAGGGGCGATTCTGGATTTAGAAAGTGAAAAAGATTTACTGAGATTTTATCAGTGTTATTTGAAAAAACATATTAGTTCGCAGACAGTGGTAACCGGAGAAGGTGTTCAGATTGCCGATTCGGCTCGGTTGTTTGGTGCGGTTATTCTGGGCAGTAATGTAGTTGTAGAAAAAAACGTTATTCTGAGCGGGCCGGTTATGGTGGGAGATAACTGTCATATTGGTGCCGGTGCGGTAGTTTGTTCAGCGGTGTTGGGGACGGATGTGGATGTGCCGGCAGGAGGTCAGATTTCTCGTCGGGTAATTCTGAAACATGATGATATTGACCGGATTAGCCAATCTCATTTTTTTCATGGAAACGCCGACTTGAATATTCGTTTCGGCCACGAAGAAGCTCATCGTTATCGCTGTTGGGCGAGATTTTCTTATGGGGGTATTTTCAAACGATTTGCGGATATTGTTTTCGCGTCAGTATTTCTTTTGCTGATGCTGCCTTTACTGCCGATAGTGGCTATTCTGATAAAATTAGATTCACGGGGACCGGTGTTCTTTCGACACAAGCGTCAGGGGCGTCATGCCTGTGATTTCGGATGTGTAAAGCTACGGACGATGATGGTGGGGGCCGACGATATTCAGGCCCGGCTGCGGAAAAAAAATGAAGTTGACGGGCCTCAGTTTAAGATAGATAATGACCCTCGGATATCCCGGTTGGGTGATTTCCTGCGGGAGACCTGTATCGATGAAATTCCGCAATTTTATAATGTTCTGGTTGGTCAGATGAGCGTAGTTGGTCCGCGGCCTTCGCCTGAGCAAGAAAACTCTTTATGCGCTCAGTGGCGTGATGGTCGTCTGTCGGTTCGGCCGGGAATAACGGGATTATGGCAGGTCTGCCGGACGCGTGAAGCCGGTCAGGATTTTCAGGAATGGATTACCCACGACCTGAAATATGTGCGTAACTTATCATGGCAGCTTGATTTATGGATATGTTGGCGGACGTTTGTGCAACTGGTAACGAAATTTTTGCAGCAGTTTTAATATTGTAAAAGGGAAACCCATGGCAAAGAAGAGAATCAACTGGGCGATTATCCTGGTGGTATTGATTGGCATACTGGTTCTGGGGCTGACGGCTTATGGTGTGCGGAAATGGCAACGGAGCCGTTGGGCTGATGAAGGTTTGACTTTAGGGACCAGGGCTTTTGAGGAAAAGAACTGGTCGGAAGCGGCGGCGCAGTTTGGTCGTTATCTGGCTCGGGAGCAGGAAGACATTGATATTCTGATGAAGTATGCCGAGGCGCAATTGAAGATTCGTCCGCCCAAACAAAATAACATTCAGCAGGCTACTCAGGCGTATCGCAATATTCTGCGTTTGGATAAAGGCAATGTCGAGGCTGTTAAGCAGCTTTGCCAGTTGTATCTGATGCTGAAGGCGCCGGGCGAGGCGGAACTGATTGTACGTGAAGCATTGGGAAGCAATCCTGATATTGAAAATCAGCGGCAGTTGGTAGCGGCTTTGGTAGCTCAACGCAAATATGAGGAAGTCACGGCGGAACTGAGCAAGATAATGGCTGGTGATGACAAGCCAGTGTGGGCTTATGAGTTGACAGCTCAACTGGCTGACGCTCACAAAGAATTTTTCCCGGAGGATGAAACCGCAGAATACTGGATGAGCAAAATGTTTGAGCAGCATCCGAATTCCGCCGACGCGTACCTGGCACGAGCGATGTATTATGTCAAGTATCGTGAAAACGAAAAAGCCCGTGCGGATTTGGATAAGGCCCGTAACCTGGTCCCTGATACGCAGGAATCGAAAATGCGGCTGGCGGAAAGTTATTTTATCCTGAACGATATGCCGGCTGGGGTTGAGGTTTTGGAGGAGATTAAAGCCGCGAACGCTGATTCTCATGCCTTGTGGCGTGATTTGTTGATGGCGGCCAGAAAAACCGGTTCTGACGAAAAAGTATATCAGACTATTGAGGATGCTCTGGCGAGTCTTTCGTCATCAAATCGATGGGATTTTCTGCCGACGGCGATTGATAATTTGATTCAGCTGAAAAAAGTGGAGCGGGCATCTGAATGTCTTGAAGATATTCGCAAGGCCGAGGTTTTGCCGGGACGTGTTGCTTTGTGGGACGGCCTGATTGCTCAGAGCAAGGGAGATAACTATAGAGCCATTGCCTCTCTGCAGAGGGCGCTGGAGTTAGGGGAGAGGTCGCCGCAGCTTCGTTTGATGCTGGCAGAGTGTTTAGATAAATCAGGGGACAGGCTGTCGGCGCAACGTTGTCTGGAGCTTTTGATTGCCGATCAGCCAAACTCGGCAGAGGCTCATTATCAATTGGGGCGGATGCTACTGAGAAATCACCTGTTTTCTCAAGCCTTGAATCATGGTGTTCGTGCTGAAGAAATAGCTTCTTCCAGTCGGAACACGCTGCTTATTTTGCAGTCCCGGATGCTGGAGCTTATAAGCCAGAAGACGGACCGAAATTCGCAGGCATGGCAGGCACTGGAGGCGGATGTTGATAAGGCTGTGAAATCGATGAAAGATTCGGCGTCTTTAAAGCGTTTGCAGTTGCAGATGGCCTTGCAGCAGGAGAAATACGACCAGGCCGAAAGTGTTCTGGCGGAACTGAAAACGCTGCATGATGATGAAGCAGCCGTCGCGGGAGATGAAGTGGTTGTGCTGGTGGCGAAAAAGGAATTTGGCCGGGCTGAAATAAAATTGCAGGAGATGATAAAAGATAATCCTGATTCCGTGTCCCAGGTAATGAGCCTTGTGAATCTTTATGCTATGGATGATGATAAGGCTGAATGCGAAAAGTTGCTGTCGGATACTATCGAGCGGTTGGAAGGTTCTTCGGTACAGCGGGATGTGGGGCTGACGCTGGCGGGATTGTACCGTACGTGGCAGCAGCCGGAAAAATCTTATGAATTACTGACGAGTTTGTCCGAGGCGATGCCAAATGATATTCCCCTGAAACGTGAACTGCTGAACGCCGAAGAAGTGCAGGCAGATAAACAGCAGGCTCAGAAGATTATTGATGAGATTAAATCAATTGAGGGTGAAGACGGTTGGCAGTGGCGTTATGAACAGGCGCGATTGTGGATGGGTGGTTCGGATAAAGACTTCAATGAGAATTATCAGTTGTTATCAACTCTGCTGAAGGAGAATATGACGGCAAATCCGTCGGACCAGGGCAGTCGTCTTTTGCTGGCTTCGGCTTATGAGCGGGCGGGGGAATTGCAAATGTCGGCATCGACGTGTCGTGAGGCCTTGACTTACGCCCCGAATGATCTGGCGATTATGGTGATGACGATTCGGGCACTTAGCCGGGCCGGTAATGTCGATGAGGCGGATATGATTATGGACCGGGCGGCCAGACTTAATCCAAATCATCCTGATGTGTCTCGACTGATGCTGCAAAGGCATTATCGTAAAGGCGAGTTCAGCGACGCGGAAAAGATTCTGGAAGCTTTTCTGAAAGATAATCCTTCGGATATTGCCAATCGTTTGGCTCTGGCACGGGTAAAGTCGCAGGAGAGCAAATATGAAGACGCTAAGGTGATTCTGGACGCTTTGCGTAATGAAAAGCCGGACTCATTGGAAATCGCGGTGGCGTCAATTGAACTCAACGTGAACCTGGGCGATAAGGAGCGAGCTTTGCAGCAATGTGACGAGCTGCTTAATAAGGATAATTCAATCGGAGCGGCTATGGCTTGTGCGAATGTTTATAACTATCTGGGCCAAGGTGACAAGGCATTAGCGGCGTGGGACCGGGCTGGTAAGGCGGCTCCTGAGAATCCACTAATCATGCTGCGTAAGCATGATTATTATCGGGACCACAATCAAATGGAAAACGCGGTAGCTGCAATTGAAAACGCGTTGAATCTGGCACCGGATAATCTTGATATTATCAAACGGGCCGTGATTACGTTCCTGCAATCCGGCAAGGCCGACCAGGTGGAGAAAGGCAAGGCTTTGCTGGAGCAGGCTCTGGCGAACAGTCCTAAGGATGTTGACCTGCGTTTGCAGAAAGTGGCAATATTATTGAATGATGGCGCCAGGCCGGCACGCGAACAGGCTCGCTCATTATTACAGCAGATTACCGAGGACAGTGCCAGAGATGTGCGGGCGTGGATACAGTTGGCGAGGTTGTATTATGAACAGGAAAACTATTCGCAGGCGGTCAACTGGGCGTTTCAGGGGCTTGTACATGTTCCTGACAACAAGGATCTACTTTTGCTGAAAGCACGGGCGGAATCTGTGACTTCACCAAGTATGGCGGTTGCTACAGTTCATACGCTGCTGGATAAGCATAGCAAAGATTTGGAAGTGATACTGGCGGCAAATGAATTGCTGATAGCGGCCGGTAAGGCAGATGAGGCCGTCAAGACGTTGCGGGATTTTCAGGCTTCAAGAACCGACCTGACTGAGCCCGGCAAAAACAGAGTGACATTGGCTGCGGCTTTGGCGGATTACCGGGCGGGTAACAAGGAAGCTGCGTTGCAGATACTGAAAAAATTCCAGCAGGAATCGCCTCAAGACCCAAGGCCGGTGCTGGCTCAGATAAATCTTATGAAAGACGATAAGCGGCTGGCTGAGATACGCGAACTGATAAAAAAATGGCAAGAGCGGAATCCCAAGGATTTCGCTACGCCTATGCTTGCGGTGGAAGAACTAATCAACAGCGGTGATATTAAGGCCGTGGAGGTTTGTGAGGAAATTCTGGATTCGCTCCATAAGGTCGCTCCTGATAATACCATGGTGATGTTTTATCAGGCCATGCTCATGCAGAAACTGGGTGAGGATAAGCAGGCTGCTGATAAGTATGAGAAGCTGCTGCAAGCCAATCCCAATGACGCTATCGCAATCAATAATCTGTCGTGGATTTTATGTGAAAATCAGCATGAGTATGACCGGGCTTTGACGCTGGCCCAGCGAGGTTTGGAAATCGCTCCGGATTATTTAGACCTGGTGGATACCTGCGGGATGATTTATTATCGCATGGGTAAACTTGACCAGGCGATCGAAAAGTTCCAGAGGTGCGTCGATCTTTATCCTGAAAACAGCCCCTCTCTGGTTGGCTCATATTATCATCTAGGGCGAACTCAGGCAGATAAAGGACTGAACGCTGCGGCGACAAATCTTAAACAGGCATTGACTCTAAATCAGCAAAGCAATGGGTTGTCGGCAGCTGAGGTTTCGGAAATTCAGGAATTGTTATCTAAACTTTCGCAGTAGGCAGGGGGAACCATGTTTTCACCGAGCAGGCCGGAGGTCCGATAATTCGTGAGTGGATGTCGATATTTGTATCTGTTGCTGATTGTTAGTATGGAGAAATAAAAAGTCTGTTAGAAAATGGTATTTCGGCAAAGTTCTGTCCTTCAATAAGACGAAATAGATAATGTGAGTTTATGAGTTAGCATGCGGACATTGCAGGGAGCTTTCCATGTTCGAGAGAGACAGGCTTAATTTGAGAAGTATTGTTGGATTTATAATGATAATGGTCCCGACGATGCTGACAGGTGTTTGGGGTTTGAATTTGATAAGTGTTTCGTTGGCTGCTTTGTCGGCGGGTCTGGTATGCTTTGGTGTTCTTGCCCCGAACATTCGCCGTCGGTTTAGTTTGCGTGACCGGCAGATGTTCGCCCAGGCGGGTGGTTGGGGTTCGCAGGGATTTGTGCGGGGAATGAATCCTCAAAATCTCCAGAGTGAACTGGGAAAAATTTTACCTGTCGATAATTATCAGGCCGCATTTCCACCAAGTCGGGAAACCAAAGCTGTGGTGAAAATTCTGGATAAAGTTTCGATGCAGACGAATCTGTTTGTTATGAATCAGGCGGTTGAAGCCTCACAAAACGATATCGGGTTTAAGGGTTTGAATGAAAAGCAGATGGCCCGGCAAAGTGAGCAAATTAACAACGCGGTTTTTCAACTTGTGAAGTTGATTAATGGTGAGCAGCCTGTCGAAAGTTCAGGGCTTTCCGCCACCGACGAGCTGTTCCACACTATCGCGGATGGCAAACAAACCAAGGGGCAGGAACGCTATGCCGCGGACGATGAGCAAGAGGTCGAGGACGAAATTGTCTATCATCACGATGCGGAATAGAGGGGCAGATTTTCCGGGGGCATTTCGCTGAGCCGGGGGTTTTGGCGGTCTTTATCGGAGAGTAAGGGGGCAGATATGCTCCAGTCAATGGCCAGGGCTTCGTCTTCCCAAAGTAGACCGTAATCATCGCCGGGGGTATACACATCTGTACATTTATAAATCACATCGGCGGTTTCGCTGAGGACGCAGAATCCATGCGCGAAGCCTTCGGGAACGTAGAGCTGTTTATGATTTTCCTCGGAAAGCAACACGCTTACCCAGCGGCCAAAAGTGGCAGAGCCGCGACGTATGTCAACAGCAACATCAAGGATTTCGCCGCGAACAGCGTAGACCAGTTTGCCCTGAGGATGTTTTAGCTGATAATGCAGGCCGCGCAAGGTTCCCCGGCAGGAGCGAGAATGATTGTCCTGTACAAAGTTGAGGTTAAGGCCGGCTTGGTCGAAACGGTTCTGGTTAAACGTTTCCAGGAAAAAGCCTCGATTGTCAGAAAAGAGCCGGGGTTCGATCAGGATAACGCCCGGCAGACTTGTTGTGCTGATGTTCATATTGTCCTCGTGCGTGCTGTGGTTCCGATAACTAACAATAACCATATTATGGCACATTTGCTGACTCTGGGCCATTATATCTAATATTATAGCAAATGCCCACTCGGAGAAAAATCAGTTTTTTGTTCCTGATACGATTTTCTTGACCCTGATGAAAACAGGAGTTATATTAAATAATCGAAATCAGCGTTCGTGTCTGATTATCGGAACCTGGCTTGATTCTATGCCAAAGAACCTGGGCCAGTGTGCCGATAAATAGTCTGTGGATTTTGATAAAATCCCTTTGAGCGATAATCTTACACAGGAGATAGCTATGAGGTCTTTGCATAAGTTTCGTTTTCAGGTTTGTGTGACTTTGCTGGCTGCGGGTCTAGTTTTTGTAAGTGGCTGCCAGAGCATTCCCGATGACATCGCCTCTTTTACGACCCCTTATCAGGTGCCTGCCAATAGCGAAACTTACATTCTCCACCCGCCGGACGGAGTGGAAATTTTCTGCGCGAAGATTCCCGAAATCAATCTTCAGATCCAGAGTATCAGACCCGATGGCAAGATAACTCTGGAAGGCCTGGGCGAACTGGAAGTAGCGGGCAAGACACCGGCCCAGGTTTCCCAGCTTATCCGCGAGAAGGCTTCCAAGCTATATGCCCTGCAGGGAGATTATCCTATCGATGTACGTGTCAATCCGATGCTGAGTAAAGTTTATTATGTGCTGGGTGAGGTACGTCAACCCGGCCCACGCCCTTATACCGGTTATGACACGGTACTAAAAGCTGTATCCGAGGCGCGTCCGGAAGTTACCGGTTGGCTGGAACATATTCGAGTAATTCGCCCTTCGGGCCAGGAAGGCATAGAGCCAAAACTGTTCGAAATGGATTTGAAGTATATTCTCAATACCGGGGACTCAACTCGTAACGTGCTGCTTGAAGAAGGTGATATTGTTTATGTTCCGCCAACACCGCTGGCTGCGGTTGCGATGGTGGTTGAGGAATTGGCTCGTCCCATTGGTCGGGCCATGGCGCCGGTCTCATCTTATTACTATATCAGTAACATAAGCCAGTAAAAGCCTGAAGGAATAGAATTGTTGACCCATAAACCGTTAAAATATATCCAGCTGTTCAGCACCTTATGGATAGTGTGTTGTGTTGCGCTGGGGACGGGCTTTGCCATGCGGCAGGCGGGCATGGGCTGGTGGGCGATTTTTTCCACATCAAGCTACACAATTTTACTTAGCATTATTGTTCTGGTAATTTATGCCTTCGCAATTTACCGGGGAGCTGCTCGCGGACAGGAACCGGTCCAGGAACACCCCCTAACCAGTACTCTGGCTTATATGCTGCTTTATTCCGCTAGTCCGCTGCTGGGTGCTTTGGCGGGGCTTTGGGCAGCTTTGGGTTTGAAGGAGCCTTTGAGGTTTGGCATTACGGTTATTGTGGGAACGCTGGGGATGACGTTTTTTGTCTGGGTGATTGTTGACCCGGCATTGGGATTTGTCGAACTGCTTATGCCAGGCTGTCGGAAGCATCGCCGCGAAAGACTGGAACGTAAGCGGCAGGTTCGCAGGCAGGTTGAACAGAAACAACGTGAATTGCTGAATTTGCTGGAAGCTCAGGAACTGGAAGAAAGAAAAGAACATCAGGAACTTTTGGCTGATGACGCAGCCAAATTAGCCAAACTTGTTCAGGAAAAGAATCTTAATCCTGAAACTCAAGTTGAGCAGCAGGCGATAGACATTGGAGTAAAGGCCTGGCAGATGGGCGGACATATTTGTATGACCGAACTGCATAAAAAAGCCTTGGAATATTGCCGGCATGACGATGGCAATCACGTTGATTACATCTCAATCTGGTGGGATGGTATCGGTCAATGGCGGAGTACCTGCCTTACGGTGGGTCACTGATTAACACCGGCGAGCCAATCCTGAGCCAGAACCGGGAATTCATTAAGGTCCACCCTGCTGCTGTGGTTCAGGTCAGCACCAGAGCACCAGCCGTTGGTTATACTGCAATCACTTTGCAGCCAATTTTGGGCGATATAAACCAGGTCTTCTAAATCAACCTGGCAATCATAAGCCAAATCACCAGGGTAGTTCTGCATACACAATCCGTCAAGGCTAACATCATCAATCCCCCAGAACCAGTCAGACAGAGCATTGTAATAATGCCAACGGAATTGCACCTGACTTTGCCCTGAAGCTGCGGACAGAGCAACCGTCTGGATGCCCCAGGATTTATATTCATACCGTGCGACATTCTGCCACGCGCCCCCATTGACCCTCATATCAACATCCGCCACGGCGCTGTATGTCGTAAAATAGTGACTGAACTGAAGGTTTATCTCGGTAAAATTGCTACAGTTAAAAACCGGGCTGAGAAGCTGCTCATCCAGAACTACTGCTCCAAACCACCAACTATCGGCAATCATAAAAGGTCCGGCCAGGTTTGGACTGGAACGTTGGCCGGGATTGTCATCTCGCCAGGTCATCCCGTCGCTATAACCATCGATGATCGTCCAGCCGTCCGGCAGTCCCGTGCCGAAATCCGTCTGGTAAATATTGACAGCTAAATCCTGGATGCCCAAAACCACGTTTCGTGATTGACTGACGTTACTGCTTGAGTTGGTGAAAATAATTAGAGCAGTATAATAACCTTCCTCTAAAATTTCGGCTTCGGTAGTAAAGGCTGCTTCGATAATAATTTCCTGGTTTGGCAGCAGAGTACCGGTTATCAAATCGGTAGTGGGGCCGCTGCCGTCATCAAGGCTAAGCCAGTCGGCGACGGTTGAGATTTCATAATCAAACCCACCCAGTCCACGATTGCTGACAGTATAAGAATGGTTCGCTGGCAAAAACGGACCCGCCTGCTGACCTGCCGCTACGAAATCTGATTCCGGAGTTAATTCCAGAGCATCTAAAGCGTAGTCGAATGTAAGTTCCATTCCCGGCGAACTTATATTCTGGATTCCCAGACCCGAACGCAGACCATCCCACCAGTTGGTATTCGGCAAGGCATGATAAGGCCCACAGACCACAAAATCTGGTGCTGCCCACAAATCTGTACCGTCACCGTAATTGACATTGTTTTCCAAATCCCATTGACCGTCAGCTTGAAGCAAAGTGACTTCGTAATGTTCCGTTGGGGTCATGGCCTGTTGGTTATTCCAGCCTTGGCGATCGACAAGCCAGATGGCAAGGCCAGAGTCGGGAAGGTTGCTATCACGCCCGGACCGATTACGATTTTCGATAAGGAAATACTGGTCGGTCAAACTGGGGTGTTCATATTTGTAAATTGTGTTGATGCCGGCAGGGACGACTAAACCATCCTGGTAATCGGTAAGAATCTGAGTGTCGCACCAGCCCGATAAATATTTAAGAAAGGCACAAGGCTCTACCGGATTGCCGCTGCCGCCCCCGTAACTCATCAGACAATAACTGCCGATGCCGAAAGATTCAAAATCGGTGTCATAAAGGTCAGGCCAGTTGCACACCATGTGGCCGGTCTCGTGACAGTAGACACCTATTTGTAAACTGCTGCCGATATAGGCAAGCGCATAGCGGGAAGTGGATACTCCGTCGGCGGTAAATGTCACAAAGCCGCTGTGTGGCCATAAACCGCGTGACCAGCCGCTCGTGGTCCCCCCGGCGTAAAGACAGCTCAAGGCATCTATTACGTTATCGTCGTCGCTATCGAAAATGCTGAAATCAAACCCTTCAGCTTCCATGTGGTTCAATGCTTCCAAAATCAAGAGACGTCCCATCGTGCCAGCCGACTGAGTGTCATCGTCATAATAACTTTTTTCATACTGAGCGGTGTAGTAGGACGGAGTAGCATAGCTGTTGAAGGTTAGCAGACCGTCGGAAACATCATAAAAGTAATCGCGGACCGAACCGTTATTGCCAAACCCGGTGTAACCCTGTTGATTGAGAAAATTATCGATTTCTGAAGAGGATATGGTGTTGGGCTCATCAGGAAAATCCACTATCAGGCACAGCCCCATAACTGTGCCCTGAGTGCTGGTCCGCTGAGGCAGAACCTGAATTGTTTGACACTGCTCACCGTTGTCATAACCCGGTTTGTAACTTTGCCGATGGACGGTGACGACTTGACTGATAGTCTCCTGGCTGGGGCGAATATGGAGCGGCAAATCAAGTTCAGAGGGAATACTGTCCTGGACGGCTATACCCGTTGAAAGCAGATCGCTATTAACGGCATTCAGGGTTGCGTAACAAATAGTTTTTGTATCCGGGTCGCGTATCAAAGTATAACCGTCAAGCGATTCAATAATTTGATAATACTCATCCCCCCAGATACGGACAGCAACTAAAGAACCATCCGGTTGACGTAAATCGAACAACTCTCCCCTTGCCGGTACCGCGTGTACCTGAGTACCAGCAACGCAAAAAATAAACCAGACATATGGTATTAATGGTAAAAAGCACCGCCGAGCAGTCGCTTGCGAGGTCATCTGAGGCTTGGGAGGAAAGTATTGTCTAAGTGGGAAAAGCATCTTACAAAAATTGTGACAGCATCGTCTCTCTCTACTATTTTATAAAAAGAATATGTACAAAAAAACCGGCAGTTGACAGTTTCCTCCTTATTTGTCTGCCAACCACCGGCCATTAGTAATCATTTATAAACTGCGGCGTCTTCGCAGCCAACCAACAAGGCCCATACCCATGCTGCCCAGCAATATAGCTCCAGGGGTGGGTACTACCTCTGAAATTTGAATCGCGGTCGTACCGAACTGACCGGACATTATGGCTACACCGCCCACAACACTCGCGGAATAGCTAAAGCCAGGAGGGAAAGTCAAGGGGCCGTTTGTTGCGGTCAAGCTTACGATATAGCCTGGTTCGCCATCAATAGTGCCGGTACCCTCAAGCAGCCAGGAAATATTTCCATAAGTTGTCGTGCCCGGCGTTGGATTCCAGTCGGAGGCCCCGGTGCTGTAAACAATAAGAGAATCCAGGGTAACATTGTAGAGCGATTCAGAACCCCAGGTTATTCCCAGATTATTCATAAGCTGCAAATTGCCGTTTTCATAAGTGGTTTTGTAACTATATGTGGGGTCTCCCACAAGTAATTCAACCTGAGACAATTCAGCTCCGCTCAACGAAAACGCGGCCGATCCCATGTTGCTGGTATAAAGATGATTACCAGCCTGGCCCGGTGCGCCTCCGTCCATACTTTCATTCCATTTCTGGAAGATTCCCTGAACATTTTCTTTTAGATCCAAACTCGGAGCTGCACCAGCTACCCGGCAAAAGCCCAAAGCAAAAACTGACACAACACAAATTTTTACCGTCAACTTCTTCAACATAAAAGCCTTCTCCATAATGCTTCTACCCAGCCTGATAGTTCCGTCAGACCTTTTTACTAAACCCCGACCGTTCAGGGACAAATTCTTCCAAATAAATTAATTCCGCTCAAATCTGCCTACGTTTTCTCAGCCAGCCCACCAAACCCATTCCTAAACTGCCCAGCAAAAGAGCCGCTGGGGCGGGTACAACACCGGCAACGTATTCCTGGCTGTCAGAGGTCACAACCAGCACGTTATAAATGTCTCTGATACCAAGATAGTTTTCTGCACTGTCACCCCACATGATGGCTAGGCCATCTGTCAGCGGTGCGCGGGGATCACCAAAGTTAGCAGCCAGTTCTCCGGTAGAAATTGGTCGGGTGTCTCCGATTCCTAGCAGAGACCAGGTTGAAATGTCTGACCAGACCAGATTTGTTCCATGTGACCAGGAACTACCGTCTGGACTAGGTTCATAAAAACGAAAGCCATAGGCCTGGTTGCCTGAATCCCCAGCAAAATAATAACGCATCCGCTTCTCTGTGTATGTGTCGTCAATATTTTCCTCTAGAGTATAACCGCCCTGTGATGAAATGACACCGTAGTTGCCTAGCCCGTCGGTGATAACGGCGTTCATATATGGGTTGTTCCCGCCGTTGGGGCGTTTGTACGTAAACTCTACGTAACTGATTGTACTGAGAGATTGGCCGTTAAAAGAGTCTGTGCCATAATAGACTTTCTGGCCCGCACTAGAAACATTAGTAGTTACCCCATTACCATTAGCATATTCGGTAATAGTGCCATAACCGCTTACGCCATCGTTCGCCGGACGCAAAGCCACCGCGTCAAAATCGATAGTAGTAGACGCTTCTGCCAAACCACCGAGAGCAACTAGCATTACTGCCACTGCACTTCTCACAATCAATTTTCTCATAATACACTTCCTTTCTTGCAAATTCTAAAATTAATTACTGAACTACTTAATTCTTATACTCTAATTCGCAAAACAAATTACAAACTCCGCCGTTTCCTCAGCCAACCTACCAAACCAATTCCCAAGCTACCCAACAACAGAGCACCCGGAGTCGGGACCGGCATCACAATTGGCGCACTGGCGAAAACAATCGAATCTTCCTGCGTTAAAGCCGCATCATGGCTAAACCAGTAATCGCCCGCTTTCAGCGTAATCGGAGTATTCAGAGTGTACTGTAAACAGTAAATATTATCCACGGCATTGCCGTAATCATCCCCCAGAATGCGGTCTATACCACTGTCGGACCAACTGAAGCTCCCGCCCAGTAAATCCGAGGACAGTACGTCGCCGTCAAATCCGCCGGTATTGACCGGCATTGTTCCATTAACACTCGACCAGATATTCATCCGAAAATTGACAGATTCACAGTCACTGTTAAAGCCGCCGACTGTACTGTAGTAACCAACGATCTCATCAATCGTAACAGCTTCTTCCAGCCGGAAAAACCCCGCGTGAATCTGGTCATAGTTGTTCGACATCGAATATGCCCGGTACAGACCCGGCACATAACCGCTGCGTGAAACCCCCGTGCCGTCGTAGTAACTGCCCTGACTGCAATCTTCGATACCGTTATTATCGAAAACCGTTGCCCCGCCCGATTTGAGCGTCAAAGCGATACTCCCCGATGTATTGTTGTAGCCTTCCTTTACCCACTGGCCCATCGCCTTAAAACGCATAGGGTCGTCAGTGAGTGAAGCGATATTATGTCCATCCGCGGCCCCCGTGTCCACTTGCCCGCCGGTGATAACATAATACATCCCCTGAGCTGTGGTCTGGTACTCACCCGCCCCGTCAAAACTGCTCCCCGCCCAGGCCGGTACAACCAAAAGCAATATTAGCAATTTTTTGACCATTCCATTATCCAATTATGCCCGGCACATTCAAAATGTGCGAATCTATACTGCTATCATCCTTCAATAGCGTCCCCGCCCAAAACCACCGAAGCGGACCGGCCAACGCCTCACAGCGTTCGCCAGTCCGACTCCGTTGGATTAAAATACAAAAACGCTTACACTTACAAACTGCGACGCTTACGCAGCCAGCCAACCAACCCCATACCCAAGCTGCCAAGCAGCAAAGCACCTGGGGCCGGAACCGCAACCGAAAGACCCCAAAGGGCTTCGCCAGTCACTTCATTATTTTCACGTAGAGGATCCAGACCGGCAAATCCACCTGCCCAGCCACCGCTTGCAAGCTGCGAATTAGCAAGCCACCAGCCTGCCGATGAAATCGAATCCTGATAAAGAGCCGAATCAACTGAATTCAAAGCTAAAATCGCATAAGCGGTTTCCTGAACGCCGGTATAAGCGTCATAAGGGTAAGTAGCGTATATGCCAAAACCGCCGCCGTCAGCCTGATATGATACCAATGCGTCTGCCAGCTCAGTCAGGCTTTGCATACCATCAAGGTAACCGCCACTGATTGCGGTATCCAACTCGGTTACACCCAGAGCAGACAAGCCGTAAACACCACCAGCAAGACCAATCACGCTGTAATAACGACCGCCGTTATTGTAGTCACCGTTCCAATTGTGCAGCCCTGCCTCAATCTTGTCGGCCCAAATGTCAAGCTCAGCCTGTTCAACGCCGAGTTGAGCGGCGCCAACTGCGGCCAAGCCAACATCCCAGACACCTAAGTTACCATAATTCTGAGAGGCTCTTATGTCTAGAATATACTGGGCATAGCTGGCAGTATCATAGAGTGTGCCGCTTTTGTCGTAAGTGCCACCAGCCAGAGCATCATAAAACTCTGTTTTTACATCGGCAGCATAAGAAGCATCACCAGTAACCTGACTAAGCTCGTTCATAAAAATGCCGTTTCCGGTAGAATGTGGGGGGGAAACAGTCTTAATTAATTCACCAGCTTCAATGGCATTATTAAGAAAATCAATATTACCTGTCTGCTGATATGCCGCCAGAAGTCCCATAGCGGTAGGGGCAGCAGTATTGGAAGCACTGCCCGTTGCCGGATTACCGTCATCCAAAGGCCAATCCCAGCCGCCGTCTTCGTTCTGAAGATCGCCCAGACGAACACCGCCTGCCGTAAAAATCGAGGACGTATCCGCCCAGGATACCGAGCAAACCAGCATGACTATCAAAACAAAACTCAATAACTTCTTCATGGTCTTTCCTTTCCAAGAAAATATTAAATTCCTAAAATCTAAATTACAAGCCGCGACGCTTACGCAGCCAGCCAACCAAACCCATACCAAGGCTGCCAAGCAACAAAGCACCCGGAGCGGGAATTGCCGCGACACCCATACCTGACGCACGCCATTGTCCGGGAATCTCACCATCCAGGGTGCCGGGAAGAATAAATGCATCAATGCTGGTTGTGCCAAAATCCTGATTGGTGATAATGCTTATAGCTACACGGGAATTGGCTGTATCTACCGCGATGTCCATCCACATATCATCAGCGATTTCCGTACAGCCCCAGGCACCCAGCTCCGCAAAGGTCGCTTTCAGATAATCAACGCCCGGCATGTCGCGGGCATCAAGTGCGAAATAGTCTGAAAAGACCCCAACGTTAGACAAAAAATTGAGAGTATGAGCTCTCACTTCAATCGCTAATTCCTGATTAGGATTGGCTACTGCCCAGGCAAATACATTTTCAGTGTCACTATATTCAAATGCGCCGTAGAAAGCGAAGTTGCCGCTAATCGGATTGGCTATGCCGTCACCGCCGATTTCTTCGGTACTCAAGGTGCTGCCCATCACACTTGAAAAGGCGGTTCCGTCCACAACCACATTATTGCCTGAGGCGTCGTAACTGAACCCGCCTTCAAGAACCGATGTGAACGGAACAAATTTCCAGTCAAGGCCCGCCATTGCCGGAGCAACCAACAAGCCTACAATCATAACAACCGCTAACTTTTTCATGGTTATACCTCCATTTGTGTGAAATAAGATTACCTTCTACAGCCCGCGACGCTTACGCAGCCAGCCAACCAATCCCATACCCAAACCGCCCAGCAGGATCGCTCCTGGGGCTGGAACAACTTCGACTACGAAATCTTGGTAGCTCATGCTCTGTAGGGCCAGAAGGTTAGCCTTGTCACCACTAAAATCAAAATCACTCAGCCAGTCACTGGCCAGAGCTACCGCGCCGGTAACGTTGCTGTTGGTACTACTATAAACGTAGAAAGAGCCCGAACCTTCGGACAAACCCCATACGTCGTCGTAAACAATTTCCCATACCGCCAACTGAAATGCTGCGGCACTGATGTCATCATCAACTTCACTAATACGGGCCGCCCAAAGCTGGCGAATATAATCTGCTTTGACTATGCCCATGGCATTGCCGCCGGGACCATCCGGCTCAGGAGCGTCTTCCAGATCTACAACTTCATAACTCTGAAATTGAGTGCTGCTCGGATCGGCTTCGATACAAAAACCCCAGCGAGGCAGAATCGGATCCTCTGACGGATCGAAATCCTTCATCTCAAAGTTATGAACACCAACCTTCATGTTGGAAATATTATAACTTGCTAACTGAACGTGCATACTTACTTCTGGCTCAACCTCGGTCAGTTTCAGCAAAAGTGTCGGGGCAGCGCCAGCTACGCCTGACATAAACACCAAAAACATCAACAATAAAATCAACTTCTTCATTTCTATTTTCCTTTCTAACAAATCCTTCTGTACTTCCACTACTTATACTTTTATGTACTACACCGACTCTTCCCTGGAGCCAGAACAAAACGATTATCTAATTATAGACCTCGACGCCTACGCAGCCAGCCAACTAGACTCATACCCAGACCGCCCAGAAAAATCGCACCAGGTGCGGGAACTGACGGAGGGTAAAAGTTGTTGGTAACCCGAACAATCATGTCCTGAACATAATCACCAGCCTGGGGGTTCTCCAGATCGGTACCAACCCGCCAGAGATTCAGAACCATAATGTCATTATTGATGTAGCTTGCTCCACCAACAATAGCGGCGTCAACGTATGCCTGGGCACCAGCGGTGAGTTCGCCGGAATCAGTGATTTCACCTTCCAGATACCAGAACGCCATCTGGTAGTTCTTGGCAATTGTGCTGCTGCTGTTACCGCTGCCGTCGATACCGTAGTTCGTGACAAAGTTGTCGAACAGCCAAGCGGATTCATTGCTGAGCGGATCAAAACCGCCGGTTGCACCGGTTAAACCACCCATAGTAGCGCTGTCACTGATACTCGCATCATATGTGCCTTTGCTGATATGCTCGTCAAATTCCAGACAAAAAGTTGCGAAACTGCCGGCGACAGGCTGAATTGCATAACCCTCAAAGCCAGAGACAGTGAAGTTCATTTGCCCGGCATAATAACCATTATAAGTGCCGGTTGGTGAAACGCCGGTGAAGGTTACAGTGGGATTGGCCCAGGCCCCGGAAACTGCCACAAACAAAAGCAGTAAAACGGCAATACTTGATTTCTTAACTACATCATTCATTAATATTACTCCTTGGTACTACAAATTTCTAAATTTTGGTTTTCGCTCCACCACGGGCTTTACAAATTACACCCTGTTGGGAGCATAAAATAACTCCGGCCAATTACGGGCACGCACCCGCAAGACCATATTACTCTCAAGCCAAAACCCGGGAGGGCTCTCTCGAGACTGTCCACATTGATAAGGTAGGATAAAAGTGGAGAGAGTTCCGCTTTTCCCGTGGGGATACGGGACTGCGAAAAATATGAAATCCTGTCAGCCAGAACAGCCCACAGGGTAATAAGCCAATTCGATTCAGATGTGCGTAAACCCCAACTGCCTGTATCCAGACGGTTGCGGCCTACGGATTGTGCCCCCTCGATGTTGTGTCCCCCGGCTGCCCTTCCCTCGCTATCAGCCAGACGGTGTAACATCCCTACATAGGATACAATATCAAAACGACCTTCAGGGCAATCCTGTTCTACCTGACTGCTAAAATGACGTTGCAGTACCGACGTTGACAGTATTGCCCATCTGTCCCCCAGACGCCGGCCCAACTCAGGAAGGTATTCGACCCCCGATCGGCCCAAAGATGAAACCTGAACCATCAGGGACATTATCAGCCGACGCTCACGGAAGGTTACGACAATCAGAAATCCCAGCAGGCCCAATAATAAGGTACTAGGCAAAGCCGGAACCACCCAACCAGCCAATTTTGAATTTGAAGAAATTATTTTGGGCTCAAGAAGCCCCCGGCCAACTGCCGATAAAGGCGATACGGTGGGGTTTGTAGAAATATCTTCCCCAACAGTAATTCCCATACCCGAATCATCGGATATTACCGCCACAGAGAAAACTGAATCTAACTCCGACCTGTCATAAATGCACGCAGGAGAAGCTAACGCACTGGAACTTGCCCAGAACGATAAAAGCGCAACCAGTATCTTTAGTAATCTCCTGTCCAAGTCTTCTCCCAGTCCGCTTGGAGCGATAACCCCTTCTGAGGGCTATAGTTAATAAATTATATCGAAAACGCTGCTTAGCAGCCGCAAAAATCCTACACCTTCCGAGGACCATTGGTATACGCCCTTAACATCCCGAAAAAGTGACAATATTAGTAAAATTCAGAAACGCCCGACTGGACATCAGCCAGAAACAGCTCAAAAACTGTCCATACTGGCTAGTAAGAATTTCACAACTTGCTATAGATTACCGAAACCAGATAGGCTTGTCTATCGTGGTAAATACGGTATTTTGCCAAAAAAATATTTTCTCCAATTTTCTCAACATCCTGTTATCGTCAGGATACAAACCCTCATCCAGTTACTTTCCTGAATTATACTCTGGGCTCACCAAAAAATCAAGCTCAATCGGCAAAATCATAGAATTTCTTTATAAAAAATTTAGAAAATCAGCCCAATATCTTCATAATCTGCTTTCCGGAAAGCTTTATAGTCAAATATGTTATATTATAGGTCGTAAAATCAGAGACTTCTTAGCCCATCAACCCCCGCCAACAGTATTCTTGCATCCGTATAAGGATTTTTGCCGAAGATTTTGTGCAATCTGCCAAATTGGCATGGTTTTGGGGACGTATATTTGAGTTATATTTGTCAATTGTTGCTGTAAAGCATTACAAGATAATGTTTTATGTGTTGCATTGGCGGTTTGGCACAAATCTTGCTTTACCTAAATTAACGTGAGACCTGACTACTTTAGGGCAAGCCCGCTATGGATAGAAACGGAGCATCAATATGAGATTGGAAAAACTTACCGTTAGAGCTCAGCAGGCCTTAGCTGCCGCTCAGGAATCAGCCCAGACCGCCGGGCATTCCACCATCACTCCATTGCACTTATTGAATAGCCTGGTTGGAGAGGACGACGGCGGGCTCATCGCTCCCTTGCTGGGGAAGGTTGGCATCGATCTGACCCAGCTTCGTTCGATGGTTCATAGTGAACTGGGGCGGCTGCCCAAGGTCAGCGGAGGCACAGCCCGGATAGTCACCGATCCCCAACTAAATCAGGTGCTCGGCCAAGCCCAGAAGGAAGCACAAAATCTCAAGGATGAATATCTCAGCACCGAGCATTTGCTTTTAGCATTGTTGGAAGTCAAGAGTACCGCCCAGGAGATAATGACGGTAAACGCCCTCAAAAGAGAGGATGTCGAAGCCGCCCTCAAGGAAATTCGTGGCGACCGGCGGGTAATGGACCAGAACCCCGAAGAAAAATACCAGGCTTTACAGCGTTTCGGTATTGACCTTATTGAATTAGCCCGGTCCGGCAAACTCGACCCGGTCATTGGCCGGGATGATGAAGTCCGGCGTTGTATGCAGGTTCTCAGTCGGCGTACCAAAAACAACCCTGTGCTTATCGGCGAACCAGGTGTCGGCAAGACCGCGATTGTTGAAGGTCTTGCCCAGCGAATTGTCAACGGCGACGTTCCTACCGGCCTGAAAGACAAACGCGTAATTTCCCTGGATATGGGCGCACTTATTGCCGGGGCTAAATACCGTGGTGAATTTGAAGACAGACTAAAGGCCGTGCTCAAAGATGTTACCGATTCCGACGGCCAGGTTATTCTTTTCATTGACGAACTTCATCTGGTAGTCGGTGCCGGCAAAGCCGAAGGCGCTGTCGATGCCGGTAATCTGCTCAAGCCCGCCCTGGCACGTGGCCAACTCCGTTGCATTGGCGCAACCACGCTCGACGAATACCGCGAACATATCGAAAAAGACGCGGCCCTGGAACGCCGCTTCCAGCCTATCGTCGTCGAAGAGCCCTCCGTTGAAGATACCATCGCTATTCTACGCGGCCTCAAACCTCGCTACGATACTCACCACGGCGTGCGTATCACCGATGCCGCGCTGGTCTCCGCGGCAACTTTGAGCCACCGTTATATCACTGGTCGCTTCCTGCCTGACAAAGCCATCGACCTCATCGACGAAGCAGCCTCACGTTTGCGTATAGAAAATGATTCACTGCCCAGCGAGCTGGACGAACTTCGCCGCCGTATCGTGCAGTTGCAGATTGAACGGGAAGCCCTCAAAAAGGAAACCGACGAAGGTTCTCGCGACCGACTCGAAAAGCTCCAGAAACAGCTTGCCGACCTGGAGGAAAAAAACCGTGCCCTTACCACGCAGTGGGAAAAAGAGGTCGGCTCGCTGCGGGACATCAAGTCTTTACAGGAACAGCTCGACTCCGCCAAAAATCAATTTGACGAAGCCCAGCGTAACGGCGATCTCGAAACCGCTGCCCGGCTGCGCTATGAAACCATGCGAAATCTCGAATCACAGATTGCCGAAAAGGAGTCATTCTACGACGCCCAGAACGGAAATCGGCTGGTTAAGGAAGAAGTCACCTCCGATGAAATCGCCGAGGTTGTTGCCAAGTGGACCGGCATACCCGTTTCACGCCTGATGACCGGCGAGCAGGAAAAACTGCTGCACATGGAAGACAATCTTCGTAAACGTGTTGTCGGTCAGGACCAAGGCGTTCGCGCGGTTTGCGATGCCATCCGCCGCGCCCGCGCCGGGCTGGGCGACCCTAATCGTCCCATCGGCAGTTTCATGTTCCTCGGCCCAACCGGTGTTGGTAAAACTGAACTTGCCCGTGCTTTGGCTGAGTTTATGTTCAATGACGAGAACGCCATGATTCGCATCGACATGAGTGAATACATGGAAGCCCACAGCGTTTCGCGTTTAATTGGTGCCCCTCCCGGATACGTCGGCTACGAAGAAGGCGGACGTTTAACCGAAGCCGTACGCCGTCGCCCTTATTGTGTCATTCTCCTGGACGAACTGGAAAAAGCCCATCGCGACGTTTTCAATGTACTGCTGCAAGTACTCGACGACGGCAGATTGACTGACGGACACGGACGCACCGTTGATTTCAAAAATACCGTCATCATCATGACCAGCAATATCGCCGGGGCCCATATACAGAAACTTTCCGAGCAGGAAGGGGCCGACTGGGAAATTGAAGCCCACGTCAAGGAAGTACTCAAACAGGCATTCCGACCCGAATTCCTCAATCGGCTCGACGAAACCATCGTCTTCCATCCCCTGGGCCGCGACCAGCTCCGCTCGATTGTCGATATCCAGCTGCGCTATCTCCACAAACGCCTGGCCCAACGAAACCTCTTGCTTGAGGTCACCGACAACGCCAAAGACCTGCTCCTCCAAGAAGGCTACGACCCCGCCTACGGCGCCCGTCCCTTAAAACGAGCCATCCAGCAGAAAATCGAAAACCCCCTGGCCCAGCTCATACTTGCCGGAAAGTTCATCGAAAACGATACTATCAACATAGACGCCGACCAGCATAGTTTCCATTTCGAGAAAGCATAGGACTTTCTCTCAATATCTAACCGCCGCCCTTAACCCGAAACGCGCTTTCCCAGTGCCGGACAGTGACTTTCCCTTTTACAGGCCGAACCAACACGACCACATCAAAGCGGCACACGCACTTTTCCAGTTGCCTCTGTCGGATAAAATCTTTCGCCGCCCGTTCGATTCGTAACTGTTTGCCGTAATTAACCGCCGATTCTCCGCTCGCGAAATCTTCGCTGGTACGGGTTTTGACTTCCACAAACACGACAACGCCCCTCCGCCGCATTATCAAATCCACTTCGCCGCGTCTGGTGGCGTAATTTCGTTTTATAAGTTTATAGCCCCGCCGCTTCAGATATTTCTCGGCCTTCTTTTCGCCCCACCTGCCCAACCGGGCTTTAGGGGCGGTCTCTGCCCTGCCCCGCCTGAGCCCCAGAATCGTCAGCAACCGTTCCAACATACCTGCCCCTGACAAAAAACACGCGGACGGCGCATAACGACCGTCCGCTTATCTTGTCGCCCATAAAAATCAGGCCTGATATTCGTTTTGAAAGAGCCTGTCGGCTTTATTTCTTGCCAACCCATTTCTCACGCAGACGAACCGATTTGCCGGTACGCTGACGCAGGAAATAGAGCTTGCTGCGGCGGGTAAAACCGCTGCGAACCACGTCAACCTTCGCAACGTTGGGCGAATTTACCGGGAAGATACGCTCAACACCTTCGTTGTTCACGATACGACGGACCGTAAACACTTCGTTGATGCCGCTGCCCTTCCGGGAAATGACCGTGCCGTTGAACACCTGGACGCGGTGCTTGTTGCCTTCAACGATCTTGACATGCACATCGACCGTATCGCCAATCTGGAACGAAGGCTTATCAGCCTTCATGTGCGAGCTCTCAACCGCCGCCATAATTTCTGTTGCATTACTTAACATAACAAACTCCTGTTCTATTCCGCTTTCTGTATTTCTAATTAACTTTTGCAAAATGACAATTTGGCAAAACTCCAGTTTCTAGCTTTTCTTTGCCGTTGTCTGTTCTTATCTCTTATGTCTGTCATTCAAATCAGGCCGTTTCCGCTCCGTCCTCTCCACAGCCTGCTCGTGCCGCCACTGCCGAATCTTCTCGTGGTTGCCGCTAAGCAATATCTCCGGCACTGTCATCCCGCGAAACTCTGCCGGACGCGTATATTGCGGATATTCCAGCAGGTCATGGCTGAACGATTCTTCCTTGCTCGAATCATCATCACCCAGGACACCGGGCAGAAGACGAATCAGCGAATCAATCAAAACCAGCGCCGGTATCTCGCCGCCGCTCAGCACATAATCACCGACAGACACTTCCATCGTCGCCAGCTCCGTGCGAATCCGCTCATCAAACCCTTCGTAATGACCCGCGATAAGAACCAACCGTTTTTTTGTCGATAGTTCCGTCGCTAATTTCTGGTCATACTTACGGCCCTGCGGCGTCAATAAAACCACCTCATCAACTGCCGGGCCTTTGCTGGTGACATCTTCAACTGCCGCAAACATTGGTTCGCACATCAGCACCATGCCGGGACCGCCGCCGTAGGGTTTGTCATCAACACTGCGGTGTTTGTCCGTGGCGTAATCGCGGAAATTTGTCAGGGTCACGCTGGCCAGCCCCTTTTCCAGGGCTCGTTTGACAATCGATTCGCCAAGTACGCCCGCGAACATCTCCGGAAAAAGTGTCAGCACATCAATATGCATTCAAAAACACCTTTCCATCTGTCCTGCGGACCAGAAAACATCGGGCTTAGCCCTTGAATTCCACACCCTGCTTCTTGAGCAGATTACGAACCGTATCGCTGGCCTGGGCGCCCTGGCTGAGCCAGTGCTTTACGCGGTCAATCTTGACCGACACCTGCTTGGCTTCATCTTTTTCGATGGGGTCATAAAAGCCCAGCTCTTCCAACACTCTGCCGTCGCGAGGGTTACGGGTTTCCATAGCGCTAATGCGATAGAACGGACGATGCCGTCTTCCCAGTCTCTTGAGTCTAAGTTTTACCACTCTGAAAGTCTCCTAATCAAATTCTGCTGCCAGCCTTACTTACGGGCCAGCACATAACCATTTATAAAAATGCCCACATTACCAACATCAGCCTGGGCACGTTGGGCTATATCATTAATGTCATCGTCGTCCAGCTTTTCGGGACGCTCTTTTTCAATTTCAGTCATGGCTTCTACCGCCCGACGAAAATCGTCATATTCTTCTTCGCTCGGTGCTGCCAGCATGGCCAGCTCGGCGGTGCCTTTGGTATCCCGAAACTGTTTTCGGAACCTCATACCAAAACTCTGGTTACGGCATCTGCCGACCTGAGACAAATATTGCTCAATTGTCATCAGGACCACCTCTTTACACGCGAGCGCGTTCCTTATCTGCTCTTGCCCTTCTTGCGACGCGGGATTTTTTTACGCTTGGAGCGTTGTTTAACCTTCATTCCCGGTATGCCGCCGCCAGCACCGCCCATCGCGGCTAAATCCATACTGCCCATTGACTTGAGAGCCTTCATCTTGCCCAAAGCACCCATGCCGCTAAAAGCCTTCATCATTTTTCGGGTCTGCATGAAGGTTTTTACCAGCCCGGAAACTTCCTGGGTTTGGGTGCCGCTGCCGCGGGCTATTCTTCGGCGGCGGGAGGAGTCGATAAGGTCGGGATCGCGGCGTTCTTCTTTGGTCATGGAATGTATGATGGCTTCGACGTGCTTGAGTTCTTTGTCGTCTACGTTTAGGGCGTCGACCTGAGAACCCATGCCGGGGATGAGCTTCATCATGCTTTTCATGCCGCCCATTTTTTTGACGCCCTGCATCTGTTTGAGGAAGTCATCGAAGGTAAATGACCCTTTGGCCATTTTTTCCTGCATTTTTTCGGCTTCTTCGACGCTGAACTGCTCCTGGGCCTTCTCGACGAGTGAGACCACGTCGCCCATTCCTAAGATACGGCCTGCCATACGGTTAGGATGGAATTCTTCCAGAGCGTCCAGCTTTTCGCCGGTACCGATGAATTTGATTGGTTTGCCGGTTACGGCCTTGACCGACAGGGCCGCACCACCGCGGGCATCGCCGTCGAGCTTGGTGAGGATAACACCGTCGATTTCGAGCTGGGTGTTGAATTCCTGGGCACTATTGACGGCATCCTGGCCGGTCATGGAGTCGCAAACGAGATAAATCTGGTGGGGAGTGACGGCCTTGCAGACATCGCGAAGCTCGCCCATGAGCTCCTGGTCGATGTGCAGTCGGCCAGCGGTGTCGAGAATGACGACATCATTATTATTCTTGCGGGCCTGACGAATGCCGTTTTGGGCAACGCCAACAGCGTTTTTGGAATCCTCGAAGTGGACCGGGATACTTAACTGCTGGCCCAGGGTTTTTAGCTGTTCGATAGCGGCGGGACGCTGGAGGTCGTCGGCGACGAGCAAGGGGCGCTTGCCCTGCTTGGTGAGCAACTTGGCTAACTTGGCGGCGGTGGTGGTTTTACCAGAGCCTTGCAGGCCGGCGAGCATAATTACGGTCGGGCCGGGCGTGACATAATAAATTTTACTATCGACGGGACCCATGAGGTTGGTCAGTTCGTCGTTGACGATTTTGACCATTAGCTGGTCGGGCTTGAGAGATTTGATGACTTCGGCACCGAGGGCCTTTTCGACTACGGAATCACAGAAGTCCTTGACAATCTTGTAGTTAACGTCGGCTTCGAGCAATGCGGTGCGGACCTCGCCCATGGCCTCGCGGATATTTGCTTCCGAAAGGCGACCACGGCCGCTCATGCTGCGGAAAACGTCGCTAAATTTATTTGTCAGGCTCTCAAACAAACGTCATAACTCCGGCGGCCCTGCAAAAACCGCATAGGTCTTTATATAAGAGATAGTTGCGCACAATATCTCTATAAATATAGACCCGACATCATACTTGAAGGTGTGGCGGCTATGCAAGGGGAAAATCTGGGCAGGCAGGGATTTTCAATCGGATAACCACTTTCGCGGCGATTATGGGACAGCGAAATTGCGGCGTTGGGTACATATCACCTTTTAACGAGACCGCTTCCGGTACGCCCTCTGTCGAATATATCTACGATGCCCTGGGCCGGCGGGTGGCCGAACGCTACGAGAACCTGAACTCCAGCGAATGGGTGGACCGTTATCTGGTTTATGACGGCCTGAAACTCGCCGCGGAGTTCGAGCTGGACCCGGCCGGTGAGCTTCTCCGCCGCTATATCTATGACGGCCAGAGCAGCAGCCCTGCGATCTTTATTGACTATACCCCGGAATTCTCTGACGATTTCTACGCCGTTCTGACCGATGACCGCGGCAGCGTTATGGGGCTGGTCAAGGATGATGGTACGCTGGTTGAGCAGCTATATTACAACTCAACCGGTCTGTGCAAATCCTGGGATCCCTCCGGCGGCGGCAACTGGAATACTCATCCTGACAATGCCGCTTACAATCTCGGCCGCAGTGAATATATTCCGTTTGGTTACCTCGGCATGTACCGCGACCGCTTTACGGGTAAATACCACACTCACTTCCGCGAATACGACCCGCTCCACGCCCGCTGGCTCAGCGAAGACCCAGCCGGATACGCCGATGGTTTAAACCTTTATAATGCCTATATGGGCGTTAATGGGATTGATCCGTTTGGGTTGTGGGACGAAACCGGTATGCTTGCGGAATATTATGGTAAATATGGCGAGCAAGGCCAAAGCTATCTCAATGACTTATATAATTCGGGTGGGATGTTTGCTAAACGTGATTATTTGTGGGATGATTGGCGTGCCGAAGCGGATGGAACTATAGGTATTGCGTCAAGTTGGTGGTTTGGTTTGGATGACAGCGATGAAACCGCTGCGGACCAACTTTACGATGCTCTCGAAAGTACATTTGGCGGCAGTATTGTCAATGGCCTTACAAACTTAATGGGCCATCAAACGCAAATGTTAGCAGAAGAATTCCCAGAGGAATTCTCAGGCATTAACGCTCGGCAGATTGCTCAGGCAAAAGCGAATCTTAACGCAATGGGTGATATTGTTCAGGACGCCGCGTTAGATGCAGGGCTTTATCTCTCAGGTATTGCCTTGGCTGATAATTCTATTGACGCCCTTAAAGCTTCCCAATATTCTAGGCAAGTTAAGAATGCGAAACGCTTAAGATCCATCTATGATGCCAAGAGATTTAAGCAAGCAACTAATGCCTTGAAGATAAAAGTTGTTTCTAAATTAGTCAAAGATAAGGAGTTTGTGGCTGATATTGCCAATGCTTTTGATGGCGTCCCGTTGGCAATTAAGCTAACAGAAGATACTTATGCCTATCGTCATATTGGGCCAAATGGCAAAAAGCTTAGTTATTGGCTTAGCCCTCGGACATACGCTAATCCTAATAATGCAAGAAAATTTTTAGCATTACCCGACGACAATTCTGCTAATGCTTGTGTTCGGATAATAATTCCCAAAGATACAACCGTTTTATTTGGAAAAACAGCCGGCCAAGCTAATAATAGTATCTTTGGTTCGCATGCAATAGGGGGAGGATTGCAGATATATGTTCCAAATCCTAAAGTACTAAAAGATATTACGGTGCCATAAAATGAATGATGTAAAAAACAAAATAATGGAATTGTTAAAGTTGGTTAAGGAATCCCAAGAGATGGCTCCCGACCAAACGGTGCTGTTAACACTTGAAAATGTACTTAAAGACATACATATGCTTCTAAAAAAGCAAGTGGAATTAAGCAGTGAAGAAGCAGATAAAATAAACCAATACTGCCACGGTTTATATCGCATTGCTGTCGAATTTGACTTTCCTATAGATAATCTTGAAAATGCTATATTGGATATTGTTGTTGTTTTAAGGCACTCTTTAAAATCAGAATAATTAAAGGTCCCCGGTACATTTTTTTTGATTCCAAGCCGCGTAAGCGGCCGGATAAAACCGTCATTACTCATTTAAACACCCCTCCCCAAAAACCGCAAGGTGGTGAGGTTCAGTCCATAAAAACAACTCCGCCGCAGGCGGCACCTTGCCGTTGTCGTTAAATAAAAACTCTCGGCCAAAGGCCGAAACCTAGCCGTTCCCTCATCCCTCATCCCTCATCCCTCTTCCCTTCTTCCCTCTTCCCTTCTTCCAAATAACCAACGTAACTATACTATATGGTACTTTTTCAAGAAAAATCGCCCCAAAAAGGTGATATAGTATAGTTCGCCCCCGCCAAAATAACAAAAAACGCGTAAAAACGCGTAAAAAACCAATCCTGTTCGGCACATTTATTGCTTTAGGCTTTTGGCCTCCTGTATTTTTTTTTAAAAAAAACCCGAAATGTTAAGATAGGTAATTTGCGCTCGAGGGATATTTATGCTCTAATAGGAGGCATGAGTGCTAAGCGTCAGAAAATCAAGGAGCGGGACCTGCGTGGGTTCAAGTATTTCAAGTCCCTCTCGGCTCTGCTGAAAGGTCTTCACTCGGCGGGATGTGAGCGGGACCGGGCCGGCAATCGCACATTATTCATGGACCAGTATGTCAGTCTGCTGCTGTTATACATGTTCAATCCGATCTGCAGTTCCATCCGGTCTTTGCAGCAGGCCGGCGAGCTCAAAAAGGTACAGCGGCTGTTGGGTTGTTCGCGTGCTTCGCTGGGTTCGCTGGGTTCGCTTTCGGAAGCATCCCGGGTTTTTGAGAGTTCTTTGTTAGAGCCGATAATCGCTCAACTCACTGAGCAGTTAGGGCCGATATCTCAGGACAAAAAACTGGAAGTCGGTCAGGTCATTACCCTGGTGGACGGCAGCAGTATTCAGGCTTTGCAAAAACTCACTCAGGCTGCCTGGGACACCGACAAACCCGGAATTAAAGCACACACTCAGTTTGATCTGGAAAAATATGTGCCTCTGAAAATAAATATCAGTGAAGACAAGTCTGATGAGCGAAAGGTTTTTTTAGAGAATCTTCAGCCCGGCCGGATTTATGTCAATGATCGCGGATATGCCTGTTTTAAGCTGTTTCAGGCCATTGTGGATAGTAAAAGCTCTTTTGTCTGTCGGCTGCGTGAGGATACGGTTTACGAAACTATTCAGGAAAAACCTTTAACTGAAGATGCTCGAAAAGCGGGGATAATTTTTGATCGTACGGTAATCGCCGGCAGCAGTGAAAAACTGCGGGAAGATTTCAAACAACCGTTACGCCTGATAGCGGTTGAATGTCAACCGCATTTGAAACGGGGCCAGGGACCACGTCAGAGTGAGATGATTTTGATTGCCACCGACCGGCTGGACCTGGACGCCGAAGTCATTGCCCTGCTCTATCAGAAACGCTGGGCCATCGAAATATTTTTCCGCTTTTTTAAGCATGTGCTGGGCTGCCGACATCTGCTAAGCCTCTGCGAAAACGGTATCGAACTACAGATGTACGCCGCGATTATCGCCTGTATGCTGATCAGCCTGTGGACGGGCAAAAAACCAACTTTAAGAACCTACGAAATGCTCTGCTGGCACCTCTGCGGCATGGCCGACGAGCAAGAAATGCAGAACCATATCAATAAACTCCAAAGCCAAAACTAAGGCCGATCCTCAAAAAAATCGCCGCTGCCGCTGATGCTGCGCCAAAATAACCAGTGCCGACAGTCCCACTGAGGGATAATCCCCGCTAAATCATATGAACTGCAAAGACCACAGAAAAACTGTATTTGAGCAATAAATGTGCCGAACAGGATTGTCAAAAAATCCCCAAAAAATGCTCAAAAAATCCTTAACCTGACCGTATAATCCCTACAGATTACCCATTTTAACGCAACAGCCACCGCATTTCGGTGACGACCCGTCACCGCACTTCCGCTCATAAAAATAAGCACTTACGTTAATTTTTCCCAATCAAATCCCCTATATTAGTGCTGATAACCCCGATTTTCGCTTCCCAACCCAGTTTTTTTGCCTGTGACCGCCATAAATAACTGAAAAACAACGCTTTCTATTGTGGAAAACCGCTTATTTATGCCGATAACCACATTAGACGGACGGAACCGGACTGCCCATAAAGCAGGTAACTTTTAACGGAGTAAGCACTTATGGCATTTGAATTCAACTGCCATCGTTGCCGAAAATTACTTGAGGCTGAAGACCACTGGGTCGATAAGCGAGTACAGTGCCCTGCCTGTAAAACGGTACAACGCGTACCCACGCCCAAAATAACCCCAAAAACCACCCCTTCCCTCGCCCCCAAACCAAAAGTCTCAACCCTGACCCGCCACAGTCTAACCCAGAAAAACACCGTTGCTACCTCCCTCCCCCAGAAATCGGAAATGCCCGCAATTGATGATGTGGCAATAGGATACGAAAAGCCGTCAGAGGCCGAAATCTCGACCGAACAGCAAAGCCATAAAAAAACTCAGGAGCAGCTCCGGCAGAAACTGAACGAAAAAATCGCCGAAATTCACAAAAAATCGGATTCCAGGCAGGCCGACCTCATCGAAGAGTCTATCCTGGTTAATAACAAACCAATTACAAAATCACTTCGCAAAATAGCCGAAAGCATCCCGCCCAAAGAAGACCCCCAGCTCGCCCTGGCCCGAAAAATGGCCGAAATCCGCAAAAATGCGGACAAAAAACAGGCCGAATACCTCCAAAAAACCATTGAGCAAAACCAATCCGCCCAAAAACCACAGAGAATACCCATTCTCCCCGACCGGGCCGGCAATCGCCAAAAAGCACTCACCGAAAAACTCGCACGCCTGCGCGCGATCGCCTTTGAATCTCGCCAAACCAGACCAGAACTCAGACCATCAACATCTAAATCGTTCCAAAATCTGGATTTAACCGCAATATCCCAGCCCACAAGTTATGCTGGAAATAAATCTCAAACACCTCCGCTATTCACCTCGGAAATCAATTCTTCTGTCGATTTTCGGGCTTTAACCGCACGATATCGATACGTCCCGGTGAGTTTGTCGGAGAAAGAGAGGGCATTGCCCTCTTTTAAAATCAGGACGTCCGGCAAACTCACCTCTCCTTCGCCTGCAATCCTGGATATCAAGCCCGTCAGCGCAAAACATCTGTACACCCCGGTGGCACCACCCAAACATACGCCATCCATAAAACATTACCACCTCCAGCCAGCGCCGTCCCTGGTGCTAATTTCGCGTAAAACTTTTGTACCCGAAAATATTAAACCAGATTCCGCGCGATACCGTTATCAGCCGGTAGACATTTCGCCATCAGAGCGAAATCTGCCCGCTTTCGCATTTAACCCCGCTTCCAGGTGGTCCCAAAAAAGCCTCGTCGACTTACACACCATAGATATTCAGCCGGTAACGTCCCGGCACAGCTACGCACCGGTAGATACACACCCGGAATCGCCTCTGCCGGTATTTACGGTCGATTCCACGGGCAAGGTTAGTGGTACTGGTTTCGTACCTGCCGAATTTGCATTCAACCACAGAGCTTATAAATACGAACCGCTGGAAATTGCGCATTCCGGCTGTCTCTTGGCATATCAGCTCCAGCGTGGCCAATGGCTCTGGGACACCGCCCACGCCACATTCCAGCCGATTCCAGCCCTGTTCAAATCCCAGCGTTACCATTACGAGCCTGTGGAAATCCAAAACAGAACCTTATTCTGGCGGCCCCGGCAAAACAGCATTAATCAACCCCCGGCCATCATGCCCCAGGCTAGTTCCCAACCGGCCTCTGTCGACTTGTCGTCCTTCAAGGTAAATACCTCTGTTCTGCGTGATAGTCGAGTCATTCGCCGGCAATCACAACCTTACAGCTGGCCCCGGAACGAAAATAACACTCAGGAATCGCCCAGCCCGACACGTCAAAAACTCACCCGTGTGGCCATTTTTAATATCATGGGTGCCACAGCAATGGTACTGGCAGTCATTCTGGCAATTATGGTGGGCCGAATGATGCAAAACACCGCACCAGAAGAACACGCCACAGGGACCGAGCTCCAGGTGATTCCTCCCAAAGAACCGCTGGCACAGGCCCTGGACCAGCAGACAGTTGTCGCCACGGCTAAATCAACGCCGGTCTATACACTGCCCGAAAACGTCAGTATTGACGCCGGACTATCGGCGCTTCTGCCTGAAAGTCAACAGGATGGCCCACCCACATTCAAAGGATATTTCCGGCCCGGCATCCACCTGGCCCGCACCGGAGAATTGCTCAGTCTGTTTCTGGACCCCAAACCGGTTCAGCCCACCGAAAAACTGCGCAGTATTCCCAACCAGTCCCAAATACTCAGTCTGGTAGCGACAAACACTTCCGAGATTATCGACTGTCTCGAAATCAGCCACAGTTTCACCAAAGATCTGACCATTGGCAGCATCAACGCCGCAACTCTGACTCATATCGTCGCGTTCCCGGTCGCCCAAAATAATTACTCAGGCAATCGCTACGACCATCCCGCCTGCTTTATCCCCGGCCCTTTGACGAGCATAGACCAGATTAAACGTCAGTTCGGCCCGCCCACTGCTCAACAAAAATGGGTCGGTCAAAAGACTGAGGTTATCCGGTTGAACTCGCTGGTACACTGGTGGGGAAATGTCGGCGTAGCAGCTGAAGGCAGTAAAAACATCACCCACGTTCTCCTGAAAGATTCTCAATAATTTTGTTTTAGACAAGCCAGACTAAACACTTGTCCCTGTGAGGTCTTGCACAGCGTTTTCGGGCGTGCGTACCCCAGGGCAAATATAACTATAATTACTTGACAGCAGGCTAATAGTCGCTAATCTTTGGTGTTTGCGGAAGGATTTCATGGGGCAGTCCCCGGACTTTCCGCAGCCAAAAGGTTCCAGCAGGTGGAACCGCGAGCAAATTAAGTGCCGTTAACATCTAATTAAGACAAGGAGTTAAACAATGGCAGCTATTAAAGTAGGTATCAATGGTTTTGGTCGTATCGGCAGAACAGTTATGCGTATTCTGGCCCAGCGTCCGGAAGAATTTCAAGTCGTAGCGATTAATGACCTTTGTGATGTAAAATCCAATGCTCATCTGTTCAAATACGACACCGTGATGGGTCGTTTCGCCGGCACCGTTGTTGTTGAAGGCGATACCATGGTTGTGGATGGCAAGCCCATCAAGATTCTGGCTGAGCGCAGTCCCGCCAATCTGCCCTGGGGCGAACTGGGTGTTGACATCGTTCTGGAATCCACCGGTATTTTCCGCAAACGCGAAAGCGAAAAGGGCGGCTACGGCGACCATATCAAAGCCGGCGCCAAAAAAGTCATCCTCAGTGTACCAGCCGCCGATGAAATCGACGCGACAATCGTACTGGGCGTAAATGACAACCTTCTGACCGCTGAGCACAAATGCGTTTCGAACGCCAGCTGCACCACCAACTGTCTGGCCCCGGTTGCCAAGGTTCTGCATGAGACTTTCGGTGTCGAACGCGGCATGATGACCACGATTCACGCTTATACCAATGACCAGAACATTTCTGACGTATTCCACAAAGATCTTCGTCGGGCCCGTGCCGGTGCTGCCAATATTATCCCCACCACCACCGGTGCCGCTCGGGCCGTCGGTCAGGTTATCCCGGACCTCAATGGCAAACTGGACGGCTTCGCTTTGCGTGTTCCGGTTATTACCGGCAGTGTTGTTGACCTGGTTGCTGAGCTGAAACGTTCTGCCACCGTCGAAGACATTAACGCCGCTGTCAAGGCTGCCTCAGAAGGTGCCCTCAAGGGTGTACTGGCTTACTGCGATGAACCCATCGTATCCAGCGACATTGTCGGGCACAACGCTTCGAGCATTTTCGACGCGTTGAGTACCATGACCATGCCCAAGACCGGTTCAAATCTCATTAAGGTTGTCAGCTGGTATGACAACGAATGGGGCTATTCCTGCCGTACCGTAGATATGATGAAGAAACTGGCTTCGCTGTAAGTTAGTTTCAGAGAGATAGCTAGGGGTCAGGGCTCGGGAATCGTCTCGGGCCCTGGCTTTGTTAAATGAATTCGTTTCTGGAACCATATAATCAAAGGTAAAAGCGATGGCAAAGAAAACAATTGCTGACATGAATGTTAAGGGCAAACGCGTTTTCATGCGAGTTGACTTTAACGTACCGTTGGATGATAACTGCAACATAACCAATGACCGGCGGATTCAGATGGCCCTGCCGAGCATCAATGCGGCATTGGCAGGCGGCGCGAAGCTCGTTCTGGCGTCGCATTTGGGACGTCCCAAAGGTGAACGCATTGATAAATATTCTCTGGCACCGGCTGCCCAGCGTCTGGGCGAACTGCTGGGCAAGGAAGTCAGGCTCGCTCCCGACTGCGTAGGCCCGGAAGTCAAAGCCATGGTTGACGCGCTGGCTGACGGCGATGTTATCGTGCTGGAAAACCTGCGTTTCCATAAAGGCGAGACCAAGAACGAGCCGGAATTCGCCGGCCAACTGGCAGAGCTGGCTGACCTGTATGTCAATGACGCTTTCGGTACGACCCACCGCGAGCATGCTTCGATGTATGGCGTACCTTCATTGCTGGGCGCGGGCAAATGTGCCTGCGGGTTCCTGGTTGAGAAGGAACTGAAGTATTTAGGTGACACCCTGGCGAATCCCCAGAAACCCTTCGTGGCGATTCTGGGCGGGGCCAAGGTCAGTGACAAGATTTCGGTTATCGAAAACCTTATCGGCAAGGTTGACCGAATTCTCATCGGCGGCGGCATGGCTTATACCTTCTTCAAAGCCCAGGGTTATGAAGTAGGCAATAGTATTTGCGAAGCTGACAAACTGGAGATTGCCCTGAATCTGCTCTCGTCAGCACGTGACAAAGGCTGTGAGCTGGTACTGCCGGTCGATAATGTTATCGCCAAGGAATTCAAGGCTAATGCCGAAAATCAGACCAATACCGGCAATATTCCCGAAGGTTGGGAAGGGTTGGATATTGGCCCGGAGACCCGCAAGCTGTTCGCTGACAAAATCTCTGATGCCAAGACTATAGTCTGGAACGGACCCATGGGCGTGTTTGAGATGGAGCCGTTCGACGCGGGTACCAAAGCGGTAGCCCTAGCGATCGCTGAAGCGACCGACAAAGGCGCGACCAGCATCATCGGCGGCGGTGACAGTGCCGCGGCGGTTGCCGTATTGGGACTGGAAGACAAGATGAGTCACATCTCCACCGGCGGCGGTGCGAGCCTGGAGTTTCTCGAAGGCAAGAAATTTGCCAGCGTGGAAATTCTCGACGAGAAATAATTTATTATCGACAGCGTCCATCCTTTCGGGGGTGGACGCTTTTTTTTGAAGTATGGATGGATTATGATTAAACTGCCTGCTGCGGGGACGGTTGAGATTGCCCCTTCTATTTTGAGTGCTGATTTTGCCCGATTGGGTGGTCACGTCGCGGAAATAACCAACGAAGTTAAATTTCTGCATGTTGATGTCATGGACGGCCATTTTGTGCCAAACATTACCATTGGCCCGGTAGTTGTAAAAAGTTTACGCAAAGTCAGTGGTCTGTTTTTCGATGTACATTTAATGATAAGCGACGCGCCGAAATACGCCCCGGAATTTGTCAAGGCTGGCGCCGACGGCATCACTTTCCATCTGGAAGCTGTGCCCGACTCAAAAGAAATGATTAACCAACTTCGTAAACTGGGCTGCTCGGTGGGAGTTTCGATTAAGCCCGGAACACCCGTGGCCGAACTAAAACCTATTATCCAGCTGGTTGACATGGTACTTCTGATGACCGTGGAGCCGGGCTTCGGCGGCCAGAGTTTTATTCCCGAAAGCATCGCACGCTGCCAAGAACTGCGACAAATGCTGCGACCCAACCAACGGCTGGAAGTTGACGGCGGTATTGACCCAACAACCGCACCGCGTATCGTCGCAGCCGGGGCCGACACTTTGGTGGCCGGCAGTGCGGTTTTCGCCAAGCCCGACCCCGCCGCGGCTGTCAAAGCTATTCTGGCGGCCTGTAAATAAAACTTGCCCCCTATATTTCCGCAGGCTATAATAGACCTTCGTAATCAGATTCTGTAAGCTACGAAGGAAGTTTTTATGTTGGCACGGGTGCATAGCGCAGCTTTGCTGGGGATAGAAGCGATTCCCTGTGAGGTTGAGGTCGATGTCGGCAGTGGCGGTTTTGAAAAAAGTACCATTCTGGGTCTGCCTGACGCAGCCGTCAAAGAAAGTATCGAACGTGTTCGCAGTGCCGTCAGTAATTGTGGCTATTCTTTCCCCCTCGATTCCAGCATCATCAATCTCGCTCCGGCCAACATCAAAAAAGAAGGTCCCAGTTTCGATCTGCCCATCGCAATTGGTATTCTGACAGGTCAGGCGATTGTGCAAAATGATCTGCTCGAAAAAACTGTTATTCTGGGGGAGTTGGCCCTGGATGGTCGAGTGCGTTCTGTACGCGGGGTTTTACCGGCGGCAATTATGGCCTGGGAACGTGGTTTTGAACGTATATTCGTGCCGACGGCCAACGCCGCCGAAGCAGCGGTCGTGCAGAACATAGATGTAATCGCGATTTCATCATTATCCGAGGCCGTCGGTTATCTCAACGGCCATTTGCCCCTGGAACCACATTGCGTTGACCTTGACGTCCTGTTCAGTCAGGCCGGTAAATACGATGTTGATTTCTCTGATGTCAAAGGCCAGGAGTCAGTTAAACGTGCCTTAACGGTAGCGGCGGCTGGCAACCATAATATCCTTTTAATCGGTCCGCCAGGGACAGGCAAGACCATGCTCACCAAGCGGCTGCCGACAATTCTGCCAGCACTGTCACTGGAAGAATCACTCGAAACTACACGAGTTTATTCTGTGACCGGCAGATTAAAATCAGACCAGCCGTTATTAGCTCGCCGACCGGTACGTTCACCCCATCATTCCGCCAGCGGACCTTCCCTGGTAGGCGGCGGCAGTGTACCCAAGCCCGGCGAACTGTCATTAGCCCATAACGGTTTGCTGTTTCTGGATGAATTCCCGGAATTCAACCGAACTGTCCTTGAGACCATTCGCCAGCCGCTCGAAGAAGGATGCGTAACCATCGCCCGCGCCGCCGGAACCATGACCTTCCCGGCGAATATTTTACTCATAGCTGCCATGAACCCCTGCCCCTGCGGATACAGTACCGACCCCAAGCGAAAATGCAAGTGTACGCCAAATCAGGTTGAGCGATATATGTCCCGTATTTCCGGCCCGCTCATTGACCGCATCGATATTCACATTGACGTGCCAACTGTCCCTTACGATGACCTTTCCAGCAAACGGGACGGGACCAACAGCGAAACTATGGCTCAGAATGTCGAACTGGCTCGACAATGGCAGCGACAGAGGTTCGCGGACACAAAAATCACAGCTAATGCCCAGATGAGTTCGCGTCAGATAAGAAATTATTGTCAATTAAACGAGCCCTGCCGGATGATGCTCAAACAGGCTATTTATGAACTTGGCCTTTCCGCACGCGCTCACGATAAAGTCCTGCGTCTGGCCCGCACCATAGCGGACCTCGAACAGTCAGAAAATATCGAAACCAATCATCTGGGCGAAGCGATTTCCTACCGAAAACTCGACCGGAAACTATAGGACGCCTTATAGTTGCTCTTTTCAATATTGTCGGGGGCTGCATTTCCGGTGCTTTTTGAACACGCGATAGAAAGAGGATAGACTGCCAATGCGGAAAATATCTACAAGGTTTAGCAGAAAAATTCAGAGCCGCCCTTAACGAACGGCTCCAGAAATGACCCCGACGGGATTCGAACCCGTGTTGCAGGGATGAAAACCCTGTGTCCTAGACCTGGCTAGACGACGGGGCCGTTTAACCGAGCTACGAAATATATTGGTGTTGAACTCGATTGTCAATGTCAAATTACAAAATTTTGGTATTTTTACAAGTATTTTGTTACTGATTATCGTTCTCGATGGCGGTTTGGGCCAGGATTTCGCAGGGCAGGGTTTCGGAGTTTACGCTGCGATCTCGCCCGGTTTTTTTTGCGTGATATAGGGCTTCATCGGCTCGGAACAGCATTTTGTCGCGGGTGTCAACTGCATGGAACTGGGCTATTCCGAAACTAGCGGTAATGGATTCGGAGACGTTATCACTTGGTATTGCATGGATTAGGCGTCTTAATCGTTCAGCCAGCCCCAGGGCGGCCCGGGCGTTTGAGCCGGGCGCCACAATCATGAATTCTTCGCCGCCCCATCGTCCCACAGCGTCGGGCTGTCTCAGATTGTCCCTCAGGACGCGTGAGAACTCCCGCAGAACGACATCTCCGGCATCATGGCCATAGCGGTCGTTTATTCGCTTGAACAGGTCGATATCCACCATAACTACCGATAAATCCTGATGATAGCGACGGGAGCGTGAAATTTCGCCGTCCAGCAGGTCGGTTAGGGCAGCCCGATTTTTCATCTGGGTCAATTGATCTAAACTAGCCTGGTCCAGGAGGTTACGGTGAGCTTTTTCCAGGGCTGCCAGGGCGGAAATATCCCGGAAAATTATAGTGGCTCCTATAACAACATTATTTTCGTCCTGGATGGGCGATATTTTACTCTTAACAGGGATGATTCGACCGTTGCGGCATTTCAAAAAACCCTTCCAGATGCCCGGCATACCATTTATAATTATTGATTCTATATGATGTTGCGAGTTCCCTCGAACATCATTGCCATCTTCATCACACCAACTGAGGGGCGTGTCGTGATAGTGCTTTGCCGCCATTTCCTCGGCACTATAGCCGGTAATCCGGTGACAACTGGGGTTCCAGTAGATTATTACGCCCTGCATATCAACCGCAAAAACAGCGTCAAAAAGACTGTCCAATAAGGGTTTACAAAAAGAACAGGTAGTAATCAAGGTTGTCGCTTTATCAACCATTTTTCCGCTTCCGGCTTAGCTTAACCTGCTCAAGAGCAGGTAATTAAAACTTCTATGGCCACGGGGACCTCCTCTCTTATCGACTGTTAATCTGGTTAAGTTAACCAGCTATCTCAAACACTTCATTTTTTACGCAAAATTAAATTTATTTTGCCCCCATAATCTGTGCAGTTTAAATATTATTAGCCGTTAATCTGTATTTCCAACCTTCGGTACCTCTCGCACCGCCGGTTCTACATCGAAGTATTCGAGGGGTTCAAAAGCGAAAGCCGCGGCGATCAGGTTGCTGGGGAAGGTTTCTCTTTTGTTGCGGTAGTCGCGGATATTGCCGTTATAGAACCGCCGAGCCGCCTGGATGCGGTCTTCGGTGTTGGTCAGTTCCTTCTGGAGTTCGAGGTAATGGGCATCGGCTTTTAAATTGGGGTAGTTTTCCACTACGGCCAGGAGCTGCTGCAGGGCGGTGACTAAATGTTTTTCGTCGATGGTCTGTTGGCTTACATGGCCGGTGCTGGCCAGGCACTGACTGCGCAGGCGGGTGATTTTTTCAAAGAGTTCCTTTTCGTGAGCGGAATACGCTCGCACAGTCGAGACGAGGTTGGGGATAAGGTCATAGCGTCGCTTAAGCTCGGTGTCGATATTACTCCATGAATCACGAATATGATTACGCAGACGGGTCAGGGAGTTAAAAGTCGCGATTACAAAGATCAGCGGCAGCAGAATCACCACAGCCAGAATTATAAGAGCAGGCATATTATTTCTCCTGAAAAAGATAGTCCGGCATTAGCTTGCGTACCTCGATAAGACGATTAAGGTTCGGCTGAATTTGTTCGACCGCCAGCTCTTTATTGAGACAGATGCTCAAAATGTTACTTTCAATCTCGATATTGAGGTCTGAGTTAGCCAGAAGATATTCAATCATCAGAGTATGACAGATATCGTAGGCGAATTTCTTGTCGCGGCTGCGTACGCAGAATTTGCGGGAGAATTTATGCGACTCAAAGTCGATATCATCATAGCCGACGGCCTGAGCGATTTTGGACAGGAAATTCTCACGGACGATAGTCAATTCCGGCAGGAAGCAGGGCAGTTTCAGCATGAAAAATGAAATCACGTGGTGCTGCTGGTTTTTGCCGGAGCCGGTTGTATAATGAAAATCGAAGATGTCAATTTCGTACCCCTGATAGATGCCGTAGATATGATTTTTGGCATAGCGGCTGTGCCCCTGATGAAGTTTGTCGAGGAAGGAGTACTGCTCGCCTATGGAGATGTTTTTGCCCGGGTCGAAGCTCAGACCCAGACTTTGGGCCAGGCCGCGCAGTGCTTCGCGACGTTTCTTTGCGGCGATCAGGGCGAAGATAATGAATATCGCCACCGCGGCAAACATCAAAATCGGCATTATTATCTGCATTTGGCTCGGCTCCATTTTTTACATCGTTTTCCCGAACAGCCTCATTTTATAACCGATATTTGTTTTGACAATGGGAAAAGTTTAAGGCTTGTTTGGGGTGGCTGATTGTGGTACAATGCGGAGAGTTGAGCGGTTTGCGTTCTCTCATAAGCGTTCCTTCAGGGGGCTCCTGGTAGCAGCTTTTGAGCCGAAAGTGGTGTTTTTCCGCCTGAAACGCAGCTTAGCAGAGTTTTTGACCAGCCTTCCCCAGCCTCAAAAAGTCGTCCAAACAGGATACCGGCACGTCCTGTAATTCGGCGGTGGAGCTGATTTTATGGTAACGTGCCCTTACAAAAGAAGAAGTAAAAACAGAAGATGACCACGCCTAAAACATTTGACCAGTTGGGTCTTTCCGCCGAAGTTCTCGAAGCGATTTCAGCGAAGGGTTTCGAGGAACCTACCGCCATCCAGAACATGACCATTCCACTGATGCTCAAGGATGAAGCCAATATTATCGCCCAGGCCCAGACCGGCACAGGCAAGACCGCGGCGTTTGGCCTGCCGCTAATCGAGATGATTAACCCGTTCGACAAATCGGTGCAGGCCCTCATTCTGGTGCCCACCCGCGAGCTGGCGATTCAGGTCTCCGAGGAAATCAATTCGCTGCGGGGCAGTAAGAATATTAACGCTGTCCCTATTTACGGCGGCCAGTCGATTGACCAGCAGTTACGGCGGCTGAAAAAGGGGGCTCATATAGTGGTTGGTTCGCCGGGGCGGATTATTGACCATCTAAACCGCAAGACGCTCAAACTCGGCGGCATCGAACATTTGATTCTCGATGAGGCTGACGAGATGCTGAATATGGGTTTCATCGAGGATATCGAAGAAATCATGAAGCATACCAATCCGGAAAAGCGGACGCTGCTGTTCTCGGCAACCATGCCGAAGCGGATTAAGGACCTGGCCCATAATTACATGGACGGCTATGAACTGCTTACGGTGGAAAAAGAACAGCTTACGACGAACCTGACCGAGCAGATATATTTCGAGGTGAGGTATTCGGATAAGTTTGATTCGCTGTGCCGGATTATTGATGTCGAAGATGATTTTTATGCTCTGATTTTCTGCCGGACCCGAAGCGATGTTGATTTGGTTTCCAGTCAGCTTGCCAATCGCGGTTACGATGCCGGGGCGATTCACGGCGATATAACGCAGGGGCAGCGGGAGAAGATCCTGGAGCGGTTCAAACAGAAAATGATAAATATCCTGGTCGCTACGGATGTCGCCGCACGGGGTATCGATGTGAATAATCTGACCCATGTGATAAATTATTCGCTGCCCCAGAACCCGGAGTCTTACGTGCATCGTATCGGCCGGACCGGGCGGGCAGGCAATGAGGGTACAGCGATTACGTTTATTACGCCCAGCGAGTATAAGAAACTGATGGTTATTCAGCGGGCAGCCAAAACCGAGATTCGCAAATCCAGCGTGCCCAGGGTGCAGGATATTATCAAGGCCAAACGCAAGAAGATTGACGAAGACCTCAACACGCTGCTGGATGAGCCGCTGGAAGAGCAATATTATAACTGGGCCAAACAAATGCTGGAGACGAGCAAGCCGACCAAGGTTCTGGCAACGCTGCTGCACTATTGCTTTGAGGATGAACTGAACCCGGAATATTACGGGGACGTGAAGGAGTCGGGCGGTTCCAATAAGCAGATTGACGAGCAGGGCAAGACCCCGGCTTTTTGTGGCCCTGGGCAAAAAGGACAAGATGACACCCAAAAAACTGGTGACACTAATCCAGGGCCGGGCGTCCGTTTATCCCAAGCAGATAAGCGATATACAGATAATGGATAATTTTTCGTTTATCACCGTACCGTTCAATAAGGCAGAGAAAATCGTCGTCAGCTTCCGACAAAAAGGCAAGAAAGACCTGATTACCCACGCCCGCAAGGACCGGTGAAAATGTTGTTTTATAAGAACGTTATTGTGGAGTAGGCTTTGCGGTATCCGCCAAAAAGTCCCGCCAGTTTTTCCCTTCGGTAACCCACGCCAAATTAAAACGGGCGAAGTGGCCGCTGTGGCATAGCATATAAATCTTGCCTTCACTCGGTGTGCCCATGCGCCCCGCCGCCAGTTCGGTATAGCCGCCGGTTTCGTGCAGAAAGCGACTGACAGGCCAGGTCTTGCCGCCGTCAAAGCTCACCCATACCTTAAGATTCCCGCGACCTCTGGTGCTGTGCGTGGCGGTATCACCGCCGGGGTCATCATTCTGAGAGAAAAGCAAAATATCATAATTATCTGACGGCAAACGAGTCAGCCCACCCTTACAGCCGTAAAAGTCAGGCGGGCCGTCGGGCAGATATGGGTCCATCTGTCCCTCTTTCCAGCTTTGGCCGCCGTCATAACTCCGAGCGATAAGGCGATTGCCAAACAGAACATGCGTGCGGGAATTATAATATATCGTACCATCGGCAAGCTCCACCAGCCCCGCCTCGCCCGTGCCGGGAAACGGAAATGGATCGCCGCTGAACCAGGTCTTGCCGCCGTCGTCACTGTAAAGCGAACTGCTGTAACAGTCGAAATGCTCCTGCTGAGGGAATTTCGGATGTTTGTTATTTATGAACGTCCGTGACGCACCCAGCAGCCGCCCTTTATGTTCGCCGTATTTCAAGGTTATCCCCGGCGTGCAGCACATATTAGTCGTAAGCCAGCCGTTTTTATCGACATGCCGCACGATAGTTTCTTTTGCCCACGTCTTGCCGTTATCCTTACTCCTGTAGAGCCAGAGTTGTGGATTGTCATTACTGTTAAGCCGCAGAATATCGCCGGTATTGTCGTCAATATAAAAACCACCCGTTCCCGCCAGACCTTCCGGACCGTTTATCGGCTGCCACGTATCACCGCCGTCTTCACTGAGTACCGCACCGCCCGCTATGACATTACCATTCGGAGCGACCATGACACTAAGCTCCCACCTCTTGGGCCCTTCAATGGTCTGAAACTCACAAAACTCTTTACCTCCACCCCAGAAACTGTCGATAACCTCATCAGCACCCGCAGTAACAACCGCACCCAAAACCATCAAGATCGTAATCAATGTTCTTAGTTTCATTTTTGTGCCCTTTCTTTTGAATATTCTTTGAAGGCCGAATTCTAACGCGGACCCGGATCGTTGATGGCGGCAGCATTACGTTCACTGCCGGGAATTGTCCCGCGGGTCATTTTTTTTCGCCAGTTCTTATCCTGCCATTGTAAGGTTTATTCGCGGTCAATATAATCACCGGTCAGTTTTTCCGGCACGGTATCGCCGGTTCTGTCCTGCCACTGGTCCATTATTTTCCGGAGATGTTCGAGTGTTTCTTGGTGATTCGGGTCACCGGCCAGGTCTTTGAGTTCATGATAGTCATTGCTCACATCAAAGAGCATTTCGGGGGGACGCGGTACCCGAAAAATGTCGGCCTGAGCCTCAGTCAGCTCGCCTTTTTTCTGCATAGCCCGCAGATCGACATACGGCGGCTCCCAGGCATGCGCATGGGCCCAGGCGGAAAGTTGTGGCCGGGCGTTGCGGATATAAACATAATTTTGCCAGCGTACTATTCGCTGATGCAGTTCAATGTCATGCCAGTTCTGTTCAGCGAAGGCATATTCCCTGATTTGTGTTTTCGTCTTGTCCAGCAGAGGCTGGAAGTTTACGCCCTGCATAGCCGCGGGAATGCCCACCCCGGCCCAGCTCAGGATTGTAGGAGCAATATCAATAACGCTTAGCAGTGAATCGCAAGTATTGTTGGATTTTATCTGCGGGTGTCTGACGATAAACGGTGTTTTGATGCCGCTGTCATAGACCCAGGTTTTGCAGCGAGGGAAGGGACGGCCGTTGTCAGCAATGAAAATGATTATAGTGTTATCGTAAACTTCCTGCTCTTTCAGTTCCTCAATTACTTTACCGACGTAGCGGTCCAGCCGCTGTATCTCATTATAATAATTCGCCAGATCCTCTCGTGTACCAGGCGTGTCAGCCATATAAGGCGGAATTACGGCGTCGGAATTAGCGTGTTTTCTACCTTCAGGGTCTTCCTGCCAGCTGCGGTGGGCGTCATGGGAGGCGAACCACATGAAAAACGGCTTATCTTTAGGCCGATTTTGCAGAGTGCTTATCCAGTGTTCTTCTCCGCCGGGTCTGCTGTCGCTGATATTGTTGAAGGCTATTTTAGCATTATCGCCCAAATGCCATTTCCCCGCCGCGGCGGTATAATACCCTGCCTCCTTCAACAGTAGCGGAAACATGGGTTGGTCCGCAGGCAGCGGCAAATGCAATTCAGGTGCGCCGGTATTATGCGGATACCTTCCCGATATAACGCTGCAACGAGTAGGACTGCATTGGCTGCAAGTCAGATAAGCATTGGTAAAGCGTACACCGGTCTGGGCCAGCTTGTCGATATTGGGAGTGCGAATATGCGGATGCCCGTAACAGCCGAAATCATCTACGGAAATATCATCACCGATAATCAGTATAATATTAAGTTGCTTTGAAATATTAGTAATATCCGCCCAGAGACGAGAAGATGCCGCGAGTAAAACCGCTCCCGTTCCAATATTTTTGAGAAAATCGCGCCTGCGAATCCTGGTATTCATGCTTTGCTCCTGACGTTAATTCAGTTGCTCGCCTTTGATAGGCTGCATTTGGAATTTGCCGTCAACCGGCCCTTCGTAGTGGCCAGTGAAGGTGTTGTTTTCAAGTTTGCCTCCGCCGGTGTATTGGCCCTCATCAGCGGTATAAGTAAAATCATTGCCCGTTAGAGTACCTTCCATAACGTGCAGAGGATCATCAGTATAGTCAAGGCTTTCAAGTATCAAAATGCGGTATCTATTATCGCCCAGCGGCACAACTTTAGCGAAATAAGTATAATAATTACCGCGCGAGTCAGTACCATCTCCCTGCCAGTTCCCCGCGAAAGTATCTTTTGGGGTAGTGTCAAGGCTATGACATGAGCCAAGCACCAAACAGGCGGTCAGGCAGATAATAATAATTGAAATATTACCAAGATTATTTTTCATTGTTATTTCTCTTTAGAATCTGATTTATCGTTTTTAATGGTTGGTAATTCAGCTTGGTTAGTTATAGAAAAGTCGTTTAGTGAAATATTTGCGGAAAAAGCAATCTTATTTGACTCGTAAATCACAAAGACCGATTCATTATCAATTTGTTCATATCCAATTAGGTTATCCAAATTACTTAAAACTTCCTGATAGCTGTAGCCGTCAGGCGAAGATAGCGCGATGGTAGCTTTGTCAGATGGAGTGAGTTTATGGTCGTTGTCAGTGTCTTCTTTAGCAATCTGATAGAGAATAGCTAATACTTTTGCCTCTTTTGCAGAATTATCCCTGTTTTCGTAGAGAAAGTCAGTTTCAGTAATCAGATATTTATTGTTTGGAAACAGCCAATGCTTAGAATTGTCCTTTGCATTTATGAAAAGAGCATTCCGTGAAGTATACATATATTCACTGCGGTATGATAGGCTGCTGCTGTTTAGAGGGAGTAGTGAAACCATGAGGTAGTCGGTACCGGGAAGCGATACGAGATTATTCAACGTATATTTTTCAGTGAAAGCCTGGTCTTGGTTTTCGGTGATATTAACAATGTTATGTGTATCTGTTCTGCGACCGAAATCTTTGTAAATACCATAGCTGGCAAGCAATACAGCAACAAGGGCGGCGATGACCAGTAACATGAAGCTAATGGCATTAAATCGCCAGATGTATCGAAAAAACTTATTTTCTTCCATAATAATCCTCTCTGTGCTTATTTTTGATTTGCAGATGTACGATTATTCAGTTTTATTGCTTGTTTCAAGCGTCTGCTCCAGCCACGCCGCGCAAAGGCCGGGCCATTGACGAGCGGTATGGTCGGCATCTTTAACCCTCAGGCCGTAACCATGCCCGCCTTTAGGGAAAAGGTGCAGTTCAACCGGTACTTTTGCGTCGTTAAGGGCACGGGCATAATTGAAAGCACTCTTGATATATTTATAATCATCCACAGACTGCACGATAAATGTCGGCGGAGTATCTTCGTCAATGACGATATCATCGGGCAGCTTGTCGGGGTTATCATCCGTATAGAGATAAGCCGGATAAACCAGCACAGTAAAATCAGGCCGACAACTTTGCTGGTCCGCCTGGTCAACCGGACTGTAGCTGCGTTGTTTATATTTGGTACTGGCCGACGCCGACAGATGCCCGCCCGCAGAAAATCCCAGCACCCCGACCTTGGCCGGGTCGATGCCCCATTGCGCAGCGTTCTGACGGACCATACTGATAGCCCGCTGAGCGTCACGCAACGCCAGCATTCGCTCTTCCGGGCAAGGCACGGTATATTTAACGACCGCCGCGTGAATCCCAAGCGAGTTTAGCCATTGAGCGACTTCGACGCCTTCCTTCATATAAGCCAGCAGCTTATACCCGCCGCCGGGAAATACCACAACCGCCGGAGCAGAATCAGCCGCCGTGGCGGATTTGTATAAGGCGATTTCCGGGTGAGCAACTTTGACGAAGCGAGTGCCGTGTTTGGTCGGGGCTGTTTCGTTGGAGCTGCTGGTAGTTTCCCTGTCGGGCCAGAGAGGATAAATCGGCGTACCTTCCGGATCCAAAGCCCAAAGCGGCAGGGCATATAAAAACAAAACCGCAAATGAGATGACGTTCGTTCTGGACATGGGTACACCTTTCGTGAAGCAGGCCCGCGATTAGGAAAAACAGTAAAACTTTATGGTAATGTTTATGCGAATAAGTTGATTTTGTCAATTCTGATGTCCACCCCTTCAGTAAGCAATACTTTTGCTAGCGGCATTAAAAAACCGTCAAAAAACAGAAAAAAATCGTCAAAAAAAGACCTTTCAGGCAAAACTGCGCTGACTTTTCACCGCGTTTTGGTGACACCGTCCACCGCAATTCTGACTAGCAAAATAAGGACTTACAGCAATAATTTCTCTACCGCCTAACGCACTTTTATATCCCCACTCCTCACCAATGCGATGTAAAATAGTTTCCCTGTCAATCTTTTTCCATCATCTTTTTTTTGTCATAAACCCCATAAAAACAATATCTTAAACAAATATACCCACTCCCCTAAAGGATGTTTTATTGCATTTACGACCTCCACTCCGATATAATACCCCGCTGGGAATAACAGATAGGATGTCGAGCTGTCTGAATCGCCTTAGGACCGAAAAAGTCTCAGTAATGGTCTTTTAGCCTAAGTGCTTGATACAACAGCTGTAAGAGATATTGCAATATGAAAAAATTACTGGTTGTACGTTCGGGACAAACCCCTTGGGACATTTCTCAGGGTAGTCAGGATGACAGACGCTTACAGGGTACGATACCTCTGCCCCTCACAGAGGCAGGCCTGAACGACCTGAAAATTCTGGCTCAGGAAATCGCAAAGCACTGTTCACAAATACTTTACAGTAGTGGTAATGAATCCGCCGGACCAACCGCCGAATTTCTGGCTAACCAACTCAACATCAAAGCCAAAAAAATCCCTGACCTGCACGAACTGGATTGCGGACTCTGGCAAGGACTGCGTATATCAGACATAAAACGCAGATATTGCAAGACTTACAAACAATGGCTCACCGACCCCGCCTCCGTAACACCGCCCCAGGGAGAGTCGCTGGATGAACTCATCGAACGAATCAACCCCGCCCTGGAACTCATGGACCGTAAATCCGCCGGAAAAACAGCCCTGCTCGTAACTGCCCCCATCATCGGCGCCGCCATTCAGTGCATACTACAGGAAAGACCATTACAACAGCTCTGGCAGGTCTCCCAACAAACCCAGCAATTGACTGTATTCGACTTCGAAAAACAGGATAAAACCGCCGAGATTGCCGTTGCCATACCAGCCCAAAACCAAAGCAGGACGCTGCTAAGCTCTACAGCACAAGAAGTTACAGAAAGCCAGCTGGCCCGCCCCAGGAACAAGGTTATATGAGTGCACAAACCCGAATCGCATGGGAAGGTTACACATTGCAGAAAAAACTCGAAGTACCGGAAGGATTATGGCGTAAGTGCCCCGGCTGCGAAGAGATGGTATATTCGCGGACCGTGGAGGAAAACCTCGAAGTTTGCCCTGAATGTGACCATCACTTCCGCGTTAGTGCCAGGGCCCGGCTGAACCAGCTCTGTGACACCGATAGTTTCGAGGAGTTTGCCGCAGATTATCTCCCCGCCGACCCCCTGGAATTTACCGACCGGATAAGCTATTCCGACCGCTTGGTCGGCCAGCAAAAAAAAACCGGACTTAACGACGCAGCCCTTGCTGGAAAAGCATTTATAAAAGGCCGCCCAGTAGTCCTGGTTGCTCTGGACCCTGATTTTATGATGGGCTCGATGGGTTCGGTTGTGGGTGAAAAAATCACTCTCGCTGCCGAAAAAGCCCTGAAATACTCTATCCCCCTGATTACTATCAGTTGTTCCGGCGGCGCACGCATGCAGGAAGGCGTGCTTTCCCTGGCCCAGATGGCCAAAACCAGCGCAGCTGTCGCCAGACTCCACGAAGCCGGAGGACTTTTCATCTCAGTCCTCGCCGACCCCACCAGCGGCGGAGTAACCGCCAGCTTCGCTATGCTCGGCGACGTTATCATCGCAGAACCACAAGCGCTTATTTGCTTCGCGGGCCCCAGAACCATCTGGCACACCATCAAAGTAGAACTCCCCGAAGGTTTTCAACGCGCGGAATTTCTCATGAAGCATGGTTTCGTCGATCGAATCGTCCCCCGAAACAAACTTCGCAGCGAAATTGCCCGAATAATAGACTATTGCGGTAAATAATACCCCCACACTATTTCCATTCCCTAAAAAACATATTTGACAAAATCCGCCATCTAAGCTAGCTTATCGCCTCTGCTTAACACGGCAGATAAACGGTGAGAGTAGCTCAGTCGGCTAGAGCACCAGGTTGTGGTCCTGGGGGTCGCGGGTTCGAGTCCCGTCTCCCACCCTTATATAATCCTATATATAGCAATAGCTTATGCGGGATTTTCTTTGAACTGGACCCGCCAAATTACCCCCAGATGTGAAAATTACTGTGAAAATATCTGCTCACTTTTAATCCGGTAAATCCAGATTTGCATAGTGAAACCCTTTTTTGTAGTGTGTCTGTAAAGAGTGCTCAAATATAGGGTTGCAAAAAATGGCATCATTAAAATATCACAAGGACGTAAAGAGATGGCGAGTCTTCTGGCATGTCACCCTTCCGGACGGCTCAATCGACAAAGGCAGCAGAAGTTTTAAACTCAAGGATGAGGGGCAAAAGTTCAAGGAGCATTGCGAAAAACAAGGGGCGAAACTAAAAAGAGCCAGGATAGTCAAGGTTCCTCTATTAGACGACGCGGTTGAGAGTTGGCGGATATTTATGGGCCAGCATACAGAACGAACCCAGAAGATGTACAGTGATGTATTAAGGGATTTCTTAAAATTTGCTTCTAATGACCTTCTGGCCAGTGACTTAACATCCCAACATATAATGGGGTATTTGAACTCTCTTATAGCTAGAGGCCTGGGCAATAAAAGCGTGAATAATCATTTATGTGCAATTAAATCTTTTTGCGGGTATCTGGAAACGAATTACCAGATTCCCAGTTCCGCAAAAAATATTAAGAAATTCAAAGAGGGGGATATTGATGTCTATTTCACCAATAGAAATGAATACAATCTGATTTTAGAACATTGCGATGATATCGGTGTTGGCTGGATTAGATTTATCGCAAATACTGGCCTGAGGGCGAGCGAGTTTTGTAATCTGAAATGGGGGGACTATGATGCTGATGCCAGAACCATAACAGTTATTGGCAAGGGCAGAAAAAGAAGGACGATTGGCTTGAATAATATTGCAATTACCGTCCTGGAAGACAGGAGAGCGGGCAAGAAGATAAAACTTAAAGACCATATATTTCTTCGCAAAGATGGTTTGCCATTGATTCGCCATACATTGCATTATTTTATCTCAAAAGCCTGCTGCGATGCGGGAGTGACGAGTTTTGGCCCTCACACGCTTCGCCACTTTTTTGCTACTGAGCTTCTTAAGGCTGGGATCCCTATCATCAAGGTTTCTCAACTCATGGGACACAGCAGTGTTACTACTACCCAAAAACATTACTCCCATATCCTCAGCAGCGACGTTGCGAACGCCACCAGCGTTCTTGAGGCTCTGGGATAGTTCGTATTTTTCCATAGCATGACGCTCAAGAACAGCAGTATGCCAGCCTTTTTTACGGGACCATTTGGAGCCATAAGTGAAATCCGGCAGAGAGCCTTCTTCGATCATTCTATGGATAGTTTTGTCCGAGACATCCATTTGCTCCATCATTTCCGACATAGTAATTATTATTTTATGAGTTCCTTTCATTCTTGATATTACTCCAGTTAAAACAACGATTATGGAGTTGATCATAAATAAAACAGAATCACTACTCAATAGCATCTGATTATTTTGTAACTAATTTATTGAAAAGAAGTTAGATTGCTTTGGATTGGTTTTTTGAGGGAAATACCCATAGATTAATATATGAATAGTAAGAAAATCCCCAAATCAATCAAATTGGTCGAAATCAAACAGACGCCTAAAAGTTTGTTCTAATCACGAACAACCTTAAATCATATCCCCACTCTCCAATAGTTAATTGTAATAAAGTAATAAGATATTGGAGAGGCAGAATATCAATTTCTGATTCAGAATAAGCTTTATAAGCAAATTAATAAGCCTTAATTGTTCCTTGACAGAAATTAGACATCAGGATATTTAAGAATTATTGGTTTCGGGCGGAACCGACCTCTGGCTATCCAAGTCAAACCTAAGCCCTTTTAAAATAATTGTTTATGTTTATTTTAAGGAGCTTATTATGAGCCAGGGAATTCTCTTTTCTGAACCTTCTATTGCTGAAACTGGGGTCTGGTGCGAGTTAAATCAGGAGATAGATCCTTCTGCATGGGCTTTTATTTGTAGAAAAATAGGGAAAATGAGTTATGAGGAGTTCTCCTTATTTGATGCCCTTTTAGATGCCCATTTTAATGCCAAAACTGCCCTTAAAGGGCAAATAGAGGCAATAATGGGCATAATTGAGGGGCAAGGGGGAGATTTAAACCGGGAGGATTCTGGGCAGAATATGCCTCTTGTGAGCATTGGACCCAGTGGGATGGGAGGGGAATATCAAAAATATATATAGATTTGATAGGTCTATAAATGCTTTACATATAAATATTTGCGAAATAAAGTAACAGGACTACTAGCATATTTAGGTTTTTTGCTTGCTTGTGCCCAATTATCGTCTATATTTAAGTGAAATAATAAAGTAGGAGTGTTACTGAAAGTGGTTTTGCGTGGTTAAACTATCAGACATTACAAGCATATATTCAGGAATCGTCTTCTGGGGCGAAAAGAAACCCTATGATAATTTCAGGGATTTTCCTGTTGTGCAAGGCAAGGATATTGATGATAATAATAGGGTCAATTGGGCACAGTTATCCAGAGCCGTTTTACAACTTAAGAAGCAAGAGCATATTATTCGCCAAGGGGATATCCTGGTCAGGTGTAAGGGACTTCCTCATATAGCAGTTCTGGCTGACAGTCCTAAAGAAGATACAGTTGCTGGTTCGCAGTTTTTTGTGGTTAGGGCTAAAAATGATTTAATTTTCCCTGATTTTCTGGCGTGGTATATGAATCAGTCTCCGGCACAGAGGTATTTAAATCTGTATTCAGCGGGAACCAATATTAAGCATATTAACAAGAAAGTTTTATCTGCCCTGGAAGTGGCTGTACCATCATTGGAGATACAGAAGAAAGTAGTGCAGGTGCATAATCTGTGGCAGAAAGAAAACGAAATATTAGAACAGATTAAACATAAAAAAGAGCAAGTATTACAATCTCAACTTTTGAATTTAGTTCAGAATAAATAGGAGTAGATATGACAGCCGACCATAAAATCAATCAGGATGAAATAAATGGCATTGCCTGGAAAGCCTGCGATACATTTAGGGGTGTGGTGGATCCAGCCCAATACAAAGATTATATTCTGGTAACTCTGTTCTTGAAATATATATCTGATGTCTGGAATGACCGTAAAACCCAATTTGAAAAGCAATTCAAAGGTGATGAAAAGAGGGTTCAACGCCGACTGGAACGGGAAAGATTTATAATTCCTGATATCCAAATCAAGAATGAAAAGGGAAAAGTTACCGAAACATTCTCTGCAACCTTTGACAGTCTTTATGAACGCAGAAATGCTCCCAATATCGGTGAATTAATCAATAATGTCCTGGATGAGATAGAAGAGGCTAACAAATCAAAATTGGAAGGGGTGTTCCGTAACATAGACTTCAATTCTGAAGGTAATCTGGGTCAAACCAAGGAACGAAATGCCCGCTTGAAGCATTTATTGGAGGATTTTGCGGATAAGAAGTTAGATTTGCGTCCTTCGGTGATAGGTGAACATGATGTAATTGGTAATACTTATATGTATCTCATCTCCAGATTTGCTTCGGATTCGGGCAAAAAGGGGGGGGAGTTCTATACACCCACTGAAGTTGCTCTGCTTCTGGCAAGATTAGTCGAACCCCAGGAGGGAGACCGTATATGTGACCCGGCTTGTGGTTCTGCTTCCTTGTTGGTTCGCTGTGCCAATCTTATTGGCTCTCCGAACTATTCTCTCTATGGTCAGGAGTCAAACGGTAGCACCTGGGCATTGGCGAAAATGAACGTATTTCTTAACGAAAAGGATAATGCCCGTATCGAGTGGGGCGATACCATCCGAAATCCCAAACTGATTGAGAAAGACCAGCTCATGAATTTTGATGTGGTGGTGGCTAATCCTCCGTTTTCGCTGGAAAAATGGGGTATCGAAGAAGCGGAAAGTGACCGTTATCGGCGTTTCCATAGAGGACTCCCTCCCAAAAGCAAGGGCGATTATGCCTTTATTACCCATATGGTGGAAACCGCCAATGAAGACGGCGGCAGAGTAGGGGTGATTGTGCCGCATGGCGTGCTGTTTCGAGGAGGGGCAGAAGGCAGGATAAGAACCCAGTTCATTGATGAGAATATTCTTGATGCTGTGGTGGGACTGCCGAGCAATCTGTTCTTTGGAACTGGGATACCGGCTGCTATCCTGATATTCAAAAAGAGCAGACGTAAAAAGGATGTGCTGTTCATCGATGCCAGCAGGGAATTTGAGGATGGTAAGAATCAAAACAGGTTAAGACAACAAGATATCGACAAGGTTTATGAGACTTATAAAAAACGCAAAGCAATAGACAAATATTCTTATATCGCCAGTATAGAAGAGATTAAGGAGAATGATTATAATCTCAATATTCCCCGTTATGTTGATACCTTTGAAGAGGAAGAGGAAGTGGATATTCCGGCAGTCAAGAAGGAGATAGCAGGGCTGGAGAAGGAACTGGCAACAGTCCAGAAAGAAATGGATGAGTATCTGAAGGAGTTGGGTCTGTGAAGGTTGATCTTGTGCATTACAATAATGCTGCTCTTGGGGATAACCCAAAGGAATGGCAATGTGTCCTTATGGACAAAGTTGCTGAACGTGCTACAGGGCATACGCCTAACAAAAAGATAAGTAAATATTGGAATGGAGGGATAAAATGGGTTTCTTTAGCAGACTCAAATAAACTTAATGTGCCGGTAATATATGATACGGCTAAAAACATTAGCGATGAAGGGATAAAGAATTCGTCGGCAAGATATTTGCCAAAGGGGACGGTAATCTTACTACGGGATGCTGCCGTTGGGAAGGTTACGACGCTTGGGGAAAACATGGCAGTTAGTCAACATTTCGTTGCATGGATATGTGGAGAAAAGCTTCATAACAGATATTTGTACTACCATCTCTATGGGAGAATGAATGAATTTCAGAGAATAGCGGTAGGATCGACCATTGTCACAATCGGAATGGGATATTTTGCTAAAATGAGAATTCTCCTCCCCCCTCTTCCCGAACAAAAGAAGATTGCTGCTATATTGGGTAAGTGGGATGAGGGGATTGAAAAGCTGGAGAAGCTGATTACGGCAAAGAAGGCACTTAAAAAGGGTTTAATGCAGCAACTCCTGACCGGCAAAAAACGGTTTAAGGAGTTCAAGGGGCAGAAGTGGAAAAAGATTGAGTTTGGACATCTTGTTTATTTGTCAAAAAAGAAATACGACCCTAAAAAAAGTGGATATTCTTTAAGATGTATAGAGCTTGAACATATCAAATCAGAAAATGGACAATTGCTGGGTCACATTAATTCAAATCAACAAGCATGTGTAAAGAATTATTTTCAAAAAGGCAACGTTCTTTTTGGAAAATTACGTCCTTACCTCAAAAAATACTATTTAGCCTCTTTTGACGGAGTGTGCTCAACCGAAATATGGGTATTACAAGCTCTTGAAACGCTTTGTTGTAATCACTTTCTTTTTTATTTAATACAGACCTCGTTTTTTTATCAAGCTACTAATGTGACTTCTGGTACAAAGATGCCACGTTCCGACTGGAATTATGTTTCAGAAATTCCGTTTGAGGTCCCATCCTTGGAGGAACAAAAAAAGATTGCCTCGATTTTAAATGTGGTAGATAACGAGATTGAAATATTAAATCGGAAGCTTGCAGGATTGAAGGAGCAGAAAAAGGGACTGATGCAGAAATTGTTGACTGGTAAGATTAGAGTGAAAGTATAAGGATTTGTAATGGATTCATCATGGTTAACAGCCTTTGTTGATGAGTGCGGGACCAATGAATTGGATTCCAATAAGCAAGGGGTTTCGCATTTGTTTATTTGTGTAGCCATTGTGGTAAATTATGAGGCAATTCGAATAATAGAAATAGAAATGAGGTCAATTAGTAGCGAATTATGTGGCGGAGCAGAGGTTCGAAGTAGCAAAATTGGTAGCAATCACCATAGACGTTTGCAATTCATTAACAGGATAAAGAATTTGCCGTTTGGTTATTATGCATTGGTAATTAATAAAAATCGAATTAAAAAAGAATCTGGGTTAAAATATAAAACATCTTTCTATAAATATATTAATCAAATGCTTTATAGGCGTTTAGATAGTTGTGGCATGAACATGCGAGTTGTAGCAGACGAGATCGGTGGTCGAGATTTCATGGAAAGTTTTGAATCATATATTATACGTAAAAGCCAAGAAACTCTTTTTACTAACTTTACCAGTGAACATTTTGTTCATGAGTTTGCAGGCAGCAAGGAAACCCCTTTAATTCAATTGGCTGATCTTCTTGCCGGAACATTGAGCTACTGCTTTGATGAAGGCAAAAAGAGTGAATTTAGTGAAGTTTATCGAGAATTGTTGCGTTCAAAAGAAATAGAGATACAGTCTTGGCCGGTAGAAATTGTACCTATTCCTGACAAGATTCCGGATACAGTAAGAGGATTGAATGACCGACTGCGAAAAACATGTTCTAACCGAGCGGCAAAATTTATTCAGGAAAATGAAAATTCGGATATTATAGAAAAAGCCATGCAGGCAGCAACTCTTCGGTATTTGTTTTTTGCAAGAAACTTTGAAAAAAGAGAACACCAAGCGGTTTATGCCGATATACTTATGGAGGATTTGAAAGAAGAAGGTTTTGAAGAGATTTCGAAGCAAGCGTTTTCTTTAGGCATAATTGGCAAACTTCGTGAAGCGGGAATTATCATAGCAGGAACAAATGAAGGTTATCGGTTGGCTCTTTCTGTGGAAGATATTCAGGACTATCTTAATCACGACAAAAATATTATCGAGCCGATGATAAACCGTCTAATAACTGCTCGTGATGTCGTAAGGCATGATACCGCAAACGGCTATGATATATTAGATAATCAGCAATATACTTGTCTGAAGGAAATTGTAGAAGCATTCTCGGATTACAGGATTAATTGTTCCGTAATAGGTAATAGAAACTTGTCATAGATATTTTTAGTCAGTGGATCTGCCTATCGACGTACAAAGGCTATTTGCAAGCTAACTATATAATTGGCTTAACAAATACTTATGAAAAATTCATATAATGAGAGGACAGATGTCTTTAAGTGAAAAACGGTTATTGAAGCAAGCCAAGAAAAGTCAAAAAAGAACTCTCGACCAAAGATTGTTTTTAAAAGACAAAAGATATTATGAGTTCAAAGGCAAGGTTGCCGAAGAAGTTTTGCACATGTTGGCTCAAAAAACATTTCTGACAGATTGGTGCTATCTGAACCCCATGTTATCAAGTGGAAAGGAATTGTGTGATTTATTGGTGGTTTTTGATGACACTGCTATTATTTGGCAACTAAAAGATGTCAAGCTTGATAAGACCTTACACATCAAAGAGAAGGATTACAGAAAAAATATCAGACAGACATTAGGTGCATACAGACATCTCTCGCAATTAAAAACATCAGTTGAACTTATTAATCCGAGGCGTGGCAAAGAACGTTTTGATTCATCAAAAATAAAACATTATTATTTAATATCATCGTTTTTTGGTGATGTGCCTTTTACTTTAAATGCGATAGAGAATGCCAAAGATAAATTCTTACATGTCTTTAATAGAGAATTCACGGAAATCATTTTAAATGAATTGGACACAATATCTGATTTTATGAAATATCTTTCTGAAAAAGAGCGTTTCTTTTCTTTAAGTAATGCTGAGTTTTTAATTAATGGCGGCGAAGAAGAATTACTGGCTTACTATATCTTCAATGATAAATCATTTAATAGATTGCTTGAAGGTAATTATGAAGCGATAATGATGGAGGGTGGAGTCTGGGATGATTTAAAATCAAGGCAGGAATATAAAGCGAAATGCAATGCTGATAAAATTAGTTATTTATGGGATGATCTTATCGACAAATGTCATACAGGAGATAATAATGAGTATGAAAAGATTGCCAGAGAGTTAGCAAGATTCAATCGCTTTGACAGAAGAAATCTGTCGATTGCCTTTACTGAATTAGGAAGAAAGGCAAACCAAGGTGTGTGCGGGTATGCATATCGCAGAACACTCCAAATTTTAGGTGTTACGTGCTGTTTTCTGTGTTATGGAGATTCTAATGATTGCAAGAGTAGGGAATTACGAAAAAAGTTATTGGAAGCCTTTTGTTTTATTGCTCGGGGCACGCTTGGAAATTCAAAAGTAGTTGGTATCGCTACAGACCAGAGTACCAAGAAGGAAATTGCATTTGACTTTTGCCTGTTTGATATTCCTGATTGGACAGATGATCATCAAATAAAAATGGAATTACTTCAAAAAGACACAAAGATGTTGACCAAGCCAACTCAATATATTAAACGTTTTACAGAATATCCACAAGTTTAGGTTAGAATAATGAATAACATCCCTTCCTTTTTAGAAGACCGAATATCACAGATACCTGCTTTGCAGTATTTGATTAATTTGGGTTATGAATATATTAGTCCTGAACAGGCATTTGGTCTTCGAGGTGAAAAATACAGTAATGTTCTGCTGGAAGATGTTCTGCAAGAGCAATTACGCAAGATTAATGTTATTTCATTCAAGGGTAAACAGTATCCCTTCAGTAATGTAAATATCAGCCGGGCGGTCGAGGCTCTCAAGGTTCCGCTGGTGGATGGGCTGGTTAAAACCAATGAGCAGATTTATGACCTGCTCTGTCTGGGTAAGAGTTTTGAGGAGACTATCGGCGGAGATACCAAGAGTTTTCAGTTACAGTATATAGACTGGTTTAATCCGGAAAACAATGTATTCCAGGTCACAGCAGAGTTTCCCGTAGCCAGAACCCAAACCGACCAGCAGCGTCGTCCTGATATCGTGCTGTTTATTAATGGTATCCCTGTCTGTGTTATTGAATGCAAATCCGCTATTCTTGACAGCAGCGGCAAGAAGAAACCCGTAGAGCAAGCCGTCAGCCAGCAAATCTTCAATCAAGGTCAGGAGCAGATACCAGGATTATATATCTATTCTCAATTGCTTCTGGCAGTCAGTCCTAATGAAGTAAAATACGCTACTACCAATACACCAGCGGAGTTCTGGTCAGTATGGAAAGAAAAAGGGCTGGATAAGAAACAGGTAAAATCACTGGCTAATCAGCCTTTGGATAAGCAAATGAAAGAGCAGCTCTTTTCCGGGGTATTTGCTGAATGTCGGGATTATTTCGAGAATCTGGAAAAACAGGGTGAGAGGGAAATAAGAGAACAGGATAAAGCCTTATATTGCTTATGCAATAAGGAACGGCTGTTGGAACTGATATATCAGTTTATTGTTTTTGATGCCGGCGAGAAGAAAATAGCCCGCTATCAGCAGTATTTTGCGGTTAAAAACACGCTCAGCAGGGTAAAATCCTTTGATAAATTTCATAAGCGTCAGGGGGGAGTTATCTGGCATACACAGGGTTCGGGTAAATCCATTACAATGGTGATGATAGCCAAGGCATTGGCACTGGAACCCACTATTCTTAATCCCCGGATTATAGTGGTTACTGACCGGGTTGACCTGGATGAGCAGATTCATGAGACCTTCAGGCATTGCGGCAAGGACCCTCGAAAAGCCGCTACCGGCAGACATCTTACCCAACTCATCGAGGAGAAAAAAGAAGCGGTTATTACCACCGTATTGGACAAGTTTGATTCCGCGTTGAATATCAAGAACTTCAAGGATGAGGGGACCGAGATCTTCATCCTGGTGGATGAGAGCCATAGAAGTCAATACGGCAGAATGCATACCAGAATGAGGAAGGTATTTCCCAATGCCTGTTATATTGGATTTACGGGTACTCCTCTGCTGAAAAAGGATAAAAGCACGGCTGCTAAATTTGGCGGTTTTATTGAACCGAAATACACCATTGACCAGGCAGTGGAAGATAAAGCCGTGGTGAGGCTGTTATATGAAGGCAGACATGCGGTGCAGGAGGTGGATCAGAAGTCTATAGATGCCTGGTTTGAGCGTATCACACGGAATCTGACTACCAGACAAAAGGCGGACCTGAAGCGTAAATTCAGTAATGCCGACCATCTCAATAAGGCAGACCAGAAGATATATCGTATTGCTTACGATATAAGTGACCATTTTGTGAGTAACTGGCAGGGAACCGGATTTAAGGCACAATTAGCGGCACCTTCCAAAGTTACAGCCTTGAAATATAAGCAGTATCTCGATGAATTCAGCATGGTTAAATCCGAAGTACTTATTTCCGGACCTGATGTGAGAGAGGATAATGAGGAAGTAGATGAAGACCCCAAGAATGAAGTGCGGAAATTCTGGGATAAGATGATGAAGCGGTATGGCAGCGAGGAGCAATACAATAAAAAACTCATAAGCCAATTTAAATATGAGGATGAACCCGAAATCATCATTGTGGTATCTAAATTACTGACCGGCTTTGATGCTCCCCGTAATACAGTATTATATCTGGCTAAAACCTTAAAACAGCATAGTCTTCTTCAGGCAATTGCCCGAGTAAACCGTCTCTATGAAGGCAAGGAATACGGCTATATTCTCGATTATTATGGAGTATTGGGTGAACTTAACGATGCCTTGACCACTTATCGTGCTTTGGAGGGGTTTGACCAGGCAGATGTCGAGGGCACGATTATAAATGTGTGGGAAGAGGTAAAGACCCTCAAGCAGAAACATTCAGCATTATGGGATATATTTAAGACTATTAAGAATAAGATGGATGAAGAGGCTTATGAGCAATTACTGAATGATGAACAGTGTCGAGACCAGTTCTATAAACGGTTATCACAGTATTCCCGAACTCTTAATATTGCTCTATCTACTATAAGATTTCTGGAAGAAACTCCGGAAAAGACCATTGAGAAATATAAACAGGATTTACATTTTTTCCAGAAATTAAGAGTATCTGTTAAAAAACGTTATTCTGATGAAATCGATTATAAAGAATATGAATCCAAAATTCAAAAACTGATAGACACTTATATTAATACCGAAGAGATTCTGCAAATTACGGAATTGGTGGATATCTTTGATAAGGATAAGTTTGAGGAAGAGGTTAGTAAACTGGAAAGCCCCCGAGCCAGGGCGGATACCATTGCCAATCGCACCAAAAAGACAATTATTGAGAAGATGGAAGAGGATCCGGTATTTTATAAGAAGTTCTCACGATTATTGGAAGATACTATTGATGAATTTATGGCAAGAAGGCTTTCTGATGCAGAATATCTCAAGAAAGTCACGGAAATAATGAATGCCGTGGTAAATCGCACCGGGGATGATGCTCCTGAAACTCTAAAGAACCGAGAAATTGCCAAGGCATTTTATGGTATTGTTTATGAAATTATCAAGAAGTTTGACAATAAGGATATAAAAGCAAAAGAATTTGCAGCAGAATTAGGCTTGAAGATTGATGATATCATTCAGGAAAATCTGATAGTGGACTGGATTAATAATCCTGATATTCAGAATATGATAATGAATAAAATTGAGGATTATTTATATCATGTTCAGGATGAAAATGGCATAGAAATGTCATACGATGAAATTGACTCTATTCTGGACCAGACTCTCAACGTCGCTAAAGCAAGGTATGCCGGTTGATGTCAAACATTCATAAAATACAATATGGCAAAGAAGTAATTTCTTATGACCTTACTTATAGCCGTCGAAAGACCTTGGAAATTAGTGTTTATCCGGATTTATCGGTAAAGGTTAAGGCTCCGGAGAACAGGTCATTTGAAGAAATCAGAGCCAAAATCATGAAGAGAGCCTCCTGGATAATTGAGCAGAAATATTTCTTTTCTCTGTTCTTACCCAAACAACCTGTCAGGCAATATATAAGTGGAGAAACTCATTCCTATTTAGGCAGAAATTATAGATTAAAACTCATTAATTCTGAAAATGAAGAAGTGAAATTAGTAAGAGGTATTATTTACATTTATACAAAAGACAGGTCAAACGCCGTTCATAATAAGAAGTTATTGGAAAAATGGTATAAGGATAGAGCAAAAGATTATTTTGAGCAGAGATTGGATAAATGTATAGAGAAGGTAAAGAAATATAATATCAGAAAACCTCCTTTGACTATTAGAAATATGTCGAAGAGATGGGGAAGTTGTTCAAAAAATGGAGTCTTGACCTTAAATACTCATTTAATAAAATCTCCATCTAATTGCATTGATTATGTAATTACTCATGAATTGTGCCATTTAAAATATTTTGGTCATAGTAAAGCATTTTATGGATTATTAGTAAAGATGATGCCTGATTGGGAGAAAAGAAAGAAAAGGTTGGAGAAGGTTTTGATATGAAAATGGATGATAGATAAATGAGAATATTGTCAGATTTGTAAAAATCAGATGAGAATAAGAAAAGAAAAAGAGAAATATTTCATAAGATGTAATGATTGTAATAAGGAAAAAGTATATTTTATAGGATGAGAACTCAGTATCATCAAATGGATATAATCTATGATACCATTTAAAACAATACTTCATTATTCATATGTATTGAAACTTTCAGAACCAGAACGACATAATGTTCATAAGATTATAACCCATAGTGAAAATATGTTCCATGATACAATTAAAGACATATGTAGAATTGGAAAAGTTTCAGAATTAGATGATATATTCAAAGATGATTATAATATAGAATTACTTATGGAATTTGATAATTGGGGTTGCGTAGAAAACTTTGACGATTTTCCCATTTCCCCCAAATGTGTTTACACAGCATTCTTTTCAACTGATGGCAGTTGTCCTTTTCATGGGGTTCGTTATTATGATAACGCTAAAACAGCAGCAACAAATGAATTCCAAAGATTATTAGCAAATGAATGTTTCTGTGGAATCAGTTGCGATGAAGAATCACAATGTGTGCTTGATAGATGTAAAAGAATATCTACTGACATGAGTCTATTACTTTCATGGATGTATGACTCATTACCAGACGAAGAGGATATTTTGAAAGCCCTTAGAATCATTTTTAAACAGTTTGAGCATTCATATGGAACTATCGATTCATTCGAGAGGGCTGTTAAAAAACTACCTTATGAAACTTCACGGTCTTTCTTCATATCAACTGATAATAATTCTAAAACGCCTAATTTCTTTTGCTTTGATTGGGATAATTATGAACATATCGAATCGAATGGCTTCGTAAGCACCTATTGAGTTCCTTAAATGGAATTTGATTTTAAAGCATTTGTTTAATTCTGGACTTCTTGCAAAGAAAACAAGATATTATAAAATGAAACTTATAAGGAAATAATCCCATGAATGATAAAATAACAATAATTCTGACGGAAGAGCAAAGAGATTTACTAATCGAGTATGAACCTTATTTTGTGGATGATAAGGTTTTTAAACTCATATCTATTGCCATTAAAAAAGAAAATAAATATGAGATATACCTGGATGAAGAAGAATTGGAAGAATTAATAGACCAAGTTGCTGAATTAGCAAATAATGAAAAGGATGAAGTACTTAAATATCAATTAGATGATATTTGTGATTTTTTAGAAGATGTATCTGATGATTTACAAGATTCTGAAGATGATGAAGACAGTGATTATTCTGAATTTTCGCAGGAAACAGGTTCTGTTTTTATTTTAAAAGTTTCCCTGGCTTATGAAAAGGAAATATGGAGGAAGATTGCCATAAGGGAAGGACAGTCCTTACATGATTTACATATGATAATTTTTGAGGCATTTGATCGATTTGAAGACCATATGTATTCTTTCTTTATTAATCCCACAATTAAAAAGTTTGACCCTCGGAAAATATATAAATCTGCTGATGAATACACTCATCCTTTTGCTTGCGAAGAAGAACCTGATAAAGAGAATGCTGAAAAAACTACTATTGGCTCTTTGAATTTGAAAGAGAAGGAAAGGTTTTATTATCTGTTTGATTTTGGGGATGAATGGTGGCATGAAATAACAGTTGAGCAGACAGATGGAGAAGCGGATGATGATGAATATCCCCGAGTTATAGAGGAACAAGGTGAATCACCAGAGCAGTATGAGGATTATGATGAAGACTTTGATGATGAAGAAGATTAACCATATAATATTCGGAGTATGTTTATGGGTTTAATTGGTGAATCCTTGGCTTCTCAATTTAAGAGATTTGATAGGGATGCCTCGTTCCAGGCACAGGTAAAGAAATTAGAGAAAATAGGCAGCAAACCTTCAGGAGTGCATGATTTAAAGGAAATTATTGAACAAGGCTATGACCCTCTCCATGCCGCATATATTGTTATGCAAAATCATACTTCAGTATTTGCGGAAAAAATCTCCATATTAGGCGAATTGAAGGCATATTACGATATCGCAGAGTCTGCCGAAGATGAATATATGCCTTCCGCTCCGCCAATGAGTCCTTTGACAAGCAGTTATTTCACCTGCTGGGCATTTTTTGATTTGCAATTTGGTCCTGACAAAGAAACGATAGGAACCTGTTATCTGGATTTAGCGGAACAGGCGAAATTCTACCCTGATAGTGTCCACATCATGGAGTTGATGCAGAACTCCAGGATGGGTATCTATGAGCATTGCGGGATCCAGGACGGCAGAGTTTTATTGCAGGATATTGTGACTCAGGATGAGCATCTTTGTTATGTGCCCACAGGATATAGCGGCAAAAAAGGACAGTGCTGGTATGTCAGAATATTGCCGCCGATTAATGAATACTTTGATTACAGCGTTGTTTTCAATACTCCTTATATATTAACAGGAGAATCAAAGGAAGACTGGCTTTCATTCATCAAAAGAGCCAGGGCAGGCTCAGCCGACGGCGATATCTCATATTATGATTTTATGAAATACGGGTTGGATATAAATTATTGGAATGAATTTGTATTTATGGCTTATCTTAATCATCAAAGTGATGCAATATTTCTAAAAGGTATTCCTGATGTAACAGAAAGTATGCCTCATGGGGATTTAAAGAGAAAAGAACCAAGCCAGCCCGTTAGAAGAGATAGAAGTAAAGTTTCAAGAAATAAAAAAAGAAGAAAATAAAGATAATTGATTATGGCTGTTAAACATAAATGGAAGTTTAAATCTTACTTTCGCAGAGAAGCATACGGGTGGAACGGCACTGCCAAGGCTTCTAAACGTATGAAGGAAGCAGTCTCGGAAATCAAGAAAGTCGCTAAGACTGACTCTGCTCTTGCCGGTGAGGGAGTAATTGCCTTAATTGTCCGTCTGTATCCTGCCGTTATGGATATTGACAGTTCTTCGGGAGCGTTAGGCACAGCCATAAATAATACCATTGATGCCCTTATTCCCATTCTTATTAGGGCAGACTGGGATATGAATACCAGGGGTAAACTCCTGGAAGAACTTTATGAAGCCATAATTGAGGATGGCTGGGACATTTTAGGTGACTTGAGGGATTGCTGGGGAGAAATCTGTGTATATCCCGGTTTAGCCCATCTGTGGGCAGACAGACTGATTGCTGGAGTAAGAGATACTTGGACCAGCGAAGGATATTCATATTTTGTCGGGTCGGATATGTGCTTGTCCTGTCTGGTCTATACCGAACGCTATAATGAATTACAGGAATTGTTAGAACTGCAATCCAAGCCATTTTGGTCATACAACAAGTTCTGGGCTAAAGCCTTGATAAAGCAGGGAAGACCCCAGGAGGCTCTTGATTACGCATATCAAATGAGCACTAAATCAACAACGGATTATCAAGAACCTGAAATTGATGCTTTCTGCGAAGACATCCTTATTGATATGGGCAGAATTGAGGAAGCATATGAACAGTATGGTTTAAGAAATACATCATACACTACCTATCTCAACAGATATCGTGGGATTTGTAAAAAATATCCCGCCATAGATAAAAGAAAAATATTGACTGACCTCATAGAAAGAGTAGGTCATAAAGGAAAATGGTTTGCTGCTGCTAAAACCGCAGGATATTTAAATATTGCCCTTGAATGTGCCTTATCTGAAGAATCTGACCCTAATACTCTCTTAAGAGCGTGCAGAGATTTTGCTGATAAAGATTTTGAATTTGCTCTCAATGTAGGAATTCAGGGAATAATAAGACTGCTTACAGGAACTTTTTATGATGAAGTAAGACCCCTTGATATTGAGATGGCATATTATCAAGTAGCAAAGATTGCTGAAGAAAAGGGAAAGGCTCAGGATTTCAAATCATTATTAGGCAGAGAAATTATGAAGCATCAATGCAAGCCTAATTTGAGAGAAGTTATTTTTAATAAGTTGGGATAAAGAAGTAATTAATTCGCAGTTAGATGACAAGCCAATATACTAAACAAAAGTTATACCTTTTAATCTGTGAAAGATAGTCGAAATCAATCTGACAATATCAGCATTATCTACAAATGTAGGATGAAATATTGACTAATTCAGATATTTCCTCTTTTCAAACTATCATCCCCATATTTATTTCTGATTTTATCATATACTTCATCAATCTTTTTCTGTTTTTCTTCTTCAGGATCTGAAAATAATAATTTTTGACCACTGCCTTCAGATATCAGACCTGATGTCCCAAATCCTAACAATCTTAATGCTCCAGGTGTTTTATTATGCCATTGATTAAATACTTTCTTTGACTCTTCAAAAAGAATATGAGTAATATTAGTGGGCTTATCCAATGTTAAACTTCGAGTAATAGTTCTAAAATCCCCATATCGAAATTTCAGAGTAATTGTCCTGCATTCTACTTTTTCTGCTCTTAATCTCTGACTTACTTCATCTACTTGATTTTGTAAAATATTCAATAATATATCTTTTTCCCTAATATCATTAGAGAATGTTTCTTCTGCGGAAATGCTTTTTGCATCAGTATATGATTCAACTTTTCGATTATCTATCCCCTGGGCAAGTTTAATAATATCATCAACCTGGTTCTTAAAGATAGTTGATAATTTATATTTGGGAGAATTTCGGAGTTGCTGTATTGTATGAATTCCGTATTTCTCTAATTCTTTAGTGGTTACTTTTCCTATTCCCCAAATTCTTGATACAGGTAATGGATCTAAAGTCTCCTGTTTATTCTCTTCTGAAATTATTACAAATCCATCAGGTTTATCTAAATCTGAAGCAAGTTTTGCCAGAAATTTATTAGGAGCAATTCCTACAGAAGCAGTTAAGCCTGTTTTATCTTTAATTTCAGATTTTATTTTTTTGCCAATATCTTCCGCCGAACCAAATATGCCAATACTGCCGGTTACATCCAGGAATGCTTCATCGATAGAAATAGGCTCAATATCAGGAGTATAATTCTGAAAGATTTTATGGATTTGTTTTGATACTTCTACATATCTTGACATTCTTACCGGGAGGACTATTGCCTGGGGGCACAGACGGAGTGCCTGGCTCATAGGCATTGCGGAGTGAACTCCGTATTTCCTGGCTGCATAGGAACAGGCTGCAACCACTCCACGTTGCTCTGGAGAGCCTCCAACCAGGACAGGCTTGTCCTTTAAGGTTGGATTATCTTTTATCTCTACAGAGGCATAGAAGGCGTCCATATCAACGTGTATGATTTGCTTGATTAACTCCATATTACCGTAATTATAATCATTGAGGGGTCGATGTCAAATAATCTATCGTCTTTTGGGGATTTCGTTTTGCTACAATAGTATAACCAAGATTCCTACTAAAACCTATTTCAATCATATAAATCACTAAAATTATGACTGGATTAAGTAACGAAATCCGGTTAAACATACTTAGTTGAGGTAATATCGGCAAAAAACGCAAATTGACGTTTTTGGAATCAGGGCTTGGAAGGATCTGAAATGGATAAATTGACTCACAAAGATATCTGGGATGTGATGTTCGCCTTGGACAAAAAGTATTTTCCGCTTAGTCGCAATTATCTTCAGCAGCCGAGAGGGTCAGGCAATTTCATCAACTCCCAAGTTCAAATGGAACCCAACAAACAGTATTTAGACTTTGCCAAAACATTAAATCCTGTTGACCTTTATGCGTTAGATTTTGAGTTGAATCTTGCGATTCGCAGGATAGCAGATGTTGTCAAAATGTGTTCAGGTGATGACATATATGATGATGACTTTCTTAATAGAGTCCCTGAGATAGACAATAGGCTTATCAAGTTATTCTATCGATATAACGATAATTGTGAAATCGATTTAGAATTCAAGAATATTCTTATACATATTTTTAATGAAATTGAGCATTACAATGAGTGTGTGCTGGATGAAATACATAAAGATGAATATGATCCAATAAAAAAACTCGAAATAAGTCCTGAAATGCGAAAACTGGCCAGATTACAATTTGCACTTGAATATTATATTGAACAATCAGATATAGACTGGTGTATTAAAGCAGAGGCATTCTTACGCTCTCAATTCTATAATGATTTCAAGCTCAGTGACAATGAAACATTGATCCATATAAGCCATAAGGACTTCCTTGAGTTGGCAGCATTTGAGGGGGGCACTAATTCATCTTCGTCATATGCGGATATAAAAAACAGAGCTCTCAATGAAGGATACTTGCGTTGGGAGCAATATCGGCAGAGGTGGGATTTAATTTCATTGAATTTCAGTAACCCATTTGAAGGAGAACCTGATGATTTGAGTGCGTTGAGATTTGCTGATATTTCTAATATCCGCTTTTTACATAAACTGCTCTATAAGTCTGAATACCATAACCTTTCTTCTTCGCCGAACATTAAAGAATTCTGTTTATTACTGAATAATTTTCGCACAGACCTGTCAGCTATTAAGGTAAATATACCTTCAATCTATGAGCATCTTAAGCACAGCCTGTCTTTAGAAGAAAACACCTGCCCTTACGAAGATATTACCTCTTCAAACTATGTACTGTCTGCAAAAGCAAGGATGTTCTGTATTATGTTTTTCTTCCTCATCGGCAGACTTTCTGATTCACCTCACGATAAGAAGCAATATAATGTATATAGTCACTTACTACTTACAGACCCTTCTCTTGAGGTTGATGATGATACATTCATAAAAGTAGTTGATACTCATAATAATGATAATATTAGGAATACGCCCTGGATATCTTTGGTATGTTTTAATACTTTGGCAATACAGGTTGCACAACCCAAGAAATATGTGAAAGATATTGAAACATTTTTTGGAATCATCAGAAATGAACAAAGCGATTATGGATATTGGTATGATGGTTCTGTCAATCCTGAGTTTATGACAGTTCTTGCATTGGAAGCTCTCGACATTGGAAGGGGAAAATTAACATTTTCACCCAACAAGTTTAAATTGTCCGAGTGTCGATCAGTCATTAATCGGCCACACATTGAGAGTGAAGAAGAGAATGAAGCAGAACCGTGGGTGGAATACGACATTATATCACGAGTGTTGACTGTCGGCGATCAAAAGATTATTCTAACTACAACAATACTTGAGCTAATGGTAAAACTGATTAATGCAAGATACTTAACTGGTCATCCTCCAGAAAGTACAAAGTCTTACAAATATGCTGTTGATTTTCTAAGGAAAAAGCTTAAATACAAAGATGCATTGAAATACATTATCAAGTCAAGATATGCATTTTCACATTCATGTGGTAAGAAGAAAAAAGTCTGTGTATATGAATTAGCCCCCAATGTCATTATTAATAAAAGGACATCGGTAAAAACAAGTTCTGCCGACATGGACAAGCTTCCGGCAAGGAAAACTTAGCACACATTATCACTTGAATTTCCCTTCTTTTCGCCCGAGCGGAGCCAAAGCGGAATCGTAGCGGACGACACCAAAGTTATAGCCATTATACAGCTAAAGCCTTATTGAAACAGAGGTTGCGGTTGTTTTTCGCCCTTATTCCCCCCCATATTACAGCTTTTCCGCGTTCGTTGGAAGCGGAATCTTCCTTAATACGACGGACCTAAACGTTAGGCCAAAAATGTAAATTTTAATCGTAGAAAGGAAGTAAAAATGCAAAATGTGGCAGTAAAAATCAATCAGATGCACAGCGGTATGGTAAAAAATACCATCGAAACCGCCCGTAAAATCGGCAAGCTCTTATATGATCAAAAAAAGGCTTGCGGTCATGGCCAGTGGGAAAAGTGGATTGAAAACAATCTCGATTTCAGCAAATCAACAGTAAAAAGATATATGGATGTTTATGAGAAATATCAAAATGACAAAAACGTCAAGTTGAAGGATTTGAATCTTAGTGAATTATATAAGGATGTGGCCAATAAGAAAAAAGCGAAACGCACCAATGAGGATCATCGCAGCAATGACAAAGCCAGAGCAGTAATTAGAGAACTCTTCGCTAATAGGCAGCATGACTATAATAATCCCCCTAAAGGTAAAGTTTTAAATCAGATCATTAACGGTGATACTCTTGATATTATGCGTAAGATGAAATCTAATAGTGTTCATCTCATTTGTACCAGTATTCCGTATAATAACAATCTATACTATGGGCCACACTTTAACGACAACAGGCCTTATCAAGAGTATCTTGATTGGTTGGGTGAATTTGTTACTCTTTGCTATCGAGTATTAGTAAAGGGAGGAAAACTTATAATCAATTGCGATAACATGACAAACAAGGATAGAGATAAAAATGGTGAATTTACTTATCGTCATGCCTTAGATTGCGATCTGCGTTATAAGGTTCGAGAGCTTAAGTTGGGGCTATTAGAATATCAAGATATTATTTGGTATAAGTATAATAATGGTGGAGCTAAAATTAAATGTTGGGGTTCATACGCTTCTCCTTCTCAGCCAAATTTTCTTAACTGTAAAGAGCACTTTATAATTTGGGCAAAAGATACATATAAATTAGAGCAGCCAAAAGGAGTTGAAGCTGATATTACAAAAGACGAATTTGAAGAATGGACTTATAATGTATGGTCCATTCATCCTAACACAAACATTAATTGCCCTCATCCTTGCACTTGGCCAGAACGTCTAACTGAACGTTTTATTAAACTTTTCAGTTTTCCAAATCAAGTCGTAATGGACCCATTTTGTGGGAGTGGAACAACTAGTTACTCAGCCAAACAGTTGGATAGGCAGTTTATTGGAATTGACCAGAATTCAAACTACAGCCAGTGGGCAAAGGATAGAATTGATGGTAAAGATATGACTATGGTTCTTGCTGAATTTCTGTTGAGCGTAAAATCAGAATTGGAAAATAAGTTATCGCCTGAATTAGTTGCTAACAAATACGGTCGGTATTTTAGAATGGCAACCCCCGAAGGGGAAAGGTGTAAAGCAAGAGTATCTAAATCTGAAACATTGAAGAGGGCACAAACCATAAAGAATACAAATACCCTCTCTAAAAAGAAGCAGAGAAAGGAGGTAGCTTAAAAGTCAGAGTTTTGTTGTTGCTTGATGTAGATGTCGGCCAATGTGCCACGTCTGCATTACTAGAAAGTAGAATCTAAAGCGTTTAAAGAATAATTTGAAGACAATATTTCAATAAGGAGACTTTAAAATGTCAAAGGCAAAAAAAAGAATTAGTGGAAGAAATCGGAGAAATTCAACTCAGAAGCAAGATTTCGGATTTGTCGACTTTCCTGCTGGTGGTGCATTGTTTTATAAAAGCGATAAAGGTAACTGTTTACATGTTTTTGACAACATTGGTTTTATGGCAATCGATATGTCCGGAAAGAGTTTTGAAATTGAGGGCTTGGTTTTTGATACAGAAAGAGGCTGGTATGATGCAAATGCAGATATTCCAAAATACTACGGCAAGAGCGTATATAGTGCATGTATGGATTATGCTGTAGATAGAGCAATAAGTGATAATTGGTATTTACAGCTTGCTATATTTGGTAAAAAAAGACCTGCTGAAAGTGCTATGTTGATTAGTTATGACGATCTCGTGAGTCGTTTAGAGAGTGAATGCTGTTCCGCATAGTATTAATTATAACTAACATATACTCACAGCAAACGTTTCGTAGTGTTTTATATTTAGTCAGAGCATTGGCGATATTTCCGATGCTCTGACTTTGATGAGAAGTGCTTTAAACTTTTTTCATAAAAACTTTATCTTCTATTTTTTTTGTTGGAAAGTGATTAATTTTCTGATAGAATACTCGAAGTCAGGGGTAAACAACTTCTGACATTCTCAACTGATAGTTGAGTGGGTTGAAATATTATAATTATCCAGATGAATTTACAGTATAATATTTTAGTGCTGTTGAACGATGCTCTCTGAAAAGTGAATAATATAAAATAGTCATTAATATTTTATATCTTATTTTTGGATACGAGTTCTAAGAAAATGTCAAATCATACATTGGACTCATTTTTTCCTTGAAAAGTGAAATACATTTTAGTATAGTAATGTAAGAATAAAAGTTAATATGAGTTTGTTGAGTTGAGTGTTTGCAGTGTGTTCCATCCTGAAGTAAATTATCATGGTAATCATCAATTATTGATGGGATACAGATAGTTTTCTTGATACACCTTCAGTGTGGGATACACTGCGAACACTCAAGAAGTTCCTGTAGAATTTGCTATGTATATAGCAAAGATCAGTTTCCCCACGCAAGTGGGGGTGTTCCTATATTAGGATGTGCCAGGGTTTTAGCAAAACAGTGTCCCCACGTTAGTGGGGTGTTAGATTAACATCTATTATAGATGTTTGGGTTGAAACGAATGTGTTTGTATTGCTTGAGTTAAATACTTAAGTATCTTAGCCATTAAGGTTAAGTGGATTACAGTGATAGTAGTATTACTATGTTTAAACTTAATGTTTAGGCATCTCAGTCTTTGAGATTGAGTGGATTACAATGCTGTAGTGATTGTTGAGTTTGCTAAACTTGGCAGAAGAAGCCATCAGATTAATTTCTGGTGGCTTTTTTGTTTTATATTCCTTGAGCAAAATATTTTAAAATTATCCTCAAAAGGGGCTGATTAGTGAAAAACAAATAATTAAAATATAAGCATGATCAGGAGTAATTGGGTTATTGCTGACACAAAAATAATAAAAAGTTCTCATTTTAAAGGAGATTGAGATAATGAATGAGTTTAAATGTGAAGAATGTGGCTCAATTAAACTGGGCTATAAAAAGTATGTAAAATGCACTATGCCAGTTGAGATTGCTAATGGGCAAATCACCTATGGGCTATCAACAGTTGATGAAGATAATTATTTGGCCACATGTAATGGATTTTGCTGTATGGACTGTCAAAGTTTGATCGAATACTGTGGCTGTAACCTTGAAACAGAGGAAGAGCTTAGGGGATATTATAACCTGGATCCAAAATTAAAACAACAGCAGCAAGATGAATATGATGATATTATTAAGGCTAAAATTGAGGCTCAGGAAGAACTGGGTCGAGATAAGTTATTATATGAAGAAGAATCCGTTTAAATATTTCCCGGCAAAAAAGGAATTTTCTTATTTTTATCGAATATATATATGAACAGAGTGTAGGCTGAGTTGTAATGTTGGCAGCAAGAAAACCAAGACGAAATTTTAAGAAAGAATATATGATGAATTAATCAGAAGTAACAATCTGGTTTTCTTGCTTTTACCCTGTGTGGCTACACCTGCACAGGGTTTTTATTTTGGTAAATATAATGGTTTTAATCAAAATTAATACATTAGTTGAATACACTAATCCTGAGCAAAGTAAAGTTTTTTTGCGGATTTTAACTGAATTATATTATGATGCTTTTCCTTTCTTTAACAAAGAAGAGATATCAGCTGATATAATCAATATCCAACATCCTGCGGATGTAGGATATTTCGCGGTGACCAGCAGAGCTGTCCCCCGCGATTTATTCTACTTCGGATTTATTTCAGGAATATTATTATTTCAACATTTTCATTTATACATACGAGCAAAGCGAGTTCTTCTACAAAATATAATAACCTGATAATTATTGAAATACTATCAGCAACAATGACTATTGTTGTTGATTTCAGCGAGTATCCTTTAGGATATGAGCTGATCAACTTAATTTATCTATTTTTATTAAAGCTTATATTATTACCCATTAGTCTTTTTTTAGGCAACACGTCGCAAAAAAAGCAAAAAAAATATAATTTTTATGAAAAAACTGAATTTTATTGAAAAAGTGGCATTTTAAGACAGGAAAAATGAATGGATTACGATAAATCGAAACAAACGGCATTTATCCAAAGGGATATTTTCAGATCAACATATTCCTATTTCAGGCAATGTGACCGCATATTTACGGACTATATCTATGGGGATCCGTATTATCAAACTTTATGCGACTTGATATACTCATTTCTGGGCAGATGGCAGATAGACTACTCAATCGACTGCCAATGTCTTGGACTGATAGATGTTGTCCAGTTGGTATCAGACTTGTACGCAGTATTTATCAAAGCAGACGTAAAAGTTAAAGAGCATAAAGCTATGCTCAGTGAGCGATATAGAAAGAATTATATACACAAGGCTTTGAGGAATGCAACATGGAAGCTGCTGCATAAGCAGTTACAGAGATATATCATAATAAAAGATCAACAGTCTGATATTGAAAAGGTGTTGAATGACAATCTCAGGAGTTTTAGATATGTCAGTTTTGATGTCTACGAAGAGGATAACTTTGTCGATCAAATCTCATATGAAAGATGGGTGGCAGAATCTGAGATAGTTCGAGATCGTGAGAGAAAGACAGATGTTATCAAAGAAATGAGTTCTATTCTTAGTGCTTCAGAAGCACAAATCATAGATTTAACTTTAGAAGGATGGCATTTTTCCGATATGGCTGAAACCTTAAAATTGGAAGTAGAACAGGTCAGAAAAATATTCCATCGAGCAAAAAATAAATTAACAAATCACTATCAAATAACGAGGAGGTGATACTATGGCGAAACGTCAAAATCACAAACAGGCAAGAATCGGAAAAGAAATGCAGGCAACGTTGGATTTAATAGCCTTAATTCTTGATCCAGCAGAAAATGAAAAACTGCAAAAGCATTATGACATGCTGCTGAATGAATGGACAAAAGCGGGCAGAGAACGCAGGTGAGCCACAATTAGCCCAGGATTGATTTTAATCCCCAAAGGGTTCTATTGGGGAATCAATAAATCCCCACAGAATTGATCCTGGGGCATCTGGTGGCAAGGGGATATTTGTTATATTGTAATATAATATTTGATACAGTACCTGTTCAATTTCTGACTAATTTCTATCAATTTTCTGCTCAAAACTTTCCACCAGAATAGAAATTTCTTCATTTTATAAGTTTGTAGAGGTGAACTTGTATATTTGGAGAAATATCGATGCTTTCAGTAGAAGAGATCAAAAATGGCCTGAATCAGTTTCATGGGACAGAGAATTACTGGAAAAACAATCTATTAACTTTTCGTTATACTGACGGGGTTAAATTTCTCCATGAATCTTGCGAGGCATACTGGCTGCTCCAGGCGATCTCCAGTTATAAGAGAAAAGAGCATTTTCAGGCTTGGAAGTTAAAAGTAAAAGACCACTCTGCAATTCTGACCATGAGGGAAGATACTGGAGAACCAGTAAAAGTAAGACAAGAAATAATATTTACCGATTTCCCCCTTCCCGAAATTACTTTGTGGTTAATTGATGGTATTCTCATTCTTCCCTCCGAATATTAATCCTACCAGAATGATAATTTTTAATCCTTATATTATTGCTGAAGAACTTTGGAGCAAAAAATGGATACAAAAAAAGAACTCAAACCACTCTTGTCCTGGTTTCCATCAGATTTTGAAGAAGAAGATATTGAATTTGAGTGGGAATATTTGTTAGAACAATTAGATGAACTCATTAAAGAAGTTAATTCTGAAGGATACTGGCTCTGTAAAGTAAGGAACTTCGGTTGGAGGAAAATATCTGGTCATGCATTTTTGCAATTTGAAACGGGAAACGAATTGGTCCAGAAGGTTCTTCCTGAGACAGAATGCAGTTTTAATGTTTTTCGGGAAAACAATATTATTAAAATTCAAAACTTTCATCATGATAGCCCAACTGGAAATGAGCATTATATATTAACTCCAATTAGTCAAGAACAGTTTGAAAACGAAGAAATATAAGGAACATAACATGGACAAATATTTTGAAGTAGAAGCGACTGTTAGAATCCCAGAACAAAAAATAATGGATCTGATTGTGGCGGCAGTAGAAGGAGGATGTCATTATTGGGCAAGTTTCAAATTTCCTGAAAATTGGAAAGAAAAGTTTAAGTCTTATGAGTCTATTCCAATGAAGGGTGGCAAAATAGAAGTCTATGATGTTGAGACTGATGTATTGTTGGGATACTTAAACAGGGCAACCATTCAATTAGGGCTTCAACTTATGGCTGATTGCAAGGACATGAAGGGGAAATCTGTTCCAGCCAGACATTTTGAGAATCTCGCCACAGACAACGATGACGCTGAAACAGCAGACGTATTTCTTCAACTATCTATTAGTAAACTTTCGCATTTTTGTTAACGTTTTTAAGCGGCTGGAGCTAATGCCTCCAGCAGGAACTCTAATTTTTTATCATGTACGGCCGAAATTCCGAACATCAATTTTATTCTTTCTCGCCAAAGCGTTCTTCTCAAGCACCCGATGGCATCAGCAAAGCTGGGAGCGGTTTTCTGGCAGTACCATGGCTGCACGATAAAATAACGATCCGCGGGTTTCTGCCGAAGATACCACAGCCACACCATCGAATACAGCCACAGGCTCAGACCCGTTGCCCGTTCGGGACCCTGGCCCTTGAACGTCTGTGGTTGCTGGCCGCCCAGCAGTTGTTTGGTGTTTTTGAAAGTGTCTTCTATCGCCCAGCGATCGTTGTAGCACTCCAGCACTTCGACGGCCGTCATTTTTATATCGGTTGTAAAAAAGAAATCGTCTTTCTCTTTGCCTGCCGGATCGCGACTGATTACCAGCAGAACGGGGATGTGACTGACTTTGTACCACAGGACAACCCGAGTATAAACCAGACGTTCGGTAGTTCGGCCTCGTTGACGAAAGGTAACTGTTTGCCAGTTTTGAATATGGGCGGCCATCTTTTCCAGCTTGGCCAGTTTTTTGCCACGCTTGCGGGGCCTGCCGCGTTGTTTCTTTTGCCGTTTGGGCGGCAGGTCGTACAGGTTCGCGTCGCGTCGCAGCCGCGAAATAATCGTGGTTCTTTCCCGCGAAGTTCCGGCCAGAGTGGCGTAAAAACCATCTCCCACGACCCGAAACCGCCTGTCGGGGAACCATTGCTCGACTTCTTTGATCATCTGCTCGGCCAGTTCGATAAGTGTATATTCCTTTTTGCGATGCAGTCGCATATTGATGGGCAAGCCCAGCGGTTCGCCACCCCAGGGCGGTTGAATTTGCAGGGTCAGCACCACCAGATTCAGGCCCCAGGCATAAACCACTTTGCTTTTGGTCGAGCGAACCGCATCCCTCCAATGGCCGGCTCCATCGACTTTGCGGCCGCTGCGGGGGAACAGCGTGTCGTCCAGAGCCAGGACAATCTGACCCTGGCGGCAAAACGTGCAAACCAATATTTGGGCCAGGACCTGCCACAGAACACTCATCTTCCACCGGGCGTCCGGCAGAAAGCGATGATAGGCGTCGTGGGCTCGCCATCCCAGCGGATCGGCGAAGGGAATAATGCCGGTAATTGTCCGCCGAGTGGTGCACAATACCCAGCCGGTCATCAGCCGAGCAAAAATATCGGCACCCGGTGCGGTAAAAATCGGAAAAAACTGCTGGACAAGCTCTGTCCATGTCGAGATAGTGAATGTAACGTTCATAGCAACCTCCGTGTTTTAGCTTTCCAATTAAATACATCGGATGGTTGCTATTTTTTTGCCAATAATTCATGCCGCTGGGCCGCCTAAAAAGTGCGAAAGTTTACAGCTAGTTATGGTGGTGGAATATGCCTTATGAGTACCGTTGATGCCGATATAATACACTCCATAGAAAACAGTATTGTCTGGGGCAATATACCTTTGGCTGCCTATATTGGAGAGAATATTTATGTGGGATCTTATGCTGATTTGAATGCCTCATACTGCGATTATGGCAGTTCTGATGGCGTGGCTAGTGTTGTCGGCAATATTTCGGTCGATCCAAAATTTGCTAGTTCCAGCAGTGATTATCATCTGAAGTCAGTTGGTGGTCATTATGATGTGAGTACAGGTGCTTATATTCCCGATACATTAACCAGCTTATGCATTGACGCAGGCGATCCCGCTAGCGTTTACAGCAATGAACCTTCGCCTAATGGTGGCCGGGTTAATATGGGATATTATGGCAATACTACTCAGGCATCAAAGTCAGACACTTCGCCACCCGCTAAAGCGACCAACCCAATTCCCAATGATAAATCGGAAAACAATAGTACATCATCTGTCTTAGAATGGACTCCTGGGACGGGAGCTACGTCACATAGAGTTTATTTTGGGACAGATTCTTCACCTGATTCAGGCGAATTTAAAATTGAACAGAGTACTACGGCCTACGCCCCAGGACAACTCAATTCAAGTACAACTTATTATTGGCGCATTGACGAAGTTAATCAATATGGGACCACTAGCGGAGATGTTTGGGAATTCGGGACGGGGTCTCGGATGATCTATGTTGATGATGTTGCCACGAATGGAAATGGCACCTTGGCAAGTCCTTACAACAGAATCCAGTCTGGTATCAATGCCGCCTCTAGCGGAGATACAGTAATTGTGCGTAATGGAACATACTATGGCACAAATAACAAGGATCTCTATCTGAATTCGAGTGTAATAACAGTCAAAAGTGAAAATGGCCCTTTTAGCTGCACAATTGATTGTCAAAACTCCGGGCGAGGTTTCCTATTAAATAATAGCGGTGCATCAAATTCTATAATAAATGGTTTTACTATTAAAGATGGGAACACATCCAACGGAGGTGGTATATACATATCTGGTACCAATCCAATAGTTGCCAACTGTATTGTAAGAGATAATAACGCCGGTAGCTATGGCGGTGGAGTGTATATCAGTTCTAGCCAGGCATATACAAAACTTGTAACACTTTAGCCAAGTGAAGCAGAGAACTCCGCGAGTTTTGGCAATTTGCCGGTTTTGATGTATGTTCGCAGGGCTTTTTTGATGGTAGCAACCGGGTTTAGGCCGCGTTGTTTCAGGGTAAAAAACACGCTCATCAGCACCGATTGCGTTCGGGCTCCACGGTCGCTGCGGTTGTTATAGCTGTTCTTTCGCATGATCACCGCGCCGCGAATGCTGCGTTCGCCAAAATTATTATCGAACGGCACCTCGCGATTGCTCAGAAAAGTGAACAGCTCATCATGATGGCGTTTCAAACGCTTAATCAACCGCTGAGCTTCCTTGTTCGACCACTCATGCGCGATAATAAGATCCAAGCGTTTTTCGATTCGTTGGCAGCGCCGCTGGTAAACCGTCGCATCCAGTTCATCGATGCGTTTACGCAGGCGTATCGCGTCGCGAATTAATCGTTTGAGTTTTTTGGAGAACCTCGGCCAATCGCCGCTGTGGTCTTTGGCTTTCCAGACTCGCTCCAAATCACGCAGTAAGTGAACCAGGCACTTTTGTTTGGCGCATGACAATACATTGTAAGCATACCAGAAGTCACTTACGAACACGCCGTTGAAACATTCTTTGATAAATTCCAAAACCACCGGCCCGGCCCGCGACTGCTCGACCGTAAAAATCGTGGCTTGATGGCTGGTAAAGCACCATAACCAATGCGTTTTACCGTTTACCCGCCAGCCGGTCTCATCGCCGTGCAGGACACCGGCTTTTTGAATGTCCTCGATTATTTCTTCGTACCAGGCCAGGAGTATATCCGCTAAACGATGCCACATCTGGACTAATCCGCCCGGCGACATCTTAAACCGGAGATGAAAATTAAACACCTCCAGGATCTGCGCTATCGTATTGCCCAACGCAAAGTGGAGCCAGGCACACAAAACCACAATACCATTGCCAATAGATGATTTTGGCAGAGCATCGGTTACGATCGGCTCAACCGCCTTGCGACAGTTCGGACACCAGTCGCGATGAATAACATGCTTTACCGTCTCAACGCGAACATCTTCCGGGATGTCTTCGATGATTCGTTCACGTGTGCCGGAACATTTTTTCAGTTCGCCGCCGCAGTCCGGACAACATGAAGCGCGATGTTCTTCGGTACGGTCTATTTGGGTCGGCAGATTGCGGCGAGTACCTTGATGCCCTTTTTTACGGCCAAACTTTTTGCCGCGTTTTTTATCTGTTTTGTTCGGCTTGACAAAAACCGGCTTCTGACCTGAGGGACACGAAGGATCAGCCGGACTGCCGGCAACTAACGTACCTTGTGTTTTTTCCGCTGCCAGTTTCGACAGTCTCAGCAAAACAAAAACCACCGCCTCTCTGCCTTGCTCGTAAATAAGCTCAGCCTGCTCCGCAGTCAATTCCTGCTCTAAGGCCAGGTCGGCGATAGCCTGTTCAGCATTCGGCTTCATCATGCTGAAACTATAAACCATTACACGCAATAGCGCAAATTACCCATCTTAACATTTTGAAGTTTTTTTGTCTTTTTTTTGCACAAGCCAACCCAAAAGCTATAGAATTTGCTTCACTTGGCTAAAATGTTACAAAAACTTATAAATTGTGTTATTTCGGAGAATAGCTCATTTAATAATGGTGGTGGATTATATCTTGCTAATGGTCCTGTGCAAGTTACAAATTGTACGATATCAAATAATCAGACTTCCTCCAAAGGCGGTGGACTATATGTAATTAATTCAGCTACGACGATATTGAATAGTATTTTTGAGAGTAATATTGCATCTGGTATTGGGAATGGTGATGAATTCTATCACGCAGGAACTGCTTGGGGCGCCAGTATTGATTATAGTTCTGTTGATGATGGTTATTATCCGGGGACAAGTCATCCTAGATGCTCATGGGATGGGGCACCATACACAACGTCGGCACATATGCTTGGTACGGCCGCGGACTTAAATCCTTTGTTAACAAATTCACCTTCGCCTTACTATTAGTAAGGTTCCGGCCAAGTGCATCTTGCGGGGTTCTTTGAAAAATTGATAATACGGCTCATGATTTAATGGAGAGGCAATCATGGGCAAAGCGCGAAAATCTGATACGGAACAGCGGCAGTTTTGGCGGATGGTGCTGGAGACATTTCAATCCAGTGGGTTATCCGTTCGTCAGTTTTGTCGGCAGGAAGGTTTATCTGAGCCATCTTTTTATTCCTGGCGCAGGCGTCTGACCCAAGCCCGAAACTCTGATTACGACAGCAAGTCAGAGGCGCAGCCGGAGGCCTTCATTCGCGTTTCGATGCCCCCGTCCCAGCCCGGTTCTCTGGAGCTTGTTCTGGCGGCTGGCCATACATTGCGGATACCTTCAAATATCGACGATGCATTTTTAACCGGCGTTCTTTCCGCGCTAAAACAGGCAAAGCTATGCTAACTCTGCCCCCGGCGGTGAAGATTTTCATTTACTCTCAGCCGACGGATATGCGTTGCGGTTTTAACAAGCTTTCGATGCTGGCGGAAAACTTCATGCTTCAAGATTCGTTCAGCGGCCATCTGTTTGTGTTCTTCAATAAACGCGGCGACAAATGTAAGATTCTTTTCTGGGACCGCACCGGATTCGTCGTTTGGTATAAGCGGCTGGAGGAAGGCACGTTTGAAAAAATCCCCGGCAAAAATAATCAGGCATCAATCGAAGTTGATATTGCCAAGCTAAGCTGGATACTGGAAGGCATTGATTTATTTCGCAGTCGCCGCCGAAAACGCTATGAGCGTAAAAGCTCGCTATAGGCTCTTAGAGTTAAGAATATTACATATTTTCTCATTTTTATGCTTGCTTTTTTCATCATTTCGCTTATCATAATCTCATCGTTAAGGATGACGAAGTTACTAAACGTTACGGATTGATGATGGCTGAAAAGATAACCGCTCAAAGCTCTGTCGAGCAGCTTCCCGATGATGTTGCCACTCTTAAAGAGATGGTTCTGACGCTGTTGGGTCAGATTGATGATCTCAGCGGCCAGTTGTATTATCTCAAGCGGCAGTTGTTCGGCAAGAAAAGCGAAAAGCTCGATCCGGCTCAGCGTTTGTTGTTTGAAAATCTTTACGAGGAAGTTCAACAGAAGATTGAACAGCAGAAGCCCTCACGCGCCAAGGTTGTTAAAGGCCGTAAGAAAGCTAATCATCAGGGCCGCAAACCGCTGCCGGAAAATTTGCGTCGCGAAACTATCGACATTGAACCTGCCGAAGAAGAAAAAACCTGCCCGGTATGCCATAACGAAAAACAGCGAATCGGCGAGGAGGTAACCGAAAAGCTGGATTATGTGCCCGCATCTTTTTATGTTCAGCGTTATGTCAGAAGCAAATACGCCTGCAAGGTTTGCGAGAATAATATCTCAATCGGCGAACTGCCGCCCATGGCGATCGACAAAGGCATTCCCGCTGAAGGCCTGCTGGCGTATATCATAACGAGTAAGTATGCAGACCATCAGCCGCTGAACCGTCTGGAAGGTATTATTAAGCGGCACGGCGTGGAAATAAATGTGTCAACCATGTGCGACTGGGTGGGCAGTTGCGCGGATCTGCTGGAACCGCTGGTCAAACGTATGCGGGAGAAGATTCAACAGTCGGAAATCATTTATACCGATGATACTTCCATCCCCATCAAGAGCAAAAAGCGTAAAGGATCCACGTATAGGGGCTATTTGTGGGTTTATATCGATGCCGATTATAATGTGGCGTTTGATTTTACGCCGACGCGTTCGCGCGAAGGCCCGCTAAATTTTATCGGCAGAGATTATCAGGGTTTTGTGCATGCCGATGCTTATAGCGGCTACGATGCACTGTTTCGGACTACCGATGCTGTTGAGGTGGCTTGTAATGCGCATGCGCGTCGGAAGTTTGAATATGCTTTAGACTGCGACCCGGTGCGAGCGGCACATTTTATGGTGCTCTGGGGCAGGCTTTATGAAATTGAGCGACGAGCCAAAGTGGAAAAATATTCGCTGGAGCAGCTTCTAAAATCGCGTCAGGAAGAAGCCCTGCCAATCTTTGCCGAGATTCGAGCTAAGCTGGAAGAGTATCAGGGACAGGCTCTGCCTAAAAACAATATGGGCAAAGCCGTCACCTACGCTCTGAACCAGTGGAATGCCCTGGTTCGCTATACCAGCGACCCGCATTTGAGCATCGATAATAATCTTTCGGAACGAACGCTGAGAATGGTAGTCATTGGCCGAAAAAATTATATGTTCGCCGGCAGCGAAGCCGGAGCCGAACGCGCCGCTATAATCTATAGCCTGGTCGCCGGCTGCAAACTACACAATCACGACCCATTCGCGTATTTCAATGATGTCCTCAGAAAAATCTCCACCACCGGCGCCAACCAAATCGACACCCTCCTGCCCGCCAACTGGAAAACCCCGCAAAATTAACCCGCCCCAACCGCAATCCACCAATTGTCAGCCAAGGTGTACTTGGCCGGAAACTTACTGTCAAGGTACAAGTTCCAGTGTTAATTTTGTTTTATGTACTATTGGGACACTGGGGGCAAATAAAGCAAATAATAACCCTGCTCACCCTAGTGCAGAGATGTTTTTTGATTATATCGGTAACGCTCCGACGTTTATTAGCTGTTCCATCCGTGGCGGAACAGATCTGTATGTCAATCCTTATTGCGATTGGCCGGGCAAATAAGGTATGGCAATTTGTTGATAGAAAGGCTAAAAGCATGAATATCGCAACCAAAATAAAGATACTCTTTCTCTCTGTTACGCTTTTTTTGCTGCCCTCTTTGTCTGGAGCAGAAATGGCGAACTACAATTTAGACGTCATCAGTTCGCAAAGTGATTACGCATTCTTTACCACCACAAATGCGATTAACGATCTTGGCCAGGTAGTTGGTGTGGGGCAGGTCGGCAGCACACAATATCCTTTAAGTTGGGATATTGGCGATGGATTCACCACTCTTACTAATCCAGGAGTTGCTGGTGGAATAAATAATCTGGGACAACTTATAATATCCAATTCTTTTCGGGTATATGATTCTGACGGCACAGAACTATACTCACATGATGTCTACGACGGCATAGGAACCGACATTAACAATAACACAGAAGTCGCCGGTGTCACATTCTTTAATGGGAGTCTATATCACCATGCGTTTTTGTGGGACGAAACGAATGGCATGGAAGACCTTGGTACGCTTGGCGGTGATTGGTCTTTTGCTCACGCAATCAACGACAATGGTCATGTGGTCGGCAGAAGTACCGTTGAAGGCGGATTAATCGCAGACCAATACGCCTTTTTGTGGACAAGAGATGATGGTATAATGAACCTTGGCGTACTTTCAGGAATAGGTTCTGCTAGTGAGGCTTATGATATTAACAACAATAACAAAGTCATTGGCGTATCTTATTCCAGTACCATCGGCCGAGCCTTTATCTGGGATAGTGTTAATGGCATGCAGAATCTGGGCACTTTGCTAAACAGCAGTTCTGCGGTTGCCGTCAATGATTCTGATCTGGTAATTGGTAATTGCCATGGACTGAACGGCGAGTCGCTTGGCTTTATATGGTCAGAGGCGGACGGTATGGTTGATCTTTCTGATTTACTAAGCAACCCTTACAGTAGCTATGACATTCTGGATGTATATGACATTAATAACAACAATCAGATTGTTGCTTTGGCAGAGCTGGATGGTGTGGAATACCATGTTCTGCTTACTCCTGTGCCAGAGCCGATTAGTTTGTTAATGTTAACCATGGGTAGTTTTGCTGTTTTGCGAAGAAAAGCTAACCGGCGGTTCTTCCATTGATGTTGGCGGCAGGAACTTATTATCCTGATCCAACAGGCTTGGGTGATTCTCGCGACGCTATTTTTGCTCTTGTCGCAGAGGCGGAGGTTTATGGGGGCTGGGCTGGTACAGAGTCTTATCTTGATGAGCGTGATTCTTTTGAAAATGAAACTATACTAAGCGGCGATTTAAATGGGGACGATTTGGCTGGCTTTGGGAATCGAACAGACAACAGCTATCAAGTTGTTCAAAGTGCAACTAACGCTCTGCTGGATGGTTTTACGGTGAAGGCAGGTTATAACGCGGACATGACGGGCGGTGCGGGAGCAGGCGTGTTTGTTAATACAGATATGCAAATAAGAAATTGTCGCATTGAGGACAACTGGGCCAATAGTTATGGCGGTGGTGTCTATATTGAGGACTCCGCGGTTACAATGGGCAATTGTTTGATTGTCGGCAATAGAGCCCATAATGGTACAAATGCATATGGAGGCGGGATTTTTGCATACTACTCGGCGGGGAATGAGGCTAAAGAGTTTGTCATCGGGAATTGCACGGTTTCTGATAATATTTCAACAAATGAAAGCTTCCGGCTGGGTGACAGATACTTCCCATAGTATCTGTATTGACGCGGGTGACCCAGGCGAGAGCGTCAATTTTGAGCCAACGCCCAATGGCGGCATAATCAATATGGGCTATTATGGGGGGACTGGATATGCGTCGAAAAATGAAGGTATTGATTTTTGCCTGGGTTTTGGGGTAAAGGTTGGGTGAGGGTGGGCTAATCCGGCGGCTTACGCGGCTCGGCTTTTGTTTTTTTTTTGGGGGGGGGGATATTGCTGCATGGCGAAAGGGCGGTTAGGCAATTTCATTGTCAGGAGTATCTGGAGTGCTTATACTCAGGGCTGGAATCATTAACATACCTGATGGAGAAGATCGATGGAATTGGTGATGCTTAACGATGAGATTATGCCGCTGGGTGATGCCAAGATTAGTGCTCATGACCGCAGTGTCTATTTTGGTGACGGGGTTTATGAGGTAATCCGAGCAATTAATGGGGAATTGTTTGAGATGGAACGTCATATGGACCGGTTTCGTTACAGTCTGGAACAGATGGATATGCTGGAGAAGGTTGATCTGGAGCAGATTCGCGGGCGGGTTGCGCGGGCGTTGGCGGAGTCGGGGCTGGCGAATTCGGCGGTCTATTTTCAGATAAGTCGGGGCGAGGCGGTGCGGTCACATGATTATCCGAGCGACTGGCGGCCTAATTTTCTGCTGTCGGTGCGTGGGGTGGAGAAACGGAAGTCGGATACGATTACGGCGATTACTCACGCGGACTGGCGGTGGAAACGGTGCGATATAAAGTCGCTGAATCTGCTGGCGAATATTATGGCTAAGCACGCGGCGACATCCAGAGGCAAAGGCGAGTCGATTCTGGTTGACGAAAATCAGATCGTTACAGAGGCGACGAGTTCTTCGGTTTTGCTGTTGCGGGGGAATGAATTGTATACGGCACCGCTTACGGCGAATATATTGCGAGGTATTACGCGGGAGCTGCTGCTGGAATGGGCCAGCGGGATTGGGCTTACGGTTAAGGAAGAATCGTTTCCGCTGAGCGCGGCGTTTGAGGCTGATGAGCTGATGGTTACGGGTACGAGTACGGAAGTTAAAGCAGTGGTGGAACTGGACGGCAATCAAATCAGCGATGGTCAGGTTGGTAAATATACGCGTAAGTTCCAGGGGCTATTGACTGAGGCTTTGTATGGGTAATGTAACGGTAAATCTGCCGCGTGATTATCGTCAGCGTAAAGCCAACCTTAAACCGGCGAGTGCGTGGCTACTCACGTTTTTGACGATGCTGGGCCTGACGGTTATTCAGGAGCCGGTCGGTTTGAGCTGGCTGGGCTGGGTGGTACTGGTTCCGTGGGTAGTGGGTACGGTTGGTCGTTCGAGCGGCGGGCGGACGGCGGTGATGAACTGGCTATTGGGGACGGTGTATTTTCTGGGGAATCTGTACTGGCTAAGCTGGGTGACTTTGGCGGGGTATATTGGGCTGGGGATTTATCTGGGGTTTTATTTCGTGTTGGGCGGTTTTGTGCTGCGTCAGGTTTATCTGCGAAAGCGCTGGCCTTTTACTTTGGTGCTGCCTCTGCTGTTGGTGTCCCTTGAATATTTACGCGGGACAGTTATGACGGGTTTTCCGTGGCTGTTTATGTCACATAGTCAGCATGAGCATTTGAAGCTGATTCAGATTGCTGACTGCTGCGGGGCTTATGGGGTTACGTTTATTTTAGCGATGGTGAACGGGTTCATCGCGGATTTGCTGCTGCGTCCTTTGAGTTGGCAGCCGGGATTGAAGCGTAAGCCGATGGGGATTTTTACGCTGGCGGTTTTGACCGCGGGGGCGGTTGCGGGTACTTATTATTACGGCGGCTATCGACTGGAAGAATCGGCGGGGCATTTTCAGGAAGGGCCGACGGTGGCGGTGGTGCAGGATTCGGTGCCGATTCTGGTGCATGACATAGCTTTGGGGGATGAGGAGATTTTTTCGCGTCACGCGGAGCTGAGTCGGCAGGCGGGGGCGGGGGAAGTGAAACCGGAGCTGGTTGTCTGGCCGGAATCGATGGTGGGTACGGCGATTAATGATGAATATTTGAAACTGCCGGAGACCTATAGCGATTACAACTTCGCGGAGAATCAGGCGTTTGGCCTTAGTACGATGTTTGATGGGGCACTTCGTGAGCTGGCGAAAGAGGGTGCGGCGATTTTGGTGGGGGCTCCTTCGTGGGAGATGAATGAGGTCGAAATCAGTGACACCGAGAAGGCATTGGACCGGACGTGGCAGGGGAACGGGGCTTATTTGTACTTGGCGGACGGGACAAAATTTGCGGAGCGTTATGACAAGATGCATCTGGTTCCGTTTGGCGAGGTGGTTCCGTTCAAAAAATCTTTTCCGGCGCTGCATGATTTATTGAATCGTTTAACCCCTTATGATTTTGAATATACTCTCGACGCGGGCGAACAAGCCACGGTTTTTGAGTACACAAACAATAAGGGACAGCAAAGGCGATTTGCGGTCGCTATTTGTTACGAAGATGTGGTAGCAGAGGTGCCGCGGCAGTTGTCGGTTGCGAGCGGTGAAAAGCGGGTGGATTTTCTTTTGAATATCAGTAATGACGGTTGGTTTGTGCGGGGCGAGTTGGGCGAGATAAAGCCGAGTACGGAGAATATTCAGCATTATGTGATTTGCAAGTTTCGGGCGGTTGAGAACCGGATTAGTATTGTGCGGGCAGTTAATACAGGGATAAGCGGTTTTATTCGTTCGGATGGTTACGGGCAGTTTGGCAAGATGGCGGGGACACTGGCTGATGAGCCGCGAGAGCGGGCGGGGCAGAGTGGCTATCTGGTGGACCGGGTGACGCTGGATGGGCGGGTGAGTTTTTACAGTCGATGGGGAAATGTTTTCGCGATTCTGTGTACGGTGATTACGGGGCTTGCGGCGCTGAGGGCCATGGGGGGGGAGAAAGTAAAAACCCGGCAATTGTTCACCTCGATTTCGTCCCTTTGGTGAAAACGTAAGCGTTCACAATTGTTTCTGGCCCCTTCGGGGCTTAAGGTTACTTTTTGGCAATCATCCTAGGGCTCACATCCACTGTTACAAAAATTTATTTAGCGATTTTTTATCATGTCGTAGCCGGACAGGATTGTTTGCTGGACGAATAGTTCTATGTTGCCGATGATAGCGTTCTGAGCGAGTTCGCTTTGGAGTTTTTCGCGGTACTTCATCCAGCGTTGGCGTTGGATTTTTTCTTTTATTTCAGACTGGACTTCCGGGAAGGAACGAACGGCGGCTTGCTGACGTTTGAGTAGTTTGGCGATGAAGTAATGGCCGGTCGCTTCGATGATGTCGGTGAAATCACCTACGGTTTTATCCTCAAGGGCGGTGACTATGGGGCGGTATTCTTCACGAAGTGATTCTGGTTTTAAGGGTCGCCAGATTCCTGCGTTGTCTTTGTATATGCCCTGAGAGAATTTTCTTACAACTTCGGCGAAGTCGGTTCCCTGCTTGAGCTGTTCGAGGGCCTGGGCCGCTGTGTTTTTGGCATCGGCGGTATCGGCGGGGATGTCGATGAGCTGGAACTGGATTTCGGCTTCGAGGGCAAATTCGTCGCTCTGGTGCGTGCGATAATACTGAAGCATCTGGCTGCGGGTGATTTCCTGAGCGGGCAGAAAGTAAATCTGCTGATAGCTCATGACGATAAAGTCCTGCTTGAAAATTTTGAGCTGTTCTTCGAGGGTTGTTCCCTCACGAGCGAAATCTTCCTGCGCGAGCGCTTCGCTGCCGCCGTGGTCAGCGATGAGAACCTTACTCTGGCTATCGACGGCTCCCTTGATGGCGTTATCGAAACCCTCGTTGCGGGAAAATTGTTTCAGGGCGTATTGATAGAGTACCAGGTCCCGCAGGTGGGCCATGGTTGCCTGCGAAATAATTGGCAGGGCTTTTTGGGCGTAGGTCTGGAGGTCGTTTTCCTGAGCGAGGGGGCGGAGCTGGTCGATGACTGATTTGAGGACTTCTTCTGAGGTCAGGGCCCCGTCGTTGACCTGCAGGACAGCTCCGGTCATGCTCAACTGCCGAACGGGCTGAGCGATGAGGGTGCTGCATGCAAGCATCAGGGTTGCTATTGTTGCTAAAATATTTTTTTGCGTCACTTTTAATCTCCTTTTTTCGAGTCTGAATATTTTGGGTTATCATAGCACAGCTGGGCGGGGAAATAAAGCGTTTAGGCGGGCTCGCGGGCGAGAATTTTTCTCAGAACGGCCAGCAGGGTGGTTCGGCTTTGGAAATAATTGGGGCTAAGCCGCAAATGGACGGTGCGAGCATCGGGGCGACGGACGCTTCCAGCAGTTTGGGCGAAAAGTCGGTCTATGTCGGTTCGGTCGTCGAGATTGAAAACCAGGTCGGGCGGCTGTTCGACAATACTGCGTATTTTCCAGCGGGCGGCGAGTACGCGAATCTCGGCGAGCGAAAGCAAATCCGAAACGGAATCCGGTATTTTGCCGAAGAGGTCGATCAAATCTTTTTCGAGCTGTTCGAGGTCCTGAGAACTCTGGCAGGTGGCCAGACGGCGGTAGACATCGAGTCGCTGGCGGTCGGAACTAATGTAGCTGCGGGGGATATGGCAATCGAAATTCATTTCGAGGTGGGTAATCTGGCGGATGGGTTCGGGCTGACCCTGGCGACGACGAACGGCGGCGGCTAGTAGTTGGCAGTACATTTCGTAACCGACGGCGTCGATGTGGCCTGACTGTTCGACGCCGAGGATGTTGCCGGCACCGCGGATTTCGAGGTCGCGCATGGCGATGCGGAACCCACTGCCGAGCTGGGAATATTCCTCGATGGCTTTGAGGCGTTTTACGGCAGTGGGGTTGACCGGTCGGCGTTGGGGCAGGAGCATATAGGCATAGGCGCGGTTTTTATAGCGACCGACGCGTCCGCGTAACTGGTGGAGCTCGGCGAGTCCGAAACGGTCGGCGTCGTTGACGATAATGGTGTTGGCGTTGGGGATGTCCAGGCCTGACTCGATGATGGTGGTGCAGACGAGGATGTCGGCTTGTTTATTGACGAAGGTGAGCATTTTTTCTTCGAGTTCGCGGCGAGACATTTGGCCGTGGCCTACTACCATGCGGGCTTCGGGTATTATGGTGCGGAGTTTGTCGGCCATGGACTGGATGGACTGGACGCGATTGTGGAGGAAGTAGGCCTGGCCTTGGCGGTTGAGCTCGCGGAGAAGTATTTCGCGGATGTGTTTTTCATCGTAGCGGCAGACTTCGGTAACGATGCTGCGTCGGTCCAGGGGCGGGGTTGTCAGGGAGCTGATGTCCCTGATTCCGAGCAGGGCCATGTGAAGGGTACGCGGAATGGGGGTAGCGGTCATGGTGAGGATATCGACGGTGGAGCGTATGCGTTTGAGGCGTTCTTTGTGTTCCACTCCGAAGCGTTGTTCTTCGTCGATGACTATCAGACCGAGGTCTTTGAAACTTACGTCTTCGCTGAGGATTCGATGGGTGCCGATGAGAATATCGACTTGTCCTTTGCGGGCGCGTTCGACGATATTTTTAGCTTCGCGGGCGGTTTTGAAGCGGCTGATACTCTCAACAATAAAGGGGAAGTCAGCGAGTCTTTCGGTAAAGGTACGGTAGTGCTGTTCGGCCAGTACGGTGGTGGGCACGAGTACGGCGACCTGCTTGCCGTATTCAACGGCCTTGAAGGCGGCGCGGATGGCGAGTTCGGTTTTGCCATAGCCGACATCGCCGCAGAGGAGGCGGTCCATGGGACGACGCTGCTGCATGTCCCCTTTTATAGCTTGTGAGGTTGTGACCTGGTCGTCGGTGGGTTCGTAGGGAAAGGCTTCTTCGAATTCCTGCTGCCAGATAGTATCGGCGGGGTAGCAGATACCCGATAGGGTTTGGCGCTGGGCCTGGATTTCGAGCAGTTCACCGGCCATATCTTCGACAGCGACACTTACTTTTTGTTTTTGTTTTTCCCAGGACTTACTGCCGAGCTTGCTGAGTTTGGGGCGGAGTCGGGCGGAGCCGACGTATTTATGCACCAAATCGATTTTGCCGGCAGGGACGTGGACGAGGGCATTGTCGGCGTATTCGATGGTAAGATATTCTTCTTTGGTCTGGTTTTTTTCGAGGACTTTTATGCCGCGATATTTTCCGATGCCGTGGGTGACGTGGACGACAAGGTCGTTTACTTCCAAGTCGGTGAAGGTGTCAATGGCCTGGGTGGTTTTGATGCGACGGATGCGGCGGCGGGTGAGGTGCTGGCCGAAAACTTCGTGATGACTGAGGACCATTAGCTGAGCGGCGGGCAGGGCGAAGCCCTGATGGACGAAGCCTACGGGCAGATGGAAATTTTTGGGCAGGGTTTGCTTTTGGCGTCCCTTTTTTTTGTCGGCGGTGATGATTTCTTCAACGCGGAGGCGTTCGGCGGTGTTTTCGCAATAGAGAAAAACCTGTTGGCCGGCCTGGGCAGCCTGGGTTAATTCATTCAGGGCATCAATCTGGCGGTTTTCAAAACGCTGAAGCGACTGGGCGGCAAGGTCGAAAGCCTGCTGGCAGCAATGACCGCAAAAGCGATTGACATACAGTGTGTCGAAATTTTGGGATTGGGCCAGGACAGATTCTACGGTGTATATGCCTCGTTCATCTTCGAGTCGGTCACGGAAGATTCGGCCCAGTTCGGTGATTTCGGAGGGTTCCTCAAAAATGAGGAGGGTGTCTTTGGGCAAATAATCGAAAAAGGTTGACTGCTGGTCTGTCGCCCCGCCTGACTTGCAACCGGCGAGGGCAATTTCACGGATGGATTGAGTGGAACGCTGGGTGTCGATATCGAAGAGGCGAATGGAATCTATCATATCGCCGAAGAATTCGATACGGATGGGCTGGTCTCGGCCGGGCGGAAAAATATCCACGATACCACCGCGGGCGGCACAGTCACCAACGACATCAACCTGGTCTATACGGTTATAGCCGGATTCGATGAGCCAATCGACAATACCGGCGGGGCCATTTGGGGGTTCGTCACCGACTTTGAGTTTGAGGCTGTGTTCATGCAGGAAGGACCGGGCGGGGACACTCTGCATCAGGGCCTGCACCGACGCGGCAATCGCTATGCGTACGGGTTTATCGTAGGCGAGCATCTGGCACAAACGCAGTCGTTCGCCGGCGGTTTCGGAGGTTATTTCGGTGGTGCCGCGAGTAGTCTCCAGGGCGGGGAACAAATGGGTATAGCGACCGAGAAAAGTTTCGAGGTCATCCTGAGCGGCGTCGGCATCAGGGACATGGGCGGTGACAAAAAGCAGGGGGCGTTGCAGAGTGTCCCCTAAAGACGCGGCTAACATTCTTCCCAACGAACCCCAGTTTCCGAAGGCTTCGAGTTGATTGTTTTGGGTGGTTCGCGAAGAGAGGTTTTTAGCGATTCCTTCTACCGTATCGGCGAGATACCCCAGCAATTCAACATCCTGTCGCTTCATATTCTCAAGGCCTTAATGCCTGTGGGCAGCGATTAATCCTTGCGGCTGACCTGTCGGAATTCGTCCAGTGAAACCAGTCCGTCGCGGAGCTTGCGGACGCCGTCTTCTCGTAAGGTCTGGAAAATCCAGTCGCCGGCGGCAACTCGCAACTGCTGGATAGAAGGTTTAGAGCATATAGCGTCGCGGACCTGGTCGTTTATGCTAAGCATTTCGAAGATGGCGGCGCGACCCTTATGGCCAATTCCGAGGCAGTCTTCACAACCAACAGGAGCGTAAAGATCGGTGCCGGCTATATTGTCCAGTCCCAGTTCGTTAAGGTCACGGACACTGGGTTTGAATTTCATTTTGCAACGTGGGCAAAGCGTTCTCAGCAATCTTTGGGACAGTACCGAACTTAACGCCGAGCCGAGCAGAAAGGGTTCCACACCTAAATCGAGCATACGGAAAACGCAGCCGATAGAATCACGCGCGTGTACGGTGCTCAAAACAAGATGGCCTGTCATGGCGGACTGGACGGCCATTCGAGCAGTTTCGGGGTCGCGCATCTCACCGATGAGAATGATGTCGGGGTCCTGCCGCAACAATGTTGAAAGCGCGGCGGCGAAGGTAATGTTATGTTTTGCGTCAACCTGAATCTGGGTTACGCTGTTGATTTTGTACTCGACAGGGTCTTCGACGGTAACGATATTTTTACTGTGACTGTTCATCTCGTGCAGCACGGCATAAACGGTTGTGGTTTTACCGCTGCCGGTTGGTCCGCAGACGACAATCATACTTGATTCGCGTGAGGTCTCGCGACGCACTTCCTGGAGGATGTATCCGTCCATACCGAGAGTTTCGAGACTCTGGGGGGCAAGTTCCTTGTCGAGAATACGCAGCACCATTTTATCGCCGAGCGTACTGGGCGCGACGGATACACGCAAATCGACACGGCGGTTGGGTAACTGCACGGCGAAACTGCCATCGACCATAATATGCTTTTTATTGATATCAACGTTGCACAACAACTTGACGATGGAGTACATACTTCGGGCGACTTCTATTTCCAGCGAGCCGGCAGTGTGGAGATAGCCGTCGATGCGATAGCGCAGGTCAAGTCGTTCCTCGCGTGGCTCGATGTGGATGTCGGTAGCTTTGAGCTGGAAGCTTTTGAGGATTACCTGCTTCAAACGCAACATGGCTTCGGAGACTTCCGAAGCGTCTTTGTCACGAGCGTGGGCGGGTTTGCCGGCGTAGTTGAGGGGAATAATGTCGTTCAGGGTCAGGGGGCCGGCGGTATTGTAAACAATTGTTTCGGCGATTTTGAGCCTGCCGGCATCATTAAAACCGATGAGCTGGTCACTGAAAGTAATGGATTCTGATACAGCCGTGGCGGCTTTTTCGCGGTCCCGCCGGGGGCGAGGGCGGCCCTGGGGGCGAACCTTGGCGGGTAAGGCGCTTTTCATGACGGGGAGTTTGGGCGCATCAGGGTCGATTTGTTTAGGGCTGACCCAGAAACGAATTACCGCTTTGCCGATACAGATTTCGTCGCCGTTCCGCATGGGGGTTGGTTCTTCTATGCGATGCCGGTTGAGCTCGGTTCCATTGCGACTTTGGAGGTCGAAAAGGACAAAACCGCTTTCGGCGCGTCCTATGCGACAATGCTGGCGCGAAGCGCGGGGGTCGCTGATAACGATATGGTTATCAGAGGTCCGGCCGATACTGACATCTTCGCCAATAACCTGAATGCGGCGCGGGGTTTTCTCGTCATATATGTCAAAAATCGGCATAATTACCTTTTGATACTCCTGTGATACAGGAAATCACATCTAAAAGCTGACAACTCTTTATAATGACGGAAGTTGTCTGATTTGTCAAGCAACGTAAAACTCAGTCCCAGAGAGGTCGCTTCGGGCTTTTGTTGGAGTTTGGGTTAAATATGGCTGGTGGTGGTCGTATCCGGCTGCTTATGCGGCTCGGCTTTTGCGTTCTGGTGACGAGGGCTAATCGCGGCACGCCCTGCAACGGTGTGATTTTTGTCACATCGTTACAGGGGTCACGGGTTTATAATTTTAAGTCTGTCCGGCTCGGCAGGCGTTAAAGTGCCGCCATAAACTGTAGTACTTTGTCGTCCCAGCGTGGTAATAGTTCGTGGCCATAGTCGGGGTAGATTACCAACTGTTTTTTGGAGGTAATTTTGTTGTAGGCGGCAAACTGGGTTGAGGGCGGACAGATGGTATCCTGTAAACTAACCGCCATCAGAACCTCGGCCTTGATGCGGTTGGCCAGGAACTGCAAATCGATATAACCGAGCTGAGTGAAGATTTCGGTTTCGCGTTCGTGCAGCGGGTCATGCAGTCGGAAGAAAGTTTTGAGCTCTTCGTAGGCACGTTCGCACTGGTCGATGTCCCAGACTCGGCGGAAGTCGCACAAAAACGGAAAGGTCGGGGCCGCTCGTTTGATGCGAGGTTCAAGTGAGGCGCAGGCCAGGGTTAAAGCGCCGCCCTGACTGCCACCAAAAGCACCCACGCGGTTTTCGTCCACGTCATCCATGTCCATTACAATACCGGCTAGCTGGGCGGTGTCGAGGAACATGTGGCGGAAGAGCATATTTTCGGGTTTGTCATCAAGACCGCGGACGATGTGTCCGCGGAGGGTCGTGCCTTTGACGCCGCCGGTGTCCTCTGATAAACCGCCCTGACCACGACAATCGAGAGAGGCAATTGTATAGCCCATAGCAACATAGGGAAGTTTGCCAAACCAGTCACCGGAGTTGCCAGCATAGCCGTGGAACTGTACTAAACCAGGATGAGAAGGCTGAGCATTTTTGGGTTTTAAGAGTTTGGCGTGGAGGCGGGCGTCTCTTACGCTGGTGAAGAACATGTCATAGCACTCGGCAAAATCGATCTGGAATTCGGCTTTGCGTAGTTCGATTTTGGGGTCAACGGCCTTCATTTCAGCCAGGGCATCAGCCCAGTATTTATCATGGTCGGCGGGGCGGGGGTTGACTCCCTTATACTCGTACAATTTTTCCAGAGGCATATCAAATAACAAAGGCATAAATAAATCTCCTAACCCAGATAAACTGGAAATCCTAAGCACTAAATTCTAGATTTTAAACTCAAAATTCAACACAAACAACGGAAATATTTAACCGCGGATTACGCGGATTTTTAAGGTACTGAAACAAATTTAGCTATTCCACTCTCAGGGCATTAACGGCTGGTAATCTGCCGGCTCGCAAGGCTGGAATCAACGCCCCTAATACGCAGGCTAATACCGCACACAAAACTATTGCCGCGGCCTGGCTAACATCCACCACATCCGGGATACGACTGATAGCATACATTGTGGGATCCCACAAACGAAATCCCCAGTGGCGGTTGAGCAAGGCTTCTATGTTGTTGCTGTGGGTGACGATTAGTACGCCAGCGGCGGTTCCCAGTGCCGAGCCGGTGATTCCGACCAGCAGGCCATAGCCGAGAAACAGGGAACTGACGGCCCAGGATGAGCCGCCCAGACTTTTGATGACGCCAAGGTCGCGGTATTTTTCCAGCACGATCATGTAGAAAATAGCGAAAATAATGAAGACTGCCATCGAGCCGACCAGGACGAAAACCACGACCATCATGGCTTTTTCGTTTTCGGCAACGGCGATATGACTGCGGCGGAATTGTTTCCAGGTTTGTACTTTAACATCGGCGAGGAGGTTTCCCTGTGGTTCATGTCCCCATTTATTTTTAAAATTTTGCCAGAGGGTTTCGATTTCGTGAAGGGCGTGATTTAGTGAGACATTTTCGCTTAGCTTAACTCTGATTTCGTGGGCGCGTTTAATGCCGCCGTCGCTGCCGTCCATCCAGGCCAAGCGCTGCAACTGGGCGAAGTCGATGTACATTGCCATACGGTCGATATCGACGAGGCTGCTTTGGGAATCATCAACGTAATAAAATTTTTCGGAGGCACCGGCTCCGGTTCCGGCGAGCGTACCGCGCCAGGTCAGGCCAAAGACTGTCACGGTCCAGGCAGCACCACCGCCGGGGATAAGATAATTATCGTGCATGATTTCCAGCGACCTGGTATCCCAGCCGCTGGGCAACTGGTAAATGCCCATGATACAACCGTTTGAGGCCTGCTGAGGAGTCAAGCCCAAACCGATTTCGGGCACCTGGAAATTGGCATTTTTGTTTTGCTTCTGATGGTAGAGCGTATCGGCGAAATTTGTGGTCTGGCAAAACTCGTCCAGTCTGATGCCGTAGAGTTCGACGGCTGTTCCCTCACTGAGCAGTCCAAAAGTATGGACTACCGCGGCGGCGTTATCGACAACCGGGGAATTTCGCAGCTCGGTCATGAATTCATCGTAGTAACCGAAGCCGACCAGCGAATCGCGGGTGATAACCATGTCGCCGGTCCAGGCGTGGTTGCGTGAGCGGGTGTCATTCAGCAGGCCGGTCATGACACTTAGTACGACCAGGACCATCATTACCAGCAGAGCAATAGCCCCCACCGCCAGCATTGCCACGCGCCGGGTTATGAAGTAGCGCCATATCAACAAGAGCTTGAACATTACTTCACCGCCCTTAGCAATTTCAAGCCTATTATGAAAAAAGCGACGGCGATTATTCCCAGTACAATCTTGCCGGCCCAGACCAGAACCATACTCTCGAAAATATCGTCGAGAGTGATGATATAGCCCTGCTGACCAAGAATGATGGCTGCGACCAGCGAAACTGACAGAATAAGAAACAGCACTCCTCTAACTCCCTCGGCAAAGTGTACCAAGGGCGATGCTTTGGAATCGTGAGTTCTTTTTGCCGGAGCGGGGGCAGGGGCAGTTTCGGTTTGTTTAGACTGACCCCTTTCCAGTTTGGCCTGGGCTTTGAGCCGTTTTTTTTCGGCCTTGCCGAGAGTTTTTTGAACCTTTTTGTCATCCATGACCGGAGATTTTACCAGCGCCGGGAGGCGGGGACAAGGCCCATTATTTTTTAAGGCATTTGGTTTTTCTGGTTCTCAGCAGGCCTACAGTGCCGGTGCCGAGGAATGCCAGAACCAAAGCGCCCGGTGCAGGGACGGCCGGCGGGGCTGAAGGAGAGGTCATTTCAACTCCCGCTAAAACGCCCCACTCCTCGAAACCGGCGTCAGCGGAGGTCCGCCAATTGTCGGATCTACTGTCATAGCCGAATTCTGAATATAAATATACGTAATCGTTCGTCTGACTGAAAAGGATATCCGGGATGAGCATTCTGACATCGCCGGAGCCGCTGCCGGGGCCAAACAAAATGCCATTCATTACGACCCGGCTGTCGCCACTGCTGTCGAGATTATAAATCAGGTTGTTAAAAGCCTGAGGGTAGCCCGACAGAGCGGGTGAATTTTCGACGAAAATTTTTACGACATCGAGCGAGATATAACGATTGCGATTGTTCTGCTCGTCAATATCCAGCAGGAATTCGCGGTAGTAGAATCCGTCTTTTTCGACTACGGGTATATCACTGACTTGAATGGAATGGGTCCACAGGCCAGCCTTGGTATCACCCTCTACGGCGCCATCAGTATTATAGCCGGTCTCAACGCCTTTGCCCTGGATACGCAGGAAGGGTTCAAATACTCCGGTGCCAGTTGAGTTCGCGGGGTTATAGGTTTCGAACCAGGCGCCGTTAAGCCAGCCGGAACAGTCGGTTTTCAAAAGTTCCAGAGTAGAGCAGGCCCGGCCAGGGCCGCATAAAGATGTCCCGAATATCAACAAACCGCTTATCAGCACTAACTTCTTCATAGTTTCTCTCCGCAACAACTTCCAGGAACAGTCCTATAAGAACTATTCTGATTATCCATCCCCGGTCCCCAGCTCTATATCTATGGATTATATCACCGTTTTCGGCTGGTTGCGGGCGAGAACCAGGAATTTCGGAAAAAAGTTTCCGCTGATTGTGCCCCCCTTTGACGGTTGTAAGGATTGTAGCGGTTATTGCGGTCCGTTATAACGAAAGATTAGCAGCGGGGAATCCTTAATCAAAATGGGTTTATAGTTTTTCGACCACGAATTTTCTCAGAGGGAGCATGGCTTCATGGCGTTTTCTTTCATTTTGGGCAAGCTCTTTCACGAGGTCAGCGGCGACTGCGCCGCCGGGGCGTTTTTCGTGAGTGAGCACCATTTTGGTGTATTGTTCGACCTGATTGAGCATAAGCTCGTTGACCTGCCCCAACATATCTGCGGGTATCGGTTTGCCGAAATCAGGCTGACCCGGTTTCAGGTCGAGCTGGGGCGGACTGCCGGCAAATAGTCTGGGCCATAAGTCAAAGCGCGGATGGGAAGGAAAAAACGGGGTGGCGTAGGGGAAGTGGTCTTTCTGGGCATCAACGATAAATTTGGGTGGGTTGGCGGCTAATTGTTCTACCAGCCCCTTCACCTTGCCTTCCACAACAGCGGGTGCGTCGGTGTGCATATTGCTGTATGAGGGATGAAAGGTGGGACTGGTTTGTTTCGCAGCGATATAGATTCCGGGATACCAACCCCAGACGTAAAGACCGTCGCCGGGCTGGGATTGGGTTTTGATATATTCGCCAATTTTTTCCCAGGGATAACCACCGGCCTGTTGGGCTGCTTTAATCTGGTCGAGGCGAGCGGCAAACTGCTCCCCAACCGGACCGGTACCGGGCAGGGGAATAATACCTGTCCACCACAGTGCCAGGAATACACAGCAGAAATATAATAGTCCGCGTCGAATCGATGCTTTAGACGGTTTGCGTAACCAGAAGTAAAGGGCGGCCGCCAAGGCCATAGCGATAATCTGCCACCATAAACCCGCCGGTATCGAACCTGAAGTTGCCAGTGTTAATATTAAAGCTGTTGCCGGCCAGACGATAATAACGATGAGCGGAGTGATGGATGCTGCTCTGAATTGACTGACAATATAAGCGGTAAGCATGGCGGCGGAGGCGTTCAAGGGCAGGTAGTACTGGACGTAACTGCGCGGCGAAATCCAGATGAAGGCCATGTCCAGAATCCACCAGATTGCAAACAGGATTACCGCTCTTTCGGCCAGATAATAAGATTCGTTTTCCCGATTTGCGATTCTTTAACTTTTTCCCGGTCTGATATATCCACCAGCCCAGGGCACTGAGGGCCAGACCAATGGGCAGGACAAAAGACAGATAATATCCCAATACGCTTTGGATCTGAGTATCGAAATCGGAGGCCTCACGGCTGGCTTCGACATAACCGCTGGAAACTTTGGCGAGAGCTCTGCCTTTGATAAAACCCAGGCCTGGTATGCGTGCGATAAAACTGAACAACTGGTCGTGGCCAGCGAAAAAGATCATCAGAGGTATTAAACCTATTACTGCTCCGGCGAACAAAAGAGCGATATCCTGAGCCATTATTTTCCAGGAACGTTGTTTCAACATTGGTTGGAGAATAATAAAAACGGCCATTGCGACTATTACTGAAACACCGGTTTGTTTGAAGAAGTAGGCGTTTATCGCGGCGGCACCGGAAACCAGCAGCCACCACCAACCGCCGTCGGCATAGCGCAGCAGCAGAGTACAGGCGGCGATAACCATGCAGGCTATCATGTACTGCTCTTTGACGTTGCCGAATTTGGCGTAAGGCGGGGCGCTGAGGAAAAACGCCGCCAGAGTAACGGCGACAATTGCGGCGGCCGGTCCGTAGAGTTTACGGCAAGTATAAAACATCAGGCCCAGAGCAATTAGCTGCATTAACATCTGGATAAACTTGGGGCCGAATTCGCTGTATCCAAAGATCGCGACACCAATGACATTTACGAGAAGAGTCGCGGGGCGAGCGCTGGGAAAAAACATCTACATCCAGTTTGCCGCCGTTGACAATCTGCTGAGCGGAATAAATGTTCAGGCTGCTGTCAAACGGGTCGTGAGTGGAGAACTCTATATATTTACCGACCGCGAAGGGTATACCGGCTAGAACAATTACCAGGACTACGGGCAGAAGATTCTGTGGGTTCCAAAATTTCGCGGAGGATTTTTCAAGGTCGGCGAGCGGTGCTTTTTTTTTTCGACTGGTCATACAGAAGAACCTTTTTCGGTATCATTCATATCGTTTTTGTTGGTTTTTTTGAGCAGGCGGCGAATGATATAGGTGGGTTTGTTTTGGGATTCATGATAGGTTCGGGCGAGCATCTCAGCAAGCAATCCCATCAGAAAAAACTGTACGCTCGTCATCATCAGCACCGGGGTGAGGACCAGCAGCGGATTGCGATTCATGGCTAGATGGGAGCTATGGATAAATTTCATATACAACACTACCCCGCCGGTAACGAATGACGTGAACAAAGTAAGCAGTCCGATAGTACCGAAGACGTGCAGCGGTTTAGTGCTGAAAGTACCGAGAAATTTCACGGTTAGTAAATCGAGCATGACTTTGGTAGTACGACTAAGGCCATATTTGGTGACACCCCGTTGGCGGGGGCGATGATTAACGACCATTTCGGTTACGCGTGCGCCCGACCAGCTCGCCAGAGCCGGGATAAAACGGTGCATCTCGCCATAAAGCCGGGTGTGGCTGACAACCTCACGGTTGTAAGCCTTGAGTGAACAGCCGTAATCGTGCAGCTTTACTCCGGTGATGCGGGCAATGAGGGCGTTGGCTACCCAGGAGGGAATTTTGCGAGTGATTAGACAGTCCTTGCGGTCTTTACGCCAGCCGCTGACGACATCATAGCCTTCGCGGATTTTGGCAACCAAGGCGGGAACGTCAGCGGGGTCGTTCTGTAAATCGCCGTCGAGCGGTACGATTATTTCTCCCTGGGCGTGGTCAAAGCCGGCGGCCATCGCTGCGGTCTGGCCGAAATTTCTTCGTAGCCCGATAACTGTCAGATATTGATAATCCGCTCGCAATTGTTCGAGCAAATCAAAAGTTCCGTCGGTGCTGCCGTCGTCAACAGCAATCAGTTCAAAGTTCAGGTCGCCGCCGTTGAGAACCCGATCAATTTCACTGACAAGCTCGACGACATTGTCCCGCTCGTTGAAAAGAGGCACCACAATGGAAATATCAATCTTTGTCTGAGCCACCGGGCTATCTCCAGTCACAGCAATTATGGTCAGCAAGCTATTGTCTTATTGACAGTTATCGGCTGACAGACCTGAGCTGTACAGCATAAATTATAATGCCGCGGCCTGGGCGGGTCAACAGGCGTGTTTGGTCCCATAATCGACCACGAACGATTATTCAGGAAAACAGCGGAAAATGGCCGAAATAATAGGCATGGCAGAATCAAAAACATCCTATCAGAATATGGGCCCGGGCAGCAGAATTACCACGGGTATAACCGATGACGACCTTCAGTGGGCGAGCATCCTGCTTGGTATGGAAAACCGACCACTACCAAAACCTGGCCATCAGGTAATCGTAGTGGTCGATGATTAGCGTCTTGCCGGGGGCTTGACGATATTTCAACTCAAACAGATAAGCGTCAGGATTTTTTCTGCGCCCATTTCTTCTTCATTGCCAACATCTCACGGTTGGGTTTGACAACCCGGTTGGTGGTCTGATTACGTTTGTCGTAGAGCCAGCTGCCCTGGTTGTCACGCAGAACGGGCATACGTTTGGCAACCGGAGGCACCTTGGCAACACGTGAGGGTTTTTCGGAGTACCAGTAGGCGGTACTGCTCATCTCATTGCAGAGGTGGTTGGCGTGACCGTGCTCGATGGTGACTTTGATTTCCTTTTGAAATCGAACGGGATTTTCCAGATGGAAAACATAGCTGGTCTGATAACCTTTCGTATTACCTTCAAATAACGAAGAACCGTTACGCCCCTGAGCGTTGGGCTGCATACACCAGGCCTGGTTAAGATAATCTTCCGAGCCGGTACCGTGAATGTCCGGGGGCCATTTGTAGCCATCGACCCATATCATATCATCACCTTCGCCCCACCAGTCACCGTCGAAATTAGTGACACTTAAATTGCAGCCGATATAATGACCGCGGCCTTTGGTCTCCATAATAACGTAGTTGTTTTCCCAGGCTTCCTTTTCCTTGTTGACCACATTTGATTCAGGGCTGTTGACCTGGATTTCCGGTCCCCAGCCGCCAAAAGGATTTTCCCGGTGGAACTCGGCGTGGAAGTAGCCGACTTCTTCAGGGGCTTCATCATAAGTTTCATAATCAACGTAGAAATACTGAAGGTGCCTTTCCTTGCTATCGTTAATAAGCTCTACTACCGCGCGTTCCTTGAAGGGCATGGGGACGTAGCAGTTGAGGGCACAGCCATTGTTGAAAGTGTTCTCCCGTTCGTGCTTGGTCGAAGCGGTGAACAGGAATGACTCGAATGAATTCACCATTCCGTGGCCCAGACAAAAGAAATCACCCAAAGGCACAAGCACGCTGGGATATTTGGCATTGTCCCAGGTGAAACGCAGCAGACATTCGCGGTAATGCTCAGCCTGAGTCATCCAGATATGAGTTATACAGCCGGGCCCGGTGATGTCGGCAAGAACTCTGGTTTCACCCGGCTCAATGAACCAGAAGTCATCGTTGCGACCGGTGACATCCCAGGACGAACAACGCCCGGTCCGGGCAGAACTGATACGCGCGAGATTCTCAAACATGTTTCAAACTCCTGTAACAAGCTTAATCTCTTGTAATTGAAAACCAAAAAACTACAGGCATTATTTTAGATAAGAATATCGCTTCGAGCAAGTAAATTCCAAGATATGATTTTGTCAATCATCCAGTTTGGGATAATGGCGCATTTCGTCAATAACGGCACTGATTGCCGAGAAAATCGCAAAGACAAAAAATCCCCAGAGAAGTGATTTGGCTGAGCCGGTTTGCATTAGATTATATATACCGTAGATTAAACCACTTAATACACCGGTTAGCGCAGCAGAGGCAATGCGTCTGCCCAGGGTCATACCTCCGGCGAAGCGGGTCACCAGAGCACCGCTAATCAGCGGGACAAATAAAGACAGATACCACATATCTTTCAATGACGGCAGGCCACCTTCATTATTTTTGAGCAGATTGGCCGCCAGCACAAAAACGCCCGCGGAAAGCAGGGAAAGCAGTACAACTTGTGAACATCTCGACGGTATATTGGCGCGCTTTACCGCTCTGGCTTCCAACCGCTTACGCAAGGTAAGGGGATAGTTATAGAACGCCCCAAACACTCCATGCTCCAGCAAGGCACCTTTCTCGCCAAAGACTGGGACAATATGCACGGCTTCGGTGGCCCAGTGCCCCGCCATGAAACGAGCCAGCACCGGATAGCGATAGGCCATCTGAATAGGAAAAGCCAGATAGCCTACGTATTTAAAAAAGCCCAGAAATACCGCGATATTATAATCTTTAAAATTCCGCTCCTTGATAACCATATAAAGCACATAAAAACCGCGACACAACGAACCGGGAGAAATAGGAGTTACCTGGAAACCAGCTAAAATAAGCAGCATCTCACCCCAGGCATCACCCCAGCTTAAATTGTTAGCAACCTTATACCATATTGCCACAAACACCGAAACAACCTGAGTAACCGGCAGGGTACACACATGAACAGCCAGACTCTTGAGATATTTCTGAATATATGGTTCTTTTAGCTGTCCCAGAATAATATCAGCGTCTTCGTCGGTTATAAGATGATTTTTTTTGCCGGCAGTTACCATATCGCGCAGCCATTGTTCACGCAGGTCGGCATCGAAATATAATTTAGCAGGCCGCACGAAAATATAATGCAGTTTTTCGCGAGCAAACTTACCATCAGTAAACATGCGATGCAAACCGACAGGCAAAAATGAAATCAGCAGATGCCCCAGAAAATGCTTAGGCTTTCCCAACAGCTTTCGGGCGCGTTCTTCGGTCACCCGACCGGCACGATGCCAGACAATCAGCTTTTCGGCGATACGCCCCCGGATAGCCTGCTTGAAATAATCAAGGTTCAAAAGCAAACTGCCGTAATGCCTGCGCCAATCGGCCCGCCCCCATACTTTACGCAAAAACGTACCCAGCAGCGGAATAAGACCCAGCACAAAAAACATTAATGTCTTGAGTTTTGAGCCGCGAAGTTTCTTTTCGTTTTCGTCATCGATAATGTTGCGTACACGCCAACCGGTCACGGCTGAATCAAAAATCGTCCCCCACAATTTCCCACTATATAAAAGCCGAACATGATTATGCGTCACATCCGGCAGGGAGTTGCGATAAATATCCTCGACCGTCTCAAGTTCATCAATTGCCCCATCTAAATCCGCAAATTGTTCGCGGTGTTCAGCTACAAACTTACGCAGCTTATCTAGATCGCCCCGGTCGAACTGCACCAGCGAACCACGGGCAAGACCTTTGCCAATCAACTTGAAGTCGCCCGGACTCATGGGCAAAAATGGCAGCAGTGCCAGACCCGCTCGAAAATCTACCGCAATTAGTCCTTTGTCAGGCTGATTATCAAACTCATTAAGTTTGAGACAGTTAGGCTGACTTTTACAGGTACTCCATTCATATTGACGAGCAAATTCATGGGCACCCATATCGTGCAGCAGCTTGACAAAATCTATCATGAAGGTTCGCTTGGCGCGATACTCCGGCGAGCCCAGCTTTGATTCATCTACTGCCCGGCCCTTCTGCCATTTTTTCAACAGGTCCAGCCGGTCATCCACTTCCAGTCGCCAGGTTCGGCCATCCACCCAGTCGCTCAGCTCACCGCAACTGCCCAGCGTGCCATCAACAAACGTAGAGAGTATATCATTTACCGCGGCGGTATCTCCGAAACGTATCTGAGCCCCCCGCCGAATAAACTTCTGCCAGAGCGCCCCGGCCCGAGCAGCGGCGGGATTGGTCTGCAACTGGAACGGGCCTTGAAAACCAATGGCATAAACCAGATTGCGGAACACTACCGAACCACCCGAAGGCGGAATAAGAATTTTCATGGCGAACAGTTTATCGACTGTCAGCGAGGCCACTTCGCCATCGGCCCAGTCAATTTCCAAAATCCTTACCTGATAAACTTGGCCAGCGAACCCCCCACCGACAAATTTCTCGATACGCAGTTTCACCTGCCCTTTATGAGCGGGGTATACGCCGGTGATTTCATAGCTGAGTTCATCGCCGGGGTCATAGCGGTCTAGCCGCAAGGGGCGATGCAACTTCGACGCTTCAAACTGAGCCTGAAGCTCCTTACAAGTTTCCACTGAATATTCTATAGCCATGCAACCTTCCGCAGCTAGTTGGTTTTCGTTTGCCATCGGTCCTCAAAGCCAGACCAGTAATTACTTTATCGGCATTTAAGAGATGGTACTCCGAAGGAAAGTCCGCCTTTTTGAGTCCCATAATATCACCCATTTGGCACAGTTGAACATGAGAAGTTGGTTAAAATATTGATATCGCGAGTCCGATAACTAGCCCGCTATTGCCAATCGATAAATGAATTGCAGTACTATCGCGGCGTAAACGCCAGCGGCAGCATCGTCGAGCAGCACCCCCCAGGTGCTTTTGAGCCGGTCGAAATAGCAGGCGGGCCAGGGTTTGAAGATATCGAAAATCCGAAACAAGATAAATCCTGCCGCGGCGATAATCAAAGCCTGTTTTGTCCCGCTCAACATTCCCAGACCGAGATAGGTTATCGCCTGCCCGCACAGTTCGTCGCTGACAATCAGGCCGGGGTCGTCGCCATGTTTAGCGATAGCTTCCCTGCCGAAAGTCACCGTCACGACCGCTCCGTAAATCGCCAGCACAAGCATCAGCAGATTCATCGCCAAAGGTCCGGCTCCGGCATACCAGGCGAGCATAAACACTGCCGTCGTCACTGCCGAACCACAAGTGCCCGGTACGAAAGGCGAAAGCCCCGCCCCAAAAACTGAAACCATCCAGCGATACATTCATTACTCCGTGAGAGGCTCTTCGATTTCTTCGGTCTGGTCGGCGTCCATATCGGGGTATTCCTCGTCAGATATTTCTTCCTCGTCGAACCTGACGATTACCGAATCTTCCTGATTCAGTTTTTCTAAATCGGATTTAGGCGATTTGACCTTTTTGGTTTTCTTGCTGCGAGCGTCGTCCAGAACCAGTTCCAGATTCGCCAACAACTTCTCAACCTGCGAGTCTTTAAGATTCAATATGTCCTTGAGGGCTTCACCAATGGGCGGCAGATATTTTTCTATATAGCTGCGTTTCATGGCTTCTTCTCTTTCGCGTTTTCTGCCGCGCAGATAACGACCCAGCCGACGTCCGCAAACTGAAAGTGCCAGCTTGATTTCTTTGATAATTTCCGGATAATGGGCGACCGCTTCTTTACTCTCACTGGTAAAGGGCACCCATACCGAAGCGATATGCACAATAACCGTTACTGGTCCGGCCGGCAGCGCCCCGCGACTCTGGGACAGACCATATTGCCGCCAATTAGTTTGCATTATTGATTTGGAAACCGCACAAGCTCCCTGCTGATATAACAGCGGCACGCGATTGGCAAAACGAAGGACACGCATAAGCTCATTGGTATCGTCGTCGTCGTCTTTTTTCTTGCTGTCGCCGGTGGGGTCGTAACCATGTCCGCCGTAAGACAACGCTACTTCAACCTGAAATGGATTTCCGCGATAAACGCTCGGCGGTCGGGTGCAAACTGTGTAAAAGTCGGCTTCAACCACACCGGCCAGCCCCTTAAGAAGCTCTTCCTCGCCAATGGGCACCACACAATTTGTGCTCGGTGCCATTATTTTCGTCTGGTTAATAGCATTATGCAGCTTCTCAGCCTCACTATGGCTGAGAGTATGCGGATTCTTCCGGGAAGATATTTTCGCCTTATCGAGTATCTGCTGACTGATGCGCGGACTGACTCGCGAGAATTCATCGCACAGGAAAGAAGCCATTGTTTTGGCCTCGGTGTCCCTGGCCATCTTAATCAAAATGCCCAGCTCCACTCCATAAGGGTGCGGCTTGACGGCTTGGGGCACCTCCACGACATCATGCACCGAACGTTCAAATATTCTGACTTCGCCGTCCGGTTTGATAAAACGTATCTGGGTGTGAGGGTTTGTTATCGCCGTCTGGGACAAATATTCATCGACGCTCTGACGACCGCGCTGGTAGCGGGCTTCCATCTCGATTTCTACTCGCGTCCCGCTTTTCACATCCCAGTCGTCGATGACATGGTCCTGAATGATTTCGGGGCGATTCTTTTTAGTATCGATTTGCAGTTCGTAATGATGAGCCTGGGACCGCGGCCCGGTACGACTGTTGATCTTGACACTCTTGCCGGTGGTGAGCAGGCCATACATACCAGCAGCGGAAATACCGATACCCTGCTGGCCCCGCGCCATGCGCAAAGAATGAAATTTACTGCCGTAAAGCAAACGGCCAAAAATATTCGGTATCTGATTCTTGACAATACCAGGGCCGTTATCCTGAACCCATACGACAAAACGCTCATCGGCTGTCTGGCGGATACCAACTTCGATGTCGGGCAGAATGTTAGCTTCCTCACAAGCATCGAGCGAATTATCCACTGCTTCTTTGACAGTGGTCAGCAGGGCCTTGCTGGGATTATCGAAACCCAGCAGGTGGCGGTTCTTAGCGAAAAACTCACTAACGCTGATTTCACGCTGATTGCCTGCCATCGCCTGGGCCTTGGCCTCAATCTGCTCATCCCTTATATGCGCCACGGTTTTTCTTTTATGAGGGGCAGATTTTTCCTCCGGGCCGGATATATCCACAGTCTTTTTTTTGACCTTTTTAGGTTTATCCACAGCCTCGGTTTTTGCCGCTGATTTCTTGCTCGTTTTGCGAGCTTTAGTACTGGTCGATTGCTCCTGAGCATTATCCTCAAAAGCAAAACCAAGTTGCCCCTGACCGCTCAAACTTTTCTTCTTTGCCATCCTAGCTTGTAACTCCTGTCACTACAATCATTAATGCTCAGGTCTCATAGTGTATCGAGCCGGAGGCATTCTCTCAAGCAAAAAAACTCGTGTTTAACCTTGCTCACGGGGTTGCTTGCGGCTAAGTTCGCCGACCAGTAAGGAAATTTAGATGTCCATGCCCTCGAAAAAACGCCTTCGGGCCGCCTACCGACGCAGCCCGGCGGCTATTTACCTGGCTTCCATGCTGGGAGCCGGGGGCGTGCTGGTCAGCGGGGTGGCCCTGCCCTACATAGTCAAAAGACTGGGCGGAAATGATGCCCAGATCGGCTTGGCGGTCAGTATTGTTATGTTGGCGTATGTGCCCGGGTGTCTGATCGTCGCGCCGCACCTGGACCGCTTTAATGCCAAGTCCGTCGCACTTTTAGGTTTAAGTTTCGTTACTATCAGCCAGGGGTTACTTTGTCTTTTTATATCGCCGGCGGTATACCAACATTTTCCGATTCATCCTGCCTGGCTGGTCAGTATCCCTCTGGCTTTGCAGGGCCTTTCGCTTGCCGGGGTCTGGCCCGTTATTGTCGGCTGGCTCAGTTATAACTCCGAAGGACGCAAGCTCAACCGGCGTTTGGGAGTGTTCAACGTAGCCTGGTGTCTGGGTAATATCATCGGCGCCGCTCTGGGTGGTTACTTTGTGGAAATTAACTCCTGCGTCCCTCTGCTTACGAGCCTGGCAATGATGATAGTTTCGGTTCTCTGCATCGCTTGCGCCCAAAGGCCGGAAAAGCCCAATCATCATCCCGACCACATCTATCCATCTGTGCTTACAGCCGAGCCTCACCCAATGCTGGGACATTTTCGCTGGGCAGCGCGTATCGCACTGGGAATTACCTTTATCGGTGTCGGGCTGACACGTTCTCAGTTTGCATTACTGTTGAAATTTGATTTGGGGTATCAGGAAAGTAATTTCGGTATCGCCATGACCTTGTTCAGTACGGTTTGCCTGATAATTTTCTTTATCGGCGGACGCACTATCGCCTGGCATTATCGTCCGGGTCTGTTTTTTGCCAGTCAGGTTTGTCAGTTAATCGGCCTGGTCATGCTTATCAGCTGCACAAATATTTATTTGATTTATCTGGCGATTATGCTGGTAGCTGCGAACCAGGGGTTCATTTATATTTCGCATATGTATTATGGCATCTCCGGCGGCACCCGTCGGGCGGCACTTATGGCTATTCACGAAATACTTCTGGCCGGTGGATTCGCGTTGGGCTCACTGGGCGGCGGTTATCTCAGCCAACTTTACCATAATCGCTATCTGCCCTTTCAGGTCAGTATCGTTCTGGTCATGCTGGCCGGTATCGCACAAATAATTATCTGGAAGAAAATGAATCAGACCGCCTGTCCCGCCGCATAACCGCTGGACCAGGCCCATTGCAGATTATAACCCCCTAGCTGACCCGTAACATCAACCACTTCGCCAATAAAAAATAATCCCGGAACTTTTTTAGCTTCCATGGTCTTGGAAGATAATTCCGCGGTGCTTACCCCCCCTACCGTAACCTCGGCTTTGTCATAGCCCGCCTTGCCAGCTGGCACAAAACACCATTGGTTGATACTTTCAGCGGCTTCCTGAAGTTCACCTGTAGAACATTCCGCCAACGGTTTATCACTAAAATATCGCTCGGACCAGATTTTCAACATTCGCGAGGGCAGCTTGCCGGTCAGAATGTTTTTAATTGAAGATGAGCCCTTGCCTGCTTTTTGCTCCCACAAAAAATTAAGTACATCCAGACCCGGCAGCCAGTCTATCAGGATTTCACCTTTGCCTTGCCAGTAGTTTGATATTTGCAGAATCGCCGGACCGCTTAAACCATTGTGGGTAAAAAGAATGTTTTCCCGAAACCATTGTTTGTCGAACTCTACCGCCCCCTCAAACGCGTTGCCGCTAAGTTCACTCAGAGAGGATTTATCGACCCGGCTGTACAAAAGAGGCACCAGACCCGGTCGGCATTTTGTCACCTTCAGACCAAACCGCCCCGCCAGCTTATATCCAAAATCACTAGCACCAGACTGCGGATAACTCAGCCCACCTGTCGCAATAACCAGCGAATCAGCATTAAGCGTCCCCCATTTTCCAGCTAATTCAAAACCTGTATCTGTGCTGACACTATCTATGTTACGGTCCAGCTCAAACCTTACCCCAACAGCCCGACATTGTTCCCGCAGGGCATCGCGCAGCCGGGCTGCCGAGTGCTTGCAGAATAAACGACCATGCTCACGCTCCTCGTAAGTAATACCCAACTCTTCCACAAAAGCCAGGAAATCGTGATGGTCAAAACCTGCCAGAGCGGACTTGCAAAAATGTGGATTTTCCGAAATAAAATTCTCCGCCCCGCATTGACGATTGGTAAAATTGCATTTACCGCCCCCGGCAAGCAGAATCTTCGTGCCCAGCCGCCGACTATGTTCCAGCACCAACACCTGCCGACCGCGTCGCCCGGCCCAAAGAGCACAGAACAAACCTGCCGCCCCCCCACCAATAATTGCCACGTCTATCCGCACTTGCCCTGCCTGTATAACTCACAAAATTATGGGCCGGCGACATTAAACATGCTCACCGACCCAAATAGTCTATATGAAATTTTTGTTTTCAAACAAAACTAACTGAGATTCATCGTCATCAGGAACTCAGCGTTGGTCTTGACCTTCTGCAAACGGTTCTTGAGCAGCTCCAGACTTTCGACTGGGTTCATATCACTCAGCACGCGCCGCAGACGATAAACCAGCTCCAGCTCTTTCGGGTCGAGCAGCAATTCTTCGCGACGCGTTCCGCTGCGGCTGATGTCGATGGCAGGCCAGGTACGACGCTCAACCAGACGACGGTCCAGATGCAGCTCCATATTACCTGTGCCTTTGAACTCTTCGAAAATAACTTCGTCCATTTTCGAACCGGTTTCGATTAGCGCCGTAGCTAGAATCGTCAGCGACCCGCCATTCTCGATATTACGGGCGGCACCAAAAAATTTCTTGGGCTTCTGCAACGCGTTAGCATCAACACCACCGGTCAGAATCTTGCCGGAGTGCGGCACTTCGGTATTATAGGCACGGGCCAGACGGGTAATCGAATCCAGCAGAATAACCACGTCCACGCCGTACTCCACCATCCGCTTGGCCTTTTCGATAACCATCTCGGCTACCTGTACGTGACGACTGGCCGGTTCATCAAAGGTGGAGCTGACAACTTCCACATCCTCGGCAGTGGCCCGGGCCATCTCGGTTACTTCCTCAGGACGCTCGTCAATCAGCAGAATGATCATCTTCACATGAGGATGATTGGTGCTGATGGCATTAGCAATTTTTTGCAGCAGAATCGTCTTACCGGTACGCGGCGGAGCGACAATCAAACCACGCTGGCCTTTACCAACCGGAGTGGCGATGTCAACAATACGCATACTGATTTCTTCGGGGACAGTCTCCAGGAAAAACCGCTCATCCGGATGCAGCGGCGTGAGGTCTTCAAAGACAACCTTCTCGGTCAGAGATTCGGGGTCTTCAAAATTCACCGCCTCGACCCGCAGCAGAGCGAAATATTTTTCCGATTCCTTGGGCGGGCGAATCTGGCCGGCAACTATATTGCCGTTACGCAGCCCAAACCGACGAACCTGGGACGGGGAAACGTAAATATCGTCCGGGCAGGGAGTATAATTATAGTCCGGTGAACGCAGGAACCCAAAGCCGTCCGGCAGCAGTTCCAGCACACCCTCGCCATACATCATGCCGTTCTGCATGATGCGTTCTTTGAGAATCTTGAAGATCAAATCCTGCTTCTTCAAGCCGGTATATTCGGTCAAACCCTCTCTTTTGGCCAGGTCGTGGAGATCCTCAACCGACTTTTTCTGCAAATCACGGATGTGAAGCTCGCTTTTTTCGGCTTCGGCCACCAGAAAACGCTCTTCCTCCTCCAGGGTGGGCAATTGAATCTTCATCCTGGGCTTCTGAACTTCTTTTTCCTCATTTTTCTTATCCTGGTCCTTTTTTTCTTCGGACTTTTGATTATCAGACGAAGAATCGACCTCGACGGACTTTTTCTTTTTCTTGCGTTTAGCTTTTTTCTTGGCTTTCACAGCTTCGTTATGCTGTTCTTCATCGACCCCATTGTCATCAGCAGAATCGAACAGGTCTGCTTCCTGCTGCTCTTGACCATCTGCAGACTGGGCGTTTTTCCGGGTGGTTTTTTTGGCTCGTGCCATTACATAAACTCCTATATTGTTTTTCCTAAACTTCTTCTCTAAAATAACTTATATCACAATAACCAAAGCTCGATTTTCAGATTTCGCCGACCCATAAGCCGGACCCCTGATAACCAAACTTATTCAACGCATAAAATTTTTCAGGATGTTTGCTCCGGTAATACCGTTTGCGAAACCCCACGACTCGGCCTTCGTGGCATGACCCCACCCACAGCACTAATACGACCTTATGGCCGGCCCAAACCCAGAAATCAAGCCTAAATTTCCCTGCTGAATTTATTTAATCTTGATTATCAATGCCAGAATACTGGCGACCTGTTTTACCAAGCCGGGGATAGTTGAGTTGTTGTACACAATATAATCTGACATTTTTGCCTTTTTGTCCAGTGAAAATTGTGATTTTTCTCTTTTTTTTGCATTTTCTTTACGCCAGCCGCGTCGCTGCGCCAGCCTTTGATAGCGAATTTCGTCGTCTGTATGCACCCAAACGACCTTATCACATAGATTTTCCTGGCCCGATTCGAACAGCAGCGGCACATCAAGAATTATGGCACAAAATTTCTCGTCCCCTTGATAACGCCCGATAAGCTCAAGCTCTTTTTGCCGCACTAGAGGATGGACCAGGTCAGTAAGGCGTTTCAGTTGGGCAGCATCATTAAATACAATCCCAGCTACCACGCCCCGGTCAACCCTACCATTATCTTTTATAACTTCTTTACCCCACCAGCGTTGTAAACTTTCTCGTACAGGTCTGCTGTCCAGTTGCTCATGATTAATCGCGTCTGCGTCAATTATCGCACAACCCTGACGGGCAAACTCGGCGGCAACTGTGGTTTTGCCGGACCCAACCCCTCCGGTTAGTCCTATAACCGGCCTGCGATTTTCTGTCTTACAATCACTTTTTCCCATAATCTGTTGCTAAATATACATTTAAGGATTTTTATCCTGTGAATCCACCTGAAAACTTGCCACTACCCTTTTGAGCGGGCAAAAGCGTACGCGTTCGACCAGGGCCACAAGTTTAACATTGGTCCTGCCCAGATTATAATTCTGGGCCCAGCGGCCCGGCCGAGGCACTTCAAGTCGCGAGCCAGCCGGGTCAAATTCCCAGGTCTCAAAATTCAGCAGCGCCGCCCGCCCCTGGCGATTCTGATGGTTAATCAACATTCTTACCACTGCGGCAGGGGTAAACCGCAGATAGGGACTGCCCCCCACCGGCAGACGCTGACCTGCCAGCATCGCCGTCAAAGGCGGCAGCTCCACCAGCGAAGCACCTTCCAGACCTTTCAGCTCGTGCATGTGCCGCGGGGCATCCGGAATCCCAAAATACTCATGCCGAATCGGAAAAATGCTCGAATCATATTCAAAACCCAATCGAGCGATTATATCCAAAGCCCAGAGGGTTTCCCGTATAATGGTAAAGTGCGGCGCCCGAAATCCTACTATCTGTTGGCTGGTCAAATCCTCCAGCATGATTTTACTTTGACGCAGCTGCTTCTGGAAATCTTCGGCTGATTGCCGAATCATCGGCGTATCATCCATACCCGCAGAAGCGATTTCATGGCCTGCCTCAGCAATACGTTTTATCAGCTCCGGGTAACGCCGGGCATTTTGACCGGAAACAAAAAAAGTCGCTAAGATATGATAACTGGCCAAAAGCGACAGTACATTTTCCGCAGCAATAACCGTTCTGTCGGAAAGTTTCTCACGCTCCTGACCGCGCAGATGAACAACCGCGGTACGGCTATCTCTATAGTCGCGCAGCTCAAACCCCAGGGCGTTGTCCACCAGTCCAGCCATTTTCTCGTTATCTTCTCCAGCGGCTTGTTCAGTCTTCAGTGATACCAACTGCCTGAAGGCGCGTTAGCCTTCCAGCTTTACTTCCCGGTCCCGCTCGTCGTAACCCAGGAAGGTAATCTCATCATTGGAAAAATTATGGTTGCTGTTAATAATGATTTTCTTTTGGTGGTTCTTTTCCATTTCCGCCAGCTGAGCACGTTTTCGGTTATGCAGAAAAGCCGCGACTTCGGGCGAAACATCCAGATGCAAAGCCATAATATTTTTATTGCCAATCACCATCTGAATCCGGCGCATAACCTCTATCGACATACTTTCAGGAGTCTTGACGACCCCACCGCCTTTGCAGTGCGGACAATCCATATAAGTACTGCTTTTCAGTGAAGGCCTCATCCGCTGCCGGGTCATCTCGATAATTCCGAACTGACTGGTACGCAAAATTTTCGTCCGGGCCCGATCGGTACTCACCGCATCACGCAAAGTTTTTTCGACCGCCCGACGATGCTTCTCCTGCATCATATCAATAAAGTCCATGATAATCACCCCGCCCAAATCACGCAGACGCAATTGCCGGGCAATCTCGCTGGCGGCTTCCTTATTGATTTTGAACGAGGTCGTCTCGGCGTCTTCATGTTGACGATATTTGCCGCTGTTGACATCAATTGCTACGACCGCTTCGGTAGAATCAATCACTATCGACCCGCCGCTTTTTAGAGGGACATGCCGACTGTTTATACGCTTGAGCTCATCTTCGACACTGTACTTGGCGAACAAGGGGGTGCTTTCATTATAAAAACTCACTCGGCTGCGAGTACGCGGCATCGCTATGTGGAGAAAGTCCTTGATTTTTTTCTGAACTTTGTCCGAGTCGCAGACAATTTTGGTTATCTTGGTGTTGTAAACGTCACGAATCGTACGAATAACCAAATCAGATTCCTGGTATAGCTCAGTCGGAGCCGGCTCGGATTCGATACGATCGGTAACCGTCTTCCACAAACGCAGCAGGTAATTCAAATCACGCTGCAAATCTCGCTTGGTGCGGTCTATGCCAGCGGTTCGCACGATAAATCCCATGTCCTTGGGCGGGTCAAGTTCGTCGAGAACTTTGCGAATTTTAGTTCGCGCTTCTTCGTCCTCAATCTTGCGCGAAACGCCCAGACGATTCATGCCCGGCATCAAAACCAGAAACCGTCCCGGAATTGCCAGATAGGTCGAAAGCGTCGGACCTTTCGTGCCAATGCCTTCCTTGATAACCTGGACAATAACTTCCTGTCCCCGTTTCAGACATTCCTGAATTGGGGGGCGGCTGCGGCGAGGACGTTTACGCCCGACCCGCTCTTTGACATTTTTGCTATCGGGAAAATAGGACGGCTGCAAATCGCTGATATGCAAAAAACCGTTTTTGCCGATTCCAAAATCGACAAAGCAAGCCTGAATACTCGGCTCGACATTGGTTACCTTGCCCTTGTAAATATTTCCGACATGACTTTCGGTGGTCGCCCGCTCAACATATAACTCATCCAGACGGCCGTTTTCCACCACGGCAATGCGGCACTCTTCCTCCTGTGCCACATTAATTAACATTTCTCTACTCAAAAGGTGTTTCCTTTCTTTGTTCTATCAATCCGGCCCCTGCGCGACCGTACGTTTGTTTCATTTTGATATTTCGGACCACCGATTAAACCAGGTTGCTCATATGCTTAAATGGTCCAAACTCATTATTTCGTTATCACGTCGCTAAATGACCGACTGTTCCCGCAGGTGAAGCAACGGTCCCCAAAGCAACGCCCGGCCTTTCTTAATCAGATGCCGGCGTCTTTATTTTATCAACCCAAACCCGTCGGAAAACCCGCCGCGGTTCGTGTTATGTTTCGTATTTCCTCCGTCGCCGACAGTTCCAGAGCCTCCAGCAACTCACCCAGACGAGCGGTTCCCTGTTCCTGAATGTCAACACGACAACTAAAGGTGTCCCCGCTTGCCGGACACCTCAGCTTAGTTACACTTTCGCATAAGTCCACCGTACGCCGTTTATGTCTTTTACGAGATGCCCGGTCAATTATCCATTCCGGGGCAGTGTGAAATCCTTCTATATTTTTGGCGAGTTTTTGTCTGTCAGTCTGGTCTGTCAATTCAAATGTATATTCCGCCCAAAGCGGCAAGGCGGGAATGTTCGCCGAAACCATCGCAGCTTCAACCGCGCAAATATTCTCCGGCAGAAAAGTATTCAGCAGTTCCACCAAACCTTCTGTTTCAAGCGACTCGTTTACTTCCACCAATAACAATTCAACTTCGCTGGCCACCCCCACGCTGCGCGGTAAAGGCAGTGACATTTTTATCCGCGGATTGAAACCCTGTGAATAACGTACCGATAATCCGGAACGTACCAGCACCCGCTGCCATAAACGCATGGTGTCACGATGCGAAAGGAAACGTTTATCCCCCCTGACCGCAAACTTCACTGCCAGCCTGAATCGCTGTCGAGGCTGCTGTTTGTTATCTGTGTCGCTATTATTCACTGTCAATGTTCATCTCCAGCAGTTCCGAACGTAGATAACTTATAGTCTGTTTTTCCGTGTCGAACGTCAAGGCCTTACGAGCAAACTGACGGCATTGTTCCATCGAAACCGAACGTACAATTTTCTTGATGACCGGAATTATCGGAGGCGCCAGACTGAATGTCGTAAAACCCAGCCCCATCAGCAGCAAACAATATTCCGCTTCAGAAGCCATTTCACCGCAAATACTGATGTCTATCTTGGCCCGCTGAGCCGCTCGGGAAATATCACGCAATAATCGTAAAATAGCCGGATGGGCCGGAGTATATAAAGCCGCCACACGCTCGTTGACCCGGTCAACCGCCAGGGTATATTGAATCAGGTCATTGGTGCCAATACTGAAAAAATCTACTTCCTCAGCGAGTTCATCTGCCGTCAAAGCCGCTGCGGGCGTTTCAATCATTATCCCCACCTGAATATTGTCATCAAATTCAATGCCTTCCTCTTCCAGATCTTCCTTAACGTCAGCGACAATCCACTTAGCCTGCCGCAGTTCGGTAAGATTCGTGATGAGGGGAAACATCATTTTTAGATTGCCATGCACCGAAGCACGCAGTATCGCGCGGATCTGAGTTTTGAAAAGCGGCAGGTTCTGCAAACAGTAACGAATCGAACGCAAACCCAGAAACGGGTTACGCTCGCGGGTGACCTGCTGATCCTGAGTAAATTTATCAGCGCCCAGGTCCACGGTTCTTATGGTAATAGGACTATCGCCGAAATGATGTATCGCTTCCAGATAGGCATTAAAATGGTCCTCCTCGGAAGGCTCATGGACACTGCCCATATACAAAAATTCGGTACGATAAAGCCCGACCCCTTCGCCGCCCTTCTGACGAACAATTTCGGCTTCGTAGGGAAACTCGATATTACCCATAAGTGAAATATGCTCACCATCGGTAGTTTCAGCGGGCAAATCGACCAGTTCGTCAAGTTCGTGGGCACGCTCGACATGCACAGCGGCATAACTGGCATATTCTTTTACAGTCTGTTCATCAGGATTAACTATGACCGTCCCACGATTACCATCAACAATTATCGTATCGCCGGCAGCAACACGGGAGGTAATGTCCCCCAGAGCTACTACCGCGGGGATACCCATGCTGCGCGCCACAATCGCGGTGTGTGAGGTACGTCCACCGGCGTCAGTGGCCAGTCCCTTGATAAAATTCTTGTCAAAGCCAGCTGTCTGGGTCGGGGTAAGATCATGAGCGATAATAATTATCGGCTCTTTGAGATGGTCCAGATCTTCACGGCGTTTGCCGATAAGATGACGGAGCAGACGACGCTCAATGTCATATATGTCGTTGGCACGCTCGGAGATATATTCATCGTCGGCCTGAGCAAAATGCTGGCTGATGTCACGCAAGGTCACGCTGACGGCATATTCAGCGGTATAATTACGCTTGGAAATAAGGTCGGCAATCTGCCGGCGGAGGGTACGGTCGCGCAGAAAATGGAGGTGAACAGCGAAAATATCCTTAATCTTGCTGTCCCAAAGCTCTCCCTGGGTGACGTGGAGGTTGCTAACCTCGGTGGTCGCGTCCAGGAAAGCCGTCCGCAAACGCTGAATTTCCGCCCGCGCCTTGGCGCGAGGGACAGTGCGTTCGGGAATCCGAAATTCCTCAGCGTCAATCACTACCGCGGTATAAGTGACTATACCGGGCGATACGCCGATTCCTTTGATAATTTCCATTGTTTATTTGGTGTTTTCCGGTATATCTTGCTCAATTAACTGGGCAAGGGCCTCGATCGCTTGTTCGGCATCTTCTCCTTCAGCTTTGATCGTTAATTCTGTTCCCTGCGTCGCGGCCAACATTGTTACCTGCATTATACTTTTGCCATCTGCGCAGTGGTTGCGGCCTGTCACGCTGATACGTGACTGGAAATTGCTGGCTTTATCGACAAAAGCCATAGCCGGCCTCATGTGGAGGCCATCAGCGTTGCGAACAACCACTTTTCTTTCTAACTCACAGTTTGGCAAGTGGTTACCTTTCTAATACTCAAAATTACTCGAAAACTCCGCCCGTCATTTAAAGCCCACTCTGCTGGGTTGATTCGTCAGCTTCGGCAATCAAATCCATGATAGCCTCAGCAGTGTCTGCCTGGCGGAGGAATTTCCGGAACATATCTTTCTGCAAATGGGAAAACAGGCTTTCCATAGCCTCAAGGTGTCTATCAGGGTTGTTGGGCGGGCTGAGCAGGAGCATAACTGAGAAAACCGGTGCTTTATCCAGGGATGCAAAGTCGATTCCGGCCTTGCTGCAACCGATGGTGCCGACGATATTCTTTACCGCGGCGTGCTTTATGTGCGGTACGGCAATTCCCTTGCCGATTCCGGTGCTGCCCTGATTTTCTCTTTCTACTATTTGTTGGGTGATTTCATCGACCTGTTCTTTGGGAATTGCGTTGGCATTGGCGAGACTTTCTACCAACTCCCGAATAACCGCGTCGCGATCGTCCCCGGTCAGGTTCGGCACAATTGCATCCGCGACCATAAAATCACTCAACTTCATCGATACTCTCCTGCATGGTCCGGCTTTCTTGGCCCAGGCGTAGGGCCCTCCAAACCGGTCTCAATATAAGCCATTATGTCACGCGGATTTAATTACACCTTGAGTCCGCGTCAAATTAAACGCCGTATTCTAACATTTTCTTTAGAGAAAAGCCCAACAATTTTTCGTCCGGCAACTTAGTGATTGTCGGGTGATTCCCCGTCAGGGCCCGACGGGGCCTGTGTTGGGCAGGCTGGACAATTTTATCTAAGTCGTTTTTTTACAGGGTTTTATTCTTCAACAACCGCTCGGCTTTCCATAAAGTCAATGGCTGCTTCAGCAGCTCCGGTTTTGCCCTTATGGTTGCGAGTTTTTTCTTTATACTGGGTCAACTGTCTTTCGATTTTATCCAGGGCGGTATCAACACAGGCATAAGCGTCTTGTTCCAATTGATTTACGACAAATCTCTGATGATTGTCCACCTTTACAATGATTTCTATTTTCTGGTTTTTTCCCTCTTCATCTATGACGACCTCAACATCAGAAATTCGGTTGTGATGCTTGCTTAGTCTGGCGATTTTTTTCTCGATGTAACTCCGCATAGCTTCGGTAACTTCCATGTGCCGTCCTGTAATTGTCGTAATCACTGTTGAAGCTCCTTTCGAAAACAAAGGTTTATGCTGAGGCCGAAGGCCTTAATAATTCACATAATCATTTATCAATATTCAACTTAACTTCTTTTGCCAATTCCATCTGTCCTCCGGGCAGGGCTTGTCTTTCGGGCACAATCACCCCACCACTGACCGCAAAGCGCAGGGCCTCATCAATTGTTATCGGCAAATCGATGACATCAGTATCCTTAACTGTTATGACATATCCAGTAAAAGGCGTGGGGGAACTGGGAATAAATACGGTTATCATGGTCTGTTCGGTTTTTTGGGCAAGCTCCTTAAATCCGGCACCTGTTACTAAGCCTATGGACCATATATCTTTACGTGGATATTCCACAGAAACAACCCTTGAGAAAGAAATTTTATTCCCTCCGAAAAGAAAATCCGTGACCTGTTTGATATGCGGATATACTTGTTTGATAAGGGGTAATTTATGTATTCCTAACTCGAAGAGGGCCCATAACTTACGTCCTATATAGCTGGCGAGTACCCTGCCGACGAAATATACCAGCAGGATAGCCAGCAGGAACCCTATAAGAGAACTATATCCGTGATGCCAGGCCTGGCGTAACTTCCATGATTTCATGGAGTTAAGCTGCTGTCCGGTGAGTTTTGTTTCGGGTGAAATATTGTTTTTTTCGCGGTATTGTTCTTCTTCTTCGAGCGAGATTTGGGGGTAATCGAGCTGGGGATAGTTGTTAAGTACTAGTACGGAAACCCTTATGGCTCCTTCGTTTATATAATAGCTGATATTTTCCTGGATAAATTCGTAGCACTTGAAGAGCAGAACGATTGTAAGTACTGTGGGCAGCAGGGTTGCCAGACCTCTGATGAAGAAGAGTCGGAAATTCGGCAATAGGCCCTTATTGGAATGTCTGGTCATGGCTATGGGTCTTTACCGGCTTTTTTAGAGCGATAAGTTATTGTTTCTCAAAAACTTGCGTGTTTACAGGGCACAAGTCACACTCCATAGTATTCTAGGCAAATTCCGGTTGGTGGTCAAGATTAAGAATTTTTGGGGACATGAAAACTCTGTAAAACAGGCGTTTTTTCGGCGCGATAATGCCTGAACAGCCGTTTTTTTGACGTTTTTTTTCGATTTTTGGGGCTTTTTTTGGTTTTTTGGAGAAAAAAAGAGGTTTTTTAACGTGAAAAATGTGTATTGACGTGAGATGGGAGGGGCTCATAATAGGTAGCCGACTGGGTGGGGGAGTCGATTTGTACCTTAGTATATATAGTGATAACTGGACTTGGGCATTATCGGGTCGCCTTTGGTTAGGGTCGGATTCGGTATAGCTGGATGGAGACTTCTGCTATGATCGAAGTTAAGGAGCTGCGTCGGAGTTTTGGGCCGATAGTGGCGGTGGACGGTATTTCTTTTAAGGTCGGCAAGGGTGAAGTTCTGGGGTTCCTGGGGCCCAACGGGGCGGGTAAAAGTACGGCGATGAAAATGCTGGCTTGCTTCCTGGCGCCTGACAGTGGGACGGCTGTGGTTTGCGGGCATGACATTGTCAAAGACCCGGTGGGGGTGCGGAAATCTCTGGGCTATCTGGCGGAGAATGCGCCGGCTTATGAGGAGATGACGGTGGGTTCGTTTTTGAACTTTATCTGCGACGCGCGGGAGATTGCGGGCAAGGCCCGGCGGGAGGGGATTGACCGGGTGGTTCGGCTTTGTTCGATTGATTCGGTGTATCATCAGACGATTGAAACCCTATCGAAAGGTTATCGCCGTCGGGTGGGGCTGGCTCAGGCTTTGATACATGACCCGGATGTCCTGATTCTGGATGAGCCGACCGATGGTCTGGACCCGAACCAGAAACACGAGGTACGTCAGTTGATAAATAAGATGGCGGCGGAGAAATGCATTATTATCTCGACACATATTCTGGAAGAGGTCGAGGCAATCTGTACGCGGACGATAATCGTGGCGGCGGGTAAGGTTCTGGCAGACTCTACGCCGGCGGCATTGAAAGAGAAATATGGGTGCAGCCTGGATGAGGTATTCCGGAAGATAACTGTGAAGAAGGCATGAGGCAAGAGTGAACGGCCTGGTTCGACCTTCGGTCGGAGTATTTTATTTTAACGACACCACTTACTTACGTGCGTGGCTCTGATAGACAAAAAAGACAAGAATATTTGAATAGGAGTTTAATGATGAATGGTTTTTGGGCGGTATGCAAGCGAGAGCTTAAAGGGTATTTCGCTACTCCGGTGGCGTATGTGTTTTTGGTTATGTTTTTATTTTTCTCAGGGTATCTAACATTCAAAGGTCGGTTTTTTGAGAATCGTCAGGCGGATATGCTGGCGTTTTTCGCTAATATGCCGCTGTTGTTTGTTTTTCTGGTGCCGTGTACGGCGATGCGTTTGTGGTCGGAAGAGCGCAAAAGCGGTTCTATTGAATTGCTTTTGACGCTGCCGATAACGGTTCGTCAGGCGGTGTTGGGTAAATTTGTGGCGGCGTGGATATTTCTGGGGCTGGCGTTGGCGCTTACGTTTCCGATGCCTTTAACGGTAGAGTATCTGGGTGACCCGGACTGGGGGATGATCGTTACGGGTTACCTGGGCAGTTTTCTGATGGCAGGTGCTTATCTGGCGGTGGGGTGTTTCTTCTCGGCGTTGAGTAAGAATCAGGTGGTAAGTTTTATTCTGGCGGTGGTGGCTTGTGCGGTGCTGATGTATGTGGGCTGGCCGAGCACGATCAATACGCTGGCGGCGGTTATGCCGATGGGCGTGGTAAAAGCGTTGGCGGACTTGAGTTTCCAGACGCATTTTGAATCTATTCAGCGGGGAGTATTGGAATTTAAGGATATATCTTTCTTTGTACTGCTGATTGCCGGCTGGGTGGCGGGGTGCTGTGTTATTTTGGAAGAAAGGAAGGCGGCCTGATGAACAGAACAATACGAGCGATTATCGCGGTTATTTTTATCGGTGTGATTATGGTCAGCGCTATCAGTATTTGTCATAACCTAGGCAGAGACTGGCGGGCGGATGTTACGGACCAGAAGATTTACACATTAAGCGACGGTACGAAAGCGGTATTGGGCAAGCTGAATCAGCCGATTAAATTGAAGTTGTATTACGCGGCGACGGCGGCAACGAAAGCTCCGGACCAGATTCGTTTTTTCAATAACTATTATAGTTTTGTACATGACCTTTTGACAGAATATGAAAAGGCGGGCATGGGCAATGTTAAGTTGGAAGTGATTGACCCGCGGCCTTTCTCGGATAATGAGTCAGACGCTTTGCGTTATGGTCTGAAGAAATTTCCGGTAACGCAGGAAGAAAATTTCTTTTTCGGTCTGACGGTTCAGACTCAGTTCGGCGTGACCAAGACGATACCGTTTTTTACGCCGGACCGTCAGAATTTTGTGGAGTATGACATCAGCTATCTGATTGATACGGCGATTCAGCGGGAGAAGAAGCGTATCGGCGTTTTGAGTTCGCTGCCGGTGACGGGTGATGATGTGAGTGGTTATATGGCACAGATGATGCAGATGCAGGGCCAGCAGCCCAAGCCGGCGTGGGGTTTTGTGGATTTGCTGAAGGACCAGTATGAGGTTAGCAAAGTTGAGGCTGACGCTGACAAAATCGAAGATATTGATTTGCTTTTGGTGGTGCATCCCAAGGGACTGTCGGAACAGACTCAGCTGGCGATAGACCAGTTTGTTTTGGGCGGGGGCAGGACGGTTGTGATGGTTGACCCGCATTGCCTCGCGGACCAACCGGACCCGCAAGGGCGGATGCAGGGTCAGATGCCGGAGAGCAATTCGTCACTGGATACGCTGTTGCAGGCTTGGGGTTTGACGATGCCGGAGATGACGTTCGCGGGCGACCGGTCGATGTCGGTTTATGCTCAGACGAATCCGAATGCCAGTCCGGAAAAGATAATTGGCTATCTGAACGTGACCAACGAAGGGATGAGCCATGATGAAGCCATGACGGCGGATTTGAATTCGGTGCGGGTGCTGTTTAGCGGGGTACTGAAGGCTGAGGCGAAGGACGGCGTGCAGATGATTCCGCTGCTGAGTACGACTAATCGCGGCAACTCGTTTAAGATTGACAGTCCTTATGAGCTGATGGGGCTTAACCCGAAGATGCTGATGGATAAATTCAGCGACGGAAGCGAGCCGGTGAATATGGCTTATATGGTGACGGGCAAGCTGAGTACGGCTTTTCCGGAGGGGATTGATGTTGAAGTCAAAGCTGAGGAAGGTGCGGAACCTGAAAGTGAAGGTAAGTCCGCGGCAGCCAAGACCGAGCATGTGAACCCGGAGATTACCGAAGGTGCCGATTGTGCGGTGGTGGTATTTGCTGACGTTGATTTTATCAGTGACATGCTGGCGTTCCAGAACACATTTTTCGGCAAGGCGACGGCAGGTGATAATTCGGCGTTGCTGGTGAACGCCATTGAAGAGATGAGCGGTTCGAGTGATTTAATCGCGATTCGTTCGCGGGGTAATTTCCAGCGGCCTTTCGATTTGGTAGATGAAATCGAGCGTAAGGCTGAGGAGAAGACCCAGGAAAAGGTTAGCAAATTACAGGCGGCTATCGAGGGTTTTCAGAATGAACTTAATGAATTGGTTCAGAAGGCCGGGGCTCAGGCGTTGCGTGAGCCAGCGACCATCGAGAAGCAGCGGCAGCTGGAGCTAAAAATTCGGGACGCCCAGCGGGAAGAACGTCAGATTCAGAACCGTCAGCGGGAAGATATTGAGCAATTGGGTTCTTTTTTGCGTAATGTGAATATGCTGGCGGCACCGGCGGTTATTCTGCTGGCGGCGATTGTTCTGGCGTTGCGGCGGGGCACGAGACGGCGGCGTTATATCAGTCATTCCAGTGACGCTTGAAGATTAACAACGAAACGGAATTTTAAACCGCGGATTACGCGGATTTTTAACGGTTAAGAATTTTAGCTGGAGTTTTGCAAAAGGATAATTTGGCATACTTTTTATCAGAAAAAAGACGCTACGCTGTTTTTTCTGCTTTTACGCTTTTTGTCGTAAGTTTTTTACATTTAAGAATTTAATGCAATTTGATTTGCTTTCAGATTCGGGTCAAAAATCAAATTTTAAGTTACAGGTTTTAATAAAAATAATAAACCGGGAGTTTTGTTATGAAAAATAGTAAGTTATTTTTGTTGGGTTTGGTCGCGGCGGCGATGGTGATTTGGGCGGTGGTGCAGGACCGCATTGCTGAGAGTCAGAATCAGCCGGTGAGTGGGGGCGGTCATTTGATTCAGGGGCTGGACACTGCGTTGATTGACAGCATTGCTATTAGTGCCGGGGACAGTAAGGTTACGCTCAAGCGGCAGGGTGACGGTTTTGTGGTTGTGGAGAAGGGTGATTATCCGGCTGATATTGAACAGATTAACAAGTTGATAAACAAGCTGCTGGATATTAAGACGACCGAAGTGGTGACCGAGAACGCGGACAATCACGCGGACCTGGGCGTTACGGAAGACAAGGCCAAGGCGGTAGTTAAATTTATGAACGGCGAGGGCGAGCTTATCGGTTCGGCGATTATCGGCGGGATGTCGGATACCGTTCGGGGCAGTTATGTGCGGCGGGCGGATTCGGATGTGGTTTATCTTTCGGAGAATACGCCGTGGCTGCGTACGTCGCCTTTGGAATATACGGTTCAGAAGCTGGTGGGTATTGAGAGCGATAAAATCAAGCGGGTCAAGGTCAGCGGGGTGGATGGTGAGTATAATCTAACTAAAGACGACTCGGATAAAGTTGGGCTGGATAAGGTTCCGTCGGGCAAGCAGGTTAAGCAGAATGAGCTTAATAGTGTATTCAATGCGATGGGAAATGTTTCGTTCAGCGATGTCAAGAAGGAGTCTGAGGCTGAGGGGATGAACTTCAATCGCAAGTATGTCTGTCAGTTGAAGGATTCGACGGTGTATCGTTTTGAACTGGCTGAGGCGGGCGGGAAGTATTATGCCAAATGCTCAGCGGACTTTACAGATAAGAGTCAGGTGATGAAAGAGAACCGCAAGGAAAGCGAAGAAGAACTCAAGGAAAAAGAAGCGAAGCTGCTGGCGCGTGAGGGGGCTGAGAAATTTACGGCTGAGCATGAAGGGTGGGTTTATGAGTTGGCGGAATATCAGGCTAAGAAGCTGATGAAGAAAGTTGATGAGCTGGTGGAAGATATTCCTCAGCCGGAACCAGCGGAAGAAAAAGCCGTTGAGGATAAGCCTGTTGAACCGGCGGCGACAAAAGTGGAACCTGTTGAACCGGCGGCGATAAAATCGGTTGAGGTAAAGCCTGAAACGGAGACGCCGGCTGCACCTGCGGCAGAGCCTGCCAAACAGCAATAAGGCCTGTAGGACAATTCAGTGTCAACCGGACTGTTAAAGGTGCGGTATTAAAAGGGACTATATGTCCCTTTTATTTTTGAGGTGCTGGTTGAGCAGATGCTGGAAAAGTTGGGGGTTGGCGGTGGTTACGAAGGTGCGGGCGAGCAGGTCGCCGGGTCGCTGGCGGCGTTTGGTGAAGATGGTGATTATGAGAATCAGCAGCTGGACCTGGGGATGGAGTTCGACGGCGCGGGCGAGGTTGCGGATGAGGGCCTGGGGTCGTTTGATGGGGGTGATGTCCTCGGTTATGACGACGAGTCGCATAATCATTTTGCCGGGCGAGGTGCCCAGCAGTGATTCGATGATGGTCAGGTAGACCGTTATGCCGAGCGAGGCGACGAAGCCAACGGTGGTGAGCAGGGGCAGATATTGCAAGTATAGTTCGGGGTCGGTGAAGAGGTTTTCTGCGGGCAGTTGCTGCTGAAGGTCGGGGAAAACCAGCGACATGGTCAGTGAGGACGCGGGGAATGCGTCGATGACGAATGCCAGGAGCCGGCGGAACAGGGGTGCGGGCTTGACGAAATCGGGGAGGGGGTTTTGCGGATTGAAGGCGTTGCGGCGTTTGATGATGATGACGGCCATGCAAATCGCCATGAGTATACCGCCGGCGGTGGGGCCGAGCAGGAAAAGAGGGACGATTTCTTCGGTGGTGGCTAATAAGGTGATAGGATTTGTCAGCGGCTGAGCGAGTTTGCCATCGGCGGTATAGGAGCCGGTGACGATTTCGTATTCGTTTTTTGCCTGGAAGGCGGTGATAGTCTGGTCCCAGGCGGTAAAAGCCAGGGCGTGGGCAGGAGCGATTAGCTGGGTATTTAGTTTTAGTTCAAGGGGTGCCGATCGGAGCAGATTTTTATTTTCAAAAGTCGCCAGAGTAAACTCACATTTATCGTCCGGGCCGGCAGCGATAATCAGGGCGGGCTGATGGTTCAGGGTAAGGGCGGTGATTGTCTGAGTGTTTTCAATTGTGAATATCAGAGGGTCGGAAATTTTATCGGGTGTGATAATGAAATATTTGATTTGGTTCTGGTCGTCGAGGCCAAAGAGGTGTACAGTTTTTTCGGTGGCGGAGATGGTAATTTTTTGCAGATTGGGCAGAGTATTCCGGCGGAACGGCTGGTAAGCCTGATGCTCGGTTCGGTTGAGCAGGATTGTCTGTTGGGGTTGAAGCTCCAAAGTGCCGTCGGTGCTGGTTAAAGTAACTGGTTGTTCGGCCCGCACGAGGGTGTAGATGTTATCCTTATAGGCAGCGGCGGCAAGGGTGGTGAGGTTGGCGGGCAAGGGTGGTTCACTGCGGGGGGTGGTGTGCAGGCCGTAACTGCGTTGGGAGTTTTGGAAGAAAATGTGGAGTCGGTTTTGGGCAGCGGTGAGGGCGAGCGGTTGACCGGGCAAGGTCTGATTGGGGATGAAATGGGTGCCAGCCTGGGGGCGATAGTAGATTTTGAAACTGGAACCGGCGTCGTTCTGCTGAGTTAATACGCAATAAACCCCCTGCTGGTCCGCGGCGGCGGCAAGCTGATAATCGGCATATAATTGGGGACAGGTTACAAACAAACTAATCAGTGTTAATATAATGGTACGAACGGGTACGATAATTTTCATGGTTGGCATTTTTCATCGAGTTGGAGGAATGAATCTACATCGGGTACTTGTTCAGGACGTTCAAATAATGGTTGGCGGCGTTCGGGGGTGGAGTCTTCTTTGAGGGCCCGAAGTTTGAGGTTAAGTTGGGATTGTTTGTCGGACAGTTGAAAACTTATGTCGGTGGGTATCTGAGCGTTTCCGAGGGGAAGGTAATTTTTTATTTCCGTATGCAGAACCACGTTACCTTCGGCGTCGAAGATATTCATCGAGCTGGGCAGATGCGAACCGCGGGGGAAAATAATTTCGTGGGCGAGTTGCAGTTGGTCTGGGGTGATGTAGACATATTCGATGATGGACTCGGTGGGTGTGATTCGATAGACCGGCTGATAGTCGGAGCTGGGTGCGGGGTTGAGCAAGCCCAGGAAACGCAGGAAATCGTGCGGGTGAATAATCGGCCTGATGGAACAGGGCTGGTCAATGTTGGCGAATGTGCCCCAGGCACCGGAATGGGCAGCGCGGGAATAGATAAAAAATTCATCCTGGTTGGCACCGATGACGAAGGCACGAGTTAAGAAAGCGGTGTCAGCCTGTAAATATAACCGCGGGTTTTGGTCGGGGGTTGTGGAGGGCTGATAGAACATTTTGCCGCTGAGGTCTTTGTGGGAATGTTGACGGTCAGTTTTGGGGTCGTACCATTTCGCGTACCATTTATCGAGCGAGGCCTTGAAGGCTGGAATCGCAGCGATGTTGGCCTGATACGCCTGGATGGTGTCATCGAGGGTCAACGGTTCGGGCGAGACAATGGGTCGCTGGGTTTTGGGGCAGCCTGCCAGAAAAATCGGACTGATAGTTATAAGAATGATAATCAGGCGACGGGTCATTTAGAATTCTCCGTGGAGGATGGCTGAGAGTTCCTGAGAGACCTGTTCTATTTGTTCATCGTTGAGCTGAGGATTTTCGACTTTGTGGGTATCGGTTTCGCGGACAAAACGCATGACCCAAATTTCCTTGTTGTCCTGGCGGAGGGTGTCTTCGTATTTAAGTTTTCTTTTACGCATGAGGATAAGGGCTAATACGAAACGGAAGTTTACTTTTAGCTGGTCGGTTTCCTGAGCGAGTCGTTCGAAGAAATTAATCAGGACACTGTCATCAACGAAAAGTTTTTTCTTTTCGTTGGGTTGCGGAATAATGGTTTTCCAGAAGCTGTAAACTTCGGGTTTGTTCTGGTCCCAATACTCGATGGAGAAATCTTTGCGTTCAAAACCTGTGGGGGTATCAATGAGCGCGGCGTAATATTCCTGGCCCGGTTCCAGCGGTTGGCCGCTGCCGGCACAAACTCCGGCGGTTCTTTCTACTTTCCATTGTTCCATTTTGGCTTATCCGTAGTTGTAGTTTATGTTGCCTGTTTCAAGTTGGTATGAGAACGGTTTACGCTAGATTTGTCAAGGATTGGTAAAATTCAGATAGGCTGAGATTTTGTCAACAGTGGCAGGTCCTATTCCGGAAATATTGGCTAATTCGTGCGCGTTGTTAAACATCTTGACGCTTTGTCGGTATTTGACAATCTGATGGGCCCGGGCAGGTCCGACACCGGGCAGGCGTGCCATAGAATACCAGGTCGCGGTATTGGGGTTTATTTTATCAGACAACCTCGGCGTGTCGGGCCATGATTTATCCAGATTATAATTGCCAAACGGTGCCGCCATAAAAAATATCAGCAAAGAAATTATCATTATCGAACAGCCCAGGAATTGTCGATTGGACAATCGCCCCATCGTAAGTGTCCCTGTTTATTAGGATAAAAGTTTCTGGCGAATATTTTCAAAGTCGTCAAGATTATAGAATTCGATGGTAATCTTGCCGCGATGTGTTTTCTTGCCGGATGTTTTAATATTTACTCTGCTGCCCAAAGAGCGCGTCATTTCCTGTTCCAATTCGTGAATGTGTGACTGCCGGGCGGTCTGTTCCGGTTCGGGGGCCGGGGCGGGTTTCTTCATTTGTTGAATAAGCTGCTCTAACTTACGGACCGATAAGTGTTGCTTGAAAACCTGCTGGGCGAGTCTGGCCTGCGCGTTTTTATCAGGGACACCCAAGAGAGCCCGGGCATGTCCCATGGAAATTTTACCTTCAGCAAGCAGGTTACGGGCATCGTCGGTAAGTTCGAGCAAACGAATGTAGTTAGCGATAGTGGAGCGGTCTTCGCCGAGTTTTTCAGCGGCTTCCTGTTGGGTCATTGAAAAGCGGGAGAGATACTGCTGATAGGCACGTGCCCTTTCCAGAGAATTAAGGTCCGCACGGTGGATATTTTCGACCAGGGCCCATTCGAGCATTTGTTCTTCGGTGGCGTCGCGTACAAGAGCGGGGATTTTATCTTTGCCGGCCATCTGGGTTGCCCGCAACCGTCTTTCCCCGGCGATGAGCTGGAAGGTATCCCCCATGGGTCGGACCAGAATAGGCTGAATCAGGCCGTTGGCTTTAATGGACTCTGATAGGTCCAGAAGTTTCTGCTGGTCCCATTCCTGACGCGGCTGATGGGGATTGCGATTGATTTTATCGATGGTCAGTTCGGTGACGTAATCGCCGGGGCGAGAAACCGTCCTTGATTCTGGAGCTATTGTATCGGTTATTCTTGGAGTTGGTTCAATTTGGGGTTGGGGCGGGGCAGTTTCGGCAATCTGGTCGATTCTGGTAGACGAAAGGAGGGAGTTAAGCCCTCTGCCCAGCCTTTTTTTGTTTTCGCTCATGAGGTATTTCTCCGTGAGTTCAGTAGTCTATATATTGCTTAATCTGCGTGGTATTTTCGAGCCAGGTGCTATGGGTGTCAAGGTAAATAAGATGGAGGGGTAGCCAGAATTGTTCCACGTGGAACAATGGTATTTTGCAAGGTGAGTAGAGTGGGGTCGGTCTGCGGATGTTCCACGTGGAACACCGGTCAGTTTAACTGAAAATGCGATAAAAAAACAAAAAGCGGGGGTCGTTGACATGGCTTTTCCGGGTGGAGATTTCTGGTTATTGACTCAGCAGCCCAAAACAGTTATCGGAACCTGGCTATGGTTTTGTTAAAGAGTTAATAATTCGTGATTTAGGCGGTTTTGGGCCGATTAAGAGAGGGTATGGATAAAGAAGTTTTGCACTCAGAGAGGGGGCTAAAGGGGCGGGTTTTGCGCGCGTGCCGGTGGGTTCTTTTGGAGGGGTTAGGGGTTCAGGGGATGCGGCTGATAAGGCAATTGGCGTTGACCTGGCTTTTGGCCCAGGAAGTAATCGGTATTCTGGCGTTGGTTTGGGGCGTATTAGCGGTTTTGCGAGAATGGTCGGACACAGGGGTGCGACATGCATTAATTCAAAGTTCGCAGGGGGGGCATAAGGACTACCTTGATTGTGCCTGGACCATAAATCTAATGCGAAATCTGATTCTGGCGGGCGTTCTATACTTTGGCGCGGGATTCATCGCTGAGGGGATATACCAGCAACCAGAGTTGAGGGGGTTATTAAGATGGTGCTGTCTGATTGTTATTCTGGACGGCCTAACAAGCATGAGTCTGACGGTAATGCGCAGGGAACTGCACTTTCGGCCCATTGCAATGGTGCAGATGGCGGCGAATTTCGCGGGTTTACTGGCAGCTATCGGACTATGCAAATGGCAGCCTAGCGCCCGTTCGGTGGTAATCGCGGAAATCCTGACATCGGGAATAATATTTGTAAGCAGCTATCTGGTAGGCAGTTACAAGCCAAAACTTAAGTTTGACCGGTCAGTTGGACTGGATTTGCTGGGTTTTGGAGCCATGGCATATCTGGTAACCCTGGTAGACGCGGTGGGCATGAGGGCTGATTTACTGATACTAGGCAAAGTGGCGCCAATGAGCGATGTGGGGATTTATTATCTGGGTATGGTGGTGATGGTGGCAGCTTGCGGGATATTTTCCAGATTGACCATCGAGGTGGGCTTTCCGGCATTGTGCCTGGTCCGGCATGACCGGGCGGCGATGAGAAGGGGGGTCGCTGAAATAATCAAAGGTACACAGCTGGTTTCCCTGCCGGCGTTTCTGGCATTGGGGATATTGGGGCCTGACATTGTAAAAATTATGCCGACCAAATATGCCGAAGTGGGTGAAGTTTTGCGGTGGCTGAGCATTTTAGGCTTAGCGCTGACATTTACGCGACAGCTGGCACCGGCATTATACGCGTTACGCAGGGTATTTTGGTGTGTATTACGCGGGATATTGGCGTTGGTGCTGGTTTCGATTTTGGTAGGCCCAATGTACAAATATTGGGGTCTTACCGGGGCATGTTGGGCAGCAAATATTGGGGGAATTGTTACGACAGTGATGATGTGGGTGGTGGTATTGAAGGAACTGGGCTGGCAGTGGGGGCAATGGTGGTCCAGCGTGGCAGTACTGGGTAAATGTGTAATGGGTGGGGCAGCAGGGATGACGGCGGCGGTGTTGATTATGTGGGGATTGGGGATAGAGCTAGCCGATGTGACAAAGGTGCGTTTGATATTGTGCGGGGGGGGCGGAGTGGGTTATGCGATATGCGGCTGGCGGTTTTATCGACCGGGTGGAGTGTGTGCGGCAAGCAAACAAGGGACATTAAACAAGGGTTGTGTTTAATAACTGGAGTTTTGCGAAAGTTCAGTGCTAATTTAGAACAAGTGTAAAAGGCTAATCATGAAGAAGCGTCTGATGAATTGGCTGGCTTGCCCGGAGTGCGGCGGCGAACCGGCCTTACATATTTTTGAAGAGGGTGACGATGCGATACAATCCGGCTTGCTGATATGCAAAGATTGTCGGCGTGAATATATGATAGTCGATGGTATTGCCCGGATGCTGGGCAGGCATTTGTATGCCAATGATGAATTTGAAAAACGGTTCTCAAACGAGATTGAGCAGTCTCGGGCTGGCGCGAGAGCGGCAGTTGAAGTTAGGAGCGAGCTGGACGGATTAAAAAGGGACACCATGAAAAGTTTTGGCTGGGAGTGGCAGACTTATGACCGTTTTGGCTGGGACGATGAGACATTCAATCTGGAGAAAGAGCAGCAGCGGTTTCAGGAGAATACGCTGTTTGCAGAAGGGGAGTTGGAAGGCAAAGTAATTCTGGATTGTGGTTGCGGCAATGGCAGATACATGATGCAGGCGTTGCGTTTGGGGGCAGAGGTGATAGGGGTTGATTTAAGTTGTGCGGTAGACGCAGCGCAAAAAAATCTGGGTGGTCAGTCGAACGCTCATTTTGTTCAGGGCGATTTATTAAAGCTACCGTTTCGTAAGCGTACGTTAGATGGCGCTTTCAGCATTGGCGTTTTGATGCACACGGGCAATGCAAAAGCGGCGTTTCTGTCGATATCGTCTCACGTGCGAGAAGGTGGCGTGATAGGTATAAGTGTTTATCAGAAACAAAATCCGCTGCACGAAATCAACGACTGGTGGCTGCGAAAAGTTACCACGAAATGGAGTCCGGAATTTTTAAAGAAGGTTTCGCGTGGGGCGGCTGATTTTGCCAGGGCGGCCTGGAAGGTTCGGATGCTGGGAGCAATAAACGCTTTGATGAGGCTGGAGCCTTATGAGCTTTGTGTTTATGACTGGTACAGCGCCCCGATAGCGACGCACCATCGGCGGACGGAGGTACGGGGCTGGTTTGAGCAGGCGGGGGCGGAGAAAATATTAAGCGACGAAAAAGGGGACACTCGTGACCCGATACGCAAATGGATTTGGCCGCGTTGTGGTTTTACAATGAGAGGCACCATCAAAAATTTTCCTGAATAGAGATACTGGTCCGGTTGTTAAAGTAATCACAGTCTTCGCTTGTACGTACAATTAACTTATATTTCCGAGGATTATCTCATTTACATTTGGCGGGGTTGTGGTTACGTTAGTGGGGGTTTTGTTAATGTTATTAATATTATATAGTCGGATAGTTAATCCGGGTTTGAGGAGTATTTTGCATGATATATGATATTTTGGAAAACAGTGAACTTTATGCGGCAACCTGGGACCGTTTGGCGATTGCCCTGGAATGGCTCAAGGGGTTTGACCCGTCCGAGCCGGACGGCAAATACCCTATCGTCGGCGATGATATTATCGCTTCGGTAGACAGCTATGAGAGTCGCAAGTCGCCGAACACGATGTTTGAATCCCATGAGAAGTATGTGGATTTACAATTTGTGCTGGAGGGTAATGAATATATTGATGTAGCGGTGGGCGAAGCGTTAATGGTTGCCGAGGCCTACGATGCCAAGAGAGATGTGGCTTTTTGGGGTTATGATGGGGCATACAGTCGGGTGGTGATGCGGTCGGGCAGTTTTGCGGTATTGTGGCCCGGTGATGTGCATCGGCCCTGCCAGCAGATAGACAAGCCCGAACCTATTCGCAAGATTGTCGTGAAGATTCGTCTGTAAGGGTTTTTGATTGACGGAATATGGGGGTGCGTTAGACTGTTGGGACTATGGAACAGGAATATAATATAAATGAGTATGAGGCGGCCCGGCGTGATAAGCTGGAGAAGCTGCGGGAATTAGATGTTGACCCGTTCGGTGGTCGGTTCGCTGGCGCTGAGTCACTGGCGACGGTAGCGGGTAAATATAACGCGGAAAATGAAGAGCAGGTTGTTTGCGGGGCGGGGCGTATTGTGCTGCTACGTGATATTGGCAAACTGATTTTCATTACGATTCGCGACTGGTCGGGCGAGATTCAGTTGGGTTTGAGTAAAAAGCTGCTGGGCGATAGCTGGCAGGTCGCTAAACTGCTGGACCTGGGCGATATAATCGGCGCGGCAGGAATGCTGGGTAAGACCAAGACCGGTGAGATTACGATTTGGGTGACGGAATTAACGCTGCTGTCGAAGGCAACGACTCCGCCGCCGGAAAAGTGGCACGGTCTATCGGATGTCGAACTTCGGTATCGTCAGCGTTACGTGGATTTGTTTTCCAATCCAGCTGTCATGGATACGTTCAAGAAACGTTCGGTCATAGTTCGTTCGATTCGGCGGTTCATGGAAGAGCGGGGATTTGTGGAAGTTGAAACGCCGATGATGCAGCGTATCGCCGGTGGTGCGGCGGCTCGGCCTTTCCTGACGCATCACAACGCTCTGGACATGGAACTGTTCATGCGGATAGCACCGGAGCTGTATTTGAAACGGCTGCTGGTGGGCGGCATGGAAAAGGTGTTTGAGATTAACCGGAATTTCCGTAACGAAGGTATCGACCGCCAGCACAACCCGGAATTTACCTCGATGGAAGTATATGAAGCCTACGGCGATTATATAACCATGATGGAGCTGACCGAGGAGTTGATTCGTAAGCTGGCGTTGGAAGTAAGTGCCGATGGAATTATCGAGTGGAGCGGGCATGAGATAGATTACAGCAAGCCGTTTCGCAAAGTGACCTATGCAGATTTATTCGCGGAGATAAATGGTTTCGCGATTACGGAAATCGACAAGGTTCGGGCCAAAGCCCGGCAGTTGGAAATCAACGAAGCCAAAATGGATAATGTGGTGGTGGTGAACGAGGTGTTCGAGGAAACCGCCGAAGCAGGATTGATTCTGCCGACGTTTGTGATGGATTATCCCAGTGCGCTGTCGCCTCTGACCCGGCCACGTAAGGATAACCCGGAATTATGCGAACGCTGGGATTTATTTATCGGCGCGATGGAAATCGGTCCGGCCTATAGTGAGCTTAACGACCCGGATATTCAGGAATCGAAATTCAAGGAACAGTTACGCGGTGCCGACGACGCGGAAGAAGATACGTTTCGCACTCTGGACGAAGATTTTCTGAACGCGTTGAAACATGGTATGCCGCCGGCGGGTGGTCTGGGCATTGGAATCGACCGCTTGATAATGCTGCTGACGGGTTCGTCGAGTATACGCGATGTAATTCTGTTTCCGCTGATGCGACCGACAAAGTAACAAACAGAAAAAGGTGTCGGACACCTTTTTTGGGGTTGGTGATGGTGCAGATTTTTTTAGGCTGGCGTTATTTATGGCGGCGACGTATCGCTATGCTGGGGATGCTGGCGGTCGCGTTTTGCGTGGCTTTGCTGATAGTAGTCAGCAGTTTGTTTACGGGGGTGATTGAAGCATACAATCGTTTCGCGGATGAGCAGTGGGGTCAGGTTGTTCTGCATCCGCATATGGAGTGGGGTCATCAGGAAGAATTGGTCGCTGAGCTTGAGGCTTTGCCTTCGGTGGCGTGGGCTTTGCCGGTGGCTGAAGAAGGCGGGCTGTTATATGTCGATAAAGGCGATGTACGTGGAGTGTTTTTGCGGGGTACGGATATAAATCGTCAGGTTCGGCTGAAAATTTTTGGCAAGGGGTTACTGCGACAAAATGAGGGTGGCGCTTCGTTTGATTTAGATTCATCAGCAAAGGAATCCGCTCGCGCCGCCCTGGCCAAACGTCTGGGCCGGGAGATTAACGATGAGGAATTGCCCACAGGCATAATTGTCGGCGCGGGTATATTAGGCACACCGGATGAATTCACGGATGAATATAATGATAATAAGTTATTAGATCGTGTGGCGAACTGGTCGCGACCCATGGTGGTGACACTGGGCCGGCAAGGCGATGAGGGTGCGGAAAAGCGCACCGCACAATTTTGGCCGATAGATGTGGTTGATTCGGGGATGCACGAAATTGACACCCGCACGGTTTATATTCCGTTCGATTCGATGCGCAAACTGATAGGGCGACGGAATGCGGACGGTGCTTATATCTGCCGGGCGGACATTCAGGTCCGGGCGGCGGACGGCGTGGATGAGGCGGCCATAAAAAGGGACCTTCAGCAGACATGGATGCGGTTCGCGACCGAACGGCTGGGCCTGTCGCAGTTTCAGGCGGCTCAGGCAGGAATTTATAAGGGACGGGAAATGGTGGCCGAGTTCACCAGAGAGATTCGCAAGCAGTTATTTGTTTTGCAGATGATTCTCGGTTTTATATTTATCGTCGCGGCGGCGTTGATTTTTGTGATTCTGATAATGATGGTCGTGCAGAAACGTAAAGATATTGGCATTATCCGGGCCGTGGGCATGTCACGTTCCGCGGTGGCGAGTTTATTTTTGTGGTACGGCGGCTGGGTAGGTATGCTGGGGGCAATGGCTGGCATTGGGCTGGGCATCTGGGCGACGAAAAACATAAATTCACTGGAATCATTCCTGGCGAGCCTGCTGGGTTTCAAGATTTGGAAAAGCGGGGTCTATTTCATTCGGGAGATACCCAGCGAGGTTGCCTGGTCCGCGGTATGGTGGATTGCGGCGGCAGGATTGATAACCGCGATATTGGGAGCGTTACTGCCGGCGCTACGTGCAGCCCGGCTGGCACCGGTCGAGGCGCTCAGATACGAATAACTTTTTAAGGGAGCTTATTATGACTATTGAGGGTGATTTTTCACAAGAAACCTGGCGTGTTTTTAGGATTATGGCAGAGTTTGTCGAAGGGTTTGATGAACTAAGCAAACTGGGCCCGGCGGTTTCGGTGTTCGGTTCAGCGCGGACCCAGCCCGATGACCCATATTATCAACTGGCTGAACGCCTGGGCGCGGAACTTGTCAAGGGCGGCTATGCGGTTATTACCGGCGGCGGCGGCGGGATTATGGAAGCAGCCAACAAAGGCGCGTTTGAAGCAAATGGTCAAAGTGTGGGTTTGAATATTGAACTGCCGCATGAACAAAATCCAAATGATTACCAAACTCTTTCGCTGAGTTTCCGATATTTCTTCGCCCGCAAAACCATGTTTACCAAATACGCCAGTGGTTATATAATCATGCCCGGCGGGTTCGGCACACTGGATGAGTTTTTCGAGTCCATAACCTTGATGCAGACCATGAAGACCACGCGTTTTCCGGTCATTTTGATGGGACGTACATTCTGGCGGGGTATGCTGGAATGGGTCGAACGCTTCATGCTGGAAGGCGGCATGGTTTCACAGGATGACATCGACCTGTACACTGTCACCGACGACCCCGAAGAAGCGGTGAGAATTATCAACGACTTCAACGGCCATAAAGGCTGGAAGGTTCCCGAAGGTATTGTCACCTATCGGCAAGAAGGAAATTAGTATATGCAAGCCGTAGAAAAACTGTCGGCGAAGCGGGCGGCATTATTGCTAGTCGATATGCAGGATGCTTTTGTCCCGCATATCGCGGGGATGGCAGAAGTAACTTCGCGTTGCGCGATTATGATTCAGGCGGCAAAGCTGCTGGACTTGCCTGTCATTGTTACGGAACAATATCCTAAAGGATTAGGTCGTACTATTGAGCCACTGCAAAATATGCTGGGCGATGTCCCTTATTACGACAAGGTAAGTTTCAGTTGCTGCGGAGACGACAAAATCCGTCGGGCTTTGTTGGCTACAGGCCGTAATCAGATAATCATCGTCGGTATCGAAACACATGTATGTATCGAACAAACCACGCTTGATTTACTGGAGCTTGGTCAGCAGCCTTTTATTATCGCTGATGCTGTTTCGTCCCGACAAATCAGCGACAAGGAAATCGCGCTAGCGAAAATGCGTGACCAGGGCGCGTTGGTTACAACGATTGAGGCGGGCTTAATGGCCATGCTGGGTTCGAGCAAACATCCGGCGTTTCGGGATATTTCCAAATTGATTAAGTAAATTACTCAAACTGACCGATTGAAGGGATTTTGATGGTATTGATAGTTGAACAAAAAAGGCCTTTCGAGCCGATAAATGTAGTGCAAACCAACATTTACTGGCAAGGAGGCCTTATGCTTACTATCGGCAAAATTCCTCAAAAAGTCAAAACTTTTTTTCGGCCGACCAAAAGCCTGGTTTCGGCTCACGTTTATTCTTATTATTGCAATATGGTGATTGCTATTTGTATCAGCCACGGTAGTACCATCGACAGGCTGGTAAAGCTCTTGCGCAATGCTACTCACCGCACCAATCACGGTGAATTTCTTTGGCGCAGTGACTTTGACGAGATGGCTGTGGTTAAAGGTCAGGCTGTCGGAATGCTCAGTGGTCTCTTCAAAAAAGGATGCAAAGACTGTCTGCTGATTATCGACGACACTCAAACGATCAAGCGGGCCAAGAAGATGCAGGCGGTCGGCAAGATACATCATCATGCCTCCGGGAAATACTGCATGGGCCATACCATTGTCAAAGCTTGTCTGTTTTACCGAGGCGTAACTATACCTTTGGGTTCCTGGCTGTACGTCAAAAAAGAACATGTCAAAGAACTTAAGGTTCCCTTCCAAAAACTTACGGAACTGGCCGGGCAAATTGTTCGGACAGCAGAAATTCCCGAGAAATTTGATGTCACTGTTTTGTTCGATGCGTTCTATCTTTGTCCTGCGGTTGTCAATGCCTGTAAAGCAAGGAAATGGCGTTATATTGGGGTTAGCAAGTCGAATCGCTGGCTTACCGTTAGTTCGACCAAACATAAGATTGGCAAATACGGTAAGAATATTTTGAACCGAACTGGCAGTTGGCATAGCATTAAGGGGCTGCGTAAAACCTCCTCCTACAAACTCGCTCAGCGTGCTGGAGTGATGAATAAACTTGGCGAAGTTAAAGTTGTGTTCTCCAAGCGCCGGAACGATCGTAATGTGATTGCTCTGGTTACGAACGACCTGCGCTTGTCGACGAAGAAAATTGTCAGCCGCTATCTGAAGCGTTGGGCAATTGAGGTGATGATCAAAGAACAGAAACAGCATCTGGGACTGGGCGATTACCGTGTTTGGCGGTACCGGGCGATAGTTAGACACCTGTCCCTGGTCGATAGTGCCTATGCCTGCCTGACCCATGTTGGCCTGAATGACCAACGTGCACAAGGCCATAAAAACGATACCAAGAATATGCTGTCTGTGCCGCCGATCAGCCAACTCAAAGCTCAAATGCACCAGATTGTCTGGAATCAGGAGGTTCAAAATGTTATTAAAGTGTCTCATGATAAAAAAGTTATCCGCCGCCTGGAAAAACTCCTTGCGGCATAAAATCGGTCAGTTTGAGTAAATTATGAAGGTTTTTCGTTGTCGCGCCGCGTCAGGGCAAAATAAACAACGTATATCCACGACAGCACGCCATGGAGAATCATAAAAAAAATTGATTTATTGCGATACCAGCTCAGCACCACCGCGATTGCAGCACCCAGGCCTATGCCCGACTGCGTTACGACGTTATGTTGAATCTCCGCAAGTATCATAAATTACCTTTCTGGTATCGGCTGGTTTTTTCCTTGCCCGCAACGAGAACCCGTTCAATCTCATCAGCCGACATGCCCTGTCGAACCATAGTGCATTTCAACTCGGTTTCGGCCCGCATCTTAAATATTTTATAGACATAATGCAGGGATACAGCCACAATCGGCAACCCAAAAATCAGGACCAAGGCCAGCACATCTGGTTCTAGTAAATCATGCCACATATCAATTCCTTCACAATAGTTCTATCTGATTAGTCGCAGGCATCCTGATAACATTACAAAAAATTATTTCAGGAATTTTTAATATACATAACGGTAATATTATCATGTCCGCCAGCGTCATTGGCGGCTTTGATAAGGGTTTGGCATATCTTCTGAGGTTCTTCCTGCTTTTTGATAATATCGATAATTTCCGGCAGCGTCACCATATCGGTCAGGCCGTCGGAACAGAGCAGCAGGGCATCAGCGTTTTTCCAGGGGAACGAACGTACATGCGGGGCAACCTCTTCCTGCATACCGATATACTGAGTAATCTGCCCCAGAGCAGGATGGTCCTCCACCTGCGACTCATCAATTTTTTTAGCCTCCAGCAATTCAGAAATCACGGTATGGTCCCGCGTAACCTGAGCCATCCTGTCTGAATGAATCCTAAAGGCCTGACTGTCACCCACATTGGCAATGTAAACCCGCCCGGCACGAATCAGCACAATGACCAATGTCGCCCCCATATCAGCGTAGCCCGATTCACTGTGCCCTTCAAGATACATGTGCCGATTCTGCTTGCGTATAGCCCGGTGTAACGCATGGCGAACGGAACGCATATGCGCCGATTTAATTTTGTGGAGTCGGTTTTCGATAAGAACCGGCAAGTCCTCAACCACGATTCGTGACGCGATTTTGCCGCCGCGATGCCCACCCATCCCATCGGATACCATAAAAAGCGTGAGTTCTTCGTTGGCGTAAAACGAATCCTGATTTTCGCTGCGCTGTCTGCCCTGGTCACTAAGTGCTGCCCAGCTTATGCTTGCCGGCAGAGCGTCATGCGTTTCAACATGTTCAGTCATTGCCATACCTCTTACACTTTTGATGATTCCGATTTTCGTCCAGCCTTCAGGAAAATGATAACTGTTTCAACGAACATCCAGCCAGCCAGAAATAATATCAACACACTCAACACCGTAAGCAGCCAGTCACCGCCCGTGTAGAAATCATCGAGCTTGGCAACCAAAGCCCAGATGGTTATCACCAGCATGAACACACACGGAAAAGCCGCGACCAGATATTTCATCCCGCCTTTGCGTTTGAGATACATCGTAACAACCAGCAAGGCCAGGGATGCCAGTAATTGATTGACCGTACCGAACAAAGGCCAAAGCACCATCGCGCCTTTACCGTCGGCACCGGTGGCAAAGGCCAGAATCGCCGCTGTTACAACCGCGAAAGTTGTCGCCGCCCATTTGTTGCCGAGTATATTCAGTTTAATCGTCGAGGCCAGCTCACTGGTGATATAACGCTGTAAACGAACCGCCGTGTCAAGTGTCGTGCCGGCAAACGACGCAATGAACACGCCCATTAGTACCGTGCCAACAGACTTGTGAATATGAAGCGCTTCCATCATGTTCGCGGCACCTTTGACAACCGCGCTGAGCTTGGCACCCAGACCAGCGGCACCCGACCACGTAATATAATGTTTGTTCCAGGCCGCAAAACCGGTAAGCGTTTCACCATCGGCAGTGGTATAAGCAATACCAATACCCGCCGCGACACAAATTAGAATCAGTACCGCTAAAGCACCTTCCAAAAGCATTGAGCCGTAACCGATAAAGAGCGAATCCTTCTCCGATGAAATCTGTTTGGGACTTGTGCCGCTGGCTACCAGCGAATGAAAACCACTAACCGCTCCACAGGCAATTGTGACGAACATGAAAGGCCAGATGGAAGGAGAGCCCGTATCAGCCGTATTGAGCGCGGGGGCAACTAATTCCAGCTTGCCGAAAATACCGCTGAAAACAACGCCTAAAATAAGCAGCCCCATCATGAGAAAAAGCTGCCAGGCATTGATATAATCACGCGGCTGCAACAGAGTCGTCACCGGCAGCACCGATGCACAAAAAGCGTAGATGAGCAAAACTATCGTCCATGAACCCGTCGAGGGCATAAAGGAAAAATCCGGGATCGAACATAATTCAGGATAGCGCGTTTCCAGAACGGCACCCAATATAATGAAACTGTACATCGCTGCCACCGCAATTGCGGTCGCCAGCCAGACCCGTGCTTTTTTCTTGTAGACCGCGTAGCCCATTAAAATCGCGATGGGTATCTGAGTCCAGACCGGTATCACCGAACTGGGAAAAAATTTGAATACGACCGCGATGACCACTCCGAAAATGGCAATGATGATTAGCAATGCCAAAAACACCACTAGAAAAAACATGATGCGAACCCGAATGTTAATATACTTCGAGGTAATATCCGAAAGACTCTTGCCCTGATTACGCATGGAAACCACCAGCGAGCCAAAGTCATGTACCGCCCCCATAAAAATACTGCCGAAAACCACCCACAACAGCGCCGGCAGCCAACCCCAGATTATACCAACCGCCGGCCCCACGATCGGCCCGGTACCCGCGATCGAGGTGAAATGATGCCCGAAGATGACCCCTTTGCGGCTGGGCACATAATCAACCCCGTCCTCCAGCTCGCGACTGGGCACGAGGGCATCAGGATTCAGCCGAAATATTTTCTGCGCCAGAAATCTGCCGTAAGTATAGTAAGCGATAATATACGCCGCAAACGCCGCCGCCATAAGTAAAATGGTCTGCACCCGAAATTCTCCTTTCTGAATGACTAAACATCATCGGGAAAGATAAACTTTATAGCGATACTTGAGTTCCTGTTTTGCTCCCGCTCCCATATCGATTTTCCATTTCAAAACATTATTGGCGTTCACCCGTCGCAATCCTCGCGCGGTTTTCTCCAGCTCCGCCAGCGGACTGGAGCTAAGCAGCTCGCCCGAGAAAAACTTTTCTATCTCCAACGTCACCGCCTCATTCTTATAATTTATCGCTTCCAGCGTACCCTCCACCGTCACCATATCATAATTACTGCCGAAAAATTTAGCCGCATCCCGCAGCCGCTCTACCTCGTTTTCTATCTCCGAAACTCGAATCGACAAAGCCTGCGTTATCCGCACGGTAGTCTCCTCACCCGCGGCGGTATAGTTCAGCGTGTCCTGACCCAGGATTATGTTGTCCTGCACAATCGTCGCCGGCGCGGTCGTCCAGGGCAATTTGCTGCTATTATGTATTTTCAGATTATGCCATACAATCTGTTCCGATTGCTGCTCACGCGGCTGACGATACCGCTCATAGTCGTCCACATAATCGGCAATCTCCCATTGATAAACATGCTCATAACGAACCGGCTCGGTGAACAAAGGATAATATCCCGTTTCTTCTTTAGCCAGCGTAACCGCGTCTACCGGATACAAAAATAAATCCTCAGCCTCCCGCCCGCTCTCCGCCGCACCATAATCCGGCATGGCAAACCCGCCCATCCCCGCATCTTTCATCATAGGCGAATTATACATAACACGCTGGATTGCCACATTTCCCCTGCCGCGTCCCTCATTGTTATCCTTGCCCAGCGATTGCAAAAATTCCGCCAGGGTTTGCTTGCCCGAAAGCGGACTGATAATATCCGAAAACTGCAAATTCGGATAGCCCGTAATAAGGGACATATACACCCCGTCGAAATTCATCGTCTCGTTAATCACCACCGCCTTGGCCGCGACATACGCCTGGCTGCTGTCAGAAATATCAATCAGGTAACTCGGTGCCCAGGTGGCGCCCTTGCCCAGATAACTGAAATATATTTCCTGCCCCGCCCCCGCTGGTGCCGCCAGAGCAACACGCAGATTTGCGACCTTGCCCGAATTGGCAACCTGTTTGTTTACGATGCCGCCCGGAAAACGCACCTGCACCACCTGCCGCGGGTCCACCGCTTCTATCCCGCTATCAGTTTCAAGATATACTAACTGTCCCCCAACACGAATCCCGGAATTGTCAGTTCGCCCCGTCGCGTAAGGACCAGGCAGCCATTTAGCCTGACCATCAACAAAATCCGCCAGCCGCCCGGTTAGGTGCTGATATTCCTCGCCAGCCAAAACCACCGACACCTGCTCACCAACATTCGCCCGCAAAAGCTCCGCAATGGTTTCAGCCTTATGAGTCTCCGGCGAATCCGTCGCAAACGCGACCGTACTAACCACCGCCAAATCCCGGTTATACGATGTCCAGAACGTGCCGTGTACCGCGGCAGTGAAGGGCCCCACTTCAAAAACATCAGCCCCCGTCGGCACTTCCGCCCGACAGACAAAATAAGCCAAACCGTTCTTAAACAACATCACCTCAACCAACCGCGGCTGAACCACATTGGATTCCGCCCGGCATAATCCCGAAAACATCACGGCCGATACCAGAAACAAAACTATTAACTGTTTAGTCTTCATGAAAGCGCCTCCAAAATGGTTTCTCAAATCTGTTCATAAAAAAAGGCGGAAGCTCCGAAGATACTTCCGCCTCGCTTGCCGTTATTTATGACCAACAAATGTCCATCTGGTTCCCCAAATTTTACATGGCCGTGTTAATCCGAATCTGACCTGCCGGCACGATATAAATCTCTACCCGACGATTTTTGGCACTGCCCTTCTTGCCCGGCTGATTAGGCTCGGCTGGATGAAACTCGCCCATACCCATTACCGTAGTGCGAGTCTCCGCAATTTCACCAGCCAAAATCCGCTGCACCGAAATCGCCCGGTGGGCCGAAAGATGCCAGTTGGTCGGATGCCTGTCAGCCGAAGCCCGAATGGGCTGGTCGTCCGTGTGTCCCACGATTAGCACATCAAAACTCTGAGCTGCCGGAGTATCCATAATCTTGCCCAGCTCCTTCAACTGCGGCTGAGCCTTATCGGAAACCTTGTCCGAACCCGCGTTGAACAGCAGGTCACTCTTAAAACGCACAATTCCGCGCTCTTCGTCAAAAGTCACCAAATCAGAACCGGTTTGTGCCGCCCAGTCCGCCAAAGCCGAATTAAGTTCCGGCGGCAGAGCCGGCTGGCCAACCTGCTGGCTCAACTGCTCGATCAAAGCGTTCTTGCTCTTCAAGGCTGCTTCCAACGCCGCGATCTTTTCCTTTTCCAAACCCTTCATCTTCAGCAATTGTTCATATTGCTGACGGGCCCGGTCGGCGTCCATGCGAGCGTTATTCTGGTCACCTTCCACACCTTCCAGCCGCTCCAGCAGCGTCGCGTTCCGACGCATGCAGTTGTCATAATCCGCTTTGGACGCACAACCGCTCATAACCACCAACAGCATCAGCACCGCGCAACTAATTAACATCGACCTGAAAGTCATAGGAATCTCCTTTCGCGAAAATTTTCTATGGATCATTTTATAAATCGGCATTTTAACTGCCGCTATGTACGGTATAGACCATCCGAATATTACTTCTTAGCCTTTTTCTCTTTTTTGGGCTTGGGAGCTTTAGCTTTCTTTTCCTTTTTCGGCTTGGGGGCCTTAGCTTTCTTTTCTTTCTGGGTCTTGGTTCCGCCGCCACCACCGCTTACCGCGGCACCGATACCCCATATCGCCAGAAACAATACCAACGCCCCGCCCACGATATAAAGGATATATTCACCCGCGGCTGCCACCAAACTCGGATTCAAACCCGACGCTGCCGACCCCACCACACAGCTCGTAAATATCAGTGCCAGCAACGGGACTATCATCGCGATACCATAAGGCACGCTCGCGGGGTCATAAACCGCCACCGCCGTATGCAAATATTCCGGACCCGCACCGGGCTCAGGCATTTCCATTTCCATCGTCGCGTCAACTGTCGCCGCTGCCGCCGCCTCCAGCTGGGTCGGCATCTGAGTTTCGATGTCACCTTCTTCATTACCCGGATAAATTTCTTCCAGCAGTTCGGCACCCAGACTGGTGTCATCTGCTTCACGAGTCAAATCCAGCAGACCACTGCCGCTGCTGCCGCTGTCCAGTTGAACATGATCGTCCAGGTCCGGTGCCATCTGCGTCTGAGCCAGCGGGTCTATGATTTCCAGGTCGTCATCGGAATCGCCCAAAATGTCAACACCATCGTGGTTAGTAATCACAGTATCGTCTTTAGAGGGCATAAGGGAACTGCCTTCCAGACTGATTTGGTCGGCACTTTGCGAAGACAGATTAAGGCTATCACCGGTCTGGCTAGCCGAAAGGTCCAGCGCCCCGGATTCCTCCGACAAACCCAGAGGCCCCATACTGCTGCCGCCGACCAGACCAATTTCGCCCGATTCGTCCAGGGCCAAACTATCCAACCCGTCTTCGTCCGGAAGCATAACATCAGAACCCGCCGACAAATCCACGCCCGCACTGGCACCCGGAGACAGACCAATCTCACCAGATTCGTCCAACGCCAGAGAAATATCACTGCCCCCGGCATCGCCGCCCGCCCCGCCGGCCAGGGTGTCAACTTCGTCAACTTTGTACATCAGTTTCGCCCCGTCCCGAAATTCACGCAATTTGCCTTCCTGAACCATCTTCTTTACGGCTTCTTCCGTGCAGCCGAGTTTACCCTGAACTTCTTCCAGACCGTAAAACATCTTTGCCATCGCTGGTTCCTTCTTAAATACTTAAATAACCGTATCTTAGGTCATTGCTTCGCCGGGGCCGACACTGCGGGGCCTTCCTCTTGGTCAAGCCATTGAGCCCGCTTGAGAAGCTCCTGAACTTCCGATACCGGCGGCTGTGAAGAATTATATTCTTCCAACTGCCTATCATAACGATAGCTGCGAACAGCTAACAACACCAACCCACCTATATCGCCACGCCGCCCCTGATACTGATAAATGCTTATGGTTTCATTAGTTCTATCAATTAATGCCAGCCCGTCTGAATTACCACCCAGATTCAAAATCAGCACGGTTAAATCATCACCACCCCCGGCCGGGCCAAAATTGCCGTCCTGCTGGGTCAGTAAAATCGTAGCCGCACAAGCCGAAACCAGCAACAATACCAGAAACAGCGCCGCACCAGGATGAGCCGCTCTCTGCAACAATCTACAACCCCTTGATACAAAACTATTTATCGCTATAAACTATCCAAACTATATTATAGTCGCCATTTGCCAGCCTATGCAAGCCAAATATTTAACGCAAAACGGCAACAATTTGTCAGAACCGTCTAAAGGGAATCTCGCCCAAACAAAAGCCCGAAACCCCAACGCCGGGAAAATAAAAAAACTTCGCCAAAGGCGAAACCTTGCCGTTACCCCCAAATGACCGCGGCGATTTATAAGTGCGATACGCACCTTCTTGCGCAGCAAGGCCCTGGTCTTCGCAGTAGACAACATCGCCGCCTATTTGGGGTATAGCTCACTGCGACCGCCGCCGCGCCCAACGGTCCGGCAAAAGTCTGGCCGCGATTTCTTCGATGGAGTCTTCCGGGCAAAGTTCGCTCAGGGCGGCGATAATTCGTCTTCTCAAATTTTCATCCGTAACATCATTAAACAATCCTATCAGCGGCAAAATAGCGGCAGGGTCACCGATCTTGGCCAAAGCTGAGATGGTATCACCTAATCTGCTATGGTCCAACCGACGCAGATTTTCCAGCAGGGCCCTGAGTGAATCAAATCCGCCGATGTCACCCAAAGCACGGGCGGCACGGGCCTGAACCAGACTGTCCCGGTCATAAAGTGCCCGGCCCAGCGCTTCGCAGGCCTGAGCGCTGCCAATCTTGCCCAAAGCTTCCGCAGCGTTATGACGTACCCGCCGACTGGGATCTTTCAGCGAACGAACCAGCTCATGAATCGCCAGCGGACTCTGCATTCTGCCCAGCCGCCTGGCGGCACGAGCCCGACGATTGGCATCTTTGGCCAGTCGCAATTTGTCTATTTCAATACTTGCCCGGAAGGGATTGCCGCTGCGTAGATATGACAAAACAGTCCGAACCGACACACTGCCCGGCTCGGGCCAACGCTTGACCAGCGGCAAAGCACTGAAACGCAGCAATAAAGCCGCGAAAAAAATCACATGATAACCGTTCCACCGGTAAGGCCCAAAATCAACGGTAAAAACCGAAGAAATCGGGTCGATAATAATGCCTGATATCAAAGGAGCTATCCCACCAGCCAAACCAATAGCCAGAAAATTCGTCGCCGCGATATACATCGCCCGGTTCTTACGCGGAGTACATTTCATGGCTACTCCCTGAATTATCATCAGCCAGGCACCCTGAAACAAACCATCCAGCAGCAAAGCCACCGTAAAAACAGCCTCCGCAAAAACCGGTATATTCGGCAAAAAAACATAAACCAGTGGAATAACACACTTGCCCACAACCACCATCTGCAAGACCGGTTTGAAACCATAAATATCACAGAGTAATCCGCACAATCGAGAGGAATACAAAGACGCCACCGCATAGGTCAAAAAAATCAACTGAACCTTTACCGCACTGAATCCCAGCTCCTCAATCATATAGGGATAACAAAACGGACCCATGAACATCATGGCAAATGTAAAAAAACCGCGAAAAATCAAAAAAGGACGATACTCATTATTGTTCAAAGGCTCCTTTAGCGTCGCCATAAAACCTATAGTCGAATGAAGCTCCTCTGGAGGCTCCGGAATAGGATAGAACAGCAAAATATCTATAACCCCCGCGATAATGGCAGTGACAGACAGAACCGTAAAACCGAGAATAATCTCGTCGTTACGCTCAAAATACCAAAAGAGCAACGCCGAACCTAACTGCGTCAAAATACTGTAGGCGCTGATTATCCGCTGACGATTGCCCCAGTAACGGTTAAGAGAATCCTTGGGAATTATATCCGCCATCCACGACATCCACAGCGGCACCGAAAACTGCATCAAAATATTATGTACCAGAAGAACCGTGATTATCCACCACAAACGCGGCCTCTCACTCCGAAACAAAACCGGAGCCGCCAGAACCAAAAAAAATAACAGGCGATGAACGATACATATTACCATCCAAACCCGCTTGCGACGCGGCATATGATTGGACCAGACCGCCGCAACCATCTGGAACACCAACGCAAACGAACCCAACGCCGCCAGCAAACCAAAATCAAAAGGCTTCGCCCCCAGCTCCGTCATGTATTTTGTATACGGGGCCCCCAATACGCAAACCGAAAAGTAATACGTCCCCAAAACGCCACCCGCGCAAACATAACGCCAGTAACGATCCAGGTTCGCTATGCCGGTTACCGAAATTTCCCGGTCCTCGCTCATAATCTCAACAATCTAATCCAACTTGCGGTTCAAGTCCCCGATTTCATTCTTGAATTTCTGCCATTTTTCCGTCGCCATCTGCCCGCCCCAGACCGGAATAATACTGTTGTTATGCAGCAGCGGTTCATCAGGGTCGATACCATACTCCGCACAGGCCCGCGCAAAAAACGGCGTACCCGGTATCGGTGTATATTGACACAAACGTATCTGCAAACCTGAATCATGCACCGCCGCCGCTGAGGCCGCCACTTCCGCCGGCTCCTGGCCCGGCAAACCCGCCAGAATATAAACCTCCAGCTCCTCCGCCTTATACCCCGCACCCAGAAGATTGGCAACCGCTTTTCGGAATATTTTGTCATTTATTTTTGAATCACTCGCACGCTGACCCACACTACCCTCTGCCGACGCTTCATAACTCAAACGTATCATCTCAAAATTGTTAGCGTACATCAGATTTGCAACTTCCTCGTCAATAAAACGAGCGTGCAATCCGTTAGGCGCCTGAAAACGAAACGGCAGGGACAACCCCCCCGCCTGTCTCATAATCTCGTTGAAATGTTCAGGCGCCGCAACCAACAACGCATCGTCAGCCAAGGCAACATTCAAACGCGGACGCGGACCCAGCAGTTTCGCCAGTTCCCTCAACTGTCCCACAAATTTACCCGCCGCCAACTGCCGCAGTTTGCCCTGCAAAAATCCGCTCGCACAATAATCACACCGATACGGACAACCCAGAGACGTTATCAACGCCAGATATTCCAGCCGACCATACAAATCATAAGCGGGCTCGGGCCAGTCATTCAAATCATCACTTATCCGCGAAACTTTTTCCCGACCCGTCAGCTCGCCCAGCCACCCAAATACCTCACTATAGCCCCGCTTGACAAAAACCCGGTCCGACCCGCTCACCTTCTGTGCGTGTTCGGGAATAAGACGCGCGTAAATCCCGCCCAACCCCACCGGAGTATCCGGCACAAAATCCCGAGCCAAATTAACCGCTTCTGCCACCCCCGGATACCAGTACGTCATCATACTGCCCACCAGCACCGCCGCGGGTTTATATGTCTCATAAGCCCGCCCCAAAAGCTCACCCGCTAAGTCCGCCGGCATGCCATACCTGCGATAATATCGCCCCACATGTTTCAGACACGCAGGCTTTTCCACAATCTCCGCGTAAAATTTCCCCGTGCCGTCCTCACGAATCTTCGGCTCGCCATAACGAACCACCATCTCCGCCGAAAACCGGTCCAGCAAATCCACCAGCACCACCCCATAACCCTCCCGCCGCAGCAGCCCCGCTAGATACAATAACCCCAGCGGCTTACTGAACAAATCATAAGCCGCAAAATCATATATCGGAGGATTAACTAAAACTACCCATTCCATAATAACAACCCCGCCGTTGACGTTAAATAAAAACCATCGACCGAAGGTCGAAACCTCGCCGTTACACTCATGCCTCTTGCCTCATCCCTCTTGCCTTCTTCTACTACTTCGAACTAGCCAGCTCCTGCTGATAACGACGCATCAGCGCCGCACGGGTAACCATACCCACAAACTCTGTCTCGCACTTCTCACCCACCACCGCGAAACCCGGAACCTCAAAACGAGAAAACTTATCCAGTACCGTATCCAGAGTATCATTTTCCTTAACCGTCGGCACTTCAGCCCGCGCCAGCTCGCCCGCCACCAAAAACGGCACCGCTTCCGGCTGCAAAAGTGCCGCCCGCAAATCTTCACCTATCAGCAGACCATGATATTTGCCCGCGTGGTCAGTCACAATGAAATCCGCCGTCTCCAAATCAACCGCCATACGAATAACATCCTGCAAAGACGTATCGTCATAAACCCGCGTAAAAGTATCCTGCATAATCATCTGCACCGTAAGCCGCCGCAAAATCGCCGTATTCGCCCGCGTCTCATACTGAATCCCCCGCCGCCGCAGCTTCAGGGTATATATCGAGTCTCGATACAAAACCTGAGCTATCGCCGTCGCGATCGTCGCCGACAGCATTACCGGCATAATAATCCGATAGTTCCGCGTCATCTCAAACAATATGATTATCCCCGCCATGGGCGCATGCGTCGTCGCACTAACCACCGACGCCATCCCCACCAGTGCGTAAGTCTCAGGACGTAAATCGCCATACCAACCCAAAGACTGCATCCCTAACCCAAACGCGTAACCAACCACCGCACCCAGAAAAAGGGACGGTGCAAAAACACCGCCCGAACCACCGCTGCCCAGAGTAAAACACGTCGCCAGAGATTTCAAACAAAACAATGCCGCCAATACCAAAAACGTCAGATTAAGACTCGCCGCCCCTTCCGGCACATTAGCACCAATACACTGACCTATCAGACGATACCCGTTACCGAATATCGAAGGCTCGCCCACCTCGGTATTATCAAAAACACAAACCGTTAAAAGACCCAGCAACCCCAGACCAACCGCACCAATCACCGGCTTAGCTACATGATGAACCGGCAAACGCTTATCAAAAAAATCCTCAAAACCGTATAACAGCTTCACGAACAGCACCGCCGCGGCCGCACACAAAACTCCCAGCACCGCGTAATTACCAACTTCGTACCAGACAAAATTATAAACATCAGGATTAACCAGCGGAAATATCGCTTCGTTTTCACCCAACAACGCAGAGGTCACCACACTGCTGACCACCGAAGCTATCAGCACCGGCGAAAAAGTCTTGAAGTTCAATTCCCGCAAAAATATTTCCAACGCAAAAAGAACCCCGGCAATAGGAGCGTGGAAAATCGCCGAGATACCTGCCGCAGCCCCGCAGCCTACCAGTACCGGCATATTGTATCGAACAACCTTGAAATACTGACCCAGCGTCGAGCCCAAAGCCGCACCTATCTGAATAATAGGACCTTCAGTACCCGCCGAACCGCCCGAACCAATCGTCAACGCCGAAGATAACGCCTTGGCAATCGCCACCCGTGGCCGGATTACACCTTCACGCCGCGCAATCGCATCCATCACTTCAGGAACACCGTGCCCCTTGGCCTCACGAGCAAAAAAATACGTAATCAGACCAACCAGCAGCATCCCCACACCCGGCAGAACTATCAGCATAAAACCGCGACCACCGTAAAGCCCGCCCCCGTCAACATTACCATAACAAAGGTTATGACAAAGGTGAATCAGCTTCGTAAAACCCACCGAACCAACCGCCGTCAGCGCCCCGATCACCACCGCCAGAACGACCAGAAAACTATCTTCCTTAAAACCCAGCCGACGCAAAAGCCCGTCAAGCCGCCGACGCAAAGCTTCCCCCCCCCGTCGTACACTACCTGTCTCAGCCATCATCCAGTTACCAATCAATAAGTCTAAAAATAAAAAGGCTAGCCCAGAGGTCATTCCGTCTCCGGCCAGCCATACACGAGCATCATTATATCGCCCCAGACTCCCTATGAAAACCAATAATCAAAATTTTTCCCCACTGCCCGCCCGATAACCAAACCAACAACAGGAACCGAGCCGCATAACCGACCGGATAAGACTACCATCACCCATCCCTTACCCCAAAATCTCTGATTTCTTACCCTCCCCCCAGCTTCCCGTCCAGCAAATCACCCGCCACCTTAGGATTGGCCTGCCCTTTCGACTTCTGCATCACCTGCCCCAGCAAAAAGCCGCGGGCCTTACCCGCCTTCTTGCCGCCCGAACGAAAATCCTCAACCGCCTGAGCATTCGCCCCAATAACCTCAGCCACCAACGCCTCCAGCGCCCCCGTATCCGACTGTTGCACCAGATTATATTTCTGCGCCACTTCCTCAGCCCCCCCATCCTCGGCCATCATCTTCTCAAACAACGTCGCCGCCGCCGAAGCGTTCACCGTACCAGCCTCCACCAGCTTCGCCAACTCCGCCGCCTGTTCGATCGTCACCCCCAACTCCGAAACCGCACAACCCTTTTCATTCGCCAGCTTCAAACCAAACTGCGTCACAATATTCGCCGCCCGCTTCGGTTGCGCGCCCGCCTTGACCGCCCCATCAAAAAACTCCGCCGTCGCCCTGTCACCCGTCAACACCGAAGCGTCATAATCACTCAGCCCATATTCATCCTCAAACCGCTGCTTCATCGCCAGCGGCAATTCGCCCAACCCGCTCGCTATCCGACCCAGCCACTCATCATCAATCTCCACCGGCACCAAATCCGGCTCCGGAAAATAACGATATTCATGCGCCTCTTCCTTCTCCCGCTGAAAAACCGTGACACCCTTGGCATCGTCCCACCCGCGATTCTGCTTACCACATTTTTCTATCGTGAAATTACGGTCCTTTTTCCACTCCTCAAGCTGCCGCCATTCTTCATACGCCACAGCCTTTTCCACCGCCTTAAAACTGTTCAGATTCTTAATCTCACATATCGGCGTGCGATATTCCTGACCGTCGTCATCGGTAATCTTCAGATTGATATTCGGCTCAAAACGCATATGACCTTTTTGCATGTCCGCGTGCGACACCCCGATAAACTGCACCAGCTTCTGCAGCTCCATCGCCATAATCCGGCATTCCTCGGCACTGCCCAAATCAGGCTCCGAAACTATCTCCAAAAGCGGCGTACCCGTCCGATTCAAATCAACCTGCGAATGGTCCAGCCCCTCATGCTGACTCTTACCGGCGTCCTCTTCCAGATGAGCCCGCAATATCCGAATCTTCTTCATCGACCCGTCCCCCAGAGGAATATCGAGATAACCATGCTCACTCATCGGCAGGTCATATTGACTTATCTGATAATTCTTCGGCAGGTCCGGGTAATAGTAACTTTTCCGGTCCCACTTGGTAAACCGCGGTATCGAGCAGTTCAAAGCCAGCGCCGCCTTAACCGAATACTCATAAGCCTGCTTGTTCATCACCGGCAGAACCCCCGGCATCCCGATACAAACCGGACAAACATGACTATTGGCCGGATCATCAAAAACCAGCTCACAACCGCAGAACAGCTTCGTCCGACAAGCCAGCTGGACATGTATCTCCATCCCCACTATCAATTCAACCTGCATAACAAAATACCTCAAATTCCACCATAAATACCAATTTCACCCATATTCTAACCGCCCAACAACCCGTTGTCATGCCAATAGTTACCATATCAGAACCGCCTACGCAAGTAGACAGTGCCGTTGCCGGGGTTCCAAAACCATTCATCATTAAACTCCCATCAAATATCCTTGTCTTTTTTGTCTATCAGAGCCACGCACGTAAGTAAGTGGTGCCGTTAAAATAAAATACTCCGACCGAAGGTCGAACCAAGCCGTTCACTTCTGCCTCATGCCTTCACCCAATGTTTATTTAATTGCCAAACCACAATAATTTGGTATGATTAAACCTCAATGGCAATAATTTCCTAAATCCGCACACGTAAGTAAGCGGTGCCGTTGCCGTTAAAAATCCGTGTAATCCGTGTAATCCGCGGTTAAATATTGTCGTTGTTTAGGATTTAGACCAAACTTATGACCGAAAAAAACGAAAAAACAACTCCCCCCCACTCCAACAAACTCGGTACTTTCGGCGGAGTATTCACCCCTTCGATACTGACCATCCTCGGCGTTATCATGTTCATGAGAACCGGATTCCTCACCGGACAGGCCGGCGTCTTTCAAATACTCGTTATACTCATCCTCGCCAAAAGCATCACCTCTCTGACCGCGATTTCCATTTCCGCCGTCTCCACCAACACCCACGTCGCCGGCGGCGGGGCCTACTTCCTGATTTCCCGGGCGCTCGGCCCGGAGTTCGGAGCAACCATCGGCCTGGCCTTGTTCGTCGCTCAGGCTATTTCCATTCCGTTCTACATCCTCGGCTTCACCGAAGCCTTCGTACGCACATTCCCCGAAATGGCCGACAACTATCGAAACATCGCCCTGATTGTCGCTGCCGCCCTTTGCGTCATCGCGTTTATCGGTGCCAAATGGGCCGTCAAAACCCAATACCTTATTATGACCATACTCGCCCTGGCCGTAATTGCCCTGCTCGGTGGCGCCGCCGTAAATTTCACCACCGAAAATTTCAGCAAAAATTTCACTGCTATGCACGACCAGAGAACACTGACATTTTGGCGAGTCTTTGCCGTCTTCTTCCCCGCCGTAACCGGTATCATGGCCGGCGTGAACATGTCCGGCGACCTCAAAGACCCCAGCCGCTCAATACCGCGCGGAACACTCGCCGCCGTTGCCGTTGGTTTCATTATCTACCTCACCCAGATAATCCTTTCCGCCGGTGCCCAAAACAGAGAGTCATTAATCAATTCCTCCTTTGAAACCTATTGCCAACAGGCACTGGCAGGAGCTGGCTTCCTCATCGTCGCCGGAGTCTTCGCCGCCACCATCTCCAGCGCCCTGGGCTCCTTCCTCGGTGCCCCGAGAGTCCTCCAGGCCATCGCCCGAGACAAAATCCTGCGACCCCTTAATTTCTTCGCCAAAGGTTCACCACGCGGCGACGAACCCCACCGAGCCTTGATTATCACCCTGGCACTTACAGTCGCGATTATTCTCTGGGCCGGACAGGGAACCGGCGGGACAGCCTTCGACATCCTCGCTTCGGTTGTCACTATGTTCTTCCTCTATACCTATGGCATGATTAACCTCGCCGCCTTTATCGAACTATTTGCCGAAAACCCCTCGTTTCGCCCCAGATTCAAACACTGCCACTGGATATCCGCCCTGCTCGGTGCCGCCGGCTGTGCCGCAACCGCCTTCCTCATAAACTACCTCGCCGCCCTGGTCGCCGCCGCCGTTCTGGTTATTCTATATATAATGTTAAGAAGAAAAGTTCTCCGCGTCCGATTCGGCGATGCCCGCTGGGGATTTTTCTATTCCCGACTACGCGATAACGTCCTCCGCATGGCCCGCATGACCAGCTGTGCCAAAAACTGGAGACCCTCAATCTTGGTCCTGCTTGGCAGCCCCGAAACCCGCCGAAATATGGCCATGTACGCCCTCTGGATTGGAGCCGAAAGAGGACTGGTTATACTCTCCCGTATCATCGTCGGAGAACTTGGCGAAAGAGCCAAACTCCGAAAAGCCGCACTCGACCAGCTCAACACTTTTCTCGACGAAAATGACTTCGAGGCCCTTTCCACCGTGGTCGTCGGCGAAACCCTGGAAGATGGTATGGCCGTACTGCTTCAGGGACACCCTATCGCCCCGCTCAGACCTAATATAATTATGATGGGCTGGCCTGCCGACAACCAAAGAGCCGAGTTCCTGACCCGGCAGTTAAATGCCATCACAATTCTTGGACTCAGCGCCGTAATCTTCAATGACCGGGGCCTACCCCCCAAAAACGCGCCGAAAAATATCGACATCTGGTGGCGCGGCTCCGAAAACGGATTCCTAATGGTACTCATCGCACATCTAATGACCCTGAACTGGCAATGGGAAAATACCCCTATCAGACTGCTCCGGCTCATCCAGAACGAGGAAGGACGCCAACCCGCCAACCAGGCACTCGAAAAACTCGTCAACTCTGCCAGGGTGGACGTGGAAGTACAAATTATCGTCTCTGAAGACCAGTTCATAGAAGTCGTCCAGAGACACTCCAAAAAAGCCGCTGCCGTAATTTTAGGGTTCACCCCGCCCCAGCCCGAAGAGGCCCAAAAATTCTACGATAAATTCAACAATATAATAACCAACCTCCCCACAACCCTCCTGGTTTCATCAACCGGCCAAGCCGACCTCATGGCCTGATTACACTGCACCACTAAAAATAAAATTCTGCCAAAACCATATTTCGATTAGCGATGATACGAACACCAACTCGAAACCGCAAAACAGCTTCGTCCAACACGCCAACTGAAACAGTTTGGGTTATCCTAAATTTTTAGGTCAACTCCATAAGCTTATTCCTAAAATAACAAAAACTTGGGGACTTATTGTTATTTATATCAATATGAGGCGAGATATTTCTAGCCCATTCGGATTTCATTTCACCTATTTTTTGATAACCCTGCAAGCATAATACCAATGACCCTTTAGGATAAACAGCATCCGCAAGCCTCTCCCAGGTTCCACATATAGAATCATTTTTGTATTCATTTAATACGCGGTTAACAGCCTTGGGGTAGGCTTCAATAATTGCAGATATATCTCCCAACAACCATGCTTCTCCCTCTTCAACTGCTATACAAAATCGAGTTTCTGGTTTTGGACAGCACGAATTAAAAACCGCCAATAATTCTAATTTGAATTCTTTCAAACATTTGTCGTCCAAATCACAAACAACTATCAACGCACAAGAAAATTTATTTACCGCCTCATAAGTTTTTCCGTATCCACGTAAAATACCTGGCAGTCTATCAAGAAGAATGCGCTTATTAGGATCTGTTTTGGCTTGTAGATTTTTGGGTATTTTACCAATACCTCGATAAGAAATAACTCTAAAAGTGTGCTGTTCCCCAATAATTTTAGGTACTATGATATCCAACAATTCTTTACCGGAACGGTCTTCAATAAGTATCTCAAAATGCATTCAGCTTACCTCGCATCCAGATAATCACTATACCACAACCCCCCCAGAGGCAACCCTTCATCCACAAGATTAACTATTAAAGGATCCTCACTGGCCCGCCGAATCGAGGTAGCGCCATCAGCAACTTTTTCCATAACCCATACTTCTTCCGGAGCCAAAGCATCAACAAAATAAGGTTGATGGGTGGTAACAAAAATTTGCGATCCTCCTTTTCGCCCTGTGGCATGCTGACGAAACTCCCGAGCCAAGGTCTCTAACAATTTATGATATAAACCGTTTTCCGGCTCTTCTATACAAAAGAAAGGGGGCGGGGTCGGATCTTCTAGCATCAATAGATACGCAAACACTTTTAAGGTACCATCGGACATTTGATGAGCATAAAAAGGCTCATTAAAACCTCTGTCATCAAACCGGAGTAAAAGTCTGTCATCATCAGTTTTTTTGGTATCTATGTGCTCAATGCCCGGAATTTTGGCCGCTATGCCTTCCAAAATCTTCTTGAATTTTTTGGGATGCTCCCGCTCCATAAACTGTACCACATTTGCAATATTATCACCGTGTACATTCAGATGCTTTTGCGGACCCGCCATTGGAAGGCTGCGAGCCGCATCAGGGGTAAAGTAACTTAAATACCACCCTTCAATAAAACGACGAAAAGCTGATATCCTGGGATGTTGTTTCAGAGAACCCAAAGTGGCAATACCTAGTTTCCTGTTATCTTCCAGTTCGACTAATTCAGTCTCTTTGCTTTCCAGGTTTTTATTAGAGGAACCCTCTATCCCCTCAATCAACTTGAAAAGCATGTCATCATTTTCTTCGCTTATCTGTTGCCCCTCAGATTCATTTTTCCAGGCAATCCCCCGGCCTTTGTTTATATGCAAAAAAGAAAAAGGCCAACCTCTATCCTGCCCTTTACGTCGTTGGCGCAAACGCTCCTTTGTGACATAAGGACGTTTACTGGAATCCAAATCTATTGATAACTCATAAGTAATGGGCCGAGAATTACCGTCTTCACGATAATATATTTGAAATTCTATTGGCCCGTCCTGTCCCAAAGACCTGATTTTCTGAAACCCACCTCTACCGTGTGCATCACAGGCATCCTCTACACCATTTTTCAGACAATCAGAAAGAAAACCAAATGCGTCAAATAAAGTGCTTTTTCCAACACCGTTTTTCCCAATAACAGCAGTCATTGCACTCAGGGGGGCATTATCCTGAGTATCCCAGAGCTTACCCAAAGTAACAGCTCTCAACGTCCGAAAATTTCTTATCTGCAACCCTTCGATCTTGGCCATAATGACCTCCAGACATCATCAAACACTGAAATTATTTCCTATACAAAAAAATAAAGCTGTTTGGTCTTGCCCTCCATAATCTCACGAAAAACTACATTTATCCATTAAAAAAAAATGGGAAAATTCCACTTACCAACTACCCTATCCACCAGCCTGTCCGCTCATTGATATAGTCCGTAAAATTCTCCTTAAAATCTATTTTCCCGCTTAAAAACCATCCAAAATTAAAAAAAATACGAAAAAATCGTCAAAAATCGACCGTCTCAGGCAAAACCGCGCGGAAAAATCAAACCGTTTCGCGACGATTTCGAACAAAAAAACAAAGACTTACAGCCATTCCCCCCACGTAAAACAAGTACTTACACCCCAAATCACCGCAATATCGCCACAGCGGGAACAACAATCTATCAGTGCGATACGCACAAAAAAAGCGAACCCTGATGGACTCGCTTTATCTAAATCTATTCTGTATAAAGACTTGCTTACGCCGAAGCTGCCTCTTCAGGATTCCAGTTACGCTTCGGCGGCTTAGTAACCAGACCGTTACGAATAGCCTTGGCAGAAACCTTGATACGTACCACCTTACCATCCACTAAAGCCTTTACCTTCTGGATGTTAGGTTTGAATTTACGTTTGGAAATCCCGGTCGTCTTCCGACCGACACCACCCAGGTACTTGGCTTTACCACGACGGGCAATACTGCGACCTGCACGGGTACGCTTTCCGGTATAATAACATACACGCGACATATCTAACTCCTGCTAAGCTCTTACTTAGTAAATACTTATCTCTATCTATCGCAACGAGTGCCCAGCACCCGCTCTTTCGCTCACTTACAAAGATTAGCCAGTATAACCATCTCAACCGGCTTTGCAAGCGATTTTTCCAAAAAAACTCACAGTTTCTTACTTGCCCTAAACCCCTAAATACAAATATCTTAAACATCGACCCGCAAATTAATTGACCCGCCAACCACCAACGGCTAAAAACAAAATTAAGGTAATTCTGCAATATCCGTAAACACAGAGCGTTTATTAACTGGAAACAACACATGGAAGACCAGCAAGCTCTCACACAAGTTATAAAAGATTGCCAGAAAGGCAGTTCACAGGCGTATTCAGTCCTTATAAAGGAATATAGCTCAAGACTTTACGGATACTTCCTGCGAACCACCGGCTCCACCTCCGACGCCGAAGATTTGCTTCAGGAGGTTTTCCTGAAGCTGCTCGAACATCTTCCAACCTACACCCACGAGAATAAATTCGAGCATTGGCTCTTCCGCATAGCAGCCAACCTCGCCCGCGACCGGGGCCGTAAACAAACCCGCCGCGGACAGATTATCTCGCTTACCGGCAAGGATTTACAAGAATCGGGCATGGCGGAAACCCTGCCCGCCCCCGACCAGCCGCCCGACGCCGCCCTGCAACAAAGCGAACAGAACGACCGGTTGCAACAGGCCTTGGAACAACTGACCGAAGCCGACCGGGAAATAATAATGTTAAGACATTTCAGCGAAATGAGTTTTAAGGAGATCGCCCAACAGTTTGATATACCAATAGGCACAGCCCTGGCCCGCGTCCATCGCGGACTAAAAAAACTGAAAGCGATAATGAACGATGAATAAACATAGAAATTACAAAGAGTTAAACGAAATCCTGGCCCGGGAAAATACCCCGGAAACCCAGCTTTCCCAGATAGCCGAAGACATTATCAACGGCGATAAGCTGCTCGATGAGTTTGCCGCTGTCAAAGTTCCAGACGATGTCATAAACCGTCTGGAAAAAACCTTTCACGATAACCTTAATAATAGAAATACGTTACGCTTCCCCTGGGGAAAACTGACCCGAATCGCAGCCCTGCTGACAATTTTACTGGCGGGCACCTGGGCGATTCTTCGCAATGAATCCAGCCCCGAACCCGTTGACACCCAAACCGTAAGCGTCGCACCGGTAATAAATAATGAAAATATTGAAAACAACGATATGAATATCTGGGAACTGGCCCTCCTGGATGTCGATGAAACCGAAACCGCGGTTGATGACTACGCTCTCGAAGAATTATTAATCTTAATGGGAGATGACTTCGAGCAGCCAATTGAAACTATTTTTGGATAAAGGAATACCATATGAAAACTTATGTACTATTAACAGCACTGATAATCGCTTTGTTGAATGTAGATACCTGGGCGCAAGGTCGGGGAGGCCCACGCCATCAGGACAGGGACAATGAATGGAATCTTCTCCTTCAGGAAGGACCAGACACTGACTCTCAGGCGGAACAACCTCGCCAAATGCGGCGGGAGCGGAACCGTATGCAGGACCAGGAACAATGCCCCATGAACAATCAGGAACCCTGTCCGCAACCGCAGGTCGGTCGGAATGAAGGACAAGGGAAAATGGCTAAATTCCGCCAGAAATGGCAGGATGCTGTGGCTTCTGGCGATCAGGAACAAATCGAAAAGCTCCGTGAAAAAGCTGCTCGCAGAATGCAGAAATTTGCCCAGCAGGCCCCCCAGGCTGGCCCGGGATTCAGACAGGAAATGCGTAACCAGGAAGGTAACTTCGGTCCCCAACGTGGGTTAGGTCGCCAAAGCCGCTGGGCGGATGCCGGACCGGAACAGTTTGGACCGGCCCGGATGCAACGTGGGTCAAGGCCGTTTCGACCGGGAACCGCAACAGCAGGGACGGGGCTGGTTTGGCCAAGGACAACAGCGGGGCGGGATGAGACAGTTCGCTCGTGGTCCGCAGAGCGAATATGGATACCAGAATGAATTCGCACCCCAATTCCGTCAGGGTAACTACCAACGCACCGGCCGTCATCAAGGCTGGGCTGGTCAGGACCGCCAGGGTTACCGGCATCAAGCTGAATTCGCACCCGGACCGAAACGCGGCATGGGTCGGATGATGCAGCAGGGCAATTGTGATGGCCCGCGTGGAAATTGTGACAGACAAAGCAATTACGGTCCGTGGTCGGGCAGAGCGGCCCGGTTTGACCGACAGGGTAGAGGCCGAGGCTATAACAGCCCTCAAGCAAACTTTGCCGGTGAATTCGATGGCCCTGACGGTTTCCGTTCCGGTCGTCGGGGTTACCGCGGTGAACAGTGCCCTTTCCCCTGGCAGGGGAAGATAATAACTGTAACTTGAGTTTAGCAAAGTAAATAAGGATTTCACTATGAAAACCATCATTAACATAATCATGCTGACAGTACTGATATGTATGATTAATCTAGCCGTTGCCGCTGAGACAGGTGCCAACCAGACAGAACCGCCGGAAATAAATCTAGGTGGGCCAACCAACGATAACACTTCACCTCCGCCCGCACTGGATGACAACCGAAAAGGCTGGGTGGGGCGGGAAGGTAAAAATCGGATGCGGAACATGGCAGGTGAAGAAAGAGGTAATCGTCGGGGCGTGATGGGCAAGGGGCAATTTGCCCAGGTTTACGGTGAAAAGCTGATGGCGTTCCTCGGTGAACATGCCCCGCCTCTGGCAGAGCGGCTGGAAGGAATCCGCGAGAAAAACGCTGACGAGTTCAATGTTCAGCTTAATTATCTGGGCCGAATTTTTGGGCCGGTCATGATACAGATGCAGCGGAACCCGGAAATAGGTCAACTGAGTCTGGATAAAATCCAGATGCGATTGAAAACCGAACAGGCCAAAAGGAATGTAAACTCTGCCGCCCCAGATAATAAAGCCCCGGCAATTGAAACGCTCAGGGTTAATCTCAATGAGCTGTTCGACCTGATTATCAAGTATGAAGAAACTCAGCTGGTCGAAGGTCAGGAAAATCTCAAACGCTGGGAGACCTTTGGTATGCCAGACGGCCTGCCGGATGAGCCAATGCATGAAATGGCAATGGATGGCCCGCCCCCTGTATATCCCGAAGGTGAAGGCCCAGAAGAGTTCGGGCCGCCCATGCCGCCGATGGGCCAAGATATGCCGGAAATGGGACGCAGAGGCATGGGAGTGGGCCGGCAGATGAGGGGCCGAGCCGAAGACAGAAACCAGTCGCCGGAAGAAATCGAAAAACGCCTGGCACATATTAATAAAAAAATGGAAGAAAGCCGGGAGCGACTTACGTACTGGAAGAACCACAAGGAAGAAATTGTTGGGCAGAGGCTTGACCAGTTACTTAAAGACGAAGAACACCCCTTCCCCTGGGGCAGATGATAGAACTACAATTCCCAAACTTCCTCTTGATAATAAAGTATGGCCCGACCAAAATCAATTGGTCGGGCCATTTCTCTGCCGAAAAATAGCGTCCCGGCACGAGTATTGTCAATCCAGGATCCTCCCGGACCGATTATCACATTTTCTGCCTATAAACCGGCACTCACCGCGCAGGCGCGGCATACAAAGCCAATTAAGTTATCGGTCATATTAACTTAAAAAGTTTGAAAAATTGTGCTTAGATTAAAATTTCGGACTGCCCACAATCCTAGAAAACCAACTCATCAGAGTGATTCAGGGTTCGATTTATCTGAAACTCAAAATGTTTCCGGAACTTTGCATCGTTGATTTCAGGATAATCACTGCGATAGTGGACCCCGCGGCTTTCCTGTCTGAGCAGAGCAGCCTGAGCGATAAGGCCGCAGACCGTAAGCATATTCTGACATTCCCACGAGCCAATTTCATCGAATACTTTGTCCATGACATAACGCCGCCAGAAATCAATGATTTCCACGGTTTCAGCGAGCCTTTCGCCGTTGCGTTCGATACCCACATTACGCCACATTACCGCCCGCAGTGAATTGCGAACATCGTTGATGTCCAGTTCGGTGCGATGGGAGTCGGGGATACTGGTAATGATTCTGGTGTGGTAGGGCTCTCCGGCTTCGGAAATTTCGCGGGCGGCATTATCACCACAGATTTTGCCGAAGACCAGGGCTTCCAGCAGTGAATTACTGGCCAGCCGATTGGCTCCATGCAAACCGGTAGCGGAGGCTTCACCGCAACAGTAAAGGTTATCGACATTGGTACGGCCCTGGACATCGGTTTTGACACCGCCCACCATGTAGTGGGCACTGGGGCGGACGGGAATAAAATCTTTATCAACATTAATATCGAAAGATTTGCAAACCGCGCCTATTGTGGGGAAGCGCTCTTCCAGCCATTTCGCGCCGAGATGACGTACATCAAGAAAGACATTTGTCGCCCCGGTTTTCTGCATTTGCTGATTGATAACGCGACTTACAATATCACGGGGGGCAAGTTCAGCCATTTCGTGATATTCGGGCATAAACCTTTGGCCGCGGCGGTCAACCAGCCAGGCTCCTTCGCCGCGAAGTGCCTCGGTTACCAGAGTTCGGGCGGCACCAGCGACGTAAAGCGTGGTCGGATGAAACTGCATAAGCTCCAAGTCAGTCAGGACCGCCCCGGCACGATAGGCCATGGCCAGACCGTCAGCGGTGGCACAAGGCGGATTGGTGGTTTCACGATAGAGACAACCAGCCCCGCCGCTGGCGAGAATGGTTTTGCGAGCCCAGACGCACTGTAAACCATGACGCGGATGGGAACAAATCACCCCCAGGCAGGTATTCTCCTCGGTCAGCAAATCTATAGCGAAACAATTTTCGAAGATTCGAATCATGGGGTTGACGCGGGCCTGATTGCTCAGGCTCACCGACAAGGCCCGACCGGTACCGTCACCGTGGGCGTGAGCGACCCGCGAAGCACTGTGGCCGCCTTCGCGACCGGTGGCAATTCTGCCGTCTTCCATGTCAAAAGGGGTTGACCATTGGGCCAGCTGCTTAATCTGGTCGGGGCCGGACTGGATAACTTTTTCGACAATCTGTTCATCACAAAGACCGCAACCTGTCTTTAGAGTGTCTTGAATATGGGCCTGGAAAGTATCGTCTTCCCGCAGTACCACCGCTATACCACCCTGGGCATAGTAGGTGTTGCTCTCGGTGAGCTTATCTTTGACCAGCATGATAACCGAACCGCCCTGAGCAGCAGCCAGGGCAGCTCGTAGGCCAGCTGCTCCACCGCCAATAACCAGGCAATCGGTGTAGAGGTGCCCCAAAGCACGAGTATCAGAACGAATCAAGTAACGGCGGAGTTTTTCTGCTGCGGGCGTCATGTGTCTTTCCATTAACTATCCGGTCAATATTCAAAGAAGATAATTTACCGATGGAAAGAGATTATCAACAGAAAAATATGGCGGGAATTTTTAACGCAGCTCGACAAACCAGTAAGCATGGTCGAGAAACTGCTTCCAGGAGCGATAACGGCCATCCTGAAAATTAAATTCGACAACCGGGCTTCTTTTTGGACGGACCGGCTGAGTTATGAGCTTCATATGGGCCTGGACGGGAGTACGGCCACCCTTTTTGACATTGCATTCGACACAGGCACAAACGATATTTTCCCATGTGGTCTGCCCACCAAGCCGGCGGGGGACGACATGGTCCAGGCTGAGTTCACTGGTGGCTTTGTGCTTGCCGCAATATTGACAACGGCTGCCGTCACGTGCGTAAACATTGCGCCGGTTTAGAGTTACCTTCCGTTTGGGCAGATGGTCATAAAAGAGCAGGCGGATAATTCGCGGCACCGCGATGCTGAGTTTGACGGTATGCACCCAGTCATGTTCCTGCGGTGCGAATTGCTGGCGCATCTGGGAGACTTCGATCCAGCTGGAAAAATCATAATTGCTGTATTGCCCGGAGTCACAGACAATTACTTCCGCGAGGCTGCGGGAAAGTAGGGAGAACGCCCGCTTCGCATCGGTGATGCGTACGGCCATGTAATGCTTGTTGAGTACCAACACATGGCTGTTCAGAGCTGATGCTACCGTGGTCATACCAACTCCTGCCTTTCGGGACCATCAGGTCAATCCGACAATGCGGGCCGGGTTCATTTTCGGCCACAAAAGTCCAGAGGACCACAGTGCCGTATTAACCACAAAATTCGCAAACTTCTTATATCATACGATATATCTTCGCACAAGCGAAATGCCGCTTTAATCGGCGGTAAACGCTTTTTATTCCTGCCAAAATGACAGCTTTTTTACAATTTCTTCTTTTCAAAAGATAGTGAAAATAAAATTATATTTTATAAGTCTTTTATTAAAAAAACGTTAGGTTTATTCCGGTTTTAACTGGCACGTCTTTTGTTGTATAGGTAGGTGTGATATGAAATATGGCTGGCAGAGGCCAACCGAAAAAGTGAATATATGAAAAAAATCCTGAAGCCCGTTCGATACTGCCACACGGTGCCAAGTTCTGTGAAGATTAGTGTTTTTGGGATTCTCCTTTCTGTGTTTTGGATACCTGAGTATCTGAATGAACGACAAGAGCCGTCACGATTGTCCCGTGTTTATCGTGGCGGCTTCTCTGTTTTTCCAGGGTCTTTAACGTTTCGCAGACAAATTTGGGCATTCCTTTTGAGCTTGTCCAGGCCGAGGCGATGGATGGGGGTGTTCTGATATTTCCGGTCAAACTGTTTGGGGGTCAACCGTTCTATCTCGTCCAGAATGACAAAAGCCAATTCTGGATTTGTCTGAAATTCCGGCGTGGAACTTTCCCGCGGACCTTGATTGTGTGGGCACACCTCCTGACAAATATCACAACCGAAAACCCTGTCGCTTATCAGGGTCTCAAAGTCTTCCGGGATGGGGGCGGGGTTTTCAATGGTTTGATAGGAGATACAGCGACTCGCGTTAAGGATACGGGGCTGAACCAATGCTTTGGCAGGACAGACATCCAGGCATTTCCGGCAATTACCGCAGAGGCTTTCGGCCGGTAAGTCATTCTCCAGCGGCAGGTCGGTAACTATCTCGCCCAAGACCAACCAGGAACCGTACTGTTGATTTATCAACAAACCATTCTTGCCTATCCAACCCAAGCCGGCTTGAGCAGCGTAATATTTTTCGAGTAGGGGGGCGGTATCAACAAAAGCACGAAAGTTATATTTGCTGTCCGTTTTGTCTTTTAAGCGATTTATTAAACGACGCAGTTTGTTTTTTAGAACTTCATGATAATCCGTTCGCCGGGCATAACGAGAGATACGTCCAGCGGGAACAAAGGCAGGTGAAATTTGTTCGGCGTAAAAATAACTTAACGCCACACAGATAACTGCGGTCGCACCGGAAACCAGCCGGGTCACGTCGATTCGTTTTTCAAGATTGCGGGACATGTAGACCATGTTGCCCGCAAATCCGCGCGACAGATAATTACCAAGTGCCTCCGCGTGTAAATCCGGGACAGGGCCAGCCTGAGCGATACCGACAAGTTCAAATCCACATTCGTGTCCCCATTTTTTTACGGTCGCTCGGTCGATGGTCATTAGATGTCCAGATTCTTGACCTCCAGGGCGTGTTCCTCGATGAACTGGCGACGGGGTGCCACATTGTCACCCATAAGAATAGCGAAAAGCCGGTCGGCCTCGGCTGCGTCTTCAAGTTTAACCCGGAGCAATACCCGTTTTTCCGGGTCCATAGTGGTTTCCCACAACTGGTCGGCGTCCATTTCGCCCAGACCTTTGAAGCGTTTGATTTCAATGCCGCGGCTGCCCAGGTCACGAATACCCTTGACGATTTCCTGCGGATTGGCAACGTCGATTTCATTACCCGAACTATCGATAAGAGCGAACCTGGTTTTGATGTGTTCGCCGGCGACCGTACGCTGCTCGCGACGAAAATAATCTTCCGCGTGAATATCAAACGGAGCTAACTGCCCGCGCAATTCATTAAGCCGACGAACTTCGTGCATCTCCTCGAATATCGCTTCGGTTTGAGATTCCGACTCCTCATCTTCAGATTCAGAATCAACGGTATGGGCCAGCTCTGTCCGGCGGCGGGTAAATTCTTCCTCGTGGTGATAATATTCCACCTGCCGATTTACAATAACACGATAGGTCGGCAAATTATTATCGTCGCTATCATTGTTTTGGAAAAACTGCGCTAAATCTACCCCGCGATGCCGCATGATACGAAGCTGTTCATCGACCTCTATAAGAATCTTCAATAAATGAGCGAGCTGCTCGTTTTCTATCAGCGTATCGTCCCGGCCTTCGTTTCTGACTTTCAAACGGGTACCATCCAGCCCCTGGCCGGTTAAACGTTCACGCATCTGATTTTCATTGATAACATATTCTTTTTTACGTCCCCGTTTAATTTCATAAAGAGGCGGCTGAGCCAGATAAACAGCATCTCGACGAATTAATTCGCGCATCTGCCGGAAAAAAAATGTCAGCAGCAGCGTTCTAATATGAGCACCGTCAATATCCGCGTCAGTCATAATAATAATTTTACCATAACGACGTTTCTCAAAGTTGAAATCTTCGGTGCCGATACCGGTTCCCAACGCGGAAATAATCGTGCGAATTTCCTCATGGGCCAGCATCTTGTCGAGCCGGGCTTTTTCAACGTTCAGAATTTTACCTTTCAAAGGCAAAATCGCCTGGAACCTGCGGTCACGTCCACCCTTGGCAGAACCGCCCGCCGAATCACCCTCAACCAGATACAGCTCGGTCGATTCAATATCCTTACTGGAACAATCGCTCAGCTTACCCGGCAAGTTGGAACCACTAAGCGCCCCCTTGCGCCGCGTCAACTCACGGGCACGACGAGCAGCTTCGCGAGCCAGCGAAGCCTGAATACCTTTATTAACAATACTCTTGGCAATAGCAGGTGTTTCTTCGAGATACTGGCCGAGCATTTCATTGACGGTGGTTTCGACAAAACTGCCAATTTCCAGATTCATAAGCCGAACTTTTGTCTGAGCTTCAAACTGTGGGTCGGAAAGTTTGACAGAAATAACCGCGGTCAACCCCTCGCGTAAATCTTCACCGCTGGGAGGGCCGGCTTTACCTTTGAGTAGATTATTATTGCGAGCGTAAGTGTTCAAGGTCCGCGTGAGTGCGCCGCGGAAACCACTTACATGCGTACCACCGTCGAGGTTGTGAATGTTATTGGCGAAAGCCACCACATTCTCAGCGTAGCCGGTGGTATATTGCAGAGCGATTTCACATTCCAGATTACTTTCACTATCGATTTTTTTTATGTAGATCGGTTCTTTATGAACACATTCACGACCATCATTGAGATGCTCGACAAATTCCACCAGGCCGCGTAGAAAATGATAGGTTTCCGTTTTGCCTTCGCCGCGTTCATCGGTAAGAGTCACTTTTAGGCCGGCGTTAAGGTACGCCAGCTCACGCAGGCGATGAGCCAGAATATCAAATCGAAATTCCACGTCCGGAAAAATTTCCGGGTCCGGTTTGAATTTGGTTTTAGTGCCGGTTCTTTTACGCGGGCCGATGGTTTTCATCTCGCCCTTTTTGACACCCCGCTCAAATTCCATGCGATAGCCCATGCCGTCACGACCGACTTCCACTTCCAGCCATTTCGAAAGTGCATTCACAACCGAAACACCCACCCCATGCAGGCCGCCGGAAACTTTATAGCTGTTATTGTCAAACTTGCCGCCGGAATGAAGAATCGTATGCACAACTTCAAGAGCGGGTTTGCCGGTACTCTTCTCGATACCAACGGGAATGCCGGCACCGAAATCCTCGATTGTGGCTGAACCATCAGCGTTAATCTGGACACGAATCTCATCGCAGCGGCCAGCCATCGCTTCATCAACACTATTATCCACAACTTCACTCACCAGATGATGCAGGCCGCGGACCTGGCGGTCGCCAATATACATCTCCGGCCGTTTGCGAACAGCGGAAAGCCCTTCGAGAACGGTGATTTGCTCGGCTTCATAAACCTGGGGTTTCTTAACATTTTCCTGACTGGGATTTTCGGTCGTCATATTTTTTTGCTTCTTATTTCCAACTGTTATAAACTATCGGGGTTCAAACTATATTAGACCCCGAACAAGTTTAATTTCGTTTATGGTCACTCCGGGACATTTCTTTTTCAGCTGTCCCACTAAATCTTCACGTACCAGCCAATCGAGTTCCTGCAGGTGAGCAGAGCTGTCTACCAGCACCCGCAATCTTCCCAAACGTAAACTGTCGGGGCAACTATGACTGGTCAACTCCGGCGGCAATAGTTCCTGCCAGGCCTGCTGCACTTTCGTGAGTTTCGTCTGGCGCGGCCTGACAACATTATCCAGTAATCCATCGAGCCACTGCGAAACGGTACGGTCCCGGCGAGCTCTTTGGCGATTATTAAAAACGTTTTTTAGCTTTTCATCGGTCCAGCGATACACTTTTTACACCGTAACCGGCATGAGCACATACAAAAAATCCTTGCCCGCCCGAATCAAAGCGGGCTTGGCACTCTCACTAAATTCACAAACCAGTTCCGGCTCATCGATAACCCGCAACATCTCCAACAGATAAACCGGATTGAAACCTATCTTCAAAGGTGTACCGTCATATTTCACGGGCATCCGAATTTCCGCGTCACCGGCTTCCGGGGCATAAGAGGAAAGACACACCTCGTCAGTCTCAAACGCCATTTCGATACCTTTGGACTGCTCATTGGTCAGCAAAGCAACTCGCCGCACCGCACTGCGTAAAACTTCGCAACCCAACTGAGCTTTTTTGTCACAGCCGGTGGGAACCACATCAGCATACTTGGGAAACCTGCCCTGAACCAGAGTGCCGGAAAGCTCGACCACCGCGGTACGCAAAATAATATGATTGCTGGAAAGAGTAACTTCGATTTTCTCTTCCGGGTCGCCAATAATACGCTCGATAATCTGCATGAACTTGAGAGGAACGATGGCACTTGCCTCGCTGTCCGTGTCAGCTTCCAGGATTTTTCCATCTATCATGGCTAAACGCCGGCCATCGGTAGCCACCATACGCAATTTCTTGCCATGCTGTTCCCAGAGTACCCCGTTAATCGCATAACGAGTATTTTCCCGCGCGGTCGAAAAAGCTGTCAGATGAACCATACGTCTCAAGGTCGCCGCTTGAATAATCAGCGGCTTATCATCGCCAAGTTCCGATAATTCAGGAAAGTCGTCCGGGTCATGGCCGTAAATGTGAAAGCGACTGTCTTTGCCCTTAACCTCACAAGTAGATTCTTTGACTTCCAGGCTGATGGTATCATCCTGACTTTCACGCAGGATAGCGGTAATGCGGTCAGCGGGAATAACCGCCGTACCAGCACTGGCAACCTCAACCTGGGGCAAAATACAACGAACATTTATCTCACCGTCGGTAGCCTCAACGGTAAGTTTGTTCCCCTCGTCCGAAGCGAAAAGTTTCGCACATTGCAGTATTGGTTTGGGGGTCCTGGCTGGTACAATCGAAGAAGCCAGCTGGGCCGCCTCACACAAAGCCGCTCGATTACATGTTACATTCATTACCCAATCCCTCGCAAATTGACTTGCTCTATTATTATCCTAATTAATTATTTTAAACTCGTATTAGTATTCATATAGTTTGTGAAACCTGTGGCTTTTGCAATTGCGGGATTGTAACCGAAAACCAGAGAGATGTTTAGCAAAAAAATAGCTCCGTGAATAAACTGTTGGCAACCCTGAGAGAAAGACTGTGGGAAATCTTGGTTTATTAACACCCAGGCTGTCCCAGTACTGTCAGCTGTGAGGGGGGGGTTACAAACAGGGTAGTTCTTTACAGGTTATACACCCCGCTTAACAGTACTGATAACAGGGGTTAGGGCTGTTTTCAGTATAGATATTTGGTCACATCGAAGTCCCCCACCAGGGCGATATGAAGGTCAGGGCAAGCCGCCAGGGTAATATCCGAATCTTTATCTTCGTTTTTTTCTTTACCGTCAGTTTGTTTGTTTGCAGGCTCAACAGCCAGTTCAGGATTTATAGGTCTGACCAGGGGACGGCAGGGGTCATTTTCGTTAAGTTCTGTAACGACAACAACTTGACCGTTATTGAGGGTGACCATCTCGCCCAGACCGAACGGAGGAATGGTTTCCATAAAAATTCGATAAACATCCGGGTCAAACCATTCGGCGTAACCTTTTTTCCTCAAACGATTTATGGCAACAACCGGTGGGGCCGTTGAACCATCGGGCAAATGTCTCAGACCGTCGAACCGGTCACAAATCGCCGCAATGCGACAGAAAGCGTGGATTTCCTCACCGGACAGAGTCTGGACCGGCTCTTTGCCGCCGGGTAGACATTTCCTCTTGGGAAAACCGCTGCCGTCATAATGCTGATGGTGATTAAATACGATTTGTCCAGCGGTAGCGGGTAAACCCCCGTGAATCATGTCATATCCATATTCGGTATGCTTCTGCCATTGGGGGCTGCCTAAATCGCTGGCGGTTAAGTGAAAATCACGTAACTCCTCAGAAATCATCAATTTACCAATATCATGGAGCAGACAGCCAACCCCCAAATCTATCAGGTCGGTCGCCTGGCGGGCGGAGACTTTACTGCGGTTGCGAACCAGGAAAGTTTCCAGCCGCATACCCACCACCAAGGCCAGGTAAGCTACGGTGACGCCATGCTTAAAAACATCTGAGCCCTCGGTCTGAAGCTGGTCGAGAAAGACAGTCTGATGGCTGTCTGTCCGCAGCATATGATGGAACAACTCACCAACCTGATTGATATATTGGCGATAATCGACATTTGCCAGACTAAGTTCCTGGCTGGTGGCGAACTGGCCTTTAAGCTCTTTATAAAGCTCTTGGTGAGAAGAGATTACCTTGCTGTCAATAAGTTCATCGAGGAAATCCAGTTTGGGATATTTAACCCAGATACTATTGACTTTGAGGCTGCGGAGACGTTTGGTATGCTCCTCTTCCAGCTTGAAACCAGCCTTGAGGAGGGTTAAGTCCAGAGACTCCGGGTTGGGTATCGACCGGGCCAGAACCATGCCGGGCCGTGCATCTTGTATAGCTACTTTTAACATGTGTCACAACCTGCCGCATGTATCATACGGACCTTCCTAATATAATTATCGGCAATTAAAATGCTCAACTAAAGGTCCCAATAGTCTCTTACAAATGAAATTTTACGCAAAAGGGCAACAATTTACCAGAGCCGCGCACGTAAGCAAGCGGTGCCGTTAAAAATCCGCGGTTAAATATTTTTGTTGTTTATGTTGTTTTGAATTTTTGAGATTAGAATTTCCAGTTTATCTGGCTTAGGTCCTTGCCAGCCTGAAAACTTAGATTCAGGGCATCAGAACAGCTCTGGATTTCACCAGCCTTGTCAATATGTTCAAATAACAGGTTGTCCACATAGTTTACACCAAGTGAATCGAACCACCATTTCATAGTTATTTTAGCGCCGGCGAACACTTTTTCCCCCCGTGTGCCGCCTACGGAGATGAAAATACCCTTACGGTGGGGGGCTTCTGTCGGCGGCGGCTGGGTCTTCAGGACGTATCGGCGGGCCCAGAAAACCTGGCAGCGGTCAATCATAACCTTCGCCTGAGCACAATGAGCCATGAAATATATGGGGCTTGCCAAAATTATACAGCGGGCCTTTTCTAGCCTATCAATCACATCAGCCATATCGTCTTTGATGACGCAATGTCCGTGTTTTAGACAATAATCACAATGTTTACAAGGCTTTATGTCAAGTTTGGTCAGGTCGATTTTCTCCGTCGCCAGCCCTCCCTCGCTGGCCCCACGCAGCAACTCCTCCAGCAGCAAAGTTGTATTGCTGTTACGCCTGGGGCTCGAAGCTAAACCTAAGACATCCATAAAAGGGGTCAAATCTCTTTTTTCCTAATCAAAAACTCCACTCATGATACGGCCATACGTTCTTCAGCCACAACTTTGAGTTTGCCCAAAGCCTTATTCTGAATCTGTCGGATACGTTCCTTGGTCAGACCCAATTTAGCCCCTACCTCTTTGAGTGTCAAAGGCTTATCATCTTCGCCTTTACCATTGTCATCCAGCGAAAACCGCATTTTCACTACTGCCCGTTCAATTTCGCTCAACTCCGCCAGATTTTCACGCACAATAACCCTGACTTCCTCCACCCAGTCTTCGTGAGTTTCTTCCCGGCACTGTTCCAGATAGTCATCCCGCTCCAGAGAGGGATCCCACTGAGCAGGGAACATGCCCCGATAGCGATAATTTTGCTTGGACGCCCGAGAAAAACTTTTCAGAATCGCCCGGCAGGCATAGGTGCTGAACTTCCACCCTAATGCGCAATCGAACTTCTCAGACGCTCTCAATAAAGCCATACTCCCTTCGCTCACCAGGTCGGTGAATTCAACCGTCGGATAGCTAACCCTTTTTGCCATAGAAAGTACCAGACCCAAATTCCCCGAAACAATCTGGCTTTGAACATCGCAGCTCAACTGATACCAAGCCTGAAGCTCCTTGATTTTGCTCAAAGGCCAGTCCTTATCACGCAGAATAGACTTGCGAACCTGCTCCATCTTATAACGGGCATAGTTGAACTGGAGAAAGAGAGTAATCTCATCTTCCAGGCACAGATTCTCATTTGCTACTGCCTCAACCTCCCGCTCCATAATCTCCTTCATAACCGAAGGCCGGCGAAAACGGTCGTCGTACATGCAATCCGTCTCGTCGGACAGAAGTTTTCCCAGTAATTGCTTCTGGGCCAGGGGTATTCGCAAGGCCGAGAGTTTCTCAGCGTTTCGAACGCTTAACTTTTCGCGGTTTTTCTTCTTCATGGCTGCATCCTTCTTATCATGGTTGTGGTTAAAATTCCATTCAACCTCTCAGGTTTACTAATAAGCAATCAGTATGCCTGTTCAGACAAAAAAATAATTATCGGACAATAAAGCCTCTAACTGTTTGTAAATAAGCAAGTTAAACATAATAAATCTATAATTTTTTTTTGGCCAACCAAAGACAACTGTCTCATTCGTGCTATAACGAGACAGTTTCGCTGTCATTCAAATTCGCCTGACAACAACATTATTAAGGTAACTTGTTTTTTAAAAAGAGTTTACATTTTTAAGGTCAATATATTTGTTATTGTGAGACATATTTATTTTCTACTGAGACACTAGCCTTTTTAGGCCGTAACTACTTGTAAAATAAAAGATGCTCTATATAAAACAGATGTCTGCCGGACAAATAAAGTGTCTCAATATAGAATCAGGAGAGACAGATAACTCGCCTGACACACCCTGTAATATAATCCCTGGAAGAATGTTTTGTTACACAATCGATTTATTAGCAATAGGTTATATAAAAACTTTTGGGATGGTTTAAGGGGTTGGCACATCATTTGCAATTCATATGGATAGAGGAATATTTGTAAGGGTGCTGTACTATGGACATAAAAAATACGAAATATCTGTTGTGTAATGACCATTTGATTGAAGCTGTCAATCTGGCAGAGAAATTGCTCGCTCTGGCTGACCGGGGAGATGAAAGCCGGGAGGACGTTGGTTGCGGCGTTCTTTACGGCATGATTCGGGACTGCGGCTACAAGCTGCGCTCGCTCGCGGAAGCAGAGATTGCCGAACATCAGCGTAGAGGAATCTGGTCTTCAGCCTTAGCGACTCATAAAGAATAGTTTGTCTGGCTGTGCCATTGAGATTACATTTACCATAACCGGACATGTACTGCCGGCTGGACAACATGGAACACAAAATTGCGGAGGTGCCCTGATGTGGGACTATACCGATAAAGTAAAAGAACATTTCATGAATCCACGCAACGTGGGTATCGTTGAAAATCCCGACGGAGTGGGTGAAGTTGGCTCGCTAGCCTGCGGGGATGCCCTAAAACTCACCTTCAAACTGGATGACCAGAAGCGAATCGCGGAAGTAAAATTTCAGACATTCGGTTGCGGCAGTGCCATTGCCTCCTCCTCTGCCCTGACAGAACTTATAAAAGGCAAAACCATCGACCAGGCTCTGGAAGTTACCAATAAAGACATCGCAGATTATCTCGGCGGCCTGCCCGAACAAAAAATGCACTGTTCCGTCATGGGACGTGAAGCCCTCGAAGCCGCCGTCGAAAATTATCGCACCGGCGGCAAGGTCAAACATGAGCTTCAGGGCAAAGTCGTCTGCACCTGCTTCGGCATAACCGAAGATGAAATCCGCCGTGTCGTAGAAGAAAATAATCTTAAAACCGTCGATGAAGTCACCAATTATTGTAAAGCTGGCGGCGGCTGCGGCGGCTGCTATCCCGAAATAGAAAAAATTATCGACCAGGTCCAAAACAAGGATAAAGCAACCGCCCCGGCAGTAGCACCCAGCCGTCCGACCAAGCCCTTAACAAACCTGGAAAAAATCAAATTGATCGAACAGACTCTTGACCAACAGGTTCGCCCGGCTCTGCAAGCTGACGGCGGCGACCTGGAACTTGTCGATGTGGTAGGCGACCGCGTGGTCATAAGTTTCCGTGGAATGTGTGCTCAATGCCACGCCGCAGAGTTTACTATGGCAGAAGTCGTCCAGGCCCGCCTGCGCGAATTCGTCAGCGAAACCATCACCGTCGAGGAGGCCCCAAAATGAAAATCATTTATCTTGATAATAACGCCACCACTCGGCTGGCCGACGAAGTGCTGCAAGAAATGCTGCCCTACTATCATGAGTATTACGGCAACGCCTCCAGTATGCACACCTTCGGTGGTCAGATACACAAGAAAATCGACTGGGCCCGCGGACAGGTTGCCCGGCTTCTTAATTGTGAGCCCGAAGAAATTTATTTTACCAGTGGCGGCACCGAAAGTGACAACACCGCTATCCGTGGCGTAATTGAAGCCAAGTCCGAGCGTCAGCATATTATAACTTCGCGAGTTGAGCATCCCGCGGTGCGTACGGTTTGCCGCCATTTACAAAAAAAGGGACACCGTCTCACCGAAGTTAATGTCGACGCGTCGGGCCGTCTCGATATGGGCCAGTTCGTCGAAGCTCTCACCGACCAGAGCGGCCTGGTGACCATAATGGCAGCCAATAATGAAACCGGCACAATATTTCCTATTCCTCAAATCGCCGGAATGGTGAAGTCACGCGGCGGGATACTCCACACCGACGCCGTACAGTTGGTAGGCAAAACACCGCTGAACCTTCAGGACACACCCATTGACTTACTCAGCCTTTCCGGTCACAAACTGCACGGTCCCAAAGGCGTTGGCGTTTTGTTTATTCGACGCGGTACATCTATCGTGCCTCAGCAGTTAGGAGGCCATCAGGAGTTGAGCAAACGTGCCGGCACCGAGAATGTCCCTGGTATCGTCGGGCTAGGCAAGGCCTGCGAACTCGCCCTAAAAAATATCCAGGAAGAGGAAACCCGGGTCAGCCGCCTGCGCGACCGCCTCGAAAAAGGTCTGCTGGAAACCTGCCCCGATGCCCGCGTTAACGGCGATATAGAACATCGTCTGCCCAATACCACCAACATTAGTTTTGAATATATCGAAGGCGAAGCGATTCTCCTGCTCATGAACGAAGTCGGCATTTGTGCCTCCTCCGGCTCGGCATGTACCAGCGGCTCGCTTGAGCCGTCCCATGTTTTAAGAGCAATGGGAGTGCCCTTTACCGCGGTGCACGGCAGTATCAGATACAGCCTCAGTCGTTACACCACCGACCAGGAAGTCGATTTTGTGCTGAAGGAAATGCCTCCGATAATAAAACGACTGCGGAGCATATCAATGTTCTGTGCCGGCAAAGATGCCACCACCGCAGCCCCTTGCGAAATTAAACCAACGCTGTAAAACGACCCCGCATAATTGTAAGACGAACACCCAAACACTCTGAACACGGAGCCTCTGCGCTTTCAAAAGTGAATAAGTTTATTTTTGGCCTCTACGCCGGGTGTGCCTGTACTGCCATGGTACGGGTGCACCCGGCAACCTATAAGAAAAGCCCAGGGTGTCACTTGTTTTCTGCTGTCCTGCGAAGCTCAGGCGTTAAACGCGGATAAAGTTTTTCACGTTCAGGCCACATCTCACGCTGCATCGCCAAAAAACTATTTTCGATTGCCAACGCTTTATCGAACGCTGCCTGAGCTTCTTCAGTTCGACCACCCTTTAACAGCTTCCGGCCATAAAGAACCAGCATCTCCGAATTACCCGGATAAATCGCCAAAGCCTTTTTCTCTGCCTCAATAGATTTTTCTATCAGCGTTAAATCGTCCTTTTTAATATCAGCCGCCTGCTCATACATCTGCGCCAGGGAGTCATAGTAACGATAATTCAGCGGGTCACACTCAATCGCTCGCTCAAACCATTTAGACGCCTGTGCGAAATAAGCACCATGCTTTTGAGGAGCCCCAAACCAGATAATATAACAAAGCCTGGCATTAAAATACGCCGGCCCAGGGTCAAGCCGACTTATTTCCCACGCATCCGTACCCAAAAGCACAGCCCGCTCCCGCATCTTAAAACTGGATTCCGGCAGACTTCCAAATTTACCCTGCCGGTAATCCCGGTCAATTTCCCCCGCAGCGACAGCACACTTTTCCGCGGCACGCATCGTGTGATAAGAAAAAATATTCATGCCGGCACTTCGCCAAAAACACGCGGTTATAATTGCGACAACAATGATTCCTGTAATCTTCAAACCGGGTCTAATCTCAAAAGAATAATCTGTTTTACGCGTTCTCAAGCTGAACAGCAAAGCCGCCATCGCAAAAAAACACGTACACAAGCCCGGCTGAAAAAACGCCATGTCTATACTGTTGTGCAGCATAAATCCCAGCATCCCCGCACCAATCATGATTGTAACGATAGGCGAATTGTCCAGCGGCTTCTCACAACAACACCAGGCGACCACAAAACCCGCCAGCCATACCAGGGCCGGTATAATAAACATTATCAGATAAACACTAAGTCTTTCCGCTTCGCCCGTCCCCGATAAATCACTTGCCGCCAGACGTATACTCACAATACCCACCAGAGTAATCAGCGCCGGAATCAGATACCGCCTGGATTTTTTCTGCTCTGTGGCGACAGCATCAGACTGAGGCCGCGCCGCTCTAAACGCCCCCGCAATCGCCGCCCAGCTCAACGCCGCTAACCCAAATATGCCCCACTGACTCAAAATCGCCACCGGCACACTATGAGGATCCTTAACCACCTCCGGGGCCGCCGGGTCAAGATAATGCATATAATGAATCCCAAAATTCTCCGGCCCCACCCCCCAAAGCGGATTATCCTTTATCATTTCCCCCGCCGCCTGCCAGTACTGCCACCGAACCCACATCGAATTACTCGGCAGCCGATTATGGGTCGTGCCGTACCAGGCAATCACGCCCGCTGTAAGAATAATCAAAATCAAACTTACGATAATGATACTTTTGTAATGTCGGCTCAGAAAATTCCGTAGCAGATAAAAAACTACAGCAAATCCGCCCGCCGCCAGCCCCGCCAGGATGCCGCCCTTGCTCTCGGTAATAAGCATCCCCGCGACAATCGCCAGCACACAACCGCCGCCCAGCAGCAGTAGCCACGAACGTTCCGCGTAAAGCCGCCGCAAATTATTTAGATAAACCGCACCCGCGCCCATTATCGCCAGAATGAAAAATGATGCCGTTGTATTGCTGATAATGAAATACCCGCCGATGTCCCGGCTGGCCACCCGCTCAGCAAACTGCGCCGCCGCATAAGTACCCGGCTCAACCCCCTGAGCCCGCATCATGGTCTCAGAATTCGCTTCAAACTGAGCAACCGAAGCGTCACTGTCGTATTGATACTGTTCCCAGCACCGATAAGCCATTGTAACCCCAGTGGCGATAATGACGCTCAGCAAAAAACGCTTCTGTTCGGGCTCTCGCAGTAATTGTACCAGCAGCACCGCCATCAGCATTGCCGCGCAAAGGTTCATTGCCGCGATAGCCGCAGTATGTTTATTGGAAGCATGAGCCGCCGACATTATACCTGCGAACATCAGCAGCACCAAAGGGCCCAGCAAACCGGTGGCCCGCCAGCGAAAAGTTTTACGTATCAGATTAGCTATGATATAAAGAGCCGTGAGTGTAACAATCAACCCCGCGAACACCAGCAGCGCCGGCGTTTCCGCCGCGCCCAGCTGAATGTCAAGTATCGGCCCGCTGACCTTCCACATCAACGGCAGCGACTCATTTATCTGGCAGCGACCCGCTACAATAATCGCACACGCGACCAGCAGAATACTGTCCAGCAGATTAAATCTGGGTTTGTTTTCCAGTGCGGTAGATTTCACGGACGCTCCAGAATTGCGATAATAAAAACTATCATTACCGTCTGGGCGAAAATCAATATCACCCCGGTTTGCGATACCTGGTGCAGAAACGTCGCCCCCAGCCCCGTACACGCCGTCGCCAGATAAATCGTCAACGCTGTTTGCCGTACCGTCAGCCCCCGCCTCAACAGCCGATGACTGAAATGATGAGTATCACCCACCCAAAGACTCCGACCCTGCCAAAAGCGGATAAGCATCACGCTGATAAAATCATAAAGCGGTACCGCCAGAACTATCAGCGGCATAAGCGTCGCGAACCACGTCCCGCCCGCCAGGTGCTCATGATAATAAGTCGTGCGAATGGTACAAACCGCCACCAGCATCCCCACCACCAGACTGCCCCCGTCACCCATAAATATTTTCGCCGGTGCGAAGTTGAACACCAGAAAACCCAGCAAAGCCCCGATAAGCAAAACCTCAAGACCCGCCACAAAAACCTGACCCGCGTTTAGCGCAGCCGTTAGCAAAATCCCTGTGCATATCGTCGCAATCCCCGCCGACAGCCCGTCCATATTATCCAGAAAATTAAAAGCGTTGATAATTACCCCCATCCACAAAATCGAAAGAAGGGTGGTCAACAACTCACTGCCGATGAAAAAGTCAAACCGTATCTCTCCCACTGTCGCCAGCAGCGTCGCTACCGTCAGTTGAATCACCAGTTTCAAAAGAGGCCCCAGATGCCGCAAATCATCCACAATCCCCATGATATGCAAAGCCCCCGCACAAACAATCAGAACCATAGTCGGCACAATCCGGCTCGACAAACCCGGCACATGCACCGCCATCTCCGCCGGCAGCCAAACAGGGACGCCAAACCTGTCCGCCCCGATAGCCAAACCACTCATCACCATCAGCGGCAGCATAACTACCCAGAATATCACTACCCCGCCGCCCAGAGCGATAGGCCTTTCGTGAATCTTCCGTACGCCCGGCTTGTCCGTAAAGTTGTGAGCGATAGCCCATCGACGCATTAATGCGGTAAAAACCACCGAACTGACCAACGCGACAGCTCCCAAAATCAGAATGTATTTTAACTCTGCGATTTTAATTGCTCCGTTAGACGCTCACGAGCGGCACTCAGAAAACCATCATACCTGCCGCTGCCGTAATCGGGATAAGTGAAAGGCCAAGAATGCCACTGACCCTTGTGAAAATGCAGAGTCGGCTCAGCGTACATGTCATTACCGATATAAACCCGATGTGAATAATTCTTCGTCGTTACCAGAACCAGCTTGCTCGGCTCGATATAACCCGGGTCCAGATTCACTGGCCGCGCCGCCTCGTTCGACCCGCAAGGTGAACTCTCGGCGCAAATCCTTTCCAGTTCGTTACTCTGATGCTTGCACTGAGAGATTTCTTCCGGTCGAATCGGTCTCTCAAAACTGAGAAACTTACGCAATAAAGTGTCACCCATTTCCTGCGCGTAATAATTCGTCCACGTAAAGTCGATAACCTCACTGGCAATATCAACCGGCCCCCACCACGCCGACATCGCCCGCTCAGCCCAGTCGAACAATTCCACCTGCCCGCTGAGCATACCCACAATCAACTTAACCGGTCTGGGAGGCCGCAACTGCTGAGACATCTTCAGCTCTCCAAATTATTTTTCCAGCTCAGCGTAAAGCTCAGCCACGATACGCTCAGCCCGACCCGCCGCCTCGTCGATGGCCACCAATTCCTTCTCAGCCTCACGACGCAGCTTGATTTCAACCTGACCTTCAGCCACACCCCGCGAACCAACCGTTATCCGAACCGGAATGCCCACCAGGTCCGCGTCCTTGAACTTAACCCCGCCCCGAATCGAACGGTCGTCCAGCAATACATCTATATCATCATCGAGCAACTGCTGATAAATCTTCTCTGCCGCCGACGTAACTTCATCATCGTTAGCGTTAGCCACCGTAATCAAAACTTCATAAGGAGCGATGCTAATCGGCCAGATAACCCCATTTTCGTCATTGCCAACCTCAATTGCCGATGCCATAATCCGGTTAATCCCAATACCATAGCAACCCATAATACAAGGTTGACTCTTGCCGTTCTCGTCCAGATATGTAGCTTCCAGCTTGGCACTGTATTTCGTGCCCAGCTTGAACACCTGACCAACCTCGATACCACGCCGGAACAATAACGGCTGACCCTTGTAGGTGTCACCCTCAACAGCATTACGAATGTCCCTTATTATAACCTTCTCGCCTTCCAATGCGAAATCCCGACCCGGCACCACATTTTTAACGTGATAATCAGTCTTGTTCGCGCCCGTAACCCCCACCGGCAACGCCGCTACCCACGGGTCGACGATTAGCTTGACAACATAGGGATGATCGGTCATTTGCATTGGACCAGCAAAACCAACAGCGGCACCAGTAAGTTCAATAATATCCTTTTCATCTGCTAAGCAAACACTTTCACCCGTGGCAATACGTAGTTTTTCTTCATTTACGTCATGGTCGCCACGCACAAGGGCTATATAGTAATTCTCCACATAGGCATTGGATGTAATAACCAGTCGTCCATCATGCTTCGCTTTTTCTTGACTGACTTGTTTTGCGGCATTTTCTGCAGATGTTCTGTAAATCAGCGTCTTAATCATTTCTTCAGGTTTGGTCTTCAAAAACCCGCAAACCGCTTCGATACTTCCTACCTGCGGAGTGTGTACTTCTGCCATAGCACCAGCGGCAGACTGCCCGCCGGAATCTTTAGGACCGTCTACGTCAGCCTTCTCAATATTCGCCGCGTAAGAACCATCAGCCGTATAAACAATAACATCCTCGCCCGTCTCACAAGGTACCGTGAACTGATGCGAACCACTGCCGCCCATCTCGCCCGTTTCCGCCTCGACGATAACATACTCCACCCCGCAACGCTCGAAAATACGCTTGTAGGTGTCGTACATTATCCGGTAAGTTTCTTCCAGACTCTCTGGCGAGGCATGAAAACTGTAAGAGTCTTTCATAATAAATTCACGCGAACGCAGCACCCCGAACCGGGGCCGAAACTCATCCCGAAACTTAAAGCTCATCTGATAAAGGTTCAGCGGCAGTTGCTTATAAGAGTTAATCTCACAGCCCGCCACATAAGTAATCACCTCCTCAGCCGTGGGAGCCAGAACATTCTCCCGACCATGCCGGTCCGTAAACCGACACATCGTCTCGCCGTAATCAACATCGCGACCCGTCCGCTGCCACAAATCTATCGGCTGTACTGCCGGCAATAGCATCTCCTGGGCCCCCGCCGCGTCCATCTCAGCCCGTACGATACCCATAATCTTATTCAGTGTCCGCCAACCCAGGGGCAGATAGCTGTAAGTGCCGCTGGCCAATTTGCGAATGAACCCGCCCCGAATCATTAACTGGTGACTGGGTACCTCCGCGTCCGCGGGTACTTCCTTGACCGTAGGAATCAGCATCTTGCTCCACTTCATTATTTTTAAGCTCCATATCAGTGCCGCCGACCAACGCCCGCGGCAGTTAATCATACCAAATCTAAACCAGGTATTATAACCACAGAAACCTTCACTCGACACCCAAAAACCCTTAGCCCGATTTTTGACTTTTTCCTGTTTTTTAAGCCTTATTCTTATTAAAAAGCACTGAAAATCAAAAAAAACACGAAAAAATCGCCAAAAATCAGTCACTTCGGGACAGAACGCGCTGCCACTAATACGCTAAACATCCACTTTATTGCTTGCCGAATCGACCAATTCAAACTATAATACATATAAGGACTGATATAATTATCAGCACATAAGTAACTGTATTTTAGAAAGTTAAGAAAAATGCCAACTTCTTTCGGTTCACTTTGTGACGACTTTTACGTCAATATGAACCTCAATACCGAGCTGGATTTGCCCACCGGACGAGACACAATCCTCCATTTCTTCGAAAGAATCCAAAAACAATTCCCCACCATGAACACCTTCTACCAGCGGGAAACCGGCGAATTTTGCCTTGATGAAGATCGTGAATCTGGTTCCTACCGCTGGGTTTCCATCGAACAAAATCGCATATGCAGTGGTCTGGTAAATCCCGAATCGCTGGAGCAGGTTGACGAGCAGAATAAACTTATCCTGGACCTGGTAACCTACGCCTTAGGCGTCAGTTATCTTGATATTGAGTCTTTGGATGTCATGTTCGGGATGGACTTCGACTATGCCGGCAACCACGACGAAATACTCGCTGAAGCCCTCTTTCCCAACAGCCCTTTTTCTTCCCTGCTAGAATTGGAACATGCCAAACCCCTCGGATTCGACCCTGCTATCCTTGTTAGTCTCAGCGAAGACTGCCGCACTCAGGCCCGAATCTCTTTCGAGTCCCGCACCGGCGCCTACCAGGTCCGTACCGGAAAATTCAAGGAAGACGACCAGCTCAGTCTCTATCTTTCTATCCGTCAGTATCCCGACCCGGAGATAAAGTTCAACAGCATGGAATCTTATGACAATCAGCGGAAAGCCTGTGCCGATATTATGGCCGAACGGGTAATCCCCTGCTTTGTCCAACCCATCCAGGATGCCATCGGCCAAAGAAGATAACCCAAAAAAGGGTCGAATCTCTTTTTATCCCCCTCCAAAGCCACAAAAAAACGCAAGCCCGGCGCGTTTTAAGGGCCAGGCTTGCCACTTTCGGTTTGGTGTGTACTTCGTTTGGACCGGCTTACCGGTCCGTACATCACCAACGGCTTATTGCCGCTAATTTTGGGCTGTGCCTCGCGACACAGTCGTAAGGGTTGGGCTGGATATCAGCCCTGTAAATATGTAGTGCTCGTTGTGCCGCGTCTAAGCGCGACCAACCCAGTCAGTCATAGGCATACCTCCCTAAAAAGAGGACCTATCCAAAAACCCCTCGGTACGCTACTAAACGAACGTCGGGTACAAATAACATCATTACAGGCTGCGTCACGCGTTCGACGCAACCTAACCTATGTTCTAACACGTCGCCAAACCACCACGATTCGACGTGACGTGATACGGTCAAAACTCAAAAAATCAGTTATAGGACGTTTGCTGTATTTCCTTTTCTCAATTAAACTTAAGAGATTTTTTTTCCTTTCTTTGACCACAAATAATATAGCATATTAATCGACAAAAAGCAAGCGAATTGAGGCTTTTTTTAACACTAAATGGACCTGCCAAATTTTCACTTTGTTCTCCCTGGCCTTATTACTTGCTTTTCCCCAACTTAACCGCCATCATATACACCCGGAATGTTGGACAAACAGGACAAATGCAGGAGAACCTCAAATGGCAGTCATAGCAACCGGCAGCAAATTTAGTGCCCAGAATTGGCTTATCACCGCCGCGGCCTGTATTGTTTTCGCGGGCTGGTTTGCCTACGATGGTTGGGGCAACAAAGAATACCAGGCCAAGGAAACCCGCGAGGACGGCACGCCCACGGTGAATCTGCTTTTCAACCGTTACGCCCCCATCCCTCTGGTGATAGTTGTGGTGGTTTCGCTGATTTGCTCTGCCAAGGTGAAAAAGAAAAAAATCAGGGCTGACGATAACGGCATAACCCTCGCCAATGGTGATACTTTCGCTTATGGCGATATAACCAGGATTGACAAAAGAAATTTTGAGAAGGGCGGTGCATTTTACGTCGAGTACAAACAAAACAATAGTACCCAGACAGCCAAATTTGATGACAGAAAATTCGACAATCTGGGTTTACTGCTCGACGAAATCATAAAACAATCCGGAGCCCAGCCCGAAAAACCGGCGGAATAATTCTAGCCTGTTAATATGTCTGATTCCCAAACATATAATTTGAAGCCCGATGACAAAATACAATTCCTCAAAGGGGTCGGTCCCCGCCGCGCTCAGGTTTTTGCGCGTATGGGTATTCATACCGTTACCGACCTGATTGAACATTATCCGCGTAACTATGATTTTCTTCCGCCGCTGACACTGATAGAAGAACTCAACCCCGACCACAATGTAACCGTGGTTGGCCAGGTCGCCGCGATTGATTTTAAGCGTCGCAGTCGGCCGCCTAAACTGGATATCAAATTGCGTGACAGTACCGGGACCTGCCCGGTGGTATTTTTCAATGGGCAATATCTCAAAGACAAATTCCTGCCCGGCGATATGCTGGCGATATGGGGCAAGGTTTCTAAATATCGTGACAATCTCCAGTTTACCAATCCGCGGTTTATTCAACTGGAATCTGCTGAAGAACTGCTTCAGCACGAAAAAGTCGGTCGTCCCGTTTATCCTGCCACGACAGACTTATCGTCTCTGGAAATCACGCGGGTTATAAGTAATTCACTTGAGGCAATGGTACAGACTGTGGCTGAGCGTTACGACGAACCATATCGCAAGAAAAGAAAGCTACCGACGCGTCGACAGTCTTTCCAATGGATACATCAACCTCCTGACGAAGAAGCGATCCTTCAGGCTCGTCGCAGTCTGGCTTATGATGAACTGCTGCTGATGGAGCTGGGTATTGCCCTGAAGCGTGAGAAAATCAAACGCACTCAGCCAGCTTGGCCGTTCCCGATAGATGACAATATCGACAGCCGCATCCGCAAGTTATTTCCGTTTATTCTCACTGAGGACCAGGATACGGTTATCGACGAAATTTGCGAGGATATGGGCCAATCGGAACCGATGAATCGTCTGCTGCAAGGTGATGTGGGGGCAGGTAAAACCGTGGTCGCACTTTATGCGGCTCTGCTGGCGGTCAGTCATCATGCTCAGGTTGCGATTATGGCACCTACCGAAATTCTCGCGGAGCAGCATTCTCTCAGTATCGAAAAATTTCTCGGCGAAAGCAAGGTCAAACGCATGTTGCTCACCGGCGGCTTGACCGGTAAACAGCGTGCCGCTCAGTTGGCCCCGATTGCTGCTGGCGAAATTGATATTGTCGTGGGCACTCAGGCTTTACTCCAGAAAGATGTAAAGTTTCAGAAACTGGGCCTGGTTGTCATCGACGAGCAGCATAAATTTGGTGTGCAGCAGCGGCAGGACATTCGCGGCAAGAATCTCGCGCCGCATTATCTGGTTATGACCGCTACGCCTATTCCCCGTACGCTGGGCATGACGGTTTTTGGTGATTTGGACATTTCGATTATCAAACAGCTGCCGCCCGGTCGCCGCGAGGTGGTTACTTCCTGGATAAATGATGGAGCCCGTGCCAAGGCTTACGAATCCATCCGCAAACAAATCCAGCTTGGTCGTCAGGCGTATTTTGTTTATCCGCGGGTTGAAGATACCGCGCCGGATTACGATGAAGACGGCAATCTGATTCCCATTGACCCCGAACAGATTGCCATGTTCCAGCTCAAGGCCGCGGTGGCCGAGCATGAGATACTCCAGAACGAAGTTTTTCCGGAGTTCAAGGTTGGCTTGCTGCACGGTCGTATGGAGCGTGAACAAAAACAGCAAATCATGGAACAATTCCGGGCTGGTGAGATTCAGATTCTGGTCGCTACTGTGGTTATCGAAGTTGGTGTCGATGTACCCAACGCGACTATCATGGTTGTCGAACACGCCGACCGCTTCGGTCTTTCCCAGCTGCATCAGTTGCGCGGTCGTATTGGTCGTGGTTCACTTCAGTCTTACTGTCTGCTGTTTGGGCAGCCGCGTAATGAGGTAGCTCAAAAACGTCTGGAGATTCTAACTCGGACCAACGATGGTTTTCTCATTGCTGAAGAAGACCTGCGTATCAGGGGCCCCGGCGAAATTTTCGGTACGGCCCAGCACGGCTTGCCTAATCTCAAGATAGCGGATATTCTGCGTGACACCGATTTGCTGCGAATGGCCCGGCGGGACGCTTTTGAGATAGCCGCTCAGGACCCGCAACTCAGACAAGACACCCCCAGTCGCCGGGAGTTGCGTCGTGCTCTTATCCAGCAGTTCGGTCCGACTCTGAAACTCGGAGATGTGGGATGAACAATATAAAAAAAAGCAATAAACCCCATCGCGACTTTCTGTTCGCGGTATTGACTTGCCTGGCACTTTTGGCGGGTGTTTCCGCGTTGGCCGCCGATTATGGTTTTCGTCATCTTGCCGTTCCGGAATTTTTACTCCACACGATACAAATTTTTGCCACGACTTTATTAATCGTCAGCAGGATTCACAACCTGGCCCGCCATTCCTGGGCGACACTTTTGAGTCGGCGGGTACTTTTAGATGTAACTCTGCTGCTTACGACCGCTATAGCGCTGATCGTTGACTATCCGAATAACACCTGGCCGGTAATTCATCTTTATCTGCTCATACTCATTTTATTGCGTGTCGGTCGAATTACTCTGACCCTTACCGCTGCGGTACAGTCGCCCACGCGCGTGCTGCTGTTAAGTTTCAGCGCGATTATTTTCGCCGGGGCGATTCTGCTCATGCTGCCGACCTCTCATAATAATTCCATGTCCTTTACGGATGCGGTTTTTACTTCCACCAGTGCCACTTGTGTTACCGGCCTGATAGTAAAGGACACGCCCCACGATTTCACCCGTCAGGGCCAAACGATTATCCTTTTTCTCATGCAAATCGGCGGTCTGGGCATCATGATTTTCGGTGCGGTTTTTTCGCTGCTGATGGGCTCGTCCCTGTCATTTCGTGAGACCGCCGCGATGGGCGACCTTATGAGCGAGCAGACTCCCGCGCGTATTGGCCGTATCGTTTTATTTATTTTCGCGTTTACTTTCGCTGCCGAGCTACTGGGTGTCTTTGCTTTGCAGGGACTATGGCCCGAAAGTTATTTCCGCAACGCGTCCTGGTTCAAGAGTATTTTTCATTCTGTCAGTGCTTTTTGCAATGCCGGTTTCGCTTTGCAGTCCGACAGCCTGATGTCTTTTCGCGATAAGATTCGTCCTTACGCGGTAATATGTCCGCTGATAATTATCGGTGGATTGGGTTTTCCCGTTCTACATAATCTTAATGAACTGACCGCCTGGAAATTTCACAAACTCTACCTCCGTTTGCGTTATATCTTTTTCGCCCAGTCCCGCTATCCCCAGCGTCCGCCTACCCGCCTGACCCTGCAAAGCAAACTTGTATTGATAACCACCGCGGTCCTTCTTCTTAGCGGCACGGGTGTTTTTTTCCTGCTGGAATTCCATCGTTCCGATAGTTCTCTGGTCATGACTTTGTGGGACAGCTTCTTCAATGCCGTCACCGCCCGTACCGCCGGGTTTAACACTGTTGATATGGCGTCCCTGTCCCCGCCGGCGAAATTTTTTCTTATCCTGCTCATGTCTATCGGCGGTTCACCCAGTTCCTCCGCCGGCGGTATCAAAACCGTTACCCTGGCGGTCATGTTCCTGGCGATTTATAACACTATTTGCCGCCGCGAAAATGTTGAGGCCTTCAAGCGAACTATTCCCACCATGATTATCCGTCGCAGTTTTATGCTCATGCTGCTTTATTCACTCATTCTTATCGCCGCGGTCATAACCCTGATGGTTGTCGAAGCCCCAACCCACCACGACTCGCTCGATTTGCTTTTTGAATCTGCCTCAGCCTTGGGCACGGTAGGGCTCAGCACCGGTATTACGCCGCACCTGAGTACCGCCGGCAAGTGGATTATTATCATTACCATGTTCGCCGGGCGACTGGGTCCCTTGAGTTTGCTTGCCGCGGTCACCGTCAGCGCCCGCACGCCGCGTTATAATTATCCGATTGAAGAACTGGCCGTGGGCTAACCGAACAAATAAATTATGTGTCGGCATAAAGGAATATTCAAATGAGAAAATTTGCTGTTATTGGATTAGGCCGTTTTGGGATGCAGTTGGCCCGCACTCTGGCCCGCGCCGGTTTCGAGGTCATTGCCATCGACAAAGATCGCAAGCTCATCGATGAAATCAGTCCCGAAGTTTCCGTTGCTGTGCGGCTGGACAGCACCGACGAAGAAGCACTCCGCGCTCAGGGTGTCGATAAAGTCGATGTCGCTGTGGTAGGTATCGGCCAGGCTTTTCAGGCTAATATTCTCACCGCCATGCTGATAAAATCTTTTGGTGTTGCCAATGTTTACTGTCGGGCTGAGCAGGAAACCCAGGGTGAGATTTTACGCCGACTGGGTGCCGACGCGATAATTTTCCCTGAACATGAAAGTGCCCAGCGCTGGGCCTTCAAACTCATGGTTCCGCAAATCTCCGAGAAACTGGAATTCGCCGAAGGCTACTCTCTGGCTCAGTATCAGGCCCCGGCATCCTTCAATGGCAAAACAATTATAGAACTAAACCTTCGTCAGAAATTTCGTGTGAACCTCATCGGCTTGCGCCGTGCCGAAGCTGGAGCCGACCCGAAACAGGTTCGCAAAATAGTTAATGTACCTTTGCCAGAAACTATTGTTTATGAAAACGACATGCTCTGGCTGGTCGGCTCCGATGAAGACCTCACTAACCTGCCTCAGAAGTAATCATGCTCTGATTTGCTTTTCGGTAAATTTTTGCTACAATGGCTACTTGAATATTTTGACCGTGGAAAACTGATATGGCTGAAACAATTATTTTAGGACTGGAAAGCTCATGTGACGAAACCGCCGCGGCTTTGGTGAGCGACGGCAGGTGTGTGCTTAGTTCGGTTATCGCTTCCCAGGCCAAGCTCCACGAAGAGTATGGCGGAGTTGTGCCCGAAATCGCCGCTCGCGCCCATATCGAAAACATCGTCCCTGTTTTGCGTCGGACTTTCGAGTCGGTTGATATTACCCCCGGCCGCATCTCCGCTATCGCGGTAGCTAACAGTCCCGGCCTCGTGCCTTCGCTGGTCATTGCCGTTACTGCTGCCAAAGCCTTGGCCTGGGCCTGGCAGAAACCGCTTATTGCCGTCAACCATGTCCATGCTCATCTTCAATCCGTGATGCTCGAACAGTACATCGATTGTTTCCCGGCGGTGGCTTTGGTGGTTTCCGGTGGACACACGAGTTTGTATAATTGCCGCAATCCGCTGGAGCTGGAGCTTATCGGCTCTACGCTCGACGACGCTGCCGGCGAAGCCTTCGACAAGGTTGCTCAGATTCTCCATCTGTCATATCCCGGCGGACCATCTATCGAAAAAGCAGCTCGTGAAGGTAGTCCCAAAGCCTGTAATTTTCCGCGTACCATGCTCGCTAAAGATTCTCTGGATTTTTCCTTTAGCGGAATCAAAACCGCTGTGCTCTATCATTGCCGCGGCCAAAATATGCTCGGCGAGGATAAAGTAAACGAAATGACCCCGCGGGAAATTGCCGATGTGGCCGCTTCATTTCAGGCTGCCGCGGTCGATGTTCTGGTCCGCAAAACCATGCGGGCCCTGGATAAGACTCAGGCTCGAACCGTTCTGCTCGGAGGCGGCGTGGCGGCTAACTCTTTACTGCGCGAGGAAATGACCCAGGCTTGTAAAAAGAGGGACATAAAACTGGTAATCACCGAGAAAAAATACTGCACTGATAACGCCGCTATGGTCGCCGGCCTGGCTTATCATAAATTCAAAGCCGGCATGTTCGCGGATTTAACCCTTGAACCCAAACCCGCCTGAGTGAATCACCATTTCGGCAAGTTCGATCAACCCCTCCCGCAGTTCGACCGGACCATGGTCCCCGATTGAAGTTCGGGCCTGCTCGATAAAGTCACCGGCCCGTTGTCGGGCTTGTTTGACACTGCCGCCGGTACGCACCTTATCGCGTAACTCCCGTATATCATCTTTTCGCTGACCCGACAAAACATCCTGAGCCCATTGTCTTTCCTGAACAGAACACGATTTCAAATAATAAATCAGCGGTAGTGTTATTTTTTCTTTTTCCAGGTCCGTCCCCAATGTCTTGCCGGCCTGACGCTCGTCACCTGCCAAATCCGTTACGTCATCCATAATCTGAAACGCCGTTCCTAACGCCTGGCCATATTCGCCCAGCGCCGCACAGGTTTCCTGTTTGGCACCGGCTATTTCTCCGCCCAGCTCGCAGCTTATCGCCATCAGCCGCCCGGTTTTCTTACCGATAATTTCCAGATACCGTTCTTCGCTAAGAGCGTGATAACCTCGATAATACAATTGCAGCAGTTCCCCTTCACAAACCGCGCTGGTCGCCGCCGCCAGCAGTCGCGCCCAGTCCGCCCGAGCCAGAGAACTGAACAATAAGAACGCCCGAGCCAACAATAGGTCCCCCAGCATCACCGCGGTTTCGTTCCCCCACAGCGCATTTACGGTGGCCCCGCGACGACGCGTTTCGGCCTCGTCCAGCACATCATCATGCACCAGCGTGGCCATATGAATCATCTCCACCACCGCCCCCGCCACTCGATGTTCATGAACTACTCCGCCGCAGAGTTTGCCGCACAGCAGTACCAGTACGGGCCGCAGCATTTTGCCCCGAAATTTACCCACCTGCTCCAGAAAATCCGCAATCGCAGGTTCGTCAGCAGCCAAAGCGTCGGCGAAAATCTCTCGCACCCCCTCCAGTTCCTCAGCTACCGTGTCATAAACATGATATAGGCTCATCCCGGCCCCATTTTTTCTGACGTGAAATTAACTGCGTGCGTATTCACCAAATTTGGTTAGTAACTCACGCGTGATTGGCCCTGGTTTGCCGGCGCCAATTACCCGGCCGTCAATCTCGACGATGCCGATAACCTCTGCGGCTGTGCCGGTCAGGAACATTTCATCTGCCGTATACAAATCATACCGGGTCAGATTTTCTTCCCGCACCGGATAACCATTTTCCCGGGCCAGCTTCATGACCACCGCACGGGTGATGCCCGGCAGCGAACCGGCACTGGCCGGCGGGGTGATGACCGAGCCGTTTTTGACTACAAACACATTATCGCCGGTAGCTTCGGCGACATAGCCCTGATGATTATACATAATCGCTTCCAGTACATCGTTGTCCAGGGCTTCGATCTTGGCCACGATATTATTAAGGTAGTTTAGGCTCTTGATCTGAGGACTCAGGCTTTGCGGATGATTCCTTATTATGCTCGAACTGATAACCCGCAGGCCGTTATCGTAAAGCTCACACGGGTACAACTGAATATGCGCCGCGATGATTATTAACTGAGAATTTTTACACAGCCGCGGACTCAATCCTAAATCACCTATCCCGCGCGTGAGAATTAACCGGATATAACCATTTTCAATCCCGTTGGCCTTGACGGTCTGTTCGACCTGGCCTATCAGTTCTTCCTTAGTGCCCGGCATCTTCAAACGGATGGCCTTGGCTGAATCGTACAAACGGTCAATATGGGCCTGATGCTCAAATACCTTGCCGCAGTAGACCCGAATCCCTTCGAACACTCCGTCGCCATAAAGCAAACCATGGTCAAAAACTGAAACCATAGCCTTGGATTCGTCCACCAGCCGGTCATTTAGCCATATCTTAAGACCCATATTATTACCTATTTTACTTATATTGCCTATATTCTAACAACCAAACGCCTGGTCGTCAGTTTTACTCCATTAATCCATCACGCAGCACCAATGTCCGGTTGACTCCGGCGGCCACCGCTGAGTCGTGAGTCACCATAACTATTGTCTGGCCTGCCCGGTTCAACCGCCACAGAAGCTCTAGGATAACCTTTCCTGCTGCGGAGTCAAGATTTCCTGTGGGTTCATCAGCTAATAATAATTTTGGGCCTGCCATTAACGCTCGTGCCAGTGCCGCCCGTTGGCGTTCCCCGCCCGAAAGGGTTGTTGGTCGCTGAGCCGCCTGAGGTGTCAATCCGACTTCTTCGATAAGCTCGTCAGCCCGCTGCCGGGCATTTTTACCATTTTTCAACCAGCCCAGCCAGCTTTGGCCCACCATGGCCGGCAGCAGTACATTTTCCCGAACCGTCAGTTCCGGCAGCAGATGGTAAAACTGAAATACAAATCCCATATCCTTATTACGTATCTTATCCTGCCGCCTCGCTCCGGCCTTGAGCATATCTTCCCCCTCAAACTCTACCGAGCCGGTGTCAGCCTTGTCCAGCAGGCCCATGATATGCAATAGCGTACTTTTGCCGCTGCCGCTGGCACCCATAATCGCCAGAAACTCACCCCGCTGCACCGACAGGTCCACGCCACGCAGGACTTCCTGACGGGCCTTACCCAGCGTATAACTTTTTCGCAAGCCGGTTACCCGTATTATCAAATCACTCATTGACTTTACCTTTACCTTAACTTTTGCAAAACTCCAGCTTTATTTCTTCCGGGCCTGAGACAGCATATCGCCGAAGGTCAAACCACCTCCCGACGAGGCTTTGGGATGAGGCTTTTTATTCCCGCTTGTGTGAGAAGTTTGTGGCGTATTGATTTTTCTGACCGGTTTGGAATTGGGTGCGGTTTTCATTGAAAACGCTATGCGTTTACGTGGTACGTCAACAGAAACCACAGTTACCGAGACTTTTTGATGAACCTTAACATGGTCCGCCGGGTCTTTGACAAACTCGTCCGCCAGCTCGCTGATATGCACCAGTCCATCCTGATGAACTCCGATATCAACAAAAGCGCCAAACGCTGTAATATTGGTTACGATGCCGGGCAGTTTCATGCCTTCTTCGAGGTCTTCGATTTTCTCCACGCCTTCAGCGAAAGAGAATATCTCAAACTTTTCACGCGGGTCGCGCCCCGGCTTGGACAGCTCACCCATAATATCGGTGAGGGTCGGCAGGCCGAATTTATCGGTAACGTATTTTTGTAAATCAATTTTATTACGCAACTGACCGTCCCGCATTAAGTCCATTACGGTGCAGTTCTGAGCTTTTGCCATCGCGTCTACTACTTCGTAACTTTCCGGATGTACCGCACTGCTGTCGAGCGGATTTTTTCCGTCCCGAATCCGCAAAAATCCCGCTGCCTGTTCAAAGGCCTTACTGCCCAGCCGGGTAACTTTTTTCAAATCAGTACGGCTCTGGAACGGCCCGTTCTCGTTACGATAATTTACAATATTTTGAGCCAGCACCGGCCCCAAACCTGAAACATAAGTCAAAAGCTGTTTGCTGGCGGTGTTGACTTCCACGCCCACATTATTTACACAACTGATTACCACGTCATCCAGTTTTTTCTTCAAGGCCGTCTGGTCAACGTCATGCTGATACTGGCCCACCCCGATACTCTTGGGATCAATCTTGACCAGTTCTGCCAGCGGGTCCATCAACCGCCGTCCAATCGAGACCGCGCCGCGAACCGTCAGGTCATATTCGCCAAACTCTTCACGGGCCGCCTCCGAAGCAGAATAAACTGACGCACCGCTTTCGTTTACCATCACTACCGTGATTTCTTTGCCCAGCCCCGCCCCGCGTATAAACGTTTCGGTTTCCCGGCTGGCGGTGCCGTTGCCAATCGCCACCGCTTCTATTGAAAACTGTTGGCACAGTTCCCGCACCAGCGCCGCACCCTGCTCAGCCTTGCCCGAACCGCTATGCGGATAAATCACATCATTGTGCAAAAGCTTACCCTGCTTATCCAGACAGACAATCTTGCATCCTGTCCGAAAAGCCGGGTCAACCGCCAGCATATTTTTCTGTCCTAATGGTGCCGCCAGAAGCAATTGACGCAAATTCTCCGCAAACACTCTAATCGCTTCTTCGTCCGCTTGCTTCTTACTCTCCAGCCGTAATTCCGTCTGCATCGACAAACTCAGTAATCGCTTAAACGAATCTTCACCCGCCAGTTTTACCTGGGCCGCCGCGGCATTATCCGCCTTGACAAACCCGCGACACACAAGCGCCACCGCTCGCTCTTCCGGCACGATAATCCGCAGAGTAAGCACCTTCTCAGCCTCGCCTCGCCGCATTGCCAATACCCGATGCGAAGGTGCATTCTTAATCGGTTCTTGCCAGTCGAAATAATCTTTGAACTTCGCCCCTTCTTCTTCCTTGTCCTTCATCAGCTTACTGACAAACATCCCTTCGGCTGTATAAAAATCACGCAGCCTTTCCCGTGTATCCTTATCTTCACTCATCCACTCGGCGATAATATCACGCGCCCCGGCTAGTGCTTCCTCAGTCGAATGGACTTCTTTTTCCTTATCAATATATTTTGCTGCTTCAGCCTCAACCTCGAAATTTTCCTGCTCCCGCAGTTTTATCGCCAACGGCTCCAGCCCTTTTTCTTTAGCGATGGTTGCCCGCGTCCGCCGTTTGGGTCTGTAGGGCAAATAAATATCTTCCAGCTCGACCATTGTTTCGGCGGCCATGACCTTGCCTTTGAGTTCATCGTTCAGATGGCCGTGCTGCTCCAGCGAAGCAAGTATCGCCTCCCGTCTCTTGTCCAGTTCCTGCAACTGCTCCCAGCGGTCACGAATCCCCATTACCGCCACTTCATCCAGCATACCCGTAGCTTCTTTACGATAGCGGGCGATAAAAGGCACCGTCCCGCCGTCTTCCAGCAGACCCATTACCGCTTCTACCTGCTTATCCTTAATTTGCAGTTCCTGCCCAATCCGTTCGGCGTACAACAATCCCATAAAAAAATCAATGCCTCCGCTATGTATAAAAATAATATTCGCTGGACAACTATATAAGTAATCCCGCTTTTATGAAATTAAAATCAATCGAGTCTTTCAAAACGGCAAACCGCCCGCCAGATTCCATTTACGCGTTCCGGCGGTAGAATCTGGGGCGCGTAACTACAATTTCTCGGCTGCAAACGAATCGTCCTGTCACTTTCAAAAAATATCTGCTTGAATGTGGTTTCGTGCGGGTCGGTCATGCGTACAAAACAATCATCGCCGTTACGCACTTCCAGGGCCGGCGAGAAGATTAAAATATCGCCCTGCCTGAACTTAGGTTCCATTGAGTCACCGACGATTCTTACTGCGAAGGCGTTGGGGTCATGCAGGTCGGGGCAGCGTACGTATTCATCGGCACCGCCGGGCGGATAGCCCTTGTCGTCGTAGTCAACGGGGTAACCCGCTGCTACATCATTGATTACGGGTACTAATCGGCCAGCTGTTTGCAGATGCACGACATTATCCGCTCCGGCGTCCAGGGCTTCCCGGGTTTTATCATCTTTTAATAAGTCATCAATACTGGCCCCGCCTTCCACTATTTTTTGCATAAGTGCCCGCCAGTGCTCGTTTTGTGCTTGGCTTTGTTCGAATGCCTGGCGTACATCTGCGGGTAATCTTTCGAGGTGTGCCATGTGGAGGAGCAGGCCGGTCTCGAACTTAAGTGCTTTTTCCAGGCGTACTAACAGCTCGTCGGCGGGCGGATTTTTGACCCGGCCGGTCTCAACGGTTGATAGATAGGGCTTACTGTATTCCGTTAAACGACTTACGTCGTCGAGGGTGAGCCCCAGCTCTTCACGTTTTTGTCTAATTACCTTCCCTAGTGCCATTTATAAATACTCCTTTATTAAGGTCCGAAAGTTTACCTATCTTCACACGTCAGTAAAAATATACATCGCAAATGTTCCTTACGCAACTTATTTTTAATAATTTTTCACAAAAAATCTAACTTTTATTTGCTTTTTGTCGAAAAATAGGGTAATATTTAATTAAGTTTGGTGTCTATTTAACATATTTTATTGTGAGGGTAGAAAAATGACAAAAACAGCTTCTTTCACGGACTTCGTCACTGGCCGGGCCAACCAGGATGCGACCCTGGAGATTTTGCATAATCGTATTGACTGGCTGCGCACTCCGCAGCGTCGGCTGGTCTACCTTTATTATGTTCAGGGTTTGAGTTTTCACCAGTTGTCAGGGCTGACCGGTCAGAATGAATTTACCCTCACCAAGCGTGTCCGGAACATTGCCCGTCGTCTGGTTCATTCCCCTTATGTTATTGTCAAGCGTCACCCGGATATTTTTGATTCTCGTGAGGCTCTGGTTGCATATGACAAATACCTGCTGGGTTCCGGTTATCGCGCGATTGCCCGTCGTTACGATCTTTCTGAATATCGAACGCGGAAGATTCTTACAACGATAAAGAGAAAAATAGACATGCTGCAAACTGCCGGGTGCCGACTTATGAACGGCAGCGGAAATATTTAACCGCGGATTTTTTATTAAGAAGTGTAGTTTTCGGGGTCTTTTGACAATCCTGTTCGGCACATTTATTGCTTAGATACAGTTTTTCTGTGGTCTTTCCGGTTCATGTGGTTTCGTGGGTTATCCCTTGGTGGGGCTGTCCGTGCCGGCTATTTGGGCGCAGCATCAGCGGCGGCGGCGATTTTTTTGAGGATCGGCCTTAGTTTTGGCTTTGGAGTTTATTGATATGGTTCTGCATTTCTTGCTCGTCGGCCATGCCGCAGAGGTGCCAGCAGAGCATTTCGTAGGTTCTTAAAGTTGGTTTTTTGCCCGTCCACAGGCTGATCAGCATACAGGCGATAATCGCGGCGTACATCTGTAGTTCGATACCGTTTTCGCAGAGGCTTAGCAGATGTCGGCAGCCCAGCACATGCTTAAAAAAGCGGAAAAATATTTCGATGGCCCAGCGTTTCTGATAGAGCAGGGCAATGACTTCGGCGTCCAGGTCCAGCCGGTCGGTGGCAATCAAAATCATCTCACTCTGACGTGGTCCCTGGCCCCGTTTCAAATGCGGTTGACATTCAACCGCTATCAGGCGTAACGGTTGTTTGAAATCTTCCCGCAGTTTTTCACTGCTGCCGGCGATTACCGTACGATCAAAAATTATCCCCGCTTTTCGAGCATCTTCAGTTAAAGGTTTTTCCTGAATAGTTTCGTAAACCGTATCCTCACGCAGCCGACAGACAAAAGAGCTTTTACTATCCACAATGGCCTGAAACAGCTTAAAACAGGCATATCCGCGATCATTGACATAAATCCGGCCGGGCTGAAGATTCTCTAAAAAAACCTTTCGCTCATCAGACTTGTCTTCACTGATATTTATTTTCAGAGGCACATATTTTTCCAGATCAAACTGAGTGTGTGCTTTAATTCCGGGTTTGTCGGTGTCCCAGGCAGCCTGAGTGAGTTTTTGCAAAGCCTGAATACTGTTGCCGTCCACCAGGGTAATGACCTGACCGACTTCCAGTTTTTTGTCCTGAGATATCGGCCCTAACTGCTCAGTGAGTTGAGCGATTATCGGCTCTAACAAAGAACTCTCAAAAACCCGGGATGCTTCCGAAAGCGAACCCAGCGAAGCACGCGAACAACCCAACAGCCGCTGTACCTTTTTGAGCTCGCCGGCCTGCTGCAAAGACCGGATGGAACTGCAGATCGGATTGAACATGTATAACAGCAGCAGACTGACATACTGGTCCATGAATAATGTGCGATTGCCGGCCCGGTCCCGCTCACATCCCGCCGAGTGAAGACCTTTCAGCAGAGCCGAGAGGGACTTGAAATACTTGAACCCACGCAGGTCCCGCTCCTTGATTTTCTGACGCTTAGCACTCATGCCTCCTATTAGAGCATAAATATCCCTCGAGCGCAAATTACCTATCTTAACATTTCGGGTTTTTTTTAAAAAAAATACAGGAGGCCAAAAGCCTAAAGCAATAAATGTGCCGAACAGGATTGGTCTTTTGACGGAAAAAGCTGTGAACGGTTACGGGATTTATAGGAGGAAACCATGACTACTTATACTCTTGAAAAAACTTTACGGACCGACGCTCCCGTTTCGGCGAAGGTAAGCGCGGTGGCTAACATGTTTGGTTTGGGGCTGGACCGCGCTAAGACTCTTAACATTATTGAAAGATGTAATATTGACATTAAGCCCGGCCAGGTTGTTTATATTACCGGTGCCAGCGGTGCGGGTAAGTCTTTACTGCTGAAACTCATTCATCAGCAAACCCCTGAAGCTCTCAATCTTGACGATGTTGAAATATCTCACGGCTGTCCGCTGGTTGATTGTTTTGTGAATCCTCTGGACGAGACTTTGCAGTGGCTTAGTTGGGCGGGGATGTCGGACGCGTTCGCGATATTAAGGCGGCCAGAGGAATTGTCTGACGGTCAGCGGTATCGTTTTCGTTTGGCGATGGCTTTGGCTCGTAAGCCCGTGATGATATGTATAGATGAGTTTTGCGCGACTCTGGATCGTATCACGGCGGCGGTGGTGGCTCATAATGTGCGGAAGTTCGCGGACCGGTTTAATACGACGTTTGTTATTGCGACGAGCCATGATGATTTGCTTGAAGATCTTGACCCTGATGTAATTGTTGTCAAGCATCTGGGCAGTCGGACGGATGTTTATTGTCCTCATCGAGGAAGGCAAGAGGGATTTAAGAAGGCATGAGGGATGAGGCAAGAGTGAACGGCCAGGTTCCGCCTTTGGCGGAGTTTTTTTATTTTGTTGTTGGTTTGGTTTTATGATGGATGGACATTTTTGCACATTAAGGAAAAAGCTTGAGATTCGGCGGTCTGATTTTGGGGCTTGGCATTGTCTGGCTTCGTATCATTACCGGCCTCACAGGTTTGGGCCTATCGACAGTATTTACGCGATTTATCCGCGTCAATCGCATCGTTTGTTTGGTCGGGAGCCGGTGGGGGTTATTGTTTATATGATGCCTGTCCCTCATAGTCATTTACGTAATCTCGCTACGGCCAATCGTTATGTCAATCTGGGTTCTGAGGGAGCGGCGTTGGCGATGCTTAATAAGGAGATTCGATGTATATCTCGTGTTGTTATTCATCCGCAGTATCGGGGGATTTCGTTAGCGACTTGGCTGGTGAAAGAGACTTTGCCGCTGATGAGTACACCGCTGGTGGAGGCGTCGGCGGTTATGGCACGAGTGAATCCCTTTTTTGAGCGGGCGGGGATGGTACGTTATGATGGTCCGGCGACGGCTCAGTCGGTGTGTCTTGAGGAGGCGTTTGGTTATGTGGGGGTTGGCGAGGATGTTTATGGTAATGCGGCGCGGCTGGTTGAGGTTATTGAGGCGATGGGGGGGGAGAGGAGGAAATTTGTTATGCGGGAGTTGAAGTGTTTTTTGCGGTGTCATGTTACGGAGGTGCCGGGTGATTTGGGTGGGGTGGTTTCGCTGGCGGTTTATTATTTGCTTAGTCGGCCGGTTTATTTTTTGTGGGAGAATATTAACGGCATGGAAGAAGGCATGAGGCATGAGGCATGAGGCAAGAGTGAACGGCCAGGTTCCGCCTTTGGCGGAGTTTTTTTATTTAACGGCATGGAAGAAGGCACGAGGTATTTAAGAAGGCATGAGGCATGAGGGATGGGGGATGAGGGAACGGCTTGGTTTCGGCCTTTGGCCGAGGGTTCTTATTTAACGGCAACGGCAACGGCAACCGCTTACTGACGTGCGCGGCTCTGAAATGTGTGTGGCTCTGATGGGTGAATTGAGGGCCTTAAGTTGACCTGATGATAAGTGAAAGTGAAGGAGTTTTGGAATGGAAGTTGTGTCGATTGAGTTAGAGAGGCTTTTTGATCATCCTGAGAATGCCAATGTTATGAAGGCGGGAGAGCTGGCGCAGCTGAAGCTGCATATTGGTGAGGGTGGTGATTATGAGCCGCTGGTGGTTCGTTCTCACGTTGAGAAGGCGGGATGTTTTGAGCTGCTGAACGGTCATCATCGGCGGCGGGTACTGAGTGAACTGGGGTATGAACGAGCGTGGTGTGTGGTTTGGGATGTTGATGATGACAGGGCCCGGATGCTGTTGGCGACGCTTAATCGATTGCAGGGTAGCGATGATCCGGCTCGGCGGGCACGGTTGCTTGAGCGCTTGAATGAGAAGCTCGACCGGAAGGAACTGGTCCGGCGGCTGCCGGAGGGGGCGGGTCATATTGAGAAGCTGCTGGCGCTGAATCGGCCAGTACGGTGTGTTCGGCCTGAGCGGGTGGCGGGGTTGCCGGTGGCTTTGACTTTTTTTGTGACGCGTGAGCAGAAGAGTTTGATTGAGAAGGCGCTGAAGATTATGGCGGCGCGGCGGCCCGATGAGAGGCGGGAGCGGAGTGAGCTGCTGGTTAGTTTGGCGGAGGAGGTGGTTCAGGAGAAGGCATGAGGGATGGAAGAAGGCAAGGGGCATGAGGGATGAGGCAAGAGTGAACGGCGAGGTTTAGGTCTGCGGTCGAGGTTTTTATTTAACGGCAACCGCTTACTGACGTACGCGGCTCTGATGGGTGCGGTGGTTTGACCGCTTACTGACGTGCGCGGCTCGGCTTTTGTTGGTGGTTGTTGGTTTGGTTGTCAGGAGGATTTGAGATGGATGTTGAGATTAAGAAGTTGGTGGCTGGTGAGGTTTTTCGGGGGGGGATGAGTGAGGATGAGATCATTGAGACTTATGGAGTTGGGCGGGGTGAGTTGCGGTCCTTTTTGAAGAGCAAGGCTTTTAAGAAAGAGATTGGGTTGTTGTGTCGGCAGGCGGTTCGTGATACTCGATTTACTTTGACTCGTTTTGCCCCGCTGGCGGCAGCTAAGCTGGTGGAGCTGATGGATTCTGATAAACCTGATGTGGTGCGTCGGGCGGCGTTGGATTTGATAGGTCAGGTTTTGGAGCCGAAAGAGGATAGTAGTGATGATAAATCGCAGGGGGCGGTGAAGGCTGATGCGATGAGTGATGCTGAGGCGCGTGGTCAATTGATGGTTCTGGCGAAAGGGGGTGTTGGTCGTGAATAGTGTAGAGCTGCTGGAGAGATTGAAGGGGTGTCGTCCTCGGAATCGGGCGGAGTTGAAGGCTTATGTGAAAGTTTATCTGGGGCTTGATATTCCGAGTAAGTCTCTTTGTGAGAATCATTGTTCGCCTTTGGATTATCTGGCGTATGCTTTGGGGCTTGATGGTGAGGGGGGGCGTGACTGTGTGGTCTGGGCGAATCGGGGCGGGGGCAAGACTCGGCTGGGCGCGTTGGCTTCGCTCCTGGAGTCGGTTTTTTATGAGAACTGTCAGTCGCGGATTTTGGGTGGGTCGGAGGAGCAGTCGCGGCGGATGTATGATTATTTACAGCGTGATTCGCGGGGCCCGTTCGCGGAGTGTTTGGCGGGGGTTACGGCGAAGGCTTGTGCGTTCAAGAATGGTTCAGGTGTTCAGGTTCTGGCGCAGTCGCATCGTTCGGTGCGTGGTCATCATGTTCAGCGGCTGCGTTGTGATGAGGTTGAGTTGTTTGATCGTGAGGTTTTTGAGGCGGCTCAGTTTGTTACGCAGTCGTCGTATGGCATTGCGGCTCGGCTTGAGATTTTATCGACTATGCATCGTCCTTTTGGTCTTATGCAGGAGATTGTGCAGGGGGCGGGGGCGGCTGATTTGCGGGTGTTTAACTGGTGTTTGTGGGAGGTTATTGAAAAATGTGTGGGGAGGGAGTGTTCGGTATGTCCCTTATATTCGGATTGTCAGGGGCGGGCGAAGGAGGCTGATGGTTATTATTCGATAGATGACGCGATTGCTCAGAAGCGGCGGTCGAGTGAGCAGAGCTGGAAGGCGGAGATGCTTTGTTTGCAGCCTAACCGTCATGATTTGGTATTTCCGGAATTTAGCCCTGCGGTTCATGTTCAGCCGCTAAGTTATAATCCGCAACTGGCGACCTATCGCAGTTTTGATTTTGGTTTTACCAATCCACTGGCCTGTCTGCTCATTCAGATTACGGCAGATGACCGCGTACTCATAATCGGCGAACACATCAAATCTCGCACCACTCTGGCTGAACATGCCCGATTGATTAAGGAGCGTTGGCCTTATCCGATAAAAGCGTCCTATTGCGACCCCGCCGGCAAACAGCGTCGCGAGATAACCGGCACTGCTGTGACTCAGGAGCTTAGCGCTTTGGGTATTCCCACTATCTCGCGGTCCAGCCGAATCCTCGACGGTCTGGAGTTGATACGCAATTACCTCGCCCCGGCTTGCGGCCCTGTTCGTTTGGTAATCTCACCTGACTGTCCTCAACTTATCAGAGCTTTTCAGTCATTGCATTACGGACGAGAGCTGAACGGCCAACAGTCAGAAGTTCCGCAAAAAGACGGGGTAAACGACCACCCCATTGACGCTTTGAGATATTTCTTTATCAATCGTTTTAGAAATAGAAGCACGCTGAGAGAGGCTAGATACTAGGCTGCCTCGTCAACGGCGTGTTGCCTGGTTTGGGCAGATGTTGGTTTATTTTTGCATCAAAGGCAGGGTGAGGGTGTTCGGCTCCGGCCGCTTAGGGGCGTGTTGCTCAAATGGTCGATGATGTCATCAACCGCGAAAACCAAGGCCTTGCCTGGCAAGAAGCTGCCACCCGGACGATGTTTTTACGTAAATAAGGTTTTTAGTGTTCGATCCGTCCGCTTACGCGGCTCGGCTTTTACATTCTTATGACGAAGGCAGGCTGATTATTCTTCAAGGATGAGGGTTTTGACGGTATAATGCGTCAGGCTTTTGATGTTACTTATATGAGGAAACGTTTTGTGCAGCAGTTTTTGCGAGACATAATTGTGCGGGCGGGGGAATTGACCCTGGAATATCGGCGTAAGGCTGAGGAATTGCAGGTTGATTGTAAGTCTGAGAAGGATTTGGTTACGGAGGCTGACCGGGCGGTTGAGGATTTTCTGCGGGGCGAAATTAACGCTAAGTATCCTGACCACGCTATCTTAGGTGAAGAAGGGGGTCAGAAGGGGGGTGGTTCTTATCGATGGATAATAGACCCTATTGATGGGACTACGGCTTTTGTGCATGGTCAGCCGTTTTATTCTGTTTCGATTGGGGTGGAAAAGGACGGGCAGATGGTTCTGGGGGCGGTGAATGCTCCGGTTCTGGGGGATTTGTTTGAGGCGGCATTGGGTTTTGGGGCGACGTGTAATGGTCGGCCCATAGGGATTTCAAAACGGGCTAAACTCGTACAAAGTGTTGTATGTACGGGGTTTGCATGTTTGCGTAGTAACTGGAAAAAGAATAATTTACCTTATTTTTGTGCTGTTGCTCCGGTTGCCCGCGGAGTGAGGCGGTATGGTTCGGCGGCGGTTGATTTGTGCTATGTCGGGTGTGGGCGGCTGGAGGCGTTCTGGGAGATGAATTTGAAGATTTATGATGTGGCGGCTGGTCTGCTCATCGCTGCTGAGGCTGGTGCGAAGATTTCAGATTTTCAGGGCCGGGCTTGGCAGGGAGAAAATCTGCTGGTTAGTAACGGGCTGATACATGAGGAGATGGTTGAGATATTTCGTCGGGTAGATGAAGAAAACAAGGACATTTTAGGATAATTTTAGCGAAAGGAATACTCATGAAAAAAGAAGACCATCTGATTTTTGGTGTCCACATTACTGACCGTTTGGTCAAGGCCAGCGAGGTTCAAAAATGTTTGTCTGAGTATGGTTGTAATATCAAGACTCGGCTGGGACTGCACGAAGTCAGCAGTGAATTCTGTTCGACAAATGGGTTGTTGATTCTGGAGATGTTTGGGGATTTGGGCAAGTGCCGCGAGCTGGAAACGAAACTGAATGCTGTTGAAGGCGTTGAGGTTAAGAGTATGCAGTTTAAGCACGATTAGTTTTCAGGGTGTCTTGCAGCACTTCGTGGATTTTGAGCGGGTAGCTGCAATGCAGCCAGATTGCTTCTATGCCGGCGGTTCCGGCGGTGGTGAAGATGATGGTGCCCAGGCCGATTATTCGCTGGATAAAGCTTAGGGTCAGGTAGGTGTTTTGGATTTTGTCGAGCCCACACTGGAAGATGTCGATATTAAGTACGCCGCGGACGCGGATTATGCGTTGGTCGGTGAGGATGTAATATCTGCCGGCCCACTGGCAGGCGGCGAAGCTGATACGCAGCAGGGCTGAAGTCAGGCAGGCGGCGGCGGTGTATCCGCTGTATATCCACGGGATGTAGAGCATAAATACACAGGCGGCGCTGACGGCGCTGATGAGCCACCAGGAGCAGGCCAGCGGGATAAACCATAGTGACGGTTTGAGCGCAAGAACGACGGTTTCGTCGTCGCGGAGCAGTTCGGGCGGCAGCGAGCTGAGGAAATTAACATTTTCTGAATTTGGCGTAACCATGATTGTATTATAAAGTAAAGGGAGTTGGGGACAAACAGTAAAATTTGTTGATTTGAGAGAGGATTGTTATGCGGGTGATTGTCACTGGGACTGTTGGGCTGGACAAGGTTCCCTATCTTGAAAAAGTTCGTGAGTTGGTCCAGGCGGATGGGCGCGGCGTTGAGATTTGTCATATTGGTCGGCGGATGTATGAGGAAGCACCCGATGTGAAGCCGGGTCGGATTTTGGATTTGCCTTTGTCGCGGCTGCATTTATTGCGGCGTACAGTGATTAAGGATATTCTCAATGCGGCGGAGCAGGCGGAGAATGTGTTGGTTAATACGCATGCGACTTTTCGGTGGCGGCATGGTTTGTTTCCGGCGTTTGATTTTGACCAGTTGAGTAAATTTGACGCGGATTATTATATTTGTCTGCTGGATAGTGTTGACACTCTTCAGGCCCGTTTGGAAAAAGACCATGAAATTGACCACTCGCTTAAAGATTTGCTGGTCTGGCGTGAGGAAGAAACGCTGGGTACGGAAATTATGATGATGGGCTGTAATCTGGTTCGGCAGGGAAAGGAGTCGGCTCGATTTTATGCTCTGGCGATTGGGCGGGATAATTCGACGGCGCGGATGCTTTACCGGCTGTTGTTCCGGCCTGAGATGTGTAAGGCGTATTTGAGTTTTCCGATGACGCATGTTACCAAGCTGCCGGATACTCTGGCGGAGATTGATAAATTTCGTCGGGCGATGGAAGAACATTTCATAATTTTTGATCCCGGTGATTTGGAAGAACAGGACCTTTATGTGGAAGCGTTGGAGGCGTCGCAGGCGGGACACAAGGTAATTGAGCGTGAGGTTTTGGGGCAGGTGCTGCGTTTTGACGTGGCGGAGATTATGCAGGTGGCGGGTGATATTCACGCTCAGATTTATGCTCGTGACTTTATGCTGATAGACCAGTCGGATATGATAATCAGTTATATTCCGGAGATGCCGGGCGGTCAGCCGGGATTATCGAGCGGGGTGGAGCGTGAACTTCAGCACGCTCACGAAGCGACGCGTGAGGTTTATATTATCTGGCAGCCGCGGATGCAGCCTTCTCCTTTTGTTACGGAGACTGCGACTAAAATTTTTACTACTGTAGATGAGTCGCTGGACTATTTTCGTCAGCGTGGATATATAAAAGGTTGAATTGTTATGCACCTGAAAGAAGTTGAGTTGTTAAATGATAAATATCCTGAGGTTGAAACTTATCCTTTCGACCTCCCCTTGCTGCGTCAGACGGAGCGGATAAACTTTACGACTCCGGTCACGTTTTTTGTGGGTGAGAACGGTTCGGGGAAATCTACTTTGCTGGAAGCGCTGGCGCGGCGGTGCGGGATACATATCTGGCGGAATCAGGAGCGGGGGCGTTGTGAGTATAATGTTCACGAAGACAAGCTGCATCATTTTCTAAAGCTGAGGTGGTCGGACGGGCCGGTGCCGGGCGCGTTTTTTGCTTCGCAGATATTTCATCATTTTTCTCAGGCGCTGGATGAATGGGCGTCGGCGGACCCGGGGATATTGAAATATTTTGGAGGCCACTCTCTGATGACTCTTTCGCACGGTCAGTCGCTAATGGCGTTTTTCAACAGTCGGTTCGAGCGGCAGGGTATTTATCTGCTGGATGAGCCGGAGACGGCGCTTTCGCCGCGTCGTCAGATTGAGCTGCTTAATCTGCTGCATCGTCTGGGGCCGGCGGGTCAGGCTCAGTTTATTATCGCGACCCACTCGCCGATTCTATTGGCGTGTCCGGGGGCACGAATTTTTAGTTTTGATTGTACTAAATTGACGGAGGTTCGTTATAAAGAGTTGGAGCATTATTGTTTGTATCGGGATTTTTTGAATCGACCGGGGGATTATATTGAGAGCTAATTTGGAAATTCCCGACAATATAATAGAGGCATGAGGGATGAGGCAAAGGGCAAGAGTGAACGGCGAGGTGCCGACCTTCGGTCGGATTATTTTAATGGTAACGGCAACGGATTTTTAGAAGGATTTACTGGGTTATAGATGAACGGCGAGAAGATTGACATTATGGACAGTGATTCAGAAACAAACCAGCCCTTTGTTGCGTAAGAAGCTGCTACCCTTGGCCAGCTACGCTGGAAATTCTAAATCTGATTTATATTTTTTTGATTTCGCGGGGGGATTTGTTGGTGAATCGGCGGAAGACGGTGGCGAAATACTGGCTTGATGAGAATCCCAGGTGGAACGCGATTTGGGTTATGGATTTATCACCTTTTTTAAGCAGTTCATGGGCTTTTTCTATTTTTCTGCGGAGTACGTATTCGGCGGGGCTTATGCCGACTTCTCTTTTGAATCGGGCTTTAAACCATGAGGTTGAGAGGCAGGCGACATCGGCGAGCTGGTCTATGGGTAAATTTTCGGTTAGATGTCCCTCAATATATTCGAGTACCCGGTTCATTGAGGTTGATTGTCGGGCGGCGGGTTGACTGTGGGCGGAGTTTATAACTTCTAATAATATTTGAGTTATTTGCTGGGTTAGTTTTAGGCGGGTGAATTCGCAGGATGGTTCGGTGCAGATTTTAAGCGCGTTTTCAAATTCGGCTTCCATGTTTTTGCTGGCGGTGAAGCAGCGGGTGGGTAAATCGCTCAGTTTATGAACCAATGTTTGTGAGGCTTGAAAGTCCAGATCGAGTATTCCCTTTGGGGGGTCGGGTTGAATCTGGAGCCAATACAGATTTCCGCGTTCCTGGGGGTATGGGCCTGTGCTGTGGGTTTCGTCGGGCAGGGTTACGAAGATATCGCCTGCGGCGAGGCAGTAGTCCCGGTTTGCGAGTCGATATGTCTGGCAGCCCTGGGCTAGATAGCATATTTCGAAGGCAGAGGTATGGGTGTGGGGCGTGAGGCCCCGCTCGGCCTGACGGAAGTGATAGGCACCCAGCATGGGCAACTCGGTCAATCCTAGAGGACACTCAAATACTTGCCAATTTTCAGATGGGTAAAAGCCGTCTACCATGTATAATATTATACTGAATATATTGTTGAACGCAAGATAAAAGCGTATTCGATATAAGAGAGGCATGAGGCAAAGGGCAAGAGTGAACGGCGAGGTGCCGACCTTTGGTCGGAATTTATTTTTTGGTAACGGCACTGGCGAACCGCGGCGTTTAGCGAATTAAGAGTCGCTGTCGAACGGTGTTTTTTGCGTCAAAACGGGGTTTGGTGGTCTAATCCCGGCGTGGGCGTTTCGGGCTATTGTTGAAGCAAGGCGCTCGTGAGGCATAAGGGCAAGAATTAACGAGTGTTTATAGGAGTATGTAATGACCCAGACGTCCCGTGAAGTTGTGAGAGCTACGTTAAAATTTGAGAATCCTGACCGTGTTGCCCGTGATTTGTGGGCTTTGCCTTACGCCGAGCTTCATTTTCCGGAGCGGCTGGCGGAGCTGCATGAGAGATATCCTTCTGATTTTGGTCGGTCGGAGTTACCTTACCGTCCCAGCGGTCGGGTTAAAGGTGACGCTCATACGCCCGGACTCTATACAGATGAATGGGGCTGTGTTTTTACGAATATTCAAGCTGGTCTAATTGGTGAGGTTCGCGAGCCTATACTCAAGGACCTGGCGGATTGGGAATCTGTTTGGCCGCCTTATGAGACGCTGCCGGATGATGTCGGGGCGGCGCGTGATATTGTTAATCGCAGTTGCGGGGAGTCTGATAAATTCATATTGATGAATGCCTGTGCCCGTCCCTGGGAGCGTTATCAGTTTATACGCGGGACGGAAAACGCGATGATGGACTGTTTTGATTTTCTTGATGTTAATAGTCCCGCTCGGAAGCTGCTGGATAAGATTCACGAATTTTACCTACGTGAAATGGAGTTTTGGGTTTCGACCGATGTTGATTCCATAATGTTTATGGATGACTGGGGTTCGCAGCGTCAGTTACTTATTCCGCCTTTGGTCTGGCGTGAGGTGTTTAAGAAGCAGTATCGCGATTATTGTGAACTGGCGCGTTCGCATAACAAATTCGCGTTTATGCATTCGGATGGGCATATTCAAGAGGTTTATCCTGATCTGGTGGAAGTCGGTGTTGATGCGGTCAACTCTCAGTTGTTCTGTATGGACATGCAGAAACTCGCGGAGACGGTTAAGGGCAAGATTACTTTTTGGGGTGAGATTGATCGTCAGCATGTTATGACCTCTCCTGATCCCCAGGCTGGCCGTGACGCGGTGCGTAAGGTTGCTAAACATCTGTTTGACCCGGCTGGCGGGGTTATTGCTCAGTTTGAGTTGGGGGCGGCGGCTAATCCGGATGTAGCGTTTGCTGTTTATGATGAATGGGAAAAGGTTTATCGAGAAAATTGCTAACGGATTATTTTAATCGCTGATTACGCGGATTGGCGCGGATTTTTAACGGCTAAAATCGACGAATAATTTTTTGATGTAGAGGTGTTAATGGTTAGTCGGGAGTTGGTTAAGAATACGATATTGTTTAAGAATAAGGGACGGTTGCCTTATGATTTGCCGCCGGAATACGGCAGTGATTTTTTCCGGTTTACTCTGGAGCCTTCGCCGGACGCTCGGCCTAACTCCGGAGTTGATGAATGGGGGGCGGTGTGGGAGAATATAGGTGTTTGCAAGCTGGGGGAGGTTAAAGAATTTCCTCTGCAAAGCTGGGCTGATTTTGAGAAACTGAATATTCCCGACATCAAAGAGTCGCGGCGCTGGGGGACACTTAAAAAAGCGCGGCAGGAGGCTGGTGATAAATTTTTGCTGGGTTCGGGAATATCCATCTATGAGCGGGCCCATTTTATTCGCGGTCTGGAGAATATCTGGATGGATATTTATGATGCACCGGACGAGCTGGGGCGACTGCTGGATATTCTGGTGGAGATGAATCTTTATATTATCGAAAGATATGCCGGGGCTGGTGTTGACGGTTTGATATTTTGCGATGACTGGGGTTTGCAAAATCGTTTGATGATTTCGCCTGATAAATGGCGGGAGATTTGGAAACCGCGTTATAAGCGAATATATGAGGCGGCACATGAGGCGGGGTTACAGACGTTTCTGCACAGTTGCGGGTACATTGTTGATATACTTGACGACCTGATAGAAATTGGTCTTGATGTTATTCATATGGACCAACAAGAGAACATGGGGTTGGAGCTGCTGGGTGAGCGGTTTGGCGGGCGGCTGACATTCTGGTCGCCGGTTGATATTCAGAACACTATGGCGCGGGGAGATATTGAGGAAATCGAATCATATTGTCATAAAATGTATGAGTATTTGGCCAGGCCTGGGGGCGGGTTTATCCCCGCTGGTACACCGATCCGACTGGGGCGGGGCACAGCAGGTGGGCCCTGGAGACGATGTGTGAGGCGTTTTTGGAGATAGCGGAGGGAAACGCAAAATAATCCGCAAAGGTAAGCTTGCCCTGATGCGGGATTGTTCTATAATTGCACAGGTTGAGATAATAGCTGGTGATATTTAACTGGGAACTTATGTGCGATTATGATTTATAAGAAATACGGTAATACGGGGCTGGATGTTTCAGCGGTGGGTTTCGGCGGGATGCGGTTTGATCTGGAAAAGTCGCAGGAAGAAAACGCCGAGCTTATCAAGTACGCTTTTGATAAGGGGATTAATTATTTCGATACCGCGCCGGGCTATTGTGAGGACCAGAGCGAGGATATTTTTGGGCTGGCATTTGATACGTTGCTGCGTGGTCGGCGTGATGAGTTTTATGTTTCCACCAAGGGTATGCCCACCAGTTTTGATACAGCGGACAAGGCTCGTCTAGCAGTCGAAAAATCTCTCAAGCGTCTCAAAGTTGACAAGATTGATTTTTATCACGTCTGGTGTATTCGGAAGTTTGAACATTATGAATTGGCGATGATGAAGGGCGGGCAATATGAAGGGCTGCTCAAATGTCAGGAAGAGGGGCTGATTGAAAATATCGTTGTTTCATCTCATTTACGCGGTTCCACAATTTGTGACATCATGAATAAGGGACAGTTTGCCGGGGTGCTGCTCGGTGCCAATATTCTCAACTTCCCCTATCGCTGGGACGCGGTACAATATGCCTATGACCACGGTTACGGCGTGGTTGCGATGAATCCTTTGGCGGGGGGGATGATTCCGGCGAATGAAGACAAGCTGGTTTTTTTGAGCCGGGATGGTTTGTCGCCGACCGAGGCGGCGTTGGCTTTTTGTATCGGATGTCCCCAGATTACGGTTACTCTAAATGGTTTTACCACCCGTGAACATATTGATACCGCTTGTCGGGTCGCTGATATTTGTTCGCCGTTTAGTGATGGTGAGATTGAGACGCTGCGTGGTCAGGTTTCGGAGAAGATGAACGCGATATGTACGGGCTGCGGATACTGCCTGGCTGAGTGTCCCAAGAAAATTCCAATTGCGGCTTATATGCAGTTTTATAACCAAAAGCAGATGTTCGGCAAGAGCGACGAGGAACTTATCAAGGCTATTGGTTTTGCGCGTGAATGGGGCTATCTGGCTGAGCGATTCTCTGATGCTAAAGATTGTTTTGAATGCGGTGCCTGTGAAGACGCGTGTACCCAACATCTGAATATTATCGAACGTCTGCGCGAAATCGCGGTTTGGGAAGAAAAATCGGCTAAACTGGCAGAAAGCCAACAGGTTGATGATGAATGAGCGTTTTCTGTTTATTTTCGGCAAGCGATTTTAGAGATTCTGAGATACTTCGGCGCATACAAAAGCACCCGGTTTGGGCCGAGTGCTTATATATTTATTTATAAATCTCACGCTAAGGCTAGATATAACAATCAGTTACATCTGTGCCGAATCCAATTCAACCACGCAGGATGTTACTTGCGATTGCGAACTTTCCAGCGGGCCCGGCGTTTTTTGCTGCCAACTTTGCGACGACGTCTGGGTTTAGCCATTTTTACTCTCCAACATTACAAATACTGTCAAAACAACTTGCAAGTCACTGAATATAAACGATTATTTGCTATCGGGCAAGGGCCTTTTGTAAAAAACCTTTGCTGTTCCTGTGGCAATTCTTGACCCTTTGTGCTTTGACGGTTAAACTTGGCTAAATGAAGATGATGTTTGGAATAGCGATTTTGTTAATAAGCCTTTTTCTGGCAATAGGTTGCGCTTATCATCCGACAGCCGTTACCCAATTGGAGAATCCTCAAATGACCGCCCCCAATACCAAAGTTACCCTCAAAACCTCAATGGGAGATATTGTAATTGAGCTTAACAATGCTGAAGCTCCCATAACCACCGAAAATTTCTTAACTTACGTCAATGAAAAGTTTTTTGACGGCACCATTTTTCACCGTGTCATCCCTAAATTCATGATTCAGGGCGGTGGATTTACCCCCGATATGACTCAGAAAAAGGCCCATGCTCCTATTAAAAACGAAGCCAGCAACGGTCTGAAAAACTCCCGCGGCTCACTTGCCATGGCTCGTACTCAGGATCCCGACAGTGCTACCTGCCAGTTTTTCATCAATGTCAAGGACAACGCCTTCCTTGATTACTCCGGGCCGGGCAATCCTGGCTACGCTGTTTTTGGTCAGGTCGTTCAGGGGCTGGAAGTCGTCGATGCTATCGTAGCAGTTCCCACCGGCATGAACAAAGGCCACGCCGACGTACCCAAAGAGCCGGTAATTATTGAGTCTGCCGAGGTTACTGAATAACGGACGGCTATTCCTCGTCTGAATCAGTTTTTTCTTCGCTGGCCAGGCCTTCAAGTGAAGGCTGAGCCCGCAGCAGACCCTTGCACTGTTTGTAGGCCTGGTTGAGCTGAGCGTCGAGACCCAACATTTTTTTCAGCTTCTCAGCTTTGGTCAAGGTCTCCTCGGATTTATCCTGGTTGGCCCCGGAGTTCAGCTCCGAGGTATAATTACGCAAATCATCCAGCAGTTCATAGTCCAGCTCCTGTTCGACATCAGGGTCAACTCCCCATTCTTTGGCATCGGGCAGACGATGCACGCACCGGCCCTTGGGCAGATAATAATGGTCGGTTGTCAGCTTCAGTGCTGCGCCCGATTCCGGCAGTCGTATCACCTGCTGTACCGAACCTTTGCCCCAGGAACGTTTACCAACAATTACCGCCCGGTTGTGGTCCTGCAGGGCACCGGCTACAATTTCCGCAGCGCTGGCCGAGCTGCCGTCAATCATCACCACCATATGACGATGTGGGTAAGTACCCCGGCTTTGGGCCCGTTTGATATTCTCTTGCGAATGGGCCCCTTTTGTGGAAATAATCACTCCGTGACTTATCAAGCGGTCGATAATCGCCACGGCCGCCGACATCAAACCGCCCGGATTGCCGCGTAAATCCATTATTATCGCCTGGCCCTGCTGTTCCAGAATTCGTTCATAAGCCGCGTCGAACTCAGCGCTCGTATCAGAGGTAAATTGCGTAATCCGCATATAAGCGATACCCGAATCATCATCCAGCAGGTAGTCTTTTTCGTCGCCGTCTTTATACCACGGGCGAACCGTCGGCACCTGAATCCGTTCCCGCATGATAGTCAGTTCTTTGGTATCGCCGTCCTTGCGCAGTACCTTAATCCGCACCTCGGTCCCTGCCGGCCCGGTCAGGTTTTTGATTGCCCGCGTAAGGAACCAGCCTTTGGTGCTCTGGCCGTTGACTTCGAGAATCCGGTCGCCCGCCTCGACGCCGGCCTTTTGGGCCGGAGAATCCTGGAAAGGGCTTATCACAATCAGGTATCCGTCTTTCATGTCGATACCAATGCCGATACCTTCGTAGGTCGAGCTGGTCATCTTCTCAAATTCGTCCAGGTCCTGAGCGGGGAAATATTCACTGTAGATATCCAGCTCGTGCAACATACCATTGATGGCCGCCGCTACCAGGTCGTCGTTTTCGGTATCTCGGACATAATGCTTGCTCACCAAATCGCAAACATCCATCAGCGGGTCAAACAGGGCTGGATTGACCGATTCGCCACCAGCGTTGCCGCAAAAAACCATTACCAGAATAACGCTCAGAATTGTTTTTTTGATAATCATCAGCAATACCTCAAGTTCGAAGCCTCTACCATGCCGGAAACTACATCTCGACCATTCTAATCGAACCCCGGCCCAAAAAAAAGTGCCCCGCCGAAAAGCAGAGCACTTTTATTATACTATCCTGAATCGACCGTTATCCCTATTTCAGGCCCGCCCGCTTACGCAGTTCAGCGGCTTTGTCGGTATTTTCCCAGGTCAGATTTTTGCCGTTACGGCCGAAATGGCCATATTTCGCGGTGTCCAGATAAATTGGGCGCAGCAGGTCAAGATACTTGATAATTTCCGCCGGCTTGAGCGGGAAAATTTCCTGAACAATATCGGTAATCAAATCTTCGTCAACATAGCCTGTTCCCTGAGTATCAACTTTAACCGATACCGGCTTAGCCACGCCAATCGCGTAAGCCAGCTGAACCTCACAAACGTCAGCCAGTTTCGCCGCGACGATATTCTTGGCTACATGACGGGCCATATATGACGCCGAACGGTCGACCTTGGAAGGATCCTTGCCGCTAAAGGCCCCGCCGCCGTGACAGCCCGAACCGCCGTAAGTATCAACGATAATCTTGCGACCAGTCAGACCGCAATCACCATGAGGGCCGCCCAAAACAAATCGCCCCGTGGGATTGATATAAACTTTCAACTTATTGTCAATCAGTGCTTTAGGAAGAACCGGCATGATAATATTATCCAGAACTTCCTTGCAAAGTTGTTTGTATTTGATGTCCGGGTCGTGCTGAGTTGACACCACCACCGTATCAATCCGAGCAGCCTTTTTACCATGATATTCAACCGTAACCTGGCTCTTGCCGTCGGGACGGAGCCAGGGCATTTTGCCGCTGAATCGCATCTTTGCCAGACGTTCGACCAACTGCTGGGAAAGATGTTTGGCCATCGGCATCAGCACCGAAGTTTCCCGACAGGCATAGCCAAACATCAGCCCCTGGTCACCGGCGCCCTGTTCTTTGAAATGTCCCTCACCCGCGGTAACGCCCTGGCTAATGTCCGGCGACTGTTTATCCAGCATCACCATGACCGCACAGGTCTCTCCGTCCATACCTCTTTTGGCATCGGTATACCCAATATCGCAGATGGTCTTGCGAACCAGCGACGGAATATCAACCGTCGCCTTACTGGTAATTTCACCTGCCACAACCGCCACACCGGTAGTAACCATCGTTTCGCAGGCTACCCGGCTGAATTTATCCTGGCCCAGCATCGCGTCCAGCACCGAGTCGGATACCTGGTCAGCGACTTTGTCAGGATGACCCATTGTTACCGACTCACTCGTAAACAAGTGTTTACGCTGGCCGTTACCATTTTTCGCCGGGACTTTTTTACCGCATTTCTTCGCCACTATATGCTCCTTTATGCTTTTTATGTGGTTCAATTTGACTATATGATAGTGTTATCGGTCCTTGATGGCAAATGTTTTGAATTTTCTCTCGATACAATTTGTGTTTTCCACCCCAAAATTTTCCCCTGCCCCCTCAATGACGGGCCTTGACCGCCTCCAGAAAACTATCCAGATAACCTTTGTTAATAAATAGTTCCAGGGCATTAACCGTCAAAGCGTGGTCAATTCCCCAGATACAGGCCCGCAAATCCTCCAGCTCCGGATCCAGTTGAATCAAAAGTCGGTTATCAACCATCAGGGCATTGGGTATCCGCTTAAAAAAATGAGCCGATACCGCGTTTATGCCCGGTCCGCCAATTGAAATTGCCGGGGCCTCCTGCAAAGCCACCGAGTTTAGATACCATAAATCGCTGATAACAATTACCGGAAAATCATTGTCTGACTGATCCAGCCGCTGGCCGATGGTGTTTTTCAGGCGGTAAGCCAGCGGACGGTCCGCTTCCTCGGCACGAATCACCGAGCCGGTCACTATTACCATACCGCTGCGGGCCAGGTCACTATCAGTTATCAAGCTCATACTCCAGCTTAAAATTTCACCCGGTCCACCCAACCGTGCCTCAATAACACAATATTATAGGCACAGCCTGCCCCTAAAAGCAAAGAGGCTCGGCCACTTTTTTTAGCGGCGACTGGTTGGAGCGGGCCGAACCTTGACCTTGGCGCTCTTTTTGGCTTTGGGGTTCTTGTCGCCCAGCACTTTCAGGGCTTTTTTAATGTCAGCCAGTTTGAGTATACCCGTCGTACGTCCGCCCCGGGCACCCGCTGTGCAGTATGCGTAGCTGATATTGATATGATTGCTCGACAGTTTTTCCGCTACATCCGCCAACGCCCCCGATTGGTTGGGCAGATTAACGCACAAAACATCAGTTTCGTTCACCGAAAGGTTCAGGCCCGACAAAATTTTCCGGGTACGGTCGCATTGAGTCGTCACCACCCGCAAGACACCATGTTCCACTGAATCCATCATTGTCATCGCCAGAATATTCACCTTCTCTTTGGCCAGCTCGTTAAGGGTCTGGGCCAGGATACCCGGCTTGTTAATTAGAAAAACCGAAAATTGAGTCGCTATGTGCATCTTTCTCACCTCTGCCGCATGGCTGCTATGGCCTGGTCATTATCCTGATAAAACTCGAACAGATTTTGTAAATTTGTTACCTTAAACACCCGATACAGACGCGGGTCAACTCCGCTGATGGCAATTTCGCCCGTTGCCTCCTCGACCATCTTACGCAGATTCAGCAGCACGCTCAACGCCTGACTGCTCAGCATCTTAATGGAGCCCAGGTCGATTATCAGCCGACTCAGCCCCTGTTCGCTCACCAGCTTATATAACTCATCACCAACCGCCTGAACGTGATAAGCATCGAGCATGGTCGGCTCCCTAAAGCTCACCACCGATATACTCTCAAACTCGGTTACGACCAGATGTTTCTGTTCAGCCATAATGATTATCTCTCTATCGGGTTTTTCGTTTGTTGGTTTTCTTTGGCGATTTACCGTTCTCCAGCATTATACCCAGGGCCTTGTCAACTTCTCGCACAAAATGGAATTTCAAACCCTGGCGAACATCTCGCGCCAGTTCTTCCAGATCTTTCTTGTTCCGCTCCGGCAGGATAACCGTTTTTATGCCTGCCTGTTTCGCCGCCAGCACCTTTTCCTTAACCCCGCCGATGGGCATCACCAGACCACGCAGCGTAATCTCGCCGGTCATCGCTATGTCAGCCCGAATAGGCTTTTCCAGCATCAAAGACGACAGCGCCGAATATATCGCCAGACCCGCCGACGGACCATCTTTCGGTACCGCACCGGCCGGTACGTGAATATGCAAATCCTGCTTCTCCAGCTCACTGATGCGTTTGATTGCCGCGTCGAGCTCGGCCTTATCCATGCTCGCTTCAAATTTCTTACCGCTCAGCACGTGATTCTTTAATACACTCAAAGCCGCCTGAGCACTTTCTTTCATTACGTCGCCCAGTTGCCCGGTCAAAAGCACTTTACCGCTGCCCGGCGTAATCGTCGTCTCGATAAACAGTATCTCACCACCCACCGGAGTATAAGCCAGACCTGTCGCTACCCCCGGCGTACTCGTTCGCAAGGCCAGTTCGGATTCATAAAGAATCGGACCAATCAGCTTGTGTAGCTTGCCGTCCGAAATCGTCGCGCTTTTGCATTTATTACTGGCAATATCAACCGCTACCGCTCGACATATCCCCGCGATTTTGCGTTCCAGCTCCCGCACCCCAGATTCCCGCGTATAAGAACTGATAACTTCCTCTAACGCGTCCTGCTTGATATTCAATTGTGATTTTTTTAAGCCGTTTTCCGCCAACTGACGCGGCACCAGATAACGCTGGGCGATCGCCAGCTTTTCATTGGAAGTATAACCCGGCAGTTCGATAACTTCCATCCGGTCTCGCAAGGCCGGCGGCACCTGTCCCATATAATTTGCCGTTGCGATAAACATCACATTCGACAAATCAAAGGGCTGGTCGATATAATGGTCCGTAAAAGTGTTGTTCTGTTCCGGGTCCAGTACCTCCAGCAGTGCCGACGCCGGGTCGCCCCGAAAATCATTACCTACCTTGTCCAGCTCGTCCAGCATGAATACCGGATTGTTCGACTTGCACTTGCGCAGCTCCTGCATAATCCGGCCCGGCAAGGCCCCGATATAGGTGCGTCGATGTCCCCTAATATCGGCCTCGTCGCGAATACCGCCCAGCGAAATCCGCGTAAACTTTCGCCCCATCGCCGCGGCGATACTTTTACCCAGCGAGGTTTTGCCCACACCCGGAGGGCCCGCGAAACATAAAATCGGACTGCGACCCCTAGGGTTCAGTTTTCGCACCGCCAAAAATTCCAGAATCCGCTTTTTGACCTTAGCTAAATCATAATGGTCACGATTCAAAATCCGCTTGGCGGTCGGCAGATTCAGCTTTTCAGCTGTTTGTTTCGACCACGGCAATTCACAAAGCCATTCAATATAAGTCCGCAAAACACTGAATTCCGGGCTCATCGTCGGTATCCGAGCCAAACGCTCCAGTTCTTTTTCTGCTTCAGCCTGCACCGCTTCGGGCATTTCCGCTTCCGCTATCTGCTCACGCAGCTCGCCTATCTCTACCGACCTCTGGTCCGCCTGGCCCAGCTCAGTCTGAATCGCCTTCAATTGCTCCTGAAGGTAATATTCCCGCTGATTCTTGTCGATGCTCTTGCTGACCTTGCTTTGTATCTTGGCGCTTAGCTCCAGAAGCTCCAGTTGAGCCGCCAACGCCACCGACAGCTTCTGCAAACGCTCCGTAACATCGATGGTTTCCAGCAAATCCTGCTTTTTTTCCACCGGCATATTCAGATTCGCCGCCAGAAAATCAGCAAGTGTCCCCGGTTCTTCGATGTTGTGCAAAACCACCTGAACTTCATCGGGAACATTTGGCGAAAGCTCTATCATCTGTTCAGCCATCTGACGAATACTCGTTACCAGAGCGTCCAGAGTCTTGCTTGGCTCGGCCTGACTGGTCAAAACTTCGATACGAGCCCGCAGATAAGGCTCATTGCCCAGCCATTCCACCACTCGAAAACGAACCAGACCATGAACCACCAGACTGTTATGACCATCCGGAAGTTTTAGTTGACGCAATATCGAAACCACCGTGCCCGTCGGATACAAATCTTCATAACCCGGTTTGTCAACATTGGCTTGTTTCTGCGTCAGAACCCCGATAAGTTTTTCGCTTTGAGGCGGAAGTTTCTTGCCCGAACCCGGATAAATCTTATTATTAGCCAACGCCTCCAGAAGCTGCTGACTGCGCGGCCGACCTACTGCCAGAGGAGATACCGTGCCCGGAAAAACCACCACATTACGCAATGCCAGGATACCCAGTTCATTCGGAATCACCATCTGTTCCGATGAACCATCCTGGCTGTCTATGCGGTTTTCAGATTCCTTTTCTACGCCGGGCTTCGCGGTTTTTTTCTTCGTCGTTACCGTCTCCTGCATCGGAAGTGTCGGTACATTAATCAAATCAGAATTTACATCAACCGCATCCAGGTCCATATTATCAGTATCAACCTGGGAAAACATATCATCAAAAATGTTTAGAGATTTCTGGGCCTGCTTCTGGGCCTCAGCCTGCTCCTTTTTCTTTTTGCCTGTGCTTTTGCTCTGGGTTTTCTTCTTTAATGCCATATTCTCGCTTTCTTGACCACTGTCCGAAAGCTTAACACGCCGCGGACAGATATTCACAAATATTTCCCGGACCAGCCTACCAGCCGCCCGGTTAAACTTATCCCCTCAAACCCATACTGTCAAGATGCCCTTGGCCGAACCAGGTATCAATCAGGCCGAGATTTTACCAGACGTTCTTGCTGACCTGCGCGATTAATAATTGTCATTTTCAAACCTGAACCCGCGAAATCTGCGTTTTCAACCTCTTTTCGTAGTTCGCCAATAGTGGCGATGGGCCGACCGTTCACCTCTGTTATCAAATCACCCTGCTCCAGACCGCTCCGATGGGCCAGACTGCCCGGCTGAACCCCTGTGATTATCACGCCTCGATTGTTAGGCCCGAAACCATATTGAGCGGCATTGTCAGCTTTTAGCTGGTTCACCGATATGCCCAGAGTCGGCTTGTCCTGTGGTATGTCTAATTCGGGGTTAATGTCGCGGAATCGCGGACCCGACAAACCGTTCCCGCGCCGTTGAGCGAAAAACTCCTGTTGGGCAGCCTTTTCCTGGGCCTGAGCCTCCATGCGGTCCGCCAGAACCATCGATTTTTGCAGCTCCTTGCCGTCCCGCCAAATCGTGAATTCAGCCTTTTCGCCCGGTCGAATCGTCGCGATATAAGTACGCAATTTCTTGCTGTTTGGCATCTTATGATTATCAACCGCCGTTATTACATCGCCCGGTAAAATCCCTGCGGTATCCGCCGGCCCGCCTTCGGTTACATTGCTTATCAGAGCCCCTTCCACGCTTTCGGGTATTTTGGCGACCGCGTCCATTATCTGACGCAAATCAGGATGAATCATTTCCGGCTCACTTTTACGCAGCCGGTCCAGACTTATCGACACCAGCCCCACACCCATATAACCCCGGCGGACTTCACCATCTTCAATCAAACGTTTAGCCACAAAGCCGGCGATATTACTCGGTATCGCGAACGCATAGCCTGCCGAAGCACCCGTCGGCGTGAAAATGTGGTCATTAACGCCGATTACCTCGCCATATAAATTCACCAGAGGCCCACCGCTGTTGCCCCGGTTAATATCGGCGTTGGTCTGGATGAAATCCTCATAGCCCCAGTTTCTGTCCAGAATCTGAGTCTTGCGCCCCTTATAGCTGATTATCCCCGAAGTAACCGTCTGTTCTAAACCAAACGGACTGCCCATCGCCAGTACGAAATCGCCTACCTGGGCTTTCTCCGAGTTGCCAAACTTCGCCACGGGCAGTTTCTGACCTGCCGGGTCAAATTTAATAATTGCCAAATCAGTATCCGGGTCCACAAACACGCCTTCAGCCACATATCGGCTTTCGTCACTCAGCACCACGGTTACTCTATCCGCGCCATCGACGACATGATTATTGGTCATCACATAACCTCGTTCATCAACGATGAATCCGCTGCCCAGACCGTCAAACCCCTCGTCGCCGCCAAAGACCGCCTCGCCATCTTTGTGTACCTGAATAAACGCGACTGTCGGCTGAACCATTTCCACCGCCCGGCGAAACACATTGTTAAACTGACCTGCCGTTGCCCTTTCCTGCTCGGTTAGAGGTGCACCAGCTGAGGTCAGCCCCCAGCTTTGACCGCAGCCAACCGCCAGATAAAGACCCAGTACCAGAATCAGAACTTTATTGTTTGTAATAGTATCTCTCATGACCTTACCGCTCCTTGTTTAAGCGATTACAGTGTAATTACAATCACAAAACGAGCCCGGACCTACGCCCGACCCGCCTCACACAACCATTATAGAGAGGAAAATCACGCAAAACTTCATACACGCTGGAATAGCAAAAAATGATGTAACCATCTTAACCAGAATAGGTTAATTGATTATTATATTTTTTTCGCTTCCTCGTCGCTCATGTGGTAGCAGTGTTCCGAATCGGGAAAAACCCCTTCCCGCACTTCCTGCACATATTTACTCGCCGCTGCTGTTATCTGTTCGCCAATCTGAGCGTAAGTCTTGCTGAATTTTGGATATACCGCACCCGGCAGGCCCAGACAGTCATGCAATACCAGTACCTGACCGTCACAGCCCGGCCCACTGCCGCAACTTATTACCGGAACCGAACTTGCCGCAGTTATCGAACGAGCCACATCCTCCGTGACACATTCCAGCAGCAGACTCGACACTCCCGCCTCAATCATTAGCTGGGCGTCTTCCATCAAATCACGAGCTGCCCCAGCTTCACGAGTCGTTATCCGCTTAATATACTGATATTCCGCCTGCGGACGATGCCCCATATGGGCCATAACCGGAATTCCTGCCGCCGTAAGTGCTTTTACCAAATCAAGATGACGCCTGTCAACTTCCAGCTTCACCGCGTCGCATTCCGCCTGAGCCACAAACCGACCTGCATTGGCTATCGCCTGCTCAATGCTCACCTGATAGCTCAAAAACGGCATATCACCCACCAGATAAACATGCGGCGCACCTCGGCGCACCGCCTCGCTTAGAGTGACCATTATGTCCATAGTCGCCGCGTGAGTACTGCCATGGCCCAGAATCGTCTGGGCCAGCGAATCACCCACCAAAATACTGTCAATCCCCGCCCGCTCCAGCAAAACCGCTGTAGCGTAATCATAACACGTCAACATACTGATGGGCCTGCCAGAGTGCTTCCACTCCGCCAGTTTCCCCAAGGTTACCTTCTCGTTCATCGCTAGTGGCCCTCGTCAAATTCAGCCGTCATAAATCACCTTGATTGTACCTTATTACAGCAGCACCGTCCAATCCCCAAACCTCATTAACCGCAACATTTTATCCACGCTGACTCTTGACACCTTTATCGGAAGCCGCTAAAGTCATTGTTGTAAGTTCATGAGAGTTAATGAGCCCGCGCTTGTCGGAACTCAATGTTCTGCATTATTCAGGAGATTTTACAATGCCTAATATGGACGAAATTATTTCCGGTCATTGGTCGGTCAAAGCACTGACTGCTTCGGTTATCCTCATGATTGTCGGTATGGTCGGCAGCATGTTAGGGCCCGGCGAAGCAGCCTATTCCACCGATACCCCTTTGAAGTGCATGAATCCCGAATGTGATTACGCTGAGGTGCTTTCACTTGACGATTTCAACGCCTTGCGTGACCAGTATCACCAACAATGGGTCGCCGACCCTGCCAATGCCGAGATGCTCCAGTATCTCACCAGCACCATGACCATGGGAATGCCCATGATGATGGATGGCCCCGAAGGAATGGGCAATCCCGACGATATGATTAGATTCGCCTGGGGCGGTTCGATGTTCACCCCGCAGGGCGAACTGCCCATGCCCCTGCCCTGTCCCAAGTGTAGCCAGAAGATGGTGTTGCGGGCTATTCAATGTCCCGAATGCGGCGAAATCTTCAAAGTCTCCAACGACCCTAAATATACTGACAAATGTCCCAAGTGCGGATTTAGCCGTCAGGAAGAACGCTACAAAGAAAAACAGGCCGAAAAGAAGAGCAAGAAGGATAAGAAGAAAAAATAATAAAAACCTGACTATGTTTTGTTATATGCAAGGAGCGAGACCTTACCGGGTCGCGTTCCTTTGTATATGCAGCTATATTTTTCTGCCCATAAATTCCGCTAATCGTTTCAGTTCTGCCATCAACCCCGCGAAATCATCACAAGTCTGAGCCTGGGCCCCATCGCACAATGCTTCTTCCGGGCAGGGATGTGCTTCTATCATCACGCCGTCGGCACCAATCGCCGCCGCCGCCCGTGCCAAAGGCCCTACCGCCCATTTTTTGCCCGTGCCGTGCGATGGGTCCACAATCACCGGCAGATGCGATAAGTGCTTCATCGCCACTGCCGCTGATAAATCCTGCGTGTTCCGCGTTACCGTTTCAAACGTTCGTATCCCCCGTTCGCACAGAATAATATTATAATTCCCCTGATTCGATATATATTCCGCCGCTTGCAGCATTTCTTCGACCGTTGCGCTCATGCCTTTTTTCAGCATAACCGGCTTATCAATCTTTCCTGCCGCTTGTAAAAGCGAAAAATTCTGCATATTCCGTGCCCCAATCTGCACCACATCAGCGTATCGCGCCACCAATTCCAGCGTCTCCACGTCTTTGGCCTCAGTTACAATCGCCAATCCCGTTTCATCCCGCGCCTCAGCCAGAATCTTCAACCCCTCTTCCGCCAGCCCCTGAAAACTGTAAGGATTCGTCCGTGGTTTGAACGCTCCGCCCCGCAGCAGATGAGCCCCCGCCGCTTTGACCGCCCGGGCCGCTTTGAGAACCTGTTCCCGCGATTCCACCGAGCAGGGCCCCGCGATCACCGTAAAAGTATTCGGCCCAATCTCATGACTGCCAACCTTGATTGTCGTATCCTCAGGCTTGACCTCACGCGATACCAGTTTATACGGATGAGATACCCGTACACACTCAGCGATACCTTCCAGAAACGCAAAATTCTCCGAATCGATAGCACCCTGATTACCCGTTATACCTATCGCCACCCGCATACTGCCCGGCAGCTGATGGGGCGAAAACCCCAACTGACGTACCCGCTGACAAACCTTGTCTATCTGTTCCGCCGTCGCCGTATTCTGCATTACTATCAGCATTGTTTACCCTTTAGTTCGTAACCATTTCTTGTCCTCCCCCATTATATCGGCATCCCAACCCCCTGAAAACAATATATCCAGTTGCCCTGAAATCATAAATCATTGACAGAACCGCCTGCACCCTCTAATCTGGCATACCAGCAACAGGGACAAAAAAATGCCGCAAACCATAATTACACGCTGGCTCCAAAACCTTATCGGGTTTGGCCAATTCTGGGCATTCGTCGCCCGGGTTTTCGTCAACTGGGCCATAGTGCCCCGCCAGGGCCGACCCTCAATCACTCGTAACCGCGTCTGGTCCCAGATGTACGAGATCGGCACCCGTTCTGTTTCGGTCGTAATGATTACCGGAGCGTTTGTCGGCATGACCCTGGCCGTGCAGGGCTACGCCCAGTTCGAAGGTGTCGGACTCGCCGACCGGCTCGGTACCGTCATCAATATTGCCGTTGTCAAAGAGCTCGGCCCGGTACTGGCTGCACTCATGCTTGCCGGTCGCGTCGGCGGCGCACTTACCGCCGAACTCGGTACTATGCAGGTCACCGAACAAATCGACGCACTAAGAGTTATGGGAGCCGACCCACTCAAAACCCTGGTCGTCCCCCGACTACTCGCCTGCATTTTGCTCACCCCGTTTCTGACTATCTACGCCGACCTCATGGGTGTCATCGGCGGATACATCATCAGCGTCTGGCACTTCGGGGTCAACAGCGAAGCCTTCTGGCGCTTCAGTGCCGACGGCGTCGAAAAATGGGATATTATGGTCGGACTGGTCAAAAGTATTTTCTTCGGGGCCGGCATCGCCCTCATAAGCTGCTATAATGGTTTCAACTGCTCACGAGGCGCTCAAGGTGTGGGCCGCGCCTGCACTATCGCTTTCGTGCAGAGTTTTCTTATGATACTCATCGTCGATTTTGCCCTGGCTATCATCTTCCAGGTCTTCTATGAAACATTTTGGACCGTAAAACTGCTTATCTGACCCGGAGCTGAAATTTGACCGACAATAATCAAAAAATCTTTTTCGAACTCCAGAAAGTGACCAAGCGTCTCGCCGGCCAAAGAGTCATCGACCGCATGGACCTCCAGATATTCGCTGGCTGCAACACCGTTATAATTGGACCATCCGGCTGCGGCAAAAGCGTACTGCTCAAACACCTCATTGGCCTGATGAAACCCGACCGCGGTTGCGTACTTTTCGACGGACAGCGTACCGACAACCTCAACGAAGTAAAACTACTGCCCATGCGCAAACGCTGCGGTTTTCTTTTTCAGGGCGGCGCACTTTTCGACAGCGAAACCGTCGCTGGCAATGTCTCGTTTCCGCTGCTCCAGCATACCGATTACTCATCTCAGAAAATCCGTGAGATTGTCGCCGAAAAACTCGAAATGGTCGGGATGGCCGGCAGCGAAAACCGAATGCCCGCCGAACTGTCAGGAGGCCAGCAAAAACGTATCGCCCTGGCTCGCGCCATCGCGCTTTCTCCGGAAATTGTCTTCTACGATGAACCTACTACCGGCCTGGACCCTATTCGCGCCGAATCAATCAATGACCTGATTCTCAAACTTCAGCACGAGCTGAAAATAAGCTCTATAATTGTCACTCACGACATGAACAGCGCCTATCGAATCGCCGACCGTATCATCATGCTCGGTAAAGGACGCATCATAGCCGACGGGACCCCCAACGAAATACGCAGCAGCAAAGATGAACAGGTACTGCGTTTTATCCAGGGCCGTGCAGAAAAAAAATAATCAGAACAAGGATCTGAACCATGAATAGTGATAGAAGAAATATGCTCGTAGGTGTATTTGTTTTCATCGGCCTGGTCGCGCTCGGCTGGCTTATCTTTAAGTTTCAGGATTTTCCCGCCTGGATCAGCGGTTACGACGCAACCCACGTTACCGTTTATTTCCCCGAAGCCCCCGGTGTTCAGGAAAACACTTCAGTTCTGTTCCGCGGTTATAATGTCGGACGAGTTACCAGCGTCGAACCGCCTCGCCTGCTGCCCGACCTCGACGACCCCCAAAAAAACGATTATCAGGTTGCTATTCACCTCGGTATTTCGTTAGAACACAAAATTCCCCAAAACGTCCATCCTAAAGTTTTCAAGAGGGGACTGGGCGGAAGCTACGTCGATTTGGTTATCGAGCCGACCGTTATCCCCGCCCCAACATTTCTCGCTGACGGTGACCAGATAAAAGGTATACTGTCAGAAGGTAGCGACTTTATTTCCGAAAGCACCCAGCGAAAACTCGACGGACTTATCAATTCACTTACCGAACTTTCCAACCAGCTCCAGTTTCAGCTAACGCCCCTGCCCCCCGATGTCGTCGACCAGGCCGACCCCGAAAAAGTACACGCCAACATCACCACCGCCGTTATGAGACTCGACCAGACCCTCAAGCATGTCAACGTTTTTGTCGGCGACCCCGAAAATCAGCACAACATCAAGAAAGGTCTCGCCGAATTCGTGAAGTTCACCGAAGAGCTGCGTACCATCGCTCAGTCGGCCCGACAACTCGTCGATAACTCCGATGCTTTCGTCAGAAAAGGCAACGACACTCTTGATACCGTAGACACCGCCGCCCAACAGTTCACCACCAGCGTAAAAGAAATGGGGACATCAATACAAAACACCGCCGACCAGCTCGCCGCCAACCTCGAACAAATCCGACCCGCCCTCCAGAAACTTTCCAACGGCGAAGGGACCGCCGGAAAAATGCTTACCGACCCCGAACTCTACGAATCTCTAACCGACCTGACCCAGAGACTGTCCCTGGCTGCGGACGAATTCCGTGAACTTATGGATAACTGGAATAAAAAAGGAGTGAAACTTCGCTAATAATATTTCTGAAAAATCAGAACCCCGGTATTACCAGATACATACCAACCTGAATCGCGTCCGGGCTTTTCAGATGTCCCTGATTTGCTTTGTAAATGTCATCCCACTTGCTGCGGTCACCATAATATTTATCGGCGATCGAACTAAGCGTCTCACCCGACCGTACCACATGTTCACTTGGGCTAACCCTGGCTGTACTCGGATGCAGCTGCGTCAACCCCGGTTCCGGTTCCGCCCGAAACTCATCGCGGGTCGGTATCAAACTCCACATCGGTCGATATGGTGCCCCCGCCAAAGTCTGCTCCCCCGCTTCGCTGTATTTTTTATCCCACAGCTTACCCGAATCTGCCCTGTGACCACAGCCCCAAAGACCTGGCAACAGCATCCCCGCTCCAACCAGTAGTATCAACTTCGATTTTCTAAGTTTCAAAATCATCATCACGGCTTGGCCGAACCAACTCCACAAAACGACAATAACACAATACCGTCTCCACAGTACTGTTATCGACCTCTTTTTCTATCAACAATAGCTTTTCCGCTCCACCCCGGCGAAAAGGACCCACCAGTTTCCCACCCGCCTTCAGTTGATTCAGCAAACCCACAGGCACATCATCACTTACCGCTGACACGATAATTTTGTCAAATTCCCTATAATCAGGCCAACCCGCCCAGCCGTTACCGATACGAAATTCAATGTTCCGATAACCAAACTCGTCCAGTACCTCACGAGCCCGCTCTGCTAGCGCCGTCCGCACCTCAATCGAGTAAACCCGCTCTGCCAGAGTTGCCAGTATCGCCGTCTGATACCCGCTGCCCGTCCCCACATCCAGCACCGAATCACCCGGTTGAATCTGCAAACTCGCCGTCATTAGCGCCACGATATAAGGCTGCGATATGGTCTGCCCCTCACCAATCGCCACCGGCCCGTCACTATAAGCCGAACTCACCTTGTCAGCCGGCAAGAACAACTCCCGTGCCAACCGACCCATAGCAGACAGCACCCGCTGGTCAGTTATACCACGCCGCACCAACTGCTCTGCCACCATCCACGCCCGTTTCTGGGCATCTGACAGTCCTTTTGCCATTTCAATAATTTACTATTACCACGGATTACGCCGCGGCAAACGAGCAACAACCTTCTCCAAATATCCCAGAAGTTTGTCCTTAAGCTCCGCGGCCTTTTCCGGCATTGCTTTGCTCAAGTCATTCTGCTCACTCAAATCCTTTGCTAGATTATAAAGTTCAACATTCCCATCCTCATAAAAATAAATCAGTTTATAATCACCTTGCCGTATCGCCGATTGCGGTTTGGTCTGGCTGATATAGCCATCATTAATTCCAATCTTAGCGGGAATCTCAAAATAATCACCCCGCCAGTGATAGTACGGAAAATGCCAGTACAACGCCCGCCCGTCCAGCTTCTTCGATTTCGGATTCTCTATTACCGCGCGAATACTCTGCCCGTCCAGTTCCGACTCACCGGCAACCTTGACACCTGTAACATCGCAATAGGTTTGCAGCAAATCAGTAGAAACAACCGGAACATCAGTAACCGTCCCTGGTTTCGTTACGCCCGGCCAACGCACCATAAACGGCACGCGAATCCCGCCTTCGTATAGATTCCACTTACTGCCCCGCAGCGGCGCGTTGAATGCGTGTACCGGATGGCCGCCGTTATCCGAAGTAAATACCAACAGCGTATTATCTGTCAAACCCTGCCCGTCAATCGCCTCCAGCAACTGGCCCACATAATAGTCCATCGTTTCCACAAACGCGGCGTACAAAATACGTTTATCGGAATAATCAAGGCCCATCCGCTCAGCTTTAGCCTGATACTTCTTCAAAAGCCATTCGCACTTCGTGCCCAGCGGGTCATGAACATAATAATGACTCACAAAAAGGAAAAATGGCCCGTCCTTATTTTCCTTCATAAACTGTATCGCTTTTTGCGTCAGCTCATCTTCCGGAAACTCGCCTTCCTTGTAATCACCGAACTTGCCCTTTTCCGATTTCTTATACCTATAAGGATGTGACCCGCGAGTCTCCGTCCCCCAATCGAAACCCTGCTGCAAAGGCCCGTAGGTATTACTCCAGCCATTGTATCCGCCATGATGACCCGCACAATGCCATTTGCCCGTTATCCCCGATACATAACCCGCCGCCTTTAACCGCTCCGGTATCGTTACTTCCTCCAGAGGCATATTAATCGTAAACGGCGGCGGTGTCAGTTTCCAGTCAGCCCACTGCTTACGCCATTCGTCGTTCCAGTCAAAATGCATATCCTCGTCTTTTGTTACAAATTCAAAGTTCAGACGTGCCGGGGTCTTACCCGTCATAAACGAGGCCCGCGCCGGCGAACATATCGCCGAAGCTGAATAGCCGCTCGTAAACTTCAACCCCTGACTTGCCAGACGGTCAATATTGGGAGTCTCGCAAAATTCATTGCCATAACAACCTAAATCTGCATACCCCAAATCATCAATCAGAATATGTATGATATTTAGCGGCTTGTAGTTTTGCTTTCCCCCCGCCCTGCTCGCACATCCTGCCAGCCCCAACCCCGCGATAGCTAAACCGCTGTGTTTCAAAAAATCACGACGCGAAATGTCGAATGCACGTGCCATCATATTTCCTTTCGTTTCTCGAAAAAATATTTGCTGCTTATTGCTGTTTTTTCAATCCTACCACCGCGATCTTATACTTATCCGCCAACGCCAGCAGCTCTTCCTTATCAACCATAAAAGTAACCCCCGCCTCAACCGCCAGACAACCTGACCCGTTACGATGCAGATTCTCAATTGTCCCCACCCCAATCGTCGGAACATCAAAACGCATATCCTGGCGCGGCTTGGCAACCTTAATCAATGTCCACCCACCGCTCTTGCACAGCTTGCCCGCCCGCTCCACCATCTCATCGGTACCCTCAATCGCCTCAACCGCGATTACTTCCTGCTCCTTCACCGCAATAGCCTGACCAATATCCAGCCGCCCCATCTCCTTGACAATCTGCCAGCCGAACTCAATATCTTTCAGTACTGCCTCACTCGGTGCCCGCCGTGTCATCACCCCTTCGGCAGCCATTTCCTCTTTGCAATATCGCGTCGAATCCACCAGAACAATACCTCCCGTCGCCAGCTCATCAGCCAGCGCCGCCAGCAAACTGTCATTTCGCTTATCCAGTTTCCGCAGTCGACCATACCATAACCGAAATGCCCGCCAGTCTGGTCGATAATGCCATATCCGCCAACGCGTATACATCTTGCGTTTCGATACGCGGCCAACCATAATCGTTTCGTTCACCCCATGCCGGCGCAAAAATCTAATCCACGCGCCCGGACGAGCCAGCCCAACTTCCCGAAACTCATCAACCTCACCAGACAACTCCGGCTCAACCTGACCCGCCAGCCCCGCGCAAACCACCCGCAGACCAGCCTTGCGAGCGCCAGCAGCCACCATAAAAGGCAACCGACCCTCACCCGCAATCAAACCAATGACTTGTCCGCCAAAATCCGTCACTTAAAAACAATTCATAAGAGTGGACCACGCCCACGCCGTTACTCTTCTGCTTCTTGCTTATCCAACAATCGCTCAATCTGCCGTTCCAGATTGCGAACTTTCTTCCGCAAATCAGGCAAATCCTTCAATGCCAGCAAACTGCGTTTGGTCTGCGTAATCGGCATTGCTGGCGAACCAACAACCTCCAGCTTATCCGGCAAGTCATGCATGATACCCGACTGACCGCCCGCCCGCACAAAATCGCCTATCTTGATATGCCCGACAACCCCAACCTGACCCGCGAATGTGCAGTATTTACCAATTGTCGTACTGCCTGCAATGCCCACCTGGGCCACCAGCAGACAATGCTCGCCAATCCGCGTGTTATGCCCAATCGCGATTAAGTTACTGAATTTACTGCCTTTACCGATAACCGTATCGCCCAGCGTACCCCGGTCGATCGTACAGTTCGCCCCGATTTCCACGTCATCTTCAATCACCACCCCGCCGATTTGCGGTATCTTATGATGTTTGCCACCGTGCGTGGCGTACCCAAAACCATCCTGGCCAATCACCGACCCCGAATGGATCGTCACCCGGTCCCCAATCGAGCAGCCGTCATAAATTGTCACATTTGGATAAATAATGCAGTCTCGCCCCACCTTACTGCCCGGCCCAATCGTGCAGTTCGGATAAATCCGCGTATTATCACCGATGGTCGCCCCCTCCGAAACGCACGTAAAATCATGAATATCGACATTTTTGCCAATAAGCGCACTTTCATCCACACTGGCCCGCCCACTGATGCCTATCTTCCTGTGCTCACGATGCCCATGCAGCAGCACCACAATCTGCATGAAACTATAATAAGGATCATCACAGCAAATCAGGGTCTTATCAGAGCATTCGACATCCTTGCCCACCACCACAACCGAGGCCTTGCTCTCCCGAAAATCCTTTTCATACTTGGGGTTAGCTAAAAAACTTACGTCCCCGAAACCCGCCTCACCCAGCGTAGCGGCACCAGTTATGACCAGCCCACCATCCCCCCGGACCTCACCGCCCACATGCCGGGCCAAATCTCCTGCCGTCTTCTGCAAATTCTTCACCTTTCGCTTGTTATATCGATTTGGGCAGCCCTAAAACGCCCAAGCTACCCCAATCAGCAAGACGGATTATAAATCCTGACCACCACAAGTCAATCAATTCCCCACAAACCCTCGGCTACACAAATAAAAAAGACGAAAGGGTTGTAAAACCAATGATAACCTTGAATCACCCGGCTCAAACTCGGCCTTTAGAAGAATGGGAAATATCTTGCCCATAGTTATGTTATTTGTTAGACTCCGATTCTTTCATGCTGTTACCGGTTTAGAGCATTATAGCCCATTTGGGCAACAGGTCCTTAAGGCAGGACAATTTATGAGTGTCAGAATCGTATTATTAGCCAGGGAAGGCCCCGCAAGGGAACATTATTTCAGAGAGCTGGAAAACCTTGGAGCCCGGGTCGATGTCGTCGCCGGACCAAGCGAGCTGGTCTCAGCTCTGAAAAAACACGAGTATCATGGCATCGCTCTGGACGTACTGACCAGAACCAAATGTGATTCCCACCTGCAAATGCAAATGATGGATATCTACGAATCTTTTCCTTTGGTTCGCGTCAAGTGGGATGTCAAACACGATACTATCAGGGCTATGATAAATGTCGGTTTCGAAGGTGACGAGCTGGAGTATTTCGTCAACAAAATGTGCACGGAGTTCGAGCCCCGTAAAATCAGAAAACATAATCGCGAAGCAATACATTTCAATGTCATAGTTTTCAAAGATGAAAAATTCGACCATCAGCAAGCCGAAAAAACCATTACTATGGATTTCTCGCCCGGAGGCTGCCGACTCTTTAGTATCAGAGATTACCAAAAAGGACAAAAAATCTATATCAGACTCCAGGAACTCGGTGCCGCCCCCGAAATAACCGGGACAGTCATCTGGCACAGACCCTGGGGCAAAGAAATGAAAATCCCCGGACTAGGTATCGCCTTCGATAAAATCCCCGAACAACAACAACTAATTGAAAATCTAATCTGAAACTATTATAGTGAGGATAACTTGTGACTGTAATGGATTTCATAAAGGACCTGCCTTCGGGCGTCCGCATTATTCTTATCATGGTCCTGGCCGTTGTGGCACATTTTGTCGCCCGGGCAATCAGCCGATTCAGTGCCTGGCTGCTCACCCGCCAGCCTCAAAGTGGGCTTTCTACTCAGGTTCAATTCAGCCGGCGCTTCCCTCGAATCGCAAGTATAATTGCCATTCTGGTTAGTGCCTTTACCTTCACCATCTATTTCACCGCGATCGGCTTGATCCTCGTCGAATTCAATGTGTCACTCAAGGCCTATCTCGCCAGTGCCACAGTATTAGGACTGGCCATCGGGTTTGGCTTGCAGGGTTTTGTTCAGGACGTCGTTATTGGTCTCACCCTGATTTTCTCCGATGCACTCAATATTCATGACCTTGTCGATCTCTCCGGACAAATTGGCCGGGTCGAAAACATTGGCCTGCGATTTACAACCCTCATCAATTTGCATCGCCAAATAATATATGTCCCCAACCGCAATATAGCGGTCATCGGACGCTTCAAAGGTGGAGCCATGCGCGCCTACGTGGATGTCCAGATTACCGAGGGACTCAACGAAAAAATAGTTATGGAAAAAATACTGGATATGGCTCAGGGAATGTACCATCAGTACAAAGGCATAATTATCGACCCTCCGCAGATATTCGGAATTGAGCAGGCTCAGCCGGAACAGTGGCGCTACCTCAGATTGAAATTTCGCATTTGGCCCGGCCAGAATGCCTTGATTGAAACAACATTCAAACAAAGGGTATGGGCCTTGATGAAAAAATTTAATCCCGAATATCCCGACTGGATGATAACCGTCACAAATCGTGTGGAATGAAAGAAAAAGTGTGCGACATATTTTCTAACCTGGCCGCTTCCGGTTAATCATCTTACGCACGACCGAAGGATCAAAACTCCCCGCCCCTACCGTTATCTTCGATTCTTTGCTGTGTCCCAACTGCTCGATAATCGCTTCCAGCACCTTATCCGGCAGAATGTCAGCCAGCACCTTCCCGCCCTTGGGTATCTCCACATAAACATTACGTTTCCGCAGAACCGGACTGCTCGGCACCACAATCTTCCCGCCCGCCAGGGCCACAACTTCCTTACCCAACGCCGCTGCTAATTCAGAGACACCCTCCGCCGCGGTCACCACCACCGAACAACGTCCCAGCAGCCCCATCAGCTCCCGCACCCGCAAAGCACCCGGATACTGAACCCCGCTAATGCTCTCTGCTAGCTTGCCGGACGCCCGACCCGCCGCCCCGTCCGCCAGCAATAAAGGAACCAGCCCCCGCTGCTCTAATGTCTCAACCAAATGAGTCCAGTGCGCCAAAGGCCAAGGACTTTTTTGCTCCATCCCTAAATCCGCACCCACATAAATACCAATTACCACCTCGTCATCATAACCCCACGCTCCCTCCAGCCGCGGCTGAGCCAGACTCGGAGTCTCATAACGATATTCCATCCCGCATAACTGAAACACTGTCCGAATTGAGTCAATATTTGCACTCGGCTGACTTTGCGGCAAAATCGCCCGCAGATAAGCGTCATGAGCGTCCCCATCAATTGGGGCCGGCAGATTCTCTTTCAGATAAAAACCTTTCTTCACTGCCGCGTTCACAATATTCATCACCCCACAGCTTCCGCGCCGAAACATCAGGATTCAACGCCAAATCATATTCCGACATTTGCACCTGCATCAAACTTGCCGCATCCGAACCAATCGCCTCATCAACCTGACCCGAAAGCAGTTCAGGCCATTCACTCATAAAAGTTATATGACAGTCTGGATCTTCCCGTTTCAAACGCTCAACCAGCGCACTGGCCCGCACCACACCCGCCGCCGATGACAAATGCACCATAAAAACCCGGCTGCTCCGCGGACAATAGCCTTCGCACCGACAAACCTCGCCCACCAGACCATGCGGAGCGCAAGGCCGGTCGCCCTTGAAGTGTACACAATCACGGGCTACTCGATTTACTTGTTCATCGCGTCGCATCAGTGCCGACCTCCATTACATATCAACCGGCCTACCGTTCCATAAGGACCTATAATTACCTCAGCTAAACCTTTATCGACCGAAACCACCCCGACCCTTTGACAACCTTAGCCTTTTAATCACCTTTTTTAGTAACGTCCGATAATGAATCGCCAATTGCGATACTGATAACCAGCTTTACCCAATTCTATCGTTATTTGTGCACAAAAAAACGGGCCGACGTCTAAACGCCGACCCGATTCATAACCAAAAATGTCTATCAGCTTCGCCAAAGGCGAAACCTCGCCGTCCACTTATGCCTTTTGCCTCGTTGCCTTATGCCTGCTTACGGCATAACCTCAAAGCTCGACATCTGATTAATCTCCGTAAACATTATCCCGCCCCCCACCTTTCTTCTGCTTGGCCTGTTCGCCGAAAACATTTTCTTCCAGCAATACCAGCTTGCAGCTTAAAGCGTTAAATTCCATCGTTGCCATACCCTTGCCCACATCAAAAGTGCCGATACTCGTCACGCTCAGCGAATCCATATCGCTCTTATCCTTAATCAGTGAACGACCGAATTCCTTAATGCCTTCCGGCTCTGCCATACCTTCCGGCAGCGTCTGCAAATCACTGCCTTCCATAATAACCGAAACTAACTGTTCGCCGCCCTCGACCGGCACACCCTTAACCGAATACGTCTCCTTTATTGCCTTGGCCTTAATCATCGCATCTGGCAGCGGAGCATTGATGACTTTGCTCTCACCCACCGCGATTTTCTTTGGAGCGTTAATCATAAACTTCCGTTCATGATAACGACGCAGACTGTCATCACTCAAAATATTCGCCACCGCGCCGCTGCTGCTGTCTTCCAGCCCCAGCTCTTTGCGAACCTTATCAAGATTCACAAATTCCACAATCGAGCTATCTGGGGCCACCCGAATCTGATAGCTCACGCCCGCCAGCTTAGGCTGACCCGGCCAATCGCTCTTCGTGCCGCCCTCGCTGCTGTTGTAGCTCATCTGCTTTTTCTTGTCCTGAACATCAATATTCAGACTCAATTTCACTTCCAGCAGAGTAACTGACATCAACGCCGTGCCATCAGCCTCTACCGAATCAATCGTCCGCAGCATCTGAATCTCTTCTTTCGTCTCACGCATACTCACATGCGACGCTTCCTTACCCGGCATCTCCACCCAGTTCTTATAACCCACGGTCTGACTGTATTTTACATGGTCGAAACCCTGCTTGTAATTCGTAACCAGCTTAACCGGACTCCCGCAACCCGTCAGTGAAACCAACGCCAGAGCAAGCAAAACCAAAATCACTTTCTGTCTCATCATTAAATCTCCATGAACAATTTATCTATGAATACATTAACTTTCGTAAGCATTAAAACCGCTATTCTTTGGCATTGCTTAGGCAAGCAACAGCCCGAAGCGCCAGCGCCGGGAAAATAAAAAATTTCGCCAAAGGCGATACCTCGCCGTTACCCTCTTGCCTTCTGCCTCATGCCTCGACCTCGTATCAATTATCCAAAATCTCTATCTTACGTATAATGCGATAGAAAATCTTCCGTTTATTACCGTCATCTTTTTTCCGAGCCGCCCCTTGGGTCGTCCGTACCTCGACAATTGTGGTATCTTCCAGTTTTGTCGGCACATTCTTGCTATTAAAGAAAATTTTTCCCTTACCTTCGCATTTTAGCA